>NZ_JBVIXD010000006.1:0-632581 GCF_055593965.1 Streptomyces sp. NPDC040622 | reverse complement strand
TCCGACTCTATCAGACTCTTTCGTGTCCGATTTCCTCGGTGCCTTTCCGGTTCCCGCTCCAGCCTTGCGGCTTTTCGCGTTTCCCTTTCCGGCGACTCCGACTTTATCAGAAGTTTCCGGCCGGACTTACCGGCTTCGGATTCCGATTGATCGGGGGTGGCTTCTTGTATCGATGAAATTCAAGAAGCAGGCAGATGTTAACTGCCGCCACTGGACTTGTCCAGTTCTAGGCAACTGTTCGAATCTACCTCCCCGGTCTTGCCGTGTCAACGGCTTTTCCGGGGCGAGAAGGAGACTAGCAGTTCAGGAGGGCCGGATGCACATCACGCTGCGAGGGGGACCGACGCGCTGCGTTCGTCCTGGTCCAGGTCCCCGGTCTCACCTGCGCGGGCCGCTCTCCCGCCCAGTACGTAGACGTACAGGAGGAAGGCCGCTTCGGCGGCGATGCCGATGGCGATGCGGGCCCAGGTCGGCAGGCCCGACGGGGTCACGAAGCCCTCGATGGCGCCCGAGACGAAGAGGACCAGGGCGAGGCCGATGGCCATGCCCAGGGCCGCGCGGCCCTCCTCTGCCAGGGCCGCGCGGCGCGTGCGTGGCCCCGGGTCGATGACCGTCCAGCCGAGGCGCAGGCCCGTGCCCGCCGCCACGAAGACGGCGGTCAGTTCGAGGAGGCCGTGCGGCAGGACCAGGCCGAGAAAGGTATCGAGGCGGCCGGCGGAGGACATCAGGCCGATGCCGGCACCGAGGTTGAGCATGTTCTGGAAGAGGATCCACAGAACGGGGAAGCAGAGGAAGGCCCCCAGGACAAGGCACATGGCGGCTGCCTGGGCGTTGTTCGTCCAGACCTGGGCGGCGAAAGAGGCCGCGGGATGACTGGAGTAGTACGTCTCGTACTCGCCGCCCGGGCGGGTCATCTCTCGCAGGTCCTCGGGGGTCGCGACCGAGGACTGGACCTCGGGGTGGGTGGCGATCCACCAGCCGATGACCGCGGCCAGGACGGTGGAGAGCAGGGCCGTGGGCACCCACCAGCGACGGGATCGGTAGACCGCCGCGGGGAATCCCTGTGTCAGGAAGCGGGTGACGTCGCGCCAGGAGGCGCTGCGGGTGCCCGTCACCGCGCTACGCGCGCGTGCCACCAGATGTGTGAGGCGTCCGGTGAGCTGCGGGTCGGGGGCACTGGACTGGATCAGGGAGAGGTGGGTGGCGGTGCGTTGGTAGAGGGCGACGAGTTCGTCGGCCTCGGCTCCGGTGAGTCGGCGCCGACGGCGCAGCAGGGCGTCCAGTCGGTCCCACTCGGCTCGGTGGGCGGACACGAAGACGTCGAGGTCCACGGATGACTGCTCCTCGTACTGCGGCGTGACTGCTCAGCTTGGCAGACTGGCCAGTCCTACGGCAGGGCGGGAAAGGGTGGCCGGTGTGAGTGAGCTTGTGACGGGTGAGGCGGTGGCGCTCGAACTGCGCCCCGCGAAGCTGCCGAGCCGGGCCCTGGCCGTGCTGATCGACCTGGTCGTGGCATGGGTGGTCTATCTCGCGGTGACCATCGGGATCCTCGCTTCGACCGCCTCGCTGGACGATGCCGCCGCTGCCGCGATCGCGGTCGCCGGTTTCGTTCTTCTGCTGATCGGCGGGCCCATCGCCGTGGAGACGCTCAGTCATGGGCGGTCGCTGGGGAAGCTGGCGTGCGGACTGCGGGTGGTGCGGGACGACGGGGGCCCGATCCGGTTTCGGCACGCGCTGGTGCGGGGCGCCGTCGGGGTCGTCGAGATTCTGATGACGTTCGGGGTCGTCGCGTGCGTCGCGTCGCTGGTGTCGGCCAGGGGCCGGCGAGTCGGGGACGTGTTCGCCGGGACGCTCGTCGTGCGTGAACGGGTGCCCGCCGGGCGGGCGGCCTTTGTTCCTCCGCCGCCGCCCTGGCTGGTCGGGCGGTTCTCCGGGCTGGATCTGTCCGGGGTGCCCGACGGGCTGTGGCTGGCCATTCGCCAGTACCTGACGCGGATGGGGCAGTTGGATCCGCAGGCGGGCTGGGCGATGGCCGAGCGGCTCGCGGGCGATCTGGTGGAGCGGACCGGGGAGCCCGCGCCGTACGGCATCCCGCCGGCCGCGTACTTGGCCGCGGTGGTCCATGAGCGGCAGACGCGGGACGCGCGGCGGGCGTTCGGAGGAGCAGCGGATTCGGGCGGTTCGGTGGGGCACGAGGGCGGGGCCGCCGCCCATGCCTCCGCAGGCGGCTCCCGTCCGCCGGCGTCTGCGTACGTCCCCTCCCCCCTCCCCGGCGGCTCCGGTCCCTCCGCACAGGGTGCGGAGCCCTCTCCCCCTGTCACTCCCCCGGCCACCGGGTTCGTCCCGCCTGCTTGATGCGGGTGCGCCCGGCGGGGCGTCGCGTCAGGCGAAGGCCGACGGTGGCGTTTCGAGGTGTTCCAGCTCGATGCCGGGGGCGGCGAGGACGACGTCGCCGGTGATGTGGACGGCGTGCTGTTCGCCGGTGTCCAGGGCGGTGACCTGGTATTCGTCCACGATGAGCGGGCCGTTGTCAGTGGCGTGTGCTTCGCTTTTCAGCAGGGCCCAGGACTGGTCGAGGGTGCGGGGGGCGAGGACCGGGTCCGTGAAGGCGACCAGGCGGAGACGGGTCGCGGGGGAAGCGGGGGTCAGGCGCAGGAGCCGGGCCGTCGCGATGAGGAACGCGGGGGAAGTGCCGGTGAAGGCGTGGGCGGGGGCGTTGTCTTCGGTGCCGTGTGCGCCGGTGGGGTCGGTGCGCACCCAGGTGACGCCGTTGAGGGCGGCGGCGCGGACCTGCCAGTCGCCTGCGCGGAGTTCGAGGCGGATGGGGCGGCCTCGGTCGTCGAGTGCGAGGTCGACGGAGCCCGCGGGGGTGCCCGAGGGGGAGGTTCGCTGGGAGACGTAGCGCCAGCCGGAGGGGCCGGGCGCGCAGTGGAAGTGCTCTTCACCGAGGGGGATGTGGTCGTGCGGATCATGGAGCGAATATCGGCCGCGGGGCATGGGCTTGGATCCTGGTCCTCGGTCGGGTTTCTGCGGTGAGCTGCCGCACGTGTCGGCCGGCTCGGTCGCCTCGGGCGGCCTCGGCGGCCGGCGCGGCGAAGTGGGGGACGTGGTCGGCACGGTCCGCGTCGGATGGCGCCTCGTAGGCAGCGTAGGCGGTGGCCGCGTGCTGGTCCGAGGGCTCGGGGCCTGCTGGTGCGCCGTGCCGTGGTGGGCTCGGCGGTTCGGCGCTGCAAAGGGGCAGGCCCCCGCCGCGAGGGCGAGGGCCTGCTGAAGTGGAGCTGACCGGCGGCCGGTTGACCGTCAGTAGCGGTAGTGGTCCGGCTTGAAGGGGCCGTCGACCTCGACGCCGATGTAGGAGGCCTGCTCGGGGCGGAGCGTGGTCAGCTTCACGCCGAGCGCGTCCAGGTGCAGACGCGCCACCTTCTCGTCCAGGTGCTTGGGGAGCACGTAGACGTCGGTGGGGTACTCCTCCTGCTTGGTGAACAGCTCGATCTGGGCCAGCGTCTGGTCCGCGAACGAGTTGGACATCACGAAGGACGGGTGGCCCGTCGCGTTGCCCAGGTTCAGCAGGCGGCCCTCGGACAGGACGATGAGGACCTTGCCGTCGGGGAACGTCCAGGTGTGGACCTGCGGCTTGACCTCGTCCTTGACGATGCCGTCGATCTGCGCGAGGCCGGCCATGTCGATCTCGTTGTCGAAGTGGCCGATGTTGCCCACGATGGCCTGGTGCTTCATCTTGGCCATGTCGGCGGCCATGATGATGTCCTTGTTGCCGGTCGTGGTGACGAAGATGTCGGCCTTGTCGACGACCTCGTCGAGCGTGGTGACCTGGTAGCCGTCCATCGCCGCCTGCAGGGCGCAGATCGGGTCGATCTCGGTGACGATGACGCGGGCGCCCTGGCCGCGCAGGGACTCCGCGCAGCCCTTGCCCACGTCGCCGTAGCCCAGGACGACGGCGGTCTTGCCGCCGATCAGGACGTCGGTGGCGCGGTTGATGCCGTCGATCAGCGAGTGGCGGCAGCCGTACTTGTTGTCGAACTTCGACTTGGTGACGGCGTCGTTCACGTTGATCGCCGGGAACAGCAGGGTGCCGTCGCGGTGCATCTCGTACAGGCGGTGGACGCCGGTGGTGGTCTCCTCGGTCACGCCGCGGATCTCCGAGGCGAGCTGGGTCCACTTCTGCGAGCCCTCGGTGATGGTGCGGTTGAGGAGCTGGAGGATGACGCGGTGCTCGTCGTTCTCCGCGGTGTCGACCGCCGGGACCTTGCCGGCCTTCTCGTACTCGACGCCCTTGTGGACCAGGAGCGTGGCGTCGCCGCCGTCGTCCAGGATCATGTTCGGGCCGCCGGTGGGGGTGTTCGGCCAGGTCAGCGCCTGCTCCGTGCACCACCAGTACTCGTCCAGGGTCTCGCCCTTCCAGGCGAAGACCGGGATTCCCTGCGGGTCGTCCGCCGTGCCGTTGGGGCCCACAGCGATGGCCGCGGCGGCGTGGTCCTGGGTCGAGAAGATGTTGCAGGAGACCCAGCGGACCTCCGCGCCCAGCGCCACCAGGGTCTCGATGAGGACCGCGGTCTGCACCGTCATGTGCAGGGAACCCATGATCCGCGCGCCGGCGAGCGGCCGGCTCGCGGCGAACTCCTTGCGGATCGACATCAGACCGGGCATCTCGTGCTCGGCGAGGGTGATCTCCTTGCGCCCGAACTCGGCGAGGGAGAGGTCGGCGACCTTGAAGTCCTGACCGTTGATGAGAGTCATGAGTGAGCTGCTCCTCGTGGGTGGAGAGGGTGGACATGGCTGACCTGCGGCATCGGGCACACGAGTGCTCCGGCGCGCGCAGCGCAGTCCGTCGGAGGCCCTCTCTCCCTCGGACAGTCCGTGCGCGGACTGCCCGACCGCCATCAGCAGCGACGTCTGGCTCGGCATCCACGCTACACCGATTGGCCCAGCTAGCCCCAGCCCGCCTTCCGCCACGCCATCTCTGGCGAATAGGCCGTCAGACCCGGACGATATGGGACCTTTGCGCTTTTGATCCTGCGCTTATGTGTTGCAGGATGCCTTGAGATCGGGAACATTTGCGCGATCTTGTTTGGCAGAGGCGTTAGGAGATCCACGTGACCAGTCCGGCCGATCCCCCCATAGGCGGTGACACCGGCGGGCAGCGGAGGCTGAAGCTGCTCGCGGTGACCGCCTGTCCGACCGGTATCGCTCACACGTACATGGCGGCCGAGAAGCTCTCGCAGGCCGCCGAGAGCCTCGGCATCGACATGAAGGTGGAGACACAGGGCTCCATCGGGGCCGAGAACGTCTTGACTGACAACGATGTCAGGGAAGCCGACGGCATCATCATCGCAGCCGACAAGGACGTGGACCGCAGCCGGTTCGCCGGGAAGCGCGTTCTGTCCGTCGGGGTCTCCGAGGGCATCAGTCACCCGGAGCAGCTGATCGAGCAGGTGCGGAACGCGCCCGTGCACGGCGGGGATGGCGGGGGCGGTTCCGCCGAGCGGTCCTCCGGCGGTTCCGGCGGCGGCCGGGAGCGGAGCCTCGCGTACAAGGCGCTGATGAACGGCGTCTCGTACATGATTCCGTTCGTGGTCGTCGGTGGTCTGCTGATCGCGATCTCGCTGTCGCTGGGCGGGCACACCGACCCCAAGGGCGGGCTCGTCATCCCCGACGACTCGTTCTGGATGCACGTCAACCAGATCGGCACCATCGGGTTCACGCTGATGGTGCCGATCCTGTCGGGCTACATCGCCTACGCGATCGGGGACCGGCCCGCGCTGGTGCCGGGCATGATCGGCGGCTGGATCGCCAACACGGGTGAGCTGTACGACTCCAAGGCGGGCGCGGGCTTCATCGGCGCCATCGTCACCGGCTTCCTGGCCGGTTATCTGGTCTTGTGGATCAAGAAGGTCAAGGTCCCGAAGTTCGTCCAGCCGATCATGCCGATCATCGTGATCCCGATCATCGCGACGACCGCCCTCGGGCTGTTCTTCATCTACGTCATCGGGAAGCCGATCTCGTGGGTCTTCGAGCATCTGACCAGCTGGCTCAGCGGAATGACCGGGACGAGCGCGATCCTGCTCGGCGCGATCCTCGGGCTGATGATCGCGTTCGACATGGGTGGTCCCGTCAACAAGACGGCGTTCCTCTTCGGTGCCGGACTCATCGCCACCGGCAACCAGACCGTCATGGGTATGTGCGCCGCGGCGATCCCGGTCATGCCGCTCGGCCAGGGCCTGGCGACGCTGATCCGCAAGCGGCTCTACAGCGAGCAGGAGCGGGAGACCGGCCTGGCGTCACTGTTCATGGGCTTCTTCGGCATCTCAGAAGGCGCGATTCCGTTCGCCGCCGCGCGGCCGGCTCAGGTCATTCCCGCCAACATGCTCGGCGGTGCCGTCGCCGGTGCGATCGCCGGCATGGCGAGCGTGAAGGACGCGGTGCCGCACGGCGGGCCGATCGTGGCGGTGCTGGGTGCCGTCGGTGGCGTACCGATGTTCTTCGTGGCCATCGCCATCGGTTCGGTCGTCACGGCGCTCGCCACGGTGACGCTGGTCGATCTCAGCGAGCGCAAGCGGCGTGGCGCCGCCCTGGTCGACGTGCCCGGCGGGCCCGAGCCCGTGCTCGCCGGGGTCGGCGCGACCTCGGCCGGTCCGGCAGGCGGTCCGCGGAAGGCTCCGCAGGCCCCGGCCGCGAAGGCGTCCCCGGCACCTGCGGCAGCCCCCGCCCCCGCCCCCGACCCGGAGCCGGCCGGCGAGGTGCTCTCCGGCTATCTGACCGAGCAGACCGTGAAGGTCCAGCTGGCCTCGGGCGACAAGGAGGCGGCGATCCACGAGATGGCCGAGCTCCTCGCCACGACCGGCAAGGTCAACGACGTGGAGGAGCTGGTGCGGACCGCGCTGCGGCGCGAGGCGCAGGGCACCACCGGGCTCGGCGAGGAGATCGCCATCCCGCACGCCAAGACCGATGCCGTGGACTCGCCGATCGTCGGCTTCGCGCGGTCGTCGGAGGGCATCGAGTGGGGTGCGCTCGACGGTACGAAGGCCAAGCTGATCTTCATGATCTCCGTGCCGGAGGCCGCGGCCGGGGACGAGCACCTGCGGATCCTCGCGCTCCTGTCCAGGAAGCTGATGGACACGGGCTTCCGGGAGCGGCTCGAGGCGGCGCCGGACGACGCCGCGATCCTCGACGTGCTGCGCGAGGTCCACTAGCCCTGCCGCAGGCCGTACGCGTACGGCGACGGGCCCCGCACCTGAACCGGTGCGGGGCCCGTCGTCGTGCGTACGGCGGCGCGTGCGGGACGTGCCGGAGGGGCTCAGTGGCCGCCGGGCGACTTCGCCGGGTTCGTGCCCTCGGCCGCCGCCGTCTCGCTGTAGATGTCCGGTTCGAGGTAGATCACGCGGGCGATCGGGACCGCGGCGCGGATGCGCTCCTCGGCGGCGTTGATCGCGGCGGCCACCTCGGTGGCGGTGTCGTCGTGCTGGACGGCGACCTTGGCGGCGACGAGCAGTTCCTCGGGGCCGAGGTGGAGCGTGCGCATGTGGATGACCTTGGTGACCGTGTCGCCGTCGACCAGGGCCTGCTCGATCTTGTCGACCTCTTCCGTGCCCGCGGCCTCGCCGAGCAGCAGGGACTTGGTCTCCGCGGCCAGGACGATCGCGATCAGGATGAGCAGGACGCCGATGCAGAGCGTGCCGATGCCGTCCCAGACGCCGTCGCCGGTGGCCAGGGCGAGGCCGACGCCGCCGAGGGCGAGGACCAGGCCGACGAGCGCGCCGAGGTCCTCCAGGAGGACGACCGGCAGCTCGGGTGCCTTGGCGCGGCGGACGAACTGCGGCCAGGTGAGCTTGCCGCGCGTCTCGTTGGACTCCTTGATGGCGGTCCGGAAGGAGAAGCTCTCCGCGATGATCGCGAACACCAGGACCCCGACGGGCCAGTACCAGTGCTCCAGCTCGTGCGGGTGCTTGATCTTCTCGTAGCCCTCGTAGATCGCGAACATGCCGCCGACCGAGAAGAGGACGATCGAGACGAGGAAGGCGTAGATGTAGCGCTCGCGGCCGTAGCCGAAGGGGTGTTGCGGGGTCGCCTCGCGCTGGGCCTTCTTGCCGCCGAGGAGCAGCAGGCCCTGGTTGCCGGAGTCGGCGAGCGAGTGGACGCTCTCGGCGAGCATCGAGGACGAGCCGCTGAAGATGAACGCGACGAACTTCGCCACCGCGATCGCGAGGTTCGCGCCGAGTGCCGCGACAATCGCCTTTGTTCCGCCTGACGCGCTCATGAGTGCCGGGGGTCCCTTCGCCTTCGTACGTGCACGGCCATCGCGGGCGGGCAGCGCTTTGCCCGCCGTTTGCGGTGGGTCATTGTTGCAGCACGGGACGGCTCTGGTGCGTCAGGCCACCACTGTGGCACGGAAAACCGTGCCGACACCGGACACTTCGGCCTTTTCGCCCGCGGGGACGAATGCGGACTCACCGGGCACCAGCGTCAGTTCGCCCGCGCGGACCGAGCCCGCCGCGCAGAGCACGATCTGCGGGGTCGTGGCGGTGAGGTCGTGCGCGGCGGCACCCTCGGGCAGCACGTAGCGGGAGAGGCGGAACTCGTCGATCGGGGTCTCGTAGACCTCTTCGCCGTCCGGGGCGGCCTCCGGGCGCAGCACGCCGGGTTCGGTGGCCTCGAAGCGGACGATGCGCAGGAGTTCGGGGACGTCGACGTGCTTGGGGGTCAGGCCGCAGCGCAGGACGTTGTCGGAGTTGGCCATGATCTCCACGCCGAGGCCGTCGAGGTAGGCGTGCGGGACGCCGGCGCCGAGGAACAGGGCCTCGCCGGGCTGCAGTCGGACGTGGTTGAGGAGCATCGCGGCGATGACGCCCGGGTCGCCGGGGTAGTGATGGGCGATGCCCGCGTACGGCTCGTAGACACCGCCGAGGCGCTGGGCGGCGGCCGTGACGTCGGTGACCGTCTCGGCCATCTGCTCGGGGTCGGCGCTCAGCACGGCCGTCAGGACCTCGCGCAGGGCGGCCTCTTCGGGCTGGGCGCGCAGCAGGTCGACGTACGGCTTGAGGGAGTCGACGTCCAGGGCTTCCAGGAGGTCCGCCGTCTCGGCGGGCGCGCGGAAGCCGCAGAGGCCGCTGAACGGCGTGAGGGCGCAGATCAGTTCGGGCTTGTGGTTGGCGTCCTTGTAGTTGCGGTACGGGGCGTCGATCGGGACGCCCCGGCGCTCCTCGTCCGCGTACCCCTCCTTCGCCTGGGCGAGGTCGGGGTGGACCTGCAGGGAGAGCGGGGCGCCGGCCGCGAGGATCTTGAAGAGGAAGGGCAGGCGGGGGCCGAACTTGGCGACGGCCGCCGTGCCGAGCTCGCGCTCCGGGTCCGCGTCGATGACCTCGTTCAGCGCGCCGCGCCCGGTGCGCGAGGGCGCGCCGGGGTGGGCGCCCATCCACATCTCGGCCTGCGGCTCACCGCTCGGCGCCACGCCCAGGAGCTCCGCGATGGCGGTGGTCGAACCCCAGGCGTAGGGGCGGATGGTGTTGGTGAGGCGGTCCACGGAGGGGGTCTCCCTTGCTACGTACGCGATTGCTGAACTGCGGCTGCTGCGGCCGGCGCTGCCACGCCCGCGGCGACGGCGGCCGCGGCTGCTCCGACGGCGGCCGGGCCGGGAGCGGCCGGTGCCGTCATGATCCGTCCCCAGAGGCGAGCGCCAGGTAAACGGCGGCGAAATCCGTGACGGCGATCAGCTCCGCGAGCGCTTCCAGCTCGTCGCCGTCCTCCGGCTCCAGCTCACTGATCGCGATGTCGTGACCGTGCGCCAGCTCTCGGGCGGCGGGGGCCGCGGTGAGGCCTCCGGCGTCCGCGGGGCGGTCGCGGAGCAGCACCACGCGCGCGCGGAGGGCCGCCGGGTCGTCGACGCGGTCACGGAAGAAGTCGTCGGCGGCGTCGCCGCCCGCGGGGTTGCCCGCGAGGAGCGCGCCGTGCGCGGGCAACGCCTCGGGCAGCTCGGCGGCGAGCGCGGCGTGCCCGGCGAGCTCGGCGAGGGTGGCGGCGAAGCGGCGGCCGGCGGCGCCGGCGGACTGCCCCTCGGTCCAGATCAGCGGGAGCGCGTCGGCAAGCTCGGCGGCGAGCGTCTTGGCGGGGTTGCTGTACGTCGCGATGGCCGGGCCGCAGCGTTCCGCGACGCGGTCGAGGCGGTCGGCGACCTTCTGCAGCGTGTCGACGGGGGCGACGAGCAGTCCTGTGCGGTCCAGGAGCACGAGCAGCGGGACGAGGAGGGCCCACAGGGTGCCGGGGGCGCCGGGGGCGGACTCGTCCTCGACGCGGCGCGCCTCGTAGGACGCGGAGCCGCGGGCGGCGTCGTCGTGCGCGCCTTCGTAGGCGCCGTAGGGCGAGGTGGCCATGGGGACGGTGAGGCCGTGGCTGCCCTCCACGCTCTCCGCGATCGGAGTGCGCGCGGGGGCGACCGCGACGACCGTGCAGCCGCGGCGGTACGCCTGGTCGGCGAGGAGGGAGAGGCCCGGTTCCGCGCCGTCCGGGGTGGCGATGAGCAGCAGGTCCACGGGACCGACCCAGCCGGGCAGCGCCCAGCGCAGCGCGCCTCCCGCGGGGGCGACGCCCGTCGGGGCCAGGCGGATCACGGGGCAGCCGGTGCCCGCGAGGCCGTCGAGGAGGTCGGCGACGCAGGCCGCGGCGGTGCCGGGGCCCGCGATCAGGACGGCGCGGGGGCGGCCGTCGGGCTTGAGCTCCGTCAGCCCGGCCTCGGCCGCGTGCCGGACGGCGGTACGGACGCGGGCGCCCGCCTCCGCCGCGCCGCGCAGCAGTCCGCGGCGGTCGGCGCGGGTGAGCGCCTCGGGGGCGTCGAGCAGCGACTCGTCGAGCATGGGGTCAGGCCTCCGGTTCGCCGTGCGCGGCTTCCTGCGTGGTGCCCGGCCGGGCCGGGCGTGCGCCGCTATGCGGGGCGGCGCGCCTCGTCGACCAGGAGCACGGGGATGCCGTCGCGGACCGGGTAGGCGAGGCCGCACTCCTTGGCGTCCGCGGTGCAGACCAGCTCGGACTCCGTCTCCTTGAGGGGAGCGTGGCAGGCCGGGCAGGCGAGGATCTCCAGGAGGCCGGCTTCGAGCGGCATGGGGTGGGTCCCTTCGAACGGATGCGGTGGGGTCGCGGACGGGTGGGTCGTACGGTGCCGCGGTGCGGCGTTCGCGCGCGGCGTCCACCGCGGACCGCGCCGCCGCCGCACAGGATGCGGCCTGGTCAGCCTACCTCCGTGCGGGGCGGGGCGTGGGGGTGTGGGGAGGGTCGTGGCCGTGCGGTCGCGCCTGGCGTCGCACGCGGGTCGCCGGGCGCGGACCGCCAGCCGCCAGCCGCCAGCCGTCAGCCGTCAGCCGTCAGCCGTCAGCCGCGGATGATCGCCAGGGCCTCGTCGCGCACCTTGGCCATGGTCGCCTCGTCGCGCGCCTCCACGTTCAGGCGCAGCAGGGGCTCCGTGTTGGACGCGCGTACGTTGAACCACCAGTCGGCGGCGGTCACCGTGAGGCCGTCCAGCTCGTCGAGGGTGACGCCGGCCCGGCCCTCGTACGCCGTCCTGATCGCGGCAAGGCGCGCGGTCTGGTCGTCGACCGTGGAGTTGATCTCGCCGGAGCCCGCGTAGCGGTCGTACTGGGCGACGAGCGCGGAGAGCGGGCCGTCCTGGCCGCCGAGGGCCGCGAGGACGTGGAGGGCGGCGAGCATGCCCGTGTCCGCGTTCCAGAAGTCCTTGAAGTAGTAGTGCGCGGAGTGCTCGCCGCCGAAGATCGCGCCGGTCCTCGCCATCTCCGCCTTGATGAAGGAGTGGCCCACGCGCGTGCGTACCGGCGTGCCGCCGTTCTCCTTGACGACCTCAGGGACCGACCAGGAGGTGATGAGGTTGTGGATGACCGTGCCCTTGCCGCCGTGCCGGGCGAGCTCGCGGGAGGCGACCAGGGCGGTGATGGCGGACGGGGAGACGGGCGCGCCGTCCTGGTCGACGACGAAGCAGCGGTCCGCGTCGCCGTCGAAGGCGATGCCGAGGTCGGCGCCCTCCTCGCGCACCCGCTGCTGCAGGTCCACGATGTTGGCCGGGTCCAGGGGGTTGGCCTCGTGGTTGGGGAAGGTGCCGTCCAGCTCGAAGTACATCGGGACGACGTCGAGGGGCAGGCCGTCGAAGACGGTGGGGACGGTGTGGCCGCCCATGCCGTTGCCCGCGTCGACGACGACCTTGAGGCGGCGGATGGCGGTCAGGTCGACGAGGCCGCGCAGGTGGGCCGCGTAGTCGGTGAGGGTGTCGCGCGCGGTGAGGGTGCCCGGGGTCGCGGCGCTCTCGGGCGCGCCGGTCTCCAGCCAGCCCTCCACCAGGGCGCGGATGTCCGCGAGGCCGGTGTCCTGGCCGACGGGGGCGGCGCCCGCGCGGCACATCTTGATGCCGTTGTACTGGGCGGGGTTGTGCGAGGCCGTGAACATCGCGCCCGGCAGGTTCAGCGCGCCCGACGCGTAGTACAGCTGGTCCGTCGAGCAGAGTCCGATCTCGGTGACGTCCACGCCGAGCGCGGCCGCCCCGCGCGCGAAGGCGCGCGACAGGCCGGGCGACGAGGGGCGCATGTCGTGCCCGACGACGATCGCGTCCGCCGACGTGACCCGCACGAAGGCCGCCCCGAACAGCTCGGCCATCGACTCGTCCCACTGGTCCGGGACCACCCCACGGACGTCGTACGCCTTCACGATCTGGGACAGATCAGCAGTCACGGCCAACCCTCTCTGCAGGTTCTGCTAGCTCAGCGGGTACGGAGAGCCCTCCGCGGTCAGCACAAAACTACCCGCTGGAACCGACAGTGGACCGGGCGTCCCCGGCCGCCGTCTCACGGCAGCATCCAGCCGAGCACCGGCGTGCTCTGCCCGACCACGATCAGGCACATCACGAGCAGCAGGCCGAGGCTCCAGGGCAGCACCTTGCGCAGCAGGTCGCCCTCCTTGCCCGCGAGTCCGACGGCGGCGCACGCGATCGTCAGGTTCTGCGGGGAGATCATCTTGCCGAGGACGCCGCCCGAACTGTTGGCGGCGGCGAGGAGTTCGGGCGAGAGTCCGGACTCCTGGGCGGCCGTCACCTGGAGGGCGCCGAACAGGGCGTTGGCCGAGGTGTCGGAGCCGGACACGGCGACGCCGAACCAGCCGAGGACGGGTGACAGGAAGGCGAGTCCGGCGCCCGCGGCGGCTACGTAGTGCCCGATCGTGGCCGCCTGGCCGGAGAGGTTCATGACGTACGCGAGGGCCAGTACGGAGGTCACGGTGAGGATCGCGTAGCGCAGTTCGTGGACGGTGGCGGCCCATTCGCGCACCGCCACGCGTGCGTGCACCCCGATGACCGCCGCGGTGGCCACGCCGGCGAGCAGGACGAGCGTGCCGCCGGTCGCGACGAGCGGCAGCGAGAAGACGTTGCCGCCGACCGGGTCGCCCGAGGGGTCGCCGACGTTCAGGAAGGGCCAGTCGAAGGTGCGGGTCGCCTTCGCGAGGACGTCCTTGACGGCGGGGATCTGGGCGACGGAGAAGATGGCGACGATCAGGGCGTACGGGGCGTAGGCGCGCAGCACTTCGGGGCGCGGGTCGTCGTGGTCGAGGTCCTCGCTGCGCGCGCCGGTGAGGACGGCCGCGCGGACGGGTTCGGCGGCCGGTCTGCGCGCGCCGGGAACCGCCATCAGCGCGCCCGCGCCCGCCAGCGCCGCGCCGATGTCGGCGAGTTGGGCGGACACGTAGTTGGAGGCGGCGAACTGCGCGGCGGCGAAGGCGAATCCGCAGGCCAGCGCGGGCACCCAGGTCTCGCGCAGCCCGCGCCGCCCGTCCACGAGGATGACCAGGAGCAGCGGCACGACCAGGGCGAGCAGGGGTGTTTGGCGGCCGACGACCGTGGCGACGGTGTCGAGCGGGAGGCCCGTCACCTGGGCCAGCGTCACCACGGGGGTGCCCATGGCGCCGAAGGCCACCGGCGCGGTGTTGGCGACGAGGGAGACGACGGCGGCGCGCACCGGGTCGAAGCCGAGGGCGACGAGCATGACCGCGCTGATGGCGACGGGCGCCCCGAAGCCGGCGAGTGCCTCGAGGAGCGCCCCGAAGCAGAAGGCCACGACGAGCGCCTGGATGCGGGGGTCGTCGGAGAGGCGGCCGAAGGAGCGGCGCAGGATGTCGAAGTGCCGGGTGCGGACCGTCATGCGGTACACCCACAGGGCGTTGACGACGATCCACAGGATCGGGAAGAGCCCGAAGAGGGCGCCCTGCGCGGCGCTGGACGCGGTCTGGCCGAGCGGCATGCCGTACGCGGCCCAGGCGACCAGGACGGCGACCGCGAGGCCGATGAGGCCCGCCCTGTGTGCCTTCATGCGGACGACGCCGAGGAGGACGAGGACGGTCAGGAGCGGCAGGGTCGCGACGAGTGCGGACAGGCCGAGCGAGTCGGCGACGGGCTCCAGTTGCTGCACGAACACGGGCGGCTCCCCGGTTTCCGTGATGCGGAATGTGATCTCTCACTAGTGGGGAATGGTCGTGTCCTCGACAAGGGCACGTCAATGGTTCGTACGCCAGAAGCTGTTCAGCGATGAACGACAGGGCGCTACGGAGGGCTCAGGAGTCAGGTGAGCGCAGGACCCGGAGGTGACCGCGTCGCGCGACCTCCATCGGGTTCGCCGAGCGGGGTCCGCCGCCGCCCGCCTCGGCCGCGCGCTCCTGCGGGCGTGCCGCCTCGCGCACGGCGTTGGCCAGCGCTTCGAGGTCGTCGCCGGAGGGGCGGGCCGGACCCGAGCTGTCGGCGAGCCGCACGACGTCCCAGCCGCGGGGTGCGGTGAGGCGCTCGGAGTGCTCGGCGCACAGGTCGTAGCAGTGGGGTTCGGCGTAGGTGGCGAGGGGGCCGAGGACCGCGGTCGAGTCGGCGTAGACGTACGTCAGCGTCGCGACGGCGGGACGGCCGCAAGCGGTGCGCGAACAGCGACGTACAGGGCTCACGACGTTGGACGGTACCGCACTCTTGAGCGGGCCGCGACGACTCTCCACGAGGTCACCCCACCGTGTCGTGCCGCGGGCCGCCCACCGACGTGTCCGGCAGTCGCCTCCTTGACCTGCGCGGATGCCAGTCGCCGCAAGGGCGGGCGGTGTTGAAACCGGTCACCGCATGGTGTGGATCACGTCATTCGGGGCGAGATCCACGGTCCGGGAGAGATACGGAATCGAGTCCGGGCCCGGCCACGGCGGCCGGGAAGCGACATGCCGCGCACGACGCGGAAAGGGCGATCTCGGGGACTACGCTTCGTCAGTGATGGACGACCCCGTACAGCCCCGCTCCGCAGACCCGAGGCCCCGCCGCCGCGACCGCCACGGCCGGGGCATGCGCGGACCCGTGGCGCCGCCGCAGGTACCGCTCTCCGCGAGTCGGGGAGAGGCCTTCACCGACCTCGTGCAGGACTCCGTGGAGCGCCTGGAGAGGCGCTGGCCGCAGCTCACGGAGATCGAGTTCGTGGTGCTCGAGGTGCCGCCCCTGGGCCGGGGCGACGGGGAGTGGCAGGACGAGGTGGTGCCGCTGGGCGGCACGCTCGCGGCGGCCGACGGGCAGCCGGCCCGTGTCATCATCTACCGCCGCCCCGTGGAGATCCGCACCAAGGGCCGCGAAGAGCGCGCCCACCTCGTGCACGAGGTGGTCGTCGAGCAGGTCGCCGAACTGCTCGGCCTGTCCCCGGAGTCGGTGGACCCGCGCTACGGGGACGAGGAGTAGGGCCGGGCTCCCGGGTCCGGCCCCGTCACTTCTGCAGCACCGCGAGGTCCCGCTCCGCGTGCGGCACCTCGACCGTGCCCCGGTCGTCCGGCAGCGTCTGGATCGTGAACATCGGGATGCCCTCCTCCGGCGCCGACAGCATCCGCGAGGCGTGGACCGGGCCGCCCGACACCGGCTCCACCGTGAGGGCGTAGGCGCCCTTGAGGCCTTCGGGCACCGGCGGGTCCGCGATCGCCAGGGTCGTGCCGCCCTTGACGGTGTAGGTCTTCGTGGCGGGTGTGCCGCCCTCCGTGCCGGCCGAGGCCGTGACCTTCACCTTCGCCGGCTTCCCCGGTGCGACCAGCGAGAGCGTGGAGCCCTTGGCCCGGTTGTCGGCGACCGTGGCGCGCGCGCCCACCTCGCCCGTCGCCGGGATGAACGCCGTCTCCTGCTTGCTGCCCTTGCCGCGCGTGACGCGCAGCCCCGCCACCACGGGCACCGGCGCGTCGGTGGGCGTCAGGAGCAGCGATCCCGCCTCGCCCTTGGTGACGTCGCCGAGGTCGACGGCGGCCGTCATGCCGGACTTCACGTGCACGTTCTCGTGGCCGGCCGGGGTGATCGTGCCGGTCGGGGAGGCCAGCTGGACCTTCAGGTCCGCGTCGTCGGCGCCGGGCGCGTAGGCGACCAGGCGCACCGAGGTGGCGTCCTTGGGGATGCCGGGCAGGACGAGGCGCTCCGCGGGGTCGGTGGACGCGGGCAGCCAGTCGCCGCCCAGCTTGTCGTCGGAGGACTGCACGGCGGCCGCGACCCGGCCGCTGCGCGCGGTCACGTGCATCGTGAGGTTCGGGTACGCCTTGTCCGCGAGCGTGGAGAGCAGCACGGGCACGCTGGAGTGCGGCTGGACCTGGATCGAGTCGCCCACCTGCGAGGTGACCTCGCCGCCCGGGCCGAAGAGCTCCACGTCGACGACGGCGGCGGAGTCGTCCGGGTTCGTCAGGTGGATGTAGTCGCTGCGGTCCTTGGCGGTGCTCGCGCCCGGGAACCAGAAGTCCGTGTCGGGTGCGGTGCAGTTGGCGCCCTGCATGCCGCGGCCGCTGCCCGCCGCGTACGTCGTCGTCTGCTGCACGGTCCAGCCGGGGGCGAGCCCGCCCTCGGCCGTGCCGATGAGCGCGGGCGGCTCGGCGCCGGACTTCTCGCCCGCGACGGGCTCGCCGGGCGCCTTCTGGGTGAGGAAGGGCTTGGCCTTCTTGTCCTTCTCCCTGGCCACGTCCGTCAACGCCTGGCTGACGGGCAGCAGCTCCGCCTTGCCCGCGGCCCCGCCGCCGCTCCCCTTGGGGGTGAAGGCGGTGTACGAGGTCTCGGCGAGGTCGGAGGCGCTGGGTACCGGGCAGAGCAGGCTGGTGCGCTCGACGGGCTGGCGCGCGGCGGTCTTCGCCCCGTCGTCGGCGGTGTCCGTGCCGCCGAACGCGGCGAAGCCGGTGACGGCGCCGAGCGCGACGACGACGGCGATCAGGGACTGGGTGGTGCGGTTCACTGCTGGCTCCCGTCGGGGCGCTCACTGTCGGTGCCGTGGGGCGGTCGCGGGGGTGCGGGCGGCATCGGGGGCTGCTGCGGGTCGTACGGGGCCTCGTAGGGCTGCCCGTAGCCCTGCTCGCCTCCGTAGACACCGCCCGCCCCTCCGTAGGACGCGTACGGGTCGTACTGGCCGCCCTGGTAGGCGTCCTGCTGATAGGACGGCTGCTCGTACGTCCCCGCGGGGTACTGCCCGCCCTGGTACTGCCGGCCGCCGTCGTACGTGCCGTGCTCGGCGCCCGCGTGGGCGGGCTCCTCCCACCCCTCGTAGGACTGCTGGTGCGGGACGAGGGCCGAGGCCGGGGCCTCCTCCGAAGGAGGAGGCGGTACGTCCTGGCCCGCCTCCTGGGCGGCCTGCTCGCTCTGGGCCCGCAGCCTGCGCGCCCTGCGGCCCTCGCCCTCGACCGCCTGCGCCGGGACGACGGGCTCCTCGGGGAGGTCGTCGTCGACGTCGCGGCGCCGTCCCGGCAGCGCGAGGACCACGAGGACGACGGCGAGGGCGCCCTGCGTCCACAGCCAGGCCGTGTGGCCGATGGGGGTGTCGAAGGTGACGTCCAGGCGGCCGCCCGCGGTGGGCAGCTCGAAGCCCTGTGCCCAGCCGTCGACCGTGGTGCGGGGCAGCGGGTGGCCGTCGAGGGTCGCCGTCCAGCCCGGGTCGGCCGAGTCGGCGAGGCGCAGGACACGGCCCGCGTCGCCGGACTCGATCTTGGTGTGCAGTTCGACGGGGCCGGCCGCGACCGGTTCCGGGTCGCCGGTCTTCGGGACGACGGCCGCGCGCGCGACCTGCCGGTCCACGCGCCACAGGGCGCTGCCGTCCTCCTGGCTGAGCCGGGTCAGGCCCGGGGTGGCGTCCAGGGTGCGGCTCATCGCGCGGGGCGCTCCGTCGCGTACGAGGACGTAGCGCACCGCGTAGCCGCCGAGCTGGTCGGCCTGGTCGGCGCCGGAGCCGGCGATCAGGCGGGCGACGATCTTGTCGAGGCGCTCGTCGTCGGCGGCGGCCGCGGCGAGTTCCGCGTCGCCGAGCCGGCCGCCGGATCCCCGTACGAGCGTGTAGGCGACCTTGGCTGCCGAGTCGCTGTCCAGGACGAGGGTGCGGGCCTGGTCCTCGGTGCCGCTCTCCTCCGCGACGAACGCGGGCACCTGTACGGGGTCGCGCCGCTCCAGCGGGCCGTCGGCACCGCCGATCATCCATCCCGCGGCGACGAGCAGCGGGCCCGCGGCCGCGGCGAACGCGATGAGCGCGGCCACCGGCTGGCGCCAGCCGAAGCTCTGCTCGGCGACACGCGCGCGTGCCCCGTCGGCGCCGAGTGCGGCGGCGGCCAGGAGGGCGATGCCGTAGGCGAGGGTGGCCGGTCCCGCCCACGTCGAGCCGTTCGACAGGACGGCGAAGACCAGGGAGACCAGGGCGGCCGCCCAGGCGGTGCGGACCGCGCGCTGCCGCTCGCCGCGCAGCAGGGCGCCGAGCGCGGCCAGGACGATGCCGATGAGCAGCAGGCCGTGCACGGTGCCGGGGCCGCCGGGGCTGGCGCCGAGCAGGTCGAGAGCGCCCGCGGAGCCCGCGCCGAACTCCAGGCCCGCTTCCCGGAAGAAGCCGAAGGGCAGCAGGGTCAGGGACCACGGGGCGAGGACGAGCAGCGGTGTGCCGAGCGCCGCGAGGAAGCGTGTGCCGTAGGCCGTGACGTCGCCGCGGCGCACCACGAGCAGGGCGAGGCCGAGCACCAGGGCGATCGGCCAGACGATCGGCGTGAAGGCCGTGGCGAGGGTCAGCAGCAGCGCGTACGCCCATGTGGCGCGCCAGGTGCCGCGGGTGCCGCCCGAGGTCGCGAGGCCGCTCGCCGCGATGCCCGCGCGGGCGATGAGCGGCAGCAGGACGGCGAGGACCGCGGTGCCGATGCGGCCGCCCGCGAGCGCGCCGGTGGCGGCGGGCAGGAAGGCGTACGCGACCGACGCCCACGCGCGCAGCAGGCGCGAGGTCACCAGGGGGCGGGAGGCGAAGTACGCGGCGAACCCGGCCAGCGGCACGGAGCCGACGAGCAGCACGGTGACGGCGAGCCCGGTGGACCCGAGGAGCAGCGAGGACAGGCCGGCGACCAGCGCGAGGTAGGGCGGCGCTCCTTCGGTGCCGCCGGTGCCGACGGGGTGCCAGGCGTCCAGGTAGCGCGCCCACAGGCCGGCGGAGTCGGCGGGCGCGGGCAGCAGGGCGCCGCCCGCGAGCGCGCCGGAGCCGAGCAGGGCGCGGCAGGCGATGAGCGCCGCGAACAGGAGGACGACGAAGAGCATCGGGCCCGGTTTGCGGGCGACCCGCTTGAGGCGGGCGAACTGCTCGATCTGCAGGAAGTCGGCGTCGTCGCCGCCGGGTCCCGACTCGACGACGCCGTGCCGTCCCGCGCCCGCGGGTGCCTCGGCGTCGGCGCGGCCCACGAGGCTGCCCGCGGCCTGTTCGACGGTGGCGCGGACGGTGGCGCCGGGCGGCGGGAAGAGCGGCCGCATCTCGCCGGCGTCGGGTACGGGCTTGCCGCGCTGTTTGCGGGCGGCGAGGATCCGGCCGGGCCGCAGCAGGGTGGCGAGCAGGCCCGCGACCTCGTCGACGGCCTGTCCGGGGGCCTTGCCGACGAGGTAGGCGACGGTGCGCACGAGGGTGCCGAGGACGACCCGGAAGAGCACCCAGGGCAGGACGGCGGTGCGGGCGTTGACGAGCAGGGTGTAGACGGCGCCCGCCTTGTCCACGCGGTGCGGGGAGGTGGCGGTGCGGCCGACGCAGTCGACGGTGCGGCGCTCGCGCGAGGAGGCCTCGGCATGCCGCACGACGGCGTCGGGGGCGACCAGGACGCGGTGTCCCGCGGCGTGCGCGCGCCAGCACAGGTCGACGTCGTCGCGCATCAACGGCAGCCGCCGGTCGAAGCCGCCGAGCTCCTCGTAGACGTCGCGGCGGATCAGCATGCCCGCGGTGGACACGGAGAGCACGGGCCGTACGTGGTCGTGCTGGCCCTGGTCCTGTTCGCGCCGGTCGAGGCCGGTCCAGCGGCGGCCGCTGTTGGCGATGGAGACGCCGACCTCAAGGAGCTGCCTGCGGTCATACCAGCCGCGGAGTTTGGGGCCGACGACGGCGACGTCCTTGCCGAGCTCGTGTTCGTTCTCCACGGCGCGGAGCAGTTCGGTGAGGGCGTCGGGGTCGGGCGCGCAGTCGTCGTGCAGCAGCCAGAGCCACTGCACGGGCTCGCCGTGCGGCAGCTCGGGCAGGTCGTAGGCGTCGTCGCGCCAGCTCCGGCTCACCGGGTCCCAGCCGCTGGGGCGCTTCAGGTACGGAAGCTCTTCGGGCGTGAGCGGGGCGGCGGTGCGGACGGCCTCGTCGACGGCGGTGCCGAATCCGGAGCGCCGGGCGAGGTGCAGCACCCGGTCGGCGCCGATGGCCTCGGTGACCAGGCGTGCGGAGTCGTCCGCGCTGCCGGTGTCCGCGGCCACCGCGTTCTGCACGGGGCGCTCCTGGCCGAGGAGCCCGGCCAGGGCGTCGGGCAGCCAGCGGGCGCCGTCGTGGGAGACGAGCACGGCGGTCACGACGTGCCGCGGGAACTCGGGAGCGGCAGCGTCGTGGTGAGCGGCTGCCGAATGGCTGTGCACGGACATCGAGGTACGGGCCCCGGTTCGATGGACTGCGGTGGACGCCTGCGCCCTGCGGGGGCGCCGGGGCGTCTCGGACGGGGCCCCACACTAACGGCTGGCACCAGGACGGCCCGCCGCCTGTGGATAACCCACGGGTGACGGGCCGTTCGTTGCGCATTGGTTGAGGGAGGTGTGTGCCGAATTGGCCGGGCGGCACGGTTCGTCGGGGTCCGGTTCTTTCACGGCTTCCTTCGTACTGCCTTCGCGTACGTCATTCCCGTACGCGACTCCTGCACGTGTGATTCCCGCACGCGCGGGTGAGCTCGTTCGCTCGCGACCGCGGTCTCTGTCAGACCGCGGCCTTCTTCAGGCGTCGGCGTTCACGTTCCGACAGGCCGCCCCAGATGCCGAAGCGTTCGTCGTTGGCCAACGCGTACTCGAGGCATTCGGAGCGGACTTCGCAGGCGAGGCAGACCTTCTTGGCCTCGCGCGTGGAGCCGCCCTTCTCGGGGAAGAAGGACTCGGGGTCGGTCTGGGCGCACAGCGCGCGCTCCTGCCAGCCGAGTTCCTCGTCCGCGTCCTCGACCAGCAGTTCCTGAACCAGCTCGGTCATGTGCGCCCCTCGTCTGTCTGTGCGTCCCCGTGGTGCGGTCGCTACCGATTTCGGCTGAACGACACGAGTGAAATTACAAGTGTGCCGATCCGGGCCAGTCAAGCCGAGATCTGCTATTGGGCCCCTTATTCACTCTGCGGAACCAAGGCTATGCGGAAAGTGTTCAAATCGGCATAAACCGGAACAGCGTCGACGAGCCGTCCGACGCTCCGCCACGCGTTCCCTTCCGGCGGGACCCCGAAGAGGTCTCACCGGGAGAGACGTTGACGTTTAAGTGTCGGTTGCTGCGCCATGTGTCCGGCGAACCATTTGCACAAACCTTTCGCCTGACAGAACAACCGGATGAGGTGAAACATATCCCACATACCGGACATCGAGTTGACAGAGAATGGTGTGAGCCGGTGTTCTGGTGGGCATGCTCGCGAACCTGGCTCTTTCGATGACCCGCACCAGCGGGTCCATCGGCGCTGCCCACGCGCGCTGTTGCTGTTCCTGCTCCAGCTGTTGAGTTCCTCCAGCTGTTGAGCCGCGTCTCCGCACGCCACGCCTCTCCGCACGCTCTGCTTATCCCTGCGCTTCACCTCCTTCGCGACACCCCAGCACTCTTACGTTGAGGAACCACCGCACGATGAACAGCGACAGCGACCTCCAGATCGCCGGCGACCTCCTCGAGGTCCCCCACCTCCTGCAGCCCGCCCGCGAGCACCCCGCCACCGTGGCCGAGTTCGTCGGCCTCGCCCGCGCCATCGCCGCCGACCGCTCCCAGTGGGCCCACCTCGTCCAGTACGACGCCGCCAGCCGCTGGTACCACCGCCTGCGCACCGGGCCCGGCTACGAGGTCTGGCTGCTCTCCTGGGTGCCGGGACAGGGCAGCGGCACGCACGACCACGGACCCTCCTCCGGCGTACTCACCCTCCTGGAGGGTGAGTTGACCGAACGCACGGAGCGGGGCACCCGGGCGCTCGGCGCGGGCGCGCAGCGTGTCTTCGCGCCGGGGTACGTTCACGAAGTCGTCAACGACTCCCTGGAACCGGCCGTCAGCCTGCACATCTACTACCCCGGACTCACCGAGATGCCGATGCACGCGGCCCGGTGCGCCGCCGCCGTCGCGCCGGACTCCACGGAGGATGTCGTAACCGCCTGACGCACTGTCGTACCCGCCTGACATGCTGGGTCCATGCGCATTGTGGTTCTGGCCGGCGGCATCGGCGGCGCCCGTTTCCTCCGCGGACTCAAGAAGGCCGCGCCCGACGCGGACATCACGGTCATCGGCAACACCGGCGACGACATTCACCTCTTCGGGCTGAAGGTCTGTCCCGACCTCGACACCGTGATGTACACGCTGGGCGGCGGCATCAACGAAGAGCAGGGCTGGGGACGTACGGACGAGACGTTCAAGGTCAAGGAAGAGCTCGCCGCCTACGGGGTCGGGCCCGAGTGGTTCGGGCTCGGCGACCGCGACTTCGCCACGCACATCGTGCGGACGCAGATGCTGGCCGCGGGATACCCGCTCAGCGCCGTCACGCAGGCGCTGTGCGAGCGGTGGCAGCCCGGGGTGCGGCTCATCCCCATGTCCGACGACCGCGTCGAGACGCACGTCGCCGTCACGGTCGACGGCGAACAGAAGGCCGTGCACTTCCAGGAGTACTGGGTGCGGCTGCGCGCCTCCGTGGACGCGCACGCCGTCGTGCCCGTCGGCGCCGAGCAGGCCAAGCCCGCGCCCGGCGTCCTGGAGGCCATCGCCGAGGCCGACGTCGTGCTCTTCCCGCCGTCCAACCCCGTGGTGAGCGTCGGCACCATCCTCGCCGTGCCGGGCGTCCGCGAGGCCGTCGCCGACGCGGGCGTGCCGGTCGTCGGCCTCTCCCCGATCGTCGGCGACTCCCCCGTGCGGGGCATGGCCGACAAGGTGCTCGCCGCCGTCGGCGTCGAGACGAGCGCCGCAGCCGTCGCCGAGCACTACGGCAGCGGGCTGCTCGACGGCTGGCTCGTCGACAGCGTCGACGCGGGGGTCGTGGAGCGGGTGGAGAGCGCCGGGATCCGGTGCCGGGCCGTGCCGCTGATGATGACCGACGTCGACGCCGCCGCCGAGATGGCGCGCGAGGCGCTCGCGCTGGCGTCGGAGGTCAGCGCGTGACCCCGCCGGCCTACCGCGTGTGGGCCGTGCCCGGACTGCCCGAGGTACGGGAGGGCGACGACCTCGCCAAGCTGATCGCGGCCGCCGAACCGGGGCTCGCCGACGGTGACGTCGTCCTGGTCACCTCCAAGATCGCCAGCAAGGCCGAGGGCCGGATCGTCCGGGCGGACGACCGCGAGGCGGCCATCGACGAGGAGACCGTACGGGTCGTGGCGCGGCGCGGGACCCTGCGCATCGTCGAGAACCGGCAGGGCCTCGTGATGGCAGCGGCCGGCGTCGACGCGTCCAACACGCCGGCGGGGACCGTGCTGTTGCTCCCCACCGACCCCGACGCATCGGCCCGCGCGGTGCGCGAGGGGCTGCGGGACGCGCTGGGAGTGGACGTCGGCGTCCTGGTCACCGACACGTTCGGGCGGCCCTGGCGGGCCGGGCTCACCGATGTCGCCATCGGCGCCGCGGGCGTACGGGTCCTCGACGACCTGCGGGGCGGACACGACGCGCACGGCAACCCGCTGAGCGCCACCGTCGTCGCCACCGCGGACGAACTCGCCGCCGCGGGAGACCTCGTCAAGGGCAAGGCCGCCGGGCTGCCCGTCGCGGTGGTCCGCGGGCTGCCGCACGTCGTGGGCGGTGCGCCGGACGAGGGGGCGGGCGCGATGGTGCGCGGCGCGCGCGACGACATGTTCCGGCTCGGCACGTCCGAGGCCGTGCGGGAAGCGGTGACGCGGCGGCGGACCGTCCGAGAGTTCACGGACGAGGAGGTCGACGGGGGCGCCGTGCGGCGGGCCGTGGCCGCGGCGGTGACCGCGCCCGCGCCGCACCACACGACACCCTGGCGGTTCGTGCTCCTGGAGTCCGCCGCGTCGCGGGTCGAACTGCTCGACGCGATGCGGGAGGCGTGGATCGCCGATCTGCGGCGCGACGGGAAGTCCGAGGAGTCCATCGCCAAGCGGGTGCGGCGCGGGGACGTGCTGCGCAGGGCGCCGTATCTCGTGGTGCCGTGCCTGGTGATGGACGGGTCCCACACGTACGGGGACGCGCGGCGGGATGCGGCCGAGCGGGAGATGTTCGTCGTGGCGGCGGGGGCGGGGGTGCAGAACTTCCTGGTCGCGTTGGCCGGGGAGCGGCTGGGGTCCGCGTGGGTCTCTTCGACGATGTTCTGTCGCGAAGTCGTGCGGGATGTTCTTGGGCTGCCGGAGTCTTGGGATCCCATGGGGGCGGTGGCCGTGGGGCATCCGGTGAGTGAGCCTCCCGCTCGGGGTGGGCGGGTTGTGGAGGACTTTGTGGCGGTGCGGTAAGGGGGGGGACGGTTTTGCGCAGTTCCCCGCGCCCCTGATCTTTGGTCCCGTGCGTTGTTGGGTGCGGGGGCTTGTCGTTTTTTGCGCAGTTCCCCGCGCCCCTGGAGGCTTCCGCCCCATGCGTCGTTGGGTGCGGGGCTCGTCGTTCTTTTGCGCCGTTCCCCGCGCCCCTGGAGGCTTCCGACCCGAGCGTCGTTGGGTGCGGGGGCTCGTCGTTCTTTTGCGCCGTTCCCCGCGCCCCTGGACGCTTCCGCCCCGTGCGTCGTTGGGTGCGGGGCTCGTCGTTCTTTTGCGCCGTTCCCCGCGCCCCTGGACGCTTCCGCCCCATGCGTCGTTGGGTGCGGGGCTCGTCGTTCTTTTGCGCCGTTCCCCGCGCCCCTGGACGCTTCCGCCCCGAGCGTTGTTGGGTGCGGGGCTCGTCGTTCTTTTGCGCCGTTCCCCGCGCCCCTGGACGCTTCCGCCCCGAGCGTTGTTGGGTGCGGGGGATCGTCGTTCTTCTGCGTCGTTCCCTGTGGTCCTGGGTGTGTCTTCGGGGTGTCCTGTCACCAGGCCGCGATGTTTGTTTTTCGCATTTTGGGGGTCTGGCGGGGTGGGGTTCTGCCGCTCAGGCAGAGGAGGCGGGTTGCCCGGTGGCGTTGGCCCTCGTAGGGGGTCAGGAGTTCGAGCATCGCCGCGTCGTCCGCCGTGCGGTCGTTCGCCAGCGCGTGGCCGACGATGCCGGGGAGGTGGAGGTCGCCGACCGTCACCGCGTCGGGGGCGCCGTTGGAGCGCTGGACGGTTTCCGCGGAGGTCCAGGGGCCGATGCCGGGAATCAGTTCCAGGCGGGCCTGGGCCTGGACGGGTTCCATGGACGCCGCCTCTTCCATCCGGGACGCCCGTGCGACGGCGCGCAGGATCGTGGACGCCCGCTTGTCGTCCACGCCCGCCTTGTGCCACTCCCAGGAGGGGATCAGGGACCAGGCGCGGGGCGTCGGCATGACGTACAGGTGCGGGGCAGGGCCCGGCGCCGGTTCGCCGTACGCGCGGAGCAGCAGGCGCCAGGCGCGGTAGGCCTCGTCCGTCGTGACCTTCTGTTCCAGGATCGAGGGGATCAGGGACTCCAGGACCAGGCCCGTGCGGGTCAGCCGCAGGCCGGGGCGGCGGTGGGCCGTCACCGCGATCAGGCGGTGGCGCGGGGCGAACAGGCCGGGGTCGTCCGACGCGCCGAGGAGTGTGGGGAGCCGGTCCAGGAACCAGTCGGCTCCAGGGCCCCACGCCGCCGCCTCCACCGTGTCGGAGCGCACGGCCACCCGTAGCGTTCCGGGGCCCTCGGGCGTGCGGCTCGCGCGCCAGACCGAGCCGTCGGGGGTCGTGCGGAAGGCCGGGTCGGCCGGGCCGCGCCGCAGCGGGCCGAGGGTCAGGCCGAGATCCAGGGGGAACGGCGGCTGCCAGGTACGGGTGCGGGGTGCCGTGGGCTGCCGGGGGACGCCCGCCGGTACGGCCGTTTCGCCGCCGCGCACGGTGGCGCGTGTGGGGCGCGGGGCGAAACGGGACGACATCTGTATGAGGGTAGAGGACCGGGGCGGAGGGCGAGAGGGAGGACGAGCGGGGGCGGCGGGGCCTACTGGTCCGACGAGAAGCGGACCGCGCCCGCCGGCAGGGACGCCTCGCACCAGACGCGTACGCCTTCGCGCAGTTCGTTGTCGGCGCCGACGGTCGCGCCGTCGCCGATCACCGCTCCCGTCAGGACCGAGCGGGCGCCGATCCGCGCGCCCGCGCCGATCAGGGAGTCCGTGATGACCGTGCCCGGCTCGATGACCGCGCCGGACAGGATCGTGCTGCCGGAGATCCGGGCGCCCTCGCCGACGCGCGCGTCCGCGCCGACGACCGTGCCCCCGGTGAGCTTCACGTCCGCGGCGACGGTGGCCGAGGGCAGCACCAGGCGGTCGCCGCAGCGGCCGGGGACCGCCGGGGAGGGGGCGCGGCCGAGGACGAGGTCGGCGGAGCCGCGTACGAACGCCTGGGGCGTGCCGAGGTCCAGCCAGTACGTGGAGTCGACCATGCCCTGGAGGTGCGCCCCGGAGGCGAGGAGGTCGGGGAACGTCTCGCGCTCGACGGAGACCGGCCGGCCGGCCGGGATGGTGTCGATGACCGAGCGGCGGAACACGTACGCGCCCGCGTTGATCTGGTCGGTGACGATCTCCTCGGGGGTCTGCGGCTTCTCCAGGAAGGCCGTGACCCTGCCGGTCGCGTCGGTGGGCACGAGGCCGTACGCGCGCGGGTCGTCGACCTTGGTGAGGTGCAGGGAGACGTCGGCGCCGGAGTCCTCGTGCGTGGCGACCAGGGCACGGATGTCCAGGCCCGTGAGGATGTCGCCGTTGAAGATGAGGACCGGGTCGTCGGGGCCCGAGGTCAGGTGCGAGGCCACGTTGCGGATGGCGCCGCCCGTGCCGAGGGGCTCGGTCTCCGTGACGTACTCGATGTGCAGGCCGAGCGCCGAGCCGTCGCCGAAGTAGGGCTCGAAGACCTCGGCGAGGTAGGAGGTGGCGAGGACGATGTGGTCCACACCCGCGGCGCGGGCCCGCGCCAGCTGGTGGGTGAGGAACGGGACGCCCGCCGCCGGGACCATCGGCTTGGGGGTGTGCACGGTGAGGGGCCGCAGCCGGGTTCCCTTGCCGCCGACCAGGAGGATCGCTTCTGTCACCTGTCGTCTCTGCTTCCTGCTGGGGCCGGCCGAACTTTGAGTTTCGGCCGGCCAGTGTATGCAGACTGAAGTGCAGGTCGTGCAGTTCGAGCGGTGCGTCGGACCTCAGCGGCCCTGGAAACGGGCCGAGGTGGACCGGGCCTTTCCGAGCTTGTTGTACAGGCGGCTGCCGGGGCACTCGGTGGCGAATCCGTCCCGATGTCCGGAGATCACCTTGAGCCGGACGTTCTTGCCCTTCGTGTACAGATTGCCACCGCCCGACTTCAGGTAGGTAGTGCCCCGGGGATTGGCGCCGTACAGGCCGAGCTTCCACGCGGTCAGCCGCGCGACGGCGTTCACGGCCGCCTGCGGCGGGGTGGAGCTGCTGTACGTGCCGAGGACGGCGATGCCCATGCTGTTGGTGTTGAACCCGAGAGTGTGGGCCCCGAGGACCGGCTTGGCCACACCTCCGGCACGTCCTTCGTAGATGTTTCCGCACCGGTCGACGGCGAAGTTGTAGCCGAAGTCACGCCAGCCGCTGCTCTTGACGTGGAAGCGGTAGATGCTGCGGAGCACCGAGCCGGCCTGTGAGCAGCTGTAGTTGTTGCCGGACGCGCTGTGGTGCACGAAGGCGGCCTTCACGGTCTTCGTGTACGCGAAGTCCTTCTCGCGGAGCTTCTCGTCGGCGCCCCAGCCCTTGCGCGTGATGATGCGCGGGCGCGGGCCGACGAAGGGTCCCGCCTTGCCGGCCGCCTCGGACCCGCCGCGTGCGGCGACCAGGTCCTCCTGCGTCTGCTTCCTGGTCAGCGCGGGGATCACGGAGGCACCGATCGGCGCGAGGTCCGCGTTGACCGCCGAGGTCGCGGCGGACGCGCTGGTCATCGCGGAGCCGCGCGGGGCGTCGGCCTTGGACCCCGCCGGCGGGGCCTGGTCCCCCGGGTCGACCAGTTCGAGGTGCAGGCCCTCGGGGAGCCGGCCCCGGGCGGACGGGGCGGCCCGGTCCGCGGCCCGGTTCCGCGCCACCGCGTCCCGCTCCTGCGCATCCCGGCCCTGCTCCGCCTGTACGCGGATCTCGACGCCGTCGGAGTCGCCGACCCAGAGCGGCGCGGTCGAACCGCGGACCGTTCCGGTGGCGCCCTCGGGGGTGCCGGGGTCCGCGGCGTGCTCGTGGTTGTGCGTCTCGACGCTCTGCCAGCCGGACCAGGTGCTGGTGGATCTCGCGCGGGTGCGGACCTGGACGGTGCCGTGGAGTTCGGCTTCGGGGTCGTTCCAGACGACGCCCACCAGGGAGAAGGGGCGGACATCGCGCCGGGCCAGGCCCTGTTCGCCCGCCCCGGCGGAGCCGAGGGAACGGTCGGAGCCGAGCGGGGCGAGCGCGAGGGACTGGGTGCTGCCGGGAATCGCCTCCGCGGCGGACCCGGCGGGCCCGGCGGCTGCTGGTGAGCCGGTCGTCGCGGCTCGGGCGCCGGACGACGGCAGGGTGAGGGGCAGGGCCAGGGCGGCCGCGCACGTGACGCCGATCGAGGAAGCTAGGAATCCACGCATACATCTGATAGTTGCCACAACGAGACATATCTGTCCATCGGGAAACTGACGGACCGTCGGCCAGAAGCGGGCGATCCGGCCGCCCCCGCTCCCCCGCCACGCCGGGCGCGGCCGGGTGCCCGCGTACCCTTGCGCCCGTGAACGCCAACGACCGCACCCCTGCCGACCTGCTGCGATCCGCGCTCGCCTCGGACCCGGGCCGCCCCCTTGTCACCTTCTACGACGACGCCACCGGCGAACGCGTGGAATTGTCCGTCGCCACCTTCGCCAATTGGGTGGCCAAGACCGCCAATCTGCTCCAGGGCGACCTCGCCGCGGAGCCGGGCGACCGGGCCGTTCTGCTGCTGCCCGCGCACTGGCAGACCGCCGTGTGGCTGCTCGCCTGTTCGTCAGTGGGCGTCGTCGCGGACGTGGGCGGCGACCCGGCGTCGGCCGACCTCGTCGTCAGCGGCCCGGACACGCTGGACGCGGCACGCGTCTGCACCGGGGAGCGGGTGGCGCTCGCGCTGCGGCCGCTCGGCGGGCGCTTCCCGCAGGCGCCGCAGGGCTTCGCCGACTACGCGGTCGAGGTGCCTGGCCAGGGCGATCAGTTCGCCCCGTACGCGCCCGTGGACCCGGACGAGGTCGCGCTCGCGGTCGGCGGTGCGGAGCTGACCGGGGCGGAGGTCGTTGAGCGGGCCCGCGCCGACGCGGGGCGACTGGGCGTCGGGCCCGGGTCCCGGGTGCTCTCCGGGCACTCGTACGCGTCCTGGGAGGGGCTGGTGGCCGGGCTCTTCGCCGCACTTGCCGTCGGCGGGTCCGTGGTGCTCTGCCGTCATCTCGGGCTGCTCTCGCAGGACGGTCTGAGCCGGCGGCTGGCGGACGAGCGGGTCACTCTCACCCTGCGGTGAGGGGGCCGGCCGTGCGGCCTGTTGGATTGCGCGTGCGGGTTCGTCGTGGCCCGCCGCGCAGCACCCCGCACCCCTGGGGCTTGCCCCCGCGGGGCTCGCCCCCCCCCTGAGCCTCGCCACCCTTGAAGGGTGCGCCCTCCCCCGAGAGCTCGCCCCCACCCCCGCCTCTCCCCCGTTCGGCGCACGTCGGAGGGTGGTCCAGAGGCCCCCCGCCGCTCGGCGGTCCATGGTCGTAAGGACGCACCATGCACCGACGCAGCCATGAGGGGTGGACGCACACGTGACCGAGACCGCAGGCACGCCTTCCGGACCGGACGGGAATCCGAACCCGGACCCGGCCCCGGAAAGCACCCCGCCTGAGCCGAAGGCCACGTACGGACCCGGTGCGGGCTCCAGCCCCTCCGGCGTGGGCGTCGCCCGCCGCAGGCGCCGCTGGCTGCGCTACACCGCGGTCGGCACCGCCGTCCTGGTGCTCGGCGCGGGGGGCGTGGGGTGGGCGGCGTACTCGAAGCTCAACGGCAACATCACCAAGGACACCGACGCGGCCGCCGAGCTGGCGCGCTACGAGAAGGAACGTCCGACGCCGCTGGTGCACGACGCGCAGAACATCCTGCTGCTCGGCTCCGACACCCGGGCCGGCAAGGGCAACCGCAAGTACGGCAGGGACCCCGGCACCCAGCGCTCGGACACCACGATCCTGCTGCACCTGGCGGCCGACCGGCAGAGCGCGACCGCCGTGTCGATCCCGCGCGACCTGATGGTGGACATCCCCAGCTGCCGCAAGCCGGACGGCTCGCGGACCGAGGCCCAATTCGCCCAGTTCAACTGGGCGTTCGAGTTCGGCGGGACGGCCTGCACCATCCGTACCGTCGAGAAGCTCACCCGGATCCGCGTCGACCACCACATGCTCGTGGACTTCACGGGGTTCAAGGGCATGGTGGACGCCGTCGACGGCGTGCAGGTCTGCCTCAAGGGCCCGATCGACGACACGGACGCCCACGTGAAGCTCGCCCCGGGGCTGCGGACCCTCAACGGCGAGCAGGCGCTTGGTTACGTACGCGCCCGCAAGAGCCTCGGCAATGGCAGCGACACCGACCGGATGGACCGCCAGCAGCAGTTCCTGGGCGCACTCGTCAACAAGGTGCAGAGCAATGACGTCCTGCTGAATCCGGCGAAGCTCTATCCCGTTCTCGACGCGGCGACTTCTTCCCTGACGACCGACCCGGGGCTCGCGAGTCTGCGTGGTTTGTACGAACTGGTGCGCGGCATGCGCAATATCCCCACAGAACGGGTGCAGTTCCTCACCGTCCCCCGGCAGTCGTACACCTACGACGCGAACCGCGACGAGCTCGTCGAACCCGCGGCCGAGCAGCTCTTCACCCGGCTCCGCACGGACACGCCGGTCGCGGTGGCCCGGAAGCAGCCCGGGAAATCGGGGACGAGCCCCTCGAACGAGTCGAACGAGTCGTACGAAGAAGGGGATTCCCCGTACGAGGAGGAGTACGACGACTCCGGCGACTACGAGAGCGACGAGAAGCCGGACGACCCTTCGCATACGCCGTCGCCCGCGCCGACATTCCGGGGCAACACGGCCGCCGGATCCACCTGCGAGTAAAACACTCCCCAAGGGAAGGGTGCCCCTCACAAAGAAATAGGGCGGATTGCCCAGTTGTAGGGGAGTGGAATTTGTCACCGGCGTCGTTCGACGCTGAACTGGGCGGATAGTGTGAGCGATCCGGTGCGCATGGCCTCTCGGTCCCGCACCGCTGGAACGACTGACCGAGCGCCTTCTTGAGGGGGGAAAGGCGCCGCGTGGCCCCGACGGAGGACGTAAACAACCGTGGACGCGCAAGGCCGTGGGCGGGCGGAGAACATCGATCCCGCAGACCAGTGGGTGCTCAATCCGAATACCGGCGACTACGAACTGCGACTGAGCCCCTCCGCAGGGCAGTCATCGGTACCGGGGCCTCGTGGAGCGTCTCCCCGTCAGGGTGGCCGCGGCCACTCCGCGCCGGGCCGCGAACGCTCCCGTCAGGACGAGCGCGGCGAGCGCGACGAGCGCCGCGAGGTGCCGGGTCAGCGCAGGCGCCGCGTCAAGGAGCCGGAGGTCGCCTCGGGCGGGCGGCGCAAGCAGAAGCCGCGCAAGCCCAAGGGCAAGAAGGTGATGATCTGGACGGGCGGCACGCTGGCCTTCCTCCTCGTCGCCGGCTGCACCGGCGGCTACCTGTACTACCAGCACCTCAACGACAACATCACGTCGATAGACGACGACGGCGCGGGCACCGGCGGCTTCAGCAAGGACCGCGCCATCAACATCCTGGTGATGGGCACCGACAAGCGCAGCGGTGACGGCAACAAGGGGTACGGCGACGAGGGCAGTGCCGGTCACGCCGACACGACGATCCTGCTGCACGTCTCCAAGGACCGGACGAACGCGACCGCGTTGAGCATCCCGCGCGACATGATCGTGGACATTCCGAACTGCCCGACGCGACAGTCGGACGGCAGTACGAAGAACATCCAGGGCACGCAGAAGGCCCGCTTCAACGAGAGCCTCGGGCAGTTCGACCGCACGCCGAGCTGCACCATGCGTACGGTCAAGGCGGTCACCGGCATCACGCCCGACCACTTCATGGTGGCCGACTTCAACGCGGTCAAGACGCTCTCCAGCGCGGTCGGCGGCGTGGACGTGTGTCTCGCCAAGGACATCGATGACCCCAAGTCGCACCTGAAGCTCTCCAAGGGCAAGCACACGATCGAGGGCGAGGAGGCGCTGGCGTTCGTCCGCACCCGCCACTCCGTGGGCACCGGCGGCGACTTGAGCCGCATCGAGCTGCAGCAGCAGTTCCTGAGCGCGCTCATGCGCAAGCTCAAGTCGAACGACACCCTCACCAACCCGAAGAAGATGTTCAGCCTCGCGGAGGCGGGCACCGAGGCCCTCGCCGTCGACTCCAAGATCGCCGACATCATGAAGCTCAAGGACCTCGGCATGGAGCTCGGCAAGCTCGACATGAAGAACCTGAGCTTCGCCACCGTGCCGGTCATCGACAACCCCGCGGAGACGGTCCACACCACGGTCGTGCCCGACCCGGCCAAGGCCGACGCGCTCTTCGCGATGATGCGCGCCGACCAGTCGCTGACCGAGGTGAAGAAGAAGGAGAAGAAGGAGAAGGCCGAGGTGGCCGCCCGCCTGAAGGGCCCCAAGGCCGACGCCTCCGAGGTGCGCGTCGACATCTACAACGGCAGTGGAAAGACCGGCGCCGCTCAGACAACTCTCACGTGGCTGCAGAACACTGAGGGCGTGCTCAAGTCCAGCCAACTGGGGAACGCGCCCTCGGACATCAAGAAGACGACGCTCGAGTACGCGCCGGACCAGGCTGACCAGGCCCGTCGGCTCGCCGACATCATGGGCCTGCCCGCCGCTGCCCTGAAGCCGGGCAAGAGCGAGAAGAACGCACAGGGCCTCCCGGCCATGAAGCTGACGCTCGGCGGAGACTTCAAGGGCGCGGGGGTGCCCGTCTCCGGGCCGTCGAAGGCGCCGGAGGGGATCCAGAAAGTCGAAGCTGACAAGACTGTGTGTGCGAAGTGACCTGAAGCGGTCGTTCTGCGTCTAACAATGCGCCAAGGCGCCGCAGAGCGGCCGCGGTTCGGGAATGGGGCGGGGAGGGGCTGGGGATGAGGCAGCACAGCGTGCGTAAGGAGGGGGCGCGACAACGCGCCCCGCACGCAAGTGATCACGGCTGGGACGGCGACGGCCGTACCGAGGGCGGGCCACGCCCGAAGGAGCCACCGGAGAGCGGCGGTGAGCCCCCGGAGGGCAGCGCCCGGCACCGGCGCGGCAGAGGCGGCGGCGAGCGGCCGCCGCGCCGCAAGCGCCGCGTCCTGCGCTGGTCGGCGACGATCCTGTCGGTGCTGATACTCGGCACGGCCGGCGCCGGATACCTCTACTACCAGCACCTCAACGGCAACATCGAGACGGACGACCTGAACCTCGGCGAGCACCGGGCCCCCGAGCCCACGCCGAACGCGGCGGGCCAGACCCCGCTGAACATCCTTCTCATCGGCTCGGACGCACGGGACTCCAAGGCGAACCAGAAGCTCGGCGGCGCCAAGGAAACGTTTGGCTCGCCGCCGCTCGCGGACGTGCAGATGCTGCTGCACCTCTCGGCCGACCGCACCAACATGTCGGTCGTCAGCATGCCGCGCGACACCCTGCTGCAGATCCCCAAGTGCACCGACCCGGACGACGGCAAGGTCTACCCACAGACCGGTCCCCGGTACATGACGAACGAGTCCCTGGGCCGCGGCGGCCCCGGCTGCACGGTCGCCACCTGGGAGAAGCTCACCAACATCCACATCAACCACTTCATGATGGTCGACTTCTCGGGCGTGGTCTCCATGGCGGACGCCATCGGCGGCGTACCGGTCTGCGTGGACAAGAACATCCACTCGCGCGACAACGCGGGCCACGGCTCGGGCCTGAAGCTGGAGAAGGGCACCACGGAGGTCAAGGGCAAGCAGGCCCTGCAGTGGCTGCGCACCCGCTACGGCTTCGAGGGCGGCACCGACATCTCCCGCGCCAAGGCCCAGCACATGTACATGAACGCGCTGGTCCGCAAGCTCCGTGAGAACACCGGCCTGAGCAGCCCCAACCAGCTGCGCAAGCTCGCCGAGGAGGCGACGAACGCGCTGAAGGTCGACGACGGCCTGGACACCATCAAGAAGCTGTACGACCTCGGCAACGAGCTCAAGAAGGTCTCCCCGTCGCGTACGACGATGACGACCATGCCCTTCGATTACGCCGGTGCGCGCGTCGTCCCCAAGCCCGACGACGCGGAGCAGCTCTTCCGCCTCGTGCGCGACGACATCCCGCTGGACGGCAAGGGCGCGAAGAAGCCGGCCAAGGAGAAGCCGTCGGACGACCCGGCCGCCGCGGACGGCGAGATCGCGGTGCAGGTGCAGAACGGCACGCGCAGCAGCGCCGAACCACCGGTCAGCGGCCGGGCGAGCACGGTGGCGCAGCTCCTGGCGGGCAAGGGCTTCGCCAAGGCCGCGCCGGACACCACGACGGCGCTCTCCGAGGAGCGGACGGTCGTGCGCTATCCCAGCAAGGACCTGGAGGGTGACGCCCAGCGCGTCGCCAAGTCCCTGGGGCTGCCGTTGAGTTCGGCGAAGAAGTCGACGGACGTCTCCGGGGTGACGCTGGTCGTCGGCGCCGACTGGCGCGAGGGCGACGCGCCGCCCAAGCCGAAGAAGAAGGACGACAAGACGCCGGACTCCGCTGACGCGCTCAGCGGGTCCGACAAGAAGGCGTGCATGAAGGTGGACCCGAACTTCACCTGGTAGCACCCGGCGCCCCCGGCCCGCACGCGAGCGGCCCGGCCCCATCGTGAGGTGGGGCCGGGCCGCTCGTGTGCGTGGAGGTGGGCCGCTCAGGCCTCCTGCGTCTCCCCGAGGACCGCCGGGCGGCGCGAGGCGATGACTCTCTTGGCCAGCGAGCGCGGGCTGGTGAGGAAGCCCCAGCCCCACGACATGTGCATGGTCGCGAGCGCCACCGGGATCTGCAGGCGCGCCTTCAGCGGCAGGCCCTTGCCCGCGGGGACGGATCCGGCGGCGATGGCCGCGAGGTAGCCGCCGGGGATCACGAAGCCCCACGGCGTGAGGGCCGCGCCCACGACGACGCCCGCGGCGATCGCGCAGACCGCGACGGGCGGCGCGAGGTAGCGCAGGTTGATGGAGCCCTCGTGGTAGCGGGCGACGACGTGGCGCCAGCGGCCGTAGTCCTTGTACTGCTTGGCGAGGGCCTTCACGCTCGGGCGCGGGCGGTAGGAGACCTTCAGCTCGGGCGAGAACCAGATCATGCCGCCGGCCTCGCGGATGCGGAAGTTCAGCTCCCAGTCCTGGGCGCGGATGAACTCCTCGTTGTAGCCGCCCTGCTGCTCCAGCGCCTCGCGGCGGAAGACGCCCAGGTAGACCGTCTCGGCCTGCTGGGCGGCGCCGCCGGTGTGGAAGGCCGCGTTGCCCACGCCGATCTTCGACGTCATGGCGGCGGCGACCGCGTGCTCCCAGTCGTTCTGGCCCTCGGCGTGCATGATGCCGCCGACGTTCATCGCGCCGGTCTCCTCAAGGAGGCGGACGGCGGTCGTGATGTACCCCGCGGAGAGCGCCGCGTGGCCGTCCACGCGCACCACGATCGGGTGACGTGAGGCCTTGATGGCGGCGTTCAGCGCCGCGGGCGTGCGCCCCGTGGGATTCGGGACCGTGTGTACCCGGGGGTCCTCACGGACCAGCTCGGCGGCGATCTCGTCCGTGCGGTCGGTGGAGGGGCCGAGCGCGACGACGACCTCCATCTCTCCCGCGTACTCCTGCCGCAGGATCGCGTGGACGGCCTCGCGCAGATGCCGCTCCTCGTTGAGGACGGGCATGATCACGGACACGGCTGACGGCTGCACCTCAGACTTCGCGTTCATCAGGCGTCACGTTACCGCGAATGGGGGACACGGGCGCGCGCCGTCCGGGTCGCTACCCCGGGCCGCATTTCGTATGGCATTACGTTTCTCTGGTCCCCGGCTCGTCCCCCCACCCGGTCCCGCCCCGGCCACGGCCCGTCTCCGCGGAGGTGTCCCGCACGTGCCCACACCGCCCCGCTCCCCCGCCCCTCCACCGCGCCGACCCCGACCGCCGGCCGGCCGGTCCGTGCGGCAGCCCGCCAAGCGCGCGAAGCGGCCCCGCTGGGCGATGCGGGTGGCGACCACGTTCTCCGTGACGGTGCTGGCCGCGGCCGGCATCGGGCACTCCGTCGTCACCAGCCTGGACACCGGCATCAAGCGGGTCGACGCCTTCAAGGACATGAAGAACAGACCCGAGCAGGGCAACGGCATGAACGTGCTGCTCGTGGGCACCGACGGGCGCGACAAGATCACCCCGGAGGAGAAGGAGAAGTACCGCCTCGGCGGCGCTCCCTGCCACTGCACGGACACGCTCATGATCGTGCACATCTCCGAGGACCGGGACCGCGCCAGCGTCGTGAGCCTGCCCCGGGACAGCTACGCCGATCTGCCCGCGCACACCGACCGGAACACCCGCAAGAAGCACCACGAGCACCCCAACAAGATCAACGCGGCGTACGCGGAGGGCGGGCCGAACCTCACGGTGCGCACGGTCGAGCACATGACGAAGGTCAAGATCGACCACTATCTGGAGGTCGACTTCACCAGCTTCATGAAGACCGTGGACGTGCTCGGCGGAGTGGAGATCTGCACGGCGCAGCCCCTGAAGGACTCCCACACCGGGCTCGACATGGCCGAGGGCACGCACCTGCTGAACGGCGGCGAGGCGCTCCAGTACGTCCGCTCCCGGTACGTCGACGGGGCGTCGGACCTGGGCCGCATGCAGCGCCAGCAGCGTTTCCTCGCGGCGCTGATCGCCAAGACGACGAGCAGCGGCGTGCTCCTGAACCCGGTCAAGTTCCGGGACGTGACGCGGACGCTGCTCGGCTCGGTCCGGGCGGACAAGGGCTTCGGGACGGGCGAGATGCTGGACCTCGGGCGGGCGATGCGGGGCTTCTCGCCGTCGTCGTCGGAGTTCACGACCGTGCCGCTGAGCGCCAAGGGCCAGAACGTGCCGGGCATCGGCTCGACGCTGAAGTGGCACCCGAAGAAGTCCGGGAAGCTGTTCAAGGCGCTGCGCGACGACCGGCCGCTGGCGCCGCACCGGTCCAGGAACAGGGCGGCGCTGGTCGGTGTCGCCCCGCAGCAGATCCGGGTCCAGGTGGACAACGGGACGGGGTCGCCGGGGCTCGGCAAGCAGGTCGACGCGGGACTGCGGTCGACGGGCTTCCGCACGACGCGGCTGCCGGGGAACGTGCCTGGCGCCAAGGAGAAGCCGCTCGCGCGGACCGTCCTCGCGTACGACCCGCGCTGGGACCGCTCGGCGAAGTCCCTGGCCACGGCGTTGCCCGGGTGCGAGATGCGCGAGGTGAAGGGTCAGGGTCCGCTGCTGAAGGTGATCGCGGGCAAGGACTTCAAGGCGGTGCGGCCGGTACGGGCCGAGGACATCCACCAGGGCGAGTTCGGAGCGGTCACCGGGGACCAGGTCGTGTGCCCCTGAGCGGCGCGGGCCCTTCGGGGCGAGCGCGCCGGCCGCTCCGGTCAGGGCCGTGGGGCGGGTCGTGCCGGTCAGAGCCGTGGGGCCGGTCGTACCGGCCAGGACCGTGAGACCGGCCGCTCCGGCCAGGACCGTGGGGCCAGTCGTACCGGCCAGGACCGTGAAGCCCGTCGTACCGGCCAGGACCATGAGGCCCGTCGTACCGGCCAGGACCGTGAGACCGGCCGCTCCGGCCAGGACCGTGAGACCGGTCGTACCGGCCAGGACCGTGAGACCGGTCGTGCCGGTCAGGACCCATCGCGTCAGTCGTCGAAGCCCTCGGCGGCCCGTGACTCGCGCAGCTCCTTGATGGCGCGGCGGCGTGCCAGGCGGTGGGTGCGGCGGATCTGGGCCTCTTGGTGGCGGCGGCGGTCGCGGTCGGTCTCCGGGATGACCGGCGGGACCGTGCGGGGCTTGCCGTCCGCGTCGACGGCGGCGAAGACCAGGTAGGCGGAGCCGACCTGCTGGGCGGGCGTGGACTCGTTCCAGCGCTCGGCGAGGACGCGGACGCCGACCTCCATGGAGCTGCGGCCGGTCCAGTTGACCTGGGCCTTCACATGAACGAGGTCGCCCACGCGGACGGGTTCGAGGAAGGCCATCTCGTCCATGGACGCGGTGACGGCGGGGCCGCCGGAGTGACGGCCCGCCACGGCCCCCGCAGCGTCGTCCACCAGTTTCATGATCACGCCGCCGTGCACCGTGCCGAGGAGGTTGGTGTCACCGTGGGTCATGATGTGGCTGAGGGTGGTGCGGGACGCCGAAGTCGGCTTGCCCGGAATCTCCGATTCCGGACTGGAGGCCTGATCTGTCATGCCCTCACCCTATGCCTGACATATGCCTCGGCACGCTCCGGCCGCTTTGCATCAGCTCTGCAACAGGCGTGACCCGAATTCCCGACCGCTCTACAAGCGGGAGGCCCTGAGACGGCACACTGGGCCACATGAGCGATTGGCCTGACAGTCAGGGCGGCGGCCGGGGATACGGCGGCGGCAGCGGGAACTCCCAGCCCGAGGGAGCCCGCGTGATGCGGCACATCCAGCGCGGCCAGCCCTCGCGTCCGGCCGGTCCGCCGTCCGGCGGGGTCCCGCCGCAGCCCGCGTACGACGACGGGTACGGCGAGCCGCGCGGGAACGGCCAGCCCTACGGCGACGCCCGCGACGAGGTCTTCGAGCCCCGGGCCGCCCGCCAGGATCCGTACGGGCGGGGTCCCGACAACGCGTACGACAGCGGCTACAACACCGGCCAGGTCTACGGCCAGCCCTCGGGCGGCAACGGCGGCCAGGGCGGCGCGGGAGCGCCGCCGCGCGCCCCGCGCCCCGCGCCGAACTGGCGCAAGCGGATCAAGTGGGGCGCGATCACGCTCGTCAGCGTCCTCCTCGTGACGTCCGTCATCACGTACTTCTGGGCCGACTCCAAGCTCAAGCGCGAGGTCGACCTCTCCAAGGTCATCGAGCGGCCCGAGGGCGGCGCGGGCACGAACTACCTGATCGTGGGCTCCGACAGCCGCGAGGGCATGTCCGCCGAGGAGAAGAAGAAGCTCCACACGGGGTCGGCCGAGGGCAAGCGCACGGACTCGATGATGATCCTGCACGTCGCCGACGACGGCGGGAACACGATGATCTCGCTGCCCCGCGACTCGAACGTCACGATCCCCTCCTTCAAGGGCGCCGAGTCCGGCAAGCTCTACCCGAACCAGGGCCGCCAGACGAAGCTGAACGCGGCGTACGCCGAGGACGGGCCCGAGCTGCTCGTGCGGACCGTGGAGTACAACACCGGCCTGCGGATCGACCACTACGCCGAGATCGGCTTCGGTGGCTTCGCCAAGATCGTGGACTCGGTCGGCGGCGTCGAGATGGACATCCCCAAGGCCTTCAAGGACAAGAACTCCGGCGCCAACTTCGAGAAGGGCAAGCAGACCCTCGACGGCCAGGAGGCGCTGGCCTTCGTCCGCACGCGGTACGCCTTCGCGGGCAGCGACCTGGACCGCACGAAGAACCAGCAGAAGTTCCTCTCGGCCCTCGCCAACCAGGTGGCCACGCCCGGCACGATCCTGAACCCGTTCAAGCTCTACCCCACGATGGGCGCCGGCCTGGACACGCTGGTCGTCGACAAGGACATGGGACTCACCGACGTGGGCTCGATGTTCTGGGCGATGAAGGGCGTCAGCGGCGGCGACGGCAAGTCCATGAACATGCCGATCGCGGGCACCACCGGCGGCAACCTCCTCTGGGACAAGGCCAAGGTCAAGCAGCTGGTCGAAGAGCTGAACAACGACGACAAGGTCACCGTCTCCGGCAACTGACAGCTCCTCGCGCACGTACGGGGAGGGGTCCCGCCGAGCCGCTCGGCGGGGCCCCTCCCCGTCCCGCCGGACGGCCGCGTACCCCGAACGCTCCGCCCGCCGCGAAGCCCCGGCCGCTCCGTGACACGGTGGTCCGGACTGCACCACGCGACGTCCGGAGCCCTGCCATGGCAGACCTGCAGGAGGAACTCAACACCACCGCCGAGGCGGGGGAGCTCGACCGGCCCCCCGCCCCGCCCGAGCCCGTCCCGCCGCGCCGGCCCACGCCCGCGCCGCAGGCGGAACACCAGGACGAGCCGGCCCCGGCCCGGCCCACCGACCCGGCCGAGTCCGTCGATGCGGCGGAGCGGGCCCGTGCGCTGCTCGCCGCGCACCCGGTCGCCGACGGGTACAGCGGTCTGCCCTGGGCCCTGCGCGAGCTGCCCTGGCACGACTTCGAGACGGGCGACTGCGGTCTGGAGAGCGACGTGCCGCGGCTGCGCGTGGGCCGGGTCGGCGCGCAGTTCTGGTCCGTGCACGTGCCCGACTCCGGCCGGGCCGTCGCCGCGACGCTCGAACAGATCGACCTGGTCAAGCACATCGTCGACGCCCACCCCGAGGCCCTGCGGCTCGCCCGCAACGCCTCGGAGGCCGCCGACGCCCGCAACTGCGGCCGTATCGCCACGCTGATCGGCCCCGCCCACGGCGCCGCGCTCGGCGACTCCCTGGGCGCGCTACGGGCCCTGCACAGCCTCGGCCTGTGCTCCGTCACCCTCTCCGGTACGTCCTGGGCGGGCGCCGAAGGGCTGACGCCGTTCGGCGAGGAGGTCGTCAGGGAGATGAACCGGCTCGGGATCATCGCGGACCTGTCCGGCGCGTCCGAGGCGACGGCCCGGCGGGTGCTCGCCGTCTCCAAGGCACCGGTGCTCTTCACCCGCTCCGGGGCGCGCGCCCTGCGCGACCACCCGGCGAACCTCTCCGACGAGCTCCTGGCCGCGCTCGGCGCGGCCAAGGGCCTGTGCCTGGTGCCGCTCGCCGCCGAGCGGACGGGCGCCACGGTGCGCGAGGTGGCGGACCACCTCGACCACGTGCGCCGGATCGCCGGGCCGGAGTCGGTCGGCCTCTCGGGGACGTACGACACCTCGGAGGCGCACCCGGAGGGCCTGGCCGACACGGCGAGCTATCCGCACCTCGTCGCCGAGCTCGTGGCCCGCGGCTGGCCGGAGGCCGACCTGGCGCTGCTCACCTGGGGCAACGTGCAGCGTGCCCTGCGCGGCGCGGACTTCACGGCGCGGGCCACGCGGGAGCGCCGGGCCGCGTCGACGGCGCGGATGGACCGTCTGGACGGCTGAGGACCGCGGGCTCGGGGGCCCGGGAATCTCTGGGACTCAGGGACTCAGGGGATCTTGCAGAGGCAGAACGGGTGGCCGGCCGGGTCCGCGTACACGCGGAAGTCGCGCTTGCCGCCGTCGTCGTCCAGGTCGAGGGGGCGCGCGCCGAGCGCGAGCACCTTCTCCTGGGCGGCGTCGATCTCCTCGTCAGTGCGGCCCGCGTCCAGGTCCAGGTGGATCTGCTGCGCGTTGGCGTCGGAGCGCGGCCACTCGGGCGGGCGCAGGTCGGCCACGCGCTGGAAGGACACCTTCACGCGGCCGGGCGCCACCAGGTCGACCCAGTCGCCGTCGTCCTCGACGGTGCCGCCGATGACGGCCGCGTAGAACTCGGCGAGGGCGCGGGGGTCGGGGCAGTCCAGGACGACGTTGCGCAGTCGGGCGATGGGCTCCGTCATGTTCGTCTCGTCTCCTCGCGTCTGACGTGTCTGCGGGTGCGTGACGGCACCGGGAGAGCGGGTGCCCCGTGGGACGGCCCACGAACCCGGCGGGTGGCGCGGAGTGCGCTCGCCCACTCCATGGTCACGCGCCGACGGCCGCCCGCAACCAGGAGACGCGGGAGCGGGGTGCCGTCAGGCGGCCGGGCGGCCCATCGCCCGGTACGTCCAGCCGGCGGCCCGCCAGACCGCGGGGTCCAGCGCGTTGCGGCCGTCCAGGATGACGGCGGACGACGCCACCGCGCCGAGCTCGGCCGGGTCCAGCTCGCGGAACTCGCGCCACTCCGTCAGGTGCAGGACGACGTCCGCGCCCCGGACCGCGTCCAGCGCCGTGTCCGCATAGGCGAGGGTGGGGAAGAGCCGGCGGGCGTTCCCCATGCCCTTGGGGTCGTACACGGTGACCTGGCCGCCCTGGAGATGGATCTGGCCCGCGACGTTGAGCGCCGGGGAGTCGCGGACGTCGTCCGAGTCCGGCTTGAACGTGGCGCCGAGGACCGCCACCCGCTTGCCGAGGAAGGAGCCGCCGCCGAGCGCCTCGCGGGCCATCTCGACCATCTGGCCGCGCCGCCGCATGTTGATGGAGTCGATCTCGCGCAGGAAGGTCAGGGCCTGGTCGGCGCCGAGCTCGCCGGCCCGCGCCATGAACGCCCTGATGTCCTTGGGCAGGCAGCCGCCGCCGAAGCCGATGCCGGCCCGCAGGAACTTCTTTCCGATCCGGTCGTCGTGCCCGAGGGCCTCCGCCAGCTTCACGACGTCGCCGCCCGCGGCCTCGCACACCTCGGCCATGGCGTTGATGAAGGAGATCTTCGTGGCGAGGAAGGAGTTCGCGGAGGTCTTCACGAGCTCGGCGGTCGGGAAGTCCGTGACGACGAAGGGCGAGCCCTCCGCGATCGGCGTCGCGTACACCTCACGGAGCAGCTTCTCGGCGTGCTCGCTGCGCACGCCGACCACGATGCGGTCGGGGTGCAGCGTGTCCTTGACGGCGAAGCCCTCGCGCAGGAACTCCGGGTTCCAGGCCAGTTCGACGTCGCCGCCCGCCGGGGCCAGCTCCGCGAGGCGGGCGGCGAGGCGGTCCGCGCTACCGACCGGGACGGTGGACTTGCCGACGACCAGGGCGGGCTTGGTCAGGTGCTTGGCGAGGGACTCCACGGCGCTGTCGACGTAGGACATGTCGCACGCGTACTCGCCGTGCTTCTGCGGGGTGTTCACGCAGACGAAGTGGACGTCGCCGAAGTCGGCGGCCTCGGCCCAGTCCATGGTGAAGCGCAGCCGTCCGCTGGCACCCTCGATGCCCGCGACGTGCCGGCGCAGGAGCTCCTCGAGGCCGGGCTCGTACATGGGGACCTGGCCCCGCTGGAGCATGTCGACCTTCTCGGGCACGACGTCGAGCCCGAGCACCTCGAAGCCGAGCTCGGCCATGGCCGCGGCGTGCGTGGCGCCGAGATAGCCGGTGCCGATCACGGTGATCTTGAGGGCCATGCGGTGCTCCAGAGATACGGGGGGCTTCGGTGCGCTGATCGAGCATAGTCCCGCGTTGTGGGGCCGCTCACCGGGCATGTTCTCCGCTGTCGGCAAGCTCACGTATCCCTCGCGCGGGAGCACCACTAAAATTTGGGTTACTTAACGGTAATTAGCATCCTTGGAGCGTGAGAGACCTTGGCCGGATCGGCTGATTTCGACCTGTACCGCCCGTCCGAGGAGCACGACATGCTCCGCGACGCGATCCGCTCGCTGGCCGAGGCGAAGATCGCGCCCTTCGCCGCCGCGGTGGACGAGGAGGCCCGCTTCCCGCAGGAGGCCCTCGACGCGCTGGTGGCGAACGACCTGCACGCCGTGCACGTCCCCGAGAGCTACGGCGGCGCGGGCGCCGACGCCCTCGCCACGGTCATCGTCATCGAGGAAGTGGCGCGCGTCTGTGCCAGCTCCTCGCTGATCCCCGCCGTGAACAAGCTGGGCTCGCTGCCCGTCATCCTCTCCGGCTCCGAGGAGCTGAAGAAGAAGTACATGTCGCCGCTGGCCGGCGGCGAGGGCATGTTCTCGTACTGCCTCTCCGAGCCGGACGCCGGTTCGGACGCGGCGGGCATGAAGACCAAGGCCGTGCGCGACGGCGACTTCTGGGTGCTCAACGGCGTCAAGCGCTGGATCACCAACGCGGGCGTCTCCGAGTACTACACCGTCATGGCCGTCACCGACCCGGAGAAGCGCTCGCGCGGAATCTCGGCGTTCGTCGTCGAGAAGGGCGACGAGGGCGTCTCCTTCGGCGCCCCGGAGAAGAAGCTCGGCATCAAGGGCTCCCCCACCCGCGAGGTCTACCTCGACAACGTCCGCATCCCCGCCGACCGCATGATCGGCGAGGAGGGCACGGGCTTCGCCACGGCGATGAAGACCCTGGACCACACCCGCATCACCATCGCGGCGCAGGCCCTCGGCATCGCGCAGGGCGCCCTCGACTACGCCAAGGGCTACGTCAAGGAGCGCAAGCAGTTCGGGAAGCCGATCGCCGACTTCCAGGGCATCCAGTTCATGCTCGCCGACATGGCGATGAAGATCGAGGCCGCCCGCCAGCTGACGTACACGGCGGCTGCCAAGTCGGAGCGCGGCGACAAGGACCTCACGTTCCAGGGCGCGGCCGCCAAGTGCTTCGCCTCGGACGTGGCGATGGAGGTCACCACGGACGCCGTGCAGCTCCTCGGCGGCTACGGCTACACCCGTGACTACCCCGTCGAGCGCATGATGCGCGACGCGAAGATCACGCAGATCTACGAGGGCACGAACCAGGTCCAGCGCATCGTGATGGCGCGCAACCTGCCGTAGCCCGCGGCGCGTTCAGCGGTACGCGACGGTGCCCTCTCCCTGGCTTCAGGGGGAGGGCACCGTCGCGTAGTGCTTCCAGGGGCGCGGGGAACTGCGCGCTCAGCCACGACGGACCCGCAGCCGCGTCTGCCCACAGCGGTCTCCACGCGGGTGCGGCCTCGTTCTTGGTTGCTCGCGCGGTTCCCCGCGCCCCTGACGGGGGGGTGCCCCGCCTCAGCCGTCCAGTTGCTCCAGCGTCGCGATCGACGGGCCCCTGCGGGACTGGAGGTCCCGGGCCACGTCCTCCGCCGCGCCCAGCACCCGTACCGCGTTCCGCCACGTCAGCTTCGCGAGGTCGGCGCGCGACCAGCCGCGGCCCAGGAGCTCCGCGATCAGGTTCGGGTAGCCCGCGACGTCGTCCAGACCGTCGGGGGTGAACGCCGTGCCGTCGTAGTCGCCGCCGATGCCGATGTGGTCGACGCCCGCGATCTCGCGCATGTGGTCGAGGTGGTCGGCGACCGTGGCGGCCGTCGCGACCGGGCGCGGGGTCGACTCCTCGAAGGCCGCGTGGACCTTCATGGCCTCGGGCGTCGTGTCCAGGTGGTGGAAGCCGTGGGCGCGCATGTTCTCGTCCGCGGCCTGCGTCCAGTCGACCGCGGCCTGCAGCACGAACTTGGGGACGAAGGTCGCCATCGCCACGCCGCCGTTGGCCGGCAGCCGCTCCAGGACGTCGTCCGGGATGTTGCGGGGGTGGTCGCAGACCGCGCGCGAGGACGAGTGGGAGAAGATCACCGGCGCCACGGACGTGTCCAGGGCCGCCCGCATCGTCGTCGCCGCGACGTGGGAGAGGTCCACCAGCATCCCGACGCGGTTCATCTCGCGCACGACTTCGTGGCCGAACGGCGAGAGGCCGCCGACGCCGGGCCCGTCCGTCGCCGAGTCCGCCCACACGATGTTGTCGTTGTGGGTGAGCGTCATGTAGCGGACGCCGAGCGTGTGCAGCGCCCGCAGCGTGGCGAGCGAGTTGTTGATGGAGTGGCCGCCCTCGGCCCCCATCAGGGACGCGATGCGGCCCTCGGCGCGGGCCGCCTCCATGTCCGCCGCCGTCCGCGCGCGGCGCAGGTCGGCCGGGTAGCGGGCGAGCAACTGCTCGACGCAGTCGATCTGTTCCAGGGTGGCGCTGACCGCGGCGTCGCCGGTCAGGTCGGTGCGCACGTACACCGACCAGAACTGCGCGCCGACGCCGCCCGCGCGCAGCCGGGCGATGTCCGTGTGGAGGCTGCCCTTCTGGTCGGCGGCGATGTCGAGGCGGTCGATGTCGTAACCGGCCTTCTCGCGCAGCGCCCACGGCAGGTCGTTGTGGCCGTCGGCCACGGGGAACTCGGCGAGCAGGGCCCGTGCTTCTTCTTCCAGCTTCTCCGGATGCGTCATATCCGTCACTGTGCCGGTCACTTCCCCGAGCCGAAACCGAAACCGGAACCCGCGCCCTCGACCTTGGCGCGCAGCCGCTTGCCCTTCTCGGTCGCCTGGTCGTTCAGCTCCTGCTGGAACTCCCGCATACGGGACAGGAGTTCACCGTCGTGCGCGGCGAGGATCCGGGCCGCGAGCAGACCCGCGTTGCGCGCGCCGCCGACGGAGACCGTCGCCACCGGCACGCCCGCGGGCATCTGCACGATGGAGAGCAGGCTGTCCATGCCGTCGAGGTACTTCAGGGGCACCGGCACGCCGATCACCGGCAGCGGGGTCACCGACGCCAGCATGCCGGGCAGGTGGGCCGCGCCGCCCGCGCCCGCGATGATCGCCTTCAGGCCCCGGTCGGCCGCCTGCTCGCCGTACGTGATCATCTCGCGCGGCATGCGGTGCGCGGAGACGACGTCGACCTCGTAACGGATCTCGAACTCGTCGAGGACCTTGGCCGCCGCCTCCATGACGGGCCAGTCGGAGTCCGAGCCCATGACGATGCCGACGACGGGAGACGTGCTGCTCATTCGGTGATCGTTCCTCTGAGGTAGCCGGCTGCGTGACGGGCGCGGTCCAGGACCTCGTCCAGGTCGTCGCCGTAGGTGTTGACGTGACCGACCTTGCGGCCGGGCTTCACGTCCTTGCCGTACATGTGGATCTTGAGCTGCGGGTCGCGGGCCATGCAGTGCAGGTACGCGGTGTACATGTCGGGGAAGTCCCCGCCCAGCACGTTGGCCATCACGGTCCACTTGGCGCGCGGGCGCGGGTCGCCGAGCGGCAGGTCGAGCACGGCGCGCACGTGGTTGGCGAACTGCGAGGTGATGGCGCCGTCCTGGGTCCAGTGCCCGGAGTTGTGCGGGCGCATCGCCAGTTCGTTGACCAGGATGTGGCCGTCGCGCGTCTCGAAGAGCTCGACCGCGAGGTGGCCGACCACGCCGAGCTCCGCCGCGACGCGCAGCGCGAGCTCCTGCGCCTCGCCCGCCAGGGCCTCGGAGAGGCCGGGCGCGGGGGCGATCACCGTGTCGCAGACGCCGTCGACCTGCTGGGACTCGACGACGGGGTACGCGACGGCCTGGCCGTGCGGCGAGCGGACGACGTTCGCCGCCAGTTCGCGCACGAAGTCGACCTTCTCCTCGGCGAGCACCGGGACACCGGCCCGGAAGGGGTCTTCGGCGTCCTCGACGGATCGGACGAACCACACCCCCTTCCCGTCGTAGCCGCCACGCACCGTCTTCAGGATCACCGGGAACCCGTCGCCCTCGGCCGCGAAGGCGGCCACGTCGGCCGGATCCCTCACGATCCGGTGGCGCGGGCACGGCACGCCGATCTCCGTGAGCTTCTCGCGCATCACGCCCTTGTCCTGGGCGTGCACCAACGCGTCGGGCCCCGGGCGCACGGGGATGCCGTCCGCCTCCAGGGCCCTGAGGTGCTCGGTGGGTACGTGTTCGTGATCGAAGGTGATCACGTCGCAGCCCCGCGCGAAGTCACGCAGCGTGTCGAGGTCGCGATAGTCGCCGATGACGACATCGCCTACGACCTGCGCCGCGGAATCCTGCGGGGTGTCACTGAGGAGCTTGAATTTAAGGCCGAGGGGGATGCCCGCCTCGTGGGTCATGCGGGCGAGCTGACCGCCGCCGACCATGCCGACTACCGGGAACGTCACACCCCCAGGGTATCGGCCGGTATCGGCCACCCGGGAACGGCCGGATCCCTCGCCCCGCGGGGCCCGGTGTCACAGCGGCGCCACAGACTCCCGATGCCCGCGCGCGCCCGGCGGGGCCGCTGGTTAGCATGGCTGGGTCGACACGACCGAATCACCAATCCGTCGGCACGTACACGACCGGTACGAACGACCGGTACGAACCGACGGGGCTGGGGCGACACCATGACGGAACGCGGCGCACTGCGGGTGCGGCTGGACAGCCTCACCCGCGAGATCGCCAAGTTCGGGGCCGTGGGGGCGGTCGGGACGCTGGTGAACTTCGGTGTCTTCAACCTCGTGCGGCACGTCACCGACCTGCACGTGGTGCGCGCGAGCGTGATCGCGACGGTCGTCGCCATCGTGTTCAACTACGTGGGATTCCGCTACTTCACCTACCGGGACCGCGACAAGAGCGGGCGCACCAAGGAACTGACGCTGTTCCTGCTGTTCAGCGCGGTCGGCCTGGTGATCGAGAACGGCGTGCTCTACGCGGCGACGTACTGGTTCGGCTGGGACGGCAAGCTGCAGGCGAACTTCTTCAAGTTCCTCGGCATGGGCATCGCGACGCTCTTCCGCTTCTGGTCGTACCGCACCTGGGTGTTCAAGGCGCTGCCCGCCCGCGAGACCGTCGCGCATGCCGAATCGTTCCTGGAGGAGACGGACGAGCAGCCCGCGGTGCGGCGCGCGAGCTGAGAACCCCGTACCCGCCCGGCTCGCCCTCCGGCCCTCCCTCCGGACCCTCCTCCGCCTAGCGGACCGTCTTGTCCTCCACGTCACTGTCCGTGCCCTTCGACAGCGGCGTGCGTGACAGGAAGAGCCCGAAGACCGGCGGCTTCGTCTGCAGCATCTCGAGCCGGCCGCCGTCCGCCTCGGCCAGATCCCGGGCGACCGCGAGGCCGATTCCCGTCGAGTTGCGGCCGCTGATGGTCCGCTCGAAGATCCGCGCGCCGAGGTCGGCGGGCACGCCGGGGCCCTCGTCCGTGACCTCGATGACCGCCTGATTTCCGGTGACGCGGATACGCAGCGCGACCGTGCCGCCGCCGTGCATCAGGGAGTTCTCGATCAGCGCGGCAAGGACCTGGGCCACCGCTCCGGGCGTGCCCACCGCCTCCAGGTGCCGCTTGCCCGAGCTGACGATGGCGCGGCCCGCGCTGCGGTAGGCCGGGCGCCACTCCTCCAGCTGCTGCTTGACGACCTCGTCCAGGTCGAAGGCGACGGCGGAGCCGGTCCGCGGGTCCCGCGAGTTGGTGAGCAGCCGCTCGACGACGTCGGTCAGCCGCTCGACCTGGGCCAGCGCGATCGTCGCCTCCTCCTTCACCGTGTCCAGCTCCTCGGTGACGGTGATCTCCTCCAGCCGCATGGAGAGCGCGGTCAGCGGCGTGCGCAGCTGGTGGGAGGCGTCGGCGGCGAGGCGCCGCTCGGCGGTCAGCATCCGCCCGATGCGCTCGGCCGAGGAGTCCAGGACGTCGGCGACCCGGTCGAGCTCGGGCACCCCGTACCGCTTGTGGCGGGGCCGGGGGTCGCCGGAGCCGAGGCGCTCCGCGGTCTCGGCGAGGTCGGTGAGCGGGGAGGCGAGGCGGTTGGCCTGGCGCACCGCGAGGAGCACGGCCGCGACGATGGCGAGCAGCGCGACGGCGGCGATGATCAGCAGGGTGCGGCCGACCTCGCGGGTGACCGCGGCCCTCGGCTCCTCGACGGTGACCTTCTCGCCCTGCTCGCCGGGGCGGGTGGCGCTGATGACGTCGCCCGAGGGGCGGGTGCCGATCTCGATGGACGTGCGGCCGGGGATCTCGATGCGCGCGTACCGGTCGGTGGCGACCTGGTCGCGCAGGATCTCGCCGCTGATCTTCTCCTCGCTGATCAGCCGGCTGTCGACGATGCTGGCCAGGCGCAGCGCCTCGGAGTCGACGCGCTCCTGGGCGCTGCTGCTGATCGTCCTCGTCTCGACGATGACGAGGCTCACGCCGAAGACGGCGATGACCACGAGGACGACGGCGAGGGTGGAGTTGATCAGGCGACGGCGCATTCACCCAGTGTCGCGGATGAGGGGCCCCTCCAGGGGCTCGGGGAACGGGGCCTGCGCCTCCCCGGGGGCGGGGGGGGAACGGGGTCTGCCCCCCTGGGGGCGGGGGAACGGGGCCTGCCCCCTGGGGGCGGGGGGGAATTGCGCGGCCAGCCGTCGGCGGCCCGCAGGCGCGTCTGCCTCCGGCGGTTCGACGGCGGGTGCAGGCCCGCCGTGGCCGGCCGCGCCGTTCCCCGCGCCCCTGACGGGGCCCGGCCCCTCCAAGTGCGCGGCCAGCCGCCGGCGGCCCGCAGGCGCGTCTGCCTCCGGCGGTTCGACGGCGGGTGCGGGCCCGCCGTGGTCGGCCGCGCCGTTCCCCGCGCCCCCGGGGAGGCCCGGCCCAGCCGCCCGCAGACGCCTCCGCCGTCCGGCGGTGCCACGGCGGGTGCAGGCCCGCCGTGGCCGGCCGCGCCGTTCCCCGCGCCCCCGACGGGGCCCGGCCCCTCCAAGTGCGTGGGCAGCTGTGCGCTCGGCCGGCGGCGGGGGCGGCTTGGGGCTCGGTCGCTCGTGCCGTTCCCCGTGCCCGTTCGGGGCTCGGCCCCCCGGAGGGGGTGCCGCTAGCTCTTTTCGAAGCGGAAGCCGACGCCCCGTACCGTCGCGATGTAGCGGGGGTTCGCCGCGTCGTCGCCCAGCTTCTTGCGCAGCCAGGAGATGTGCATGTCGAGGGTCTTGGTGGACGACCACCACGTCGTGTCCCAGACCTCGCGCATCAGCTGGTCGCGGGTGACGACCCGGCCCGCGTCCCGCACGAGCACCCGCAGGAGGTCGAACTCCTTGGCGGTGAGCTGCAGCTCCTCATCGCCCATCCACGCGCGGTGCGACTCGACGTCGATGCGCACGCCGTGCGTGGCGGGCGCCTCCTTGGGCTCGGTGGCGCCGCGCCGGAGCAGCGCCCGGACCCGCGCGAGGAGCTCCGCGAGGCGGAAGGGCTTGGTCACGTAGTCGTCGGCGCCCGCGTCCAGGCCGACGACGGTGTCCACCTCGTCGGCGCGCGCGGTCAGGATCAGGATCGGCACCGTGAGCCCGTCGGCCCGCAGGCGGCGGGCCACCTCGAGGCCGTCCATGCCGGGCAGCCCGAGGTCGAGCACGACCAGGTCGACGGCGCCCTGCAGACCTGCGTCGAGGGCGGTCGGGCCGTCCTCACGCACTTCGACCTCGTAACCCTCCCTGCGCAGGGCACGGGCCAGTGGCTCCGAGATGGACGCGTCGTCCTCGGCGAGCAGTACACGGGTCATGGGGTGATGGTAGTCCGCGGTGGACAAGGGCAGGGAGGTGATCGCAGAGTGGAGGGACGAGCCTGCGGCTGTGGGAAGCAATTCTGTGAATCACCTTTGATTGTGGTCTGTTGGTTCCAGCGCCACCTGTGATCCATGTCTCAAGTCCTTCCATATGCATCCCTGACGTGTCGTATGGTGACCCAACGCCTGATGCACTACTCAAGGACCTTTGGCCCGCTGTGCGCGCCTTAGGTCTCTTTTATGTGCGGGTTGGCTGCGGCCAGCCTTGAAAGGAATGACCTGTGGTCGGGCCCTGCGCGCGAGGATGCGCCCAGGGTGTGGATCCCGGAGTCACCCGTCCCTCACCCCTCCTTCGGGGGTGAACCTCCCCTGGGCGTGGGGTTGGGCGGTACGACACCGGTGCCGACCGCCCCCCACCGGGCGCGCACACGCTCCTGCCAGCGCGTCCCGAACCCACGAGGATCGACCCATGGCGTCCAGCCTGACGAAGGACTCCGCCGGTACCCCTGGCTCCGAGAAGACCTTCTTCGGCCACCCCCGCGGACTGGCCACACTCTTCATGACCGAGATGTGGGAGCGTTACAGCTTCTACGGCATGAAGGCACTGCTCCCGCTGTACCTGATCGCGCCCGGCGGCATGGACATGAGTGCCACCACGGCGACGGCGATCTACTCCGTCTACATGTCGATGGTCTACCTGCTCGCCATGCCCGGCGGCTGGATGGCGGACCGCTTCTGGGGTCCCCGCAAGACGGTCATCATCGGTGCAGCCGTCGTCATCCTCGGCCACATCACGCTCGCGCTGCCGAGCGCGGCGACCTTCTTCGCCGGCCTCGCGCTCGTCGCGATCGGTTCCGGCCTCCTGAAGGCGAACATCTCCGTGATGGTCGGCCACCTCTACGACGGTCCGAAGGACCCGCGTCGTGACGGTGGCTTCACGCTCTTCTACATCGGCATCAACCTCGGCGCCTTCCTCGCCCCGCTGTCCATCGGCACCGTCGGCGAGAACGTCAACTGGCACTTCGGCTTCGCGCTCGCCGCGGTCGGCATGGCCCTCGGCCTCGCCCAGTTCATGATCGGCTCGCGCCACCTGAGCGCGCACAGCAGCGTCGTCTCGCAGCCCGCCACGCCCCAGCAGCGCGCCTCGGCGCTCCGCAACGGCCTGATCTGGCTGATCGTCGCCGCCGCGCTCTACACGCTGATGGGCGTCACCGGGAACTTCGCCGACTGGGCCCTGATGCCGCTGATCGTCGCCGGTCTGATCATCCCGGTCGCCGTCCTCGCCCGGATGAAGCGCGACAAGGAGCTCAGCAACCTCGAGCAGTCGAAGCTGTCGGGCTACATCTGGTTCTTCGTGGTCGCCGCCGTCTTCTGGATGATCTACGACCAGAACGGCTCGACCCTGTCGATCTTCGGCAAGACGTCGACGACGAACAACCTGCTCGGGTTCGACTTCCCGACCTCGTGGTACCAGTCGCTGAACCCGATCTTCATCATGGCGCTCGCCCCCGTGGTCGCCTCGGCGTGGCTGTGGCTGAACAAGCGGGGCAAGGAGCCGAGCACGGCCGTCAAGTTCGCGTCCAGCCTGACGCTGATCGGCATCTCCTTCGCCGTCTTCCTCATCCCGCTGATCGACACCGCCAACAACGGCGGCCGCGTCAGCCCGATGTGGCTGGTGTCGATCTACTTCATCCAGACCGTCGGCGAGCTCTGCCTCTCCCCGGTCGGCCTCTCGCTCACCACGAAGATGGCGCCGGAGAAGTACAGCGCGCAGATGATGGGTGTCTGGTTCCTCGCGGTCACCGCGGGCGACTCCGTGACGGGTCTGCTGACGTCGCCACAGCTCGGTGTCGACCTGAACAATTCGGGGGCGGTCGCCGTCGAGGCGATCATCGCCGTCATCGCGGGTGTCGGCATCTGGACGTCCCGCAAGAAGGTCAAGCAGCTGATGGGCTCGGTCAACTGACCCTGCCCGCACCGTGAAGGGCCGCCGCTCCCCCGGAGCGACGGCCCTTTCCGTTCCCCCCACACCCGTCCGGCCGCCGGTCTTACTACCGGATACGTACGAACAGAGGACCGTCCGGCCACCCGCAGCGGTGGTGCCGGGCGGTTTTCGGGGAGCGGGGCGGCCCGGCGGTGCAGCATCTGGCCATGCGTCGTACGTTGCTGACCCTCGCCGTGTGCGGGGCGTTGCTCTCCTCCAGTGCCGCCGCCCGGGCCGTCCCCGAGCCGCCGCCCGGCCGGCTCTTCTCGTACGGCGGCCACGCCCGCCAGAACATCACGGTGTACGGCGACGGGGGCCCCGCGCTGATGATCCTGCACGGCGGCTACTGGTCGAAGGACACGGACTGGAGCGGCTGGGCGCGGTGGTTCGCGGCGCGGGGCTTCACCGTGTACGACACCGACTACCGGCTGACCTCGGACGCGGCCTGGCCCGCCCAGCGCGACGACGTGCTCGCGGCGCTGGCCTGGGTGCGGCTCAGGGAGGGCGGTGAGCGGCCGGTCGTGCTCGGCTCCTCGGCGGGCGGGCACCTCGCCCTGCAGGCCGGGGCGTACGGGGCGGGGCGGACGCGGGCGCGCGGTGTCGTCGCCCTGTCCCCCGTGGCGTCGCCCTACCGTGCCTGGACGGACGGCGCGAAGCGGGGGGCGTCCGCGGAGCGGCGGGAGCTGCGTGCGGCCGCGCTGCGGCTCGCCGGGTGCTCGCCCGACCGGGCGGGGCGGCGCTGCTGGGAGCGGTGGGGCGACCTCGCGGTCATGTCCCACGCGTCGGGCGCGGATGACGCGCCGCTGCTGCTGGTGCACTCGCGGGGCGACTTCGTGCCGCCCGCGCACTCCGCGGAGCTTGCGGGCGCGCAGCACAGGGCGGGCCTGCCGGACGTGACCGTCCGGACGGTGGGCGGCTCCGCGCACGGGGGCCCGCTGCTGCGCGGCCCCGGCATGGCCCAGGAGATCCTGCGCTGGCTGCGGGCCCACGCGTAGCCTGCGGCGGGCGACGGGGCGCCCCCCACCCCGCAGACACATCTGCCCTCAGCGGTCCGCCTGCGGCCGCAGGCCCGTCCCGATCGCTCGCACAGTCCCCCGCACCCCTCACAAGGGACACATCCCGGCGCCGCCCGCACAGGCGCTGTCAGGGGCGCGGGGAACTGCGCGACCAGCCACGGACGGCCGCGGTGGAGCAGCTAGCGCAGGCCTCCCCGGCGCCTCGGGAGGAACGTGAAGACCGCGCCGCCCAGGAGGATCACCGTGCCGGCGACCAGGCCGAGCGCGCGCAGCGCGCCGTTGTCCTCGGCGCCCGTCTCGGCGAGTCCGCCCCCGCTCGCGGAGCCACCCGTGGCGCTACCACCCGTGCCGGAGGAGCCGCCCGCGGAACCGGAGCCACCCGATGCCCCGCCCGGCTGGGCCTTCGTGTCGATCTCCAGGGAGACCTCGCTCTTGGCGGGCGTGCACGTCGTCGTCGTGCCCAGCGCCTTGACCGTGAGAACGCCCGGCGACAGCGTCGACTTGCCGTCGGCGCCCGGCTTGTAGGTGCCGGTCAGGTCGGGAATGGTCATCGGCTCGCCGGACTTGATGGGCTCCTTGTTGGTCGGGCCCTCGACCTGCACCGTGCCCTTGTCCGCGCCGCCCAGCTTGACCTCCATCGACGGCTTCACGGCGTCCGCGGGGATGTCGGCCGGGCTGTCCATGACGGCCTTCTTGAACTGCACGGTCAGGCCGTAGCCGCCGCCGTCCTTCTTGGCGTCGATCTGGACCGGCGAGGTCGCTTCCTTGTCGCCGATCGGCGTCTTGCACTTGTAGGGGATCTGGACTTCCTTGCCGGGGAAGTCGGTCTGCCCGCCGCCACCGCCGGTGGAGCCACCCGACGTACCGCCGTTGGCACCTCCGGTGCTGCCGCCCGTGCTGCCGCCGGAGGAACCGGCCGTGCCGCCGGAGGAGCCACCCGTACCGCCCGAACTCCCCCCTCCCGCCGTCACCTTGATGGTCGCGCCGGCCGGAACCTGCTCCTTGGGCGTGCACTTGGTGTCGGTCGAGATCGGCTTGCTGACGTTGATGTTGTACGCGTCCGGCGTGAGCGTCACCTCGCCCGCCGCGGTCAGCTTCAGCTTGCCCTTCATGTCGGAGAGGAGCATGGGGCTGTTCTTCTTGATGGGCGGATTCGTGCGCTCGCCCGCGACCGCCAGGTTCCCGCTCTGGCCGCCTGCCACCTTGATCGTGCCGGTCGGCTTGACCGTGTCCTTGTCGAGGTCGAGGACGTCCGGGTTCTTGGACGCGGCCTGCGTCGTCTTCCACACGACCTCGACCTCGTCGCCCACCTTCGCCGTGGCGGGCGCCGTGATCTCCGCCTTGGTCGTGCCCTGCACGGGCGGCAGGCCGGAGATCGCGGGCGGAATGCACTCGGTCTTGTACGCGGATTCGGCGGCCTGCGCGGGGCCCGCGGTCAGCAGGATGCCCGCACCGCCCAGCAGGAGCGCGACCGAGGCCGCGCCCGCTCTCCGTCGTTGCGTGATCACGTGGTTCCCTTCGTCGGACTGTTGTCGGACGGTGCGGAGAGCCGGCCTGCGGGTGCGCCGGGGTCTGTGTCGGGGGTGAACCAGGGCAGCGAGCCGGTCGACTCCGTGCCGGAGCCCCTCGTACCGGGGCCGCTCCCGCCGGAACCGCTCGTGCCGGGTTGCCCCTGGTGTTTCGTACGGGGTGTGCGCGCCGCGTGCGAGGGACCTGTGCCCGGCGCGCGCGCCTTGCGGTCGGCGTCGATGGCCCCTTGCGGCAGCCTCAACTGCGGCAGGCGGCGCGCGAGTTCGGCCAGGCCGCCGCCGCGGCGGCCCGCGGTGCGGCGCCGGTTGGGGCGGAGCCGGTCGACGACGGCCATGCCGATGCGGAAGACGGCCGCGGGCACCACGACGCAGAGCAGGATCCAGAACAGCGTCACGCCCCAGGGGCGGCCCACGCCCCACGGCTGCTCGGCCAGGACCTTCCCCCCGTACTTCAGCGAGACCAGGTAGTCGCCGTGCGCGCCCGCCGAGAGCTCGACGGGCAGCTTGATCTGCGCCTTCTTGCCGGGCGCGATGGTGCCGCGCCACTGCTGCTCCTCCCAGTGCGGGGCGAACACACCGTGGGAGGTGCCGACTTGGAAGACGGGGTTCTTGACGGGCGCCGAGCCGACGTTGCCGACGGTGAACTCGAAGGTGCGCTGCGGCGGGGCGCCGAACCAGGTCAGGACCCCGCTCGAACCTTGGAGGCGGGTGTCCGTCAGGACGGAGAGCTTGCCGCCGGTGGCCTGCTCGGGCAGCGCCTTCACGGGGTGGCCCGCGACCTTCAGCACCGCGTCGACCTGCTGTTTCTCACCGGTCACCGTGGACACGTGGACGACACAGGGGCAGGGCTCGGGCGGTTCGGCCACGGCGAGCTTCTTGTCGAAGGCGCCCTTCTTGTCGGTGGTGACGGCGCGGCCCTCGGAGTTGGCGCAGGAGTTGGTGCCGCCGACGACGCCCTTGCCGGGCGCGGACTGCCCGCAGACGAGCATCATGAGCAGGGCGTCGGGCCGCCACCCCGCGCCCTTGACGGTGACGGAGCCGCCCTTGCCCGCCTGGGAGGCGGACAGCTTCACGGTCGGTCTGTCCGCGGCGGCCGCCGCGGCCTGCGGCAGCAGGGCGACGCCGAGCAGGGCCAGTACCGCCAGCAGGATGCCGGTCGCCGGGCCACCGGTCACCGGACCGTGCCTGTTTTTCCCTTTCACAGTTCCTCTCCCGTCCCCGCTCGGGCCAACTCCCGCGATTCCTGCTGCTGTTCGTCTGCCGGCTCGGTCTCCTCGGGGGGCCGCCGCCGTCTGCGTACGAGATGGACCGCCCCGGCCGCCGCGGCGAGCAGCAGGGCACCGACGCCCGCCACCGCGCCCCACGGCACGAAGCGGGCCGAGGCCGTGGCCGTGTCGCGGGCGCCGCCCGAGGCCGTGGCGGTCAGCTCGACGTCGGCCGCGTCCAGCGCCGGGGCGTCCGGCCACGGTTCGGTCAGCGAGACCCGGCGGCCGGGCAGCAGCTCGACCGGCAGCGTGCGCGCGGGACGGTCGACGAGCGTGCCGAAGACGCCTTCCGCGTGCACCGCGAGTTTCGGGGTCAGCACGGTGTTGCCCCGGTTGACCAGGTCATACGTGATGCGTTCGGCGCCGGTGTCGACGTGGACGCGTTCGACGGTGAGCGCCGAGAGGGTCGGCCCGCCGACCCTCAGGTGCACGCGCACACCGACCGTGCGGCCGCCGCCGCTCGCGACGATCGCCCCCGGGTGGTCGCCGGGCAGCGCGGTGGTGGGCACGGTCACCGTGAACGGCACCTCGGCGCGGGTCCGCGGCGGGACCTTGACCTGCCGTTTCGCGAAGGTGATCCACGCCCCGGTGTCCTTGGGCCGCTTCTTGGCGGGGGTGACGGAGAACGCGCCGGAGCCGGTGTTGCCCGCGTCGGCGCCCCGCAGCGAGACCGTGCGGGGCTTCGTGCCGGTGTTGGTGAGGGACAGGGTGTCCTGGAGCACCGCTCCCGGGGCGCCCTCCGCGTAGAAGGAGGGCCGCCCGTCCTTCACGGGCCGGGTGCCGCCGCCCGCGGAGGGCGCGGCGGTCCATCCCGCCGGGCCGCCGCCGTCCGCGAGCGCGGGGCCCGCCCCCGCCACCACCAGGGCGAGGGCGCACAGCGCGGCCGAGGCCCGTGCGCGGGACGTCATCGGCGGCTTCGGCGGCATCGGCGGCTCCTGGTCTCCGTGCGTGATCTCCGTGCGTGATCTCCGTGTGCGTTCTTCCTGCGTGTTCTTCCTGCGTGCCGGTTCCTGCCGGGCCCCGGCTACCGCGAGCGCGCCGCCTGGTTCCTGCGGGTCAGCCAGAGCGTGCCGGCCGCGCCCGCGAGCAGCACGGTGCCGCCGAGGGTGCCGAGCGCGACGGCGGAGTCCGCGGGTCCGGTCTGCGGGAGTTCGCCGCCGCCGGTGCCGCCCGTACTGCCGGACCCGCCCGTGCTCCCCGACCCGCCGGTGGCGCCGGAGCCGCCCGTGTTGCCGCCGGAGCCGGAGTCGGAGCCGCCGCCCGAGCCCTTGACGTCCAGTTCGAGGGACGGCTTGGGGCTGTTGGAGGGCGTGCAGGTGGTGGTCGTGCCGAGCGCCTTGATGGTGAGGACGCCGGCGGTGAAGGTGACCTTGCCGCTCTTCTTGGGCGTGTACGTACCCGACAAGTCACTGATCTTGATGGGGGTGTTGGCGGGGATGGCCTCGGCGTTCGTCGCGCCGGAGACCGGCACGGTGCCGCTCTCCGCGCCGCCCAGTTTGATCACCGCGCTGGGCTTCATCGCGCCCTTGCCGAGCTCCACGGGGCTGGACGAGACGCCCTTCTGGAAGGACATGGTGAGTTTGTAGCCGCTGCCGCTCTTGACGCTCTTGATGTCGATCGGCGAGACGGCCCCCTTGTCCCCGATCGGCGTCTTGCACTGGTAGTTGACGTCCTGGACGGTGGCCTGCGCGGCGGGGGCGGCCATCAGCACCGCTGAGCCGCCGGCCAGGGCGGCGGCAAGCGCGAGCGCGGCCGATTTCTTCTTGTGCGACACCTCGTTGTCCCCTCATGCCGGTCGTGGCGTGCCGGGTGCGGAGTTACGTGTGTTACTGACGGCACATCAGATTGGGCGCTCAAGGTACGCCCGGGGCCTTGTCGAGGGAAGACAAAAGACGCGCCGGATCCGTAGTGATCCGGCGCGTGTGCGAACCGTGGGTAACAGCTGTGGCCTAAGCGGGAGCGCCCAGCTCCGCCCAGACCGTCTTGCCCGTGGCTCCGGGCGTGCGGACGACGCCCCAGTCGAGGCAGAGCCGCTGGACGATGAACATGCCGTGCCCGCCGGGCCGCCCGGCCCGGTGCGGGGTGCGCGGCGCCGGCTGGCCGGCGCCCCGGTCGGAGACCTCGATGCGCAGCACCTTGCCGTCGCAGGAGAGCCAGAGCTCGTCGGGCCCCTCGGCGTGCAGGCAGGCGTTGGTGACGAGCTCGGAGACGACGAGGAGCACGTCCTCGGCGGCGGCGCGCCGGTCGGCGTTGTCGGCGGGCAGCCAGCCCCACGCGTGGAGAGCCTGGCGGGTGTAGTCCCGGGCCAGCGGAACGATGCCGCTCGCCCCGTTCAGGCTCAGGCTGCGGACCTGTCGGCCGGTGGGCGTCCCGGAGACCCGGTCCGCGGGAGCGTCCGCGACGGCGGCCTCGGACTCCGGGCCACGGTCGCCCGGCGAGTAAGGCCGGGTGGTGCTCATCAGCGCTTCACCTCACCGACAAGGGGACTGAGGACTCTGGAACACGTAGAGAACTCTGGGCGATAGGGGGCATCGGCTGCTCGCCGTTCTGACTGTTGACTTGAGACCCGCTGTCGACGGATCCAGGTCTCTCCTGCCCGGACGAACCGTGAGAACACCCACTTCTTCGGCACGAGTCGTGTGACGCTGGTAACGCCATGATCACGCAGCGACAACTGACGCGTAACTTTCGCGTGTGACCAGCAGGGACACCGACTGGGGCGCCGACCGGGGGACCCGCGGGGACTCAGTCACCGAGGGCCGCTTCGAGCGTCTCGTGGACCGTGAAGACGGCATCCGCACCGGTGATCTCGAAGACGCGTGCGACGACCGGCCGCATCGCGGCCAGGTGCACGCCACCACCCGCGGCCTCGGCCTTGAGCCGGGCACCGAGCAGTACGTTGAGTCCGGTGGAGTCGCAGAACTCCAGCTGCGCACAGTCGACGACCAGGCGCGCATAGCCCTCTTCCAGGCACTTCTCGAGTGGCTCACGCAACACATCGGCGGTGTGGTGATCCAACTCACCCGCCGGGGTCACGACGGCACTCGTGCCCACCTTCCGCACTTCGACCAGAAGTCGGCCCCTGTGCGCGCTGCCGACCGTCCCGCGGTCCATGCCGTCACTCTCTTCCGACCGTCGTGGCTGTTGATGACGCCCCTGAACATTACCGTCCTCCCCACGGTCCCGGGTACCCGAACATCCCCCCGAAATCGGACATTTACCCACGGAACGCACTTGCGACCGAAGTGTAGAACCGGGTAGGGGTAGAAGAGACAGCAATCGACACGGACGGCTTTGGAGGCGCCGCACACCGCAGTGCACGTATTGGCATCGGCAGCCATATGCCGAGAACGATGGAGGACACCATGTCACCCCGGCTCGACGAATCGCATACTGACCAGGCGTCGTCGACACTCCCGCCGCACCACTCCGCACCAGCGATCCCGGGTCCCGCGACCGAGCCCCTGCCGGCTCAGGGCGCCCAGGAAGGTCCCCACGGCCTCTCCGACCTGCCCGAGATCCCGCCGTACGACGAGGTGGGGCCGCTGGACGCGAGGGCCCTGTCCAAGACCCTCTTCGAGCGCCTGGAATCGCTCGAGGAAGGCACGCACGAATACGCGTACGTCCGCAACACCCTGGTCGAACTGAACCTTGCCCTGGTGAAGTTCGCGGCCTCCCGGTTCCGCTCGCGCAGCGAGCCGATGGAGGACATCATCCAGGTCGGCACGATCGGCCTCATCAAGGCGATCGACCGCTTCGAACTCAGCCGCGGCGTCGAGTTCCCCACCTTCGCGATGCCGACGATCGTCGGTGAGATCAAGCGCTTCTTCCGCGACACCAGCTGGTCGGTGCGGGTCCCGCGCCGCCTGCAGGAGCTCCGACTGGACCTCGCCAAGGCGGGCGACGAGCTCGCCCAGCAGTTCGATCGCGCCCCCACGGTGGGCGAGCTCGCCGAGCGCCTGGGCATCTCCAACGACGAGGTCGTCGAGGGAATGGCCGCCTCCAACGCCTACACGGCGAGCTCGCTGGACGCACAGCCCGAGGAGGACGACTCCGAAGGCGCGCTCGCGGACCGCATCGGCTACGAGGACCACGGTCTCGAGGGCATCGAGTTCGTGGAGTCGCTGAAGCCGCTGATCGCCGAACTGCCGCCGCGCGACCGGAAGATCCTCTCCCTGCGCTTCGTCGCCAACATGACGCAGTCGGAGATCGGCGAGGAGCTCGGCATCTCGCAGATGCACGTCTCCCGGCTGCTGTCGCGCACGCTCGTCAAGCTGCGCAAGGGGCTGACGGTCGAGGAGTAGGCGTTCGCACTGCGCTGTACCTGACCGGCCGCCACGGTCCGAACGGCCGGTGAACGCGGTGAACGTGCTTGTGGGGCCCGCCTGTTGAAGGCGGGCCCCACAGTCATTGCCTGCCCGCCCCCCGCGCCCCTACACCCCTATGGCCCCCTCGGCGCTGCACCTTCGCGTCGAGCGCCGCCGCGACCGCGGCCTCCGCGCGCGGATGACGCCCCGCGGTCCGGGCGGCCGCGGCAGGACGGGTGGGGCCTCAGCGCCGGCGAACCCCCCGCCGCCACACCTCCGCCACCAACGGCACCCCCGGCCGGTACGCCAGGTGGACGTGGCTCGGGGCGTCGAGGAGGGCCAGGTCGGCTCGGGCGCCCACCGCGATGCGGCCGATGTCCGTGCGGCGCAGGGCCGCCGCGCCGCCCGCCGTCGCCGACCAGATCGCCTCGTCGGGGGTCATCCCCATGTCCCGTACCGCCAGGGCGATGCAGAACGGGACGGAGGACGTGAAGGACGAGCCGGGGTTGCAGTCCGTGGAGAGGGCCACCGTGGCGCCCGCGTCCAGGAGACGGCGCGCGTCGGGCCACTGGGCGCGCGTGGAGAACTCCGCGCCCGGCAGGAGCGTCGCGACCGTGTCGCCCTGCGCGAGGGCGTCGACGTCCGCGTCCGTGAGGTGCGTGCAGTGGTCCGCCGATGCCGCGTCCAGCTCCACGGCGAGCTGCACGCCGGGACCGTACGAGAGCTGGTTCGCGTGGATGCGGGGGTGCAGGCCCTTCGCCTTGCCCGCCGTCAGGATCGCGCGGGCCTGGTCGCCGTCGAACGCGCCCTTCTCACAGAAGACGTCGATCCAGCGGGCGTGGGGCGCGCAGGCCTCCAGCATCTCGCCGGTGACGAGTTCGACGTACGCCGCCGGGTCCTCCGCGTAGTCCGGGGAGACGATGTGGGCGCCGAGGAAGGTGACCTCCTCGGTGTGGCGGGCCGCGATGCGCAGCGCGCGGGCCTCGTCGTGGGTGTTCAGGCCGTAGCCCGACTTCGTCTCGAACGTCGTCGTGCCCTGGCGGAGCGCCTCCGCCAGGTAGTGCGTGACGTTCGCCTCCAGCTCCGCGTCGCTCGCCGCCCTGGTCGCCGCGACCGTCGTGCGGATGCCGCCCGCCGAGTACGCGCGGCCCGACATCCGGGCGTTGAACTCCTGGGTGCGATCGCCCGCGAAGACGAGGTGGGAGTGGGAGTCCACGAAGCCGGGGATCGCGGCGCGGCCCGCCGCGTCGTGCGTGGTGTCGGCGGCGGGGGCCTTGGCGGCGGGGCCCACCCAGGCGACGGTCTCTCCTTCGAGGACGACGGCGGCGTCCGTCAGGAGGCCCAGGGGGCCTCCCTCGCCCTGTTCCGGGTCGTTGGTGACGAGGCCGGCGATGTTCGTGATGAGGGTGGTGGGCATGGGGTCCTCCGCGGGTGGGTGGGGGCGGGCGGTCATCACCGGCATCGCCGAGTTCGTCCGGGGCCTGGGGGCGGAGCCCCGGCGGGGTGGGGGACGCGTCAGTCCCGTAGCGCCGCGATCGTCTCCGAAAGCGCCGACGCCACGTCGGGGACCATCGTGTGGACGCCGTCGCGTACGACGTGGCGGCCCGCGGTCACCGTGTGGCGGACGTCCGCGGACGTCGCCGCGAACAGCACCGCCTCCGCGGCGAGGCGCGGTACCGGGCCCGCCGTGCGGACCGAGTCCAGGGCGATCGTGGTGAGGTCGGCCAGCGCGCCCGTCTCGATCGTGCCCGCCTCGGGCCAGCCCAGCGCCGCGTGGCCGTCGGCCGTCGCCGCCCGCAGCAGCGCCGCGGCCGTCCAGTGGCCCCGGGTGTGCGAGCGGAGCCGTTCGTCGAGCTCCATCGCCCGCGCCTCTTCGAGCATGTCGATCACCGCGTGGCTGTCGCTGCCCAGGCAGAGCGGGCTGCCGGCGCGCTGGAGGCGGACCGCGGGGCCGATGCCGTCCGCCAGGTCCCGCTCGGTCGTCGGGCACATGCAGGTGCCCGACGTGGTGCCGCCGAGCAACGCGATGTCCTCGTCCGTGAGGTGGGTGTTGTGGACGCCCGTGGTGCGCGGGCCGAGGACGCCGTGGTCGGCGAGGAGCTGCGTGGGGGTGCGGCCGTGCACCGCCAGGCACGCGTCGTTCTCGGCCGGCTGCTCGGAGAGGTGGACGTGCAGGGGTGCCCGGCGGGCCGAGGCCCACTCGGCCACCACGCCCAACTGCGGTGCGGGGACGGCCCGTACGGAGTGGACGGCCGCGCCGATCCGGACGTGGTCCCGCCCCTTCAGGAGCGACACCCGCTCCGCCCACGCCTCCGTCGTGCCGTCGGAGAAGCGCTGCTGGTGGCGGGTGGGCGGCTTGCCGCGTTCCGCGTCGAGCAGGCCCGACGCGACGTACGCCGTGTCGAGCAGGGTGAGGCGGACGCCCGCGTCGGACGCGGCCTGGATGAGGGCCTCGCCCATGGCGTTGGGGTCGGCGTACGGGGTGCCGCCGGGGCCGTGGTGGAGGTAGTGGAACTCGCCCACCGTCGTGATGCCGGCCAGCGCCATCTCCGCGTACACCGCCCGCGCGAGCGCGTGGTACGTGTCGGGGGTGAGGCGGTCCGCCACCGAGTACATGACCTCGCGCCACGTCCAGAACGTGCCGGAGCCGACCTGGACGGTGCCTCGCACCGCGCGGTGGAAGGCGTGCGAGTGGGCGTTCGCGAAGCCGGGGACCGTGAGGCCGCGCAGCACCGTCGCGCCGGGCGGCGGCGCGTCGACGCCCTCGCGGACCGCCGTGATGCGGTCGCCCGTCACGTCCACGGCCACGCCCGGCTCGACGTGGGTGTCGAGCCAGGCGTGTTCCAGCCAGTAGGTCCGCGTGTCCGTCGTCACTTGCAGGCCAGCCCTTCCAGTACGTCGGCGAGTGCGGTCACCCCGGCCAGGCAGTCGTCCTCCGCCGCGTGCTCGGCCGGGGAGTGCGAGACACCCGTGGGGTTGCGCACGAACAGCATGGCGGTGGGGATGGAGCCGGACAAAATACCCGCGTCGTGTCCGGCGCCCGTGCCGAGGACGGGGAGCGCGCGCTCGCCGCCGCCCAGGATCGCGCCCAGCTCGTCGCGGAGCGCGTGTCCGAACTCGATGACGGGCGTGAAGGACTCCCGTACGACGTCGAGGTCGATGCCGTGCCGCTCCGCGTAGGCGCGGGCCGCCTTCTCGATGCCGGTGACCACCGTGTCCAGGGACGCCTGGTCGGGTGCGCGCGAGTCGAGCCAGCCGCGGACCAGCGAAGGGATGGCGTTGACGCCGTTCGGCTCGACGGAGATCTTGCCGAACGTGGCGAGCGCGCCCGCGAGTTCGGCCTCGCGGCGGGCGGCGAGGACCGTCTCCGCGTACGTCAGCATCGGGTCGCGGCGGTCCACGAGGCGGGTGGTGCCCGCGTGGTTGGCCTCGCCGCGGAAGTCGAAGCGCCAGCGGCCGTGCGGCCAGATGGCGCTGGCGATGCCGACGGCGTCGCCCGACAGGTCGAGGGCGCGGCCCTGCTCGACGTGCAGCTCCACGAACGCGCCGATGCGGGCGAGGCGTTCGGGGTCGGGGCCGATGCCGTACGGGTCGTAGCCCGCCGCCTCCATGGCCTGGGGCAGCGTCACGCCGTCGCCGTCGCGCAGCTTGTGCGCGGCCTCGATGGTGAGCTGTCCCGCGGTGAGCCGGGAGCCTACGCAGGCCAGGCCGAAGCGGGCGCCCTCCTCGTCGCCGAAGTTGACCAGCGCCAGGGGGCGGGTGAACTCGGCGCCCCTGGAGCGGAGTTCGTCGAGCGCGGCGAAGGAGGAGACGACGCCGAGGGGGCCGTCGAAGGCGCCGCCGTCGGGGACGGAGTCCAGGTGCGAGCCGGTGACGACGGCGTCCCCGGCCGCGGGGTCGCCGAGCCAGGCCCACTGGTTGCCGTTGCGGTCCAGTTCGTAGGTGAGGCCGCGGCTCTCCGCCTGGGCCTTGAACCAGGCGCGGCAGTCCGCGTCGGCGCGGGTCCAGGCGTAGCGCCGGTAGCCGCGGGAGTCCTTGTCCCTGCCGATGGGCTCCAGGTCCCGCCACATCTCCAGGAAGGAGGGGGGCGTGGACGACGGGGAGGGGGGCGTGGACGGGGAGGCCGGACTGCTCACGCCTCGCCACCTTCGCGCATCGGCACCCGTACGCCCTTCTCGGCCGCCACCGACTCCGCGATGTCGTAGCCCGCGTCGACGTGCCGGATGACACCCATGCCCGGGTCGTTGGTGAGGACGCGGCGGATCTTCTCGCCGGCCAGCGGCGTGCCGTCGGCGACCGAGACCTGGCCCGCGTGGATCGAGCGGCCCATGCCGACGCCGCCGCCGTGGTGGATGGAGACCCAGGAGGCGCCGGATGCGACGTTCACCATGGCGTTCAGGAGCGGCCAGTCGGCGATCGCGTCGGAGCCGTCGAGCATGGCCTCCGTCTCGCGGTACGGGGAGGCCACCGAGCCGCAGTCGAGGTGGTCGCGGCCGATGGCGAGGGGGGCGGCGAGGGTGCCGTTGCCGACCATGTCGTTGAACATGTCGCCCGCCTTGTCGCGCTCGCCCTGGCCCAGCCAGCAGATGCGGGCCGGCAGACCCTGGAAGTGGACGCGCTCGCCGGCCATCTTGATCCAGCGGTGCAGCGACTCGTTCTCCGGGAAGAGCTCCAGGAGCGCCTTGTCGGTCTTGTGGATGTCGGAGGCCTCGCCCGAGAGCGCCGCCCAGCGGAAGGGGCCCTTGCCCTCGCAGAAGAGCGGGCGGATGTAGGCGGGGACGAAGCCGGGGAAGGCGAACGCCCGCTCGTACCCGGCGAGCTGGGCCTCGCCGCGGATCGAGTTGCCGTAGTCGAAGACCTCGGCGCCCGCGTCCATGAAGCCGACCATGGCCTCGACGTGCCGGGCCATGGACTCGCGGGCGCGGGTGGTGAAGCCCGCCGGGTCCTTGGCGGCGTACGACTGCATGTCGTCGAAGTCGACGCCGGTGGGCAGGTACGCGAGCGGGTCGTGGGCCGAGGTCTGGTCGGTGACGATGTCGATCGGGGCGCCCTCGGCGAGCATCTGCGGCAGCAGGTCCGCCGCGTTGCCGAGCAGGCCGATGGAGAGCGGACGGCGTGCGTCGCGCGCCTCGACGGCGAGCTGCATCGCGTGCTGCAGCGAGTCGGCCTTCACGTCCAGGTACTTGTGCTCGATGCGGCGCTCGATCGCGCGCGGGTCGACGTCGATACAGATCGCGACGCCGTCGTTCATCGTGACCGCGAGGGGCTGGGCGCCGCCCATGCCGCCGAGCCCGGCGGTGAGGGCGATCGTGCCGGCCAGCGTGCCGTTGAACTTCTTGGCGGCGACGGCGGCGAACGTCTCGTAGGTGCCCTGGAGGATGCCCTGCGTGCCGATGTAGATCCACGAACCGGCCGTCATCTGGCCGTACATGGTGAGGCCGAGCTGCTCCAGGCGGCGGAACTCCTCCCAGTTCGCCCAGTCGCCGACGAGGTTGGAGTTGGCGATCAGGACGCGCGGGGCCCACTCGTGGGTCTGCATGACGCCGACGGGACGGCCGGACTGGACGAGCATCGTCTCGTCCTGCTTGAGGGTCTTGAGCGTGCGCACCATGGCGTCGAAGGAGCGCCAGTCGCGGGCCGCCTTGCCGGTGCCGCCGTAGACGACGAGCTTGTCGGGGTGCTCGGCGACCTCGGGGTCGAGGTTGTTCTGCAGCATGCGCAGGGCGGCTTCCTGCTGCCATCCCAGGGCGCTCAGTTCCGTACCGCGCGGTGCCCGTACGGGGCGGGGTCCTGACATGGCGGTGCCTCCTCGCGTGAAGCTGCTGTGAGCCTGTTCGACGTCGTTCTCGATGTGACGTTGTTATTCACATCCTGATGTTCTGAATAGGCCTAGTCAATAGCGAACGAATGCACGAGTACGCCAGCGGGGCAGGGCCCCGGATGATTGGCTGGATCACATGGGCCACGACGACGACACCGACCAGACGCAGGACCTCCGCACGGACGCCGACCCCACGGCCGACCCCACAACCGACCCCACAGCCGTCCTGGGCACCGTCCCGGCGGGCCCTCAGGGATCCGACGTGGCGACCCGCCGCGACCAGGCCGTCCGCGCCGCCGTCGACCAGGGCGTCGTCGGCCCCTCGGCCCCCGTCGCGGGCCTGCTCGACATCGCCGGCATCCGCGCGAGCGCCGCCGCCCTGCACGCCGCCTTCGAGGCCGTCGTCCCGTCCGGTACCCCCGTCCTGCACGCCTTCGCGGTGAAGGCGACCCCGCTCGTCCCCGTCCTGCGGCTGCTGCGCTCCGCGGGCATCGGCGCCGAGGTGGCGAGCCCCGGCGAGCTGGCGCTCGCGCGGGCCGCCGGGATCCCGCCCGCCGAGACGGTCCTCGACTCGCCCGCCAAGACCCCGGCCGAGCTGCGCGAGGCCCTGGCGCTCGGCATCGCCGTGAACGCGGACAACCCCGAGGAGCTGGCCCGCGTCGACGCGATGACCCAGTCGGCCCCGAGCGGCTCCCCCATCGGCATCCGCGTGAACCCGCAGATCGGCGGCGGCGCGATCGGCGCCCTGTCGACGGCGACGGCCACCTCCAAGTTCGGGGTGCCGCTGCGCGACGAGGGCGCCAGGGAGTGGGTCGTCAGGGCCTTCCTCGACCGGCCGTGGCTGACCCGCCTGCACGCCCACTCCGGATCGCAGGGCATGCCCCTGGAGATGATGGTGCGAGGCGTCGCGGCGACGTACGAACTCGCCGAGGAGATCAACGAACGCGCCGGGCGCCACCAGGTCGACACCATCGACATCGGCGGCGGCCTGCCCGTCAACTTCGGCTCCGACGAGGAGAGTCCGACCCACGCGCAGTACGCGCGCCGCCTCAAGGCACGGGTGCCGGGTCTGCTGGACGGGCGGTACGGCCTGGTCACCGAGTTCGGCCGCTCGCTGCTCGCCCGGCACGGCACGATCCTGGCGCGCGTGGAGTACGCGAAGCGGGCGGGCGGCAGGCCCATCGCCGTGACGCACGCGGGTGTGCAGGTGGCGACCAGGACCGTGTACGCGCCCGCGTCGTGGCCGCTGCGGATCTGCGCGTACGACGCGAAGGGCCGCACCAAGAGCGGCCCCGCCGTCGGCCAGGACATCGCGGGCCCCGCCTGCTTCGCGGGTGACCTGCTCGCCGAGAACCGCCCGCTGCCGATGCTCGAACAGGGCGACTACGTAGGGGCGTTGGACACCGGCGCCTACTACTTCGCCCAGCACTACTCGTACAACAGCCTTGCCAGGCCCGGCATCCACGGCTTCGCCGCGCACGGCGACACGGTGCGCTTCGCGGTGGTGCGCGAGCCGCAGACGCTCGACGAGATCGTGGCGGAGGCGGGCGGCGGCGCGGAGCGCGACGCGCTGCGGCACCTCTGAGCCGGGCCGGGCCGCGTACGGGCATGCTCTGAGGTTCCTCAACTCGCGCATAGTGACCTGGATCACGGGCAGACCCCACTCTCCAGGCCCGTTCCCGGGGGAGGCTCCTGTGACGACATCGGACACGCCCACCGCACCACCACCGGCCGAAGAACCCGCGCTGCACCGCGCCATCGGCCCCAAGCTGCTGATCCTCTTCGTGATCGGCGACATTCTCGGCACCGGCATCTACGCCACCACCGGCAAGGTCGCGGGAAAGGTCGGCGGCGCGCTGTGGCTGCCGTTCGCGATCGGCTTCGTGGTGGCCATCCTGACCGCGGCGTCGTACGTGGAACTCGTCGGCAAGTACCCGAAGGCCGCCGGCGCCGCGCTCTACACGCAGAAGGCGTTCAAGACGCCGTTCCTCACCTTCATCATCGCCTTCATGGTGATGTGCTCGGGGCTCTCGTCCGCGAGCGCGGCCGCCCGCGCCTTCAGCGGCGACTACCTGGGCGAGCTGACGGGTGACGCGCTGCCGCCCACCCTGATCGCGATCACCTTCATCGTGCTGCTCGCGGCGCTGAACATGCGGGGCGTCTCGGAGTCGGTGAAGACGAACGTGGTCCTCACCGTCGTCGAGCTGACCGGCCTGCTGATCATTCTCTCGATCGGCGCGTACGCGGTGCTGACCGGAGACGGCGAGCCCTCGCGGCTCACCGACTTCGAGGCGAACGGCACCGGCTACGCCCTGATGACCGGCGTGCTCGGCGCGACCGCGCTCGGCTTCTTCGCCTTCGTCGGCTTCGAGGACTCGGTCAACATGGCCGAGGAGACCAAGGACCCGGTGCGGACCTTCCCGCGGGCGATCTTCATCGGCGTCGCGGTGACCGGCACGATCTACGTCCTGGTCGCGCTGGTCTCGTCCCTCCTGGTCGACTACAAGACCCTTGAGGGATCCAGCGGACCCCTGCTCGAAGTGGTCAAGGCGGGCGGCGTCGACTTCCCGCACAAACTCTTCGCCCTGATCGCCCTGTTCGCGGTCACCAACTCGGCGCTGATCAACATCATGATGGCCTCGCGGCTCTGCTACGGCATGGCCAACGAGCGCATCCTGCCGCGCGCCATGGGCCGCGTCCTCTCCGAGCGGCGCACCCCGGTCGTCGGCATCGTCTTCGTCTCGGTGCTCGCCATCGGCCTGGTCTCCACCGGGGAGATCGAGGGGCTCGGCGACACCACGGCGTTCCTGCTGCTGTGCGTGTTCGCGGTGGTCAACGTGTCGGTCCTGGTGCTGCGCCGCGATCCCGTGGACCACCAGCACTTCCGGGCGCCGACGGTCCTTCCGGTGCTCGGCGCGGTCACCGCCCTGATCCTGGCGAGCCCGCTGGCCGACCGCCCGGCCGAGGTCTACATCCGGGCCGGGGTGCTCATCGCCATCGGGATCGGACTCTGGGCCGTGAACAAGGTGGTGCTCAAGGCGCGCGGCGAGGACCGCGAGGACTGACTCCCGCTCCGGCGCGCGCCGTCCCCACGGGCGACGGGCGCGCGCCGGGGCCGGCTGCCCCGCACGGGTGACGGCTCGATCGTCAGACCGGTGCATTCGGTCACGCTCAGACCGTCGCGGGGCAGGCTGCGCACCGATCCCGTCGGGCTCGGGCATGTTTCTCCGGAAAGCGCCCATCCCACCGAAAGCTTCACTTCCTCTGCGTACCTTCCTCACACCGGACGGCGGTGAGCCTCCGGTCGGGTGGTGGGGACCGCCCGGTGCAGCCCTGGGGAAGGGGAGCCGCGTGCCCGGTATCGACGAGTGTCTGCTCGAAGCGATGACACTGCCCGGCGCGCGCGGAGCCGCGATCGTCGACTGGACCAGCGGACTCTCGCTCGGTTCGGTCGGCGATTCCCCCAACGGCGATCACGAGGCGACCGCCGCAGAGACCGCGGAGGTGGCGCGGTCGGCGGCGGAGTACCGGGCGTTCGCGCCGCCGGAGGAGCCGGCGGATCCGTACGGGACCACCGGCGCCCGGGGCCCGGCACCCGCCCCGGACCGCAAGGGGCTCCCCGTCGAGGACCTCATGGTCACCACCCGGACCGGCTTCCATCTGATCCGGTTCCTGGAGACGACGTTCGACAGCAGCGTCTTCCTCTACCTCTGGCTCGACCGTGACCTCGGCAACCTCGCGCTCGCCCGCATCCGGCTGCGCGACCTCTCCGAGCGCCTGGTGCTCGTATGACCACCCCGCAGATCACCGCGCCCGCCACCTCCCCCATGCTGACGCGCCTGGCCGCCGAGCGGGCCACCGGCGCCTTCCTGCGCGACCAGGGCACCCTCTACCTCGTCGAGGGCCGCGTCGTGCACGCGGAGAGCCCCGCCGCCCCCGGCATCGACGTGCTCCTGACGGCGGGCGGGGCGCTGGCACCGCGGGGCTGGCAGGAAGCCCTCTCGTCGGCCGGGACGCGGCAGGCGGTGGGGCGGCACCTGATCGACAGCGGCCGGGTCACCGAGGGCGAGCTGGAGATGTGCCACCTCGGCGCCCTGTTCGACGCCGCGTTCTTCGTGCTCGGTCCCGCGAGCGGACCCACCCGGTTCCGCTACGGCGTCGCGCACTGGCTCGGCCGGGTGCGGCCGGTGGCGGCCTCGGCCCTGGAGCGGGAGACCCGGCGGCGCCGGGCGCTCCTCCACAGCATCTGGCCCTGCCAGGACCTCGACACGGCCCCCGTCGTGCCGCGCCCGCCCGCCCCCGGCCAGAGCGTCTCCGGGCGCCAGGACGCCCTGCTGCGGCTCGCCGACGGGGTCCGCACGCCCACCGCCATCGCCTGGACGCTCGGCCGCCCCACGTTCCACACCCTGATCGAGGTCAGACGGCTGGCCGCCGCCGGGCTCGTGGAGCCGCCCCGCATCCGGGACCCGACCCCGCGTCCGCTGCCCGCCGCCGTCCCGGACGACTGCCCCGAACCGGACATCGCCCTGCTGCGCCGGGTCCGCGACGCGCTGGAGGCCAGCCTGTGAAGTTCCGTGCCGTCCACCGGACCGGGCCCGCGTCCTCATGAAGTTCTTCGCGCTCCGGAAGCGCGCAGGGAGGAGAGAGCTGATGGCTGCCGAAGCCGACGTACTCGGTGAACTGAAGCGGCTGCGCACCAGGATTCCTCAGCTCAGGGGCGCCCTGACGGCCAGCGTCGACGGCCTCCTCCTCGCGCAGGACGCCACGGACGTGGAGGCGGAGGGCGTCTGCGCGCTCACCGCGGCGGCGCTCGGGGTGGCCCTGCGGCTGTCCGACGCGACGCACCAGGGCGGCTTCAGGGAACTCCTCATCCGCGGCGAAGGGGGCTACGTGGCCACCTACGCGGCCGGCTCCTCGGCCGTCCTGACGCTGCTCGCCGAGCCCCGCGTCAACGTGGGGCGGCTGCACCTGGAGGCCCGCCGTTCCAGCGTGCTCATCGGCGAACTGGTCGACGCCGCCGTCGAACGAGCGGAGGAAACCTGACCCATGTCCCCCACCCCGTCCTCGTCATCCTCAGCGTCCTCAGCACCTCGAACACCCGGCAGACGGAAAGGAAGTGCGAAGTTCATGGCCAACACGGAAACGGCACTCAAGGAAGCGACCACCTCGATCGAGGGAGTCATCGGCACGGCCCTCGTCGACTACACGAGCGGCATGGCCCTGGGCACGCTCGGCGGCGGAAAGGACCTTGACCTGTCCGTGGCCGCGGCCGGCAACACCGACGTGGTGCGCGCCAAGCTGCGCACGATGGAACTCCTGGGCCTCAAGGACGAGATCGAGGACATCCTGATCTCGCTCGGCAGCCAGTACCACCTCATCCGGCTGATCAAGGGCCGCAACAACAACGGGCTCTTCCTCTACCTGGCCCTCGACAAGGACCGCTCCAACCTGGCGATGGCCCGCCACCAGCTCAAGCGGATCGAGGAGATGCTGGACGTCTGAGCCCGGCCGGGCGGCGGCCGGGCCCCGGGGCGGTCCGGCCGCCCGACGAAGAGGGCTACTCGACGAAGAGCCCCCGCGCCGCCGCCCCCACGTCGAACTCCTCCAGGCGGGCCTGCGCGTCCGGCAGCCCGTCGCACATCGCCTCCAGGAGGACCCGGCCGAGCAGCATCGGCGCGCAGGCCGTGTCGAAGGCGAGGCCCGTGCCGACCGCGGCCGGCAGGAGCAGGTCGGAGTGGGCGGCCACCGGGGCGAACGCGGAGTCGGCGACGGTGACCACGGTCAGGCCCGCCGTGCGCGCGTGGGCCAGCGCGTCGACGACCTCGCGGGGGTGGCGGGGCAGTGCGAAGCAGAGCAGCGCGGAGGCGCCCGCACGGACCGCCGCGTCGATCCGGTCGGCCAGCATCGTGCCCCCCTCGTCGAGCAGGCGCACGTCGGGGTGGACCTTGGCCGCGAAGTACGCGAAGCCGTAGGCCTGGGAGGCGGCGGCGCGCAGGCCGAGCACGGGCAGCGGGCGGGAGGCGGCGAGGAGCTGCCCCGCGCGCTCGACCGGCGCCGGGTCGGCGAGGACCTCGGCGAGGTGGCGCAGGTTCTCGATCTCGGCCTCGACCGCCTGCTGGTACTCGTTGGCGGCGCTCTCGCCCGAGGTCTCCGCGGGTCCGACGTCCCGCAGGTGCTTGCGCAGCGCCGGGTAGCCGTCGAAGCCGAGGGCCACCGCGAAGCGGGTGACCGAGGGCTGGCTGACGCCGGCGAGTTCGGCCAGTTCCACGCTGGAGAGGAAGGGCGCGTCGGCGGCCCTGCGCACCATGCAGTGCGCGATGCGCCGCTGGGTGGGTGTGAGCCGGTGGCCCTCGAAGAGCACTTGCAGTCGCGCGGCAGGGCTGTCGCTCATGCCGTCCCCCTCAGAATGTCCGTGCCCGCGGTCGTCCCGGCGCCGAGCTCCGACCAGAGCCGGGTGAACCGGTCGAGCAGCCCGGCCGCCGCCGTCACATCATCCGTCAGCGGCCGGTCGGCGACCTCCTCCGGCAGGACGGAGTCGGCGAGTTCGAAGGCGCGGAAGAGCGGGGTGTCCGGGTCCAGCCGCAGATCTCGCTGCCTCAACGCCCTGATGGTGGCGACCAGTTCGCACCCCACCACCATGCGGTACGCCTCGCAGGCGCGCAGCGTCTGACGGGCCGCGAGCGAGGCGAAGCTGGCCTGTTCCTCGACACCTCGGGAGAGCACCGCGTGGCCGAGCGAGGCGGGCGCGGAGAAGGCCCGCAGGTCACCGAGGGCGGCTCCGGCCGCGTATTCGAGGATCATCACGCCCGACGAGGCCGCCTCGCCGTCCGCGAGGAAGGGGCGCAGACGGGTGAAGGCCGGTTCGTTCAGGGTGGAGAGACGTGAGGTGGACAGGCGGGCCGCCTGGGTCACCGCGAGCCTGAAGTGGTCGAGGGACAGGGCCAGTTGGGCGAGGTAGAAGCCGCCGTGGTGGTAGGCGGTCATGTCCTCGGGGGAGATCAGCGGGTTCTCCGCGGCGGCGTTGATCTCGACGGTGAGGACGTCCTCCAGGGCGTCCGCCGCATCGTGCGCGGGGCCGTGGATCTGCGGCACGCAGCGGAAGCCGTAGGGATCCTGGATGCGGCCGAGCGGCGGGGTGGGGCGGTCGGGGGCGCCGAGCAGGCGCCGCATGCGCTCGGCGACCGCGTACGAGCCGGGGTGGCGGCGCGCCTCGTGGACGGGCAGCGCGTACGCCTCGTAGGACCCGTCGACCGCCATCAGGGACAGGGCGGCGACCACCTGGGTGGCGCCGATCAGGCCGCGCAGTTCGTGCAGGGCGAGCGCGGCCTGTCCGAGGGTGAGGGCGTTGCTGCTGATCAGGGCGAGGGCGTCGTTGTTGTCGAGGGGCTGCGGCTCGGGGGGCGCGCCCGCGCCCCGCCAGGGGTGTTCGCCCGCGAGCGCGAGGCCCATCTGGGCGAGGGCGGCGATGTCGCCGGTGCCGACCGAGCCGAACTCGTTGACCGTGGGGTACGCGCCGGTCTCCAGGGCCCGGCACAGGGCGGTGACGACGCTGGGGCGCAGGCCCGCGCCGCCCGCCAGGAGCTGGTTGGCGCGGACCGCGAGCATGGCGCGGACCTGCCGGGCGGGCAGTTCGGCGCCGATGGCCCCGGCGTGCGAGCGCAGCAGCCGCAGGCCGTGGTCGGCGGCCGCCTCGGTGGGCACGTCCTCGTTCCGGTTGGCGCCGACGCCGGTGGAGCGGCCGTAGACGCGACCCCAGGCGGCGATCTCGCGGGCGGCGTTCCAGGACTCCTCGGCACGCTTCATGCCGTCGGTCGCGGGCACCGGCCGGGCGCCGGATTCGGCCAGGCGTACGACGTCTGCGACCATCAGTCCCCGGCCGTCGAGGACGACGACCGCTTCCCTGTCGCCGGCCGCCGTGTCCGCGATACGAGACGACTTCACGCGCATTCCCTCCTCAATCGGACGCCCTGTCTTGCTCAGCGGCCACTGATTGCCAGTGATCTGCGCCGGACCATTGACAAATTATTCAGACAGCGAGAACTCTGCATGACGATATACAGCCGGGCAAGGGACTCCACATGATCCAGTTCGATACGGTCCACAAACGCTTCCCGAACGGCACGACAGCGGTCCACGACCTCACGCTCGACATGCCGGAAGGCGGCGTGACCGTCCTCGTCGGATCTTCCGGTTGCGGCAAGACGACGACCCTCCGCATGATCAACCGGATGGTCGACCCGACCTCGGGCACCATCCGTGTCGGCGGCCGCGACGTCCTGGAACAGGACGCGGCCGACCTGCGCCGCTCCATCGGCTACGTCATCCAGCAGGCCGGCCTCTTCCCGCACCGCACGGTCCTCGACAACGTCGCCACCGTGCCGCTGCTGCTCGGCTGGGGCCGCAAGAAGGCCAGGTCCCGCGCGGCCGAACTCCTGGAGACCGTGGGTCTGGCCCCCGACGCGGGCAAGCGCTACCCGCACCAGCTCTCCGGCGGCCAGCAGCAGCGCGTCGGCGTGGCCCGCGCGCTCGCCGCCGACCCGCCGGTACTCCTCATGGACGAGCCGTTCGGTGCGGTCGACCCGGTCGTCCGCACCCAGCTCCAGGACGAACTGATCAGGCTCCAGCGGGAGTTGAGCAAGACCATCGTCTTCGTCACGCACGACATCGACGAAGCGGTACGGCTCGGCGACCGGATAGCCGTCTTCCGCACCGGCGGCCACCTCGTGCAGTGCGCCGAACCCGCCGAACTCCTCGCCCGCCCCGCCGACGACTTCGTCGCCGGCTTCCTGGGCGCCGAGCGCGGCCTGAAGCTGCTCTCCCTGACGACGCTGGCGGGTGTCCCGCAGGGCCCCGCCCCCGAGGGCGGCGCGTGGACGCTGCGGCTGGACCCGACGGGCGTGCCGGTGGCCTGGCGGCACAAGGACGGCGACGCGGCGGACGTCCCCGTACGCCCCCTGCGCGACACGGACTCGCTGCTCGCCGCGCTCGACGAGTCCCTGGCCGCCCCGACGGGCCTGGTGGCCCGCGTCGACGCGACGGGCCGCCTGACGGGTGTGACGTCACGGGAGGACATCCACGACACCGCCGGCGCGGCGCACGAGCGGGGCCGGTCGGTGTCGGACCGCGGGCCGGCGGGGGCCGATCGCGCGGTTCCCCCCGGCCCCGCCGAGGACGCCTCCCTCGACGACGTCGCCGCCACCGGCCCCGTCACCACGGAGCCCACCCCGTGACCGTCGACTGGTCGTGGATAGCCGACCACACCGACGACCTCACCAGCCTGACCCTCTCCCACCTCCAGGCCGCCCTCTCCGCCGTCCTCCTCGGCCTGCTGATCTCGCTGCCCCTGGCCGTCCTCGCCCACCGCGTCCGGCCGCTGCGCGGGCTCCTGCTCGGGCTCTCCAACGTCCTGTTCACCATTCCGTCCATCGCCGTCTTCGTCCTGCTCCTGCCGGTCAGCGGTCTCACCCGCACCACGACCGTCATCGGCCTGACGATCTACACGCTCGTCGTGCTCCTGCGGAACACCGTCGAAGGCCTGGACTCCGTCCCCGCGCGGACCAAGGAGGCGGCGAAGGCCATGGGCACCCGGCCCCTGCGCCAGCTGCTCACCGTCGAACTCCCCCTCGCCCTGCCGGTGATCATGGCGGGCGTACGGATCGCGACGGTCATGTCGATCTCCCTCGTCTCCGTGGCCACGTACATCGGCGACGGCGGTCTCGGACAGCTCTTCACGGACGGCTTCCAGCGCAACTTCCCCACCCCGGTGATCGTCGGCGTCGTCCTCACGCTGCTCCTCGCGCTCGTCGCGGACGCGCTGCTCGTCACCCTCCAGTACGTCCTGACGCCCTGGACCCGCCGCCGCAGGAGTGCCTGACATGTACGAACTCTTCAAGGACCTGGGCGCCTGGCTGGTCAGCGGCGAGCAGTGGACCGGCTCCGACGGCATCGGGCACCGCCTCGCCGAGCACCTGCAGTACTCGCTGCTCGCGACGCTCGTCGCGGCCGCCATCGCGCTGCCGCTCGGCCTGCTCATCGGGCACACCGGACGCGGCGCGTTCGTCGCCATCAACCTGTCGTCCTTCGGCCGGGCGCTGCCCACCGTCGGACTCGTCGTCCTGGTCTTCCTCGCCAGCGGCCTGTCGATGTGGCCCGTCTACATCGCGCTCGTCGCCCTCGCGGTCCCGGCCATCGTCACCAACACGTACGCGGGCATGACCGCCGTCGACCCCGAGGTGCGGGACGCGGCGCGCGGCCAGGGCATGCGGGGCCACCAGGTCCTGTTCCAGGTCGAGTTGCCGCTCGCGCTGCCGCTGATCATGACCGGTCTGCGGCTCGCGCTGATCCAGGTCGTCGCGACGGCCACCATCGCCGCGTACGTGTCCTTCGGCGGCCTCGGCCGGTACGTCTTCGACGGCCTCGCCCAGCGCGACCTGGTGCAGGTGCTCGGCGGTGCCGTGCTCGTCGCGGTCGTCGCCGTCGTCCTGGACCTCGCGCTCTCCGCGCTGCAGCGCGCCCTCTTCCGCCACCGCCCCGCCCCGCAGGCCTAGGAGCACCCCACATGAACCGCAGAACCCTCCTCGGCGGACTCCTCGCCACCGCGTCCGTCCCCGCACTCGCCGCCTGCAGCGGCGGCATCACCTCGCTGAACGGCGACGGGGGCGGCGGTGGCGGAGCCGGCTCCAGCAAGGACGGCGTGACCATCGGCACCGCCAACTTCACCGAGAACCAGGTCCTCGGCCACCTGTACGCCGCGGCCCTCGCGGCGGACGGCATCAAGACGAACGTCCGCCCGAACCTCGGCACCCGCGAGATCCTCATCCCCGCCCTCAAGGGCGGCGACATCGACCTCCTCCCCGAGTACCAGGGCGCCCTCCTGCACTACCTCGACCCCAAGGCGAAGGCCACCGAGGAGGGCGAGATGCAGAACGCCCTCGCCATGCGCCTGCCGCGCGGCCTGCAGATCCTGCCCTACGGGCGGGCCGAGGACTCCGACGCGTTCGTCGTCACGCGCGACACCGCGAAGGAGTACGGCCTCAAGTCCCTCGCGGACCTGGCCAAGCACAACGGCAAGCTGGTCATCGGCGCCGCCCCCGAGGTGAAGAAGCGCACGGTGGGCGCGGTCGGCCTGCGGGACGTGTACGGCGTCGAGTTCAGGGAGTTCAAGTCCCTGGACTCCTCGGGGCCGTTGGTGAAGGGCGCCCTGAAGAAGGGCGACGTCGACGTCGCGAACCTCTTCACCACCGACACCGACATCGCCGCCGAGCACTGGGTGGTCCTCACCGACCCCAAGAACCTCATCCCCGGCCAGCACGTCGTGCCGCTCGTCGCCGACCGCAAGGCCGACTCGGCGGTGCGCAAGGCACTCGCGCGCCTGGGCGCCCTGCTGACCACCGAGGACCTCACCGAGCTCAACCGCCTGGTGGACAAGGACAAGAAGGACCCGGAGGACGTGGCGCAGGACTGGGCGGAACGGCACGGGCTGGTCGAGAAGTCCGCGTAGCACGAGGCGCAAGGCACAAGACACACGGCACACGGCACACGGCAAGAGGGCAACGGACAAGAGGGGGTTCGATCGGCATGGCAGCTGAAGACCTGGTGGAGCGGCGCTCCATCGACGTCGTCCCCGACGACGAACGGCACGGCACCGCGTTCAGCCAGTTCACGCTCTGGCTGGGCGCCAATCTGCAGATCACCGCGGTCGTCACCGGCGCCCTCGCCGTCGTCTTCGGCGGCGACGTGGTGTGGTCCCTCGCCGGGCTCGTCCTCGGCAATCTGCTCGGCGGTGCGGTGATGGCCCTGCACTCGGCGCAGGGCCCGAAGCTCGGCCTGCCCCAGATGATCCAGTCCCGCGCCCAGTTCGGCGTGAAGGGCGCGGTCGTGCCGCTGCTGCTCGTCGTGCTCATGTACGTCGGGTTCTTCGCGAGCGGCAGCGTCCTTGCCGGGCAGGCCACCGCGGAGCTCACGCACACCGACGACACCACGGGCATCGTGCTGTTCGCCCTGGTCACGGCGGTCATGGCGGCGGTCGGCTACCGCGTCATCCATGTGCTGGGGCGGGTGGCGAGCGTGATCTGCGCGCTCGCCTTCGTCTACCTCGGCATCCGCCTGCTGGACCGCGTGGACCTCTCGGCGCTGCTCTCCGACGCTCACTTCGACCTGCCGATGTTCCTCCTGGCGGTCTCCCTCTCGGCGTCCTGGCAGCTCGCCTTCGGCCCCTACGTCGCCGACTACTCGCGCTACCTGCCGCGCACGACCTCGCCGAAGGCGACCTTCTGGTGGACGCTGTCGGGCTCGGCGCTCGGCTCGCAGTGGTCGATGACGTTCGGTGTCCTGGTGGCGGCGAGCGCGGGTGACGCCTTCCTCGCCAACCAGGTCGGCTACGTCGTCGGCCTCGGCGGCACCGGCCTGATCGCCTCCTTCCTCTACTTCGTGATCGCGCTCGGCAAGCTGACCATCAACGTGCTCAACACCTACGGCGGCTTCATGTCGATGGTCACGAGCATCAGCGGCTTCCGCGGCCAGAAGGTCCTCGGGCCGCGCGGGCGGGCCGCGTACATCGCCGTGATCATGGTGGCGGGCACGACGGTCGCACTGCTCGGCAAGGACAGCTTCCTGTCGTCCTTCAAGGACTTCCTGCTGTTCCTGCTGACCTTCTTCACGCCCTGGTCGGCCATCAACCTGGTCGACTACTACCTGATCTCCCGCGAGCGGTACGACATCCCCGCCCTGTTCGATCCCCACGGCCGCTACGGCGCCTGGCGCCGGGACGCCCTGGTGGTCTACGGCGTGGGTCTGCTCGCGCAGCTGCCGTTCCTCGCCACGCACTTCTACACGGGCCCGCTGGTCGATCCGCTGGGCGGCGCCGACATCTCCTGGATCGTGGGGCTCGTGGTGCCCGCGGTGCTGTACTGGGCGCTGGCCAGGCGGAACCCGCCCGCCCCTGGGGCCTGGCCCCGGACGGAAAGGGGGGTTAGCCCCACCGTCACGGAGGCGCCCGCACCGTAACGTAACCGGGTATGGAAGCCCGTGACGCCGAACTCAAGAAGGAACTCGACGCCACTCTGCACGCCCGCAGAGAACTCGGCGAAGAGTACGACTCCGCCCTGGTCGACTCGTTCCTCGGCAAGATCGAGCAGCGCCTGGACGGCACGATCGACCGCCGCATGCGCCGTCATCTCGCCGAGCAGCAGATGGTCGTCGCCCGCGGCGCCCGCTCCCCCGGCAGCTCCGTCGACTCCTGGGGCGAGCGCTTCGGGTTCGGCGTGGTCTCGCTGGTCCTCGCGATCCCGCTCTCCGCGATCGCCGTGGTCAACGCCGGCCTGACCGGACTCTTCGTGTCCTGGGCCGGCATCTTCGGGGTGAACGCGGTGCACTCGCTGCGCGGGTTCGACTTCGGCCGGCGCCGCAAGGACCGCGTCTCGGAGTGGGACGACTGATCCCGTCCCCCGCTCCCCCCGTGCCTCGTCCCTCGTCCCCGCGGCTCACGCCTGGCGCGTGGGCAGCACGATCAGCTGACGCAGGTTGACGTGGCGCGGACGGCTCGTCGCGTACGCGATGAGGTCGGCGATGTCCTGCGAGGCCAGCGACCCGACGGCGCCGAACATGCCCTCCAGCTGCCCGCTCAGCTCCGCGTTGTCGACGTGCCCGCGCAGCTCGGTGTCCGTGAAGCCCGGCTCGACGTTGGTGACGCGCACCTCGCGCGGGCCGAGCTCGGTGCGCAGGCACTCCGACAGGTAGGTCAGCGCGGCCTTCGTCGCCCCGTACACCGCGTAGTTGGTGAACGGGATGTGCGCGCCGATCGAGGAGATGTTGACCAGGTCCGCCGTGCCGCCCTCGGCGGCCGCCGCGATCAGGTCCGGCGTGAAGGCCCCGATGATCCGCAGCGCGCCCGCCACGTTCGTGTCCAGCATGCGCTGCCACTCGTCGACGCGGTACTCGGTGACCGGGTTCGGCAGCATCACGCCCGCCGAGTTCACGATCAGGTCGACCCGTCCGTACGCCTCGTGAACCCGCCCGACGGCGGCGTCCACGGAGGCCTGGTCGGTGATGTCGGCGGTGACGGCGAGCGCCGTGCCGCCGTCCGCCCCGATCTTGGCGGCCAGCTCGTCGAGCCGTTCCGTGCGCCGGGCGAGCAGGACGACCCGCGCGCCCTGGGCGGCGAGCAGCTGGGCCGTGGCCTCGCCGATGCCGCTCGCGGCCCCGGTGACGACGGCGGTGCGGCCCTGCAGCGTCTCGTACGACATGTGCGAACTCCCTTTGCGGTTCCCTGCCGTCCGGGCTGCTCCCCGGCGGCGAGAACCACTCTGCGCGGCCCGCACGCGGCTACCCAGGGCTGAGCCTTTCCTGGGTCTGCCAGTACCAGGCTGGGCCTCGACACGGGTCCTAGGATCAGACGCATGGACGGCGACCTCGGTGACTTCCTGCGCTCACGGCGTGCCCGCATGCAGCCTTCGGACGTGGGCCTCGTCTCGCACGGCCGGCGCCGGGTGCCCGGTCTGCGCCGCGAGGAGGTCGCCCAGCTGGCGGGCGTGAGCGTGGACTACTACATCCGCCTCGAACAGGGCCGCGGCCCCTCGGTGTCCGACGCCGTGCTCGACGCGATCGCGCGCGTGCTGCGCCTGGACGAGACCGAGCACGCCTACCTGCGTACGGTGGCCCGCCCGAAGGCCCGCGCCCGCCGCCCCAAGGCCGCGGCGCAGCAGGTCAGGCCCGGCCTGCGGCTCCTGCTCGACACCATCGACCGGGCCCCTGCGTTCGTCTTCGGCCGCCGTATGGACGTCCTGGCCTGGAATGACCTGGCCGACGCCCTCAACGGCTTCTCCCTCCTGTCCCCCGCCGAGCGCAACGTGCCCCGGCAGGTCTTCCTCGAAGGTCCCGGGCGGGACTGCTACCCCGAGTGGGAGGCGGTGGCCGCGGAGACGGTCGCGTACCTGCGCCTGGACGCGGCGCGCCATCCTTCCGACGACGCGCTGTGCGCGCTGGTCGGCGAACTGTCCGTCAAGAGCGAGGACTTCCTCCGGCTGTGGGCGGACCACCAGGTCAAGGAGAAGACCCACGGCGTGAAGCGGATCACCCACCCCCTGGTGGGCGAACTCGTCCTCCCCTACGAGACCCTGACGCTCCCCGGCGACCCCGACCAGCTCCTGGTCGTCTACACGCCGGAGCCCGCCTCGGAAAGCGCGGACCGCCTCTCGCTCCTGGCCAGCTGGTCGGCGGCCCCCGAGGCCGCGCGCCGCTCCTCCTAGGCCCCCCGGGCCTCCCAGCGCCTCCCAGGGACGGGTCTCCGCCCCGCTGCGGCCGGGTGGGGGCTGGCCGCGCAGTTCCCCGCGCCCCTGGCCGGTCCTCCTCACCGCCCCACCAAAGCCGCCCTCAAAGGGGCGCGAGGAACGGCGCGACAAGCCCCCACCACCCCGCAGACAAACACCAAGCGGGAGGAGACCAGGGGGCGCGAGGAACGGCGCGAGCAACCCCCGCCGGCCCGCGGAAGAGATCCGCGAAACCCAGCGGAGCGCCACCGCGGGGACCGCCGCACCCCCGGGTCTCCCCGGAGGGCGGGACGACGGCGGTCCCCGCGAGGGACGCGCACCGGGTCAGGGCCAGGCCGCGTCCAGGCGTCCGTGGAGGTCCGGGAGCCGCTCCGGAGTTCCTGACGCCGACAACCACCAATGTGCCGGAGCCGTGTTAAGCGGGTGCTGCGCGGACGTGACGTGCACGTACCACTTGCGCGAAGTCCACCCACCGGCCCCGGCCGCCCCCGGCCTCACGCGTTCTGCTGCTCCGCGAGGAACGCGAGGAGGTCCTGCCGGCTCACGACACCGGTCGGCTTGCCCTCGACGAGGACGATCGCCGCGTCGGCACGGCCGAGCACCGACATCAGGTCCGCCACCGGCTCACCGGAGCCGACCTGCGGCAGCGGGGCCGACATGTGCTTCTCCAGCGGGTCGGACAGCGAGGCACGCTGCGCGAACAGCGCGTCGAGCAGCTCGCGCTCCACCACCGAGCCGATGACCTCCGCGGCCATGACGTCGGGGTGTCCCGCGCCCGGCTTGACGATCGGCATCTGCGAGACGCCGTACTCGCGAAGGACCTCGATGGCCTCCCCGACGGTCTCCTCGGGGTGCATGTGGACCAGCGAGGGCAGTTCGCCGCCCTCCTTGCGGCGCAGCACGTCGCCGACGCGCGGCTGGTCGCCGGGCTCCTCGAGGAAGCCGTAGTCGTTCATCCACTCGTCGCTGAAGATCTTGCTGAGGTAGCCGCGGCCGGAGTCGGGCAGCAGGACGACGACGACGTCGTCGGGGCCGAGCCGCTCGGCGACCCGCAGCGCCGCCACGACGGCCATGCCGCAGGATCCGCCGACGAGCAGCCCCTCCTCCTTGGCGAGCCGCCGGGTCATCTGGAAGGAGTCCTTGTCGGACACGGCGACGATCTCGTCGGTGACGTTGCGGTCGTACGCCGTCGGCCAGAAGTCCTCACCGACGCCCTCGACGAGGTAGGGCCGCCCGGACCCGCCGGAGTACACGGACCCCTCGGGGTCGGCGCCGACGACGGTGACCGAACCCTTGGAGACCTCCTTCAGGTAGCCGCCGGTCCCGGAGATGGTGCCGCCGGTGCCGATGCCCGTCACGAAATGGGTGATCTTCCCGTCCGTCTGCTCCCAGAGCTCGGGGCCCGTGGAGTGATAGTGGGAGAGCGGGTTGTTCGGGTTGCTGTACTGGTCGGGCTTCCAGGCATCGGGGGTCTCGCGCACGAGCCGGTCGGAGACGTTGTAGTACGAATCCGGGTGGTCGGGGTCGACGGCCGTCGGGCAGACCACGACGTCGGCGCCGTACGCGCGCAGCACGTTGATCTTGTCGAGGGACACCTTGTCGGGGCAGACGAAGATGCACTTGTAGCCCTTCTGCTGGGCCACGATGGCGAGACCGACCCCGGTGTTGCCGGAGGTGGGCTCGACGATGGTGCCGCCGGGCTTCAGGTCCCCGCTCTGCTCGGCCGCCTCGATCATGCGCAGCGCGATGCGGTCCTTCACGGAACCGCCGGGGTTGAAGTACTCGACCTTGGCCAGGACGGTCGCCTGGATGCCCGCGGTCACGTTGTTGAGCCTCACCAGCGGGGTGTTGCCGACGAGGCTGATCATCGAGTCGTGGAATTGCACCGTTGTCTCCGGGCTGCGATGTAGTGCGACGAATTGGTGCGGTCAGCCTAAGGGTCGGACTCATCCGTTCACCTCCGCTTGCGATTGGCCGACCGTGCTTACGGGGCAAGGAGTGGATGTACGGCCGTATGACGCGGTACGGCACGAGGAGGTGGCTGCAGGGCATGTCGAGGGCGAGGGTGGCGAGGCGGATCGCCGCGGGCGCGGCGTACGGCGGCGGAGGCATCGGGCTGCTCGGCGCGGCCACGGTGGGCGTGGTGCTCGCCGAGGTGCAGCTGGCGAAACGGAACGTGGGCAACGGCGGGCACGCGGATCCGCCGCGGGCCGACGGGAGGTACGGCGGGGTGTTCGCGGACCGGCCCGCCCGCGCCGAACCGGTGCGGTTCGCGATGCTCGGGGACTCCACGGCCGCGGGACAGGGCGTGCACCGGGCCAGGCAGACCCCGGCGGCGCTGCTCGCCTCCGGGCTCGCGGCGGTCGCCGAGCGGCCGGTCGACCTGCGGAACGTGGCGCTGCCCGGCGCCCAGTCGGACGACCTGGAACGGCAGGTGACGCTGATCCTCTCGGACCAGGCGTGGGTGCCGGACGTCTGCGTGATCATGATCGGGGCGAACGACGTCACGCACCGGATGCCGCCGACGCGTTCGGTGCGCCACCTCTCCTCGGCGGTGCGCAGGCTGCGTACGGCCGGTTCGGAGGTGGTGGTGGGCACCTGTCCCGACCTGGGCACGGTGGAGAACGTCTACCAGCCCCTGCGGTGGCTGGCCCGCCGCGTCTCACGGCAGCTGGCCGCGGCGCAGACGATCGGCGTGGTGGAACAGGGCGGGCGGACGGTCTCGCTCGGGGACCTGCTCGGTCCCGAGTTCGCGGCGAATCCGCGGGAACTGTTCGGTCCTGACAAGTACCACCCCTCCACGGAGGGGTACGCGACGGCGGCGATGGCGGTCCTGCCCACGCTGTGCGCGGCGCTCGGCCTCTGGCCCGAGGAGGAGCGACCCGACGTCTCGCGGCGCGAGGGCTTCCTGCCGGTGGCCCGTGCGGCGGCCCAGGCGGCGTCGGAGGGCGGTACGGAGGTCACCGCGGCGATGCCTACGGGCCCCCGGGGGCCGTGGGCACTCCTCAAGCGCCGTCGCCGGCGCCGCATCCACGCCCCCGAGGCGTCCCCGCTCCCCCACTGACCTCCGCCTTCCCTGCGGGCGCGTGGGGGGGCTGGTCGCGCAGTTCCCCGCGCCCCTGAAAGCACCGGCCCGGTGGGGGCTTGGCGCGCAGTTCCCCGCCGGCCCGCGGGTGACAGCGGACGCCGACAGACCGGCGGACGCACAGAACGAAATGGCGCGTCCGGTACGGCGGGCCGCCTTGTTCCCAACGGAGCGAGCTGCTTAGGAGGGCAAGGGGCCAGTCCTCCTGCCTTCACCCCCTTCCTTGATTTGCTCTCCGGTACCATCGCCCGCTTCCGGGTTCATGGCAGTGTGCGACACAAATGAGCCAAGAGTGATCAAAGCCAGTCCAAATTCCCCCTGTATGCGCTCATACATGCCATGGCCAGGCGCCCATGCCGCTGGTGCCCCCCACCCCTCCTGGATAGCTTGGTTCACTCCAGAGAACCGTACGAACTCGGGGCCCGCCGACCACGGCCACGACTACGCCCCCCCTACGATCGAACAGGGAACCCGGACACCGACATGAGCGACCTTCGTCTCGACGGAACGGTCTTCGAGAGCCTCAAGAAGACCTTCTCCTCGGTCAGCGACCGCATGGACGCCGCACGCAGAACCCTGAAGAACGCCGACGGCTCGGTCGTCGGGGCCGAGAAGCTCATCGAGGACGTGCACGAGTTCGCCGACGAGTGGGGCTACGGCGTCAAGCAGCTCGGCAAGCACACCGAGGGTGCCGTCAAGATGATCGACAAGATCGACGAGGAATTCAGCAAACTCGACCAGGCCCTGGCCGAATCCCTCAAGTCCGCCAAGAAGAAGAGCAAGTAGCGTGAGCGGCGCCAAGCGTCCCGCACTCCCGAACATAGGCTGGGACCCCACGCCCGGAAACGTCGAGGACACCCGCGACCTCGCGAAGAAACTCGGCGGTCTCGCAGGAGAGTTGGGCAACGCGGTCACGGACTTGGAACGCATCGAATGTGGCGCCTGGAAGGGCAAGGCTGCGCTCGCGTTCACCGAGTACATCGGCGAGGACGTCACCCCGCTCATCCGCAAGAGCCACATGTCCTTCGACAAGGCGTCGCGCGCGCTGTACCGGTGGGCCAGGGAACTCAAGGAATTCCAGGACGAGACCGACCGGCTGGAGAAGAAGGCCGGGGAGAAACTCGACGCCCGCTCGGAGGCGAAACCCCACAGCAAGGAGAGCGGGAAGGCCTCGGGGGACGTCGACGAGGTCATCGCCCAGGTCCACGACCTGGAGGACCGCTTCGCCAAGGCAGCCGGGGCGATCAGCAAGGAACTGGACAAGGCGGGCGACATCGCCCCCGACGAGCCCGGCTTCTGGGACAAGCTCACCAAGGGCGTCAAGGACGCCTGGGACGCGACCGCCAAGTGGCTCGAGGACCACGCCGACATGATCAAGCTGATCGGCGACCTGCTGAGCGATCTGACGGCGGTCCTGGCTCTCCTGACCATCGTCACGCTCCCCTTCCCTCCGCTGTCCGCAGTCTTCGGCACGGCGGCGCTCATCACGAGCGGGCTCGCACTGGGGGCCCATGGGCTCGCCAAGATGGGTGGGGCGGATGTGAGTTGGGTGCAGATGGGGTTGGATGCGATGGGACTCATTCCTGGGATCGGAGCGTTCAGCAAGGGCATCAAAGTGGTCGGCAAGGGGCCGGCCGCTGCCAAGGCCCTCGCGCTCGGCAAGGGATTCGAGTCGACCAGAATCGGAACGTCTCGCCTGCTGTTGGCAACCAAGGAAGAGGCGACGAAGGTCACGGGCGGGATTCCGCTACTGCCCAACAAGGTGGTCCTCGGCGGTACGGCCAACAATGTCTACCAGGTCGCACATGCGACCAGTGGCACCATGACGCGCATGGGAGGCGTCGCCAACATGGGCTATCACTCAGGTCAGTGGCTCGGCTCCAAAGGAGCCAACATGCTTCCGGGAGTGAACATCGATCCGTTGAAGGCCGGTATCGCGATGGACGCGGGGCTGAAGATCTTCCCCAAGGTCACAAGCATTCATCAGCACGTGGGAGACGCCCTCTTCCCTGGAGACCAGTTCGAGAAGTCGGCCTCGGGCAACTGAGCGGCCGACTCCCAGAATCAAGTGCAGGAAGACGGACATGCATATCTGGCAGCCCGAACTCGGCGAGACCATCCTGGCGCGCACGCCGGTCAGCTTCGCGACGGGCGATGCCATGCCTGTCTCAGGCATGCGCTGGTTCCGCGATACCGAGCGCAATGACATCCAGGGGGAGCTCCCGGGCTGGCCGGAAGGCCCTGTGTACACAGCCCGTTCGGCAGGCAACTCACTCACGCGGAACATCGGCAAAGGAGGGTTACTCGCCCTGGGTGCCGTCATTATGGGCGTAGTCACCGGCGGCGGGGGCAGTGGACCTACCTTGCGCAAATCCGGCACGGAGAGGTCCGCCGACCGTGCCAACGAAATCGAGGACTTCCCCGTCATCTGGGCCGCTCCTGGCACCATTGCCCGCACTCTGCCCTGGCAGCTTGACCCGGCCCGCGCTCCCAGCAAGGAGCGCTACCGCACGCATGCAATCGTCACTGACCGACGAATCGTCATCGTAGGCCTTCCTGTCTTGAAAAAGGACGGGAACATGATTGACGACGAAGTTCTCTGGGAGACTCCTCGGTCCACCATCAGCAAGGTCGAGCCGTGCGATTTCCATCAGGATAGCGACGTCAGGATTCTCTTCGCCGATGGCTCTTGGTGCAGGCTGCGAGCCCACTCGCGTCCTGAGCTCACCCGGCACCTCATCCGTCCTCCCGATCTGATCCCACTGAGTTCCCTGACGCCGGAGCAGCGGACTACTGTCGACAAATTCCTTACGTCAGCGCAAGCAGAGGCACCGGATGCCGGACCTCCCGTCATCACCCGCCGCTCTTGCGGTCACTACAGGGTCGAGGTCCTGCCGCTGAGCAGATTCGACTCGTTCTTCGGTGCCTCGGAAATTGAAATAATCATGGACTCCACAGGCACCGAGGTCGAAGTCACAGCCCAGCACCCGGATGACTATTGAACTCCGACTTGAGTTCAGGGGTTTTCGACCCGTCTTCGACCCGTAGGAGATGCACTCAGATGGACATCTGGCTCACCGAGCCGGGCAAGACGTTCCTCGCGGTCGACGTGGACTTCGGCACCCCCGAATGGGACATGACCATGGACGCAGGCGGTGTGGAGGCCGAGCCGGTCGCGTACCACCCAGAAGACTTCGCCGACTGATTCACCTGATCCCGCACCCGGACCTGAAGCAGACCAGGACGGCCTCCATGACTTCCCCCATCATCAGCCAAGACCCCCCACCCATATGGTTCCTCGTCCCTGAGGGCTTCTTCGCTCTCCCCGTGGCCGCCACCCCCGAAGAGCGCGCCGAGCATTCCCAGTCCTTCGTACGACAGCTCTACTCCCGAGGCGACGACAGCATCTGGGAGCCCGCCGCCCCCTATTACGCGGCGATGGCCGAACTCATGACAGAAACGGGCGTGTCGTATGCGGCGATGGGCCTCTTCTCCACGGCAGACCAGGGAGAGGGCGAGGGCGTGAACGGGAGTGAACCGGCCGACGGCGTCGCCCAGTGCGCCCTGACCGTTGCGGCCGTCCCGACTGACCAGGCCGACGTGAATACCGACGTCGTCGCCCAAGGCATCCTCGCCGTCCTGTCCAGCGACCCCTACAACGACGCCCGCTGGCTCGACCTGCCGTGCGGCCCTTCCGTGTCGTCCATCGCGCTGAAAAAGTACACGCTCTCCCCGGAAGTGACGGCCGATGGAGAGCCGACGGATCTCCTCACCGGACAGATCCAGGTCCATGTCCCCTTCCCCACGGGCCCGTTCACCGCGGTCTTCACGCTCCACACCGCATCCACGGACTACTGGACCGAATTCTGCGACATCATGTCGGCGATACTCCGGACGGTCTCCTTCACCGAACCGGACGAAGGGCCACAGGAAGAGACGCCGTCCTGATGGGCGGGCTCACCGGCCCCGAAGAAGACGTCCTCGTCCATTCCGCGGTCACCTTCGCCACCGGCCTGGCCCCACGCTTGGTCCGGGCGGCGTTGGTTTCGCGACACCGCGCGCAACGACATTCAACAGCAGCCGGCGGATGCGGGCCGGCCGTCCGGCTCGGGCGCGCCGCTTCGACACGGCCGTCAACCTGATGGACCGGACCGGCGAACGAACCGCGCCCCGGCCAGGGGATCCGTCCGCCCCCTGGCCGGCCGACCCCTCTACCCGCCGGAGCCCGGCGTGACCTCGGCCCACAGCAGCTTCCCCGTGCGCCCTGTCCCCAGGGGACGGGACCCCCAGCTGTCCGCGCAGGCCCGCACGATGTGCAGCCCCCGCCCGCCCTCCGCCGTGTCGGGCGGCCGGCTGTCGGCGTCTCGGGTGTTCGCCCCGAACCCGGGCGGGATCCGCGGATCGGAGTCCCACACGGCCACGCGGATCCCCTCCGGGAAGGAGGAGCGGAGGCGGAGGGCGTAGGGGCCGTCGGTGTGACAGTGCGCGTTGTTGAGCAGTTCCCCTGCGAGGAGCTCCGCGGTGGGGGCGAGTTCCCTGAGCCCGTACGTTTCGAGGACGGCCCGGAGCGTGGCGCGGCCGATCCCCGGGGCGCGGGGATCGTGGGGCAGTTGGAGGGTGTAGGTCCAGGGCGGCGATACGGTTGCAGCACGCATGGAAGTCTCCGTCGCGAGTGGGTAGTTGCCGGGTGGGCCCAGTGACGTTGTCGCTCCGTCGAGCGGGGTTCTTCTGGGCGGGACGTCCACAGCGAAAGTAGCGCTACCGGATATATTCTTCACCCGTTTCCGGGTGAGATTAAAAGCAACCACTCGTGTGAGTGACGCGAGAGCACAGGAGCAGCAAGCATGGCCGTTCGGAACAACCCGACAGGTCGTCAACTCCGGCTCGGCGCCGAGCTGCGCAAGCTGCGCGAACGTGCCGGCCTGACCTCGACAGCGGCAGCTCAACTGCTCGGTATGAGGCAGGCGCAGGTGAGCAACATGGAGACCGGCAGGGTTGGCGTGAGCGCCGAGCGGGTGCGCACCCTGGCCTGCAACTACGCCTGCTCGGACAAGGCCCTCGTCGAAGCCATCACCGACATGACAGGCGACCGCAAGCGCGGCTGGTGGGAGGAGTACCGGGAGATCCTGCCTGCCGGGCTGCTGGATCTCGCAGAGGTGGAGCATCACGCCACACGCCTGCGCACCGCCATCACCGTCCACATTCCAGGCCTGCTCCAGACCACGGACCACGCTCGTGAACTGTTCCGCCAGGTCGTGCCCGAGTTCCCTCCCCCGGACGTGGAGCATCGGGTGTCGTTCCGTATCAAGCGGCAAGCGGTGCTCTTCCAGGACGTTCCCACCCCATACCTGGCAGTCATCCACGAGGCCGCCCTGCGGATGCAGTTCGGTGGACCCCTCGTGACCAAGGGGCAGTTGCAGCATCTGCTGAACATGAGCGAGCGGGAGCACGTGACGATCAAGGTGCTGCCGTTCACTGCGGGCTCCTTCCCGGGGTCGGGGCAATCGCTCTTCTACTCCTGCGGCAAGGTCCCCCAGTTGGACACCGTCCACCTCGACCAGTCACACGGCCCCACATTCCTCGACGCCGAGGCTCAGTTGGAGATGTACCGCGTGCTCCTCGACCGGATGGAATCCATCGCCCTCGACGTCACGAGGTCACGCGACCTCATCCAGAACCGGATCCGCGACCTGTGAAGGGAACCTCCATGCTTGCCCCCGCGCACGAGTGGCAGAAGTCGTCCTACTGCGGGCAGGGCGACTCCTGCATACACGTCGCCACCAACACCACCAACGCCACCGGAACCGTCCATCTCACCGAAAGCAGCGACCCCGCCGCCGCGATACTCAGCACCACCCCCCACGCCTTCGCGGCGCTCGTCCGCACCGTGAAGAAGCGGCCCGCAGGCGAGCAGGGCCCGGGGCCCTGGATCGAGATCTCCTTCGGCGAGGACGACGCCGTCCACCTCCGTGAGACCGGCGACCCGGACAACGTCGTCACGACCACCCGCGAGAAGTGGGACGCCTTCGTGCTCGGCGTACAGGCAGGCGAGTTCGACCACTTCGCGGAGGGAGCGGAGGGCCCCTGACGCCTTCAGGGGCGCGAGGAACCGCGCGACCGTCGCCCACCGGCCCGCGGGGGGGGGGGGGGGGGGCACAGACCCGCGGACGGACCCACCCGTCCGGCTCCGCCCACGGCCCCACGGCCTGAGCAACCGCTTAGAAATGCGGTCGGAGTCACATTCCCCAACCGGTGACCCGCACCACTACGTGCAGGTAACTTCCCAGTGAGTCGTGCCCCTCAGCCACTGGAGCCCCTGATGCCCGAAGCCGTGATCGTCTCAGCCGCCCGCACCCCGATCGGCCGCGCCTTCAAGGGCTCGCTGAAGGATCTGCGTCCGGACGACCTGACCGCCACCATCATCGAGGCCGCCCTCGCCAAGGTGCCGGGGCTCGACCCCAGGGACATCGACGACCTGATGCTCGGCTGCGGTCTGCCCGGCGGCGAGCAGGGGCACAACCTCGGCCGCATCGTGGCCGTGCAGATGGGGATGGACCACCTCCCGGGCTGCACCATCACCCGCTACTGCTCGTCCTCCCTGCAGACCAGCCGCATGGCCCTGCACGCCATCAAGGCGGGCGAGGGCGACGTCTTCATCTCGGCGGGCGTGGAGATGGTCTCGCGGAGCAAGAAGGGCAGCTCCGACGGCCTCCCGGACACCCACAACCCCCTCTTCGCCGACGCCGAGGCCCGCACCCTGGCCGTCGCCGAGAGCGAGGGCTCGACCTGGCACGACCCGCGTGAGGACGGCCTGATCCCGGACGCGTACATCGCGATGGGGCAGACCGCGGAGAACCTCGCCCGCGCCAAGGGCGTCACCCGTCAGGACATGGACGAGTTCGGCGTCCGCTCGCAGAACCTCGCCGAGGAAGCCATCAAGAACGGCTTCTGGGAGCGGGAGATCACCCCGGTCACCACCCCCGACGGCACCGTCGTCAGCAAGGACGACGGCCCGCGCGCGGGCGTCACCCTGGAGGGCGTGCAGGGCCTGAAGCCCGTCTTCCGCCCCGACGGCCTGGTCACCGCCGGCAACTGCTGCCCGCTCAACGACGGCGCCGCCGCCCTCGTGATCATGAGCGACACCAAGGCCCGCGACCTCGGCCTGACCCCGCTCGCCCGCATCGTCTCCACCGGCGTCACCGGCCTCTCCCCCGAGATCATGGGCCTCGGCCCGGTCGAGGCGAGCAAGCAGGCCCTGCACCGCGCGGGCCTCACCGTCGACGACATCGACCTCTTCGAGATCAACGAGGCCTTCGCCGCCCAGGTGATCCCCTCGTACCGCGACCTGAACATCCCGCTGGACAAGCTGAACGTGAACGGTGGCGCGATCGCGGTGGGTCACCCCTTCGGCATGACCGGCGCCCGCATCACCGGCACGCTCATCAACTCCCTCCAGTTCCACGACAAGCAGTTCGGTCTGGAGACGATGTGCGTCGGCGGCGGCCAGGGCATGGCGATGGTCATCGAGCGCCTCAGCTAGCCGATTTCACTGACACAGAGTTCGCCGAGCTGACGCTCCGTTCCTGCACCGCTTCGTGACCCAATCTCCCCCAGGATGTGACCTATCTCCTGGGGGAGATACATATGCCCAGCTCAGAGCACATCTGGGGTTAAACATCGGGCCCAAAGTCCTGTCCAATTCGTGACGTAATGCACTGACAGGTGGATCGTGCAGGCTTCAAGCTGATGTAGGAAGTCGGGGGTCGACTTGAAACCGGGAGTACGTCAGTGAGCGCCTTGCCTCTTGCCCTGCTGCTCTCCACGGCCGCTGCCACGGCCGTGGGCGTCGCTGCCCTGCACGCGGTGCACGGCCTGCGGAAGCAGCTCGCCGAGATCACAGCCCTGCACACCGAAATGGCCGACAACCGTGCCGTGAGCGGCCCGCACCTCACGGTGCCGGGCGCACGCGCCACGGTGGACACGGACGAGATACGCGCGGCCGTGACCGAGGCGCTCGCCGAGGAGCGGGAGCGCGAGCTCGCCGAGGCCCGCGCCTTCTGGGCCGCCCAGGAGGCCCGCGAAGGCACGGACGGGCCCGGCCTCCTCAGCGGGCTGCCCGGCATTCCCGACGGCATCGCCGACGAGCTCTTCCTGCCGCGCCAGGCCGACTTCGCGGGCCTGGAGTCCGACAGCCTCGAACCGGTGGCGGAGTCCTTCGCCGACCCGTCGGTGACCGACGAATTCGCCGGGGACTCGCCCGAGTTGGCCGCGGCCCGCCGCCGCCACCCCTCGCACCCGGACTTCGTGCCGGTGCAGTCGCCGGTCTCCGAGGGCCACGGCGACCACGAGCGCACGGTGGCGTGCCTGGAGGAGCTGGCCGACGCCCGCACCGCCCTCGCCGACGTCCGCCCCGGACCGCTGGGCACCCTGGACGTGTACGTCTTCGCGGACGGTACGACGCTGTGCATGACGCCGGGCCACCGCGAGACCGCGGAGCTCCTGGCGACGGCCCTGCACGAGGGCCGCACCCCGTTCCTGCTCGGCGGCTCCGGCATCTCCGGGGCGTACGCCCTGACCTTCGAGTGCGGCTCGGAGAACATCTACATCCTGGCCGACCGCGTCATCGCGTCGGTCTGACCGGCCCACCGGGCGGCCGCTCCGGGAACGGCCGCCGGGGGTACGGAAGATGGAGTCCTCCGGGCTCCTGGGTTCCCGGGCTCGGGGCTCCCGGGTTCCCGTGTTCCCGGTCCCTAGACTCCGGCCCGCTTCTGGGCGTCCTTCACCAGTTCGAGCGCCCGCTCCAGGTCCTCCGGCTCCGTCAGGACGAGGGCCAGGTCGCGGCCCGCGACGGTGATCTGGTCGGCCGCGGCGAACATCCCCGCGTCCGGCATCTCCCTCGGCTCCGCGTCCGGTTCCTCGATGCGCTGCGCCCGGGCCGCCAATTCCCTGGCCAGTGCGAGCGCTTCGGTCGCGGCCCCGCGCTGCAGGCGGCTCTGCGGCGCGGCCCGCAGACGGTCGGCGAAATGGTCCACTGCGGCTGTCAAAGGCGTCGTATCGAGCACCCCGCGACCTTATGCGCCTTTCCGGGACTGTTGCCAACGTCCCAACCCTCAGGCACGGTGGCGTGAAGGACGGAACACATCGCGACGCGTCCGGAGGCGCCGATGTCCCAAGTCTTCTCCCAGGAGACCCACCGCAACCTGCTCGCCCGAATCCCCCACTGCACCGGTCGTGAAGTGTCCGACTGGCTCCGCGCCGTGGACGAAGGCCCCTCTCTCTTCCGCTTCGAGGAGAAGGTCAGCTGGCTCCGCGCCGAACACAACCTCGCGTACGGCCACGCGAAGGCGATCATCCACGAGTACGACCTCAGGCGGGCTGCCCGCAAGTTCCTCTGATCCTCCTCCCAAAAAGTCCCTCACACACGGCGAAGGGCCCGCGGACCGTTCCGGTCCGCGGGCCCTTCGGCGCTGTCAGTGATCAGCGGGCGTACGTCAGTCGTTGCCCGAGAAGATCGCGATGAGGCGCAGGAACTCCATGTAGATCCAGACGAGCGTCATCGTCAGACCGAACGCGGCGAGCCACGCCTCTTCCTTCGGGGCGCCGTACGCGATGCCGTCCTCGACCTGCTTGAAGTCCAGGGCCAGGAAGCACGCGCCGAGCAGGATGCCGACGATGCCGAACACGATGCCGAGGCCGCCGCTGCGGAAGCCGAGGCCGTCACCGCCGCCGAAGACCATGAACAGCAGGTTCACCGCGGTCAGCAGCAGGAAGCCCATCGCCGCGGCCATCACGAAGCCGTAGAAGCGACGGTTGACGCGGATCCAGCCCGCCTTGTACGCCACGAGGACGCCGATGAAGACGGCCATCGTGCCGAGGACGGCCTGCATGGCCGCGCCGCTGGCGATGCGGTTGTCGACGACGCTGGAGACGACGCCGAGGAAGACACCCTCCAGCGCCGCGTACGTCAGGATCAGCGCGGGCGAGGCCTTGCGCTTGAAGGCCTGGACGAGGCCGAGCACCATCGCGATGAGGCCGGCGCCGATCGCGATGCCGTACGACTTGCTGATGTTCGCGTCGTCGACCGGCAGCAGCGCCCAGGCGATCGCGGCCGTGACCACGAGCGTGCCGAGCGTGGTGGCGGTCCGCATGACGACGTCGTCCATCGTCATACGGGTCGTTACGGGCGCCTGGGGGGCGCCGTGCTGCACGTCCTGCTGGGCGTACGGATTGGTGGCGTAGGGGTTGCCCGCGGGGGCCTGCTGACCACCGGCGTACGGATTGCCCTGCGCGTACGGGTTGCCCTGCTGGGTCTGGGTCGCGGCTGCGGGTCCCCCGGCCTGCGGCTGCCGGCCGAAGCCGGCGTAGCCGTTGTCGCGGCTGAACCCCCGTCGCGAGAAGACCGGGTTACTGCTCCTCATTTCACTCCTCCATGGCCACCGTGCGTGGCTTTGGTACAAGAGTAATGCGTAGGCAAAGGGATGAGCCTAGTGCTTGGGGAGGATCTTTCCCTCACTGTGACGGAGAACGCGTGACACAGGCCCTACTGTTCCCGGATCGGTGCCGTTCCGCCGCACGAGTGGCACCAGCGAGATCGCGACGGCGCCCAGGACCGCGGCCACCGCGAAGGTGGTGAACCCGAGCGAGGCGTCGCCGCCCGCGACCACCGCCCCGCCCAGCCAGGGCCCGACGACCGCCCCGGTCCGCCCGACGCCGGTGACCCAGCCGAGCCCCGTGGCGCGCTGCGCGGGCGGATAGACCGAGGGAGCGGCCGCGTAGACCATGACCTGCGCCGAGAAGAGCCAGATGCCGGTGACAAAGACCACGGCGTAGGCGACGCCGAGGGGCAGCTGCGCCTTGAGCAGGAAGGCGCCGCACGCGGTGAGCAGGAACCAGACCGCGGAGACCCTGACCGCCCCGAAGCGGTCTGCGGTGCGCCCGGCGACCAGCATGCCGACGATGCCGCCCGCGTTGATCACCATGAGGAAGGTGACGGAGGAGGAGAGCGAGTAACCGGACGCGCGCATCAGTTCGGGCAGCCAGGTGGAGACGCCGTAGACGAGGAGCAGTCCGGCGAAGGAGGCGAGCCACAGGAGCGGGGTCGCGAGGCGCCGCCCCGGCGCGAGGAGCGCGAGCACGGCGGACCAGCGGCCCTTCGCGCCGGCCTCGGGGGTCTCGGCGGGCGTCGGGACCGGCAGCAGGTAGCGGGCGGCGACCGCCTCCGCCTCCCCCGCGCGGCCCTTGGCGAGCAGCACGCCGGGCGACTCGGGCAGCCACTTCAGGACCAGCGGGACGGCGACGACCGCGGGGATCACGCCCGTCCAGAAGACGATGCGCCAGCCGTGGTCCGGGCCGAGCGCGAGCCCGAGGCCCGTCGCCGCCATGCCGCCCGCGTGGTACGAGGTCATCATCAGGCCGGTGGCGAGCGCGGCCCTGCGCGGCGGCGCGAACTCGGCGACGATCGCGAGCCCGATCGGCATCAGCCCGCCGAGCCCGAGCCCCGAGACGAACCGTCCCGCGCCGAAGAGGGCCGCGCTCGGCGCGAGCGCGCAGAGCGCGGAGCCCGCCGAGAAGAGGACGACGCTGCCCGTCACCATCGGCTTGCGCCCCGCCCAGTCGGTGAGGGTGCCGCAGGCGAGGGCGCCGACGAGCATGCCGAAGGTGGTCCAGGAGCCGACGGTGCCCGCGGTGGACGCGGAGAAGCCGAGGTCGGGGTCGTCGATGAGGTGCGGCAGCACGGCGCCGTAGATGTTGACGTCCATGCCGTCGAAGAACACGACGAGCCAGCACAGGGCGATGACGGGCGCGACGGACCGGAAGGTGCGCTCGGGTGGGGTCACGGGACCTTTCCTTCTGGGGCTGGGGCTGGGGCTGGGGCTGGGGCTGGGGCGGGGGCGGGGGCGAGGGCCTGGGCCGGGGGGGCGGCTAGCTCAGCGGGTCCAGCGGGTCCAGCGGGTCCAGGGGGAAGCCCGTGTAGGCCTCGGCGAAGTCGGTCTCCGCGGCACGCGCCGTGGCGATCCGGTCGAGCCCGGCGAGCTGGACGCGGTCGTCGAAGGGGGTGGCGTCGGGGGCGCGGTGGAGCAGCGCCGTCAGCGCGCAGGAGAAACGCTCGGCCTGCCAGACGCGGCGCAGACAGGTAGCGGAGTACGCGTCGAGGTGGCTCGCGTCGCCCTTGTCGCGGTACCGGATCAGCGCGCGGGCGAAGGTGACGACGTCGCCGACCGCGAGGTTGAGGCCCTTCGCACCGGTCGGCGGGACGATGTGCGCGGCGTCCCCGGCGAGGAAGAGCCTGCCGTGCCGCATGGGCTCGTGGACGTGGCTGCGCATCGGCGTGACGGACTTGGCGGTGACGGGGCCGCGCCGCAGCGTCCAGGCCGGGTCGTCGGTCTCCAGGCGGCGGTCGAGCTCGTCCCATATCTCCTCGTCGGCCCAGTCGCCGGCGTGGGTGCCGGCCGGAACCTGGAGGTACGCGCGCGTGACGGCCGGCGAGCGCAGGGAGAGCAGGGCGAAGCCGCGGTCGTGGCGGGCGTAGACCAGTTCGTCGTGGGAGGGCGGCACGTCCGCGAGGATGCCGAGCCAGCCGAAGGGGTACGTGCGCTCGAAGGTCCTGGTGAGGCCCTGCGGGATCGCCTTGCGGGCCACCCCCCAGAAGCCGTCGCAGCCCACCGCGTAGTCGCACTCCAGGGTCTCCTCGCGCCCCTCGTGGCGGAACCGGACGCGCGGGCTCGTGGTGTCGGCGCCCGTCACCTCCAGCGCCTCGGCGCCGAAGAGGAGCGGTCCGCCCCCGGCCAGGCGCAGCGCGATGAGGTCTTTGCAGACCTCGGTCTGCGCGTAGACCATCACGGACCTGCCGCCGGTCAGCGCCGGGAAGTCGACGCGGTGCCTGCGGCGGTCGAAGCGCAGTTCGATGCCGTCGTGCGGCAGGCCCTCGCGGTCCATGCGCGCCGCCGCGCCCGCCTCGCGCAGGACGTCGACGGTGCCCTGTTCGAGGATTCCGGCGCGCTGGCGCCGCTCCACGTAGGCGCGGTCGCGGCTTTCCAGGACTACGGAGGCGATGCCCGCGTCGTCCAGCAGGCGGGCGAGGAGCAGCCCGGCCGGTCCGGCCCCGATGATCCCGACGGTGGTGCGCATCGACCGTTCCCCTCGCCCGTGTCCACCCCGCGCGCCGTGCCCACTTGTTCGCCTGGTGAACTTTTGTTCATAATGTGTTGCGGGGAGTCTCCGGCCGCGCCTGTGCGCTGTCAACGGTCGTGCGGCACCCGATTTCCCGGCCGCCCGGATTGCCTGATACCGACCGGAGAGCGGCCTGCCGGAGGACGAGGAGCGGTGCCGTGCCCGAAGAGTCCGTACGCCCCCTGGAGCGCGGCCTCGCCGTGCTGCGGGCGCTCGCCCCCGCGGGGCCCGGGCAGCTGCGGGCGGGCGATCTCGTGCGCGCCACGGGCCTGGCCCGGTCCACGGTCGACCGGGTCGTCACGACCCTGGCCCACCTCGGCTACGTACGCGTGCGCGGCCAGGAGCTCCACCTCACCCCCCGCCTCATGGAGCTCGGCAACGCCTACCTGGCCGCCAGTGGCCTGACCGGCGAGGTCGCGGCCCGCACCGCCCGGCTCGCGGACGAGCTCGACGAGTCGGTGTCCCTCGCCGTGCCCGACGGCGACGGGGTGCGCTTCGTGACGCAGGCCGCGCGGCGCCGCGCGATGTCGGTGGCGTTCCGCATCGGGGACCTGCTGCCGCCGGAACGGTGCGCGCCCGGGGCGCTGTTCGCGGACGCGTGGGACGAGGAGCGGTGGGCGGCGTGGCGGGCACGGGTCGCCGCCGGGCCCGCGGAGGACGCCTTCTCGGCCCTGCCGCCGGGGCCGGCGCCGGCCGGTACCCCGGACCTCGCGGCCCGCGCGGCGCACTCCCGCGCGACGGGCTGGGCCCTGGACGACCAGCTGATCGAGCCGGGCCTGATCGCGGTGGCCGTCCCCGTACGGGACGCCGCGGGCCGGATCCGGTACGCGCTGTCGGCGGTGAGCCACACCAGCAGACACACGGCGACGGGCCTGGCCGAGGCGATGCTGCCGCGCCTGCGCGCAGAGGCGGAACACCTCGCGGGCCTGTCGGACACCCACGCACCACCCCCCGCGGCCGGGCGGACGCCCACGGACGCATCCCCGCCGGCCCCCGGACCGCCCCGCACCAACCCAACGCCACCCGCCCCAGCGCCGACCCGCACGGACACATCTCTGCCCGCCGCCGGGCCGACGCCCACAGACACGCCCCCACCCGCCCCCGGACCGACCCGCACGGACCCGACGCCACCCGGCCCAACACCGACCCACACGGACACACCTCCGCCCGCCGCCGGGCCGACGCCCACAGACACACCCCCACCCGCCCCCGGACCGACCCGCACCGACCCGACGCCACCCGCCACCGGCCCGCCCCACACCAACCCGACGCCACCCGCCCCAGCGCCGACCCGCACGGACACATCTCCGCCCGCCGCCGGACCGACGCCCACAGACACGCCCCCACCCGCCCCCGGGCACACGCGCCCGCCCGCCGCCGACACCGTCTCGCGCACGGAGACGCCACACCTCAGCGCCGGGCCGGCCCCCACGGCCGCGGCGCCCGCCCGCTTCCCCGTCCCCGACCCGCTGACCGCCAAGGCCGACCTCGGGCCCGGTTTCCTGCAGTCCCTGGCGCGGGGGCTCGCCGTGCTGCGTGCGTTGGGCGAGGCCCGGGGCGACGGGCTGCCGCTCGCCGCGCTCGCGGCGGCCACGGGACTGCCCAGGGCCACCGCGCGGCGCTGTCTGCACACTCTGGAGGCGGCGGGGTACGCGGCGCACGACGGCCGCCTGTACCGCCCGCTCCCCCGCATCCTGGAGCTGGGCCACGCCGCCCTGTCCCGGCTCACCTTCGCCGAGCTGGCCGAGCCGCACCTGCGCGACCTCGCGGACCGGGTGCACCAGTCGGCGTCGGTCACGGTCCTGGACGGGACGGACATCCTGTACGTGGCGCGGGCGGCGACGGGGCGGGTGATGAGCGTGCACATCACGGTAGGCACCCGCTTCCCCGCGTACGCCACCGCCATGGGCCGGGTGCTGCTCGCCGGGCTCCCGGGTACGGAGCGTGCCCGGCTCCTGAAGGCCGAGCCGCCGCGCGCCCTCACCCCCCACACCGTGACGGACCCCGGCGAGCTCGCGCGGCTCCTGGACCGGGTCGCCGCCGACGGCCACGCCACCGCCGACCAGGAGCTGGAGGAGGGCCTGCGCTCGGTCGCCGTGCCGGTCAGGGACGCGCGCGGCGAGGTGGTCGCGGCGGTGAACGTGGCCCAGCACGCGGGCCCCGGCCCCCTGGAGGCGACCCGCGACGCACTGCTGCCCGCCCTGCGCGGAGCCGCGGCGGCGATCGAGACCGACCTGCACACCGCGGCCCGCTTCAACGCGGTACGGCTGCCCTGAAGGCGCCGGCTGCCGCGTCCGTACGCGCGACGCAGGACAGCGGCACCGAGCCCGGCACGCCGTACCACCCGGCACGCCGTACCAGCGGCCGTCCCTGCCGTCCCTGTCGATGTCCACGTAGATCCCGCCGTCGCCGGTGCGGCTGCCGCGGGCGGAGGCCCCCGGCGAGGCGCAGGCCGCGTCCGCGTCCGCGTCCGCCCTGGTGACCGCGGACGTGCGGTCGCGGTGCCTCTTCTCGACCGTGCGGCCGTTCCTGTCCGGGCGGCTCTCGACGACGAAGGAGTCGACCTCGCGCAGGCCGCCGCCGTCCGTGACCCGGCCGTACTCCTCGGCGGGGAACGTGCCGCCGATCTTGTCGACGCAGGACGCGTACTCGATGTCGATGTTCCCGCCCGGCGTGTCCGGCTCCAGGAGGAGCGGGCCGCTGTTGCCGCGGCGTTCCGTGGCCCGGGCGTGCGGGCCCACCACCAGGGCACCCGCGAAGGCCGTCGGCATGGTCGCCAACACCGTTGCCGGACACGTGAACTGACGCACCATCAGGCCCGCGGTCTCACGATCGCCGAACTCCCGGACCGCGCCCGGTCCGGACGGTCTTCAGCGTGGAGCGGGGAGGTGGGGAGGCGTGGAGACGTGGAGACGTGGAGACGTGGAGACGTGGAGGCGTGGACGCGTGGACGCGTGGACGCGTGGACGCGTGGACGCGTGGACGCGTGGACGCGTGGACGCGTGGACGCGTGGACGCGTGGACGCGTGGACGATCATGATCGAGAGGTCACCCGGGACCGTCGCCAAGCACTCACAGGCCGCACCCGAAGGGGCGGCGGGAGTGCAGCGGAAGTGCCCGGAGCCGGACTTGAACCGGCACGCCCCCGAGGGGCAGCGAGGTTTAAGCTCGCCGTGTCTGCATTCCACCATCCGGGCAGGCCATGGGCTCCGCGTCGAGGCTTCGACCCTATCGGGAGGCATCCCCCGAACAGCGGATGGGGAGCCCGATGTTGTCTTATTTTATTGACGTCTGAGGGAGCATCAGCCACACGCACGCCCCATCGGTACTTGCCGGAGGCCTAACCCCGGGCTCAGCCGGTCTCGTGGGCCTCTGCACGGAATGACGGAATTTAGCCGCCCGGACGTTCCCGGTCCCGCTTTCTCCTCCTTTCCGCATCAGGGACGATCATCATCCCCAGGTATGACATGACGACCTCAAGTCCGACTGGAGAGGGCCTTCGGAACCGGAACTGGGGCTGACTACAGGGCGCTGATCGGCCAGGACGATGGAGTACGTCCCCACTCGTCGTCCCGACAGGAGCACCGTCCCGTGACCACCACCCCCTTCGCCGCCCGCGCCACCGCCGTGGCCGCGCGTGCCACGGATCTCTCCAAGGTGTACGGACAGGGCGAGACCCAGGTGGTCGCCCTGGATCACGTCTCCGTCGACTTCGGGCAGGGCGAGTTCACCGCGATCATGGGCCCCTCGGGCTCGGGCAAGTCGACGCTGATGCACTGCGTCGCCGGCCTGGACAGCTTCAGCTCCGGCTCCGTGCGCATCGGCGAGACCGAGCTGTCCACGCTCAAGGACAAGCAGCTCACCAAGCTCCGCCGGGACAAGATCGGCTTCATCTTCCAGGCGTTCAACCTCCTGCCGACCCTGACGGCCCTGGAGAACATCACGCTGCCGATGGACATCGCGGGCCGCAAGCCGAACCGGCAGTGGGTCGAGCAGGTCATCGAGATGGTCGGCCTCTCCGGGCGGCTGAGCCACCGGCCCACCGAGCTCTCCGGCGGCCAGCAGCAGCGCGTGGCCGTGGCCCGTGCGCTCGCCTCCCAGCCGGAGATCATCTTCGGTGACGAGCCGACCGGAAACCTCGACTCGCGCTCCGGCGCCGAGGTTCTCGGCTTCCTGCGCAACTCCGTGCGCGACCTCGGGCAGACCGTCGTGATGGTCACCCACGACCCGGTCGCCGCCTCCTACGCGGACCGCGTGATCTTCCTCGCGGACGGCCGCGTCGTCGACGAGATGCACGGACCGACGGCGGACGGGGTGCTCGACCGGATGAAGCACTTCGACGCGAAGGGCCGCACGAGCTAGTGGCCGCTTGGCCTCGGGCGGTTCCCCACCGCCGCAGAGGCCGGGCATTCGTCGGGACTGCGGGCCGCTCGTGGCTCGCCGCGCAGTTCCCCGCGCCCCTGAGAAGGCCCCTTCGGTGCGCTTCTCCCGCCTTCACCTCACCCTGGACTCACACCCATGTTCCGTACCGCCCTGCGCAACGTGCTCGCGCACAAGGCCAGGCTGTTGATGACCGTGCTCGCCGTCATGCTCGGCGTCGCCTTCGTCTCCGGCACCCTGATCTTCACCGACACCTTCGGTGACGCCTACAAGAACAAGTCGGCGAAGAGCTTCGACCACGTCTCCGTCGCCATCCGGTCCGACGGCGGATCCTCCTCCGAGGAAGAGACCGAGCAGCCCGGCCGCCTCACCGACGGCCTTCTCAAGAAGGCGGAAGCCCTGCCCGGCGCGGACTCCGCGCTCGGCTCCGTCTCCGGCTTCACCGCGCTCGCCGACAAGGACGGCAAGCTGGTGGGCGGCGAGTGGGGAACCACCGGCGCCAACTACTACCCGGGCAAGGACGGCAAGGACCCCCGGTACGACTTCACCAAGGGCGGCGCCCCGAAGTCCGCCGGTGACATCGCGCTGGACTCCCGCACCGCCGAGCGCACCGGCTACCGCGTCGGCGACACCGTCCGCTACTCCACCGACGGGCCCGTGCGCACGGCCAAGGTCAGCGGCATCTTCGACACCGACGACGGCAGCGTCGTCGCGGGCGGCAGCCTCGTCGTCCTGGACAACACGACCGCGCTCAAGGCGCTGAACAAGTCCGAGTACGACGAGATCGACGTCAAGGCCGCCGCGGGCACCACCGAGAGCGCGCTCAAGGGCTCCGTCGAGAAGATCCTGCCGAAGGACACCGACGCCGTCACCGGCGCCCAGCTCTCCGACGACCAGGACCGGATGATCGAGCAGCAGACCAGCTCCATGAGCCAGGTCCTGCTGATCTTCGCCGGCATCGCGCTCTTCGTCGGCATCTTCATCATCGCCAACACCTTCACCATGCTGGTCGCCCAGCGCACCAAGGAGCTCGCGCTGATGCGCGCCGTCGGCGCCTCGCGGCGTCAGGTGACGCGCTCCGTGCTCATCGAGGCGTTCCTGGTCGGTCTGATCGCCGCCGTGGCGGGCTTCGGGCTCGGCATCGGCGTCTCCGTCGGACTGCAGGCCCTGATGAACGCCGGCGGCGCGTCGCTGCCGGACGGCCCGCTGGTCATCGCCCCGACGACGATCGTCGTGGCCCTCCTGATCGGCGTGGTCGTGACCATGCTGGCCGCCTGGCTGCCGGGCCGCCGCGCCGCGAAGATCCCGCCGGTCGCCGCGATGAACAGCGTCCACGCGACGCCCACCACGCGCGGCCTGGTCGTCCGCAACACCTTCGGCTCGCTCGTCGTCGCCCTCGGCACGGTCATGCTGTTCATGGACGACAACTACGTGATGGCGGGCGGCGCGGCCACCATCCTCGTCGGCGTCATCGTGCTGACCCCGCTGCTCTCCCGGCCGTTCATCGCGGCCTCCGCGCCGCTCCTGAAGCCGTTCGGCGTCACCGGCAAGCTCTCCCGCCTCAACTCGGTGCGCAACCCGCGCCGCACGGCCTCGACCGCGTCGGCCCTGATGATCGGCCTGACCCTCATCACCGCGATGACGGTCGTCGCGACCTCCATGGGCAGCGCCATCAACAAGATGGCGGCGGGCTCCATGAAGGCCGACTACAGCGTCTCCATGGCGAACTTCGAGCCGCTGACCCCCGAGGTCCGCCAGAAGATCGACAAGCTCCCCGACGTCGAGGCCAGCAGCCCGCTGCGCACCGCCTACGGCGAGACCGACGGCAGCTACACCGACATCAACGGCGTCGACCCCAAGACCTTCGGCAAGCTGGTCGGCCTCGACCTCACCAGCGGCTCGGTGGCCGACCTGAAGGCCGGCACCGCGCTGGTCGACACGGACACCGCCAAGGACAAGGGCCTCAAGGCGGGCGACACCTTCCCGCTGAAGTTCGACGACGACGACAAGACGGTCCAGCTGAAGGTGGCGGGCGTCTACAAGAGCAACGAGATGCTCAGCGGCCTCTTCACGCCGACGTCCGTCGTCGACCCGCACGTCTCCAAGGTCGTCGACAAGCAGGTCCTGGTGAAGATGAAGGGCGGCGCCTCCGACCGGGCCGAGGACGCCATCGTCAAGGCGCTCGGCGACAACCCGGCCATCACCATCCAGGACAAGGACGCGATCAGCAACGCGGTCGCGGGCGGCATCAACATGGTCCTGTACATGCTGTACGGCCTGCTCGCCATGGCCATCCTGATCGCGGTGCTCGGCGTCATCAACACGCTGGCCATGTCGGTCTTCGAGCGCAAGCACGAGATCGGCATGCTGCGGGCCATCGGCCTGGACCGGGCGAAGGTCAAGCAGATGGTGCGCCTGGAGTCGGTGGTGATCTCCCTGTTCGGCGCGGTGCTCGGCATCGGCCTCGGCCTCTTCATGGGCTGGGCCGTGGGCGGCAGCATCGCCGAGAAGGTCACCACGTACTCGATGGAGGTCCCGGTCGGCCGGATCGTGATCTTCCTGGTGATCGCGGCGGTGGTCGGCGTCCTCGCGGCGGTCTGGCCGGCCCGCAGCGCCGCGCGGCTGAATCCGCTGATGGCCATCAAGAGCGAGTAGTTCAGCGAGTGGTTCCCGCCGACGGGAACGGCCGAAGGGCCCCGGACGAGGATTCCTCGTCCGGGGCCCTTCGGCCTGGCGCGCGCGGCCCGCGTATCGCCGCTGCGCGGCTCGCCCTCAAGCGCCGGACCAGTGCTCCACCGGCACCGTCATCGCCAGTCTCGTGCCCTCAGCGGCATGCCCGAGGCGCCCTCCTCCGGTGTGCGGACCGCGAGCACCTGGTTCACGCCGATGCGGTTGCGTTCGAAGGCCAGGGCGGAGGCGGCCATGTAGAGGCGCCAGACGCGGGCCCGGCCCGGCGAGGTGAGCCGCTGCCCCTGCGCCCAGTGCGCCTCCAGGTTCGCGACCCAGCGGCGCAGCGTGAGGGCGTAGTGCTCGCGGATGGACTCCAGGTCGCGGACCTCGAAGCCGGCCCGCTCCAGGAGCGCGACCGTGCTGCCCACGGGCGCGAGCTCCCCGTCGGGGAAGACGTACGCGTCGATGAACTCGTCCACGGAGTACGTCGACTCGTCGTCCTGCGGGCGCCGCGCGATCTGGTGGTTGAGCAGCCGGCCGCCGGGCTTGAGCAGGGCGTACAGGTCGTGCGCGTACTCCAGGTAGCGCTCGGCGCCGACGTGTTCGGCCATGCCGATGGAGCTGATGGCGTCGTACGGGCCGTCGCGCACGTCGCGGTAGTCCTGGACGCGGATCTCGATCCGGTCGGTCAGGCCCTCCTCGGCGATCCGCTTCCTGGCGTAGGCGGCCTGCTCCTGGGAGAGGGTGACGCCGACGACGCTCACGCCGTGCTCGCGCGCCGCGTGGATCGCCATGGAGCCCCAGCCGCAGCCGACGTCCAGCAGCCGCATGCCGGGCCGCAGGCCGAGCTTGCGGGCGACGAGTTCGAGCTTGTCGCGCTGGGCGTCCTCCAGGGTGGCGCCGGGCGACTCCCAGTACGCGCACGAGTAGACCATCGAGGGGCCGAGCACCAGCTCGTAGAAGTCGTTGCCGACGTCGTAGTGGTGGCTGATGGCCTGCCGGTCGCTGCGCTTGGTGTGCAGGTGGAGACGGCCGCGTCTGCGCATCTCCTCGGGCGGCGGTGGCGCGGGCAGATACGGCGCGGAGAGGGCGATCAGCGAGCGGACGGCGGCGCGGAACCGCGGGTCGCGCAGGGACTCCCGCAGGGTCCTCGCGTGCTCGCCGCGCTCCCAGACGAACTCGGCCATCCGGTCGAGCGTCTCGTACAGATCGCCCTCCACGTCCAGGTCACCGGCCACCCACGCGCGGGCCAGGCCCAGTTCGCCCGGACGGCGGATCAGGTGACGCAGGGCGCGGCGGCTGCGCACCACGAGGACGGGGACGCCCGGCGGCCCCGCCTCCGACCGGTCCCAGGCGCGGATGCGCACCGGCAGCGGGGCTCCGATGAGCTGCTCGGCGAGACTCTTCAGCCGCAGTGCGGCGTCCTGCATGACGCACACCTCCGAAATGAGGCGTCTCCGGCCCGCACCTGGTGGTGGGGGCGGGGACGGTTCCCGGAACGGTCCAACACCACGTAAACACCGAAGGGGCGCGTGCGCAGTCCCGTTGCCGCGTCACGGATCGGCAAAATAGATGGGGCAGGCATCTATTTGCCGGGCCGGGCCCGCACGAGGATCCGGACCCGGATGCGACGCCGGGCACGCCGAAGGGGGCCGCCCGCACCACGGATGGCGGGCGGCCCCCTTCGGGGTGGATCAGTGACGCGAGGTCAGGAGGCCTTGGCCTTCTCCTCGGTCTTCTCGCTCTGCGCCGCGGGCGCGGGCTCGGCGGCGACGGCCGGCTTCGGGGCGGGCTTGGCCGCCTCGTAGAACTCCTCGCGCGGCGTCTCCATGGCGCCGAGCGAGACGACCTCGCGCTTGAGGAACATGCCGAGCGTCCAGTCCGCGAGGACGCGGATCTTGCGGTTGAACGTCGGCATCGCCATGCCGTGGTACCCGCGGTGCATGTACCAGGCGAGACGGCCCTTGAGCTTGATCTTCATCTTGCCCATGACGATCATCGCGACGCCCTTGTGCAGGCCGAGACCGGCGACCGCACCCTTGTTGGCGTGGCTGTACTCCTTCTGCGGGAAGCCCCGCATGCCGGAGATCACGTTGTCGCCGAGGACCTTCGCCTGACGCAGCGCGTGCTGGGCGTTCGGCGGGCACCAGGCGTTCTCGTTGCCGGCCTTGCGGCCGACCATGTCCGGCACCTGGGCGTTGTCGCCCGCGGCCCAGATGTAGTCGGTGCCCTGCACCTGGAGCGTGGTCTGGGTGTCCACGTGGCCGCGCGGGCCGAGCGGCAGACCGAAGCGGGACAGCGCCGGGTTCGGCTTGACGCCCGCGGTCCACACGATGGTGTTGGAGTCGACCTCGAGGCCGTTGTTCAGCACCACGTGGCCGTCCACGCAGGAGTCCATGCCGGTCTTGAGGTAGACCTCGACACCGCGGCTCTCCAGGTGCTCCTTGCCGTACTGGCCGAGCTTGGGGCCGACCTCGGGGAGGATCTTGTCCGCGACGTCGACGAGGACGAACCGCATGTCCTCGCGCTTGACGTTGTTGTAGTACTTGGCCGCGTCGCGCGCCATGTCCTCGACCTCACCGACGGTCTCCGCACCCGCGAAGCCGCCGCCGACGAAGACGAAGGTCAGCGCCTTGCGGCGGACCTCCTCGTCGGTGGTGGAGTCAGCCTTGTCGAGCTGCTCCAGGACGTGGTTGCGCAGGCCGATGGCCTCCTCGATGCCCTTCATGCCGATGCCCTGCTCGGCGAGGCCGGGGATCGGGAAGGTGCGGGAGACCGCGCCCATCGCGATGACGAGGTAGTCGAAAGGCAGCTCGTACGCCTCGCCGACGAGCGGCGCGATCGTGGCGACCTTGCGGTCCTGGTCGATGGTGGTGACCCGGCCGGTGAGAACCTCGGCCCTCGGCAGCACGCGTCGCAGCGGTACGACGACATGCCGGGGCGAGATGTTGCCGGCGGCGGCTTCGGGGAGGAAGGGCTGGTAGGTCATGTACGACCGGGGGTCGACGACCGTGACGGTCGCCTCTCCGAAGCGCATCTTCTTGAGAATGCGCCGAGCTGCGTACAGGCCTACGTACCCACCGCCTACTACGAGGATCCTGGGACGCTCCGTGGTGCTCATGCCATCGAGTATCCACCTGCCCGGCGAGGGTCGCTCGTGCGCCCCTTCACAAGCATGCGCACCCCCTCTGCTACACTTCGCCGCCCACGTGACAGAGGTCATGGAGCCGGTGGGGAACCACGGCACCTCGTGAGTCGTTGTCCACCCCTCGTGAGCTGCACTCCGAGGCTCCGCGCCGGGACGGCGGACGGTCCGTGTCACACCCCGGACACACGGGCGAAGCGCCTCGGACACACGTTCCGGAGGCCTCCCGGGCCCTGTTCGGAGGCTCCGGACCCCCGAACCTCGTCCATCAGGGCCGTTTTCCTTGTGAAGAACTTCACGAAGTTTTCCGACGGAGTGTCGCCGGAGGGCCTTCGGACCCCCCTGGCGACCGCTCAGACGCTACAGGACGCGCTCATGCGTACCCCGTGGCGGCCCCTCGGACGCCCCTCAGGCGAGGGACCAGCCGATGCCGTCGAGGATGTCGTGCTCGCTGACGACGACCTCCCTGGCGGCGACCCTGTCCATGATCGCGAGCAGCACCAGCGCGCCCGCCGCGATGACGTCGACCCGGCCCGGGTGCATCACCGGGATCGCGGCGCGCTCGTCGTGCGTGGCGTGCGTCAGCCGCTCCACGATGGCGCTGACCTGGGCGTAGGAGATCCGGGCGTGGTGGATCGCCTGCGAGTCGTAGGCGTCGAGGCCGAGCGCGATCGCGGCGATGGTGGTCACCGAGCCCGCGAGGCCCACCAGCGTGCGCGCCTCCTTGAGGGGCACGGTCCGCTCGGCGAGGTCCAGGGCCGCCTCGACGTCGGTGCGGATGGCCTCCAGCTGCTCCTCGGTCGGCGGGTCGGTGACGACCCCGTCGCGTACGAGGTGGCGCTCGGTCATGCGCACGCAGCCGACGTCGACCGACCGCGCGGCCTCCACGCCGTCCGTTCCGACCACGAACTCCGTGGAGCCGCCGCCGATGTCCACGACCAGGTACGGCGTGTCCAGGTCGTCCCGGCCGGTCAGCTCCTTGGTGGCGCCGGTGAAGGAGAACTCCGCCTCCTGGTCGCCGGTGATGACCTCCGGCTCGACGCCCAGGATGTCCAGGACTCCGCGCACGAAGTCGGCGCGGTTCTCGGCGTCGCGGGAGGCGGAGGTGGCGACGAAGCGGACGCGCTCGGCGCCGTGCTCCTTGATGACGGCCGCGTACTCGCGGCAGGCCGCGAAGGTGCGCTCCAGCGCCTCGGGGGCCAGCCGGCCCGTCCGGTCCACGCCCTGGCCGAGGCGGACGATCTGCATCCGGCGGTCCAGGTCGACCAGTTCACCGGTGGCCGGGTCGGCGTCCGCCACGAGCAGGCGGATCGAGTTCGTGCCGCAGTCGATGGCGGCGACGCGGGTCACTCGGCGCCCTCGGCCGCGCACGGCGTGACGCAGGCGCCCTTGGCCCACCACTCGGGCAGCATCGCGAGGGCCTCGTCGCCCAGCGGGTTCACGCCGGGGCCCGCGGCCAGCGAGTGGCCGACCAGGACGTGCAGGCACTTCACGCGGTCCGGCATGCCGCCCGCGCTCGGGAAGCCCTCCAGGACCTCGATGGCGTCGCGGCGCGCGATGTAGTCCTCGTGCGCCGCGCGGTACGCGGCGGCCAGCTCCGGGTCCGTCTTGAGCCGCTCCGACATCTCCTTCATCACGCCGTTGGCCTCAAGGGTGCCGATGGCGGAGGCGGCCCGCGGGCACGTCAGGTAGTACGTCGTGGGGAACGGCGTGCCGTCCGGCAGGCGCGGCGCCGTCTCGACGACGTCCGGCTGGCCGCAGGGGCAGCGGTGCGCGATGGCCCGCAGGCCGCGCGGCGGGCGGCCGAGCTGCTGCTTGAAGGCCTCGACGTCGGCGTCGGTCGGCTCGGTGCGCTCAGTGGTCGGCGGAGGCGTGTGCATGCCTGTCTTTCCGTGTCCGTGGGTCAGTCGTCGGGGCGGTCGGCCTTGTCGACGCCGTCCCAGACGTTCGAGTACCAGGGGCGCGTCGCCGCCCCCTGGTCCGCGCGGCGGCTCTTCGCCGCGGCGGGGTCGATCACCGTGAAGCCGGTCTCGCCGGGCATCACGTAGTGCAGGCGGTCCCGGATGCGCTGCTCCGCGTACGCGTCGTCCTGCCAGCGGGCCTTCTCGTCGCGCAGCTCCTCGACGTCGGCCCGGTGCTCGGCCTTCTGCCGGCGCAGGTCGTCGATCTCGGCGCGCTGCGACACGTACTGCCTCATCGGGTACGCGAGCGCCACGACGAGGGAGCAGAGCACGAGCGCGAGCAGGGCGGCGCGGCCGGTGAGCCGGGAGCGGCGCGCCTGGCGCTTGGTCTGGGAGCGGTAGACCCGCTCGGCGGTCTGCTCGCCGAGCAGCCGCAGGCGGGTCGCGGTGGAGAACCGGTCCTTGGTCCCGGCCTTGGCCATGGTTCCGCCTCCCCAGAGCTGCCTGTGAACGTGCCTACGTCCCCGCACACGGTACGGGACCGTGTGCGGGGACGTAGGTAACCCGGCGTTACGACCGGGCTTCGCGCTGGATCAGCCCTTGAAGCGCGGGAAGGCGCTGCGTCCGGCGTAGACGGCCGCGTCGTCGAGGATCTCCTCGATGCGCAGGAGCTGGTTGTACTTGGCGACGCGCTCGGAGCGGGCCGGGGCGCCGGTCTTGATCTGGCCGCAGTTGGTGGCGACGGCCAGGTCGGCGATGGTGACGTCCTCGGTCTCGCCGGAGCGGTGGGACATCATGCACTTGAAGCCGTTGCGCTGGGCCATCTCGACGGCGTCCAGGGTCTCGGTCAGCGAACCGATCTGGTTGACCTTGACGAGCAGGGCGTTGGCCGAGTTCTCCTCGATGCCGCGGGCCAGGCGCTCCGGGTTGGTGACGAACAGGTCGTCGCCGACCAGCTGCACCTTGTCGCCGAGCTTCTCGGTGATGACGTTCCAGCCGGCCCAGTCGTCCTCGAACAGCGGGTCCTCGATGGAGACGAGCGGGTACGAGGCGACGAGCTCCTCGTAGTACTCCGTCATCTCGGCGGCAGAGCGCTCCTTGCCCTCGAACTGGTACTTGCCGTCCTTGTAGAACTCGGACGCGGCGACGTCGAGGGCGAGGGCGATCTGCTCACCGGGGACGTAGCCGGCCTGCTTGACGGCCTCGAGGATGAGGTCGAGCGCGGCGCGGTTGGAGTCCAGGTTGGGGGCGAAGCCGCCCTCGTCGCCGAGACCCGTGGAGAGGCCCTTGTCCTTCAGGACCTTCTTGAGGGTGTGGTAGACCTCGGTGCCCCAGCGCAGGGCCTCGGAGAAGGACTCGGCGCCGATCGGCGCGATCATGAACTCCTGGATGTCGACGTTCGAGTCGGCGTGCGACCCGCCGTTCAGGATGTTCATCATCGGGACGGGCAGCAGGTGCGCGTTCGGGCCGCCGAGGTAGCGGAACAGCGGCAGGTCGCTGGCCTCGGAGGCGGCGTGCGCGACGGCGAGCGAGACGCCGAGGATGGCGTTGGCGCCGAGCGAGCCCTTGTTGTCGGTGGCGTCCAGGTCGAACATGGCCTGGTCGATCAGGCGCTGCTCGGTGGCGTCGTAGCCGACGAGCTCCGGGCCGATCTGCTCGATGACGGCGAGGACGGCCTTCTCGACACCCTTGCCCTGGTAACGGTTGGGGTCACCGTCACGGAGCTCGATGGCCTCGAAGGCACCGGTGGAGGCTCCGGACGGAACGGCGGCACGACCGGTGCTGCCGTCGTCGAGGCCGACCTCGACCTCGACCGTGGGGTTGCCTCGGGAGTCCAGGATTTCCCGGGCTACGACGACGTCGATGGACGGCACGAGCATCTCCTTCTGGGATGTGACTCATTTACACGGGCCGCTTCGGCCCTGCGCCTCCTGAGCCTAACCGGCTCCGGGGCTTCGGCCAGCCGACCGCCCGTCCCGTGGGACGCGCGAAGGCCCAAATACCTGGGAAACGGGACGGAAGCCCGTGTTTCTACTGGTCGGTAGCTCGCTAGGGGCGAACACGGCCGCGGCGCCCCCGCGGCTCCGGGTGCGGACATGGCCCCGCCCCGGTGCGTACGGGGGATACGCGCACCGGGGCGGGGAGCCCGTGGGGACGGGGGCGGCCGTGCGTCCGCCGAGGCACGGCCGGGTACCGCTTCGGGGGCCGGCTCAGCTGAGGTGCAGCTGCTGGCCCGGGTAGATCATGTCGGCGTTGTCGATGATGTCGCCGTTGAGCTTGTAGACCTTGTGCCAGCCGCCCTTGACGTTCTTCGCGTCGGCGATCTTGGACAGGGTGTCGCCCGTCTTGACCTTGTACTCGCCGTCGCCCTTCTTGACCGTCTTGCCGGTCGGGGTCTCGACGGTCTTCTTCGACTCGGTCTGCGGCTGCGGCTTCGGGGCCGGCTGCGCCTGCTGCTGCTGCTGCGGCTGGGCCTGCTGCTGCGTCTGCTGCGGCTGGGGCTTGGTCTCCTGCTTGGGAGCCTGCTCCTGCGCGCCACCGCTGCTGGGCGAGGCGCCCGAGAGGCCGACGCCACAGCTCGGCCAGGCACCCTTGCCCTGGCCCGCGAGGACCTTCTCGCCGATCTCGATCTGCTGGGCCTTGGTGGCCTTGTCGGCGCTGGGCGCGTACTTCGTGCCGCCGTAACCGGCCCAGGTGGACGGCGAGAACTGCAGGCCGCCCTGGAAACCGTTGCCGGTGTTGATGGACCAGTTGCCGCCGGACTCGCACTGGGCGACGGCGTCCCACTCGGAGGCGGTGGCGGCGGAGGCGGAGCCGGCCGCCATCAGCGGGGCGGCCACGGCCGCACCGGTGACACCGGCGAGCGTGACGACACGGGTGGTCTTGGACGGACGACGGTGCTTGCCCTTGCTGGAAAACAGCATGCGTTGATCCCCTCACCGACGCCTGCGAGGTGAGCTGTCGGGTTCGGGCCGATGTGGTTGCCCGGCCGCACTTCCTTGAGTGCGACTTCACCCCTAGCCGTTCCCGTCCGTCTCCCGGCCTCCCTGCCTCTCGGCTGGTGGCCGCTCAACGGACGGACCCGGCACAAACCTTGGGTCCCCCGCTCCTGCCTACGGCGCTCGAAGCGACGACTGTTCCCGTCCGGCCGTTGGCAGGATTCGGCGTACCGACCGGCGGGGCCCACCAGTGGCGAGCGGTCACGACCGTAGACACGCGCTCCACGGAATTTCAAAGACGATCAGGGCTTCTGAGACCCATCTCTCACTCGCGCCAAATCAGACATTTAGCACGAAGTCCCCCGCCGACTCTTCGTCAACTTCCGTTACTTTTCGCCCAGATCGAGGCTCTGACCGGGGAGGATGAGGTCCGGGTCGCCCCCGACGGTCTTCTTGTTCTCGCTGTACAGCTCGTGCCATCCGCCGTCGACGTCGAGGTCGTCCGCGATGACCGAGAGGTTGTCCCCGGAGCGCACCGTGTACGTCCCGTCGGCCGCCCCGCCGGAGCGCTCCTCGCCGCGCGAGGCGTGCCGTCCGGAACGGCTGTCCGCGCCCTCGGCCTCGTCCGCGCTGCCGCCGCGGTGACGCCCCGCGGAGCCGGCGGCACCCCCGGCCGTGCCGTCGGCCTCAGCGTCGTCGGCGGGAGCGGTCGGGTCGTCGGGCGCGGGCGAAGTGGTGCCCTTCTCCCCGGACTTGTCGCCGTCACCCTCGTCGGCCGCGTGGTCCTTGTCGGCCTTGTTGCCCTTGTCGCCCTTTTCAGCCGATCTGTCGGACCCGCCAGCCTCGTCGGACGTGCCGGACCGGTCGTGATTCTTGTCTCGGGAGGCGTCGCCCGCGTCACCGGAGGGCTCGTCCGCCTTCCCGGAGTCCGCCGAGTCCTCGGCGTCCCCGGAGCCCTTCGAGCCCTTGCCGTCGGCCCCCTTGGAGTCCGCCGCGTCGCCGGACGGGCCGGTGGGCTCCGGCGTCACGGGACCGCCCGGGTCCACGTCGGCCGCCGCGCCGCCGTCGGTGAGCCCGGCGATCGGGGCGCAGCTCGGCCACGCCTGGGTGCCCCGGTCGTCGAGGACCTTCTCGGCGACGGCGATCTGCTGGGACTTGGAGGCCTCGTCGGCGCTCGGCGCGTAGGCGAGGCCGCCGTAGCCCTCCCACGTCTCCTGGGAGAGCTGGAGCCCCCCGTAGTACCCGTTGCCGGGGTTGGCGCTCCACGCGCCGCCGCTCTCGCACTCGGCGAGCTTGTCCCACGTCGCCGTGTCGGCGGCGCTGGCGCTGGTGGCGCCGAGCAGCGGGATGGCGATGGCGGATCCGGTGACTCCTGCCGCGACGATGATGGCCGGGGCTTGGCGGGGGCGTCGGTGACGACCATTGCCGGAGAGCATGCGGTTGCCTTTCGGGAGACTGCTGCGACTACCGGGGCGCCGGGGGCGCCCAAGTCGTCGTGAACGTAGCCGCAGTCGAACGCTTGTCACAAGTCGATGCAGCGGAGATCACGTGAAAGTCACAGTCCTGACGAGCCGTCAGTCAGGACGTCCTCCGGCGCCTTTTCCTGTGCGGTCGTGAACTCCACGGGCAGGGTGCGCAGTCCGCGCATGATCAGCCCGCCACGCCACCGCAAATCGTCCGGTTCCACCGCCAGTTGCAGGTCGGGAAGGCGGCGCAGCAGCGTCGCGAGCGCGGTCCTGCCCTCCAGGCGGGCCAGCGGGGCGCCCAGGCAGTAGTGGATGCCGTGCCCGTACCCGAGGTGCGGATTGTCCCTGCGGGAGAGGTCGAGCGTGTCGGGGCTCTCGAACCGCTCGGGGTCGCGGTCGGCGGCGGCGAGCACGACGAGGACGGGGTCGCCGTCCGCGATGTCCTGCCCGCCGATGGTCAGCGGCTCGGTCGCGAAGCGCCAGGTGGCGAGCTCGACCGGACCGTCGTAGCGGAGCAGTTCCTCGATGCCCGTCTCCAGGAGGGCGGTGTCCCCCGCGGCGAGGGACTCCTGCAGGCGGGCACGCTGGTTGGGGTGGCGAAGCAGGGCGTAGATGCCGTTGCCGATCAGGTTCACGGTCGTCTCGAAACCGGCGAAGAGCAGCACGAAACACATCGCCGCGGCTTCGTTCTCGGTGAGGTGCTCGCCGTGGTCCGAGGCCCGGATCAGGCCGGAGATCAGGTCGTCGCCCAGGTCCTCGCGCTTGCGGTGGATCAGCTCGGCGAGGTAGTTCCGCATCTTCTTCACCGACCGGGCGACACCGCCGCGCGGCCCGCCCCCGTGCCGGATCATCATGCCCGCCCAGTCGCGGAAGTCGTCCTGGTCCTCGCGGGGCACCCCGAGCAGGTCGCAGATGGCGTAGATGGGGAGCGGGAAGGCGAACTCGTGGATGAGGTCGGCGCTGCCCCGCGCCTCGAACCGGTCGATGAGCTGGTCCGTCAGCTCCTGCACCCGGGGTGCGAACTCGGCCACGCGGCGCGGCGTGAACGCCTTCGAGACGAGCCGCCGCAGCCGGGTGTGGTCCGGCGGGTCGATGTTGAGCAGATGCGTCATCAGGTTCGCGCTGCGCTCGCCCGGGATGCCCGTCTTGCCCTTGGCGTGCGCGGGCTCGTCGTGGTGCGCCGGGTTCTTGCTGAGCCGCTGGTCGGCGAGGGCCTCCCGGGCATCCGCGTACCGCGTGACCAGCCACGCGTCCACCCCGCTCGGCAGCGTGGTGCGGTGCACGGGCGAGTTCTCGCGCAGCCAGGCGTACGCCGGGTAGGGGTCGGTGGCGAACTCCCAGGTGAAGAGTTCGGGCCCCTGGGCCTCGGGCGGGGTCTCCGGGTCGCCCGCGGGGGCGGACGCGGCGGGCGGCTGCTCGTGCATGGCACCGACCGTATCCGGCCGCGCGACCGCGTGCGCACCCGCTTCCGGGGCGGTACGAGGAGAGGGGCGGCCCTCACCCGGGCGGCGCGAGGGGGCCCTTGAGGAGGTGCGTCGCGCCGGTGTTGCCCTCGCTCTCGGCCAGCCGGAGGTAGTGGACGGCGCGTTTCTGGTGGAGGCGGCCGAGGGTGAGCGCCACCTCGCGCCGGCCGCCTTCCAGGGCGTGCTCCAGGCGGCGGATCGCCTCCACGTCATCGCCCCGGTCGGCGAGGGTCTCGCCCAGGAAGGCGGCGGCGCCCGCGCTCCCCGCGTCCGCGCCCCTGCGCCACCACGTCTCCGCGCCCGCCTCGTCCCCGGCGATCAGGGCGAACATGCCGAGCACCGCCATGGCGTCGGCGTCGCCCCGCCCGGCGCGCGGGACCAGGGTCCGGCGGGCCGCGGCCTCCATCGCTTCGAGGGAGCCCGAGGAGTCGTCCGCCACGTCGAACGCCTGCATCCAGATGTCGAGCGGCACCGGCGGGGTCTCCGGCGAGCGCTCGGCGTCCGCGACGAGGGAGCCGTAGGCCCGCCAGGTGTGCTCGGCACGGCCGGGCACGAGCAGTCCCGCCACGCCGTGCCGGCGCGCGGCGGCCCAGTCGACCGCACGGTCGGCGGCGGACTCGTGCCCGGTGTCCCACGCCACGTCGTAGGTGCCCAGCATGTCCGCGAGCCGGTCTGCGGGGATGTCCTGTTCGATCCCGCAGCGCGCCAGGTCCACGGCCGCCCGCACCAGCACGTGCCCCAGCGGCTGCGCGGAGGGGCGCCGCGCCCTGCGCCACTCGTCCCACAACTCGGGCCCCAGGGCCAGGAACTCGGTGACCGGCCGGTCGCCGCGCCAGCGCAGCGCGTCCGCGAAGCGCGGGTCGTCGGCCGCCGCGAGCCGCGCCAGCTCCGCCCCGCTCCACTCGGCGGCGACCTCGACGGTCCGGGCGACGCTCAGGACGCGGGCCGCGGGATGGTGCCCGAAGCGGTGCCGGTCGTACGCCTCGTCCCGCATCGTCGCGAGGACGGGGACGCGGTCCTGGGTGAGCTGGGCGAGGACGCCGGGGGTGTCGTGCCCGGCGAGGTGGCCGTCCAGGTCGTCGAGCCACACCACGTGCGGGACCGCGGTGTCTCGGCCGCGCAGCAGGTCGGGGAGGCCGTGCAGGTCCGCTCCCCCGCGCGCGAGGAAGACCCGCGCGTCGTCCGGCACGCTGGCGCGCAGCGCCGCCCACGCCGTGGACGTCTTCCCCGACATCGGCTCCCCGGTGACGATGACGAGTCCGCCGTGGTGGGCCGCCTGCCGCAGCAGGACGGACAGTTCGTCGTCGCAGTCCCTGGCGACGTAGGGCGGCAGACCCGGCTCACCGGCGAACCGGCGGGCGGGACGCACGCCGAAGGCGAGGCGGCGCAGCTGCCCGGCGCGGGGCCAGCCGTCCGTCGGGGCGCCCCGCTCCGCGGGGGCGTTGATCGTGACGGAGCCGATGGAGCCGGCCATGACGGCGTGGGCGACGGTGCCGCCGGAGACCGTGTTCTCCGTGCGGGGGACGGACGGAGGGAAGACGGCGGGCGGCTGGGCGGCGTCCGGTGGGCCCTCGGAGCCGGTCTGGTTCTGCGTGTACCAGGCAGGGGGCGTGTAGTCGATGGCGAACTCACCGCTCTCCTCGGCCGTGTCGGCCCCGCCGCCCGCGAGGAAGGCGCGGAGGCGGTTCTCCCGTGGCCCGCCGCCGCTGCGGAGGCATTCGCTCAGCAGCTCGGACCACGTCCGTACCCGCTCGGCCGGGTCGGTGCGCCCCAGGCCGGCTTCCCACTGCTCGCCGTCGAGGTCGGCCTCGGTGACCACCCCCTCGCCCCACTCCCGGAAGAACCCGGCGAAGAATGCCCGGACCGGGTGCCAGCGTTCGGGCGGGGACGCCATCGCCGCCACGAGAACCCCGGCCGCTTCGGTCGCCAGCTCCTCCAACTCCGTTGCCACGCAAGCCCCCACGCCCGTCGAACCGCCTCGAGCGGCAACCGTACTAAGTTCAGGCGCCCTCGGCCCCCCGCACCGCGTCCCGGTAGGCCCGCGCTGCGGCCCGCAGCGCCGCCTCCGGGTCCACGCCCTCCGCCTCCGCCCGCAGGGCCAGCGCGAGCAGTTCGTAGCCCACGCCCTCGCCCGTCGGCACCGGCACGGCGAGTCCCGCCGTCCGCGCGCGGGACGCCAGCTTCGACACGAGGGCCAGTCCCGGCTGGCCGAGCGGGATGCCCTCCGTGACGGACGTGCGCTGCTTCTCCTGCGCCTTCGTGCGGAGCCAGTGCGCCTTGACCTCCTCGGGGGTCTGCGCGGACTCGTCGCCGAAGACATGCGGGTGGCGGTGGATGAGCTTGTCGACGATGCCGCCCGCGACGTCGTCGACGGAGAAGGGCTCGTCGTCCTCGTCGGGGCCGCCCTCCTCGCCGATCCGCGCGTGGAAGACGACCTGGAGCAGGACGTCGCCGAGCTCCTCGCGCAGCTCTTCCCTGTCGCCCTCCTCGATCGCCTCGACCAGCTCGTACGCCTCCTCGATCGCGTACTTCGCGAGGCCCTCGTGGGTCTGGCGCGCGGACCAGGGGCACTCGGCGCGGATCCGGTCCATGACCTGGACCAGGTCGAGCAGGCGGGCGCCCGGCAGGTCGTAGGAGGCGGGCAGGAGTTCCAGGTCCGGCATGGCGACGCGGCCCGAGCCCGCGAGCCGGGCCAGGCCGTCCGTGAGGGCGCGGTCGCCCTCGGCGGTGGCGACGACCAGGACCGTGCGGCCGCCCGCGCAGGCGTCCACCAGCTCCTGCGCGGTGGGGGCCGCCCGCTCGACCCGCACACCCGCCTCGCTCAGGTACGGCAGCTGGGGGTGGGCGGGGTCGGCGCACAGCACCGCGTCGGCGTCCCGCAGCGCCTGCCAGGCGGGCCAGGACAGGAGGCCCGGCGCGACGCGGTGGCTGGTGGTCAGCAGGATGACGCGGCCGACGGGCGCGGGGGAGGCGTCGGCCGGCGGCGTGGTCTCGGTCTCGTTCACCCGTCGAACGTAACCCAGTCCACCGACAGCACCCTGTCCCCTTTCCCTGCACCCCGGGGCTGTACGCCGCGGGGTGCACGCACCCTGACGACTACGCCGGCTGCTTTTGCTGGGGCGCCCCGGCGTCGGTGACCTCGCGCACCCACGGCGTCTTGGCGTCCGCGCGCTTGTTCTTCTCGACGTCCCACGTGCCATAGCGCGGGTTCAGGTCGATGTCGAGCTTCTTGGACGCGGCCGACAGGGCCTTCCAGAAGACGGCCTGGCCCTCGGGGGCGTTCATGTCCGCGTTCAGCTTCTGGGCGAGCTTCTGCGCCTCGATCTCGGTGCGCAGGCTGTCCTCGAGCCGGTCGGGGGCGACGCTGTACTGCTGCAGCCAGCCCTGCTCCAGGGCCTTCTTGCCGCCCGCCTGCTGCTCGAGACCGGCCCGCATGGTCTGGATGTCGCGGCGCGTGACGCTCACTCCGGCGTCGGTGGCCGCGCGGTGCAGGACCTTGTCGAGGACCATCGTGTGCAGCGTGCTGCGGGTGAGGCCGCCGGACTTGGCGATCGCCTGCGAGTACTGCGTGTCGTCGGGGACGGCGGCCCGCTGCGCGTCGCGCACCTCGTTCACCCGGCTCTCCAGCTGGGCGACCGTGATGCGGTCGCCGCCGACGACGGCCGCGGCGCCTGGGTGCGCCCCGCTGCCGCAGGCGGCCAGGAGGGGGGTCGCGGCGATCGCGGCCGTGGAGAGGATGAGCGCTGTGCGACGACGGCGGTGCAAGAAAGCCTCCCGTGGAGATCGTGCAAATCGCTGTGGCGCGCGAGCGCCGCCACCGGTGATCGATGTTAGGCAGTGGCCGTCGTCTCGGCCAGCCATTCGACACCTATTCGACCAACGATTTCCCGGGAGTTGAGGCACCCTCCACCCCACCGTTCGGGCGCTAGCCGCGCACTTGTCCGAGCCATTGCAGGGTGCGCCGGACCTCGGCGGGGAACGGATGACCGGGCCCGTGCAGCATCTCGGCGTCGTGCAGCAGCCGCGCCAGGGTGTCGTGCGCGGCGGGCCGGTCGCCGAGGGCGAGCAGCAGATGGCCGATGCGGCGGCGGATCTCCAGCGACTGGTGACGGTCCTGTGTCGCGTACTGGTTCTCGTAGTACGGGAGGAGCACGCGGTACTCGGCGAGGGCCGCGGCCGGCTCGCCGAGCTGCTCCAGGCACTGCGCCGCCTCGTAGCGGAACTGGAGCGAGTGCGGGTCGGCCCGGCCGGACTCGGCGGCGCGTTCGTCGGCCAGGCGCCGCAGCTCGGGCAGGGCGCGGCGGTACTGGCCGTCGTCCATGAGCGTGGCCGCGTACTGCTTGCGCAGGGTGCGCACGACGGGTGAGTGCTCGCCGTGCCGGGCGGCGGCGGCCGGCAGGATCGCGCCGAGGATGTCCACGGCCTGGGTGATGCGGCCCTCGCCGAGGAGCCGCTTGACGTCCTCGACGGCCTGGGCGAGGTCCTGGCGGGGCGGCGTGCCGGGCGGCTGCGCGGGCATGTCGGGGGCGGGCGCGGGCGTCGCCGCGCGGTCCGGCCACGGGGCGTGCGGGCGCAGGAAGGGGCGGGTCGGGTCGAGCGGGTGGCCGGAGGGTGTGCCGCGGGCGGGCAGCATCGGCGCCAGGTCCTCGTAGACCTCCTGGGCGCTGGCGTACCGGTGCTGGGGGTCCTTGGCGAGCAGGCGCAGGACGAGGGACTCCAGGGCCTCGGGCACCTCGGGGCGCAGCCTGCGGACCGGCAGCGGCGGCTCGTACAGGTGGCGGTGGAGGACGCCGAGCGCGGTGGACCCGGAGAACGGCACGTCGCCGCTGAGGAGTTCGTGCAGCAGCACCCCGAGCGCGTACAGGTCGGTGTACGGGCCGACGGCGCCGCCCATGGCCTGCTCGGGGGCCATGTAGGCGGGGCTGCCGATCGGTGATCCGGTGTGGGTGAGGCGGGTGGTGTCGGTGTCCATGACCGAGGCGATGCCGAGGTCGAGGATGGAGACCGTGCCGTCCTGCTTGACCATGACGTTCCGCGGCTTGAGGTCGCGGTGGACGATGGGCACGGCGTGCACCGCGGAGAGCACGGCGCAGAGCTGGGCGGCGACGGCGACGGCCCACTGCCAGGGGTAGGGGTCGTGCTCGGCGAGGTGGTCGCCGAGGTCCGCGCCGTCGACGTACTGCATGACGAGGTAGAGGTCCTCGCCCTCGCTGCCCGCGTCGTGCACGGTGACCAGGCCGGGGTGGTCGACCTGCGCGGTCACGCGGCACTCGCGCGCGAAGCGGCGGCGCAACTCCTCGGCCTCGGCGCCCGCGACCCGGTCGGGGCGGAGCAGCTTCACGGCGACGCGGCGGTCCAGGCGCTGGTCGTACGCGGTCCACACCTGGCCCATGCCGCCCTGGCCGATCAGCGTGGAGAGTGCGTAGCGCCCCGCGACCACGCGGCCGACACGGCCGCCCGCCGTCGCCCCGGTCTCCGCCCCCGCCCCGGCCCCCGGCGACGGCGGAGTCATCGGGGTCACGGTCAGCTGCCGCCTTCCTGCTTGCGCAGATAGTCACTGAGCTCGTCGAGCTCGGCACGGACCTGGTGGATGCGGTCGGGTGCGGGCCGCGCGGGCGGCGGCGGGGTGTGCGCCGAGGGGGGCGGCGGGGTCGGGGCCCCCGGGGCAGCGCCGAACTGGGTCGGCTGGAGGTGGACCGGGCCGGGCGAGGGCTGCTGCGGGTAGCCGTACCCGGGCTGGGGCTGGTGCGGCGCGTAGCCGGTGAACTGCGCGTGTGGGGGCGGCTGGTGGCGGCCGACGTGCCGGATGTCCGCGAACAGGTAGTAGGCGACGGCGGCCAGCATCGTCGAGAGCATGATGATCATGGCCGCGTTGCCCGGGCCCTGGAAGTCCTCCTCGCCCGGGTCGAGACCGATCAGCACGAGCGCCGTCACGTCCAGCGCCGTCACCAGGCCGAAGAGCGCCCAGTCGTGGGCCTTGCGGGTCACGTACCCGAGCCGCAGCATCGGCGCCCACGCGAGCAGACCGCACGTCAGCACCGCGAGCGCCACGAACACCACGCGCAGCGTCACGTACGTGCCCCCGGAGGGGGGCGACGGATGCTGCGGCGCATAGCCGTGGCCGTGCATGGCTGCTCCTGATGCCTGAGGAACCCGGGACAGCCGAGGGACCCGGGCTGCCTGAAAGACCTGAAAAGACCTGAAGACCTGAAAAAGGGGCGGACGAGCGGATGCTGGTTCGAGCGTATAGGCCGACCCTGACCACCGGTCCAGGGTTGTACCGAACCGTTGTCGTACTGGTCACGCGGCGCCCGGCGGAAGGTTCCCCTCCGTCAGAGCGTCGCGCATGCCGCGCACGAGCGGCGCGCCCGGCCGGCGCGTCAGCGTGCGTGGAAGCGCCCCGGTGCGGCGGTCGGGGCGTCGCCGGCCGGCAGCTTCTCCTCGGGGCAGGTGGTCAGCACCTTCTTCATGGCGTCCCGTTCGGCGCCGGTCACCCACACCCCGTACTTCTTCTTCACCGCGACCTGCCCGGCCACGTACGTGCAGCGGTAGGCCTTGTTCGGCGGCAGCCAGGTCGCGGTGTCGCCGTCGCCCTTGCCCCGGTTGGGGCCCGCGTCGACCGCGAGGAGGTTGAGCGGGTCGTTGGCGAAGGCGATGCGCTTGCCCGGCTCCCACCGGAAGGCACCCTTCTGCCAGGCGTCGGAGAGGGCCACGAGGTGGTCGATGTCGACCCGGCTGCGGCCGCGCCGGAACGTCACGTCCTTGCCGGTGTACGGGTCGGGCGCGAGCGTCCCGGAGACCACCCGGCAGTCGCCGCCCTGGTAGCGGACGTCCTTCAGGTCCCGCTTGAGGATGTCGTCGCGGGTCGGGCAGCTGTTGGAGTCCGTGTCGGCCCAGGCGCTGCCGAACCTGCCGCGCTCGTAACCGGTCTTGGGCGCACGGCCCTTGACGGTCAGTGTGCCGACGGCGGCGAGCGCGGAGCCGGCCTTGGCGTCGGGCCCGGCGGCGCCGCCCTCCTCCTTGCCTCCCGCGTCCCCCGTGCCGGTCTCGCAGCCGGTGAGCAGCGCGGGGACGGCGATCAGCGCGAGCAGGACCGGGGCGGTGCGCCGCCTCATCGGACGGTCACCGTGTCGCCGAGGGCGAGCGGCGCGGGCGTCACCATGTCCGTGTGGATCCCGATGCACATGCCGCGGGCGGCGGTGAGGGTCTTGAGGATGCGGTTGTCCACGGGCAGGCCGGGCTGGGCCTGGGTGACCATGACGCAGCGCTTGACGCGCTTGAGGACGTGCAGCCGCAGCGGTTCGGCCCCGCCGCCGATGGTGATCTCGCGGCCCACCCAGCTCTCCTCGATCCAGGGTTCGTCGGTCTCGACGACGATGTTCTTGCGCAGCCGCCGTACGTCGACGGGGTCGGCGTCGCCGAGCAGGTCGCCGAGCGCGCGGAGCGAGGCGGTGCCGATGACGGAGACGGCGGAGACGTCCTTGTGGGGATCCTCGCCCTGGCGGGCCAGGGTGACTCCGTCGCCGAACCGTTCGGCGACGCGGGGGTCGCCGGGGCGCAGTTCCTCGCCGTCCGGCGCGGTGATGACGGGCAGGCCGTCCGCGTCGTACGCCGCACGGTGGTCGAGCAGTCCGGGGATGCGGCGGAAGCGCTGGTGGTTCTTGCCGCTGCCCAGCTTGCCGTCGGCGAACCGCAAGGCCCACCGCCGGTCGCCGACGGGACCGGTCCCGTCGAACTCCATCCGGTCGTGCTCCTCACCGAGCATCGACTTCACCGGAAAACGGTGCAGCCCCACGACTTTGAGCGGCACGGCGCTCTCCCCTCCCCTGGGCGGACTCTCGCGGCTCCCACGGTAACGGCCGGGTGGTCCAGACCATATCGCCCCCCGGCGGGCGAACAGGGCACCGCGGACGTATCGTCGTCGTTGAGTCCCCTCCCTCCCCCGCCTCTTGAGGAGTTCTCCGCATGGGCATCTTCGACAAGTTCAAGGACCAGGCCCAGGACAGGGGCGAGGACATCTCGAACGCCTTGGAGGAAGAGGTCGACGAGAAGACCGGCGACGAGCCCGCGGGCAAGGTCGAGCAGGTGCGGGAGCAGGCGCACGACCGCGTGGAGGGGGACGGCGGGCCGACGGGCCGGAAGCCGTCCTGAGGCTCATTACCTCCGCGGTAATCGACCGGCGCTCTTCCCCTCGGCAGGATCGGACACATCAGCCGGACCGCACCCGGCCGCATCCGCACCCGAGGAGAGCGCCATGACCGCCCAGACCCCCGCGACCAGCACGAGTTCCGCCACCGACACCACCGCCCGGACCCGCTCCGTCGTGCAGGAGTTCCTCACGGCCCGCATGGCCGGGGACACCGCGCGGATGGTGGAGCTCTTCGCCGACGACGTCGACTGGCTGCTCGCCGAGAACCCCGCCGCCCCGTGGATCCGCCCGCGCTCCACCGGCGCCGAGTGCGCCGCCCAGGCCGCGGAGCTCGCCGAGCACACCGTCCCCGAGGACTCCCGCGCCACCCTGGACGCCTTCCTCGTCGACGGCACCGACGCCGTCCTGACGGGGCACCTCGGCGGCACCGTGCGCGCCACCGGCAAGTCCTTCGAGGGCCCCTTCGCGCTGCGCCTCACGGTGGAGGACGGCCGGATCACCCGGCACCACCTCTACGAGAACAGCCTGTCGATCGCGGAGGCCTGCACCCCCGCGACCTGACCGGCACGCCCCGGGACCACCGCCCCGGAATCCGGCCAACGCCCCGGGACGCGCCTACGACCCCAGGATCGACGTCAGGAACTCCCCGACCCAGCCGAGCAGTTCGCGCCCGACCAACGGCTTGCCGCCGACCTTCGCGGTCTTCGGGCGCGGCACCAGGACCTGGTGCGCGGTCGCCTTGATGACCGTGCCGGGGTAGAGCCGCTTGAGGCGCAGCTCCTGCGACTCCCTCAACTCCACCGGCGCGAAGCGGATGTTGGCGCCCTGGAGGACGATCTCGCCGACACCGCACGCGCGGGCGAGCATCCGCAGGCCCGCCACGAGCAGCAGGTTCTCCACCGGCTCCGGCAACTTGCCGTAACGGTCGGTGAGTTCCTCGCGCACGGAGGCGATGTCCTCCTCCGTGGTGGCGGAGGCGATGGCGCGGTAGGCCTGCAGGCGCAGGCGCTCGCCGGGGGCGTAGTCGTGCGGGACGTGCGCGTCGACCGGGAGCTCGATCTTGACCTCCAGCGGCGGCTCCTCCTCCACGCCACCCTCCAGGGAGGCGCGGTAGTCCGCCACCGCCTCGCCGACCATGCGGACGTAGAGGTCGAAACCGACGCCCGCGATGTGCCCCGACTGCTCGCCGCCGAGGAGGTTGCCCGCGCCGCGGATCTCCAGGTCCTTCATGGCGACGTACATGCCCGCGCCCATCTCGGTGTGCTGGGCGATGGTCGCGAGGCGCTCGTGCGCGGTCTCGGTGAGCGGCTTCTCCGGCGGGTAGAGGAAGTAGGCGTAACCGCGCTCGCGTCCTCGGCCCACGCGGCCGCGCAGCTGGTGGAGCTGGGAGAGGCCGAAGTTGTCGCCGCGCTCCACGATGAGGGTGTTGGCGTTGGAGATGTCGATGCCGGACTCGACGATGGTCGTCGAGACGAGGACGTCGAACTTCTTCTCCCAGAAGTCCACGACGACCTGCTCCAGGGCCTGTTCGGACATCTGGCCGTGGGCGGTGGCGATGCGCGCCTCGGGGATGATGTCCCGGAGCCTGGCCGCCGCCCGGTCGATGGACTCGACACGGTTGTGGATGTAGAAGACCTGGCCCTCGCGCAGGAGTTCACGGCGGACGGCCGCGCCGATCTGCTTCTCCTCGTACGGCCCGACGAAGGTCAGCACCGGGTGGCGCTCCTCGGGCGGGGTGGTGATCGTCGACATCTCGCGGATGCCGGTCACGGCCATTTCGAGCGTACGGGGAATGGGGGTCGCCGACATCGTCAGGACGTCGACGTTCGCGCGGAGCTTCTTCAGCTGCTCCTTGTGCTCGACGCCGAAGCGCTGCTCCTCGTCGACGATGACCAGACCGAGGTCCTTGAACTTGGTCTCGGAGGAGAAGAGGCGGTGGGTGCCGATGACGATGTCGACCGAGCCGTCGCGCAGCCCTTCGAGCGTCGCCTTGGACTCGGTGTCGGTCTGGAAGCGGCTCAGCGCGCGGACGTTGACCGGGAACTGGGAGTACCGCTCGGAGAACGTGCCGAAGTGCTGCTGGACCAGGAGCGTCGTGGGCACGAGCACCGCGACCTGCTTGCCGTCCTGCACCGCCTTGAAGGCCGCGCGGACCGCGATCTCCGTCTTGCCGTAGCCGACGTCGCCGCAGATCAGGCGGTCCATCGGGACCGTCTTCTCCATGTCCTCCTTGACCTCGGCGATCGTGGTCAGCTGGTCGGGCGTCTCCGCGTAGGGGAAGGCGTCCTCCAGCTCGCGCTGCCAGGGCGTGTCGGAGCCGAAGGCGTGCCCGGGAGCGGCCATGCGCGCGCTGTACAGCTTGATGAGGTCCGCGGCGATCTCCTTGACCGCCTTCTTCGCCCGCGCCTTCGTCTTCGTCCAGTCGGCGCCGCCCAGGCGGTGCAGGGTGGGGGCCTCGCCGCCGACGTACTTGGTGATCTGCTCCAGCTGGTCGGTGGGGATGTAGAGCCGGTCGCCGGGCTGGCCGCGCTTGGCGGGGGCGTACTCCACGACGAGGTACTCGCGGGTGGCGCCCTGCACGGTGCGCTGCACCATCTCGATGTAGCGGCCGACGCCGTGCTGCTCGTGGACGATGTAGTCGCCGGCCTCCAGGGTCAGCGGGTCGATCGTCTTGCGGCGGCGGGCCGGCATGCGCTGGCCGTCCTTGCCCGCCGCCTTCTGGCCGGACAGGTCCGTCTCGGTGAGCACGGCGAGCTTCAACGCCGGGTCGATGAACCCGTAGTCGATCGAACCGCAGGAGACGTGCACCACGGACGGCGTGAGCTCGCTGAGGTCCGCGTCCAGGCGGGCCGCGATGCCCTCACCGCCGAGGACCTCGACGGTACGGGCGGCGGGGCCGTGGGCCTCGGTGACGTAGACGGTGCGCCAGCCGTCGGCGAGCCAGCCCTTGGTGTCCGCGAGCGCCTTCGCGGTGTCGCCGCGGTACGTCTCCGGGGCGTGCATGCCGAGCTTGAGGGTGCTGTCGTCCCCCGGCGCGTCGACGCCCAGGGCCTCGTCGGCGGCGAACGGCGAGACCGACCACCACATCATGCCGAGGTCGCGTGCGTGGTGCCGGACGTCCGCGATGCCCCACAGGGACGCCGCGCCCACGTCGATCGGGGCCTCTCCGCCGCCCGCCGTCGCCGCCCAGCTGGCCTGCAGGAACTCCTGCGACGTCGCCACCAGGTCGGCGGCGCGCGTCCGCACCCGCTCCGGGTCGCAGACCACCGCCATGGCGCCCTTGGGCAGGACGTCGAGCAGCAGCTCCATGTCGTCCACCAGGACGGGGGCCAGCGACTCCATGCCCTCGACCGCGATGCCCTCGGCGATCTTCCCGAGCAGCTCGCCCAGCTCCGGATGCCGCTCGGCGAGGGCCGCGGCCTTCTCGCGCACCGCGTCGGTGAGCAGCAGCTCACGGCAGGGCGGCGCCCACAGGCCGTGCTCGGCGACCTCCAGGGAGCGCTGGTCGGCGACCTTGAAGTAGCGGATCTCCTCGACGTCGTCGCCCCAGAACTCCACGCGCAGCGGGTGTTCCTCGGTGGGCGGGAAGACGTCGAGGATGCCGCCGCGCACGGCGAACTCGCCGCGCTTCTCGACCAGCTCCACGCGGGCGTACGCGGCGGCCGCCAGCGCCTCGACGACCTCGTTCAGATCCGCGCTCCGGCCGGGGCGCAGCGCCACGGGCTCCAGCTCGCCGAGGCCCTTGACCTGCGGCTGGAGGACCGAGCGGACCGGCGCGACGAGCACCGAGACCGGTCCCGTCTCCGGGTCGTCCGTGCTGGGGTGGGCGAGCCTGCGCAGCACCGCGAGGCGGCGGCCGACCGTGTCGGAGCGGGGCGAGAGGCGCTCGTGCGGCAGCGTCTCCCACGAGGGGTACTCCGCGACGGTGTCCGGCGGCAGGATCGTGCGCAGCGCCGCGGCCAGGTCCTCGGCCTCCCGGCCGGTGGCCGTCACGGCGAGGACGGTGCGCCGGGACTCCCTGGCCAGCGCCGCCACCGCGAAGGGCCGGGCCGCGGGCGGGCCGACCAGGTCGACGTGCATGCGGTGGCCGTCGGTCGCGGCCTTGGCCGCTTCGGCGAGTGCCGAGTCCTTGACGACGGCGTCGAGCAGACCGTGCAGGCTCATTGAAGGCTTTCCGTCCAGATAACCGGAGTGGGTGCCGGAGTGGGTGGGCAACGCGAAGGGCCCGGCACGTCGCACGGGCCGGGGGTCTCCAGCGTACGACTCCGCGCCGGACCGCGCGGCCCGGTCGCCCCGGGCCCGGCCGGCGGGGCCCCGCGCGGCCTCCCGCACAATGACCGGAAAACGCCTGTCCGAAAATTCTTTCCCCCGCGCGTAAACCGTGCGCGCGTCCCAGGCGTACTGCCTGCGAGGAACCCCGGAGACCACAACCGCCACACTCGCCACGACAGCCCCACGCGCCGCACGCACAGCCGCACACGGCCGCACGCACAGGAGACCACTTGACCGACGAGGAGTTCGAGGCGTTCTACGCGCACTCCGTGAGATCGCTGGTCGGGCAGGTGTATCTGATGACGGGCGACCTCCACGAGGCGCAGGACGTGGTCCAGGAGGCGTTCGTACGGGCCTGGGCGCGCCGCTCCCGCCTGGAGCGGGGCGCCGGGCCCGAGGCGTGGGTCAGGACGGTGGCCCGGCGGCTCGCGGTGAGCCGGTGGCGCCGGCGCGGCCGCAGCGCGGAGGCCTGGCGGCGCCACCACGGCGAGCGCGCGGCCACCGTGCCCGCGCCGGACCCCGGGACGGTCGCGCTGGTCACCGCCCTGCGCGAGCTCTCCGAGCGGCAGCGGTGGGTGGCGGTCCTGCACTACGTGTGCGACCTGTCCGTGCGGCAGGTGGCCGCGGAGACGGGGATCGCGGCCGGGACCGTGAAGTCCCACCTGTCCCGTGCCAGGGCGGCGCTCGCGCCGCATCTCGACGACGCGACCACCGCGGCGACGCACCGTGACGGAGGAGCACCGTGACTGAGGACAGGACCCCGCAGGACGGCTGCGGCACCGACGGCCACGACTCCGGCCGCCGCGGCGCCGACGACCACCGCTCCGACGACCACCGCTCCGACGGCCACGGCTCCGACGACCGTCTCGCGGACGCGCTGAAGCGGGCCGCCGCGACCGGCTCCCGGCTCGCGTCGCCCGCGCCGTCCAGGCAGGTCACCGCGCGCGGGGCGGGTCGCAGGCGCCGGACGTACGCGGTGGCCGCCGTGGCCGCCGTCTGCCTGGTGTCCGGCGGCGCGGCCCTCGCCGCGACGCAGCTGGGGCAGGTGGGCACTCCCGCGGGGCCCGCGGGGCCGCCGAGCCCCACGCAGTCCGCCTCCCTGCCCCCGCCGTCCCCCCTCACCGACCGGTCGGCCACCGGCCTCCCCTCCTCCGACCAGCCCTCCGGCAGCCCCTCCTCCCCCTCCCCGTCGGCCTCGGCCACCCCGACCACCGGCCGTCACTCGCCACCGCCGACGGACACACTGACCCCGACCGCGTCTCCCCCAGGAGGCTGACCCCGCCCCCGGCCCCGACGGGGACCGGAACGCGAACCCGCCCCCCGTACGTCACAGGTGCCGGGCCCCAGCCCGGCCCGCCCGCTCCCCACCAGAAAGCCACCCCATGCCCGGAGCCAAGACCGACCTCCCCGCCCAGGAGCGTGCCGACGAGCTCATACCGGCGCGGGACCGGACCGCCGCCGCGCCCGTCACGGGCGCGGACAGACGGCTCTGGGACCGCGCCCCTCACCTGCTCGCCGCCGGGCTGTTCGCCGCGTACGCCCTGGTGGCCGTCAACCGCTGGCGACGCCTGGAGACCATCTCCTGGGACCTGGGGATCTTCGAGCAGGCCGTACGCGCGTACGCGCACCTCCAGGCGCCCGTCGCCGACCTCAAGGGCCCCGGGGCGAACATCCTCGGCGACCACTTCAGCCCGGTCACCGCCCTCCTCGCCCCCGCCTACCGGCTCTTCCCCTCCCCCCTCACCCTGCTCGTCGCGCAGTCCCTGCTCCTCGCCGTCTCCGTGATCCCCGTCACGCGCGCCGCGACCCGGCTCCTGGGCCGGACGTCCGGGCTCGCCGTCGGCGTCGCCTACGGGCTGTCGTGGGGCGTCCAGCGCGCCGCCGACTTCGACTTCCACGAGATCTGCTTCGCCGTCCCGCTGATCGCCTTCTCCCTGGAGGCGCTGCTGCGGCAGCGGTGGCGGGCCGCCCTGCTCTGGGGCCTGCCGCTCGTCCTCGTCAAGGAGGACCTGGGCGTGACCCTCGCGGCCCTCGCCGTGGTCGTGGCGATCCGCTTCCGTCGTACGGACCCCAAGGCCGTGCCCTACGCCCTCGGGGTCGCCGCGTTCGGCGCGGTCGCCACCCTCGTCACCCTCACCCTGGTCATCCCCGCCTTCAACTCGGTGGGCGGGTACGACTACTGGGACAAGGTCGGCGAAGGGGGTGGCGCCGCCGGAGTGTTCGACGGCACCGGCACCAAGCTGCGCACCCTGGCCTGGCTGCTGATCCCCACCAGCGGCCTGCTCGCGCTGCGCTCCCCGCTGTTCCTGGTCGCGCTGCCCACCCTCGGCTGGCGCTTCCTGTCCGCCGACGACCACTACTGGGGCACCGACTGGCACTACAGCGCCGTCCTGATGCCCGTCGTCCTGCTCGCCCTCGCCGACGCCGCCGACACCGCGCGCCGCAGCGACAAGCCGTGGCTGCGCACGTACGCCGACCGGCTGCCCGCCTGCGCCGCCGTCGCCGCGCTCGCGCTGACCACCGCGCTGCCGATCGGGGGCCTCACCGAGGCGGCGACGTACGAGAAGAGCAAGCAGGTCGTCGCCGTGGAGCGGATGCTGGAGCGGGTGCCGGACGGCGCCACCGTCGAGGCGGACATCGCGCCGGTCAGCCGCCTCGCCGCACGGACCCGGGTGTTCTGGGTGGGCGCGGCCGACCCGGTGGTTCCCCGGTACATCGCCCTGGACGTGCGGTCCGGCTGGACCAAGGACCCGGTCGCCTACGCGAACAAGCTGCACCCGGGCGCCCGTTACGCCCTGGAGGACACCGCCCACGGGTTCGTGCTGCTGCGCAGGGAGTGACCGGAACACGAAGCCGGGGACCGGACGAACGGCGGCCCCGGCAGGCGCGCGATGCGTGCCTGCCGGGGCCGTCCCCCGTTCCCCCGTCGCAGTGGCTATTCGGTGGCGATGGCGTTGAGGACGTTCATCCGGCCGGCCCGGAAGGCCGGGACCAGTGCGGCGAACAGGCCCACGAACGCCGATCCCACGAAGACCGCGATGATCGTCGGCCACGGGATCTCCAGGACCTTCAGGCCCTCCAGCGCCAGGAGCTTCTGGGCCGTGGCCCCCCAGCCCATCCCGAGGCCGAGGCCGAGGAGCGCGCCGAAGAGGGCGATGACCACCGACTCCATGCGGATCATGCGGCGCAGCTGGCGGCGGGAGAGACCGATCGCCCGCATCAGGCCGATCTCACGGGTGCGCTCCACCACCGAGAGGGCCAGCGTGTTCACCACTCCGAGGATCGCGACGATGATCGCGAGGCCCAGCAGGCCGTAGACCATGTTCAGGAGCTGGCCGACCTGGTCCTTCAGCGTCTGCTTGAAGTCGGTCTGGTCCATCACCTTGTACTGCGGGTAGGCCTCCAGGGAGTCCTTCAGCGAGGCGTACGCGGCCTTCTCCCGGCCCTTGTCGGCCGAGGCGAACATCATGTCGTTCTGCGGGATCCGGTCGGCCGGGACGTACCGCTCCATCGTCGTGATGTTGAGGTACATCGAGCCCTTGTCGACCGACGTGTCGTCCGACGTGATCGCCGCCAGTTTCAGCTTCGCCGTCCTGCCGTGCTCGAAGGCGATCCTCAGCTCGTCGCCGACCTTCAGGTGGTGCTTCCGGGCGAACTCGTCGCCGACCGACATCGCGTTCGGGCCGTAGGCGGCGGACAGCTTGCCCGCGGTCGTCTCGCGGCGCAGGTCGGTGGCGTAGGACGGGTCGGCGGCGCTCAGGCCGACACCGTCGACGGTCTTGCCCGCGGGCGTCGTCATGTCCGCGTTGATCTGCTTGTAGCGGGTGATGTGGGAGATGTGGTCGGCCTTGCCCAGGGACTGTGCCGCCTTCTCGGTGATGGAGATGCCGGGCTGGGTGGGCTGGACGATGAAGTCCGCGCCGACCGACTTGTCGAGCTCGTCGGTGGCCGATGCGACCATCGAGGAGCCGACCACGGAGAGGCAGGCGACCAGCGCGAGGCCGATCATCAGGGCCGCGCCGGTGGCGCCGGTGCGGCGCGGGTTGCGCAGCGCGTTGCGCTCGGCCATCCGCCCGACCGGGCCGAACATCCGCAGCAGCAGCACGCTGATGACGCGGACCACGCCGGAGGCGAGCACCGGGCCGATGACGACGAAGCCGACGAGGGTCAGGACGACGCCGCCGCCCAGGAAGAGCGAGCCCTCGCTCGCCTTGTCGGCCTGCGACGCGGTGTAGAGGCCGTAGCCGCCCGCGCCGGTCAGGACCAGGCCGATGACGGCGCGCAGCGCGCTCGCCCTGCCGTCGGCCGGGGTGCCCGCGTCGCGCAGCGCGGCCATCGGCGAGACCTTGCCGGCCCGGCGTGCGGGGAGGTAGGCGGCGAGGACGGTGACGACGATGCCGAGGACCATGCCGATGACGGGGGTGGTCCAGTTGACGGTGAGGTCGCCGGTGGACAGTTCCATGCCCATGCCGGACATGAGCTTCATCAGGCCGACGGCGAGGCCGATGCCCGCGCCGACGCCGAGCACCGAGCCGAACACGCCGAGCAGCAGCGCCTCGACGAGCACGGAGCGGTTGACCTGCTTGCGGCTGGAGCCGATGGCCCGCATCAGGCCGATCTCGCGGGTGCGCTGGGCGACCAGCATCGAGAAGGTGTTGATGATGAGGAAGATGCCGACGAGGAAGGCGATCCCGGCGAAGCCGAGCATCGCGTACTTCATGACGTCGAGGAAGCTGCCGACGGAGTCGCGGTTGTCGTCCGCGGCCTCCTTCTGCGTCTTGACGTCGTAGGCGGCCTTGTCGCCCTTGTTCAGCCGGTCCAGGACCGTGGCGACGTCCGCCTTGAGCCGGCTGTCGCTGACACCCGCCTCCGCGGTGAGGTTGACGTGCGTGAACCGGCCGGTGGCGCCGAGGAGTTCGCGCTGGGAGGTGGCGGTGTCGAAGTAGACGATGGCCGCGCCGGGGTTGGTCACCTTGAAGGTGGCGATGCCGGAGATCTTCGCGGTGTGGTCGCCGGTGGCGGCGATGGTGCGCAGCTCGTCACCGATCTTGAGGTGGTGCTTGTCCGCGGTGTCGGCGTCGATCATCACCTCGGTGGGGCCGCGCGGACGGTGGCCGGAGGTGATGTCCATCGAACGCAGGTCGTTGTGCGTCCAGTTGCCGGCGATGGTCGGGCCGCCGTTGGTGGGGCCCATGTTCTTGTTCTCGGCGTTGACGACGGTCACGCTCTGGCTGCTGACCGCGCCCTCGGCGGACTTCACGCCCCGGGCCTCGGCGGCCTGCCGGACGACCGAGGCGGGCAGGGACTCGGGCCGGCCGCTGCGGGGCGCGTCACCCGCGTCCTCGGCGGACTTGGGGGTGACCGTGACGTCCGCGGAGGTCGCCGCGAAGAGCTTGTCGAAGGTCGTGCTCATGGTGTCGGAGAAGACGAGCGTGCCGCAGACGAACGCCACCGAGAGAACGACGGCCACCGCGGAGAGCGCCATGCGGCCCTTGTGCGCGAAGAAGTTGCGCATCGAGGTCTTGAGGACGGTCATGACGTGCGCCCCCGCGCGTCGAAGGACTTCATGCGGTCGAGGACCTGGTCGGCGGTCGGGTGGTGCATCTCGTCGACGATCCGGCCGTCGGCGAGGTACAGCACGCGGTCCGCGTAGGAGGCGGCGACCGGGTCGTGGGTGACCATCACGATGGTCTGGCCGAGCTCGGTCACCGAGCGGCGCAGGAAGCCCAACACCTCTGCCCCCGCACGGGAGTCGAGGTTTCCCGTCGGCTCGTCACCGAAGATGATCTCGGGCCGGGAGGCGAGCGCACGGGCCACGGCGACGCGCTGCTGCTGGCCGCCGGAGAGCTCGGTGGGGCGGTGCTTGAGGCGCCCGGCGAGGCCCACGGTCTCCACGACCTGGTCGAGCCAGACCCGGTCGGGCTTGCGGCCCGCGATGTCCATCGGGAGCGTGATGTTCTCGATGGCGTTCAGCGTGGGCAGGAGGTTGAACGCCTGGAAGATGAAGCCGATCCGGTCCCGGCGCAGCCGCGTGAGCTTCTTGTCCTTGAGGCCGGTGATCTCGGTCTCGTCGAGGTGGATCTGCCCGCTGCTGACCGTGTCGAGGCCGGCGAGGCAGTGCATCAGGGTGGACTTTCCGGAGCCGGAGGGGCCCATGATCGCGGTGAACTGCCCGCGGGCGATGTCCACGTCGATGTGGTCGAGCGCGACGACGCGGGTCTCCCCGCTGCCGTACGCCTTCACGACCTGGCGTGCCCGTGCCGCCACGGCCGTACGCCCTCCAGTGCCCCCGTGCCTGGGTGTGGTCACAGCCGTTGTCACGGTTTTTCTCCTATGTCGGTCATGCGAAGTGTCAGGTGTGCGCGGTGCGTCGGCCGCGCGGTGGGTCAGGTGCGTGCGGTGCGGTACGTCAGGTGCGTGCGGTGCTGCGGATACGTGTGGTGCGGTCCGGGTGCGCGTCGCGCTCGCGGTGCGGTGCGGTGCGTTCTTCGCGCTCTCAGTCTCCGGTCGCGAAGGGGTCCGGCGCGCTGGTGCTCAGCGCAGTCTTTTCCGGGGGAAAACCCCACCCCCGTCGGTGTGGTTGTCCGAGCCGGCCCCGTGCCCGGCTCGTAAGGACAATCTAAGGACCGCCCCCGGCCCGTCTCATCCTCCGGCGGGACGAACGCTCCCCAGTCCGTTGTACGGAGGTACCCCTAGGGGATCTCCACCCGCCGGTGGAGATCAACTCAGGGTCGGCTCCACCCTGCCCTCCACCCCCGCGGGGTGAGAAAGTGGCCCGCAGCAACCGGTTGCCGGGGGAAGGACGTTCCGTGGGGATCCACGACGCGACACGCACCCAGGACGCGATACGCGGCAGGGGCGCGGTCGTCGCCGCGCTCATGCTGGCCATGGCGCTGGCCGCCGTCGACTCCACCATCGTCTCCACCGCCGTCCCCCAGATCGTGGGCTCCCTCGGCGGCTTCTCGATCTTCTCCTGGCTCTTCTCCGGGTACCTCCTCGCGGCCACCGTCACCCTGCCCGTCTACGGCAAGCTCTCCGACACCTTCGGCCGCAAGCCCGTCCTCATCGCGGGCTGCGTCCTGTTCCTGCTCGGCTCCACGCTCTGCGCGTTCGCCTGGAACATGGAGTCGCTCATCGCCTTCCGCGTCGTCCAGGGCCTGGGCGGCGGCGCCGTCCAGGGCACCGTGCAGACCCTCGCCGCCGACCTGTACCCGCTCAAGGAACGCCCCAAGATCCAGGCGAAGTTGTCGACGGTGTGGGCCACCTCGGCCGTCGCGGGACCGGCGCTCGGCGGCCTCATCGCCTCGTACGCCGACTGGCGCTGGATCTTCCTCATCAACCTGCCCATCGGGTCGCTCGCGCTCTGGCTGATCGTGCGCCACCTCCACGAACCCGCACGCGCGGCCGTCCCGCGCGGCCGCGTCGACTGGCCCGGCGCGCTCGCCGTCTTCGCCTGCGGCGGCACGCTCCTGACCGCGCTCGTGCAGGGCGGTGTCGCCTGGGACTGGCTGTCGGCACCCTCCCTCGCGCTCTTCGGCGGCGGCGTGGCGCTGATCGCCGCGGTCGTCGTCATCGAACGCCGGGCGGCGGAACCGATCATCCCCGGCTGGGTCTGGCGCCGCCCCACCATCGCCGCCGTCAACCTCGCCCTCGGCGCGCTCGGCCTCCTGATGGTCGCGCCCACCGTCTTCCTGCCCACCTACGCCCAGTCCGTCCTCGGACTCGCCCCCGTCGCCGCGGGGTTCGTGCTCTCCGTGATGACGCTGAGCTGGCCCGTCTCGGCCGCCCTCAGCCAGCACGTCTACCGCAGGATCGGCTTCCGCAACACCGCCGTCGTCGGCATCTGCGCGGCCGCGCTGATCCTCTTCTCCTTCCCCCTGCTGCCCTACCCCGGGTCCGCCTGGCAGCCCGCCCTGCTCATGCTGCTGCTCGGCGCCGCCCTCGGCCTCTTCCAACTCCCCCTGATCGTCGGCGTCCAGTCCACCGTCGGCTGGGCCGAGCGCGGCACGGCCACCGCGTCCGTCCTCTTCTGCCGCCAGATCGGTCAGACCCTGGGTGCGGCCCTTTTCGGCGCGGTGGCCAACGGCGTGCTGAGCGCGCGGCTCGGCGGCTCCGGCTCCCTGGACTCGGTGGCCCGCATCCTGGACGACCCCGGCTCCGTGACCGACCCGGAGCCCCTGCGCCGCGCCGTCGACGCGGCGGTCGACTCGGTCTACCTCGGCGCGGTCTGCGCCGCCGTCCTCGCCCTCGCGGCCCTGCTCCTCCTGGCCCCACGCCGCTTCCCGATCCTCCAGGAGACCCAACTTGGCGTACAGCAGGACCAGTTGTCCCCCACCCAGCACTCCGACTGAGCCCGCTCCACTACCGTACGCACCGTCCCCTGTGCGGATTTGATGAGTGAAAACTAGACATTGCAGGATGTAGTGCTGTTACTGTACGTGCCGGTAACTCTGACGGGTACCCGTCAGAAATGACTCGGGGGGTCACATCGTCATGGGCGCCGTGCCCCCATGACCAAGGAACGCATGCGCCACAGAACCACCAGGCCGGTCACGGCAGTGACCGCCCTGTCCCTCTCGTTGTCCCTCTCGTTCACCTCGGCCGTCGCGGCGGGCGGCACGGCGTTCGCCGCCGAGCAGAAGCCACCGAGCCTCATCGAGATCGCCGAGCGGATCTCCCACTACGCGCAGTGCGACGACCTGGGGCTCGTCGAGAGGGCCGGCTGCCTGCGGGAGTTCACCCGCAAGGCCCTGGTCGCCGGTGTGGGCACCGCTCTGTTCCTCTACGGGACGCAGTCGGTGATGAAGGACCACGGCGCCCGGTTCAAGGCGCTGGACACCGAGTTGGAGGCGCTGGGCAAACCGAAGCTCGCCGAGCTCAAGGACCCCTCGGTGATTGCGAGGCTGAAGCAGCTCTATGGAAAGTGACCCGTACCTCTTGGTCGAGGACGACCGCTTCACGGCCCTGTTCATGCTGGGGGCGGACGACCGGGCCGAGGACGTCGAGAACGTCGACGCCGAACTCCGCCTGCCCGACGGCACGCGGTGGAGCGCCACCTTCATGACGCCCCGCGAGATCGCCGCGGTCATGGACCGCTGGCAGCGGACCGGGGAGTGTGCGGGCGGCGCGTTCTTCCAGTGCCCGGACCTCGTCGTCGTACCGGTCGGCGGGGTCGACGCGATGCGGGCCGCCTTCCGCGGGATCCTTGAGGACGGCGGGCCCGGGGGGATCCTGCCCGAGCTGGGCTGAGTGGGCCTTGGCAGGGGCCTGACCGGGCCGGGGCGGGCCTCCCCCGCGGAGGCCGCGCCCCTCAGGACCGTCTGCCGCCGGGGGGCCGGGGGTGTTCGGGTGCGGGTTTGTCGTGGCTTGTCGCGCCGTTCCCCGCGCCCCTCAAAGACCACCCGCCACCGTGGAAGCCGGGGGTGGGCGGGTGCGGGTTTGTCGTGGCTTGTCGCGCCGAGCCCCGCGCCCCTCAAGAACCGCCCGCCGCCGCGGGGGCCGGGGGTGGGCGGGTGCGGGATCGGTGTGGCTTGTCGTGCCGGGCCCCGCGCTCCTGAGAGGCCGCCGCCCGCCGTCCCTGTGCCCGGGTGGGGGCTACGGGGTTTCCTCTGCCGGGGCCCGGCCGGTCAGGGTGGCCAGGCTGCTGCGTACGTGGTTCATGTGGGCCCGTACCTCGTCCCACTCCTCGCCGTGCTCGCGCAGCACCCGTTCCGTCTCGCGGGCCAGCCGCTCCTCCGTCACGACCGCCTCCGCGACCAGCTCGGCGCCCCGCGCCTCCGCGTCCTCCTGGCGGTGCCTCGCCGACTCCTCCGCCTCCGCGAAGGCCCGCTTGGCCTCCGAGAGGCGCGCCTCGGCGGCGGCCACCCGTTCCGCGTCCCGCGCGTCCGACACCGCCTCCCGCTCGGCCGCCTCGCGCTCGACGGCCTCCCACCGCTCCGCCTGCTCCTTCTCCTGCTCGGCGAGCAGTCCCTCGCACCGCTCCCGCATCTCGCGCAGCGCGGCCAGCGCCTCACCGCGCCACGCCTTCACGTCGCGCCGGGCCGAGACCCGCGCCTCGTCGGCCGTGGCCCGGTCCGCGAGGAGCCGCTGCCTCGCCCGCTCCTCCGCGTCCTCGCCGACCTCATCGGCGTACGCGCGCGCGGCCTCCCGTACCTCCCGCGCCCCGGCCTGCGCCGCCTCCGTCACCGCCTGCGCCTCGGCACGGGCGGCCTCGCGCACGGCCTCGGACTCGGTCTCGGCGAGCGTCAGGATCTGCCGGGCCCGCTCGCCCAGCGTCTCGTACGTCTGGGGGGCGAGCCGCGACACCACGTCCCGCAGGTGCTCGGCCTCCGCCTCCATCTCCTTGGCCAGGACGGTCAGCCGGGCCGCACGCTCCCACGCCCCGTCCCGCTCGTGGGAGAGCGCGGCGGCGTACGCCTCCACCTGTTCGGGACGGTATCCGCGCCCCCGCACGGCGACGAAGCCGTGCGGCGACGACGATGCACCGCTGCTGCTCATCCTTGGATCCCCTCTCCGACGTACCACGCGCGGACAACGCGATTGGCGCACATCTTGATGGATCAAGCGGAAGCGCTCATAACGCGACACTCCGCCCACTCCACCCGGTCAAGGATGCGTCAATTGGCGCCAGAAGTCGGAATCGGGGTGACATTGCTGCCGCCCGGGGCCCCATATGGGCCAGCCCGCACGACGGAGGCGCCCGCCCCGGGGAACGGGACGGGCGCCTCCACCTGCGCCTTCTCCTCCTGGAGACAGGCCCGGCAGGCCGGGCAGGTCCGGGCTACAGCAGCCCGTCCCACATCTGCTCCAGGAGCACCGACCACCAGCTCTCCGGCGACGCGAGCGCCGCCGGGTCGAGCGCGGCCAGCTGGTTCTGGAAGTCGACGGTCCAGCGGCCCGCCTGCTCCTGGTTGAGCCCGAAGCGCAGCCGCCACATCCGGCCGAGCAGCGCCATGCACCGCGCGAACTCGGGCAGCCCCGTGTTCACGAACTGCGGCGGCACCGGCGCACCGCCGGGACCCGCCTCCACCGGCACGGCCACGATGTTCGCCGTCCCGTACTGGACACAGAGCGCACGCCCGAAGTCGCTGCCCATCACCAGGTACGAGCCCGCGTCCGACGCCGGCTGCACCCCCCGCTCCTGCGCCAGCTCCGCCAGCGTCGGCACCGGCCGCCCCGGCTGGGCCTGCGCCCAGAAGAACGGCCCGAAGTCGACGGGCAGACCCGCCACCACGAGCGTGTGCGCCACGATGTCCGGCACGCCCTGCCGCGACACCGCACGCTGATCGAAGCGGAAGAGCGCGGGACCGAAGGCCGCGGCCAGTTCCTGCGCGACGCCCTCCGGCGGAATCGCCGGGGCGGGCGGCATCTGCTGCAGCGGGGCACGCACCGGCGCCGGCCGGGCGGGACCGTCCGCCACCTGGTGCAACTCGCCCTGGTGCGCCAGGAGCTGCTGCATGCCCTGCTGACGGGACGCGTGGTCCCTGCCGTACGGCGCGATGGACGTGATCCGCGCCTGCGGCCAGGTCTCGCGGATCATGCGGGCGCAGTACGCGCCCGGCAGCTCGCACGACTCCAGCTCGGTGTGGAGTTCCAGGACCTGCTGCGGCGGCACGTTCATGCCGCGCAGCTCGTGCAGGATCTGCCACTCCGGGTGCGGTGTACCGGGCGCCGAGCGCCGGATGACCTGCTGCTCGGAGCCGTCGGCCGCACGGAAGCGCAGCACGGCCTGGTAGCCGGGGCCGACCGTCGGCTGGCCCACGGGCGGCTGCGGATAGCCGTACGGCTGACCGCCCGGGGGCATGCCGGGACCGGGCCGCCCCGGCGCCGGGGCCGGGGGCGGCGGCATGCCGGGCGCACCCGGACCGCCGACCGCGGGACCGGCCAGCATCGTCGCGGCGTGGTGCACGCCGCCGCCCGGGGGCGGCGGGGTGCCGGGGGCGGCGGGAGCGGGAGCGCCCGGAGCACCGGGCGGACCAGGAGGCTGCGGGGCACCGGGGGCGCCGGGAGCACCCGGCGGCTTCAGGCCGCCGCCCATGCTCGGGTCGGCCAGCATCGTCGCCGCGTGATGGACACCACCAGGAGGCGTGCCCGGCGCACCGGGCGGGCCGGGCGGCTGCGGGGCGCCAGGAGCACCGGGCGGGCCGGGCGGCTGCGGCGCACCGGGCGGCTTCACGCCACCGGCGCCCCCCATGCTCGGGTCGGCCAGCATCGTCGCCGCGTGGTGCACACCGCCAGGAGGCGTACCCGGCGCACCGGGCGCATGAGGAGGCTGAGGCGCCCCCGGAGCCGCGGGGGCCTCCGGAGCCGGCGGCCCCGCGGGCGGCTGCGGTCCGCCGGGACCGAGCGAGGAGACGAGCTGGGTCGGTACGTAACCACCGGCAGGGGTACCGGGAGCGCCGGGCCCCGAGGGCGGCGGCGTACTCCCGGCGGGCGGGGCGGGCGGGGCGGGAGGCGGCGGCGTCCCCGCACCGCTCGCCCGGGGCCCGCGCGGCGGGCCGTCCGCCTTGCTCGTGACGGCCTCGGCGATGTCACCGGCACCGCCCGGAACACCGGGCCCCTGCGGGTACCCGTACGCGGAGGCGTCAGGACCGCCCGGCGCCGCGGGCGCGGGCGAACTCGCGGGCGGCCGCGGCGCGTTCGGCGGCGGACCGGCGGGCACGGGAGCACCCGGAACAGGGCCGGCGGGAGCCCCGGGCGCACCCGGCGCCGACGCGTCCAGAGCCGGTGCGATCGACGTCGCGGGAAGCCCGCTGCCCCCGTGCATCAGCGCCGTCTTGGCCTCGGGAGCGACACCCGGAGTCGGCGTGTCGTCCTCGTCGAACCCGGCCAGCGGCGGCGCGAACACCGTGGCGGGCAGCGGCACCGAATGGTCCTCGCCCCCCTCGGCGTTGGTGTCCGTACCGGCCCACGGAGTCGCCCCCGCGGGCGCGCCCGGCGAGGTCGCCGGCAGGCTGTCGGCACTCTCGGGCGCACCCCCGGCCACGGGCCACGGCGTACCGCCACCCGGAGCGGCGGGCGTCCCGGGCGCCGGAGGAGGCGAAGGAGTCCGCGGAGCCGAACTCCCGGCGCCCGCGGCCCCGTCGAAGGAAGCGTCCACCGATGCCTCGGCCCCCGAACCCGCGGACGCGCCCGGCCCTGCATCTGCACCCGCTGACGCAGAAGTCGCAGACGCAGACGCGGACGCGCTCTCCGACCGCCGGTCCGGAATCCCCAGCTTGTCCGCCGCCTCCTGGAGCCATTCCGGCGGCGTCAGCAGGAACGACGTCTGGTTCAGGTCGACCCGCTCCGGCGGCGCCGGCGCCGCGTCCTGCGGCCCCACGTCCGGCAGGCCGTACTCCTCCTCGTACCGGCGGATCACCTCACCCACCGCGAGGCCGGGCCACAGCGTCGCGTCGCCGCTGTCCCGCGCGATCACGAGCCGCTGCCCGCCGCCGTCCGAGACCGGACCGTTCTCCCGGTCCTCCGCCCACACCACGAAACCCAGGTCGAACTCCCGGACCCGCACCTCACGGTGCTGATAGCCCGGCACATCGCCGTTGATCCATTCCTCGGCGCGCTCCTGCGCCTGCGCGAAAGTCACCATCGCCACGTCACTCCTCACCCGAGGACACGCGGACGGCCTGCGCGAAGCCGCCGTCCACCATCAGGTTCGCCACGGTCTCCAGCTCCGGCGGATTGCCCGCCAGCCGGGACAGGAACACGTCGAAGTCGTCACCGCACGGCAGCAGCAGCCGCCGCACCCGCTCGGCCGGCGGCCACGCGTCCTGGTCCCGCGCGTCGTCGTACGCGCAGAACCACACCGACCCGATCCGGTCGCCCTTGACCTTCACGGCCAGCAGACCGCCCTGCACGAAACCGACTCCCAAGTAGTCCTTGGTGAGATGGTCGCGCAGACACTTGTTGACGTACACCAGATCGTTCACCGCGGCCTCGTCCCGCACCGTGAAGAACGGCTGGTCCACCAGCAGCCCCAACTCCGCGTCGAGCGCCGCCCCCACCGGGGCACAGCCGCCCGCCGCCTTCAGGAACGACCGGTAGGCGCCCGGCAGCCGGTACCCCAGGTCCTCCTCCACGCCCTGGACCTGCTGCTCGGTGACCGCCACCGACGCCTTCGGCAGACCGAAGTGCGCGGGACGCGTCTCCTGCAGCGGACGCGTACCCCTCTTGTCGTGGTCCACCGACGTCGTCGCGATCCCGCCGTGATGGCGCAGCAACGCCTTCACCTCGACGGGAACCAGCTCCAGACGACGGCTGTCCGGCACGTGGTGCCACGTCCAGCCGTGCGGGGTCGCCACCGCCGGAATCGTGTCCCACAGCTCGTGACCGGCCGCCGCCGACGCCGCGTTCGCCGACACGTAGTCCGTCAGGCGCAGTTCGTCGACACCGAAACCCTCCGGAGGCTCGGCGATCTCGGCGGCGGCACGCGCGTACGCCGAGAAGTCCGGATACCCGTGCTCGTCCACCCGCACCCCTCTGGGGTGGCGCGCGGCACGGACCGGATCCGGGAAGTGCACGACCTGCCCGGCGTAGGCCGCGTTCGGCGCGGACTGCTGCCCCAGCCGACCTGTCGTCATGGCGGTTGCCCCCTGCGGCACTGTGGAAGGTTCTGGTTCTGTCGCGCGGACCGGCCGGCGGGAACCGGCTCCCGGAACCGCCCGTGGCCCAGCGATGTCGACACAGCCTATGCGCAAGAACGACACCGGTCACCGGGCCTCCGATTCCATGACCACCAGCCACCGGACGGTCACCGTGCGACGAAACCCGACGGAAAGCCAGGCGTGTCGCAGTGCCCCAGCTTCCGCACCACCCGCCCCATTTGGCAGGCTGTCCCCGCGACGCGGGGGCGTGGCACACGCGGTGACGACCGCGAGCAGGGGGAGGGAAGAGCACGATGCAGACGGCACAGAGCGGCCTGCCCGGCCACACGCCGGACACCGGCACCACAGGACCGGGCACCGTCCCGACGGCCGACCGGGCCGGCGGCGACCCACGCGTCGGCTGGAGCGCCACCGCCGCCCACGCACCCGTCCTGCGCCAGCGCCGCGACGGCATCCTGCCCACCGTCGCCGCCGCCCTGTCCGTACGCGGCCAGACCACCCTCACCTGCACCGCGGGCCGCGGCGAGGAACCCCCCGCCCTCCACCCGCTCGTCCAGGACTTCCTCGACACCCTCACCAGCGGCCAGCGCGAACGCTTCACCGGCCGCTGCGCCGAGGCCATCCTCATCTCCCGCCACCTCACGGCGGCCGACGCGAGCCGCTCCAAGCGCGCCTCCCGCAAACCCATGACCAACGGCGAAGCCCGCAAAGCGCTCAAACACGCCAAACTCACCACCCGCCGCATCCGCGAGGACGGCGACCCCCTGCACGGCGGCTTCGCCCAGCCCTGCCGCTCCTGCACCGCCCTCACCTCCCACTTCGGCGTACGGGTCGTCGACCCCACGACCACCGAAGCCTGACCGGCGCCCCACCGGCCACACCCCTCCGACCGAACGCCCGCCCCCACGACCGCCCGACCGAGCGTCGAACCGAGCGAACAAGGGCCACCCCATGCACCCCGACCACTCCGCCACGACCACCGCACCGGCCAACGGCGGCACCGCACACCCCCAGCACCTCGGCCTCTCCCGGACGGGCGCGAACCCCCTGCCCGTCCCCGTCGACGCCGCCCTGCGCGCCGCGGGATGGCGACCCGGCCGCTGGGACATAAAGCAGGCGGAGATCTGGGCCGACGCCCTGCGCGGCCACACCTCACCCGCCGGACACCGCCACACCGTCTTCCCCGCGGCCGTCGAGGCCTGGGCCGAATTCGGCGGCCTGCACATCACCCCCCAGGGCCCCGGCCGCCAGATAGCCCCCGCCACCGTGCACCTCGACCCCATGTACGGCCTGCACCTCGCCCGCACCCTCGGCGACCTCGGCCGCGCCCTGGACACCGAGGTCTGCCCCATCGGCGAGGAGCCCGACACCCAGGCGCTGCTCGCCATCGACACCGAAGGCCGCGTGTACAGCCTCGACCACAGCGGCGACTGGTTCCTCGGCGCCCACATCGACCAGGCCCTGACCACCCTCGTCACCGGCGCCCGGCCCACCCGCCTCTCGGTCGGCCCGGCCACCTGACCCCGTACGCCCCCGCGGCCGCCGCGCTACCCCACCGCCGCCGCGGCCGCCGCGGGCAGCACCGCCGACACCCGGAAACCCCCGCCGTCCGTCGGCCCCGACACGAACACCCCGCCCAGCCCCGTGACCCGCTCCTTCATCCCCACCAGGCCGTTCCCCCCACTGGGCAGCCCCGCGTCGGCCGAGTCCACCTCCGGCGGCGGCTCGTTCTCCACCTGCATCGCGATCTCCGCACCGCGGTGCGCGAGCCGCACATACGTCTTCGCGCCCGACGCGTGCTTGTGGACGTTGGTCAACGCCTCCTGCACCACCCGGTACGCCGTCTGCTCCACCTCCGCCGCGTAATCCCGCGGCTCCCCCTCCACCGACAGCTCCACCGCCATGCCCGCCGCACGCGACTGCCCCACCAGCTCGTCAAGCTCCGCCAGACTCGGACCGTCCTCGTCCACCGCACGCGACGCCGCCGCGGCCGCCGCGAACCCCACCGCCGCCAACGGCAACGGCTCCGCCGGCTTCACCCGCTTCGTCCCGTCGCCCGTCCGCAGCACCCCGAGCATCTCGCGCAGCTCGGTCAGCGCCTGCCGGCCCATGTCACCCACCAGCGCGGCGTTCTTCACCGCCTTCTCCGGGTCCTTGCGCGCCACCGCCTGCAACGCCGCCGCGTGCACCACCATCAGACTCACCCGGTGCGCCACCACGTCGTGCATCTCGCGGGCGATCCGCGTCCGCTCCTCGTTCCTCGCCCACTCCGCCCGCTCCTCCGCGCGCTCGGCCAGCAGCTGCAGCTCACGCTCCAGACTGTCCGCCCGCTCCCGCATGCCCTCCACGAGCCGGCGCCGCGCGCCCACGTACAGCCCGAGGAGCACCGGCGGCGCGGTCACGCCGACCGCCGCGGTCACCGCGAAGAACGGGATGAACTCACTGCCGATCGACGGGCTGCCCTCCGCCATGTCCTGGTTGGCCCGCACCAGCGCGACGATCAGCGTGCCCGCCATCGACATGCCGGCGAGGGCGCCCGTGATGCGGCGCGGCAGCTCGGAGGCGGCCAGGCTGTAGAGCCCGACGACGGTCAGCAGAATGCCCATCTGCGCGGGCGTGATCGCGATCGATATCAGCACCACGGCGATCGGCCAGCGCCGCCGCACGAGCAGTGCGGCGCCCGCGAGCACGCCGAAGCCGACCCCCACCGGGGTGGGCAGTCCCGAGTCCCTCGCGAAGGCGATTCCCTCCGCCCCGCACTCCGCCGCGGACAGCGCCGCGAGCCCCGCGTCCAGCGCCGCCCCTCGCCACCGATCCCACCACCATGGCCCGGTCACGGCCGTGGTGCTGTCGTCCCCCGTCGTGGTCATGCCGTCCAGCGTACGGGCGTTCCGCCCCGATTTTCCGGTGAGTTTCCGGCACGGTGATCGAGCACACGCCGTGTTCGACCGGAAGCGAAACCTGCCGGTATCCCTCGAACTGTTGAACTGGGCCGGATTCCGGGCCGGACGTCCGCATTCCGGACGACGGTCGCCACATGACCGAGATCACGGCCGCCGGACCCACCGGCAAGTACGGCGACTTCGAGGGACTGCGGGAGAAGGCGGTCGCCCTACGGCGGGAGGGACTGAGCCGCAGACAGATCCGCGACCGCCTGCGCATCGACAACCACGACATCCTCAACCGCCTCCTCGCGGGCGAACCGCCGCCGGACTGGACCCGCAGGCCGAACGCCAGGGACGACCTCCGCGCACAGGCGAGAGAGCTACGGCTCCAGGGCCTCACGTACGACCGGATCCAGCTGGAGCTGGGCTGCTCGAAGGGGTCGATCTCGGTGTGGGTGCGGGATCTGCCGAGGCCGGAGCGGCAGCGCTCGCGCGAGGAGGCCTCCGCGATCGCCAAACGGGGCTGGGAGGCCACCCTGGGGCGACGCGAAGAGGAGAGGCGAAGGACGAAGCAGGCGGCCGCCCTCGAAGTCGGCACCCTCTCCGACCGGGAGCTGTTCCTGCTGGGCGTCGGCCTCTACTGGGCAGAGGGGGCCAAGACCAAGCCGCACCGCCGCCAGGAGCGAGTCGACTTCGTGAACAGCGACCCCGGCATGATCGAGGTCTTCCTGACCTGGCTCCAGTTGCTGGACGTACCGCGGGAGCGCCTCCGATTCCACGTGCACATTCACGAGAGCGCCGACGTCCCGGCCGCCGAACGGTTCTGGGCGGATCTCACCGGCGCCGACGCCACCGCTTTCGGCAAGACCTCCCTCAAAAGGCACCATCCGAAGACCAATCGGAAGAACGTGGCGGGGGACTATCACGGCTGTCTGCTCGTCCGCGTGCTGCAGGGCGCCGAGTTGTACCGTCGCATCGAAGGCGCCTGGTACGGCATAGTGTTGTCCGCACGCCGCCCCGATGAGCAAAATCGGGCATAAAGGGCGAACCATCCCGGGTCGTCTAATGGCAGGACAAATGGTTTTGGTCCATTGAATGAGGGTTCGATTCCTTCCCCGGGAGCAGCGCGGTTCGGGTCCTGACCTCCAAGGTCGGGACCCGCCCTCATTTCCACGCCACAACGCCCCGGTATCCTGCGGATGTCCACCCCACCCAGGCACCCCAAGCCATCCGAAGCCGAAGGGCACCCCCGTGAGCGCCAACCGCCCGGCAGCCGTCGTCGTCCTCGCAGCGGGTGAGGGCACCCGTATGAAGTCGGACCTCCCCAAGGTCCTGCACGAGATCTGTGGCCGTTCCCTCATCGGGCACGTGCTCCACGCCGCCTCCGCGCTCTCGCCCGAGCAGCTCGTGACCGTCGTCGGCTTCCACAGCGAGCAGGTCCGCGAGCACCTGGGCGTCATCGCCCCGCAGGTCCGCACCGCCTACCAGGCCGAGCAGAACGGCACGGGGCACGCGGTCCGCATCGGCCTGGAGGAGCTCGGCGGCCCGGTCGACGGCACCGTGATCGTGGTTTGCGGCGACACCCCGCTGCTGACCGGCGAGACGCTGCGGCAGCTGGCCGCCACCCACGACGGCGACGGCAACGCGGTGACCGTGCTGACCGCCGAGGTGCCGGACGCGACGGGCTACGGCCGCATCGTGCGCGACGGCGGGGACGGCTCCGTGACGGCGATCGTGGAGCACAAGGACGCCACCGAGGCGCAGCGCGTGATCCGTGAGATCAACTCGGGGGTCTTCGCCTTCGACGGACGGCTCCTGGCGGAGGCGCTCGGCAAGGTGCGTACCGACAACAGCCAGGGCGAGGAGTACCTCACCGACGTTCTCGGGATCCTGCGGGAGGCCGGGCACCGGGTCGGCGCGGCCGTGGCGGGCGACCACGAGGAGATCGCGGGGATCAACAACCGCGTGCAACTGGCCGAGGCCCGGCGGACGTTGAACGACCGGCTGCTGACGGAGGCCATGCTGGCGGGCGTGACGGTCGTGGACCCGGCGTCGACGTGGGTGGACGCGACGGTCACCTTCGAGCGGGACGCGGTCGTGCACCCGGGCACGCAGCTGCAGGGCGCGACGCGGCTCGGCAGGGGTGCGGAGGTCGGTCCGAACTGCCGGCTGAAGGACACCGGGGTCGGTGCGGGCGCCCGGGTCGACAACACGGTCGCGGACCGTGCGGAGATCGGGGAGCAGGCGAGTGTCGGCCCGTTCGCGTATCTGCGGCCGGGTACCCGGCTTGGGGTGAGGGCCAAGGCGGGTACGTATGTGGAGATGAAGAACGCGACGGTGGGTGAGGGTTCCAAGGTGCCGCACCTGTCGTACGTGGGGGACGCGACGATCGGCGATTACTCCAACATCGGCGCGGCGAGTGTCTTCGTGAACTACGACGGTCAGGCGAAGCACCACACGACGGTGGGGTCCCATTGCCGGACGGGTTCGGACAACATGTTTGTGGCTCCTGTCACGGTCGGGGACGGCGCGTACACCGCTGCCGGGTCCGTGATCACGAAGGATGTGCCGGCCGGTTCGCTGGCCGTCGCGCGGGGCCAGCAAAGGAATATCGAGGGCTGGGTGGCCCGAAAGCGTCCGGGGAGCGCGGCCGCGAAGGCGGCGGAGGCGGCGTCCCGGGAGCCGGGCGGCGAAAGCTGACCGGAAACAGGTGCGCCTGACACGGCGTACCGTGATAGGTGCACATTCGGCCGACTCGACGCACCGGGACGCGTGAGTACGGCAGCGGGAAGAACTCTCTGAGGAGACAGTGCTGTGACCGGGATCAAGACGACCGGCGAGAAGAAGTTGATGCTCTTCTCCGGCCGCGCCCACCCCGAGTTGGCCGAGGAGGTCGCACACAAGCTGGGTGTCGGCATCGTGCCGACGAAGGCCTTCGATTTCGCCAACGGTGAGATCTACGTCCGCTACCAGGAGTCGGCGCGTGGCGCCGACTGCTTTCTGATCCAGAGCCACACCGCTCCGATCAACAAGTGGATCATGGAGCAGTTGATCATGATCGACGCGCTGAAGCGCGCGTCGGCCCGCTCCATCACGGTGATCGTGCCGTTCTACGGTTACGCGCGCCAGGACAAGAAGCACCGGGGGCGTGAACCGATCTCGGCGCGTCTGATCGCGGACCTGATGAAGACCGCGGGTGCGGACCGGATCCTGACGGTCGACCTGCACACGGACCAGATCCAGGGCTTCTTCGACGGCCCGGTGGACCACCTGTTCGCGCTGCCGATCCTCGCGGACTACGTGGGCGCGAAGGTCGACCGCTCCAAGCTGACGGTGGTCTCCCCCGACGCCGGCCGGGTGCGCGTGGCCGACCGCTGGTGCGACCGTCTCGGCGCCCCGCTGGCGATCGTCCACAAGCGCCGCGACAAGGACGTCGCCAACCAGGTGACCGTGCACGAGGTCGTCGGCGAGGTGAAGGGCCGCGTCTGCGTCCTGGTCGACGACATGATCGACACGGGTGGCACGATCTGCGCCGCCGCCGACGCGCTGTTCGCGCACGGCGCGGAGGACGTCATCGTGACGGCCACGCACGGCGTGCTCTCCGGTCCCGCCGCGGACCGTCTGAAGAACTCGAAGGTCAGCGAGTTCGTGTTCACGGACACGCTGCCGACGCCGGGCGAGCTGGAGCTGGACAAGATCACGGTCCTGTCCATCGCGCCGACCATCGCCAACGCGGTGCGCGAGGTGTTCGAGGACGGCTCGGTGACGAGTCTCTTCGAGGAGCAGTAGGAATCACCGGGCCCCGGAAACGGGCCCGTTGAAGATCCTTTTGGGTGTGGCCTCCCGGCCGAGTAGACTTCTGAAGTTGCTCGGCGAGGGAGGCCGCACTTTTTGTGCGGCTGTCCGTTATCGACGCGCTCTTCGTAGCAGGCCAGTCGTATGGCCGGGTAACCCCATCCGACACCTGTAGTACGAGGAGTGCACATGGCTGAGGTCAAGCTCAAGGCTGAGACCCGCACCGAGTTCGGCAAGGGCGCCGCCCGCCGCATCCGTCGCGAGGACAAGGTTCCCGGCGTTCTCTACGGTCACGGCGCCGAGCCGGTCCACCTGGCGCTGCCGGGCCACGACCTGCTGATGGCGCTGCGCACGCCGAACGTCCTGATCTCCCTGGACGTCGATGGCAAGACCCAGCTGGCCATCCCGAAGGCCGTCCAGCGCGACGCCCTCCGCATCGGCATCCTGAAGCATGTCGACCTGCTCCTCGTGCGCAGCGGCGAGAAGGTCACGGTCGAGATCCCGGTCCAGACCGAGGGCGAGCTGGCGCCGGGCGCCAACCTGCTCGAGCACGTCCTGAACACGCTTCCGGTCGAGGCCGAGGCCACGCACATCCCGACCGAGGTCACGGTCTCCATCGCGGGCCTGGACGCCGGTGCGTCCGTCCTCGCCAAGGACATCCCGCTGCCCTCCGGCTCGACGCTGGCGATCGACGAGGACGCCGTCGTCCTGCAGGTCCTGGCCGCGCAGGCCGAGGAGGCCCCGGCCGAGGGTGAGGCCGAGGGCGACGCGGCAGCCGAGGCCTGAGCCTCGCGACGCACGTTCGACACGGCAGCCGCCGCTCCCTCGGGGGGCGGCGGCTGCCGCGTATGTATGAGGCAGTGATGCGCGTATGAAGGAGACATGCACGTGACGACCGATGCCAGCGCGCCCTGGCTGATCGCGGGGCTCGGGAATCCGGGGCCGGACTACGCCATGAACCGGCACAACGTGGGCTTCATGGTGGCCGACCTGCTCGCGCACCGCATGGGCGGCAAGTTCAAGCGGGCCGCGAAGGCGCAGGCGCAGGTCCTCGAGGGGCGGATCGGTGCGCCGGGGCCCGCGAGCCGTCGGGTGATCCTGGTGAAGCCGATGTCGTACATGAACGTGTCGGGCGGTCCGGTGACGGCGCTGCGTGACTTCTACAAGGTGCCCACCGAGCACATCGTGGCGGTCCACGACGAGCTGGACATCGACTACGGCACGCTGCGGCTGAAGCTGGGCGGCGGCGACAACGGTCACAACGGTCTGAAGTCGATGACGAAGGCGATGGGCCCCGACTACCACCGGGTGCGGTTCGGGATCGGGCGTCCGCCGGGCCGGATGCAGGTCGCGGACTTCGTCCTGAAGGACTTCTCCTCGGCCGAGCGCAAGGAGCTCGACTACTTCGTGGACCGGGCGGCCGACGCGGTGGAGGCGCTGGTCACGGAGGGTCTAGAGCGGGCGCAGAGCACGTACAACTCCTGATGTCCCCGCCGGCCCACCGCCGGTCCTCCGCCGGTTCTGCGCCGGTTCTGCCGGGATTCGTCCCGGGATCCGGCCGGGGTCCGCTGTGCCCACTGTTGACTGAGCGGAGTCACGTGGCCAAGGATCCCGGCCATGAACCTGCTGCGCCTGGGGCGCCGAGCGGCGATGGGCGCTCTCGCCGTGCTGCTGCTGGCCGCCGGTGTCTGGGCGTCCTGGGGCACGGCGCGGCACGTGATGTTCACGGACGGCCGTGAGCGGGGGGTGCTGACGGTGGCGCGGTGCGGCCCGGACGAGTGCGTCGGCCGGTACGTCTCCTCGGTGCGGCGCACGGGCACGCCCCGGCAGGCCGTGATCGAGCGTTCCATCGCGGAGGAGAGGGGCGCGCGGATCCCGGTGGCCCTGAAGCCGGGCACGCGGGAGGCCGTGCGCACGGGCGGCCCCGGTTTCCTGCACGCCTGGGTGCCGCTGGGCGGGGCGCTGCTGCTCGCGTCGGTGGTGGTGGCGGGCGGCCTGCGCCTGTCGCGCACGGCCTGGACCCTGGCCCTCGCGGGCGCTTCCCTGCTGACGGCTTCGTTCGTGACGCTGGCGTTCTGAGTGTGCCGAACGCTCCGGGCGTTCTGACGGCGAAGGGCCCCGCACCTCCTCGTCGGGGTGCGGGGCCCTTCGCCGTGCGGGTGCGGCGTCAGCCGGTGTTGCGCAGGCCCGCCGCCACGCCGTTGACGGTGAGCAGGAGGGCGCGGCCGAGCAGGGGGTCCGGCTCGGCGCCGGCGGCTGCCGCGTCGCGCTGGCGCTTGAGGAGGGCGACCTGGAGGTAGGAGATCGGGTCCAGGTAGGCGTCGCGGATGGCGAAGGTCTGCTGGAGCGCCGGGTGGGAGCCGAGGAGCTCGTCCCCGCCGGTGATGCGCAGGACTTCGCGGACGGTCAGCTCGTGCTCTTCCTCGATGGCGTCGAAGACGTGCTTGAGCTCGTCGGGCACGAGGGTGTCGACGTAGTGCCTGGCGATGCGCAGGTCCGTCTTCGCGAGCGTCATCTCGACGTTGGAGACGAAGTTGCGGAAGAAGTGCCAGTGCTCGTGCATCTCGTCGAGCACGGTGTCCAGACCGGCCTCGCGCAGCGCCTTCAGGCCGGAGCCGACGCCGAACCAGCCGGGCACGATCTGGCGGGACTGGGTCCAGCCGAAGACCCACGGGATGGCGCGCAGGCCGTCGAGCGAGACGCCCGAGCCGGGGCGGCGCGACGGCCGGGAGCCGAGGTGCAGGTCGGCGAGCTGGTCGACCGGCGTCGAGGCGAGGAAGTACGTCGGCAGGTCCGGGTCCTCGACCAGCTTGCGGTAGGCGGAGTGCGCGGCGTCCGAGACGACGTCCATGGCGGCGTCCCAGCGGGCGAGGGCCTCGTCGGACTGGCGGGGGGCGGTGTGCAGGGCGGAGGCCTGCAGCGTGGCCGCGACCGTCAGCTCCAGGTTCTCCCTGGCCAGCGAGGGCACCAGGTACTTGTCGGAGATGACCTCGCCCTGCTCGGTCACCTTGATCTCGCCCTCCAGGGTGCCCCAGGGCTGGGCGAGGATCGCGTCGTGCGAGGGGCCGCCGCCTCGGCCGACGGTGCCGCCGCGGCCGTGGAAGAGGCGCAGACGCACGCCGTAGCGGTGGGCGACGTCACGGAGCCTGCGCTGGGCGCGGTGGATCTCCCACTGGCTGGTGGTGATGCCGCCGAACTTGGAGGAGTCCGAGTAGCCGAGCATGACTTCCTGGACGTCGCCGCGCAGCGCGACGAGGCGGCGGTACGACGGGTCGGCGAGCATCTCGTCGAGGATGACGTCGGCGGCGCGCAGCTCGTCGGTGGTCTCCAGGAGCGGCACGATGCCGATCTTCGCCCAGCCGGCGTGCAGGTCGATCAGGCCCGCCTCGCGGGCGAGGACGGCGGCGGCGAACACGTCGTCGGCGCCCTGGCACATGGAGATGATGTACGACTCGATGACCTCGGGTCCGAAGACCTCCAGGGCCTTCTTGACGGTGAGGAAGACGCCGAGGGTCTTCTCGCCCGCGGCGTCGACCGGTGCCGGGGAAGGGCCGAGCGGGCGCCGCGAACGGAGCTCCTTGGCGAGCAGCTTCTGCCGGTACTCGCGCGGCATGTCGGCGTAGCGCCAGGACTCCTCGCCGAGGCGGTCGAAGAGCTGGCCGAGCGCGTGGTGGTGGGCGTCCGCGTGTTCGCGTACGTCCATGGTCGCCAGCTGGAGGCCGAACGCGGCGAGCGTGCGGATGGTGCGGTTCATCCGGCCGTCGGCGAAGAGGGCGCCCTTGTGCTCGCGCAGCGAGGTCTGGATGAGCGTGAGGTCGTGCAGGAGCTCGGCGGTGCCGAGGTAGTCGCGGCCGTCCTCGTGGGCGCTGCCCTTGGCGAGGCGCTGCTTGGTGTTCTCCAGCTTCTGCCGGATGCAGGTGGCCTTGAGCCGGTAGGGCTCCTCGGCGTTGAGGCGCTTGTAGCGGGGGCTGATCTCGGGCAGCCGCTCCAGGTCGCACTGGAGGGAGGCCTTGAGCTCCTCGGTGGCTCCGGTGTAGCGGATGGAGTTGGAGAGGAAGCCGCGCAGCTCGTCGATCATGTCGAGCGCGTCGTTGATGCCGTGCTCGTGCTGGAGGATGAGGACGTCCCAGGTGACCTGCGGGGTCACGTTGGGGTTGCCGTCGCGGTCGCCGCCGATCCAGGTGCCGAAGCTGAGGGGGCGGGTGCCCTCGGGCAGCTCGACTCCGACGCGCTCCAGCTCGGCGGTGAGGTCCTCCAGGACGTCGCCGACGGCGCCCGCGTGCAGCTCGTCGAGGTAGTAGATGGCGTTGCGGGCCTCGTCGGCGGGCTCGGGGCGCACGACGCGGAGCTCGTCGGTCTGCCACACCAGGTCGATGTTCTCGGCCAGGCGGACGTCGTGGCGGCGCCGGTCGGACTCGATGACCGGGGTCTCCAGGAGCTCGGCGACGCGGCGGAGCTTGTTGAGCACGGAGCGGCGGGCGGCCTCGGTGGGGTGCGCGGTGAAGACGGGGCGCACGTTGAGGTTCTGCACGGTCTGGCGCAGGTGCTCGGGGTCGGCGTCCTTGAGGCGGTCGGCGGTGCGGGAGAGCAGTCCGCCCTCGGCGGCGCGCCGGGTGCGCAGCTCGCGGCCGCGGTGCACCTGTTCGGTGACGTTCGCGAGGTGGAAGTACGTGGAGAAGGCGCGGACCAGCTTGGCGGCGGTCTCCAGTTCGGTGCCGCCGAGGAGCTTGGCGGCGGCCTCGCCGTCCTCGCGCGTCAGCCGGCGGACCTTCTCGACCAGTTCGAGGAGCTCGGGGCCCTCCTGGCGTACGAGGGTCTCGCCGAGCAGGTCCCCGAGGCGGCGGATGTCGGCGCGCAGCTCGGTGCTGGCGTTGCTGGTGGCCTGCTGGCCCTGGTCGTCGGCACTGCTCACAGGTGCGGCTCCTTGCAGTGTTGAAGCGCTTCAAGACTGGGAGGGGTCCCCGGTGGGGATCCGGGGGAGATACAGAGCGGACCGCGCTGTCCGACCGTGTCCAAGGATAGGTGTCACTTGGGGCACGAAGCTCGCGGCCTCTTGCCGCGGGGCTTCGCACTGCCATACTTACGTTGCCGTAGGTTACGGAACCGTAGGAAACGTGGTGTCGCAGCCGCTGCAGGAACCGTGCCCGTGCACTGCTCCCACCTCAACCTTCGACCCCACAGGGGACGTGCCCATGACGACTACCTCCGATGCGTACTCCGACACCGATGTGATCGAAGACGCTCCACGGGCGGCCGGCGATGCCGCCGCCCCGCCGCCCGCGACGCTGGGCGGCGAGCAGAAACGCTCGCTCGAACAGCTCTCGCTCCTCGCTTTCATCGTCGTACCCTTCCTGGCCGTGCTCGCGGCGGTGCCGCTGGCCTGGGGCTGGGGGGTGAGCTGGCTGGACCTCGGCCTGCTCGTCTTCATGTACTTCCTGGGGTGCCACGGCATCACCATCGGTTTCCACCGCTATTTCACGCACGGCTCCTTCAAGGCGAAGCGGCCGCTGCGGATCGCGCTCGCGGTGGCGGGGTCGATGGCGGTGGAGGGCCCCCTGGTGCGCTGGGTGGCCGACCACCGCAAGCACCACAAGTTCTCCGACGCGGAGGGCGACCCGCACTCCCCCTGGCGGTTCGGCGAGACGGTGCCGGCCCTGATGAAGGGGCTGTGGTGGGCGCACATCGGCTGGATGTTCGACGAGGAGCAGACGTCCCAGGAGAAGTACGCGCCCGATCTGATCAAGGACCCGGCGATCCGCCGGATCTCGCGGCAGTTCCTGTTCTGGACGATCGTCTCGCTGGGCATCCCGCCGCTGGTGGGCGGCCTGGTGACGATGTCGTGGTGGGGCGCGTTCACCGCGTTCTTCTGGGGCTCGCTGGTCCGGGTCGCGCTGCTGCACCACGTCACGTGGTCGATCAACTCGATCTGCCACGCGGTGGGCAAGCGCCCCTTCAAGTCCCGTGACCGCTCGGGCAACGTGTGGTGGCTCGCGGTCCTCTCGTGCGGCGAGTCCTGGCACAACCTGCACCACGCCGACCCGACGTCGGCGCGGCACGGTGTGATGAAGGGCCAGATCGACTCCTCCGCGCGGATCATCCGCTGGTGCGAGCAGCTGGGCCTGGCGTACGACGTGCGGTGGCCCTCGCAGTCGCGCATCGATGCGCGCCGCAAGCCCGCGGAGGCGGCCGAGTCCCGGCGCGAGGCACACTCTGCCGACGCGGCATGATTGACGACGTGGCGACCGACTCCAGCAATTCCAGTTCCTCCAGCAAAGAGAAGCAGCCCCGGCGCGCCCGCCGGACCCGGATGACGGGTGCCGAGCGCCGGGAGCAGTTGCTGGACATCGGCCGCACGCTCTTCGCCGCCAAGGGGTTCGAGGGCACGTCGGTGGAGGAGATCGCGGCGAAGGCCGGGGTCTCCAAGCCGGTGGTGTACGAGCACTTCGGCGGCAAGGAGGGGCTGTACGCGGTGGTCGTGGACCGCGAGATGCGGGCGCTCCTGGACATGGTGACGGGGGCGCTGACGGCGGGCCATCCGCGCGAACTCCTCGAACAGGCGGCGTTCGCCCTGCTCGACTACATCGATACGTACACGGACGGTTTCCGCATCCTGGTCCGCGATTCGCCGGTGGCGCAGTCCACGGGCACGTTCGCGTCGCTGATCTCCGACATCGCGACGCAGGTCGAGGACATCCTGGGCCAGGAGTTCAAGACGCGGGGCTTCGACCAGAAGCTGGCGCCGCTGTACGCGCAGGCGCTGGTCGGCATGGTCGCGCTGACCGGCCAGTGGTGGCTGGACGTCCGCAAGCCGAAGAAGGCGGAGGTGGCGGCCCACCTGGTGAACCTGGCCTGGCACGGCCTGGACGGCCTGGAGCCGAAGCCGCGCCTGATAGGGCACCGAAAGAACTGACGGTACGGCGTCAGTCGCCGGGGCACGGCTCCAGGAACTCCAGTCGGTTGCCGACCGGGTCCCGGGAGTAGAAACGCCGGTGCCCCGGCAGGTTCCCGTCCCAGGTGACCTCGGCGCCGTACACGGTCAGCCGGTCCGCGTAGGCCTCGATGTCGCGGACGCGCAGTCCGGGGTGGGCCTTCCTCGCGGGCCGGAAGTCCGCTTCGACGCCCAGGTGCAGGCGGACCGCGCCCGCCTCGAACCAGCAGCCGCCGCGCGCGGCGAGCACCGGCGGCTTGGGCGTCTCGGTCATGCCGAGCACGTCGACGTAGTACGCGCGCAGGGCGGCTTCGCTGCCCGGTGGGGCGGCCAGCTGGACGTGGTCGAGGGCGGTGAGCATCAGGCGCCGCCCGCCCGGGCGACCGCGAAGAGCCGGCGGAAAGGGAAGACCGTGCCGTGGGACGTGGCCGGATAGGCCGCCCGCAGGAGCTCCCCGTACTCGGCGAGAAACGCCCCGCTCGCCTCCGGGTCGTCGGCGAGCGCGGTCAGGACGGGGCGCAGGCCCGTGCCTTTGACCCAGTCGAGGACCGGGTCGGGGCCCTTCAGGAGGTGCAGGTACGTGGTCTCCCAGACGTCGGCCGCGCAGCCGAGGTCCGCGAGCCGCTCCAGGTAGGCGCCGGGCGAAAGCACCGCGTCGGCGTGCCGCAGGACGTCGCCGAGGCGTGCGCGCCAGCGCTCGCCCGCGGCGAGTTCCCACATCAGGACGTGGCTGGGGGCGTCGAAGTTGCCGGGCACCTGGAAGGCGAAGGTGCCGCCGGGCACGAGGGCCGCGACCCAGGCGGGGAAGGAGTCGGGGTGGCCCGGCACCCACTGGAGGGTCGCGTTGGAGAGGATCAGGTCGTACGTGCCGGGGGCGGGCGCCCAGTCCGCGGCGTCGGCGGGGGCGAAGTCGAGGCGGCCGCCGCCCTCCGTGGGCCCGGCCAGCCGCTCGGCCCTGGCCAGCATGTCCGGGGAGTTGTCGAAGCCGGTGATGTGGGCGGTGGGCCAGCGTTCGGCGAGGAGCCGGGTGACGTTTCCGGGGCCGCAGCCGAGGTCGGCGACGCGGGGCGGCCTGCCGGTGGCGGGCAGGTCGGGGACGCGCGCGAGCAGGTCGACGAAGGGGCGGGAGCGGTGGCCGGAGTGGCGCAGGTACTGGCTCGGATCCCAGGTGGCAGCTGCGGCTGCGGTCATGGAGGGCCTCCTCGGGGGCGGCGCGGTGAACGCCGGGCGACGTCGCGCCGAGATCGCGCTGACGTCCCGTACGCGCTTCCCCGTCATCTTCACCCCCGAAGTATCTTGACGTCAAGAGACTTCATGTCGACAGACCCCCTACACTGATCGTCATGGAGGACGAGGTCGATCGGCTGGTTGCGGCGTGGCGCCGGGAGCGCCCGGACCTCGACGTGGAACCGCTCGAGGTGCTCAGCCGCGTGAGCAGGCTCGCGCGGCACCTGGACCGGGCCCGCAGACTCGCGTTCTCCGAGCACAATCTGGAGCCCTGGGAGTTCGACGTCCTGACGTCGCTGCGGCGCGCGGGCGCGCCCTACCAGCTCTCCCCCGGCCAGCTCCTGACCCAGACGCTCGTGACGTCCGGCACGATGACCAACCGCATCGACCGTCTGGCGAAGAAGGGGCTCGTCGAGCGCCTGCCCGACCCCAGCGACCGGCGCGGCGTCCTCGTGCGACTCACCGCCGAGGGCCAGGACCGCGCGGACCAGGCCCTGGCCGGCCTCCTCGAACAGGAGCGGGCGATCCTCGCGGAGCTCTCCCGTGCCCAGCGGGGCGAACTGGCCGGACTGCTACGCCAGTTGACCGCCCCGTTCGACAACATCCCCGGCTAGGTCGGCGGGCCCCACGCCCGCGCGCCGGGCCAGCGCCACCGCGGCGAGGGTGGAGTGCACGCCCAGCTTGCCCAGCACGTTCTGCATGTGGGTGCGCACGGTGTGCGGGGAGAGGAAGAGCCGCTCGGCGACCGCCTTGCGGCCCAGGCCCGCCACCATGCAGCGCAGCACCTCGCGCTCGCGCGGGGTCAGGGACTCCACCAGGCGCTCGGACTCGGTGCGGTGCTTGCGGGCGGCGGTCAGTTCGCGCAGCACGCCGGTGAGCAGGGCGGGCGGCAGGTGCGTCTCGTCCCGCAGGACGCCCCGTATGACCGTCAGGAGCCGGGAGAGCGAACAGTCCTTGGCGACCCAGCCCGAGGCGCCGGCCTGCAGCGCGAGCGCCGCGCGGCGCGGGTCGTCCTTCTCCGCGAGCACGACGGTGCGCACGGCGGGCTGGCCCGAACGGACACCCGCCACCAGGGAGATGCCGTCGACGAGCCCCTCGGCGTTGCCCTCCTGGACGGAGGCGGCGATGGGGGTCCCCCCTGCTCGAGCGAAGCCGAGAGACTGGGGGCGGGCGCCCTGCAAGGCGCTCGCGGTCGCGCCGAGGTCGGCGTCGACGAGCAGCACGTCGTATCTGCGTCCTTCGGTGACCGCCCGCTCCAGGCAGCGCAGCGCGGCGGGACCGCTGCCGGCCGCGGACACGTCGACGTCGGGCTCGGCCGCGAGCGCGGCGGCCAGCGACTCGGCGAAGATGCGGTGGTCGTCGACGACCAGAACTCGAATGCGAACCACAGAAACCCCCTTCCCCTTGCTCCTGCCAAGGAGCAGGGGATACCCCATCATCGGAGAACGGCCGGTACGGGTACGGCGCCCGGAGCGGGGGTCGACGCAGCCCCACGGCCGCCGCCGTGCCCTGAACTGCCCCACCCCTGCGCCGGGCGTCGTACCCGACTGTCTCGCCCCCTGATCAGTACCGGCCCCCACCGGCACTGCTCTTCAGAGTAGGGCCGGACGCCGGGAGCGGAAGCTGATTTGCAGAACTGATTGGCCGGCGCGCTTATGGTGAGCCGTATGTTTCGTATTGAGACGGGAGTCGACAAAGAACGACTTGGTCTGCTGCGCTCGCGGCTGGGCGAGACAAACACGGCGGCCTCCCCGGCGCTGCGCGCCCTGCGGGGCACCCGCGAGGACCAGGAAGTCCCGCTGGCCCTGTGGGCGTTGGACGAGGCGGGCGGGCTCGCGGCGGGGCTCGCCGCGCACACCTGGGGACGGTGGCTGCACGTGAACGACCTCTGGGTCGACGACCGCCACCGCGGGGCGGGGCTCGGCTCCCGGCTGCTGGCCGAGGCGGAGCGGATGGCCCGGGAGGAGCGCGACTGCCTCAACTCCCGTGTGGAGACGTGGGACTTCCAGGCCCCGGGCTTCTACCGGAACCAGGGGTACGAGCTGGTGAGCGTGATCCCCGACTACCCCGAGGGGGTCAAGGAGTTCACGCTCACCAAGCGGCTGGGGTGAGGGGGCCCGGCCCCTTTCCGGTCTCCGGTGCCTCCGGTCTCCGGTGCCTCCGGTCTCCGGTGCCTCCGGTCTCCGCTGCCTCAGGCGGCGAGGCCCAGGGCCAGCGCGCCGACCACCGGCGCCGCGTACAGGAGCGGGAAGGGGATGTGCGCGTACCAACGCGCCCGCACCACGGTGACGACGGCCCCGGCGAAGTACAGCACCAGGGCGATGCCCGCCGCGAACCCGACGGCCGGTACGAACAGGCCGACGAGCAGGCCCGCGACGCCCGCGGCCTTGGCGGTGCCGAGCCAGGGCAGCCAGGTCATGGGGACGCCGTAGTCGGCCATGGGCTGCACGACCCACTGGGCGCGCAGGAAGACGGAGACGGCGGAGAATCCCACCATCGCGGCGGCGACCAGGGTGACGACTGTGTGCGTGGTGGACATCGGGTGCTCCTCGTCGGGCGGTGACCGGTGCGCGATGGCGCCCCGGGCTGCTGTCTGGCTGCTTTCACTGCCATGACGGAGCGCTCCGCGGGAATGTGACCGCCCGACGAGACCATTTCCAGAATCTTTTTCCCGGCCGGTCCCCCGGGCGGTTTGCCCGGCCCCTCAAGGTCGGGCCGCGCAGGTCACGCCTCCCTGCGTGCCCCCGCCGACGCCACCGCGGGGAACACCCGCGGCGTGGTGAAGCCCGCCGCCGCGAAGGCCTCCAGGACCGACTTCGTCACCGTGTCGGCGTCCGCCGTCTCCACCAGGACGACCGCCGAGCCGCCGAAGCCGCCGCCGGTCATCCGGGCGCCCAGCGCGCCCGCCGCGTTGGCGGCGCTCACCACCAGGTCCAGCTCCGGGCAGGAGATCCGCAGGTCGTCGCGGAGCGAGGTGTGTCCCTCGGTGAGGACGGGGCCGATCGCGCGGACGTCACCCGCGTCCAGGAGGTCGATGACCTGCTCCACGCGGTGGTCGTCGCAGACCACGTGCCGCACGTAGCCGCGGACCCGGTCCTCCGTCAGCTTCTCCAGGGCGGCGGGCAGTCCGGCGTACGGGACGTCGCGCAGGTGGGAGACGCCGAGCGCCCGCGCGCCCGCCTCGCACCCGGCGCGCCGCTCGGCGTAGGCACCGTCGCCGAGGGCGTGCTTGACGCGCGTGTCGACGACGAGGAGCCGCAGGCCCTGGGCGGCCAGGTCGAAGGGGACCTGGCGTATCGACAGGTCGCGGCAGTCCAGGTGCAGGACGTGGCCCTCGGTGCAGCACGCGGACGCGGTCTGGTCCATCACGCCGCAGGGCACGCCGACGAAGGCGTTCTCGGCGCGCTGGGCGAGGACCGCCAGCTCGGGGCGGGTGAGCCCGAGGCCGTGCAGGGCGTCGAGGGCGAAGGCGGTGACGACCTCAAGGGCCGCCGATGACGACAGGCCCGCGCCGGTGGGGACGGTGGAGGCGAGGTGCAGGTCGGCGCCGGTGACGGGGTGTCCCGCCTCCCGCAGCGCCCAGACGACGCCTGCGGGGTAGGCGGCCCAGCCGCCGTCGGACAGCGGGGTCAGCTCGTCCACGCGCAGTTCGACGAGCGGGGCGTCGATGTCCGCGGAGTGCAGCCGCAGGACGCCGTCGGTGCGGCGCGCGACGGCGGCGACCGCGGTCTGCGGCAGGGCCAGGGGCATCACGAAGCCTTCGTTGAAGTCCGTGTACTCGCCGATGAGGTTGACCCTGCCGGGGGCCGAGAAGACCCCCTCGGGCTCGTACCCGTACAACGCGCGAAATTGTGCGGCGACCTCGGTGACCGGATCCATGATCCCCCTGCCCTCCATGACGTGCTTATCCGTTGCGCCGGGCGAACGCCCAGGCGTCGGCGACGATGCCCGCGAGGTCCGCGCGGGACGGGTTCCAGCCGAGCTTCTCGCGTGCGGTGGCGGCCGAGGCGACCAGGGTCGCCGGGTCGCCGCCGCGGCGCGGGGCCACGACCTCGGGGATCGGGTGGCCGGTGACCTTGCGGACGGTCTCGATGACCTCGCGCACGGAGAAGCCGTTGCCGTTGCCGAGGTTGCAGATGAGGTGTTCGCCGGGGGTGGCTGCACCGACCGCGAGGAGGTGGGCCTCGGCGAGGTCGGCGACGTGGATGTAGTCGCGGACGCAGGTGCCGTCCGGGGTCGGGTAGTCGTCGCCGAAGACGTTGATCGCCTCGCGGCGGCCCTGGGCGACCTGGAGGACGAGCGGGATGAGGTGCGACTCGGGGTCGTGGCGCTCGCCGCAGCTGCCGTAGGCGCCGGCGACGTTGAAGTAGCGCAGCGAGACGGCGGCCAGGCCGTGTGCGGCGGCCTCGCCGGTGATCATGTGGTCGACGGCGAGCTTGGAGGCGCCGTAGGGGGAGGTGGGCGCGGTCGGGTCGGTCTCCGTGATGGGGGTGTTGACGGGCTCGCCGTAGGTGGCGGCCGTCGAGGAGAACACGAGCCTGCGCACGTCCGCGTCGCGCATGGCGGCCAGCAGCGCCATGGTGCCGCCGACGTTGTTGTCCCAGTACTTCTCGGGCTTCACGACGGACTCGCCGACCTGGGAGAAGGCGGCGAAGTGCAACACGGCGTCGTAGGAGGAGTCCAGCCACTTGGCGGCATCGCGGATGTCGCCCTCGACGAACGTGGCGCCCGCGGGGACGCCCTCGCGAAAGCCCGTCGAGAGGTTGTCGAGGACGGTCACCTCGTGCCCGGCCTCGATCAGATGCTGGGCCACCACACTTCCGACGTAGCCCGCGCCACCGGTGACCAGGTACTTACCGCTCATGAACTCGCTACCTCTCGCAGTCGCTGGGCCGCGGTCTCCGGCGGCACGTCGTTGATGAACACACTCATGCCGGATTCGGAACCCGCGAGGAACTTCAGCTTGCCCGAAGTGCGGCGGATCGTGAAAAGTTCGAGGTGCAGGGCGAAATCGTCCCGGTTGATGCCGTCGTGTCCGTCGAGCGCGGTGAACGGCGCCTGGTGCCAGGCCGCGATGTACGGGGTGGGCGGCTCGGTGCCGCCCTCGCGCGGGCCGGGGCCGAAGATCCGGTCGAAGCGCCTCAGGAGTTCCAGGTAGATCTCCGGGAACTCCGCGCGCGCGGCCTCGTCGAGCCCGAGCAGGTCGGGCACCCGGCGCTTGGGGTACAGGTGCACCTCGTAGGGCCAGTGCGCGGCATGGGGCACGAAGGCCACCCAGTGCTCGCCCGCCAGCACGACCCGCTCCCCCGCGCTCTCCTTGGCGACGACGTCGTCGAAGAGGTTGCCGCCGCCGGAGCTCTCCTTGAAGGCGGCCAGCGAGCGGAGCATCAGCTCCGTGCGCGGGGTGACGAAGGGGTACGCGTAGATCTGGCCGTGCGGATGGCCGAGGGTCACGCCGATCTCGGCGCCGCGGTTCTCGAAGCAGAACACCTGCTCCACGGAGGGCAGGTGGGAGAGCTCGGCGGTGCGGTCGGTCCAGGCCTCCAGGACGAGTCCGGCCTGGTCGGGAGTGAGGTCGGCGAAGGACGCGGCGTGGTCGGAGGTGAAGCAGACGACCTCGCAGCGGCCCGCGTCGCCGGCGAGCGAGGGGAAGCGGTTCTCGAAGACCACGACGTCGTACGCGGAGTCGGGGATCTCGCTGAGCCGGTGCCCGTCGGAGGGGCACAGGGGGCACTCGTCGGCCGGGGGGTGGTAGGTGCGGCCCTGGCGGTGCGAGGCGATGGCCACCGAGTCGCCGAGGAGGGGATCCCTGCGGATCTCGGACGTGGTGGAGACGGGGCCGAGCGGGCGCCGGTCGACGGCCTCGCGCAGGGCGTCGTCGCGTACGTCGTAGTAGATGAGCTCACGACCGTCGGCGAGACGGGTCGAGGTCTTCTTCACGTCCGGGGCTCCTCACGCACCTACACAACATAACTGAACATAAAAAACCACAAGCAAACAGCCCAGTCAATGGTCACGAGCCGTCAGGGCCTCCGCCGTGTCCTCACGGGCCACCTGGGGCTCGATCACAATCAAACAAAGAACACCAACAGAAGTCTTCAGTTATTGAAGCGAGGGGCGTAAGTTCCGGTCAGATCCGTTCGCGCAACGAAGCGAGTTCACATGCAGTCCCCCACACAAACCCTGGCCGAGGGGCTTCGGCTGCCCACCAACGGCCTCGACTACGCGATCCTGGCGATCTACTTCGCCGTGGTCCTCGGCATCGGCTTCGCCGCCCGGCGCTCGGTGAAGACCAGCCTCGACTTCTTCCTCTCGGGCCGTTCGCTGCCCGCCTGGGTCACCGGTCTCGCCTTCGTCGCCGCGAACCTGGGCGCCACCGAGATCCTCGGCATGGCCGCCACCGGCGCGCAGTACGGCGTCGCGGTCGTGCACTGGTACTGGATCGGCGCCATCCCGGCCATGGTCTTCCTCGGCCTGGTCATGATGCCGTTCTACTACCGCAGCAAGGTGCGCTCCGTCCCCGAGTTCCTGCTGCAGCGCTTCGACAAGTCGGCGCACCTGCTCAGCTCGGCGCTCTTCGCCTTCGCGGCGATACTCATCGCGGGCGTGAACCTCTACGCCCTGTCGATCGTCGTCGAGGCACTGCTCGGCTGGCCGCAGTGGGTGGCGATCGTGGTCGCCGGCCTGTTCGTGCTCGCGTACATCACCATCGGCGGCCTCTCCTCGGCGATCTACAACGAGGTGCTGCAGTTCTTCGTGATCCTCGCCGCGCTCATCCCGATCTGCGTCATCGGCCTGAAGAAGGTCGGCGGCTGGGACGGCCTGTCCGGCTCGATCGAGAAGCAGCACGGCGAGAACTTCATGACCGCCTGGGGCGGCACCGGCATCGGTGACGCCAACCCGCTCGGCGCGAACTGGCTGACGATCATCCTGGGCCTCGGCTTCGTGCTCTCCTTCGGCTACTGGACGACCAACTTCGCCGAGGTGCAGCGCGCGCTCTCCGCGAAGAACCTGAGCGCCGCCCAGCGCACCCCGCTGATCGCCGCCTTCCCGAAGATCTTCATCGTCTTCGCGGTGATGATCCCCGGCCTGGTCGCCGCCGTCCTCGTGCCGAAGATCGGCACCGCCGGGTCCGACCTGACGTACAACGACGCGATCCCGTACCTGATGCAGGAGTTGCTGCCCAACGGCGTGCTCGGCATCGCGGTCACCGGTCTGCTCGCCGCGTTCATGGCGGGCATGGCGGCGAACGTGTCCTCCTTCAACACCGTGTTCACGTACGACATCTGGGCCAAGTACGTGACCAAGGGCCGCGAGGACGCCTACTACTTGAAGTTCGGCCGGCTCATTACCGCTATCGGTGTGCTCGCCTCGATCGGCACGGCGTTCATCGCCTCGTCGTTCTCGAACATCATGAGCTACCTGCAGACGCTGTTCTCCTTCTTCAACGTCCCGATGTTCGTCGTGTTCATCATCGGCATGTTCTGGAAGCGCGCGTCGATGAAGTCCGGCGTCTGGGGTCTGCTCGCGGGCACCACCGCCGCGATGGTCAACTACTTCTGGATCTACAAGCAGGGCATCATCGACATCCCCTCCGACCAGGGCGCCAACTTCGTCTCGGCCATGGTCGGATTCGCCGCCGGAGCCGTCGTGATGGTGGCCGTCACCCTGTTCACCGCGCCCAAGCCGGAGGCCGAACTGGCCGGTCTGGTCTACGGGACGGTCTCGCCGGGCCTGGAGGACGACGGTGTCGAGGCGGGTGACGACGCCTGGTACCGCAAGCCGGCCCTGCTCGGCTGGGGCGCCGTCGTCCTCGCCGCCATCTGCTACGTCCCGTACTCGTTCTAGCCCCGATCGGAGGACCGAAGACCATGTCTGACCTGCACAAGGAAGTCTCCGACCTGGAGGCCAAGTCCGCGACGGCGGCCCGCCTCTTCGACATCAGGCGGATCATCGGCGGCCTGTTCGTCGTCTACGGCGTCATCGTGACGATCGCCGGCATCACCGCGTCCGACGCCGACCTGAAGAAGGCCGAGGACATCAACATCAACCTGTGGACGGGCCTCGCCATGCTCGCCCTCGGGCTCTTCTTCCTGGTGTGGCTGTGGCTGCGCCCGATGGTGGCGCCCGCGCCGCCGGCGCCCGAGGACGAGTGACCTCTCGCCCTCCCCGTCCGGCCCGGGGCCCGAGTCACCGCGGTGGCTCGGGCCCCGGTTCCGTCTGTGTCCCTTGGGGCAGGCTGCCGTTGTTCGCGTAGGCCGAAGCGGGCCGCTCGGCGCGCTCCAGCAGGCCCGTGCGCGCGGCGAGCGCGGCGGCCTCCAGCCGCGAGCCGACGCCCAGCTTCATCAGGACCCGCTGCACGTGCGTGCGCGCGGTGCTCGGGGCTATCCCCATCCCGGCGGCGATCAGCCGGGTGTCCTCGCCGTCCGCGACCCGCACCAGGACCTCGACCTCGCGGGGCGTCAGCATCTGCAGCAGCCGCTGGCCCTCGTCGTCGGGCTGCGCGGCCGGGTTGAGCAGTTCACTGAAGGCGCCCTGGAGCAACTGGGGCGCGACGGCGGCCTCCCCGGCGCGCGCCTTCATGATGGCGCGCTCCACTCCTTCGATGCGCTCGTCGTGGCGCACGTACCCGGAGGCGCCGGAGGCGAAGGCCGCGGCGATCCCGCGCGGGCTCGGCACGGGGCCGAGCACCACGACGGCCACCTGCGGGCGCTCCCGCTTGATCTTCACGACCGGGTCGAACATGCCCGGCTCGGCCGGGGTGGCCGTGCCCAGGAGGCAGACCTCCGGAGCCCTGCTGATGACCAGTTCCGCGGCGCCCGCGGCCGGCGCAGCGGCGGCGAGCACCCGGTGCCCGCGCAACTTCAAGGCCGAGGCGAGGGCCTCGGCGAGCAGCCGATGATCGTCGACCACCATGAGCCGCACACCCATAGCAACCCCCCACTTCCCCCACTGATCCACTGATTCCATCGGTCGCCGTGCACGCCTGCTCCCCATGGACCGCGGGCCCCCCGACCCTCCATCCCCCGGAAGCTACACGCTTGTTCGACGTTGCGCTCCCCTACCGGCCAGAAGCGGCCCGGAATGCCGAAATCCTGGCCATTCAGGGGCGTTGGGCGGAACCGGGTGGTAGACGAACGACGGCGGCCGTCCCTCTCGCCGTGCGAGAGGGACGGCCGCCGTAGGCCGGACCGGTGGCTGTCCGCGGCTACTTCGCCACGAAGCCGATCGCCACGTACTCCTTGTCGTCCTTCGAGAAGGGCTTGCTCAGGAGCTTCTTACCGAGGAACAAGTGCCCGTTGCCGTAGAGGAGTTCGTTGGACTTCGGGACCATGCCGCTGATCGCGTCGGTGACCGCCTCGGAGCCCGGGGTCTCCAGGAGCTTGGTCTCCTTCATCGTCTTGCCGTCGAGCGAGACGATCTGGGCGCCCTTCTGGTAGCTGTGCGCCTTGTACGCGATGACGTTGCCGCCGTCCATCCGGACCGGGAAGATCTCGCCGTTGTCGCCGGCGACCGCGCGGTCACTGGTCGGCTTGCCCGTGGCCAGCGAGAACGACACGATCTCGTTGGTGCGGTTGTAGCTCTCGCCGGTGCCGTCGTGCTGGCGCGTCGGGACGTACAGGCGGTCGTTGCCGACCGTGATCGCCCGGCAGTCGTTGACCATGTTGACGCCGCAGTCGTGGTCGTACTTCCCGTCCTCCAGCGAGATCTTCGTGCGCAGCTTGCCGTTGCTGCCGAGCGAGAAGACGTCGGTGACGCCGGAGGCGGTGATCTCGGTGGTGTCCTGGCCGAAGACGACCGGGTTCGTCGAGATGATCTTGGCGTTGTCGATGCCGTCGGCGAGCGGGTACGTCCACTCGTCGTCCCCGGTCTTGGGGTTCAGGAGCTGGACCTTCAGCTTGTAGTCGCCGTACGTGCCGCATTTGCGGACCGCGACGAGCTGGTCGCCACCCGCGTAGCCGACGTCCTCGCACTTGCCGACCTTGGGCTTCCACAGGGAGTTGCCCTTGACGTCCCAGGCGGCGCCGCCGCTGGAGGTGCCCGCGCCCGCGGCGATCGTGTCGCCGGAGATGGTGACTTCCTTGAACGTCGCCTTCACGCCGTTGGCCTCGGTGCTCTCGGTCCAGAGCTTCTTGCCGGACGTGAGGTCAATCGCGGAGACGTTGGTGCACTGCTGGTAGTCACCCTTCTTGTTCCGCTTGGCCTCCTCGGTGACGACCGCGACGATGCCGTCCTTGGTGACCTCGCGCGACATGGCGCAGGTCATGCCGGAGAGCGGGACCGTCCACTTCTTCTTGCCGGTGTCCGGGTCGTAGCCGTTGACCTCGTTGACGCCCGACTTGGCGTAGACGTCGTCGGTCAGGGCCGAGCCCGTGGCGTTCCAGATCTGGTCCTTGGGGACCTCGGGCTGGGGCAGCTGCATGAGGACCTTGGCCGAGGTGCTTGCCGGGGCCTTCTCCTTGGCCGAGCCCTGCTCGGGGAGGCCGCCGCCCTTCTCGCCGCCCTGCCCGCCCTTGCCGTTCTTCTCGCCGGAGCCCTGGGCCGTCGTCTTGGAGTCGTCGTCCTTCGACATCGCGTAGAAGACACCGCCGCCGACGATCAGGGCGATCGCGACGACCGCCGCGATGATGATCGTCATCTGGCTGCTGATCTTCTTGCCGCCACCGCCGCCGGGGGCCGCGGGCTGCGGCTGCGTCGGCATGGTGGGGGGCTGCTGATAGCCCTGCTGGTACTGCTGCTGGTAGGGCTGCTGATAGCCCTGCTGGTACTGCGGCTGCGCGGGCTGGGTCGGGTACCCGTAGCTCTGCGGGGGCTGCGGTGCCGGAGGTGCCTGCGGGTACCCGTACTGCGGCTGGCCCGCGGGGGGCGCCGGCGGGGCCGCGGGCGGCGGGGTCTGCGGCGGGCCCGGGGGTGCGGGCGGCGGAGCCTGCGGGGGCTGCGCGGGCGGGGGCGCCTGCGGGTAGCCGTACGACGGGTCCGGGGCCTTGCCGAAGCCGCCGGGCGGCGGGTCCTGCGGGGCGCCGAAGCCGCCCTGCGGGGGCTCGTTCGGCGGCTGCTGGGGTGGCTGGGGCGGCTGGGTCATGGCGAAGTCAATTCCTTGGGGACGAGAGCGGTCGAGCTGATGACTGGGCGGGGAGCGCGGGTCACTTGCCGTAGGCGAGCATCAGCTTCGCCTGGCCGGACGTGCTCATGATGTTGGTGGTCGAGATGTAGAAGCGCCCGTCCACGTAGTCGACGTCCTTCGAGTAGAAACCGCTCTCGATCTTTGACGTGCCCTTCGGGTTCTGCAGAAGGGTCTTGGGCCGGTGCGAACCGGACGTCCCGATGGAGACGACGCGGCCGCCGGAGTCGTAGGAGGGATTGACGTACGCGACGAGCGAGCCGTCCTCCACCTTCAGCGGGAGCATCGACTCGTCCGTCGGCGACTTGGCCCGCCAGACCTCCTTGCCGGTGGCGAGGCTGAACGCGACGATGCTGTTGGCGCCGCTCTTCTCGTCCGTCGGCAGGTAGAGGTTCTTGTCGTCGGCCGTCGCGCCCAGGCAGCCGTCCAGCTCACGGTCGAGGACCGACGTGCCGCACTCCGGGGCGAAGCCGTCCTTGCTGGTGACCTCGGAGCGGGTCTTGTCGCTGTTCTCCTCGAGCACCGAGACGTTCCACTGCTTCTTGTCCCCATTGGTGAGGTACACGACCGTGGGGCTCACCGAGTAGATCTTGCTGACCCGCCAGCCCTTGGGGAACTTCTTGGTCCACAGGGCGCGGCCGGTCTCGGGGTCGAGCTGCTGCAGCTCGTCGTGCTCCTTGGGCGTGCTCGCGCCGCAGGACAGCGCCATGAGCAGCTGCTTGCCGCCGGCGAACCCGTTGGGGAAGCAGGTGCCCTCGTCCTTCTTGTCCGCGACGTAGAGCTTCTTGCCGTCGCTCATGCGCAGCGCCGTGCCGGACTGGTCGCGGCCGACCATCAGCACGTCACCGACGAGGACCAGGTTGCTCTGCATGGCGAAGTCGAAGAGGCCCTCCGACTTGACCGGCTTGCCCCAGCCCTTGGCGCCCGTCTTCAGGTCGACGACCTGGAGCTGGTTGCACTTGGCGTCGCTCTTGGTGCCCTGCTTGAACGCGACGACGATCTTGCCGTCGTCGGTGGCCGTCCGGGTCGCCGCGCAGATCTTCTGCGGGAACTCGATGGGCTTCCAGGCGGTCTTGCCGCTGTCCACGTGGTACGCGAGGAGCTGCTTGTACGCGGCCTTGACCGCGATGCCGTCCTTGATCCACATGCCCGGGGCGTCGCCGCCGGAGCCGGGGACCTTGGGGGCCTCCTTGTACCAGAGGACCTTCGACTCACCGGCCTGGCGGCCCGCGTTGAGGTCTTCCTCGCCGTCGTAGCCGTCACCGGCGCCCGTGCCCGGGTTGGCCGGGGCGGAGGCGGACGGCTTGGGGTCCTTGTTCTTCGCCTCGGGCTTCTTCTTCTCGTCGTCACCGCCGCCGACGACGGCATAGGTGACACCGCCCGCGACGAGCAGCGCGGCCACCGCGGCGGCGACGATCACGATGAGCTTCTTGCGCTTGCCGTCACCGCCGGGCGGGGTGCCGGGCCCCGCGGGGAACTGCGGCTGCGTGGGCGGCTGCGGATAGCCGTACTGCGGCTGGTTTCCGTAGGGTCCGCTCTGCGTCGGCTGACTGTAGGGACCCGGCTGCTGGGGCTGGGTTCCGTAGGGCCCTGCCTGCTGCGGCTGTCCGTACGGGCCCGGCTGCTGGGGCTGTCCGTAGGGCTGGGCGGGCTGCGTGGGCTGTCCGTACGGGCCCGGCACGGGCGGCGGGGCCTGCGGATAGCCGTACCCCGGCTGGGGCTGACCCGGCTGGGGTGCCGCGGGCGGCGGTGGCTGCTGCGGCGGGCCGGGTGGCTGCTGCGCGCCTCCCTGCCGTGGATCCTGCGGAGCTCCGAAGCCGCCGGACGGCGGCTGGTTGGGCGGCTGAGTCATCAGCGCTTCCCCCTTCACTGATTTTCGGCACGCCAATGGGTGCTTTCAGGTCAGCCTTTCTATCACCCTGGCCCCGTACCACACGGGGCCGGTCCATCCCCTGTTCCCAAGGGAGGACCGGCCCGTGATGCGCCCGTTACGCGAGTTCCACGAGAGCTCTACGTGAGCTCTACGCGTCTTCCGCGAGCTCCAGCCAGCGCATCTCCAACTCCTCGCGCTGCCCGATCAGTTCGCGGAGCTCGGCGTCCAGTTTCGCCACCTTTTCGAAGTCCGTGGCGTTGTCGGCGATTTGGGTGTGGAGCTTGGTCTCCTTCTCGGAGACCTTGTCCAGCTGCCGCTCGATCTTCTGGAGCTCCTTCTTGGCGGCACGGGCGTCCGCGGCGGAGACGGTCCTGCCCGCGTCGGCCCGCACGGGCGCGGACTGCGCGGGGGCCGGGCCGCCCGCGGTCTCGGCCATCCGCCGCCTGCGCTCCAGGTACTCGTCGATGCCGCGCGGCAGCATCCGCATCGTGGCGTCGCCCAGAAGCGCGAACACCTTGTCCGTCGTGCGCTCGACGAAGAACCGGTCGTGGGAGATCACGACCATGGAGCCGGGCCACCCGTCGAGCACGTCCTCCAGCTGGGTGAGCGTCTCGATGTCGAGGTCGTTGGTCGGCTCGTCGAGGAAGAGGACGTTCGGCTCGTCCATCAGGAGCCGAAGCAGCTGCAGCCTGCGCCGCTCACCGCCGGAGAGGTCGCCGACCGGCGTCCACTGCTTCTCCTTGCTGAACCCGAACGTCTCGCAGAGCTGCCCCGCGGTCATCTCCCGGCCCTTGCCGAGATCGACGCGCTCGCGCACCTGCTGCACGGCCTCCAGGACCCGCAGCGTCGGCTTCAGCTCGGCGACCTCCTGCGAGAGGTAGGCGAGCTTCACGGTCCTGCCGACCACGATCTTGCCGCCCGCGGGCTGCACGTCGCCCTCACTGCGCGCGGCGTCGGCCATGGCGCGCAGCAGCGAGGTCTTGCCCGCGCCGTTCACCCCGACCAGGCCGATGCGGTCGCCGGGGCCGAGCTGCCAGGTCAGGTGCTCCAGGAGCCGCTTGGGCCCGGCCTGGACGGACACGTCCTCCAGGTCGAAGACGGTCTTGCCGAGCCGGGTCGTCGCGAACTTCATCAGCTCGCTGGTGTCGCGCGGCGGCGGCACGTCGGCGATCAGTTCGTTGGCGGCCTCGATGCGGAACTTCGGCTTGCTGGTGCGGGCCGGGGCGCCGCGGCGCAGCCAGGCCAGCTCCTTGCGCATCAGGTTCTGCCGCTTGGTCTCCTCGGTGGCGGCGATGCGCTCGCGCTCGGCGCGCGCGAAGACGTAGTCGGAGTACCCGCCCTCGTACTCGAAGACGGACCCGCGCTGCACGTCCCACATGCGGGTGCACACCTGGTCGAGGAACCAGCGGTCGTGCGTCACGCAGACGAGCGCCGAGCGGCGCGTGCGCAGGTGCTCGGCCAGCCAGGAGATGCCTTCCACGTCGAGGTGGTTGGTCGGCTCGTCGAGGACGATCAGGTCCTGCTCGGCGATGAGCAGTTTGGCCAGCGCGATGCGGCGCCGCTCGCCGCCGGACAGCGGCCCGATGACGGTGTCGAGGCCCTGCGGGAACCCCGGCATGTCGAGCCCGCCGAACAGCCCGGTCAGCACGTCCCTGATCTTGGCGCTGCCCGCCCACTCGTGGTCGGCGAGATCGCCGATGACCTCGTGGCGGACGGTGGCGGCCGAGTCGAGTGAGTCGTGCTGGGTGAGCACGCCGAGCCGCAGCCCGCCGTTGTGCGTGACGCGTCCGGTGTCCGCGTCCTCCAGCTTGGCGAGCATCCGGATCAGGGTGGTCTTCCCGTCGCCGTTGCGCCCCACGACGCCGATCCTGTCCCCCTCGGACACGCCGAGGGAGACGCCGTCGAGCAGGGCACGGGTGCCGTACACCTTGCTGACTGCCTCGACATTGACCAGATTGACGGCCATTTCTCTCCTGACAAGGGGGATCGATCGATCCTCCAGCGTAGTCGCCCGCGCGCCGTCTCCTTCCGGCCGCTCGGGGCGGGCCGGCCCGGCCCGGCACCGCCTACCCCCGCGAGCGCCCCGCCCGCTCCACGAGCAGCCACCCCGCGAGGGCCGTCGCGACCGCCGCCGGCGCCGTCACGTGGACGGCGACGAGCAGCGCGGTACGCCCTTGGAGGAGCCCGCCGAAGCCGACCGTCGAAAGCCCGAGCACCCCGAACAGGCAGAGCACGACCCCGACCGCGGCGGCGGGCCCGGAGGCCGCGCCGGGGGTGCCCGCCGCCCGCGGCGGGCCGGGCCGCTCGAAGCGCCGGAAGACGCCGACGAGCACGGCCGTCAGGGCCGCGGCCGCCACCATCCGTACGGGCACCTGCGCCCACCAGGCCCCCGAGGCGGGCGCGGGCAGCGGAACACCGAGGCCGATGAGCACCCCGTACACCCCGAGCATCGCCGTCAGGTGCCAGAGGAACGCCGTCATGGAGATGCCGTTCGCCGCCACCACCCCGCGCCACACGCGCGGCCTCTCCAGCCACCGCGTCGCCGGGCCGCGCAGCAGCTCGACGGCGCCGACCAGCCACATGCCGTGGCACAGGAGGGCGAAGGTGGGCGGTGCCATGTTCGAGACGCGCTCGCCGGGCATGCCGACCATGGAGAGCGGATACGGCCCGAGCGCCACGAGCAGGACGGCGCCCGTCAGCCCCGCCCCGGCCAGCACGTGCGGCCTGCGCAGCCTGCCGTCCGCGCCGAGGAAACCCAGCTGGTGCACGGCGAGCCAGACGAAGGCGAAGTTCAGGAACTCCAGGTACGGCACGCCGTACGCGAAGCGCGCCAGGTCCACCGCGCCCGCCGCCGCCACGAGCGCGCCGAACGCGCCCCAGCCCCACCGTTCGTGCAGCCGCAGCAGCGGCGGGGTGCAGGCGACCATCGCCAGGTAGACGCCGATGAACCAGAGCGGCTGGGCGACGAGCCGCAGCGCGACATCGAGCGGCCCGCCGCCGAGCCCGCCGAGCTGGAGGACGAGCGCGCCCGCTCCCCACACCCCGATGAACACCATGGTGGGCCGCAGCAGCCGCTGGAGCCGGGCCCGCAGGAAGACCGAGTAGACCGGACGCCCCTCGGCGCGACGGCTCGACGAGCGGTAGGACAGCGCGTGCGAGAACCCGCCGACGAAGAAGAAGACCGGCATGATCTGCAGCACCCACGTGAGGACCTGCAGATCCGGCACGACGGCGAGGAGGTTGCCGGCCTCGGCGTGACCGTCGGCGCCGACGGTCACGGCCGCCATCAGCCAGTGGCCGAGGACGACCGTGCCGAGCGAGGCGACCCGCAGCAGGTCGATGTACCGGTCACGCCCGGCGGGCGTGCGCGCGGCCAGTTCACGAACGCTTGATCCCATGAACGTACGGTCGCGCGCGATGGCACCCCCGCATCACCGTCCCCGTACTCAGATACGTACCTGAGTACTCAGACGATCCGGGCGCCCGGCGCGGGCGACGCGGCGACGCGGGCGGCGCGGCAGGTCCCGGAGGCGAGCAGGGCGTCGGCGACGCGCCCGGCGGACGCGGCGTCACGCGCGAGGAACGCGGTGGTCGGCCCCGAGCCGGAGACCAGCGCGGCGAGCGCGCCGGCCGCCCTGCCGGCCGCGAGGGTCTCGTGGAGCGCGGGAAAGAGGGAGAGGGCGGCGGGCTGCAGGTCGTTCGAGACGGCGCGGGCCAGGGCGTCCGCGTCGCCGGTGCGCAGCGCGTCGAGGAGAGCGGGCGAGGGCTCGGGCACGGGAGCGGCGGGCGTCAGCCGGTCGAACTCGCGATACACGGCCGGCGTGGAGAGCCCCCCGTCGGCGACGGCGAACACCCAGTGAAATTCCCCCCCGACCGCCAGGGGCTCCAGCTTCTCCCCCCGCCCGGTCCCGAGCGCGGCACCACCGACGAGGCTGAACGGCACATCGCTGCCCAACTCGGCGCAGATCTCCAGCAGTTCACTCCGGGACGCCCCGGTTCCCCACAGCGCGTCGCACGCCACGAGGGCACCCGCACCGTCCGCGCTGCCACCGGCCATGCCACCGGCGACGGGAATGTCCTTGGCGATGTGGATGTGCACGTCGGGCGCGCGGCCGTACCGCGCGGCGAGCATCTCGACGGCACGGGCGGCCAAGTTCGTACGGTCCAGCGGAACCTGACCGGCACCGGCCCCCTCACACGTCACCCGCAGCTGCTGCGCGGGAGCCACGGTCACCTCGTCGTGGAGACCGACGGCGAGAAAGACGTTGGCGAGGTCGTGGAAGCCGTCGGCGCGGGCCGCGCCCACCGCGAGCTGCACGTTGACCTTCGCGGGAACCCGCACCGTCACGCTCACGCGCCGGCCTCCTTGTGCTCGGCGATCCGCGCGAACTCCTCCACGGTCAGGGCCTCGCCGCGCGCCTGGGGCGAGACCCCGGCGGCGACGAGCGCGGCCTCGGCCGCCGCCGCGGACCCCGCCCACCCGGACAGGGCGGCCCGCAGGGTCTTCCTGCGCTGCGCGAAGGCCGCGTCGACGACGGCGAACACCTCGCGCTTGGTCGCGGTGGTCTTCACCGGCTCGGCACGGCGCACCAGCGAGACCAGCCCCGAGTCGACGTTGGGTGCGGGCCAGAAGACGTTGCGTCCGATGGACCCGGCGCGCTTCACGTCCGCGTACCAGGCGGCCTTCACGGACGGCACCCCGTACACCCGCGACCCCGGCCCCGCGGCGAGCCGGTCGGCGACCTCCGCCTGCACCATCACGAGCGTGCGCTCGATGGTCGGGAAGGTGTCGAGCATGTGCAGCAGCACGGGGACGGCCACGTTGTACGGGAGGTTCGCGACCAGCGCGGTCGGGGCGGGGCCCGGCAGCTCCCGTACGAGCATGGCGTCGCTGTGCACCAGCGCGAAGGAGCCGGCCTTCCGCGGAAGGCGGGCCTCCACGGTGGCGGGCAGGGCCGCGGCGAGCGTGTCGTCGATCTCGACGGCGGTGACCCGGTCGGCGCTCTCCAGCAGGGCCAGGGTCAGGGACCCGAGCCCCGGGCCGACCTCGACGACGACGTCGTCCGGGCGGACCTCCGCGGTGCGGACGATGCGCCGCACGGTGTTGGCGTCGATGACGAAGTTCTGGCCGCGCTGCTTGGTGGGGCGTACGCCCAGGGCAGCGGCCAGTTCGCGGATGTCGGCGGGGCCGAGGAGGGCGCCGTGCTCAGTGCTCACCGCACCAGATTACGGGGACGGGACCCTGGGCCTCGAACCGTCCCGGGTGGGTGGGTTCCTCCCCGCGTGGGCGGGTGCGGGTGCGTCGTGACGGGTCGCGCGGTTCCCCGCGCCCCTGAGGCACTCGCCCCTGCGGGGCTTGTCCGCCACGGATGACCGGCAGCCGCACGCGACCCCGCCCCGCGAGACGGACCCGGGGCGCGGGGACCGCGAGCCGCTACAGGCGGCTGCCGCAGTGGGGCCATGGGCTCGCGCCCCGCTGCACGTACAGCTTCTTCGCGCGGAACGTCTGTTCCGTGGCGGAGGCGTCCTGCGGGCGCCCCGAGCCCCCCAGCCCCTGCCACGTCCGCGTATCGAACTGGTACAGCCCCCCGTACGTGCCGGACGCGTCCACCGCCCCGGGCCGCCCCCCGGACTCGCAGTGCGCGAGCGAGCCCCAGTTGAGATCGTCCGCCCCGGCCACCGACGACGGCATCTGCTTCGTGCCGACCTTCACGATCCGCCGCTGCGGCTCCCGCACCACCTCGGACCTGACCCTGCGCGGCTTCTGCTTCACCCCGTTGACGGTCCGCACCGAGTACGCGACCCGCCGCACGCCCTGCCGCCCGGCCTGCGCCACGACCTCCGTGCCGCGGAACAGCGACGGATCGTCCCGCTTCTCCACGTCGAACGGGATCGCCTCCTCCCGCACCTCCTTGGTACCGGTGATCCGCATGACGGTGACGGTCTGCCCGTCGCGCGGAAAGCTGCCGGGCGCGACGGACGTGGTGTCCTGCCCGCGCAGGGTCACCCCGGACTCGGCGACGGCCTCCCGCACGGTCGCCGCGTTCGTGCGGATGGTCCGCTCCCGCCCGTCGGCCATGATCGTGACGGTGCGTTCCGTACGGACGTCCAGGTCGAGCCCGTCCCGGTCGATGCGGCGGCTGCGCGAGGCCGACAGGTGCGCGCCCTCCGCGCGGACACCGAGCTGGCGCAGCGCGCCGTCCACCGTGCGCGCCGTGGTCCACACCTTGCGCCGCTGCCCGTCGAGGGTGAGGTGGACGGGCCGCCCGTAGCGGACGGCGATCTCGTCGCCGCTGGCGAGGGTGGTGGCGGACGCGGGCGCGACGATGTCGTGGGTGCCGACGTCCACGCCCTCGTCGGCGAGGAGCTCGCCGACGTCGTCCGCGAAGGTGTGCAGGGTGCGCGGCTTGCCGTCGACGATGAGCTCGACGGCCTTGTCGTTGGCGACGAAGGCGGACGTGCCGCCCGCGAGGAAGGCGACGACGAGGGCCTGCGGCAGCAGCCTGCGCATCGCGTCCGGCCGCTCGGGAGCGGCGGAGGCACGGTTCGCCTTCTTGCGGCGCGCGGCACGCCGGGCCCCGGCCCGCCCGGGGTCGGAGGGCCCGGACGCCTGCCGGGGAAAGGGGTCACAGGCCGCGCCGACCTCGTACGACGGCTCGCACACCGTCTCCGCCTCGCCCCCCGGCCCCTGCCCCGGATCCGGATCCCCCTCCGGGTACGAGGAGTACGACACCACGTACGACGGCTCGTACGTCTCGTAGGACGGCTCGTAAGGCGGCTCGTACGGCAGCACATACGTCTCGTACGTCTCATACGTCTCGTACTGAGAATTGCTCACGACGACGCTCCAGGGGTCCGTACCGGGCGCACAGAACCTAGCGGAGCGTTCGTCACTCTCCAAAGCAGCGCGGCTACGCTGTGTCGCCGCATTGACCCGAGCTGCTCCCGAGAGGGCGTCGGAGGGCTCCGACGGCGTTATCGGTCAGTAAGCAAACGCGCGAGCGGTGTTCGCGGAGACGGCCGTGGCCATGGCGTCCTCGTCGATGCCGCGGATTTCGGCCATGGCGCGCAGCGTGACCGGAATGAGATACGGGGCGTTAGGCCGTCCGCGGTAGGGCGCGGGCGTGAGGAAGGGCGCGTCGGTCTCCACGAGGACGAGTTCGAGCGGGGCGACGGCCAGCGCGTCCCGCAGGTGCTGCGCGTTCTTGAACGTCACGTTGCCCGCGAAGGACATGAAGTAGCCGTGTTCGGCGCAGATTTGGGCCATCGCCGCGTCGCCGGAGTAGCAGTGGAAGACGGTGCGTTCGGGCGCGCCCTCTTCCTTCAGGACGCGCAGCACGTCGTCGTGGGCCTCGCGATCGTGGATGACGAGGGCCTTGCCGTGCCGCTTGGCGATCTCGATGTGGGCGCGGAAGGACCGCTCCTGGGCGGCCATGCCCTCGGGACCGGTGCGGAAGCGGTCGAGGCCGGTCTCGCCGACGCCACGTACGTGCGGGAGCGCGGCGAGCCGGTCGATCTCGGCGAGCGCCTCGTCCAGAGCGGCGTCGCCGCCCGGCTCGCGCGCGCCCTGCCGGGACCATCCGTCGGGGTCGCCGAGGACGATGCGGGGCGCTTCGTTGGGGTGGAGGGCGACGGCGGCGTGCACGCCGTCGTGCGCGGCGGCGGTCTCGGCCGCCCACCGGGACCCGCGTACGTCGCAGCCGACCTGCACGACGGTGGTGACGCCCACGGCCGCGGCCTTGGCGAGGCCTTCCTCCACGGTGCCCGACTGCATGTCGAGGTGGGTGTGGGAGTCGGCGACCGCGACCCGCAGAGGCTCGGGCGGGGGCGGCGGGACGTCGGCGTTCTTCGAAGGCATGCCTCGATCCTACGAAGGCGCGGCCCCGGGAAGGCGCGGGCCCTCGAAGGACGGGCGGGCCCGCGGGGGGCGACCCCCGGCGGCCCTCGGTGACGTCAGTGCGCCTTGCGGTGCTGGAAGGGGTGCAGGAGGTCGGAGAGGTGCCAGTGATGGTCCTTGCCGGCGCCGTCGGCGCTGCCGGCCGTGTCAGCTGTGTCGGCGGTTTCGGCGGTGTCGCCGCCACCGGCCACGTGCCTGCCCTGATGCTGTCGGCGCATCATGTCGAGCACCGAGGACACCTGTCCGGCCCGCATGATCCGCACGACGTTGCCACCGCAGTTCAGGCACGTGGGGCGGGTCAGCGGTGACGGCACGCGCTGCCCGTCCGCCAGGTACGTCACGAACTCGTGGCCCTTGGCGTCCACGTGGTGCTCTATCTCGTAGGACTGCTCCCAGCCGTGCCCGCAGCGCATGCAGGCAAAGGCGTACGACTCGTGAACGACATGTATCGCCGTGGTGGGGTGGCCGGTGTCTGCGATCTCACTCATGCCAGCTGCTCCTCTTGCCCGAGGGACAAGCGCTACCGGAGTCCGGGAGCTGCCCCGGAACGGAAGCGTGGGGACGGGTGCGTCCCTTCAACCAGTGGACGCCTTTCCCGGAGCGAGCGCATCAGACCTGTCGAGCGTTGGAGCCGTTTTGGCCTTTCCATAGGAAAGAGGCCTGGTGCGGGGCCCGCGCTTTGCCTTTCACGATAGTCCTTTGCCTGCCGATGGGCCGCCCCGATCCGCATTCTTTGCCGCCACGACGGCATCGAAGACCTCGCGTTTGGGAAGCCCCGCCTCGGCGGCGACCGCAGCGATGGCCTCCTTGCGTCGCTCGCCCGCCTCCTCGCGCACCCGCACCCTGCGCACCAGCTCGTCGGGGCCCAGTTCGTCGGCGCTCTTCTCGGGGGCGCCCTCGACGACGACGGTGATCTCGCCGCGTACGCCGTCGGCGGCCCATTCGGCGAGTTCCTTCAGCGAACCGCGCTTGACCTCTTCGTACGTCTTGGTCAGCTCGCGGCAGACCGCGGCCCTGCGCTCCTCGCCGAACGCCTCGGCCATCGCGGCGAGGGTGTCGTCGATGCGGTGCGGGGCCTCGAAGTAGACGAGGGTGCGCCGGTCCTCGGCGACGTCCCGCAGCCGCGAGAGGCGCTCGCCCGCCTTGCGCGGCAGGAAGCCCTCGAAGCAGAACCGGTCCACGGGCAGCCCCGAGAGAGCGAGCGCGGTCAGCACGGCGGAGGGGCCCGGCACGGCGGTCACGCGCACGTCCCGCTCCACGGCGGCGGCGACGAGCCGGTAGCCGGGGTCGGAGACGGACGGCATCCCCGCGTCCGTGACGAGCAACACCCGCGCGCCGCCCACCAGCGCCTCGACCAGCTCGGGCGTGCGCGCCGACTCGTTGCCCTCGAAGTACGACACGACACGGCCGCCGACCTGCACGCCGAGCGCCTGGGTGAGCCGGCGAAGGCGCCGGGTGTCCTCGGCGGCGACGACGTCGGCCTTCGCCAGCTCGGCGGCGAGCCGCGGCGGGGCGTCGGCGACGTCGCCGATGGGGGTGCCTGCCAGCACCAGGGTTCCGGTGGATTCAGCGCTTCCTGTCACGGTTCCATCCTCGCAGGGGCTGGGGGCGGGACTCGCACAGTCTGGTTCCCTACGATGGCGCGGTGACCAGTACCGCGTCTTCCCCGGACACCCGCGAGGGCCAGGCGGCCGAGGAGCAGCAGCCCTCCTGGCAGCGGCGGCTGCGCCGATTCGGCCATGCGGATCGGCCCAGAGCGGACGTCGGGGCGCGCCTGGTGCCCGCGTACACGGAGCCCGGCCCCCGCCTGTGGATGACGCTCGGCCTGTCGAAGTCCGCCGCCGGTCAGGTGGTGCGGTGGTCCGGCTGGGTGGGTCCGCTGCTGATCACGCTGGTCGCCGGGCTGACCCGGTTCTGGAATCTCGGCAGCCCCAAGGCCGTGATATTCGACGAGACGTATTACGCGAAGGATTCCTGGGCGCTCATCCACCGCGGCTTCGAGGTCAACTGGCCGGAGAAGATCAACGACGACGTCCTGCGGCAGGGCAGCGACATCGCGATCCCGCACGACGCGGCGTACGTGGTGCATCCGCCGGTCGGCAAGTACGTGATCGGCGTCGGCGAATGGCTGTTCGGCTTCGATCCGTTCGGCTGGCGGTTCATGACGGCGGTGCTCGGCACGCTGTCGGTGCTGATGCTGTGCCGGATCGGGCGGCGGATGTTCCGCTCGACGTTCCTGGGGTGTCTGGCGGGCGGGCTGCTCGCGGTCGACGGCCTGCACTTCGTGATGAGCAGGACGGCGCTGCTCGACCAGGTCCTGATGTTCTTCGTGCTGGCCGCCTTCGGCTGCTTCCTGATCGACCGGGACAAGGCGCGGGCACGGCTGGCGGCGGCGCTGCCGAGGGACGACGAAGGACGCATCCGCCCCGACGCGCACGTGGCGAGGACGGCCCGCCTGGGGTGGCGGCCGTGGCGGTGGGCGGCCGGGCTCTGCCTGGGGCTCGCCTTCGGCACCAAGTGGAACGGCCTGTACGTGATGGTCTTCCTCTGCCTGATGACGGTCCTCTGGGACGTGGGCGCGCGCCGGGTGGCCGGCGCGGTCCGGCCCTACCGGGCGGTGCTGCGGCGGGACGTGCTCCCGGCGTTCGTGTCGACGGTGCCGGTGGCGCTCGGCACGTACGTCCTGTCGTGGCTCGGCTGGATCCTCTCGCCGGCCGACGGCTCAGGCGGCTACTACCGCAACTGGGCGGCGACCGAGGGCAAGGGCGGTGACTGGACGTGGCTGCCGGACTGGGTGCGCAGCCTGTGGCACTACGAGCACGCGGTCTACGAGTTCCACGTGGGCCTGTCCTCGCCGCACACCTACCAGTCCAACCCGTGGAGCTGGATCGTCGACGGCCGCCCCGTCTCCTACTTCTACGAGTCGCCGCTGCCCGGCAAGGACGGCTGCCCCTCGGACACCACGGAGAAGTGCGCCCGCGAGGTCCTCGCGCTCGGCACGCCGGTGCTGTGGTGGGCGGCCGGGTTCGCGCTGCTGTACGTGCTGTGGCGGTGGGCGTTCCGCCGCGACTGGCGGGCGGGCGCGATCCTGTGCGGCGTGGTGGCGGGCTATCTGCCCTGGTTCTTCTACCAGGAGCGGACGATCTTCTACTTCTACGCGGTCGTCTTCGTGCCGTTCCTGTGTCTGGCGGTGGCGATGCTGATCGGCGCGCTGCTCGGCCCGCCGGGGTCGAGCGAACGGCGCCGTCTCGTGGGCGCGGCGGGCTCGGGCGTTCTCGTGCTCCTCATCCTGTGGAACTTCGTCTACTTCTGGCCGATCCACACCGGCACCGCGATTCCGATCGATTCGTGGCGGTCCCGGATGTGGCTGGATACATGGGTGTAATGGGCATCAAGGACACCGTCGGATAACGACAGCCCCGCCCGTCACCCCTCCCCCCTTAAGGTTCAGGGCGAACACCCTCCCCGGCCCGTCCGGGGAGGCTCCTGGGGAGGGGAACGCATCGTGCGCAAAGGAGTCAAGGCAGCGCTGGTCGGCGGGGTCTTCACCGTCATGGTGGGGGGCGCGGGGTACGGCGCGTACAACATCGTGAGCGGCGTGAGCGGGGGCGGCGGTTCGCCGGGCTCCGAGTCCGCCGAGGTCAGGTCGGGGCCGCCGACGAGCGGCGAGGTGCGGGACACGGCGCGGAAGTTCCTCGCCGCGTGGGCCGACGGCGAGGCAGGCGAGGCCTCCCGGTACACGAACAACGCCGAGGCGGCCGAGCCCGCGCTGCGGGGCTACCGCGAGGACGCGCACCTGACGAAGGTGAAGCTCACGCCGAAGAAGGCGGCCGGGGCCCGGGTGCCGTTCGCCGTGTCGGCGACGGTGTCGTACAAGGGGAAGAGCAAGCCCCTGGCGTACGACTCGGAGCTGACCGTCGTGCGCGGGAAGACCACCGGGCGTCCGCTCGTCGACTGGTCGGCGGCCGTCGTGCACCCCTCCCTGGAGCGGGGCGACACCCTCGTGACGGGCGAGGCCACCGCGCCGCCCATCCAGGCCGTGGACCGCGCGGGCGCCGTCCTGCGCCCCAAGGACTACCCCTCGCTCCGCCCGCTCCTGGACGAGCTGCGCAAGAAGTACGGCGAGAGCGCGGGCGGGAAGCCGGGCGTCGAGCTGTACGTCGAGCACGAGAACGCGACCGCGGGCGCGCGGACGCTGCTCACGCTGGCCAAGGGCACGCCGGGCAAGCTGCACACGACGTTGAGCGCGGGCGCGCAGAAGGCGGCGGAGCAGGCGGTCCTGCGCAGCGACGAGTCGTCCGTGGTGGCGGTGAAGCCGAGCACCGGGGAGGTCCTCGCGGTCGCCAACAACCGCAAGGACGCGTGGAACGCGGCGTTCCTGGGCAAGGCCCCGCCCGGCTCGACCATGAAGATCCTCTCGGCGGCGATGCTCATCGACAAGGGCGTCGCCAAGGCGAGCGGCCCGGCGCCCTGCCCGGCCACCGCGACCTGGCAGAGCCAGACCTTCCACAACCTCACGGGCATGACGCCCAACGAGTCCGCCACGTTCTCGGAGAGCTTCGCGCGCTCCTGCAACACGGCGTTCGTGAAGCTCATCGACGAGGACGGCATCTCCGACGAGTCGCTGACCGAGGAGGCCCAGAACAACTTCGGCCTCGGCCGGGGCGACTGGAAGGTCGGCATCCCCTCCGCCGACGGCACCGTCCCGGCCTCCGCGGGACCCGACCGCGCGGCGAACGCCATCGGCCAGGGCGAGGTCATGATGAACCCGCTGAACATGGCCTCGGTCACGGCGACGGCGATGACGGGCACCTTCCGCCAGCCGGTCCTCGTACCCGCCTCCCTCGACGACCGCGAACTGGCGAAGGCGCGGGGCCTGTCAGCGGGCACCGTGCAGCAGCTGCGCCAGATGATGCACCGCACGGCCGTGAGCGGCACCGGGGCGCGCGCCATGTCGGGGCTCGGCGCGGACATCGGCGCGAAGACCGGCTCGGCCGAGGTCGACGGCCAGGAGAAGTCGGACAGCTGGTTCACGGGCTACCGGGGCGATGTCGCGGCGGCCGCGATGGCGCAGCGCGGCGGGCACGGCGGTGACGCGGCGGGGCCGATCGTGGCGGCGGTGCTGGCGGCAGGGTAGCCGCTCCCGCGGGGCGTCGCCCGGCCGGACGACGAAGTGGTCAAGGGCTTCTCCGCGCGCCTCTAAGGTGGCATTCCGGTGAGGAGCCGGGGGTTTGGGGAACTGCGGAGGGTTTGTGGGCAAGCGAAGGCGCGCCACCGAGCGCAAGAGCGTCGGCGTCAGGAACGTGAAGGTGCACCCGGGTGTGCTCGGCGGGGTGGCCGCGGTCGTCGTGTGCGGTGTGGGGGCCGCCGCGTTCGCGTTCTCCGGTGGCGCCGGTGCCGACGGCGACGGCTCGTCCGTCGACGAGAAGCAGGTGCCCACGGGCCCGCCGACGGCCGCGGAAGTCCGTACCACCGCGCGGGCGTTCCTCGCCGCGTGGGCCGAGGGCGATGCGGCGGGGGCGGCGGCGCTCACGGACGACCGCGCGGCGGCGAAGAAGGACCTGACGTCCTACCGCAAGGAGGGCCACCTCACGAAGGCCGAACTGACGCCGGGCAAGCGGTCGGGCGCCAAAGTGCCCTTCAAGGCGGCGGCCACGGTCTCGTACGGGGGAAAGAACAAGCCCTTCTCGTACGCGTCCGAACTCACCGTCGTCCGGAGGAAGAGCGACGGCAGGCCGCTCGTCGGCTGGCGGCCCTCGGTGCTGCACCCGGAGCTGAAGCAGGGCGACCGGCTGGTCACCGGCGAGGCGGGCGACCCGCCGATCAAGGCGGTGGACCGGGACGGCGCCGAGCTGACGACGGCCAAGTACCCCTCCCTGGGCACGGTCCTCGACGGGCTGCGCGAGAAGTACGGCAAGAAGGCGGGCGGCAAGGCCGGTGTCGAGCTGCGCGTGGTGCGGGCGGACGGCGACGAGAACTCCGGCTCGGGCAAGGAGGGCTCGGCGGACGCGAAGAACTCCACGAAGAAGAAGGACGACGCGAAGTCGACGCCCGACAAGACGCTGCTGACCCTGGCACCCGGCACTCCGGGAACGCTGAAGACGACGTTCAGCGGCTCGCTGCAGTCCGCCGCCGAGCGGGAGACCGCCAAGCGGCAACGGGCGTCCGTCGTGGTGGTCAAGCCCAGCACCGGTGAGATCCTGGCCGCCGCCAACTCCGACCCGGGCGGCTTCAACACGGCCTTCCAGGGCTCCATCGCGCCCGGCTCCACGATGAAGGTCATCAGCTCGTCGCTGCTCCTGGAGAAGAAGCTCGCCGGGGTCGACAAGAAGCACCCGTGCCCCAAGTACGAGACGTACGGCGGCTGGAAGTTCCAGAACGACGACAAGTTCGAGATCAAGGGCGGCACGTTCCGGGCGAGCTTCGCGCGCTCGTGCAACACGGCTTTCATCAGCCAGGCCAAGAAGCTCCAGGACGACTCCCTGACCAAGCAGGCCCAGGAGGTCTTCGGGCTCGGCCGCGACAACTGGTCGATCGGGGTGTCCTCCTTCGACGGCGCGGTGCCGGTGCAGAGCGACGCCCAGATGGCGGCCTCGCTGATCGGGCAGGGCGGGGTGCGCATGAACCCGCTGAACATGGCGTCGGTCGCGGCGACGGTGAAGTCGGGCACGTTCAAGCAGCCCTACCTGGTCTCGCCCGACGTCGACGACCGCACCCTCGCCACGGCCTCGCGCAAGATGCCGGGGGCCACGGCGTCGGCGCTGCGGGAGCTGATGCACTACACGGCGGTCGCGGGGACGGCGGTCGAGCCGATGTCGGGCCTCGGCTCCGACATGGGCGCGAAGACCGGCTCGGCGGAGGTCGACGGCCAGAAGAAGCCCAACGGCTGGTTCACCGCGTACCGCGGCGACCTGGCGTCGGCGGCGGTCGTCCAGGAGGGCGGCCACGGCGGCGACTCGGCGGGGCCCGTGGTGCGGGCGATGCTGCAGGCCGGGGGCTGAGTTCCCGGATCCGGCCCGAGGGGCCCGAGGGCCCGGTCGCGGCACTCGGCCTGGTCCCGGCACCCGATGCGGTCCCGGCATGCGGCACGGTCCCGGCCCCGGCCCCGATCCCGTCCCGGCATGCGGCGCGGGCCGTCCGCTCTGCGGATACGTGGTCGCGTGGCTCGTACACGGACCGCTAGCGTGCCGGGTATGAGCGCTACCTCACCCGAGACGTCCGACGCCCACCCCCGATTCGCCGAGGCCCTGCGGGAACTGGGCCTCGGCGATCTGCTTCCCCGGGTCCGACGCTTCCCCGAGCAGACCCGCACCGCGGCCGAGGCGGCCGCCGCCATCGGCTGCGGGCTCAGCCAGATCTGCAAGTCCCTGATCTTCGCCGCCGACGGCGTCCCCGTGCTGGTCCTGATGGACGGTGCCTCGCGCGTCGACCTCGACCTCGTGCGCCGGGAACTCGGCGCCGAGAAGGTCACCCGGGCCAAGGCGGACGTCGTACGGGAGGCCACCGGCTACGCGATCGGCGGTGTACCGCCCTTCGGCCACGCCACGCGGACCCGTGTCCTCGCCGACCGCTCCCTCCTGAGCCACGACGTGGTGTGGGCGGCGGCCGGCACGCCCTACGCGGTCTTCCCGATGGCGCCCACGTCGCTGATCGCGCACGCGGGCGGCGCGCTGGTGGACGTGCGCGAGACCTCCGCGTGACCCCGCTGGTCGCGGCGGCCGTCCTCCTCGCCGCCGTCACACACGCCAGCTGGAACGCGATCGCCCACCACATCACGGACAAACTGGTCGGCTTCACGCTGATATCCGGCGGCGGAACCCTGATCGGCCTGTGCCTGGCCCCCTTCGTCCCGCTCCCGGACGCGGCGGCCTGGCCCTATCTGATCGTCTCCGCCGCCCTGCACGTCGGCTACTACGCCCTGCTGATGACGTCGTTCAAGCTCGGCGACTTCGGCCAGGCCTACCCGATCGCCCGCGGCACCGCGCCGCTGGTCGTCACCGTCCTCGCCGCCGTCTTCGCGGGCGAGGTGCCCGACGCCTGGCAGGCGGCGGGCGTCGCCGTCTCGTGCGCGGGCCTGACGGGGCTCGCCCTGTGGGGCATCCGGGGCTCGGGCCGCCGCCCCGACTGGGCCGCGATCGGCGCGGCGCTCGCCACCGGCGTCTCCATCGCCGCGTACACCGTGGTGGACGGCCTCGGGGTGCGGTCCACGGGCTCCGCGATGAGCTACATCGCGTGGCTGATGGTCCTGGAGGGCATCACGGTCCCGCTGTACGCGGCGTACCGCTGGCGGGGCGAACTGCTCCCGCGCCTGCGGCCGTTCGCGACGGTGGGCCTGCTCGGCGCGGCCCTCTCGGTCGCCGCGTACGGCCTGGTCCTGTGGGCCCAGACGAAGGCGGACCTGGCCCCGATCTCCGCACTGCGCGAGTCGTCGATCATCGTCGGCGCAGCGATCGGCGCGATCTTCTTCAAGGAACGGTTCGGGGCGCCACGCCTGGTCGCGGCGGGCCTGATGGTGGCAGGCATCGGGTTGATGCTGCACGCGGGGTGAGGGTCAGGGCTGGAGGGTGACGCGGCAGACCTCGGAGTGAGGGCGCACCCGCCGCCCCGGCACGTGCCCGTGACCGGCGGGCCCGCGCAGTCGCGGCCGACCCGCGGCCGGAGCCTCGGTGCGATGGGGACGAGGTCGCGACGGGCCCCGGGGCAAGGACGCGTCCCCCGCGTCGCCCCGCGCAGGCCCGCGGCCGTGACCGGCAGGCCCGCGCAGTCGCAGGCGGCCCGGGGCCGGGGCGACGGTGATCGCAAGGGGCGCAGCGGGCCCCTTCCCGCAGCGCGCTCCCTACCCCGGCACGCGCCCCGCGACCGGCAGCCCCGCGCAGCGGCGGCACGCTCGGGTCGAGGCCGCCACCACCGCGTGCGCGGCGGCCGAGAGTGCGCCGGCCGCCGCGAGCAACGGCCAGTCCGTGGCCAGGGCCGCTGCGACGGTGAGTGCGAGGGTGGCGACGGCCATCGCGGCGCTCGCGGTGGTACCGGCCCAGGCGACCACGCGCGGCAGCCGGTCCGGGGTGGGCAGCCATCGGGCGACCGTGCCGGTCAGCGCCAGGGCCGCCGCGGCGCACAGTGCGGCGAGGGTCGCGACCAGCGCCAGATGAGCCGCCAACAACTGTGCCGTGTACGGCAGTTGACGGCCGAGACCGCCGCCCGCCGTACGGGTGAGGTACCAGCAGGCGACCAGGACGGGCGCCGTGAGCGCAACGGTCCGCGCGGTGTGCCGGGCCTGGGCCACGGTCAGTTCGCGCTGGCAGGCGGGGACGAGTTCGCCGACGGTCCCGAACTCCCGTACCGCACGGCGGAAAGCCTCCTCGTCGGCCACCCCCTCCCCCGCGTGCGCCGCCACGGTCTCCGCGAGGCCGTCGTGCACCTCCTCGACCAGCCGGGACTTGGCCCCGGCCGGGCCGTGCAGGGCGGCGGCGAGCTCGGCCACGTGCCGCTCCACGAGACCGGGCAGCGGAGCGGTGGCCGCGGGCCTCATGTCGCGATTCCGTGCTGCGGGCCGGGATTGAGGACCGAGCCGATGGCCGCGGTGAACTCGCTCCAGGCCGCCCGCTCACCGGCGAGCGTGGCGCGCCCCGCGTCGGTGAGTTCGTAGGCCCTGCGGCGCCGTTCGCCCGCCGCCGACTCCCAGCTGCTGCTCAGCAGGCCGAGGCGCTCCAGCCGGTTCAGCGCCGGATAGATCGTGCCCGTGCGCAGTTCGAGCACGCCTCCGCTGCGGCGCTGCACCGCGGTGATGATCGCGTACCCGTGCAGCGGGCCCGGTTCCAGCACGGCCAGCAGCAGTCCGTCGAGGTGCCCTCGCACCGCATCCGCCTTCATGAGTAGGCAGCCTACCCAAAGAAGGCGTTGGCAGTGTATGTATTGGCAGGCAATGCATTCAGATTCCTGCCCGTCGGGTCCGGCCGGTCCGGCGGATCCACCCCTGGAGGCACCCCGGTGACCAAGCTGCTGCTGTCCGTCCATGTCCTCGTGGCGATCCTGGCCGTCGGATCGATCACCGTGGCGGCGTCGATGTTCCCGCGCTTCGCGCTGCGGGCCCTGGGGGAGGCGAAGGAGGAGCATCCGGAGCGGGGGGACCCCCGAGAGCCGGCCGGCACCCGGGCCGGAACCGGGGCCGCGGGGATCGCCGCGGTCCTGCACCGCGTCTGCCGCGGCTACGCGCTCGCCGGCATCGCCGTGCCGGTCTTCGGCATCGCCACCGGCGCCCGGCTCGGAGTCCTCACCGACGCCTGGCTGCTCGCCTCGCTCCTGCTGACGACGCTCGCCGCGGCGCTCCTCGCCCTGGCGATCCTGCCGGGCCAGCGGAGCCTGCTGGACCTGACGGAGGGCGAGCGTCCCGCCGGCCCGGCGGACGGTGCGGGCCACACGTCCGCGGCGGCCCGCCCCCTCGCCGCCCGCCTCACCATGCTCACCGGCGTCTTCAACGTCCTGTGGGCGGCCGTCACCGTGCTGATGATCGTCCGCCCCGGCTCCACGACGGGAGCGTGAACGTGAGCGTGAGCACCCTGCGTACGCTGCGCATCGCGGCCGGCGCGGAGGCCGCGTCCCTCGCGCTCCTGCTCGCCAACCTGGTCACCGTCCACGCACCCGCGCTCTCGGCGCTCCTCGGCCCGCTGCACGGCACCGCCTACCTGGCCGTCATCGCGGCCACCTGGACGCTCGCCCCGGCTTCCGCGCCCGGCGCCCGGTGGCGCGCCCTGGTCCCGGGCATCGGCGGCCCGCTCGTCCTGCGCCGGGTCACATCGCCGCGCGCAGCGCCCCTACCAGGGCCTGGGCCCGCGGGTCGGCCGTGACGCCCTTGTTCATGCCGTTGGTGACGTAGCCGAGGGCCAGGCCCGATTCCGGATCGGCGAAGCCGAGGGCGCCGCCGCGGCCGGGGTGGCCGAAGGAGGCGGGGGTCAGGAGCGGGGACGCGGCGCCGTGCAGCATGTAGCCGAGGCCGAAGCGGGTGCCGACGACCAGGACGCGGTCGGGTCCCGCGGAGGCCTCGGTCCGGGCCAGCGAGACGGTGACGGGGGTGAACAGCCGTACTCCGCCGTCGACTTCTCCGATCAGGGCGGCGTAGAAGCGGGCCAGCGCGTCGGCCGTGGCGATGCCGTTGGAGGCGGGCATGGCGGCGGCCCGGTAGGCGGCGTCGTTCTCGTCCGGCGCGGGGTCGATCGCCCCGAAGGCACGGCGGGTCAGCGATTCGGGGTCGGCATAGGCCTCGGCCACGTTCCGCTTGGGCCGCATCCGCAGGCCGCCGGGGGCTTCGGGCGGTGCGATCCGGCCCAGGCGGCCGACCCGTGCCGCCTGCTCCTCGGGCAGTCCGAGCCAGAGGTCGAGGCCGAGCGGGCGTGCGATCTCGTCCGCGATCCACTCCCCGACGGGCCGTCCGGTCACGCGCCGCACGAGCTCGCCGGTGAGCCAGCTGTACGTCTGCGCGTGGTAGCCGTGGTCCTCGCCGGGCTCCCAGAACGGGGCCTGCGCCGCGACCACCGCGGCACCGAGATCGGGGTCGAGCGCCTCGGCGGGCGTCAGCGGACGGTCCAGGGCGGGGACGCCGGCGCGGTGCGCGAGCACGTGCCGGACCAGCACGTCCTCCTTGCCGCGGGCCTTGAACTCCGGCCAGACGGAGGCGACCGGCGCGTCCAGGTCGAGTTCCCCGCGCTGGTGCAGCAGGAGCAGCGCGGCGGCGGCCACGCCCTTGGTGGCGGAGCGGACGATCTGTGCGGTGCCGGGCGCCCACGGCTCGCCCCCGTCGACGTCCTTCGTACCGCCCCACAGGTCCACGATCTTGTGGCCGTCCCGGTAGACGGTGACCTGCGCGCCCTGTTCGCCGCGCTCGCCGAAGTTGCGCACGAAGGCGTCCCTGACCGGCTCGAAACCGGGGGCCACCGTGCCGTGCACTCCACCCGGCACCCCGTCGGGCAGCCCGTCGGGCGCTCCACCTATGACATCGTCCATGACAAGGCCAACAGTCGTCTCGTGCCGTCGATTCCCTAGCTTCCCGCCTTCACCGTCTTCGGATCGAAGCCGAAGGGGAGTTCCAGGCGGTGGGCGCTCATCAGGTCCTCGTCGCCGAGCAGCTCGCCCGTCGGGCCGTCGGCGGCGATGACGCCGTCGCTGAGGATCAGGGCGCGCGGACAGAGCTCCAGGGCGTACGGCAGGTCGTGCGTGACCATCAGCACGGTGACGTCGAGGGACCTGAGGATGTCGGCCAGTTCGCGGCGTGATGCCGGGTCGAGGTTCGAGGACGGCTCGTCCAGGACCAGGATCTCCGGCTCCATCGCGAGGACGGTGGCGACCGCGACCCGGCGGCGCTGGCCGAAGGAGAGGTGGTGCGGCGGGCGGTCCGCGAACTCCGCCATGCCGACCCGGCCCAGCGCCTTGTGCACGCGCCCTTCGAGCTCGGGCCCCCGCAGCCCGGCGGCCGCGGGCCCGAAGGCCACGTCCTCGCGGACGGTCGGCATGAACAGCTGGTCGTCCGGGTCCTGGAAGACGATGCCGACCCGGCGCCTGATCTCCGCCATGTGCCGCTTGCCGACGGGCAGCCCGGCCACGGTGACCGTGCCCGCGCCGCCGGTCAGGATGCCGTTCAGATGCAGGACGAGGGTCGTCTTGCCGGCGCCGTTCGGCCCGAGCAGGGCGACGCGCTCGCCGCGCCCGACGGTGAAGTCGACGCCGAAGAGCGCCTGGTGCCCGTCGGGGTAGGCGAAGGCGAGCCCGGCCACTTCGAGCGAGGGCGCGGACGCCCCGGAGGCCGTGGACGTCGCGGGCGGGGGTGCAGAGGTCACAGGGTCCATCCCAACAGGCATACGGCAAGAGCGGCGACCGGCAGGGCCAGCGCGTACGTCCACTGCGCCCGCGAGGCGCTCACGTCGTCGATGACCGGCATCGACCCCGCGTACCCCCGGCTGACCATGGCGAGGTGCACCCGCTCGCCCCTCTCGTAGGAGCGGATGAAGAGGGCGCCCGCGGACTTGGCGAGGACGCCCCACTGCCGCACGCCCCGCGCCTCGAAGCCGCGCGACTCCCGGGCGATCTTCATGCGGCGCATCTCGTCCGTGATCACGTCGCCGTACCGGATCATGAAGGAGGCGATCTGGACCAGCAGCGGGGGAAGCTTCAGGCGCTGCAGTCCGAGGAGCAGCTCGCGCAGTTCGGTGGTGGCGGCGAGCAGCACGGATGCGGCGACGCCGAGCGTGCCCTTGGCCAGGACGTTCCAGGCGCCCCAGAGGCCGTTGACGCTCAGGGACATGCCGAGCACGTCGACGCGCTCGCCCTGAGCCACGAAGGGCAGCAGGACGGCGAACGCCACGAACGGGATCTCGATCAGCAGCCGCTTCAGCAGGAAGCCGGCCGGGACGCGGGCCGCCCGGGCGACCGCGCCGAGCAGCACCGCGTAGACCCCGAAGGCCCACATCGCCTCGCGCGGGGTGGAGACCACCACGATCACGAAGCAGAGGACGGCCGCGAGCTTGGTGTGCGGGGGCAGCCCGTGCACCGGCGAGTGGCCGTGCCGGTAGAGCCGGTGGGCGTGGCCCGCACCCATGTCAGGCCTTCTCGGAGGCGGAGGTCCCGGAGGCCGCCGAGGTCCCGGACGCCTCGGACGCCTCGGACGCCGATGAGGCCTCCGACGTCTCGGGGACGGCGGCCGGCGAGGTGTCGCCCGTACGGCGGCGGCGCAGGCCCCAGAAGACCGCGGAGCCCGCGACGACCGTGACGCCCACGCCGATCACGCCCGCGAGGCCGCCGGAGAGGCGGGCGTCGGTGATGTCCTTGACGCCGTAGTCGGCGAGCGGGGAGTCCGCGGTGGCGTGCTCCTCGGCCTCCTTGTCGATGCCCTTGTCGTGGGCGACCTTCTCCAGGCCGTCCGGGTTCGCCGAGGCGTAGAAGCTGACGAAGCCCGCGAGGACGAGCGAGGCGACGAGGCCGGCGGCCCACACCTTGCGGGTGGAGCGGGCGGCGGCCGGGGCGGGCTCGGCGGCGGGGGCGGCGTCCACCAGTTCGCCGCCGACCCGCAGCTTCAGCGGCCGGGCCAGGCCGCGGGCCCCGTACACGAGGTCCGGCCGTACGGCGATGACGGCACCGACGGTGAGCGCGGTGATGGCCGCCTCGCCGATACCGATGAGGACGTGTACGCCGACCATGGCGGTGGCGACCTTGCCGATGGAGACGTCGGTCGTACCGCCGATGGCGTAGATGAGGGTGAAGGCGACCGCGGCGGCGGGCACGGAGAGCAGCGCGGCGGCGAAGGACGCGACGGTGATGGAGCGGCGCCCACGCGGCAGCACCTTCACCAGGCCGCGGAAGACGAGGTAGGCGACGACGGTGGTGACGATCGCCATGTCGGAGATGTTCACGCCGAGCGCGGTCAGGCCGCCGTCCGCGAAGAGCACGCCCTGCATGAGCAGGACGACGGAGACGCAGAGGACCCCGGTGAAGGGGCCGACGAGTATCGCGGCGAGCGCACCGCCGAGGAGATGTCCGCTGGTCCCGGCCGCGACGGGGAAGTTCAGCATCTGCACGGCGAAGATGAAGGCCGCGACCAGACCGGCGAGCGGGGCGGTCCGCTCGTCCAGTTCGCGCCGCGCGCCCTTGAGGCTGACGGCCACGGCGCCCGCCGCGACGACCCCGGCGGCGGCGGACACCGGGACATTGATGAACCCGTCGGGGACATGCATGCGTTCGCTCCTGGGCAGGGGCCCTGGGCAGGGCAGATCGCTCGTGAACCGTTCAATGATAGTGCCTTGTTGCAAACGGTTTGCAAGAGCACCGCGGTCCCGAATCGGCTACGCCTCACTCGCGGCGAATTACCGTACATATGGGACATTGGTGAGGAAGCGCACGTACGGATGAGGAGTTCAGCGATGTCCGCAGTCGAGCAGTACGCACGTGCCCACCTCGTCACGGACTCCTCCGAGGGCCACCGCGCCGTCCCCGTCATCCTCCACTACGACCCGGAGGCCGACCCGCACGCGGTACGGATCGGCCTCCCCGGTTCCCCGCACCGGGTCTGCGCCCGGCAGCTCCTGGAACAGGGCCTGCGGGCCCCGGTCACCGCGGGCACCGTCCACGTCTGGCCGTGCGGCCGGGTCCAGACGGTCGTCGAGTTCCACGAAAGCGAGGGGGTGACCGTCGTGCAGTTCGACGCGTCAGCCTTGATCCGCTTCCTGCGCCGCACCTACGCGACCGCCACCCCGGTCACCCGCTAGGGCCTGTGCCGGCCGGGTCACCCCGGCCGGCAGACCGTGCCGCCGGCCTCAGACCCGCACCGGCTCCCGGTCCTCCTCCGAAGCCCGGCGGGCCTCCTTCTCCTCCGCCGTGCGCAGGCCCTCGCCCTCCACGTCGACGTTCGGCAGCGCGCGGTCCAGCCACCTCGGCAGCCACCACGCCTTCTTCCCCAGCAGCGCGAGCACCGCGGGAACCAGCGCCATGCGCACCACGAACGCGTCGAAGAACACGGCGATCGCGAGACCGAAGCCGATCATCTTGACCATCTGCTCGGACGAACCGATGAAGCCCGCGAAGACCGCGATCATGATCACCGCCGCCGCCGAGACCACCCGGGCCCCGTGCCGGAAGCCGGTCACGATCGCCTGGCCGGGCCGTTCGCCGTGGACGTACGCCTCGCGCATGCGGGTCACGAGGAAGACCTCGTAGTCCATCGCGAGGCCGAAGACCACGCCCACCATGAAGATCGGCATCATCGACATGATCGGGCCGGTCTGCTCGACGCCGAAGAGCGAGCCGAGCCAGCCCCACTGGAAGACCGCGACGACCGCGCCGAGGGCCGCGAGGACCGAGAGCAGGAAGCCGAGGGCCGCCTTGAGCGGGACCAGGATCGAGCGGAAGACGACGATCAGGAGCAGGAAGGCCAGGCCCACGACCAGTGCCAGGTAGGGCAGCAGGGCGTCGTTGAGCTTCTGCGAGACGTCGATGTTCATGGCCGTGGTGCCGGTGACCATGATGTCGGCGCCGGTGTCGGACTTGATCTGCGCACCGGAGTCACGGATCGAGTGGACCAGGTCCTCGGTCTCCAGACCGCTCGGCTTGGAGGACGGCACGACGCTGATGATCGCGGTGTCGTGGGCCTTGTTGAGCATCGGCGGGGCGACGGTCAGGACGTCGTCGAGCTTGGAGATCGACTTCTGGATCTCGCCCGCCGCCGCCTTCGGGTCGTCCGCGCCGTCGAGGTCGCCGACGACCATCAGCGGACCGTTGAAGCCGGGGCCGAAGCCCTCGGAGACCAGGTCGTACGCCTTGCGCTGGGTCGTGGACGTCGGCTGCGCGCCGTCGTCCGGCAGGCCGAGCTCCAGCTGCGAGACCGGCAGGGCCGCCGCGCCCAGGCCCACGATGCCGACGAGCAGCACCGCGACCGGGCGACGGACCACGAAGCGGGCCCAGCGGGTGCCCATGTTCTCCTTGGCCCGGTCGGCCTTGGCCTCGGCGACCGTGCCCTCGGCGCCCCGCGCCTTCTTGCGGCCGCCGCCGAACAGCTTGCTCTTCTCGCCCATGGGCAGCACCCGCTTGCCCGCGTACCCGAGCAGCGCCGGGATGAGGGTGAGCGCGATGAGGACGGCGATGACGACCGTGCCGGCCGCCGCGAAGCCCATCTTGGTGAGCATCGGGATGTTCACGACGGCGAGGCCGACCAGCGCGATGACCACGGTGAGTCCGGCGAAGACGACCGCGGAGCCCGCGGTCCCGACGGCGCGGCCCGCCGCTTCCTCGCGGTCACGCCCGTCGGCGAGTTCGCCGCGGTAGCGCGAGACGATGAAGAGGGCGTAGTCGATGCCGACCGCGAGGCCGATCATCATGGCGAGCGTCGACGTGGTGGTGCCGAGGTCGAGCGCGTTGGCGAGCGCGGTGATGGACGAGACGCCGATGCCCACGCCGATCAGCGCGGTGAGCAGGGGCAGCCCGGCCGCGATCAGCGAGCCGAAGGTGATGACGAGGACGACCGCGGCGACCGCGATGCCGATGACCTCCGTGGCCCCGGTCTCGGGCATGGCCTGCAGCGCGTCGCCGCCGACCTCGACCGTGAGCCCGGACTCGCGCGCCCGGTCGGTGGTCTTCTCCAGCGCGTCACGGTCGTCGTCGGTCAGCTCCATCGAGGTGACCTTGTAGGAGACCGAGGAGTACGCGGTGGAGCCGTCCTTGCTGACCGTCTTGGTCTTGAAGGGACTGTCCGCGCGGGCCACCTGGTCCGAGCCGGTCCTGAGGGCGGTGACGGTCTTCTCGATCTCGGCCTTGTTGGCCTTGTCGGTGACCTTCTCGCCGCTCGGCGCCTTGAAGACGACGCGGGCGCTCGCCCCGTCGGCGCTGGCCTCGGGGGCCCTCTTCTCCAACAGGTCGAAGGCCTTCTGCGCCTCCGTGCCGGGGATCGAGAAGGAACTGGAGGCGGCGGTGGGCGCCGACGCCGCGCCGACCCCGGCGAGCGTGAGGAGCGCCACCCAGATCAGGGCGACGAAGTGCCGTCGACGGAAGGCGAGTTTGCCTAGTTTGTAGAGGAAAGTGGCCACGAGGGCGTACTCCCGGTCAGGTCGTGGTGACTGCAGCGCAGGGGTGACTGCAGGACGGGGTTGACTGCAGAGCAGGGGGTGTCAGCCCGACGACGTGAGCGGTCGCGTCAGGTACGGGGGTCGGGGTGGGTCAGACGCCGAGGGCGGGGAGAATCACGGCGTCGATGTAGGAGAGCAGGAATTCACTGTCGACCGTGCGGTCCTCGATGAGGTCCCGGGCGACGAAGCCGCCGACCATCATGTGGATGACGAACTCCAACGCGGGGTTGTCCGCGGCCACTTCGCCGCGTTCCACCGCTCTGCGCAGCAGCACGTCCAGACCGTTGAGCTCCGGCTCGATGAGCAACTGGCGCAGCGCCTGGTGGAGTTCGGGGTTGCCGTGGATGGCGTGGAACAGGCCGCGCATCAGCGCGGCGTCCCGCTCCATCTGACAGTCGTCGGACCGCTTGACCGACTCGTGCAGGTCGCCGCGGAGCGACCCGGTGTCGATGTCCTGGATGGACACCGGCTTGTTGTGCCGCAGCGCCTTGGCGATCAGCTCCGGCTTGCTCCCCCACTGGCGGTAGAGGGTGGCCTTGCTGGAGCGCGTGCGGGCCGCGACGGCGTCCATGGTGAGTCCGTCGTACCCGACCTCGCGGAGCAGGTCGAGCACGGCCGCGTACAGCTCGGCCTCGCGCTCGGGTGTGATCCTGCTGCGCTTCGTCGCGATGTCAGTCACGATCTCCACCTCCTGTCCGCAAAGAAACGGAACGGTTTCGTACACCAAGACTGTACGCCCCGACCCAGCGAAACGAAACCGTTTCGTACGTGTGCTGCGTCACGCCCTCCCGCCGCGGCCCCCTCCCCCACCGCTGCCCGGTCCCCCTTCACCCCCGGCGCCCTCTTCACCCCCGGCACAAGTTGCCGCGGCCTGCGGGGCGGAAAAGCATGGTGAGGTGACCGACGCGCGCGACGATGCCCAGGAAGACCACGCCTACCTGCGATTTCCGCACCTCAGCGGCGACCGCCTCTGTTTCGCCGCCGAGGACGACCTGTGGGTGGCCCCCCTGGCCCCCGACGGCGCCCCGGCCGGGCGGGCCTGGCGGCTCACCGTCGACCGGACCAAGGTGAGCCACCCCCGTTTCTCGCCGGACGGCCGCCACATCGCGTACACGACGTGGCGCAGTCTCGATCCGGAGATCCATCTGGCGCCGGTCGACGGCGGGCCCTCGCGCCGCCTCACCTACTGGGGCAGCACCGACACCCGGGTCTGCGGCTGGTCCCCCGACGGCGACATCCTCGCCGTCTCCTCGCACGGCCAGCCCTTCTCGTACTTCTGCTGGGCCTACAGCGTGCCCGTCGACGGATCGCCGGGCGGCAAGCTGCCCTGGGGCCCGGTCTGGGACATCGCGGTCACCGCCGACGACGCCTACGCCGACGGCGACAGCGACGCCGACGGCAACAGCGACCGCAAGACGCTCCTCCTGACCGGCAAGCCGCCGCACGAACCCGCCGCCTGGAAGCGGTACCGGGGTGGCGCGACGGGGCGCCTGTGGATGCACGGCGAGCAGATCCTCGCCGACCTCGACGGACATCTGGACTCCCCCATGTTCGTGTCGGGGCGCATCGCCTTCCTCTCCGACCACGAAGGCGTCGGCAACCTCTACTCCTGCCTGCCCGACGGCTCCGACCTGCGGCGCCACACCGACCACGACACGTTCTACGCCCGCCACGCGGCCGGCGACGGCACCCGTGTCGTCTACCAGTGCGCGGGCGACATCTGGCTGGTCGACGACCTCACCGCGGACTCCGTGCCGCGCCGCCTCGACGTGCGGCTGGGCGGGCCGCGCCCCGGGCGGCGGGTCTACCAGGTGCCGGCCGCGCAGCACATCGACGCGCTCTCCGTGGACACGACGGGGCGGGCCAGCGCCGTCGTCGTGCGCGGCTCCCTCTACTGGCTCACCCACCGCGACGGGCCCGCCCGCACCATCGCCGACACCCCGGGCGTACGGGTCCGCCTCCCCGAGATGCTCGGCACCGGCGGACAGGTCGCCTACGTCACCGACGCCGACGGTGAGGACGCCGTCGAGATCGCCCACCTGCCCCGGGCCAGCGGCGAGCGCGCCCCGCTCCGGCTGGCGGGCGGCAGGCTCGGCCGCGTCCAGGAACTGGTGGCCGACCGCGACGGCCACCGTCTGGCCATCGCGTCGAACGACGGCCGCCTGCTCCTCATCGACGTGCCGGACACGGCGGATGCGGGTGTGGGCGCCGACGCGGGCGCCGACGCGGCAGGCGGCTCCGCCGACGCGGACGACCCCGAAAACTCCGGCGGCTCCGGCGGCTCCGGCGGCTCCAGCGGCTCCAGCGGCTCCAGCGGCTCCAGCGGCTCCGGTGGCTCCGGTGGCTCCGGTGGCTCCGGTGGCTCCGGTGGCTCCGAAGGCGAGGTCACCGAGCTGATCCGCTCGGCCAACGGACCCGTCCGCGACCTCGCCTTCTCCCCGGACGGCGCCTGGCTGACCTGGTCGCACCCCGGCGTCGGCCGCTCGCTGCGCCAGATCAAGCTGGCCCGCGTCAAGGGTCCCGGCTCCCGCATCATCGTCGACGTCACCAACGGCCGCTTCGAGGACGAGAACCCCGTCTTCACCCGCGACGGCCGCTATCTCGCATTCCTCTCCTGGCGCGGCTTCGACCCCGTCTACGACGTGCACACCGGCGACCTGTCCTTCCCGCTGGGCTGCCGCCCCTACCTCGTACCCCTGTCGTCCGCGACCCCCTCCCCCTTCGCGCTGCTGCCCGACGGGCGTCCCGTGGCGGGCGGCCTCGACCCGGCCGACGGCGGCGGGGGCGACGGCACCACCACCGTGGAGGTCGAGGGCCTGGAGGCGCGGGTCACGCCCTTCCCGGTCGCCGCGTCGAAGTACTCGGCGCTCCACCCCGTCAGCGGCGGCGGCCTGGTCTGGCTGCGCTGGCCGATCTCGGGTGCGCTCGGCGAGACCTTCGCCAACCCCTCCGACACCTCCGGGCGGCCCACCCTCGAATACTTCAACATCAGCAAGGCCAAGAAGTCCCAGCTCGTCGACCACCTGGACTGGTTCGCGCTGAGCGGCGACGGCTCGCGGCTCGTGGTCGTCGACCAGGGCGACCTGACCGCCGTGCCCTCCACCGAGCAGGGCGACGGCGACACGACCGTCTGGATCGACCTGCGCCGCATCCTGCACGAGGTCGACCCGGCCGCCGAGTGGCGCCAGGCCTTCGACGAGGCGGGCCGCATCATCCGCGCCTACTTCTGGGACCCGGGGATGTCCGGCATCGACTGGGACGGCGTGCTCGCGCAGTACCGTCCGCTGGTCGAACGGGTCGCGTCCCCCGACGAGTTCGCGGACCTGCTGCGCGAGGTCCTCGGCGAACTGGGCACCTCCCACGCGTACGTCTCGCCCGCCCGCCGCAACGAGGGCCCGCCGCACTACCAGCGCGCCATGGGCCTGCTCGGCGCCAACCTCGTCCACAGGGACGACGGCTGGATGGTCAAACGGATCCTGCCCGGCGACTCCTCCGACTCCAAGGCGCGCTCGCCGCTGGCCGGTGCGGGCATCCGCGAGGGCGCGATCCTCACGCACATCGACGGCCGCGAGGTCGACCCGGTGGCCGGGCCCTACCCCCTGCTGTCGGCGGCGGGCGGCACGACGGTCGAACTCACCTTCCGGCCCGCGGGGGGCGAGGGCAGGTCCCGCCGGGTCGCCATCGTCCCCCTCGTCAACGAACGCCCCCTGCGCTATCAGGACTGGGTGGCCAAACGCCGGGACGTCGTACGGGAGTTGAGCGGCGGCAAGTGCGGCTACCTGCACATCCCCGACATGGGCGGCTCGGGCTGGGCCCAGTTCAACCGGGACCTGCGCCTGGAGGTCTCCCAGCCCGCGCTGATCGTGGACGTGCGCGGCAACGCGGGCGGCCACATCAGCGAACTCGTCGTCGAGAAGCTGACCCGCAAGATCCTCGGCTGGGACCTGACACGCAACGCCGAGCCCGTCTCGTACGCCTCCAACGCGCCCCGCGGCCCTGTCGTGGCCCTCGCCGACGAGGCGACGTCCTCCGACGGCGACATGATCACCGCGGCCTTCAAGCTGCTCGGACTCGGCCCGGTCGTGGGCCAGCGCACCTGGGGCGGTGTCGTCGGCATGACCGGACGGCACGCGCTCGGCGACGGCACGGTGATCACGGTGCCGATGAACGCGGGCTGGTTCGACGAGTACGGGTGGTCCGTGGAGAACCACGGCGTCCCCCCGGACCTCGACATCCTGCGGACGCCGCTGGACTGGGCGGAGGGGCGGCACGCCCAACTCGACGACGCGGTACGGCTCGCGCTGGATCTCCTCGAGCAGAATCCGGCCGCCGAGGCCCCCGGTCACTCGGACGTGCCGGACCGCAGCAGGCCGCCTCTGCCGCCCCGCCCGTGACCGTTCCCCGCCGCGTCCTCACGGGCCGCGCCATGATCGAAATGCGAGGAATGTCCGAGCGTGTAAATCTGGTCGAGGCCCAATCCCCTCACCCAAAACCGGGAGTGAATCGCATGGGCATCAAGGACCAGTTCCAGGACAAGGCTCAGGACCTCGCCAACAAGGCCAAGGACTCCGCGAGCGGAGCCAAGGACGAGGCGAGCGAGCGTGCCTCGCAGGCCCAGGACCAGGCGGGCGAGCGCTCTTCGCAGGCGCCCGACCAGGCCAGGGACGCGGCGCAGGAGCAGCAGGACAAGTTCAACCAGGACTACGACGCCTGACGTTGCGCTGCGCTGTACCTGAACGAGGAGAGGCCCCCCGGGACGCCGGGCGGGCCTCTTCCACGTGCACCTGCCGGTGGGGCGGGACGGGGCGGGGCGCTCTGTCGTCCACCACGTGCCGGTGGCCGGGGGCGGTGTGCTGTCGTCCGCCACGTGCCGGTGACCCGGAGCGGCGTGCTGTCATCCACCACGTACCGGTGCCCCGGAGCGGCGTGCTGTCATCCACCACGTACCGGTGACCCGGAGCGGCGTGCTGTCATCCACCACGTACCGGTGACCCGGAGCGGCGTGCTGTCATCCACCACGTACCGGTGCCCCGGAGCGGCGTGCTGTCATCCACCACGTCCCGGTGACCAAGGGCGGCGATCCGTCGTCCACCACGTGCGGGGACCCGGGGCGGGTGGCGGGCCGTCGTTCGTCGCCTGCCGGTGGGGGCCGGTCCGAGCCGCCGCTTCGCGGCGATCCTTCCCACCCACCCACCCGTTTGCCCCGCGACACCGGCTCACCGAACAAGCCACCACCGCTCGCGGCGATCCCGCGACGCCCACTGCGCGGCGATTCCCCACCCGCCCAGCCACCCGCCGCCTGCGGCACGCCCTCCGCGACAAGCCGCCGCTTCGCGGCGATTCTCCCCGGCCACCCGCCCACCCAATGGACAAGGCCCCGGCGCCCCATGCCCCTACCCCAACCACCCGGTGCGGAGAGTCGGGTGGGTGGGTGGGAGCGATCCGCCGCGCAGCGGCGGGACAGGGCTGCCCACCACCGGCCCTCGGGCGGAACACAGCGGGACAGGCCCGGCCGCCACCGCCCGCCCCGCGGGCGGAAGCGACACCCCCGCGCCGGGGGGCGGCCAGCGGGTCCGAGCCCCGCACGTCAGGCCCCCGGCCAGAACCCTCAGCCGCCCGCCCGCGCCCTCTCGTCCGCCGAGCCCCCCGCCCCGACCAGCCCGGTCGAGACCGAGCCGAGGCGCGGCTCGAAGCGTCGCATCTCGCGTTGGCCGACCGCGCCGATGACTGCGGGCAGGTAGCCCCGGATGCCCTGCATGCCCCGCAGCCACCACTGCGCGTACACGTGGCTGGAGCGGCGTTCGATGCCGGCGACGATCCGGTCGACCGCGGGGCCCAGCGGATACGTCTTGTTGGAGGGCCACGGCAGCCGCTGCCGCAGTTCCTTCATGACGTCGTCCTGGTCGGCGCCCCGCACCATGTCCGTGTCGGTCCAGGACAGATAACCGACGCCGACCTTGACGCCCTTGTAGCCGACCTCGGCCCGCAGCGCGTGCGCGTAGGCCTCGACGCCCGACTTCGAGGCGCAGTACGCCGTCATCATCGGCGCCGGGGTGATCGCGGCGAGGGAGGCGATCTGCAGCAGGTAGCCGCGGCTCTCCATGAGGACGGGCAGGAAGGCCCGTCCGGTCACCGCGCTGCCTATGAGGTTGACCTCGATGACGCGGCGCCACGCGTCGGGGTCGGATTCCAGGAAGGGCCCGCCGCTGGCCACGCCCGCGTTGGCGACGACGATGTCGACCTTGCCGAAGTGCTGCTTGACCTCCTGGGCGACCTGCGCCATCGCCACGTGGTCGGTGACGTCCGCGTGCCAGTGCGCGGACTCCGTGTGCAGCCGCTCCGACACCTGCTTCAGCTCGTCCGGCTCCAGGCCCACGAGTGCGATCTTCGCGCCGCGCGCCGACAGCTTGCGGGCGAGCAGCTCGCCGACTCCGCGTGCCGCGCCGGTGACGACCGCGACCTGTCCCTCCAGGCTGACCCTGCTCATGCGCCCTCCTTGACCTGTACGTACGTTCCGACGAGTTCCCTGATCCGCCCGGTGACGGCTTCCGGCGCCTCCACGGGCGTCATGTGTCCGGCGCCGGTCAGCTCGGTGAGTCCCACGCACTCCGGCAGCGCGGCGGCGATCCGCCGGGCGTGCACGACGGGCGTGAGCCGGTCGGACGTTCCGGCGATGACGGCGGTCGGCAGCTTCAAATCGCCGACTTCGACGTCCAGTTGGAGTGATTCGAGGACGTGTGACCAGCCGTACCGCACACCCCTGGGGCACGCGTGGACGATCCGCGCGCACGCCTCGACGCGGTCGGGCGCCGAACCGGGGCCCATGGTCGCGTACTTGAGGATGCGCCTGGCCAGCGGCGTGACGGGCCCGAGCGGGGCGCGCGAGCCGAGCACCGAGCGCGTGATCCGGGTCCGCGCCCGGCCGGCCCGCAGCAGCGGTACGACCGTCGCCTCGGCGACCAGCGCCGAACTCCCCGTGCTGCACAGCAGGACGGCGGCGGCGTGCTCGCGCACGGCGGCGCGGCCACCCGCGGCCATGATCGTCATGCCGCCCATGGAGTGCCCCACGAGGACGGCCTTCTCGCCCGGCGCGAGCGTCGCGGTCAGGACCGCTTCGAGGTCGTCGGCGAGGGCCCGTGTGCTGTAGCCGTCGGTGCTCTCGGGCGCCGCGCTGCGTCCGTGCCCGCGCTGGTCGTACGCGATGACGCGGTGGTCGGCGGCGAGGTCGCGTATCTGTGCGGCCCAGAACGCCGTCGAACAGGTCCAGCCGTGCGCGAGCACCACGGCGGGCGCCCCTTCGGGACCGTGCACCTCGACGTGGACGCGGGCCCCGTCGGCGGAGACGGCGGTGATCTCGCGCGCGGCGGCGGGCGGCGCGTAGGGCCCACTCGTCACATGGGTCAGCCGGCTCATGCCCCGGCCTCGACCTTCTCGGTCCCCGGCTTCTGCTTGCCCGCGGCCGGGTCCGGCACGGACTTCAGCGCCTTCGGCTCCCTGAGCACCTCGTACTCGGAGAGGTCGACGCTGCGCGTGGCCGCCCGGAACTCGGTGGTCGTGCCGGGCCAGACCGTGGTGTTGACGCCGTTCTCGTCGAGGTACCAGCTGTTGCAGCCGCCGGTGTTCCACACGGTGCGCTTCATGCGCTCCTGCACCCGGTGGTTCCAGGCGTCCACGGCGGCGGGGCGGGCGGCGAGGGCGGCGCGGCCACCGAGGACGTCCAGCTGGCGCAGGTAGTCGGCCATGTAGTTCAGCTGGGATTCGATCATCAGGATCATGGAGGAGTTGCCGAGCCCGGTGTTCGGGCCGATGATCGTCATCCAGTTGGGGAAGCCGGCCGCGGTCGCGCCGCGCAGCGCGTTCATGCCGTCCTTCCAGGACTCCATGAGGGTGTGGCCCTGGTCGCCGACGACCCGGTCGGCGATCGGCATGTCCGTCACGTGGAACCCGGTGCCGAAGATGATCGCGTCGACCTCGGTCTCGGTGCCGTCGGCGGCGACGACGGTGTTGCCGCGCACCTCGGTCAGGCCGCTGGCGACGACGTCGACATTGGGCTTGGCGAGCGCCGGGTAGTAGGCGTTGGAGAGCAGGATGCGCTTGCAGCCGATGCGGTACGTCGGGGTCAGCTTGGCCCGCAGCGCCGGGTCCTTGATGGCCCGGTGCATGTTCCGCTTGGCTATCCGCTCGACCATGCCGAGCTCGTTGGGCCGCTTGGTGAACGCCTGGACCTGCAGCTCCCTGATGCCCCACAGCAGGCCGCGCCGGGCCTGGGTGGTGAACGGCAGCTGCTTGTGCAGCCAGCGCTCGGCGCCGGTGATCGCGCGGTCGGCGCGCGGCATCACCCAGGGGGGCGTGCGCTGGAAGAGGGTGAGCTTGCCGACCTTCTTCTGGATCTCGGGCACGATCTGGATGGCGGAGGCGCCGGTGCCGATCATCGCGACGCGCTTGCCGCTCAGGTCGTAGTCGTGGTCCCAGCGGGCCGAGTGGAAGACCTTGCCGGGGAAGGTGTCGATGCCCGGGATGTCGGGGGTCTTGGGGTCGGAGAGCGGCCCGGTGGCGGAGACGACGACGTCGGCGGTGAAGGTGCCGTTGCTGGTCTCGATCACCCAGCGCAGCCGGTCCGCGTCCCAGCTCATCAGCGTCACCTCGGTGTTGAGGCGCAGGTGGGAGCGGAGCCGGAAGGTGTCGGCGACGTGTTCCAGGTACTCCCGGATGTGCTCCTGGCCGGAGAAGGTGCGCGGCCAGTCCGGGTTGGGCGCGAAGGAGAAGGAGTACAGGTGCGAGGGCACGTCGCAGGCGCAGCCGGGGTAGCTGTTGTCCCGCCAGGTGCCGCCCACGGCGCCGGCCCGCTCCAGGACGACGAAGTCGGTGATGCCCTCGCGGCGCAGCCGCACGGCGGCTCCCAGGCCGCCGAATCCGGATCCGATCACCGCCACCCGTACGTGCTCGTGCTCTGTCATTCCGCCGCCTCCCGGAAGTACTGAACTCTGCCAGTAGTCACTGGCGCAATTGGGAGCGTAAGCCAGTCGCGTACTCATGGGTAGGGGGCGGGCGGGGGAAAGTTACCGTCGGTACCACCGCCCCGCACCCGGATAGGCTTCCCACGTGGCAGACGAACGAGAAGGCGGACACGGGAGCGCACCGGCCGGCGACCTGCGCGAGTACCGCATGGAGGAGCTGGCGAGGGAGGCCGGCATCACCGTGCGCACCGTGCGCTTCTACCGCGAGCGCGGCCTGATCCCGCCGCCCCGCCGCGAGGGCCGCATCGCCTGGTACGACGAGCACCACCTGGCCAGACTGCGCACCATCGCCGCCCTCCTGGAGCGCGGCCACACCCTGAACGGCATCGCCGAGCTCTCCGACGCCTTCGACAAGGGCCGCGACGTCGGCGAACTCCTCGGCTTCGGCGAACCCAGCGAGGAACAGCCGGTCCGCCTCACCCCCGAGGAGCTCGCCGACCACTTCGCGGGCGAGGTCACCCCGGAGAACCTCGCCGCCGCCATGGACCTCGGCTACCTGGGCACGGACGGCGACGAGCTCGTGCACATCAGCCGCCGCCTCCTGGAGGCGTCATCCACCCTGGTGCGCAAGGGAGTTCCGCTGTCCGCGGTCCTGGAGGCGGGCCAGCGCGTCCGCGAACACGCGGACTCACTCGCGGAGTTGTTCATCGCGATCATGCGCACCCACACGCCCGCCACGGCGGACGTCGACATCGACCAGCTGCGCCCGCTCGCCAAAAGCGTGGTGGAGGCGGAGCTCTCGATGGCCCTGGACCGCCGCCTCAACCAGACCTGACCACCCGGGATCAGACGGGCAGCCACCAACGCGCCTTGTAGATCCCCCCGTTGACGTACTTGTAGCCGCTCTCCGGCCGGTGCACGCTCACCGTCGTCGTCCACCAGGTCTCGTCGAGCCCGCTCTCCGGCACGGTGGTCAGGACCTGCCCGGTGCGCGGATCGTCGCCGACGGTCTTCACCGACTTCCGCGAGATCGTCCCGGCCCCGGCGAAGTCCCGCACGAACACCCCGCCGCGCTTCTCGTACTGGAAGACCTCGGCGTTGGTCGTCACCCACAGCCGCCCCGGCCGCCCGGCGACCGGGAAGAGGTCGTGCCCGCCGGGTGTCCTGCCGGGCGTGCCGACGGGCAGCCCGACCGCGGCCGTCCGCGTCAGCGTGGGCCGCGCGGCCGTGCCGCCCACCGCGTACGACACCAGCTCGTCGTCGCCGAGGGCCCACAGCACCTCGCGCGCGCCGTCCCAGTGCAGCCCGTGCGCGCCCTTGAGCTCCACCGCCGCGTACCGCGTGGCGTGCGGCCCCCGCGAGGCCGCGTACAGCCGCACCTGCGCGCCCGTGCTGCACGCGACGGCCACGTTGCCGTCGGGCAGGATCTCGATGCTGTGCGGGTTGAAGAGGTCGTCCCCGGGGCCGATCGCCGTGCCCCAGTACCGGCGGCCCGTCGGATGCTCGACGACGGCCGCGAAGCCGAACGACGCCGTCGTCAGGACGTACGCGCGCCGCCGGTGCAACCGCACCTTCGCCTCGCACGGATAGAGCCAGCTCTCCGCCGGGCGCAGGTCCGCGTAGCGCGGGTCACCGAGCGGCGAGAACTGCCACCGCACGACGGACGGGTCGACGGTCGGGTCCCAGACGGGGCGGCGCGGGTCGAGCACGAGCAGGCGCCTGCTCGCCTGCTCGGTCAGCAGAACGGGCGGCGTACCGGCGGGAATGCCGCCGTCGCCGCCCGCCCCGTACGCCCGCGCCGCGGGCAGCGCCGCCGCGATCCCGGCACCTGCCGCGCCCAGCACGACGGCACGTCTCGAAGGCATGGCCGACACGAAGTCCCCCAAGGACCTTGACAGTTGGTCATGTACGCGACCGCAATCTGCCATGCCGTCCGGTCCCGGGACAGCCTTCTGCCGGACTTTGTGACCGTGTCCCGCGGCGGACCACTCGCCCGGACCAGAGCCCGCGGCCGTCGGCTACAGGTCGTAGACCACCGTCACGGGCGCGTGGTCGCTCCACCGCTCCGCGTGGCTCGCCGCCCGCTCCACGTACGCCTTCACCGCGCGCTCGGCGAGACCCGCCGTCGCGACCTGGTAGTCGATGCGCCAGCCCGTGTCGTTGTCGAAGGCGCGCCCCCGGTAGGACCACCACGAGTAGGGGCCCTCGACGCCCGGGTGCTGCGCCCGTACGACGTCCTCGTACTCCGCGAAGACCTCATCAAGCCAGGCGCGCTCCTCGGGCAGGAAGCCGGAGTTCTTCTTGTTGCCCTTCCAGTTCTTGAGGTCGGCCTCCTGGTGGGCGATGTTCCAGTCGCCGCAGACGACGACGTGCCGTCCCTCGGCGGCGGCCCGCTCCTTGAGGTCCTTCAGGTACACGAGGAACTCCCCCATGAACCGGATCTTCTCGTCCTGCCGCTCCGTGCCGACCTCGCCGGAGGGCAGGTACAGGCTGGCCACGGTGACGCCCGGCAGGTCCGCCTCGACGTACCTGCCGCTGCCGTCGAACTCCTGCGACCCGAAGCCGACCCGCACCCGGTCCGGCTCGCGGCGCGTGTACAGCGAGACGCCGGCCCGCCCCTTGGCGGCGGCGGGCGCGTGCACGACGTGCCAGCCCTCGGGGTCCCGCACCTCGTCCGGCAGCTGCTTCTCCTCGGCCCGCACCTCCTGGAGGCACAGCACGTCGGCCGTGGTCCCGCCGAGCCACTCCACGAAACCCTTCTTGGCGGCGGCCCGCAGCCCGTTCACATTCACGCTGGTCACAGTGAGCATCCCGGCACGATACCGGCACACTGGACGGCGCAGCCGACACAGGAAACTCCCCCATCATCCGTTTCGCATAGAAGTACGATGGAGCGCATGACTATCCAGACGGACACCGCCACCCCCATCCACCTGCGCACCGTCACCTTCGCGCACCCCGACGCGATCCGGCTCAACGACCGCGTCCAGCTCGAATACGCGGAGCGCTACGGCGACGAGGGCGACGTCACCCCCCTCGACGCCACGATGTTCGAGCCTCCACGGGGCCTCTATCTCATCGCGTACGACGAGCAGGGCACCGCACTGGCGACGGGCGGCTGGCGCTCCCAGGACGAGAACGGGGAGGGGTATCTGGACGGCGACGCCGAACTGAAGCGGATGTACGTCACGCCGGAGGCCCGCGGCCTGGGCCTCGCCCGCCGCATACTCGCGGCCCTGGAGGACGACGCGCGGGCGGCCGGCCGGGTCCGCATGGTCCTGGAGACGGGCACGAAGCAGCCGGAGGCGATAGCCCTCTACACCTCCAGCGGCTACACCCCCGCCCCCGCGAAGTTCGGCCACTACCGCTTCGACGACCTGAGCCGCTGCTACGCAAAGACGTTCTGACGACACACCCCACTGCGGGCGGGGCCGCGTGCGGCTGGGCGCGCGGCCTTCGGGGCACGGGGAACCGCGCGACCAGCCACCCAGAGCAACCAGAGCAACCACAACACCGGACCGGCTCTAAGGGGCGCGGGGGGAACCGCGCGACCAGCCACCCAGGACAGCCACAACACCGGACCGACTTTCAGGGGCGCGGGGAACTGCGCGACCAGCCACGACGGACCCGCAGCCACCCACGCAAGGAGGAACCCACCCACCCAGCACCCACCAAGGCCCAGGGGCCAGGCCACGCGGGGAAACCGCGCGACCAGCCACAACCACCCCGCACAGGGCGCCCGGCCCGCCCGGCCCGCCCACTCCCTGCCTACTCCCTCACCGCCGACCGCAGGTCAAGATCCGCCAGCGCCCCGCCCCCCGGCGGATTGCTGAAGCGCAGGCCCGCGCCCAGCACCCGCGCCTGACCCTGCACGATCGTCAGACCGAGGCCGAGCCCCACACCCTTCTCCCCGCCGCCGCTGCGGAACCGCTGCGGTCCGCCGGACAGCAGCGGTTCCGGGAATCCGCCCCCGGAGTCCCGCACCCGCACCACCCCGCCGTCGACCTCGACGACCACCGGCGCCGCCCCGTGCCGCAGCGCGTTGCTGACGAGGTTGGCGACGACCCGCTCGACCCGCCGCGGATCCGTCACCACCGCCACGTCCCGCACCACGTCGACCGTCACCCCCTCGGCGCCGGCGGCCCCGGCGGCGGCCGATCTGCGCACCAGCGCCCCCAGCTCGCACGTCTCGGACAGGACCCGCTCGCCCGCCGTGTCGAGCCGCGCGACCTCGATGACGTCGTCGACCAGCACCCGCAGCCGCTGCGCGGACTCCCGCACCAGTTCGGAGGGGCGCCCCGGTGGCAGCAGTCCGGCCGCCGTCACCATGCCGGCCACCGGCGTACGCAGCTCGTGCGCGATGTTCGCCGTGACCTCGCGCTCGGCCTGCAGCCGCGCGGCCAGCGCGTCGGCCATGGTGTTCACGGCGGACGCCAGCCGGGTGATCTCGTCCTTGCCGTGCAGCGGCAGACGCGCCGTCAGGTCGCCTTCCGCGATGCGCTGCGCCGCCCCCGCCTTCCGCCGCAGGCGCCGCCCGAGCCGCGTGGCGACGAGCAGTCCCGCCGCGCAGGCCAGCGCCGTCCCGATGCCGCCGGAGATCCACAGCACCCGGTCCAGGTCCCGCACGGTCTCCGACTCCCTGTCGTAGGGCCGCTTCAGGGCGACGACCTCCTTGCCGTACTTGCTCGCCGCCCACATCTGCGGCACCCGCCCGCTGCGGTCCAGATAGACGCCCCACCGCCCCTTCGCCACCGCCCCGGCGAGCGGCCCGGGCAGGTCGACGGGATCGATGAGGGTGCGGTCGCCGTCGATCCCGGCCGCGTGGTCCTGCACGGCGGTCTGGAGCCGGTCGCCGATCTGGCTACGGGCGCCCGCGTACTGCGCCTCGACGGTGCGGTGGTGGACGAGGAGGCCCATCACGAGGGCCACCACGGCCGCGGTGCCCGCGATGGCGATACCGATCTTGGTGCGCAGTCCCATGTGGTTCCCCGCGCCCTCAGAGGTCCGGGACCGACAGGCGGATCCCCTGGAACTGCACGTTGACCGCTACCGCGGGCAGTTCCTCCGCATTCGTCGGCTCGACGGTGGCCCGCCGGTAGTACGCCACGCGCTCCTGCTGTTCGAGACCGCTGAGCGTGAGCGTCGCGTCGTAGGGCTTGTCGGCGCACCCGGGCAGGCACCACGGCCCGCTGAGCTTCCCGGTGGCCCGCGCGGTCGGCCCGCCCCAGTCCCGCCAGCTCAGCTCGGAGAGCGTGACGGCCTCGGTCAGCGCCACCAGGGCCGGCTGCTGCACCGGCCGTCCCGCCGCGTCGGCCAGATAGACGGGCCCGCTCACCCGCGACGGCTGCAGCGCGGACCCCTCCACCCGCAGCCCCTGAGGCTCGGCACACCCGCCCAGCAGCACGGCGGAGAGGGCGGTGCCGCACAGAACGGCGGCCCGCAAAGGGGACGACATGCGTCAAATGTATCGACAGCCGAATGAAACACACATGGAGCGGCGCACATGAGGCGTGGAGCACATCGGAACGGGGCGCATGAGACGCGGAACACATGGGGAGCGGTCGGGCGCCCCCGTCCCACACAAAGAAAGATCCCGTCCAGTTCGATGAACTGGACGGGATCTCATGTGCGGTGGACCTGTGGGGATTTGAACCCCAGACCCCCTCGATGCGAACGAGGTGCGCTACCAGACTGCGCCACAGGCCCTTGCAACGAGTGAAACTCTAGCATCCCGATCCGGGTGCTTGGAAATCCGTTCCTGGCTGGTCAGCCGGGGGGACCTCACGGTGCCTCACTCGTTGGCCGCACGCGGCCGGTCGCCGTCCTCGTACTGGTCGAACAGCGGCGTGCGGCCGCGCTCGCGGGCCCGCCGCGCGGACGCCGCCCGGCGCTTGTCGCTGCGACCGCCACCGGCGTCGGCACCCTCGGTCCCGTCGATGTCACCGACGCCGCCGGGGTCCGCGGTGGCGTCGCCGCTCCCGGCCGGCTGCTCCCGCTCGGCCGCGTGCGCCGCACGCTCCTCGTACTCGGCGGCCGGCTCCGCCGCGCTGGAACGTGCCGAGCTCCAGGCGTCGGGCGCGCCCAGGTCGACGTTGCCGGTGGCGCGCGGGGCGACCGGCGCGGTCACGTAGGTGGGGAGCGGCACCGGGACCGGGTCCCAGCTGTCGCCGCGGCCCGGGCCGCGCTGCCGCTCGCGCTGCTGGTCGACCCACTCCGCGTGGTCGGTCTGCTCGACGAGGGCGCGCCGGTCCGCGGCCAGCGCGGAGAGGCCGGTCTCCGTCCCGGGACCCGGCCCGTCCTCGGCGGGGCCGTCGGCGACGGGCCCGGCCTCCGCGGGCCTGCGGCGCGGCTGGCGCTCGCGCAGCCGCTGCGCCGCGGCCTCGGCCCTGCGCCGGTCCATCGTGTAGGTGAAGCGGCGCCGCTCCTGCCCGCGCAGATAGACGATGTACGTGCTCAGGAGCACGGCGGGCGCGGCGGGCGCCCACAGGAAGGCGAGCCCGCCGACCGCGGCGACGACCGCGCCGACCGTGAAGGCGAGGAAGAGGAGCACCGTCGTGCGACGGCGCCTGGCGAGGACCTTGGTGCGCCGGGCGCGCGCGGCGGCTTCCGCCGAGGCGGCGCGCTGTGCGGGCGTCGCCCGGGGGCGGGGGGCCGGCGCGTGTTCACGTTCGCGCTCCGGTGCACGCCCGCGCTCGCGCTCGGGGTCACGCCCGCGCTCGGGTTCGGGTTCGCGCTCGGGGCGGGCCTTCTGGCGGGCGCCGGGCTCGGCCCGTCCCGCGGGAGGCTCCGCCCGCTCCGGTCGGGGCTCGGCCGTACCGGTCGGAGGCGCGGCGAAGGAACGGACGTCCACCGATCCGGTGGCGGCGTCCGTCTCGTCGCGCGGCTCCCCGTCCTCGGGCGAGCGCGTTTGCAGGTCCTTGGCGTATCGGCGCTCCATGCCCGCCCGTCCGGAAAGCAGCCGGATGGCGGTGCTGAAGCGTTCCGTCGGACGGGCTTCGTTCAGCTCGTCCTGCCTACGGAGCCACATCGGCACCAAGTAGGCGGCCCAGGCCCCGACGATGACTGCGTAGATGAGGCCGCTGCTGCTCACGCTCACACGGTAGAGGGGTTTCCGTGAGGCCATCTGCCAATTGGGCCGGTGTGTCGCACGATCTGGCTGATATCTCGAACTTTTTTTGTGACTGATGCGATCAACCGGCCGCCGCGAGCGTGAAATTAATGCCTGAGACAAGACTCATACACGCCTCAGACGGTCGTTCGGTGATCTATTTCGAACACTTATTTCATTTACGGGGGTCGGAAACCGGCCTAGGCAGTGTTCCGAGGTCGCGCCTGGTGCCAGCGGCGCAACAACCCTTCCGGTACCTCTTCGACCGTGAGCGCGAAGACGAGATGGTCCCGCCACGCTCCGTCAATGTGCAGATACCGCGGGCGAAGCCCCTCCTCGCGGAATCCGAGTTTCTCCACGACCCGTCGGCTCGGCGTGTTCTCGGGGCGAATGCAGACCTCGATACGGTGCAGCCCCACCGACCGGAAGCAGTGGTCGACGGCGAGCGCGACGGCGGTCGGCATGACCCCGCGGCCCGCGACGGACTCGTCGACCCAGTAGCCCACATGTCCCGAGCACATCGAGCCCCAGGTGATCCCGGCGACCGTCAACTGTCCGACGAGACGGCCCTGGTACTCGATGACGAAGGGCAGCATCCGGCCCGCGCCCGCCTCCGCGCGCAGGTGGCGCACCATCTGACGGTAGGTCGGGCGGTGCACGATCGGGCCGCTGGGGGTGGGCGGCGGGATCGTGGCCTCCCAGGGGCGCAGCCAGTCGCGGTTGCGCCGGTTGACCTCGCGCCAGGCCCGCTGGTCGCGCATCTTTATGGGGCGGAGGACGATGTCGCCGTCCGTCAGCTCGACGGGCCAGGAGGGGCTGTTCAGCTGGCACCCCCGGGCGGAGCGGGATGGTCGCCGCCGCGCAGCTGGTCGACGGCGTGCTTCAGCAGCGGCTCCAGGACGGCGAGTCCGTCACGTACGCCGCCGGAGGAGCCCGGCAGGTTCACGATGAGCGTGCGCCCCGCCACCCCGGCGAGCCCGCGCGAGAGCGCGGCCGTGGGGACCTTCTCCCTGCCGTACGCGCGGATCGCCTCGCCGATGCCCGGCACCTCGTGGTCGAGCAGGCCGCGGGTGACGTCGGGGGTGCGGTCGGTGGGCGAGATGCCGGTGCCGCCGGTGGTCAGGATGACGTCGTAGCCGGCCTCGACGCCCGCGCGCAGGGCCGCGCCGACCGGATCGCCGTCCGGCACGACCTGGGGCCCGTCGACGGCGAAGCCGAGCGCGGTCAGGCCCTCGGCGAGGAGCGGGCCGCCCCGGTCGGGGTAGACACCGGCGGCGGCGCGGTTGGACGCGGTCACGACAAGCGCGCGGTAGCCGCCCTCGGCCGGACGGTCCGCGGCGGGCCGCGCCTGCCCGGGTGTGCTCCGGTCGCTCATGCCTGCGCCCCTTCGCGGCTCCAGACCCCGGACTTGCCGCCGGTCTTCTCCTCCACGCGTACGTCCGTGATGACGGCGCCCTTGTCGACGGCCTTCACCATGTCGATCACGGTGAGGGCGGCGACGCTCACCGCGGTGAGGGCCTCCATCTCGACGCCCGTGCGGTCGGTCGTCTTGACGGTGGCGAGGATCTCGACGGCGTCGTCCGCCACGGAGAGGTCGAGCTTCACCCCGGAGAGGGCCAACGGGTGGCAGAGCGGGATCAGGTCCGGCGTGCGTTTGGCGCCCATGATGCCCGCGATCCGCGCGGTGGCCAGGGCGTCGCCCTTGGGCACACCCTCGCCGCGCAGCAGCTCGATCACGCGGGGCGAGACGAGGACGCGGCCGCTGGCGCGGGCGGTGCGCGCGGTCACGTCCTTGGCGGACACGTCGACCATGCGGGCCGCGCCCGCCTCGTCGATGTGGGTCAGTCGCTGCTGCTCAGGGGCTCCGGGGGTGTCCCCCCGGGAAATCGCGGTCATGTGCTGTGCGCTCCCGGTCCGGGCCCCGCGCGGTGCGGCGCGCGGGCCTGTTGTGCGCGACACGGTACCGCGCGGGCGGCCCTCTCAGCCGAGCAGGACCACCTCGACCTCCACGCCGGGCTCCACCGACGTGGTGTCCTCGGGGACGACGATCAGCGCGTCCGCGTGCGCGAGGGCGGCGATCAGATGCGATCCGGAGCCGCCCACGGGCGTCACAGCGCCCGCCTCCGCGTCGTAGCGACCCCGCAGGAACTGACGGCGGCCCGCGGGCGAGTTCAGCGCCCTGTCGGCCACCAGCTCCGCGCGCGCGGTGGGCCGCCGCACCTCCGGCAGGCCCATGAGGGCGCGGATCGCGGGACGCACGAAGAGCTCGAAGGAGACGTACGAGGAGACCGGGTTGCCCGGCAGCGCGAGGAGCGGGGTGTGGTCGGGGCCGATGGAGCCGAAGCCCTGCGGCTTGCCCGGCTGCATGGCGATCTTGCGGAACTCCACGCCGCTGCCCGCCCCGATGCCGTCCTCGTCGTCCGGGTCGCCGATGGAGGTCAGCGCCTCCTTCACGACGTCGTACGCGCCCACGCTCACGCCGCCGGTGGTGACGATGAGGTCGGCGCGGATCAGCTGGTCCTCGATGGTGGAACGCAGCGTCTCCGCGTCGTCGGCGACGGCGCCCACGCGGTAGGCGATGGCTCCGGCGTCACGGGCCGCGGCGGTCAGCGCGAAGCTGTTGGAGTCGAAGATCTGACCGCTCGCCAGGTCCTCGCCCGGCTGGATCAGTTCGCTGCCCGTGGACATGACGACCACGCGCGGGCGCGGGCGCACCTTCACGGTGCCGCGGCCGATCGCGGCCAGCAGGGCGATCTGCGGGGGGCCGAGGACGGCTCCCGCGGCCAGCGCACGGTCACCGGCCTTGACGTCGCTGCCGCGTGCGCGGACGTGCGCGCGTGCCTCGGCGGGCCGGTGCACGCGGACCTCTCCGGAGGCGCCCTCCGGGGCGGCGCTGTGGGCGCGCATCCCCGAGACGGGGCCCTCGCCCAGGCCTCCGTCGGTCCACTCGACGGGCACGACGGCCTCGGCGCCGGGCGGCAGCGGGGCGCCGGTCATGATGCGGGCGGCCTGGCCCGCGCCGACGGTGGGCTGCTCGCCCGCGCCCGCGGCCACGTCGCCGATGACCGTCAGGACGGCGGGGAACTCCTCGCTCGCGCCCGCGATGTCGGCGACCCGTACCGCGTACCCGTCCATGGAGCTGTTGTCGAAGGGCGGCAGCGAGACGGGCACCGTGACGTCCTCGACCAGGACACAGCCCTGGGCGTCGAGGAGTTGGAGCTCGATGGGTTCGAGCGGGCGGACGGTTCCGAGGATGTCGTCCAGATGCTCTTCCACCGACCAGAACGGGGTCTGGCCGGTGATCGGTGTCGTCGTGCTGCTGCTCAAAGTGCTACATCTCCTCGGTGACGTAACTGCGAAGCCAGGCCTGGAAGTCCGGTCCCAGATCTTCACGTTCGCACGCGAGTCTGACAATGGCACGCAGATAGTCGCCGCGGTCGCCGGTGTCATAGCGGCGGCCCTTGAAGACCACACCGTGCACCGGACCGCCGATCTTCTCGTCGGCGGCGAGCTGCTGGAGGGCGTCGGTGAGCTGGATCTCGCCGCCGCGGCCCGGCTCGGTCGTCCGCAGGATCCCGAAGATGTGGGGGTCGAGGACATAGCGGCCGATGATCGCGTAGTTCGACGGGGCGTCGGCGGCGTCAGGCTTCTCGACCAGGTCGGTGACCTTGACGACGTCGCCGTCCCCGGTGGCCTCGACCGCGGCGCAGCCGTAGAGGTGGATCTGCTCGGGGGCCACCTCCATCAGGGCGATGACGCTGCCGCCGTGCCGCTCCTGGACCTCGACCATGCGGGCGAGGAGGGGGTCGCGCGGGTCGATGAGGTCGTCGCCGAGGAGGACGGCGAACGGCTCGTGGCCGACGTGCGGGGCGGCGCACAGGACGGCGTGACCGAGGCCCCTGGGGTCGCCCTGGCGCACGTAGTGCATCGTCGCGAGGTCGCTGGACTCCTGGACCTTGGCGAGGCGCGCCTCGTCGCCCTTCTTGAGGAGGGCCGACTCCAGCTCGTAGTTGCGGTCGAAGTGGTCCTCCAGCGGGCGCTTGTTGCGACCCGTGATCATGAGGACGTCGTCGAGCCCCGCGGACACGGCCTCCTCGACCACGTACTGGATCGCCGGCTTGTCGACGACCGGCAGCATCTCCTTGGGCGTCGCCTTGGTCGCCGGCAGGAAGCGCGTACCGAGACCGGCGGCGGGGATGACCGCCTTGGTGATCCTGGCGTGTGGGGGGTGAGACTCAGTCATGGCGACACCATATCCGGTGCGTATGTGCGGAATCTGTGGGTCCTGATAATTCATGGGCATATGCGCCCGTATGGAAGGAATGGTGAGATCCCCATGAACGGAACCAGCGGTACCGACACCGAGGGCCAGCCAACCAAGCGCGTGTTGCGGCGGAACGTCCTCGCGGTGAGAAGCGCGTTGACTGTGGATGACGCGCAAAAGGCGGCCTCGGTTCTCGCCGACCGCGCCCTGGAACTCCCCGAACTCGCCGACGCGCGGACCGTCGCGGCGTACGTCTCCGTGGGGAGCGAGCCCGGCACCCTCGCCCTGCTCGACGCCCTCCACGCGCGCGGCACCCGCGTCCTGCTGCCCGTACTGCTCGCCGACAACGACCTGGACTGGGCCGCCTACGACGGCGCGGACTCGCTCGAGCGCGTACAACACAGCGGGAAGATGGCGCTGTTGGAACCCTCCGGGGCGCGCCTGGGGCCGGACGCCGTGACCGAGGCGGACGCCGTGCTGCTGCCGGGGCTCGCCGTGGACGCGCGCGGGATGCGGCTCGGGCGGGGCGGCGGATCGTACGACCGGGTCCTCGCCCGCCTGGAGCGCGCAGCCGTCGACCCCGCTCTCGTGGTGCTCCTGTACGACTCCGAAGTGGTCGCGCACGTCCCCGTGGAGGCGCACGACCAGCAGGTGCACGCCGTCGTGACGCCGTCGGGGGTACGCCGCTTCCGCCGGGCCCGAGCCTGAATCCGGCACGTCCCCGAACAACCGAAAGGGCCCTCCACGCGTGCGTGGAGGGCCCTTTCAGGATGTGCCGTGCGCGACCGTCAGGGGCGCAGCACCAGCTTGTCGCTCGTGCTCTTCTCGACCGCGTCGTTCGTGAAGGCCCACGGCAGGAGTTCGCCCTTGGCCCACTTGTCCGTCTGGTCGGTGTAGTGGTCGTTGTACGCGTGCCCCGAGGCGCCGGTGAGGTTGATCCACTTGGACTTGTCCATGTCCTTGAGGTTCACCACCATCCGCATCGACGGCACCCAGACCACGCCGTAGCCGCCCGCCGCGTTCCAGCCGGTCGCGTTCACCGCGGCCTCGCCGCCGCCGAGGTTCCAGGGGCCGCGGTTGAGCACGAACTGCAGCCAGCCGGGGCCTTCGGTGCCCAGCGTCTGGTTCTTCAGCGTCAGCCGGTGCAGACGGCCCCAGCTCCAGGTGTCGACGTCCTTGCCGAGCTTGGCCGTCAGGTCCCAGCGCGCGTCCTCCAGGGCCCGCTTGAAGAGCTGGTCGCGGGTCTTGGTCTCGTCGTCGGTGCGGGTGGCGGGCGCCTTCCACCAGTCGTTGGACTGGTCATCGATGATCTTGCGGACCACTTCGTAGTAGCGGTCGCCGCCGTCCGGCTGGGCCGAGTCCGCGTCGCGCTGACCGCACTCGCGCACCTTCTTGCCCTCGTCGGCGGGCCCGGTGTTGCCGGCCGGCTCGACGTTCAGGCACTGCCCCTTGACGCGCAGCTCCTTGGGGAGCTTGTTGCCGAAGGCCAGCTTGAGGATGTTGCGCCAGACCGAGTTGAAGTACGCGGCGGCCGCCGAGTCGGCGTCCTGCGTGTAGTCCCAGCCCTCGAGGAGCTTCTGCGCCTCGCGGACGTACTTGTCCTTGACGTCGATCTTCAGCAGCTTGGGCACGAGCAGCTTGGCGATCTCGCTGCTGTTGTCCGTCTGCATGAGGCGCATGTCCTCGGTGGAGATCTTGCCGCCGTTCTTGATCTTCGACTGGATGAGGTCGTCGATCCGCTGGCTGCGCGCTCCGTAGCCCCAGTCCGAGGTGAGCTTGTACGGGTAGTCGGCCTTGTCCCTGTCGTCGATCACGGCCTGGTTGGCGGTGACGATGTAGCCGCGCTTGGGGTTGTACTCGTAGGGCAGCGCGTCCTGCGGGATGTAGCCGGTCCACCGGTACTCGGGGTCCCAGCCCGGCGCGGGGAGCGAGCCGTCGCCCTTGCCGCGGGTGGGGATCCTGCCCGGCGCCTGGTAGCCGATGTTGCCGTCGGTGTCGGCGTAGATCAGGTTCTGGGAGGGCACCTCGAAGGAGGCGGCCGCCTTGCGGAATTCCGTGAAGTTCTTCGCCTTGTTGAGCTCGAAGACGGCGTCCATGGACTTGCCGGGCGACAGCGCGGTCCAGCGCAGCGCCACTCCGTAGCCGTCACCACGGTCGGGTGCCGCCGCGTCGACGCCGGCCTTCTTGCCGACCTTGACCAGTTCGTCGTCCCGGTCGGAGATCAGCGGGCCGTTGTTGGTCTCGCGGACCGTGATCTTCTTCTCACTGCCGCCGGCGACCTTGATGGTCTCCTCGCGCGAGCGGAAGGGCAGCACCTTGCCGCCGTACTGGTACCCGTCCCCGGTGAACTTCTCCAGGTACAGGTCCGTGACGTCGGCGCCGAGGTTCGTCATGCCCCAGGCGACGTCCTTGTTGTGGCCGATGACCACGCCCGGCATGCCGGAGAAGGTGTAGCCCGAGACGTCGTACTGGCACTTCGCCGAGACCGACCGGCAGTGCAGGCCCATCTGGTACCAGACCGAGGGCAGCTGTGGGGCCAGGTGCGGGTCGTTGGCGAGGAGCGGCTTGCCGGTGATGGTGTGCTCGCCGGAGACGACCCAGGAGTTCGAGCCGATGCCGTTGCCGTTCGGGCCGAGGATGGCAGGGACCTCGTCCAGGGCGTCGGACACGCCGTTGAGCTGCGACGTCAGTCCGTCAGGCGCCTGCGTGCCGCCCGCGAGGCCGGAGCCCGCGGTGCCGTTGGTTCCTGCGGTGCCGTTGGTTCCTGCGGTGCTGGTGCCGGTGCCCGTTCCGGTACCAGTACCAGTACCAGTACCCGTTCCGGTCCCCGTGCCCGTCCCGGTACCGGTCCCCGTACCGCCGGCCCCCGGCGTCCCGGACTGGGTGGGGGTGGCCTCGGGGTCGTACTCCTTGGTGGCGCTGTTGTAGGCGCCCTCCCGGACGATCGGCTTGTTCCGCTTGTAGGGGTACTCCGGGTACAGGTCCTTGATCTGCGACGGGCCCAGGCGGCTCGTCATCAGGGAGCGGTCGATCTCGTCCTGCATGTTGCCGCGCAGGTCCCAGGCCATGGCCTTGAGCCAGGCCACGGAGTCGACGGGGGTCCACTGCTGGGGCTTGTAGTCGTTCTCGAAGCCGAGCGCCGCGTACTCGACGGAGATGTCCTTGCCGTCCTTGCCGTCGAGGTAGGCGTTGACCCCCTTGGCGTACGCCTGGAGGTACTTCTTCGTCTGCGGCGAGAGCTTGGAGTCGTACTCCTTCTTCGCCACCCGGTGCCAGCCGAGCGTGCGCAGGAACTCATCCGTCTTGACCTGGCCCTTGCCGAACATCTCGGAGAGCCGCCCGGAGGTCATGTGACGCCGAACGTCCATCTCCCAGAAGCGGTCCTGCGCCTGGACGAAACCCTGGGCCATGAAGAGGTCGTCGTCGGACTCGGCGTAGATCTGCGGGATGCCGTTCCCGTCCCGCTTCACGTCGACCGGGCCGGCCAGCCCGTCGAGCTTGATCGTTCCCTTGGTCTGCGGGAAGGAGGCGCGCACGGTGCTGACGCTCCAGTACGCGCCGAAGCCGATGCCTCCGACAATGGCCAGGACCAGGACGATCACGACAAGGCGGGCTCGGCGCCCCTTCTTCTTGCCGGACTTATGACCGGAAGAGGCGTTGGTGTTGGAGGGCATCGCTGTCCTTGCTGTCCTTACGCGAGCGGCAGGGCGGGCTGTGCTGTCGACTGGGCGGCTCTGGGAGCGCTGGAGCAACCATAGGCGCAGGGCGTTGCGGCTCCGGACGCGGAGTCAGGAACCCGACCCCGTCGAAATCGAATAGTCATTCGACGGCGTCAAGAACGCGTTAACGATTAGGTAAGGTAACGAAGTACTGGCCTTACGGAGGAAGGAACGGCCCCTGACTGTCCACCACCTCAACCAGCTCCTGCTCGTCTGCTCACTCGTCCTGCTCGTCGCGGTGGCGGCGGTCCGGATCTCCTCGCGCAGCGGGCTCCCCAGCCTGCTCCTGTACCTGGGCATCGGCATCGCCATGGGCCAGGACGGCATCGGCGACGTCCACTTCGACAACGCCGAGCTCACGCAGGTCATCGGCTACGCCGCCCTGGTCGTGATCCTCGCCGAGGGCGGTCTCGGGACGAAGTGGAAAGAGATCAGACCCGCGCTGCCCGCGGCGGCCGTGCTCTCGACCGTGGGCGTCGCGGTGAGCGTCGGCATCACGGCGGCGGGCGCCCACTACCTGGTGGGGCTCGAGTGGCGGCAGGCGCTGATCATCGGCGCGGTGGTCTCCTCGACGGACGCGGCCGCGGTCTTCTCGGTGCTGCGGAAGGTGCCGCTCCCCTCCCGCATCACGGGTGTCCTGGAAGCGGAGTCGGGGTTCAACGACGCCCCCGTGGTGATCCTCGTCGTGGCGTTCTCCACGGCGGGACCGGTGGACGACTGGTACGTGCTGCTCGGCACGATCGCCCTGGAGCTGGCGATCGGCGCCGCGATCGGCATCGCGGTCGGCTGGCTGGGCGCCTACGGGCTGCGGCACGTGGCCCTGCCCGCCTCCGGTCTCTACCCCATCGCCGTCATGGCGATCGCGGTCGCCGCCTACGCCGCCGGGGCCATGGCTCACGGCAGTGGATTCCTCGCCGTCTACCTCGCCTCGATGGTGCTCGGCAACGCCAGGCTGCCGCACTGGCCCGCCACCCGCGGCTTCGCCGAAGGGCTCGGCTGGCTCGCCCAGATCGGCATGTTCGTCCTGCTCGGCCTGCTCGTCACGCCGCACGACCTGCTCGACGACACCTGGCCCGCGCTCGTCATCGGGCTGGTCCTGACGGTGGTGGCACGGCCCCTGGAAGTCGTGATCAGCCTGCTGCCGTTCCGCGTGCCCTGGTCGGAGAAGGCGTTGCTGTCCTGGGCCGGACTGCGTGGCGCGGTGCCCATCATCCTGGCGACCATCCCCATGGTGAGCGGCGTCGACGACAGCCAGCGGATCTTCAACATCGTCTTCGTCCTCGTCGTCGTCTACACCCTCATCCAGGGCCCCACGCTGCCCTGGCTGGCCCGCAAACTGCGGCTGGGCAACTCCTCGGAGGCCGCCGACCTCGGCATCGAGTCCGCGCCCCTGGAGCGCCTCCAGGGCCACCTCCTGTCGGTCGCCATCCCCAAGGGCTCGCGGATGCACGGCGTCGAGGTCGCCGAGCTGCGACTGCCACCGGGGTCCGCGGTCACGCTGGTCGTCCGCGACGGCGAATCCTTCGTGCCGCTGCCGACCACGGTGCTGCGGCGTGGCGACGAGCTGCTGGTGGTGGCGACCGATCCGGTGCGGGACGCCGCGGAGAAGCGGCTGCGTGCGGTCGGCCACGGCGGAAAGCTCGCCAGTTGGCTGGGAACCGACGGAGAAAAGCACTAATCGTAGGTGGCGGGGGTCTCATCGGCTGCAATCACAGGGCCGAATGAGGCCTCCCCCTGTACGATGAAGGCACCAGATCGAACCAACTCTGCCTGAAGCAGAGCTGGCGCGACCGTATGGCGGTCGAGGCACCCCCGCAGTGGAGCCCGGCATCTACCGCAGTTCCGCGCAAGAGGACAGCTCTCGGCGCCCCCGCACGGGCGCGCTACCAGGCGGCAGAAAGGCACGGGCCGTGGCATCCACGGTCACCGAATCCCGCCCGGGTTACGGACAGCTCCTGCGCACCCCTCGCGCCTGGACCTTCCTGCTCCCCGGCTTCGCGGCGCGCCAGCCGTTCGCGATGCTGACCATCTCCATCGTCCTGCTGGTGCAGCACACCACCGGCTCGTACGGTGCCGCGGGCGCCGTCTCCGCCGTCACGGGCGTCTCCATGGCGCTCTTCGCCCCCTTCAGCGGCAAGCTCGCCGACCGCTTCGGACAGCGCGCCGTACTGACGCCCGGCATCCTGGTCCACTCCGCGTCCGTCGTCACGCTGACGGTGCTCGCACTCTCCGACGCCCCCTTGTGGGCGCTCTTCGTAGCGGCCGTGCCCGCCGGCGCGTCGACTCCGCAGATCGGCCCCATGGTGCGGGCCCGCTGGGGCGTCAAGCTCCAGGACTCCCCCCTGGCCACCACCGCGGCCGCCTTCGAGTCGGTCACCGACGAGCTGACCTTCGTCCTCGGCCCGCTCTTCGCGACCGCGCTGTGCACCACCATCGACCCCGCCGCCGGTCTCCTCACCGAGGCCGGACTCACCCTGGTGGGCGGCCTGCTGTTCGCCGCGCAGAAGAGCACCCAGCCCAAGCCCTCCTCGCACCACGACGAGCACGCACGCGTGGAGCACGTCTCCGCCCTGCGCGTCCCCGGCATCCGGGTCCTCATCGTCACGTTCCTCGGCATCGGCGCCGTCTTCGGCGGCATGCAGGTCTCGCTCGCCGCCTTCACCGAGTCGATCGGCGAGCCCGGCCTGAACGGTGTCCTGTACGGCACCTTCGCGGCCGGCAACATGCTCTCCGGCGTCGTCTGCGGTGCCATCGCCTGGAAGGTCTCCCCCCAGCGACGCCTCCTCGTCGGGTACACGGCACTGACCCTGATGGCCGCCGGACTCTGGGCCGCGCACTCCGTGCCGCTGCTCGCCGGCCTCGGCCTCCTGGTCGGCGTCTGCATCGCGCCCGCGCTGATCACCGGCTACACGCTGGTCGACAAGCTGGTCGCGCCGACCGGCCGCACGGAGGCCTTCACCTGGCTGACCGGCGCGGTCGCGCTCGGGCAGGCGGCGGCCGTCACGGTCGCAGGACAGCTGGAGGACCGCTTCTGGGACGGAGCCGGATTCCTGGTCCCGCTGGGCGGCACCGCACTGGCCCTCGCGGTCCTCGTGACACTGCGCTCGCGGCTCGTTCCCCCGGTCTCCGGCCGCACCGTGGCGCGTGGCGTCGGTCACCGCGTGCCGGTGACGGTGGACTGATCTCGCGGAATACGTCACTATGGACCGTCGTTAGCACTCATCGAGTGAGAGTGCCAGGAGGAAGCAAGTGCCGACGTACCAGTACCAGTGCACCGAATGCGGCGAGGGCCTCGAGGCGGTGCAGAAGTTCACCGATGACGCCCTGACCGTGTGCCCGAGCTGCAACGGACGCCTCAAGAAGGTGTTCTCGGCCGTCGGCATCGTCTTCAAGGGCTCCGGCTTCTACCGCAACGACAGCCGCGGCTCGTCGTCCAGCAGTACGCCGGCGAACGCCTCGTCGAAGTCCGCTTCGTCGTCGGACTCCTCGTCCTCGACGTCCACGGACTCCTCGAGCTCGAAGACGTCGTCCTCCTCGTCCTCGGACTCCAAGTCGTCCGGCTCCTCCTCGACGTCCACGTCGTCGAGCTCGGCCGCGTAGGACTCCAGCACGCTCTTCCGGGTGACCCCGCCGTCCCGCGACGGCGGGGTCGTCGGCGTATCCCCGTCCGGCTACTGTGCGGGCCATGGTGAACCAGGCGAACGCCGCGCGGGCCGGGATCGGCGTGATCGGCGGCTCCGGCTTCTACTCCTTCCTCGACGACGTGACCGAGGTGCCGGTCGACACCCCCTACGGAGCGCCGAGCGACTCCCTCTTCCTCGGTGAGATCGCCGGCCGGCGGGTGGCCTTCCTGCCCCGGCACGGCCGCGGCCACCATCTGCCGCCGCACCGCATCAACTACCGCGCCAACCTCTGGGCGTTGCGTTCCGTCGGCGTACGGCAGGTGCTCGGACCCTGCGCGGTCGGCGGACTGCGCCCCGAGTACGGGCCCGGGACACTGCTGGTGCCCGACCAGCTCGTGGACCGCACGCGTACCCGCGCGCAGACGTACTACGACGGGGTGCCGCTGCCCGACGGCAGCGTGCCGAACGTCATGCACGTCTCGCTCGCCGACCCCTACTGCCCCGTGGGACGTGGCGTGGCGCTGAAGGCCGCCCGCGGCCGCGACTGGGAGCCGGTCGACGGCGGGACGCTCGCGGTGATCGAGGGACCGCGCTTCTCGACCCGTGCGGAGTCGCGCTGGTACGCGGCACAGGGCTGGTCGGTGGTGGGCATGACCGGCCACCCCGAGGCGGCGCTCGCCCGTGAACTGGAGCTCTGCTACACGTCGTTGGCCCTGGTCACGGACCTGGACGCGGGCGCGGAAACCGGCGAGGGCGTCTCGCACGACGAGGTCCTGCGGGTCTTCGCCGCCAATGTGGACCGGCTGCGGGGCGTGCTGTTCGACGCGGTGGCGGGGCTGCCGGCGGACGGTGGCGGACGGGAGTGCCTGTGTGCGGGGGCGCTGGGCGGGATGGAGCCGGGGATTCGGCTGCCGTAGCCGCGTCCGCGGTGGTCGTGGCGGCGGTGGACCCGGCGGACATGACCGCGTCCTCGGCGGTCGTGCGGCGGTGGCCCTGGCGGGCGTTGCCGCGGCGGCGGTGGTCGCAGCGGCAGTCGCCTCGGCCGCCGTGCCCGCGGAACTCTCCCTTCGGGTGAGGGAGTTGTCCACAACCGGCGAGTAGTCCACGGGCGTCGGCGGGAATCGGCGCGGACCCGCATCGTGAGAGCGGAAGCCGAGCTCCTCGCACCGCAGGCGGTGGTTGTCGTGACCCATGTCCCTCCCCTCTCTCCCCAGAACCTTCCCCGGACCCGACCGGCAGACGGCTGCCCGGTCCCCCACTTCACCCCCGTGCGGGTACACGGCGGGCATCCGCACCTGCGCCGGCTCCTGCGGCACAGACAGCGGGCCCTGGCCGCGGGGCTCGCGATCACCGCCGCCGTCCTCGCGACCACGGCCCCGCGCGAGGCCGACCGGCCGCCGGGGATCACGGCCGCGGCGGAGCCGGCCCACGACCGGCGGCCCTTCGGGGCCGCCGCAGGGCGGCCGACGGTGACGGCGCCGGTACGGATCGCCGACGCCGACGCCGTACGTCTGCTGCGCCCCGGCGACCGGATCGACGTGATCGCCGCCGAGGGCTCCCGCGCGGACGGCGCGGAACCGCGCGTGGTGGCTTCCGGGGTGCGGGTGGCCGAGGTGCCCGAGCCGACGGAAGGTCCCGCCGAGAGCGGCGCCCTGGTGATCCTTTCCGTACCGCGGGACACGGCGGCCCGGCTGGCCGGGGCCGGGGCGGATACGCGTCTGGCGGTGACGCTGCGATGAAACCGCCGCAGCCGCCGAACCCGCCGGCCCCGGTCAGCTCACTGAAGCGGAACGTTCACGATCGCACTGACAAACTGTCAAGTAGCTCTTTGGTGTGCGTCAATTGGACAGGTCCGCCATGGCCTCACGTAGGTTGCGAAGTTGTTTGTTCAGCAACCCGCACATGCAACGAAAGGCCTCGTGGTGAGCGAGAAGAACGAACCGGGTCTCTGGGAGGGCTTCAAGGCCTTCCTGATGCGCGGCAATGTCGTCGACCTGGCGGTCGCGGTGGTCATCGGCGCCGCGTTCACGAACATCGTGAACTCAGTGGTGAAGGGTGTCATCAACCCCCTCGTCGGCGCCTTCGGGACGAAGGACCTCGACCACTACAGCTCGTGCCTGAAGTCGCCTTGCGAGACGAACGACGCGGGCGAGGTCGTCAAGGGCATCCCGATCATGTGGGGAAGCGTGCTCAGCGCGGTCCTCAGCTTCGTGATCACCGCGGCCGTCGTGTACTTCCTGATGGTGCTGCCCATGGCCAAGTACCTGGCGCGGGTGGCCGCCAAGAAGGCGGAGAAGGAGGGCACCCAGGAGGTCATGGAGATTTCCGAGCTGGAGGTGCTCAAGGAGATCCGCGACGCCCTGGTGGCGCAGCGCGGATCGGGGCACCGCGAGGAGTAGCGCGGTCCTGCCGGGCTCGGCGCCCGTCGCGGGCTCAGAGGTGGTGGGGCGGCTTCTCGTCGAGGAAGCGCGCCAGGTCGGCGGCGCTGTCGCGGCCCGCGTCGGCCCGCTCGCCCCATCCTCGGTCCGTGTCGTCCGAGGACTGCTGCGACAGCGGATCGTCGAAGACCAGCGCGTTGCCCGGCTTCTTCGGGGCCTTCGCGTCCTCCGGCTTCTGCGGATCACGCGGTTCGGGGGCGGGGGCGGTGCTCATGTCTCCAGGGTACGTCGGCCGGGTCTCAGACGGCCTTGAGGCCCTGAGCCTCGAAGATCGCCTTGGCCGCGGCCACCTGCTCCGGGGTGGGCGAGGGGGTGTCGCGCAGCGTGAAGTCCTTGCCGAGCGCGTCCCACTTCGCCTCGCCCAGCTTGTGGAAGGGCAGCACGTCGACGCGGGAGATGTTGCCGAGCGAGGCGGCGAAGCGGGCGACGCCCTCGATGTTCGCCGGGTCGTCGGTCAGGCCGGGGACGAGGACGAAGCGCACCCAGGCCTCCTGGCCGAGGCCGGCCAGCCGGTGCGCGAAGTCGAGGGTGGGGGCGAGGGGGCGACCGGTGACCTTCTGGTAGGTCTCGGGGTCCCAGGACTTGATGTCGAGCAGGACCAGGTCGACGTCGCGGAGCAGGGCGTCGGTGGCACGGGTGCCGAGGAAGCCGGACGTGTCGAGCGCCGTGTGCAGGCCGAGCTCCCTCTTGAGGCGGTGCAGGAGCTCGCCGGTGAAGACGGGCTGCAGGAGGGGCTCGCCGCCGCTGACGGTGGCTCCTCCCCCGGCCGCGGAGATGAACTTGGTGTACTTGGCGGCCTCCGCGATCACGTCGTCGGCGGTGGTCCGTTTGCCGTCGCGCATCCGCCAGGTGTCGGGGTTGTGGCAGTACAGGCAGGTCAGCGGACATCCCGAGAGGAACGTGACGAAGCGCGACCCCGGCCCGTCGACACCGGTGGACAGGTCCCAGGAGTGGATCGAACCGGTGACGGGGCGGTGGGTGGCGGCCGCCGCGGGGGTGGCCGCGTCCTCGTCGACCACGTGGGGGCGTACGGGGATGTCGGTTCCGAGCAGGACAGCCATGGTGGATCTCCCGAGCTGCTGACAGGACGTGGTGTGCGCGGCTCCCGGGGCCGGGGTGAGGGCCCGGCCCCGGGGCCGCGGATCGGGGGCGGCTCCCGGTGGGGAGCCGGTGGCTCAGAGGGAGCCGTGGAAGGTGCGGTTGATGACGTCGAGCTGCTGGTCGCGGGTGAGCCGGATGAAGTTGACCGCGTATCCGGAGACCCGGATGGTCAGCTGCGGGTAGTTCTCCGGGTGCTCCATGGCGTCCTGAAGGGTCGCCTTGTTGAGCACGTTGACGTTCATGTGGAAGCCCTCGCCGGCCATGAAGCCGTCCAGGACACCGGCGAGGTTGGTGATCCGCTCCTCGGGGGTGCGGCCGAGCGCGTCCGGAGTGATGGTGTTGGTCAGCGAGATGCCGTCCTCGGCGTCGTCGTAGTCGAGCTTGGCGACCGACATCGCGGAGGCGATGTAGCCGTGCTCGTCGCGTCCGTTCATCGGGTTGGCCCCGGGGGCGAACGGCTCGCCCGCGCGGCGGCCGTCGGGGGTGTTGCCCGTCTTCTTGCCGTAGACGACGTTCGAGGTGATGGTCAGCACCGACTGGGTGTGCACCGCGTCGCGGTAGGTGGGGTGCTTGCGGACCTTCTCCATGAAGTCGTGCACGATGCGCCGGGCGATGTCGTCGGCACGGTCGTCGTTGTTGCCGTAGGCCGGGTAGTCGCCCTCGATCTCGTAGTCGACGGCGAGGCCCGTCTCGTCGCGGACGACCTTGACCTTGGCGTGCTTGATCGCCGAGAGCGAATCGACGGCGACGGAGAGGCCCGCGATGCCGCACGCCATGGTGCGCAGGATCTCCTGGTCGTGCAGCGCCATCTCGATGCGCTCGTAGGCGTACTTGTCGTGCATGTAGTGGATGACGTTGAGCGCGTGGACGTACGTCTTGGCCAGCCAGTCGAGCATCGCGTCGTACTGCCGCGCCACGGTCGGGTAGTCCAGGTAGTCGCCCTCGATGGGCGTGAAGCCCTGTACGACGGTCTTGCCGGACTTCTCGTCGCGGCCGCCGTTGATCGCGTAGAGCAGCGCCTTGGCCACGTTGACGCGGGCCCCGAAGAACTGCATCTGCTTGCCGACGGCCATCGCGGAGACGCAGCAGGCGATCGCGGTGTCGTCGCCGTACTTGGGACGCATCAGCTCGTCGGACTCGAACTGGATGGCCGAGGTGTCGATGGCGACCTTGGAGGCGAACTCCTTGAAGCCCTGGGGCAGCTGCCGCGACCAGAAGACCGTGAGGTTCGGCTCGGGGGCCGGGCCGAGGTTGTAGAGGGTCTGCAGGGCGCGGAAGGTGGTGCGCGAGACCAGCGGGCGGCCGTCCTCGCCGATGCCGGCCATCGACCAGGTGACCCAGGTCGGGTCGCCGGAGTAGAGCTCGTTGTACTCGGGGGTGCGCAGGAAGCGGACGATGCGGAGCTTGATGACGAAGTCGTCGATGAACTCCTGGGCCTCGGTCTCGGTGATGAGGCCGGCCTCGATGTCGCGCTGGAGGTAGATGTCGAGGAAGTTGTCGATGCGGCCGATCGACATGGCCGCGCCGTTCTGCTCCTTCACGGCGGCGAGGTAGGCGAAGTACAGCCACTGGATGGCCTCGCGGCCGGTGGTGGCGGGCCGCGCGATGTCGTAGCCGTACGACATCGCCATGGACTTCAGTTCCCCCAGGGCCTTGATCTGCTCGGAGATCTCCTCGCGGCCGCGGATGACCTCCTCGGTCGCCCACTCCTCGCCGAGGGCGGCCTTGTCGGCCTCCTTCGCGGCGATGAGCCGGTCGACGCCGTAGAGGGCGACACGGCGGTAGTCGCCGATGATGCGGCCGCGGCCGTAGGCGTCGGGCAGGCCGGTGATGATGCCGGAGGAGCGACAGGCGCGGATCTCGGGCGTGTAGGCGTCGAAGACACCTTCGTTGTGGGTCTTGCGCAGGTGCGTGTAGACGTCCCTGACCTCGGGGTCGGCCTCGTACCCGTAGGCGTTGAGGGCGCCTTCGACCATCCGCCAGCCGCCGTTGGGCATGATGGCGCGCTTGAGGGGGGCGTCGGTCTGCAGGCCGACGATGAGGTCCTTGTGGTCGGCGACGGCGCCGTCGATGTAGCCGGGCTTGAAGGCGTCGATGCGCGAGGGGGTCTGCGCGTCCACGTCGTAGATGCCGCGCTCGATCTCCGTGGGGAACATCGAGAGGAGCTTCTGCCAGACCTGGGTGGTGCGCTCGGTCGCGCCGGCCAGGAAGGAGTCGTCGCCCTCGTACGGGGTGTAGTTCTGCTGCACAAAGTCGCGGACGTCGATGGCGTCCCGCCACAGACCGCCCTTGAAGCCGTCCCAGGCCTCGCCGTTCACTGTCGTTTCCGCAGGAGTGGCAGTCATGACCCGCACCTTCCGTATCGCTTCTTCGCTACGCCTCCATTCCACTCCTGTTTGATCGATCAGGGGGCCCGCAATGGTCCTCGATCGGGGACCGGAGGTCCCTTTCCTGACCGGGGAAAGCATCGAGAACACCTTCCGACCTGGTCTTCCTTGTGGGACTTTGGACCCAAGTTCGCTTGTGAATGCATTCACAAGAATTTCCGGGAAATCCTGTGGTACCGGCACGGACGGGGCGGAAAAAGAGGGTGGACCGAGTGCTCCCACACTCGGTCCACCCGGTCCACGCGGCTCACGCCGTCCAGGGCGTCAGCTCGGCGACTCCGCGCCCTTGCGGGCGTAGAACCACCAGGCGACCGCGACGCAGCTCGCGTAGAAGCCCACGAAGCCCCACATCGCGCTGGTCACCGCGAAGTTGGCGAACATCGCCGGAATGAAGAAGAAGCCGTACGCGGCGATGGCGGAGGTGAAGCCGGTGACGGCGCCCGCCTCCATCTCCGACTGCTTCAGCGCCTTCGCGTACTCGGGCGTGCCCTCGGTCAGGCCCTTCAGGTGCTGGTTGCGGAAGATCACCGGGATCTGGCGGAACGTCGAGCCGTTGCCGATGCCGGAGAAGAAGAACGCCAGGAGGAAGCAGCCGAAGAAGCCCCAGAAATTGCCGTTGTCGCCGCCGGCGGGGAGGAAGTTGATGACGCCGATGATCGAGAGCGCCATGCCGACGAACGAGATGATGGTGACCCGCGCGCCGCCGATCTTGTCGGCGATCCAGCCGCCGGCCCACCGGGCGAGCGCGCCCACGGCCGGGCCCATCCAGGCGTACGTGGCCGCGGAGTAGGCCGCGTCGATCGGGGTGAAGGTCGTCTTGATCAGCATCGGCAGGGCCGCGGCGAAGCCGATGAAGGAACCGAAGGTGCCGACGTAGAGCCAGGTCATCAGCCAGTTGTGCTTGCGCTTGAAGATGATCTTCTGCTGGCTGAAGGGGGTCGAGGCGACCTTCAGGTCGTTCTGGCCGAACCAGGCGATGACGGCCAGGATGACCAGGACCGGCACCCACAGGAACGCGGCGTTCTGCAGCCAGACCGGTGTGCCGTCGGCCTTGTGCTGGGCCGAGCCGACCGCGATGACCGAGCTGGTGATGACGATCGGGGTGAGCAGCTGGACGACGGAGACGCCGAGGTTGCCGAGGCCGCCGTTGATGCCGGTCGCGTTGCCCTTGTCCTTCTTGGGGAAGAAGAAGCCGATGTTGGCGAGGGACGAGGCGAAGTTGGCGCCGCCGATGCCGCAGAGGGCCGCGATGGCGATCATCACGCCGTACGAGGTGTCGGGGTTCTGGACCGCGATGCCGAGCCAGATCAGCGGGATGACCAGGACGATCGTGGAGAGCGCGGTGAACCGGCGCTGGCCGATCATCGGGCCGAGGAACGTGTAGAAGATCCGGGCCGTGCCGCCCGTCAGGCCCGGGACGGCCGTCAGCCAGAACAGCTGAGAGGTGGAGAAGCCGAAGCCGACGTCCTTGAGGTTGGTCGCGGTGACCGACCACACCTGCCAGACGACGAAGGCGACCAGCAGCGCGGGGACCGCGATCCACAGGTTGCGGGCGGCGACCTTCTTGCCGGTGGACTTCCAGAAGAGCTCGTTCTCCGGCTCCCAGTCGGTGATGGTCTTGCCGGGTCGGTACTGCGCGGGGTCGTACGAGGTGCCCGTGGGCGCGGTCCGCGTCTCTTGGGCGGCAGGCGATCTCATGTTGGTTCCCAGTTCGCTCAGGGTCCCGACCTTGCTACGGGGCCTGACACATCCACCATCCGGCCCACGGCTTACCGGCAGCAGAGGCGTAGGACACCAGTCGGCCGGGCCAAAGATCGGGAGTGTGAGGGGACTTCGGACCCCGCACGCGCGGGGCGGTGCTCAGACCTCGTGCACCGGCAGCGCGACCGACGGATCGTCCAGGCATGCGCCCGTCCGCAGGTCGAACTCCTGCTTGTGCATCGGCGAGGCCACGACGGGGCGGCCGTCGCGGGTGCCCAGGATGCCGTGGGCGATCACGTCGGCCCCGGAGAACGGGTCACGGTTGCCGACCGCGTAGACCCGGCCCGAGCCGTCCTTGAAGAGCGCCGCCTCGCTGCCGTCGGGCAGGACCGCCGCCCTGCCTCGGCCCGGCTCCAGGAACTCGGGCGACGGCTGCGCGAGGTGCTGCTCGAAGCGCGCCAGGGCCTGCGGGTCCTCCAGGACCGCCTGCCACTCGTCCCGGTAGGCCGCCGCGTGGCGGTCCATCTGGGCCTCCAGTTCGGCGCAGATGCCCAGGGAGTCGTCGATCAGGACCGACGTGAGGTGGTCGAGTCCGCCCATCCGCTCGAACCACGGCGCGGTGCGCTCCAGGCGCTCGCCGGTGCGCAGGTAGTACATGAGGAAGCGGTCGACGAGGCGGAAGAGCTCAGTGGCGGACAGGTCGGCGGCGAGGAGGTCGGCGTGGCGCGGGGTCGCGCCGCCGTTGCCTGCGACGTAGAGGTTCCAGCCGTTGGCCGTGGCGATGACGCCGATGTCCTTGCCGCGGGCCTCGGCGCACTCGCGCAGACAGCCGGAGACCCCGCCCTTGATCTTGTGCGGGGTGCGCAGGCCGCGGTAGCGCAGCTCCAGGTCGATCGCGAGGCGCACGGAGTCGCCCTGCCCGAACCGGCAGAACTTGGCGCCGACGCAGGACTTCACCGTGCGCAGGGACTTGCCGTAGGCGTGGCCGGACTCCAGGCCCGCGTCGACCAGGCGGCGCCAGATCGCGGGGAGTTGGTCTCCCCGGGCGCCGAAGAGGTCGATGCGCTGCCCGCCGGTGATCTTCGTGTAGAGGTCGAAGTCGCGGGCGACCTCGCCGATCGCGATGAGCTGGGCGGGGGTGATCTCGCCGCCGGGGACGCGCGGGACGACGGAGTAGGTGCCGTCCTTCTGGAGGTTGGCGAGGAAGAGGTCGTTGGAATCCTGGAGGGTGGCCTGTTCGCCGTCCAGGACGTGGCGCAGGCCGAGTTCGGGGGCCAGGGTGCCCAGGACGTTGCCGACGACGGGCTTGCAGACGGCGCAGCCCTCGCCGCCCAGGCCGTGCTTCTCCATCAGTTCGGTGAAGGAGCGGATACGCTCGGTGCGGATCCGCTCGTAGATCTCGGCGCGGGTCAGCGCGAAGTGTTCGCACAGGCCCTTGGGCTTCTCGATCCCGGCGGCGGCGAGCTCGGCGTCGAGCACGGACTGGAGGGTGGAGACACAGCCTCCGCAGCCGGTGCCCGCCTTGGTGCAGCGCTTGATGCCGCCGATGTCGGTGAGGGAGTTCTCGGTGACGGCGGTGCGCACGGCGCCCTTGGTGACGTTGTGGCAGCTGCAGACGACGGCGTCGTCGGGCAGGGCGTCGGCGCCCGGGAGTTCGACGCCCGAGGCGGGCAGGACGTAGGCCTGAGGGGGTGCGGGCAGAGCGCGGCCCGCGTGCGGCTTCAAGGTGCCGTAGGCGTCCGCGTCGCCGACCAGGATGCCGCCGAGCAACTGGCCGTCGGGCCCCAGCAGCAGCTTCTTGTAGACGCCCTCGCGGCTGTCGGAGAAGACGACGGAGACCGCGCCGCCCTCCTCGCCCTCAGGTGCGAAGGGGTCGCCGAAGGACGCGACGTCGGCGCCCATCAGTTTCAGCTTGGTGGAGGTGTCGGCCCCGGTGAAGACGGCGGTCCCGTCCCCGGCGAGGGCGTCGGCGGCCGCCTCGGCCATCTGGTAGCCGGGGGCGACCAGGCCGTAGACGCGGCCGTCGGCGCTCTGCGCGCACTCACCGATGGCGTAGACGTAGGGGTCGGTGGTGCGGCAGTGCTCGTCGACGACGACACCGCCCCGGTCGCCCACGGCGAGCCCCGCCTCACGGGCGAGGCGGTCCCTGGGGCGTACGCCGGCGGAGAAGACCACGACGTCGGCGTCGAGGGTGCGGCCGTCGCTCAGGCACAGGGCGCGCACGGCCCCGCCGTCGTCCGTGGCGACCCGGGCGGCGCCGACACCGGTGTGCACGGACACGCCCATCGACTCGATGGTGGCGCGCAGGGCCGCCGCGCCTCCGTCGTCGACCTGGAGGGGCATCAGGCGGGGGGCGAACTCGACGACGTGGGTGCGCAGTCCGAGGGTGCGCAGCGCGCCGGCCGCCTCCAGGCCGAGGAGTCCGCCGCCGATGACGACACCCGTGCTCCGGCCCTCTTCGCCGGCGTACGCGGTGAGGGTCTCGACGTCGTAGAGGGTGCGGTAGGTGAAGCAGCCGGGGGCGTCGGCGCCGTCGATGGGCGGCACGAAGGGGTAGGAGCCGGTGGCGATGACCAGGGCGTCGTAGGAGACGGTGGCGCCGGAGGTGGTGGTGACCGTGCGGGCGGTGGTGTCGATGTGCTCGGCCGGGTCGCTCAGGCGCAGGTCGATGCCGTGTCGGTCGAGGAAGCCGGGTGCGCAGAGGGAGAGTTCGGCATCGGTGGCGCCGGTGAACGCGGAGGAGAGGTGGACGCGGTCGTAGGCGGTCCTGTCCTCCTCGGCGAGGACGGTGACCCGCCAGCCGGGGCGGTCCGGGGCGGCGGGGTCGGCGAGGGCACCGCGCTCGGCGAGCGTCTCCAGGAAACGGTGGCCCACCATTCCGTGGCCGATGAGCACCAGGTTCTGGGTCATGGGGGTCACACTCCGTCGCGCTGGGGGACTCCCCCGCCGGGTCGCCCCCGGGAAGGGATCTTCCCTTCGACGGTAGGCCTGGCGCGGCACGACCCCGGGCAGCCAAGGACCTGTCCGTGCGGGCCCAACGGCCCGTCGGGTCGGGGCTTTTGGCGGCGGACCCGGGGTGGACGCGGGCGTAGCGTCGTCGTCGACGGGCTGCTTCCCGACCGACAGCGCAGCCCGGTGCGATGCGGTTTCCGGGGCGGGAGTGCGGCGACACCACTGTCCCGCCCCGGGCCTGCTCGCAGAGATCCAGGCTTCTCCGGCTTCGGATGGGACGGACCGTGCGACCTCTCGTTCTCGCCGTGCACGGCAGCGCGCTGCCCGGTGCCGGCCACGTTCTGCGGCGGCTCTGCGACCGGGTCGAGCACCTGGGCGGGACACGACCCGTCGTCGGCCACCTCGACCACCAGTCGCCCTCCCTCGCCGAAGCGCTGCGCGAGCGCCCCTACGCCGTCGTCGTCCCCCTCCTCCTCGGGGACGGCTATCACCGCACCGTCGACATCCCCGCCGTCGTCGAGGGGCGCGGCCCCGGCTGTGTACTCACGGAGGGACTCAGCGGCGACATCGCCGTCGCGCTCGCCCTGCGGGACCGGCTGCGCGAGGCCGAGCACCGTGAGGGCGCAGGGGGCGCGAGCATCCGGGACGCGGGCGGGCGGAATGGGGACGTACGGGTGGGGGGCGTACGGGTGGGGGACGTACAGAGCACAGGTCTACAGGGCACGGACGTTCCGGCCCCAGGCCTGCGGGCCCCAGACCTGCGGGACAAGGGCCTCCGGGACAAGGGTCTCCGGGACCCTGGCCTCCGGGCCGACGCCGTGGTGCTCGCCGCCGCCGGGTCCTCGCGGCCCGGCGGAAACGACGGGGCCCTGGCCGCCGCCCGACAGCTCCGCTCGCTGCTGCCCGGCGTCCCGGTGCGCGAGGCGTACTGTTCGGCCGCCGCGCCCACGGTCCCCGAAGCCGTGGCGCGGCTGCGGGCCGAGGGGCACCGGACGGTGGCCGTGGCCACGCATCTGCTGGCCCCGGGCCGTTTCACGCGCGCGCTCGCCGCGTCCGGCGCCGACACCGTGGCCGCTCCCCTCGCGGACCACCCCGGGGTGGCAGACCTCGTCCGGCGACGGTACGAAGAGGCGGCGCGGCGGAACGAAGAGGCGGCGGGCGTACGTGGGACGCGGGCAGGCCCTCGTGACGCACCGGCGGCCTCCCCCAACCCGACGACAGACCCTCTCAACCCGACGATGGGCCCTCTCAACCCGACGTCGGACCCCCTCAACCCGACGACAGCCCCTCCCACCCCGACGACGGCCCCCCTCAACCCGACGACGGCCCCCCGGCCTGGTGCAACGGCCGCCCCCCGCAAGGCAGAGGCCGGCCCTCGCGCCGCCGACGCGCGTCGCCCGGGTGTCCCTGTCGCCTCCCTCGGCGCCGCGGCCTGATCCCGTCGCGACGGGGGTGATGCCCACCACCCGGGCGACGCGCCGCCCGTGACCGCGCCGCGTGGTACGCCTTCCTCATGACCTCTGACGCTTCCGATTCCGCTGCCACATCCCCTTCGACGTCCCGTTCGACGTCCCGTTCGACGTCGCGTCCGACGCCCGGTCCGGCGCCCGGTTCGCTGACCGATGTCGCAGGGCTCCGCGTCGGCCACGCCGCGCGCGTCGGCGAGGGCCGGCTGACCGGCACCACCGTGGTCCTCGCCCCCGAGGGCGGCGCCGTCGCCGCCGTGGACGTGCGCGGCGGCGGACCCGGCACCCGCGAGACGGACGCGCTGGATCCGCGCAATCTGGTGCAGCGCGTCGAGGCGGTCGTCCTCACCGGTGGCAGCGCGTACGGCCTGGACGCCGCGTCCGGCGTGATGGCGTGGCTGGAGGAGCAGGGGCGGGGCGTGCGGGTCGGCCCCGACCCCGCCCAGGTCGTCCCCGTCGTCCCGGCCGCCTGCGTCTTCGACCTGGGCAGGGGCGGCGACTTCGGCGCCCGGCCCGACGCGGCGACGGGCCGGGCCGCGGTCGAGGACGCCGCGCGCCGCGAACGGTTCGCGCCGGTCCAGGAGGGCAACGTCGGCGCGGGGACGGGAGCGGTGGTCGGCAGGTTCAAGGGCGGGGTCGGCAGCGCGAGCCGGCGTCTCGACTCGGGGATCACGGTCGCCGCGCTGGTCGTGGCGAACGCCGCGGGCTCGGCGGTCGACCTGGAGACGGGCGCGCTGTACGGGGAGTACTTCGCGGGGCGGCGGGTGAGCTATCCCGCGCCGGACGTCCACGAGGAGGCGACGCGGCGCCTCACCGAGGCCGCGGCGAGGAGCGGCCTGCCGCCCCTGAACACGACGCTCGCCGTGGTGGCCACCGACGCCGAACTCACCAAGGCGCAGGCGCAGAAGCTGGCCGGCACGTCGCACGACGGCATGGCGCGCGCGGTGCGGCCCGTCCACCTTCTGCACGACGGCGACACGGTGTTCGCCCTCGCCACCGGGGAACGACCGCTGGCTGCCGCCGTCGACGATCCGCTGGCCCTCAACGGGATCCTCGCCGCGGGCGCGGACCTGGTGACGGAAGCGATCGTGCGGGCGATGCTGGCGGCGGAGTCCGTGGACACGCCGGGCGGCACCTTCCCCGCGTACCTCGATCTCTACGGCAAGTAGACCAAAAGCCACATTAGATCGTATAACGCCACGAAATATCACACCGCATCTCACAAGGCGTCAAGTCGCCCCGCGTGCCCGCCCGTTGGGCTCACCGAGTGTGCCCACACTCACACTGTCCGGACGGAACCTCTCCGCGCCCCGGCCGCTCTTAGTTCGTACTGGATCAGAACACGTACTTGGAGCAGCCCGTGACAAGGTCGGTCATAGTCAACCCCCGGCGCCGCGCCCTGCTGGCGGCCACCGCGCTCGCTGCCGTGGGCGCGCTGACCCTGACGGCCTGCGGGGGCGATGCGGACGCCAAGGACGACAAGAACGGCGGCAGTTCGGCCGCCAAGGGCGCGGACATCACCATCTCCTCGAAGGACGGCGCCACCGACGCCTCGATCAACGCCACCGGCGTCAAGGTCAAGGGCGGCAAGCTGACCAGCGTGAAGATGACGTCGGTGACGTCCGGCACCGCGGTCGAGGGCGCCATATCCGGCGACGGCGCCAGCTGGAAGCCCAAGACCCAGTTGGAGCGCGGCACGAAGTACAAGGTCACCGCCAACGCCAAGGACGGCTCGGGCAACGCGTCGACCGAGAACGCGACGTTCACCACGGTCTCCACGGCCAACAGCTTCATCGGCACCTACACGCCCGACGGCGGCACCACCGTCGGCGTCGGCATGCCGGTCTCCTTCACCTTCGACAAGGCGATCACGGAGAAGAAGGACGTCCAGTCGCACATCACGGTCACGTCCTCGACCGGCCAGAAGGTCGTCGGCCACTGGTTCGGCAGCCAGCGCCTGGACTTCCGGCCCGAGGACTACTGGAAGGCCGGCTCCAAGGTCACGATGAAGATCGCCCTGGACGGCGTGAAGGGCGCGAACGGCGCCACCGGCGTGCAGAACAAGACGGTCACCTTCACTGTCGGCCGCGCCCAGGTCTCCACCGTCGACGTCCAGGCGAAGAAGATGACGGTCGAGCGCGACGGCAAGGTCATCAAGAGCGTCCCGATCTCCGCGGGCAGCCCGTCGAACCCGACGTACAACGGCAAGATGGTGATCTCCGAGAAGTTCACCCAGACCCGCATGAACGGCGACACGGTCGGCTTCGGCGGCGAGTACGACATCAAGGACGTGCCGCACGCCATGCGCCTGTCCTCGTCGGGCACCTTCATCCACGGCAACTACTGGGGCTCGCCGTCCATCTTCGGCAGCGCCAACACCAGCCACGGCTGCGTCGGCCTGCAGGACGCGCGCGGCGCCGGCGACCCGAACACGCAGGGCGCCTGGTTCTACAACAACTCCCTGATCGGCGACGTCGTGACGGTCAAGGGCTCCCCGGACAAGACGGTCGCCCCGGACAACGGCCTCAACGGCTGGAACATGTCCTGGAGCGAGTGGACGGCGGGCAGCGCGAGCTGACCCCACCCCCGACCGCACGCCACCCCGACCACACCCCCAGCCGCACCCCAATCGCACCCCCAACTGAGCGAGCCACGTGGGAACTTCCCACGTGGCTCGTACGTTTTCCCGTTCCCGGGCATGATGTCGGACCCAGGGGCTACGGTATGCACTCACCAGGTGACATGTAGCAACGCCGGGAGAAAGCCTTGAGCGTTCCGTACGACACTGCGTACGAGCCACCCGAGTCGCCCGAGCCACACTCTCCGGAGGAGCATCTCGAGCGACTCCTCGGCCGTGCCCTGAACTCCTTCGACCTGCCGGACGAGGTGATGAGCCGCCTCGGCTCCGCCCTCGCGCACGACAGCACCCTGCACTCCGCGCACCACAGTTCGGGCCTGCACCGGGAGACGTACAGACACACCTGGCTGCTCGCCGACACGACGGTCCTCACCCTCTGGGAGCTCGTCCACAACACCGCGCCGGGCAGCGCCCCGACCCACGAGGTCTACGCGGACGAGGAGGAGGCGGGCATCGCGACCTCGCGGCTGCCGCTGCCGCCCGACCCGCCCGTGTGCGTCCGGCCCGTGCTGCTCGAACTGCCGCCCGACGACGAGCCCCGCCACGCGTACGTGCCGGACGACTCCGCGGACCACGCGCGCCGGCTGCTGCGCCGCGCGGAGAACCCGGACGGCGACCGGCCCGGCAAGCGCGTCGAGCGCCTGCTGCGCGCGGCGTTCGCGCACCAGATCACCCAGGCCTTCGGCCGCCCCTGCCTGCCCGGCGAGGTGCGCATGTGCTTCTCGCTGTACGAGCACGCGTTCCTGCTCTTCGACGGCGGCGAGACCAGCCTGTGGGAGGTCGAGCACACGCTCACGCCCGACGGCCGGCACCTGTGCGAGGTCTACGCCACCGAGGAGGCGGCCCGCGCCGCGATGGAGCGCCGGGCGCAGGAGTGGACGCGGAGCCGAAGCAGCCGCGCGCGGGGCTGAGCAAGCGCCCGCAAGGCGGCGTCAGGAGCGACGCCAGGAGCATCGGGCGCCAAGAGCGCCGAGCGTCAGGAGCGCCGGGCGTCAGGAACGTCCGTCGCCGAACTGCCGTACGAGACCGGCGAAGGCGGCCCGCTCGTCCGGCGTCAGCTCCACGGTCTCCGCGCGCGGCGGACCCTGCTGGGCGGGCAGCGCGCTCAGCGTCCGGTCCTGTCGCCACACCTGCACGTCGGGCCGTTCCTTGCGCATGACCCGCACCAGGCCGACGGCCCAGACGACGGTCGCCACGGTGAGCACGGCCACGCCTATCTGCTGAACGATCGAGACATCCTGGAGCATGCGGCCCAGTAGACAACAGGGGCGGGGTCTTACGACAGGGGGCAATAGGACTTAGGTCCCGAAGTGACGCAAGTCGCACACTCCGGGACCCAACGTCCCCTCAGCCACATGTCCCGGCCACGCGGACGCTCAGACGGCCGCCCTCGCCTGCTTCGCCTCGGGCGCCCGCGCCGCCACGACCGGACCACCCCGGAATGCTGTCCAGGCGAAGAGGTGGTCCGGTCTTTAGTTGTCGGGTAAGGATTCAGAGGGACAGCGGGCCGGACGCCGGCGTGAAGCCGACGACCAGGCCCTAGGAGCCGGAGATCATGATGATCATCAGCGGCCCGGTGAACTGCCCCCACCCAGGCGACTGGTCTGCGCATCAAGTCCGCCTCCAGGCCCGCCAGGGGCGAGTGATGATCTCGCGGTAGGTGTGATGGGAGGGATGCTTGCCGCAGTGCTCCAGCACCCAGTCTTGCGGCGCCACCGAGTCCTCGCCGGCCGGTGAGGTCTCCTCGTCCACAGCGCACTGCATGGCGTAGGTCACCGGCTCCGAGTCGGGCTCAACGTCGGGTTCGAGGGTCCATTGCTTGTACCGCAGGACGGCCCTGGGGCTCACAGTCCCCACCGCCTGTTGGCAACCGACAGCTTGGAGCTCAACTCCTCGGACTGAGTGGGCTTGCGGAGCTCGGCGGGAGGCACGTCCCACTCAGTGCCCCCATGAGACGGACGAAGTTGCACGTACGGCCCCACGTGGTCCATGCCGATGCCCGACTTGCCGTTACGCGCATCCACCATGAGGGTGCCGACAGCCGGTAGAACCGCATCGTCGACCACTGGCGCCTCCTCTTCGCCGGGGGAACGAATCGGCTCCGAGTCGGAGGGCCGTACCGCCGGCCGAGCGGATGGCCTCGTTCCCTTCGCCATGCTCCGTAGCGACCCGAGGGAGCGCAGGAGCCGAAGCCGGAGACGCTTGGGCCGTCGATGCTGCCGGGCACCGATGTGGACAGCATCTTGGCGTTGACCACCAGGACGAGCCTCAACGCGGCGACGCTCACGGCCTTTCAGTCGTCTATCGAGGGCTATTGGCGCCAGGACGACCAGCACGGAGGTGAGGCACTGCGGCCGGCCATCGTCGGGCAGCTGCGATATGTGATCGGGCGACTCAAGGAGAACCGACCCGCCGCGATCCAGAACGGCCTGTACGGCGTCGCCGCCGCACTGGCACGCATGGTGGGTTGTACCTACTTCGACGCCCGCCAGTACCGCCAGGCCACGGCCTACTTCACACAGACGCTGCAACTGGCCAGGGAGAGCGACGACCGGCAGGCCATGACCAACGTTCTGGGCTGCCTGAGCTTGCAGGCCACCTATGAGGACAAACTCGCGGACTCACTGGCCTACGTGAACGCCGCCCAGGATCAGGCCCGGACAGCTCTGGGCACGACCCCGCGCGTCCTGTCGATGCTGGCCGTGCGGGAGGCATTCGCCCACGCCACTCTCGGAAACCGGGACTCCACCCACCGGGCACTGGGAGAGGCACACCGCCAGTTCGAGCAGATCCGGGCTGCCGACCCGGACCCTTCGTGGGTGTCCTACTACTTCGACGAGGCGAAGCTCATCGTGGACACCGGCATCGCCCACGGGCGGCTCGGAGAGGCCGTGATCGCGGAACCTTTGATCGCGGACGCATGACGTCGGGAGAATCACGCCAACCAGCGAGGCCGCGCGTTCCACTCTTTCTGGCTCGCACGCACGCAGCCGGACCAGGGCAAGCTGGATAAGTCCTGCTACACCGCCACGCAGGCCCTGGAGTCGGCATCGACTGTGGTTTCCGAGCGGGTCGCGGGTCACCTCAGGGAGTTTTACGACCAACTCGCCCCGCACAGGAACGGGCCCGTAGCTCTGGCCTTCGAGGCGAGGCTACGGGCGCTCCTCCCGCCAGTCAGCGGATCGATTCGTCCATGAGGAGATAAAGGAGGCCGATGAGCGATCCACTGCTCACGATCTCCTTGCGGTCGATCATCCCGCGTACCTCTGAGAGGGGAATCCACTCGATACGGTCCGACTCATTCTTCTCGGTCGGTGGTCCCGCGTAGGTGCCACCGTCGATGCGAAAGACGTGATGCTGCGAGTCGGTGATCCCGTTGGCAGGCTCACCGTATACGAGGTGCTTGATGGGGCCCGGGTGGTATCCCGTCTCTTCCCAGGATCGCAGACGCGCTGAACGCCAGCCGTGGGCTCGACCCGTTCGCGTCAACCTGACGAGAGATGACTGCACTGCGGATAGACGTCCGAGGGGCGAGGGCAGCAACTCCAGTAAGGCTCATGAGCAGAGAACGGTAACTCTGAAACCAAGTGGCGGGCCCATACTTCGAGTTGACCCACATACACATTCCATCTCCTGGACCCGCCAAGTTGCGACACAGAAGAGGCAACCGGCCCCGGGATTCACGAGTTCACACGCCGAGAAGGACTTAAGTCCTCTTTATCCGGTCGCGCCTGTGTGGCAAGTTATTCCTGCGCAGACCGCACGACCACATCTTCAACTGCGGTCTGCCGTGCAGGTATAGATGTTTCATCGGGGAAGGCTGCAATGTATAGCAGTACAGCTACACCAACCTTGGACACCAGTCGACGGCCCGCTCGGTTGCTGATCGCAGCAGCCTTTACCGCCCTCGCCGTACTGTTCCTGACCGTGGGACCAGCGGCGCCCGCCCATGCGGCATCGAAGCGCGTCTGCGCTCCGTCCAAGAAGTGTGTCACCACGAAGAAGTACTGCCCGCCGGGGTCAAAGTGCGGCAAGAAGGTTTTCCGGGAAGTACCGAAGAACCAGTACTGCTCTTCGTCCGTCGGGTGTTTCACCTATAGGGGCAAGAACTACCGCTATATTGGCGGTCCTTCACTGACCTCCAAGCAACAGCAGCAGGTATGGAAGTGCGCTTCCTCGCTTGGCGTGACCGGGCTGGGGGCAGCCGTTGCGACCGGCCCGGTAGGCGTCACCATCCTCGGCGTTGCCATCTCCCTCTGGGGCTGCACGTGATCCAGAACTGTCCCTGAGTACGCAGTGTGGGCCCCAACCGTTGACCGGGTTGGGGCCCACACTGCGTGCTCAGGAGGGGAGTTCGATGCCTAGCATGTCGGCAAGATCCCGAAGGTCTTCGTCGGGGATGGAGGAAGCGGCAGCGGCCTGCTTGGCTGCCCAACGCTACGGCCAGGGAAACCCGTCCAGCGCGTCGAGGCACCGCTCCGCCAGCGCGGCGGGACCGTCGGCGCCCACCGCGGGAGCGGGCCCCGCCGCCCAGGTCTCCACCGCGACCCGCACGGCCGCGCTGGCGATGCCGGCCGCGAGCCGCAGCTCCAGGGGCGGCCCGGGAGCGGGCTGCCCGGCAGCGGGCGGCTCAGCAACGGACAGCTCGGCAGCGGACATCTCGGGAGCGGACGGCTCAGCGGCAAGGGGCACGGCAGCGGACAGCTCGGCAGCGGACGGCTCAGCGGCAAGGGGCACGGCAGCGCCCGCCTCGGCGCCCGCCCGCTCCGCGAGGATCCCCAGCAGCGTCTGCTCCGAGGCATGGCACGCGTCCGCCCACACCGACCGCAGCGCCGGGCTCTCCGCCGACATGCGCAGCAGCGACCGCACCCAGTCCAGGGACTCCGCCGCCCCGGCACGGTCCGCCGCGAGGGCGTGCGTGACGGCGTGCCGCAGCGCGCCCGCGACCGGCAGATCCGCCGGGGCCGCTCGCACCGCCTCCGCCCACTGCTGCGCGCCCGCGGCGAAGAGCGGCGCGACCGACTCCTCCTTGGTCGCGAAGTAGCGGTAGAAGGTGCGCGGCGCGACGCCCGCCGACCGGGCGATGTCCTCGGCGCGGGTGGCCCGCAGCCCGTCCGCGACGAAGAGCGCCGCGGCGGTGCGGGCGATGTCCAGGCGGGTCTCGTTCTTACGTCGCTCGGTCAGCGAACTTGCAGGCATGCCTGGCAGGTTATGCCAGCCCGGACACAGGGACCCGAAGGCACGTACTGCCTGTATGGCAGAATCTGCCACCGAAAGGCGCGGTGCGGGCAGCGCGCATGCGCACCAGGTGCGAGCAAGAGGTGGCAAACAGCGGTGCGTCGTCGGCAGTTCCTTCTCCACACGGCCGGTCTCACCGGCGCCACCGCGCTCGGCACCGCCGGCCTCAGCGCCTGCTCCGCGGAGACCGACACCCCGCTCAAGCTCATGGTGGCCAGCTACGACAAGAGCGTCGGCTCCTCGATCGGCGACCAGTGGGGCAGCCTCATCGCCGCCTTCAGGAAGGCCCACCCGGACGTCCGGATCGACCTCGAACGCATTCCGTTCGCCAAGCTCGACCAGACCCTGGCCCGGCGCGTGAAGGACGGGAACGCCCCCGACATCGCGCAGTCCAACTTCTTCGCGCCCTACGCCGAGGACGACAAGCTCTACAGCGCCTCCGACCTCTTCGACATCCGTACCGAGGGCGACTTCATCCGCTCCTACGCGGAGGCCGGCATGGTCGACCGCGTCCAGTACGGCATGCCCTTCCTGGCCAGCACCCCACGGCTCTTCTACAACAAGGCCCTCTTCAAGCAGGCCCGCCTGAAGGCCCCCCGCTCCTGGGCCGAACTGCGGGATGCCGCACAGGCGTTGAAGGAGATCGGCGTCCCCACGCCCTACGGCCTGCAGCTGGGCCCGGAGGCCGCCGAGGACGAGGCGCTCGCCTGGCTGCTCGCGGACGGCGCCGGCTACGCCGGCCTGACCGGCTACGACTTCGCCACCGCGGGCAACATCGACACCCTGACCTGGCTGCGCGACAACCTCGTGGCGCCGGGGCTCGCAGGACCGGACCCGAAATCGCTGACCAGGACGGACGCGTACGCCCAGTTCCTGCGCGGGAAGATCGGCATGATGATCGCGCACCCGGTCCTGATGGGCGCCGCCGACCAGGCCAAGTTCCCCTACGCGCACGCCCCGTTCCCCAAGAAGCTCGGCGGCGCGGCACCGCCCGTGGGCCTCAACGACTGGCTGATGGCGTTCAAGCAGAACGGCCGGCGCGAGCAGTGCGGCACGTTCCTCGGCTACCTCTACGGCCGCAAGTCGGCCCTGGCGTACGGCGGCGGGCAGTCCGCGCTGCCGGTGACGACCTCGGCCTCGAACGCCCTGCGCAAGAACCCGGCGCAGCGCCCGATGTGGGACTTCATCGACCAGATGCCGATGGCGCAGTTCCAGCCGACGAACCTCGGCTCGTGGCCGCAGGTCAGGAGCGCGGTACGCCGTCACATCGGCGAGGCGGTGGCCAAGGGCGGCAGCCCGAAGGCGGTCCTTGACGCCCTGGACACGACGGCGACGCAGGCGGAGCTCTAGAACCCCACCGGCCGCCACCGCCCGAGCACGTGAGCTGCCCCGCACCCCAAAGGGGGCGCGGGGCAGCTCACGGATCAAGGCACTCGGGGCGCTCGGGGCGCTCAGGGTGCCAACACGGGCTCGTTCTCCGGGAGACCACCGTCCGTCGTGGCGGCCGGCTCACCGGTGCCGTCCCCATCCTCCGTGCCGCCCTCGACGTGCTGCCGGGGCTTGGCGGGCAGGGCGAACATCAGCAGGAAGATGACGACGAGCACGCCCGCCACCCACCACAGCGCGTTCTGGAAGCCGTCCGCGAACTCCGCAGGGATCCGGTCCGGCGCGACCCGCTCGTCGATCACCCCGAAGAAGACGACCGAGACCAGGCCGAGGCCGAGCGCGGTGCCCATCTGCTGCACGGTGTTGATCAGTCCGGAGGCCGAGCCCGCGTGCTCCTTGGGGACGTCCGAGAGGACCGCGTCCGTCAGGGGCGCGACGATGAGACCCATGCCGACGCCCATCACGACGAGCGGCAGCGCCATCTGCCACGACGCGATGCCCGCGCCGTACCGGTCCGCCTCCCAGATGTAGAGCAGCACGCCCACGGCCATCGCGAGGGCGCCCGCCTGCAGCACCTTGCGTCCGAAGCGGGGCACGAGCTGCTGCACGGAGATGCCGGCCGCCGCCGAGACGGCGATCGAGAACGGCACACCGGTCAGTCCCGCGCGCAGCGCGGTCCAGCCGAGACCCACCTGCATGTAGAGGGTCCAGACGAGGAAGAAGATGCCCATCATGACGCCGAACACGGTCTGCACGGCGATGCCCGCGGCGAAGCTCTTCACCTTGAACAGCGACAGCTCCACGAGCGGCGAGCCGTCCTTCGCGGTCTTCCACTTCTCGTACGCGACCAGCGCGCCGAAGACGACGAGGGAGCCGGCCATCATGACGTAACCCCACACCGGCCAGTCCAGCTCCCGCCCGCGGGTGAGCGGGTAGAGCATCATCAGCAGGCCGACCGTGACCAGGACGACGCCGACGAGGTCGAGCTTGAGGGCCCTCGGCGCCTTGGACTCGGTGATGAACTTCCGGCCGAGCACGAGGCCCGCGATGCCGACCGGCAGGTTGATGAGGAAGATCGGCCGCCACTCCAGGCCGAAGATGTTCCACTCCGTGAGCAGCGCGCCGAGCAGCGGCCCGGAGACCGCGCCGAGACCGACGATCATGCCGAAGAGCCCGAAGACCTTGCCGCGCTCGTGCGCGGGGAAGGTCGCGTGCACGATCGACAGCACCTGCGGCACCATCAGCGCGGCCATGCCGCCCTGCAGGATGCGGGAGGCGACCAGCATCTCCGGGTTCACCGCGAAGCCGCAGAGCGCGGAGGCGACGGTGAAGCCGGTGATACCTATGAGGAAGAGCCGCTTGCGCCCGTGGATGTCACCGAGGCGCCCGCCGGTGATGAGGCCGGCGGCGAAGGCGAGGGTGTAGCCCGCGGTGATCCACTGGATCTGGCTGAACGAGGCGCCCGCGTCCCGCTGGATGGACGGGATCGCGATGTTGACGATCGTGACGTCGACGAGGTCCATGAAGGCGGCCGTCATCACGATGGCCAGGGCGAACCAACGCCGCCGGTCGCCGGCGGCCGCCGGTGCGCCGGAGGCGGACGTGGTGCTGGGTGAAGTCATGCCGCAAGGCTAGAGGCCATATAGGCCAGTCCATGACCTAGTTGTCCGGCACCCTGGACGGCATGACGACGGACGGCACGACGGCGGGCACCGACACCCCGGCCCGCCTCTTCCAGCTCCTCTCCCTCCTCCAGACGCCCCGCGAGTGGCCCGGCGCCGAACTCTCCGACCGGCTCGGCGTCAGCAGGCGCACGGTGCGGCGCGACATCGACCGGCTGCGGGACCTCGGCTACCCCGTACAGGCCAGCCAGGGCGCGGCCGGCGGCTACCGCCTCGTCGCGGGCAAGGCCATGCCTCCCCTGGTCCTCGACGACGAGGAGGCGGTGGCCATCGCGGTCGGCCTGCGGGCCGGGGCGGGGCACGCGGTCGAGGGCGTGGAGGAGGCGTCGGTACGGGCACTCGCCAAGCTCGAACAGGTCCTGCCGGCCCGCCTGCGCCACCGGGTCTCCGCACTCCAGATCGCCACGACGCCGCTGACCAGCGGGGACGGGGCGACCATCGCGCCGGAGACGCTGACGGTGATGGCGTCGGCCGCGGCCGGCCAGGAACGCCTCCGCTTCGGCTACCGCGCGGGCGACGGCACGGAGTCCCGCCGGCTCACGGAGCCGTACCGCCTCGTCTCGACGGGGCGGCGCTGGTACCTCGTGGCGTACGACATCGACCGCGAGGACTGGCGGACCTTCCGGGTCGACCGGGTGAGCGAGCCCTTCGCGACGGGGGCGCGGTTCGTGCCGCGGGAGTTGCCGAAGGGGGATGCGGCGGAGTTCCTCCGCGACAAGATGTACAGCGGCCGCCAGACGTACGACGTCGACGTCACCTTCGCGGCGCCCGCGGCCTTCGTGACCGCGCGCCTGCCGTCTTCCCTCGGGCCGCTGGAACCCCTGGACGACGGCACGTGCCGGCTCCGCTGCGCGGTCTCCGACTCCATCGAGTGGGTCGCGCTCCGCCTGGCCATCCTGGACTGCGACTTCACGGCACACGCGCCGCAAGATCTCCTCACCTACCTGAGGGACCTGACAAGACGCCTCTCCCGCGCCACGCGCTGACTGGCCCCTGGGCCTTGGGCGGTGTGGGGTGGGTGGGGGTCGCCCTGCGCGGGCGGGTGCGGGCCCGTCGTGGCTTGTCGGTGCGGGGTGGGTGGGTTCCTCCCTGCGCGGGCGGGTGCGGGTGTGTTGTGGCTTGTCGCGCAGTTCCCCGCGCCCCTTAAAAGCCCACCCGCCGTTGCGGGCCGCGCTGCGTGTGTGGCTGCGGGTTCGTCGTGGCTGGTCGCGCAGTTCCTCGCGCCCCTAAAGACCCACCCGCCGCGGAGGGCCCGGACGCTTGGCGGGTGCAGGTTCGCCGTGGCTGGTCGCGCAGTTCCCCGCGCCCCTAAAAGCCCACTCGCCCCTGCGGGGCTTGTCCACCACCGATGACCGGCAGCCTCCCAACCGGCCGGAGGGGGCGCGGGGGTATGTGCGCACGGAGCACCGAGCCAGCCATAGCGCCTTTGTTCGTGCAGCGTGGCGCAGGGATAGCGAGTACGTACATACCCCCGCGACCCCGCCCCACAACCGAACCCCAGGGGCGCGGGGAACTGCGCGACAAGCCACACCACACCCGCAGACGAAGGCGAAAACGCACCCAGGACCGCCCAAGGCCGGCCGCCTAGGCCGCCGCGTCGAACCCCGTATCCCGCGCCAACTTCTTCAGCTCCAGCAACGCGTGCTTCTCGATCTGCCGGATCCGCTCCCGCGTCAGCCCGTGCTCCTTGCCGACCTCCGTCAGCGTCCGCTCACGCCCGTCCTCGATGCCGTACCGCATCTTGATGATGGAGGCCGTGCGCTGGTCGAGGCGGCCGATCAGGCCGTCCAGTTCCTCGCTGCGCAGCAGCGACAGGACGGACTGCTCGGGCGAGACCGCCGAGGTGTCCTCGAGGAGGTCACCGAACTGCGTGTCGCCGTCGTCGTCCACGCCCATGTTGAGCGAGACGGGGTCGCGCGCCCAGTCCAGGACGTCCGTGACGCGCTCGGGCGTCGAGGACAGCTCCGTAGCGATCTCCGCGGGCTCGGGATCCCGGCCGTTCTCACGGTTGAACTCGCGCTGGACGCGACGGATCCGGCCCAGCTCCTCGACCAGGTGGACGGGGAGGCGGATGGTGCGGGACTGGTCGGCTATGGAGCGGGTGATGGCCTGGCGGATCCACCACGTGGCGTACGTGGAGAACTTGAAGCCCTTGGCGTAGTCGAACTTCTCGACCGCGCGGACCAGGCCCGCGTTCCCCTCCTGGATGAGGTCGAGCAGGGGGAGACCGCTGCGCGGATAGCGGCGGGCGACCGCGACCACGAGCCGGAGGTTCGAGCGGATGAAGACGTCCTTGGCGCGCTCACCGTCGGCGACGAGGGCTTCGAGCTCCTCGTGGTCCGCGGTGACCTTGCTGTCCGCGACCTCGCCGTCCATGATCTTCCCGGCGTAGACCCCCGCCTCGATGATCTGGGACAGCTCCACTTCCTTGGCGGCGTCGAGCAGCGGTGTGCGCGCGATCTCGTCTAGGTACATGCCGACCAGGTCGCGGTCGGCGATCTCCCCGCCTACGGCGCGAACACTGCGTGCCGCGTCGGTCTCGCCGGAGGCGGCGGACTTACGACGGGCGACGGCACGGGTTGCCATGCGTGCTCCCTTGCGATGGTGGTCCTGGTCGGCCCATTGGTGGGGCCTCTGTGGTGGATGGCACACCCTCGGGTGCCCTGCATCCGATGGAAACAACGACTGGAATCCGGACAGAATTCCCAAGCCGCACATCTTTTTTCCTGACGGTGCAGTACCCTGTGCCGCCACGGAGGGGGGCCGGGTGACGTCAGAACGTACAGAGGTGCAGGTCAGGCCGGGAGTCGAGGCCGATCTGGAAGCCCTTACGGACCTCTACAACCACTACGTGCGTGAGACGGCCGTCACCTTCGACACCGTCGTCCTCCGTCCGGAAGAGCGCCGCCCTTGGCTGCTCTCCCACCCGGAAGACGGCCCGCACCGCCTGATGGTTGCCCGGGAGCCTCGTTCCGGTCCGCGCCCGGGCCGGCTGCTCGGGTACGTGACCAGTACCCCTTTCCGGCCGAAGCCTGCTTACTCCACCTCTGTGGAAATCAGCGTCTACTGCGCCCCGGACGCCCACGGCCGCGGTATCGGCACACTTCTCTATGAAGCGCTGTTCGAGGCCCTGCGCAAGGAGGACCTGCACCGCGCCTACGCGGGGATCGCGCAGCCGAACGAGGCCTCGGTCCGCCTCCACGAGCGCTTCGGGTTCCGGTACGTGGGGACGTACGAGGAAGTGGGCAGGAAGTTCGGCCGGTACTGGGACGTGGCCTGGTACGAACTGCCGCTCGGCCCTCGGGCCTAGGCAGGACCTAGGTCCCGAGCCCGTTCCGTGCGGGCGGACCGCCGCCCTACGGTCCTGGCATGACCGACTCCACAGGAACCCTCGACGAAGCCCTGCAGCGACTGCACGCGACCGGTCCCGAGCGGCTCGGGCGGCTCACCAACCACGCCCCGATGGCCGTCGAGGCGCTGGCCTCGCACGGGCAGGCGCGCGCCGTCCACCGGTGGCTCGATCTTTACGCTCCCAAGTTGGAGGAGTTTCCCGCGCCGGTGGCGCCCGTCACCGACGCGAACTGGCGCACCGCGCTCGGTGACACGCGCCGGGCCGCGGACTGGATCGCCTACTTCGAGCGCCAGATCTCCGACGCCTCCGGCACCTCCGGCGAGGCCCGCCCCTGGCGCGACGTGCTCGCCGAGTGGTGGCCGCGGCTGCTGCCGGGCCTGTACGGCGGTGCGGCGCACCCCGTGATCCGGGTGGGCCACGCCGTGCGCACCCTGGAGGCGGGCGGCGAGACCGGCCCCCGCCTGGCCGAGCTCGCCCACGGCCTCGGCTACTGGGCCGCCCGGCACCACCCGGCCTCCGGTGTCGTCCCGCTGCCCGGCGCCGACAGCGCGGCGGACGCGCTGGACGCGGTGCCGCCCCTCGCGGACCGGACGCAGGGCGACTTCCCCGCGCGGCTCGCCCGCGTCGAGGGCCTGCCGGTGTGGGCCGCCGCCGTGGACGACCCGGAGGAGGCGCGGCGCAGGCTGACGGAGTTGGTGCGGGCGAGCACCCACCGGTACGCCACGCACGGGCACGGCGAGGAGACGATGCTGGTGCACGCGGCGACCGCGCCCAACGCCGTGCTGCGCGCCCTGCCCGCGCTCCCCCGCGCGCTGTGGGTGCCGAGCCTGCGGGCCGCGTGGACGGCGTCGGCGGCGATCACGGCGATGTACGCGCCGGACGAGCCCGTGGCGTACACCCCGCCCGGCACGTTCACCGCGGAGGAGGTCTTCGAGCGGGCCCTCGCGCACGGCGACGAGCACGTGATCAAGCTGACGGACACGGCCCTGGACGTCGGCGACGAGCAGGCACTGGCGGCGGCCCTGCGCGCGGTGGAACTCAGCGAGCCGCTCGGCTGAGCGCCAGGGCCTGTCCGCCGACGCCCGCGCCCCCAGCCAGGGCGTCCCCTCACCCGAACTGCACGGACCTCTTGGCGAGCCCCATCCAGAATCCGTCGATCACGCTGCGCTGCGTGCCGAGGTCCCCCGCCGCGTCGGCCGCGCCGAGCGTCACGAAGAGCGGTGCGAAGTGCTCGGTGCGCGGGTGGGCGAGCCGGCCGGCCGGTGACGTGTGCCCGAAGTCGAGCAGCGCGTCCACGTCGCCCGCCTCCAGGGCCTCGTGGCCCCAGGCGTCGAACTCCGCCGACCAGGAGGGGATGCCGCCCTGCCGCAGCGCCGCCAGATTGTGCGTGAAGAAGCCGCTGCCGACGATCAGCACGCCCTCGTCGCGCAGCGGCGCGAGCCGGCGCCCGATGTCCATGAGGCGGCGCGGGTCGAGGGTGGGCAGGGAGATCTGCAGGACGGGGACGTCGGCGTCCGGGTACATCTCCACGAGCGGGACGTACGCGCCGTGGTCGAGCCCGCGGTCCGGCACGTCCTGCACGGGCGTGCCGGGGCCGTGCAGCAACTTCCGTACGGAAGCAGCGAGTTCCGGTGCCCCGGGGGCGGCGTAGGTCACCTGGTAGTAGTGCTCGGGGAAACCCCAGAAGTCGTACACGAGGGGCAGTGTCTCGGTGGCGGAGAGGGCGAGCGGGGCCTCCTCCCAGTGGGCGGAGACCATCAGGATCGCGCTGGGCCGGGGCAGTCCGGCCGACCAGGCGGCGAGCTCGCCGGGCCAGACCGGGTCGTCGGCCAGCGGCGGGGCGCCGTGGCTGAGGTACAGGGCGGGCATGCGGGTCATCGCGCACCTCCGGGGCGGCCGGGGACCAATTACTTGAACTCTCAAGCTTTACGGTGCAACCGTACGCGTGGTTTGTTCAAACTTCAAGGAAGAGCCTCGTACAGTGGAGCGCATGGATACGGCAGCGACCCCCTCCCCGGCCGACGAGCCGCGCTGGCTGGACGGCGACGAGCAGCGCGTCTGGCGGGCCTACCTCCAGGCGACCACACTTCTGGACGACTTCCTCGACCGTCAGTTGCAGCGCGACGCGGGCATGCCGCACATGTACTACGGCATATTGGTCCAGTTGTCCGACGCCCCCCGGAGGCGGCTGCGGATGACCGAGCTGGCCAGGACGATGAAGATCACCCGGTCCCGGCTCTCGCACGCGGTCGCCCGCCTGGAGAAGAGCGGCTGGGTGCGCCGCGAGGACTGCCCCTCCGACAAGCGCGGCCAGCTGGCGATCCTCACCGACGAGGGGTTCGGGGTGCTGCGCAGGACCGCGCCCGGCCATGTCACCGCCGTGCGCCAGGCCCTCTTCGACCGGCTCACCCCGGAACAGCAGAAGTCCCTCGGCGAGATCATGACGATCGTCGCCGAGGGACTTCAGCCCGAGGAGGCCGGGGCGGACCTCCCCTGGCTCCGCTAGAGGACCCTGCGGCCGGTCCTCGGACCGGCCGTTCCCCACCGGGTCAGTGGGCCATCACCGGGATCTTCACGTCGTCCTCGACACCGTCCGACGAGTCGGCGGAGGGTGCGGCGCCGCCCTGGTGCCCGGTGGTGATGAACGTCGCCGCGATCAGCGCGGAGACCACCAGGATGCCGACCGCCCACCAGATGGCGCTGGTGTAGCCCTCGACCATGGCCTGCGCCTGGAGGAGCTTGGGGTTGGTGGCACCGGCCGCGTGGTCCGTGAGGTACGCGGTGGTCGCCGAGGCGGCGATGGTGTTCAGGAGAGCCGTGCCGATGGCGCCGCCGACCTGCTGCGAGGTGTTGACCATCGCGGAGGCGACACCGGCGTCACGGGCCTCGACGCCGTGCGTGGCCAGCGACATGGCGGGCATGAACGCCGTACCCATGCCGAGGCCCAGCATCAGCTGCGCGGGCAGGATCAGACCGGCGTACGAGGTGCCGATCTCCAGCTGCGTCAGGAGCAGCATGCCGACGGCGGCGAGCAGGAAGCCCGGAGCCATCAGGAGCCGCGGCGGGACGCGGGTCATCAGACGGGCGCCGATCTGCGTGGAGCCCGTGATCATGCCGACGATCATCGGCAGGAAGGCGAAGCCGGTCTTGACCGGCGAGTAGCCCTTGACGATCTGCAGGTAGTACGTGAGGAACAGGAAGAGGCCGAACATCGCGATGACCGCGAGGCCGAGCGACATGTAGACGCCGCCCCGGTTGCGCTCGGTCAGGACGCGCAACGGCAGCAGCGGCGACTTGACCTTGGCCTCGGTGAGGACGAACGCGGCGAGCAGCACGACGGACGCGACGAACATCGTGATCGTCACGGTGTCCGACCAGCCTTCGGACTCGGCGCGCGTGAAGCCGTAGACGAGCGCGACCAGACCGAGGGTGGACAGGACCACGCCGGGGATGTCGAGCGGCGAGCGGTTGCGGCCGCCGGCCGGCTCACGGATGACGAAGTACGCGCCCAGGGCGGCGATCACCGCGAACGGGATGTTGACGAAGAAGGTCCAGCGCCAGTTCAGGTACTCCGTGAGGAAGCCGCCGAGGATCAGGCCGACGGCGCCGCCGCCACCGGCGATCGCGCCGTAGATGCCGAAGGCCTTGGCACGCTCCTTGGCGTCGGTGAACATCACCGCGAGCAGCGAGAGGGCGGCGGGCGCGAGCAGCGCGCCGAAGACGCCCTGCAGGGCGCGGGCGCCCAGCATCATGGCCTCGCCGCTCGCGGCACCGCCGAGCGCGGAGGCCGCGGCGAAGCCGATCAGACCGGTCACGAAGGTGCGCTTGCGGCCCCAGAGGTCGGCGATGCGGCCGCCGAAGAGCAGCAGACCGCCGAAGGCGAGCGCGTAGGCCGTGATGACCCACTGGCGGTTGCCGTCGGATATGCCGAGGTCCTGCTGGGCGGAGGGCAGCGCGATGTTCACGATGGTCGCGTCGAGGACGACCATCAGCTGCGCGAGAGCGATGAAGACCAGCGCTTTCCAGCGGTTGGCGTCAGGCCCGGCGTCGGGCTTGAGAGCTGTTTGAGACATGGAGGTAGCCACCTAGCGGTACGGAAGGGCAAAAACAGGCAGAAAGTCGGAAGAGGTGAGGGCCGGCCCCGGTTCGGGTTCGAAGGAGGCCGGTCCGGTCGGAGGTCGGTCCGGTCGGAGGTCAGTCCTGTCGGAGGTCAGTCCTGTCGGAGGTCAGTCCTGTCGGAGGTCAGTCCTGTCGGAGGTCAGTCCTGTCGGAGGTCAGTCCTGTCGGAGGTCCTCCAGAGTCGCCGCCTCCCCCGGGAGTTCGGAGCGGGCGGGTGTCATCAGGCCGTCCATGAACAGCTGCAGATGACGGTGGATGAAGCCGTCCATGCCCACACAGGCCGTGCCCGGCAGCGGACGGGTGAGCTGGGAGAGGGCGACCATCAGGTCACCGACGGCGATGTCGGTGCGCAGCTGCCCGGCTTCGCGGGCCCGCGCCATGAGGCCTTCGACGGAGTGCTCCAGGCGCTCGCGGGCGTCGGTCAGGTCGGGGTGGAAGGGGTCGAAGTCGGCCGCGAGCATCGGGCACAGGGCGCCGATCCGCTCGCCGACGGCGGCGTGCACGAAGGTGCGCAGCGCCTGGAAGGAGGCACTGCCGTCGGCGTCCGCCGTGGCGATGCCCTCTTCGGCGAGGTCCGCGACGCGGTCCGTCACCGAGAGGACGACCTGGCGCACCAGCTCAGCCCGGTCGGCGAAGTGGCGGTAGACCGTGGCGTTGCCGACGCCGGCCCGGCGCGCGACCTCGTCGAGGGGTACGTCCGATCCGTACTCCACGAACATCTCGCGTGCGGCGGCGACGATCCGCTCCCGGTTGCGCAGGGCGTCGGCCCGCGGGCGGGTGACTCGGCGCTGGGGGGCGGTGGCGGTCTCCACGGCTGCTCCTCGTTTCGTAGCTGGCGTCGTAGCTGATGTCGACTGGCCGCGATACGGGGAGTGACTCCCCGTTTCACGCGGACACAGGTCTAAACGGGGAGGGAGTCCCCGGATATTTCCCGCCGCCCGATTCAATTCCTGTGACCTGAGTCACAGGCTCGTGGGCGAGAAACCCACGATCGGTCCACCCAGCGAGCGCCCGCGCACCCCCCGGCACAGGGTGATCGGACAGGGTGCAGCCAGGACGGGCGGCTGCCGCGGAGCGGAAGGCCCACGCATGCAGCAGCCGACCTCGCGGCGGATACGCCCCGCCCGCCGCGGCATGGCCCTCGTCTCCCTCACCGCGCTCGCCCTCGCGGTCACCACGTCGGCGAGCACCGGACGGCTGATGGAGGACTCGCCGAGCACGGCGGGCCCGGTGTCCCTGGCCCGAAGCACCGCGCTCGGCCCCTGCACGATCAGCGGCACGATGGGCGTCCAGATGTCGGAGGGCATGCCCACTCCGCCCGGCTACTCCCGCTCCACCGGCACCGTCCGGGCCCTGAACCTGATGGTCGACTTCTCCGACGCCCCGGGGCAGGGCAGTGCGATGGACCGTCTCGCGGAGTTCTTCCCGCAGACCTCGCAGTGGTTCAGGACCAGCTCGTACGGCCGTCTCGACTACCGCCCCGAGTCCCCCGTACCGGACTGGCTGCGGATGCCGAAGTCCTTCGCCCAGTACGGGATAGAACGCGGCGCCCCCTTCGATCCCGGCTATCGCGAGCTGGTCGAGGACATCGTGGCGGCCGCCGACCCCGACGTGGACTTCCGTACGTACGACCTCGTGAACATCCTGATCACCCCCAACGCCGGCCCCTCGGCCCTGGACACCGTCCTGTCGGTGACCTTCGCGGGCAACCACGAGGCACCGGTCGCGGACGGCGTCCCGGTCTCCAACGCGTCCTTCGTCTACAGCCGCCAGGACGACGGCTCGGGCAGCTACCGCGAGACCGGCTACCGCGTACTCCCCCATGAGAACGGCCACGTCTTCGGCCTGCCCGACCTGTACACGCAGGACGGCGGCGGCGCGGTCGGCCACTGGGACATCATGAGCGAGGACTGGGGCGCCAACAACGACCTGCTGGCCTGGCACAAGTGGAAGCTGGGCTGGCTCGACGACGACCAGATCAGCTGCGCGTCGAGCGCCGGCACGACCGAGCACGTCCTGTCACCGCTGGCCGTCACCGGCGGCACGAAGCTGGCCTTCGCCCCGCTGACGGAGAAGACGGGGTACGCGATCGAGGTGCGCACCCAGGGCGGCAACGACGAGGCGGTGTGCAAGCCGGGCGTCCTGGTCTACCGGGTGGACGCGGACGTCGACACGGGCCACGGTCCGGTCACGGTCTCCGACGCGACGCCCGACAGCGGTGGCTGCACCCGCCGCCCCAACGTCCACGCGGAGCTCTCCGACGCGACCTACGGCGTCGGCGAGACCTTCACCGACCGCAAGACCGGGGTACGGGTGACGGTGGCGGGCGTGTCGGACGACGGCGAGTACCGCGTGCACGTCACGCGGCCGTAGCGGCACCGGGCACGGTCTGCCGCACCTGCCGCAGGAACGCGGCGTTGCTCGGGGTCTTCTTGATCCGGTCGAGCAGCGTCTCCAGGGAGCTCTGCGTGTCCCGGCCGCCCAGCGCGCGCCGCAGCCCGCGCACGGCAGTCAACTCCCCTTCCTCAAGCAGGAGTTCCTCCCGCCGGGTACCGGAAGGCGTGACGTCGACGGCGGGGAAGACGCGCCGGTCGGCGAGGGAACGGTCGAGCCGCAGCTCCATGTTCCCGGTGCTCTTCAGCTCCTCGAAGTAGTAGTCGTCGGCGCGCGATCCGGTCTCCACGAGCACGGTCGCGAGCATGGTCAGGGAGCCGCCTTCCTCGGCGAGGCGCGCGGCGCCGAAGAGCCGTTTGGGGCCCTGCACGGCGGCTGCGTCGACACCGCCGCTGAGGGTGCGCCCGCTGCCGGTGGCCGCGTTGTTGTACGCACGGCACAGCCGCGTCAGCGAGTCGAAGAGCATGACGACGTCGCGCCCCTCCTCGACCATGCGCTTGGCGCGCTCGACGGCGAGTTCGGCCAGCGCGATGTGCTCCTTGGCGGGCCGGTCGAAGGTGGAGGCGAGCACCTCCCCGCGGACCGAGCGCCGCATGTCGGTGACCTCCTCGGGCCGCTCGTCGAGGAGGACGACCATGAGGTGGCACTCTGGGTGGTTGCGGGCGATCGCCGCGGCGATCTGCTGGAGCAGTACGGTCTTGCCGGTCTTGGGCGGGGCGACGATCAGGCCGCGCTGCCCCTTGCCGACGGGCGCGACGAGATCGACGAGCCGCCCGGCCGGCGGCCCGCCCTCGGTCTCCAGGCGGAGGCGTTCGCGCGGGTGCAGCGGGGTGAGGTCACCGAAGCGCGGTCGGCCGCGCAGGCTCTCGGTGGCCCGCCCGTTGACCCGCTCGGCGCCAGCGAGCACCCGGGGGCGGCCGCAGACGCCTTCGACGACGTCCCCGGAGCGCAGCCCCAGTTGACGGATGACGGCGGCAGGGACCTGCACGTCGCCGGGCCCGGGCAGCCCCGAGGCGCCACGGAGGTGCCCGCGGCCGTCCCGACCGATGTCGAGAACTCCGGTGCACGCCTGGGCAGTTGATGCCGTACGGATGGTGGACGATGGTTCGGTTGCTGTGACAGTCATGGTGAGGGTCCTTTCGCGACCTGCGCGGGGAAGGTCCGTCGGGGCGGAAACAACACGCCTCGCACGACGGACGGAATAGAGGACTGCCGCACTGCTCTCAGTGCGCACAGAGAAGGCCTGAGCGGCCGGACGGATCCCGGAACACCGGGAGAGAGGTGACGGTACGGGCGCCCCGCCAGAGGGGGCGTACACGCACCCCGAGAGAGGGGGCCGTACACACGTACCACTTGCAAGGTAGCACACGCCTCGCCGGCCGGCTCCGCCCGATCCCCGGACGCCCGGCCCGACGGCGGCTCAACCTTCCGCCCACCACGGCCGGTTGAGAACCCCGGGGTGACAGCGCTCACACCCACACGCGCATAAGGTAAACCTAACCTAATCTTCAAGCGGGGCCCAGGATCCCCTCAAGAGCGGCTATACGTTAGGTTAGGCTTACCTAACGAACTGGGGGAGGTCGCTCACACATGCCTGAGCACATACGGAACGAGTCGGACGCCGAGGGCGAGTTCGCCGGGCGTACGGCTCTGGTGACCGGCGCGGGCCAGGGCATCGGCGCCGCGGTCGCCGCCGCGCTCGCCGCCCGGGGCGCGCACGTCGTCGCCACCGACCGCGACGCGCACGGCATCGACGAACTGGCCGCCGCGTCCAGGGGAACGGCCGGCACGCTCACGCCCCGCGTCATGGACGTCACCGACGCCCACGCGGTGACCACCGTCATCGCCGACATCGTCCGCGACCACGGCGCCCTCGACCTCCTCGTCAACGTGGCGGGCGTCCTGCGCGGCTGCTCCGTGGCCGAACTGACCGACGCGGACTGGGCCGACACGTTCGCCGTGAACGCCACCGGCGTCTTCCACACCTCCCGCGCCGCCGCCGCCCACATGACGGCGCGGGGCTCCGGCTGCATCGTCACCGTCGGCTCCAACGCCGCGGGCATCCCCCGCACCGGCATGGCCGCGTACGCGGCGTCCAAAGCGGCCGCGGCGGCGTTCACCAAATGCCTCGGCCTGGAGATCGCGCGCAGCGGCGTGCGCTGCAACGTCGTGGCCCCCGGCACCACGGACACCGCGATGCAACGGGCCCTGTGGCCCGACGACTCCGCGGCGCAGGCCCCGGCGGGAGTCCTCGACGGCAACCTGGAGACGTACCGCACGGGCATCCCCCTGGGCCGCATCGCGACCCCCCAGGACATCGCCGACGCGGTGCTCTTCCTCGCCTCGGACCGAGCCCGCCACATCACGCTCCAGGAGCTGTACGTGGACGGCGGAGCAACACTCCGCTGACTCCCGCGGCCCGCGCAGCCGCGGAACCGGCCGCCCGAGGGAACACGGGGGCAGATGCGCACGGAGCGCCGAGCACAACCTTGCCGCCCGGGTCCGTGCGGCGCGGCGCAAGGACAGCGAGTACGTACACACCCCCGCGCCCCGCCCCACAACAGGCACCGCGCCCTACCCGCACCCGCACCCGCACCCGCACCCGCACCCGCACCCGCACCCGCACAACACCACACCGCACCGCACCGCACGAGACCGACCCCGCACAACACCCGCGCCCCACCCAAGAATTGGAGCCCCCGTGTCGACGGCACCCGAGGTCGCCACTCACGTCACGACGGCCGAGCAGGCCCACCCCGTCGTAGGAGCGGCCACCGCGCTCCTCGCCGCCTACACCCCGGGCGAACGGTTCCTGGCGACGCCGACCCGCACCCTGCTCACCGACGGCGTCCACGCCGAAGTACCGCACGACGAAAGACCGTTGCCGCAGCGCGTGGCCGCCACCCTGGCCGACGCCCGCCGCGCCGGGATCGCCGAGCCGTACGTCGTCGGCGCGGTCCCCTTCGACCACACCGCCCCCGCCGCGCTCGCCGTCCCCGAGTCCGTGCGCACCGCGCCTCCCCTGGCAGCGGACCCGCTGATCGCGCTGCCCACCGAGACGCCGGACGCCACCGGCTGGCAGATCCGCCCGGTGCCCGCGCCCGAGGAGTACGGCGCCGGCGTGGCCGCCGCCGTCGAGCGCATGTGGCGGGGCGACTTCAGCAAGGTCGTCCTCGCCCGCACGCTCGAACTCACCTCGCCCGCCCCCCTCGACCTCCCCGTGATGCTCCAGCGCCTGGCCCGCAGGGACCCCTCCGGCTACACCTTCGCGCTGCCCACGGAGCCGGGCCGCACCCTCATCGGCGCCAGCCCCGAGCTGCTCGTCTCGCGCCGCGGCAACCAGGTCGTCGCGAACCCCCTCGCGGGCTCGACACCGCGCAGCGACGACCTCGCGGAGGACGTGCGCCGCGCGGCCACCCTCCTGGAGTCGGCCAAGGACCTGCACGAGCACTCGGTCGTCGTGGACGGCGTGCACCAGGCGCTCGCCTCGTTCTGCACGGACCTGACCGTCCCGCCCCGCCCGACCTTGGTGCGCACCGCGACGATGTGGCACCTGTCCACCACGGTGACCGGCACCCTCACCGCCCCCGACGCGTCCGTCTCCGCCCTCGAACTGGCCTGCGCACTGCACCCGACCCCCGCGGTCTGCGGCACGCCGACGGCGACCGCGCGCGAGGTGATCCGCGAGACGGAACCGTTCGACCGCGGCTTCTTCACCGGCGTGGTCGGCTGGGGCGACGCGAACGGCGACGGCGAGTGGGTCGTGACGATCCGCTGCGCCGAGGCCGAGGAGCGCACGCTGCGGATGTACGCGGGAGCGGGTGTGGTCGCCGCGTCGGACCCGGCGGCGGAGACGGCGGAGACGGGCGCGAAGTTCCGTACGTTCCTGAACGCGGTGGGAGCGGAACTGTGACCACGCACAACACACACGCACACGCACACGCACACGTCCCGGACGGCGCGGCGCCGAACTCCGAGGCCCCCACCTGGCCGGACGAGTTCGCGGACCGCTACCGGTCGGCGGGCTGGTGGCGGGGCGAGACCTTCGGCGGGATGCTGCGCGAGCGCGCGGCGGAACACCCCGACCGCGTGGCGATCGTCGACCCGGGCGGCCGCGAGCGGCCGGCGCGCCGCTGGACGTACGGCGAGCTGGACCGCCGGGCCGACCGCATGGCCGCGGGCCTGCTCGCGCGCGGCATCGGCAAGGGCGACAGGGTGGTCGTCCAGTTGCCGAACATCGCCGAATTCTTCGAGACGGTCTTCGCGCTGTTCCGCATCGGCGCGCTCCCGGTGTTCGCGCTGCCCGCGCACCGCGAGACGGAGATCCGCTACTTCTGCGAGTTCACCGAGGCCGCCGCGTACGTCATCCCGCAGGAGCTCGGCGGCTTCGACTACCGCGGCCTCGCGGCGAAGCTGATCGACGAACTCCCCGCGCTGCGCCACGTGTTCGTCGCCGACGGCGACGCGGGCCCCTTCGAGGCGCTGTCGGACGTACCCGCGCAGCCGACCGGCGTCCCGGATCCGCCCGCCCCCTCGGACCTGGCGTTCCTCCAGCTCTCCGGGGGCAGCACGGGCGTACCGAAGCTGATCCCGCGCACCCACGACGACTACATCTACTCGCTGCGCGGTTCGAACGAGATCTGCGCGGTCGACGAGGACAGCGTCTACCTGGTGGCGCTCCCCGCGGCCCACAACTTCCCGCTCTCCTCGCCGGGTTCGCTCGGCGCGCTGTACGCGGGCGCCCGCGTGGTGCTCTGTCCGCAGCCCGCCCCGGAGACCGCCTTCCCGCTCATCGAGGCGGAGGGCGTCACCCTCACGGGCCTGGTCCCGCCGCTGGCTCTGCTGTGGACGGAGGCGGCGCAGGCCACCGCGTACGACCTGAGCAGCCTGGAGGTGCTCCTCGTGGGCGGCGCGAAGTTCAGCGAGGAGGCGGCGCGCCGGGTCGAGCCCGCCCTGGACTGCACGCTGCAGCAGGTCTTCGGAATGGCGGAGGGCCTGGTCAACTACACGCGCCTGGACGACGACACGGAGACGATCGTCACCACGCAGGGCCGCCCGATCTCGCCGGACGACGAGATCCGGGTGGTCGACGACGAGGACAACGACCTGCCGCCCGGCGCGACGGGCCATCTGCTGACCCGCGGCCCGTACACGATCCGCGGCTACTGGAAGGCCCCCGAGCACAACGCCCGTTCGTTCACGGCGGACGGCTTCTACCGCACGGGCGATGTCGTACGCCTCACCGGGAGCGGCCACATCGTCGTCGAGGGCCGGGCGAAGGACCAGATCAACCGGGGCGGCGAGAAGATCGCGGCGGAGGAGGTCGAGAACCACATCCTCGCGCACCCCTCGGTGCACGACGCGAACGTGGTCGCCGAGCCCGACCCGTACCTGGGCGAGCGGACGTGCGCGTACGTCATCCTGCGCGCGGGCGCCGAGCCGCTGAAGCCGCTCGCGATCAAGAAGTTCGTACGGCAGCGGGGACTCGCCGCGTACAAGGTGCCGGACCGGGTCGAGTTCGTGGAGGTGTTCCCGCAGACCGGCGTAGGCAAGATCTCGAAGAAGGACCTACGGGCGGCATCGACCCGCCCCCAGCCCCCCGCCCCGTCCCTCACCTGACCCCACTCGCCCGCCCCGGCCGGCTCCCCTCGGAACGGAAACCCCCACCACCATGGCCCTCCCCGCCATCACCCCCTACCCGATGCCGTCGGCCGACGAGCTGCCGGCGAACCGCGTCGACTGGAAGGTCGACCCGTCCCGCGCCGTGCTCCTCGTGCACGACCTGCAGAACTACTTCCTGTCGGCGTACGACCGCACGGCGTCCCCCGTGCCCGAACTGCTCACCAACGTCCGAGCGTTGAAGCGCACGGCCGACCGTCTCGGCGTCCCGGTCGTGCACACCGCGCAGCCCGGCGGCCAGACCCCCGCCGAGCGGGGCCTCCAGCAGGACTTCTGGGGCCCGGGACTGCCGGACGACGCGCACGCGGCGGCGATCGCCGCGGAGATCGGCCCGGCGCCCGCCGAGACGGTCCTCACCAAGTGGAAGTACAGCGGCTTCGTCCGCACGGACCTCCTGGAGCAGATGCGCGAACAGGGCCGCGACCAGCTGGTCATCACCGGCATCTACGCCCACATCGGCGTCCTGATGACGGCGTGCGACGCGTGGATGCAGGACATCCAGGCGTTCCTGGTGGCCGACGCGGTGGCGGACTTCTCGGCCGACGACCACGCGATGGCGCTGCGCTGGGCGGCGGGCAAGTGCGCGGTGGTCACGACGGCGGAGTCGACGTTCGGCGGCGAACGCTAGAACGCGCTCCTGCGCGGCAACGCCGCACACGTCCCACACATCCCACACATCTCACACATCTCACACGTCTCACCGAACGCAGTCACGATCCTGCTGACCGCCGCCCTCACCGGTCCCGTCGAGGGCGGCGGTCAGCTGATTGAGCCGGGTGCGCAGGTCCCGTACCTCGTCCAGCGAGAGCCCGGTGGTCTCGGCGATGGCGCGGGGGACGGCGAGCGCCTTCGCCCGCAGCGCGCGCCCTTCGCCGGTGAGCCGCACGGCGACGGACCGCTCGTCCTCGACACTCCGCCGCCGCTCCACGTGCCCGGCGGCCTCCAGCCGCTTGAGCAGCGGCGAGAGGGTGCCCGATTCGAGCCGCAGCCGCTCGCCGATCTTCTTGACGGGCAGCTCGTCGTGCTCCCAGAGCACGAGCATCACGAGGTACTGGGGGTAGGTGAGCCCCAGATCCTTCAGCGCAGTGCGATAGACGCCGTTGAAGGCGCGCGCGGCGGCGTGCAGGGAGAAGCAGATCTGCTGATCGAGCCGCAGGAAATCCTCGTCGCGCACACGGTCCCGCTCCGCGTCCCGTACGTGATCCATACCGCCGCCACCCCGCACTGTCTCCATGACACCCACCGTACAACGACCACCCCGCACCCAATTAAGTTGTGCACAACTAAATCGTGTGCTTCACTCATGGAGCGGAACGCACCGTACGACACCGCACGAGACCGCACCTCTCACCGACCGGCGACAAGGACGTGGACCCCATGGACGCGCTGTACACCGCAGTAGCCACCGCGAACGGCCGTGAAGGCCGCGCCGTCAGCTCCGACGGCCAGATCGACCTGCCCCTCGCCTTCCCCGCGGCCCTGGGCGGCGACGACAAGGGCACCAACCCCGAACAGCTCTTCGCCGCCGGCTACGCGGCCTGTTTCGCCAGCGCGATGGGCAACATCGCCCGCCAGGAGAAGATCGACGTCTCGGACGTCTCGGTGACGGCGGAGGTCAGCATCGGCAAGGACACGGACGGCGGCTTCGGCCTCGCGGTGGTCATGCGCGCGGAACTCCCGGACCACCTGCAGGGCCCCGCGGGCGAGGACCTCCTGAAGAAGACGCACGCGTTCTGCCCCTACTCGAAGGCGACGCGCGGCAACATCCCGGTCGAGCTGATCATCGAGTAGCCCTCCCCTATGCCGGGCCCGGTCCGCACGGACCCCGTCCGCACGGGCCCCGGCCCCAACCCCCCACCCCCAGATTGACCACCCGCTACACTGACGGCGGTGCCGCAGTCCACGCGACGGCCACCACCCCGCCTTCGTAGCTCAGGGGATAGAGCACCGCTCTCCTAAAGCGGGTGTCGCAGGTTCGAATCCTGCCGGGGGCACCAGGTCAGTACGGCCAAGGCCCAGGTCACGGAGCAAGTCTCCGGTCCTGGGCCTTCGTCGTGTGCACTCTGACCACACCCTCGCGCAGTCTCGACACACCCGGACCACCGAAGATCATCACCCAAGTATCGCCTGAATGATCTCCGCATCCCTGCAGGTGAGGGCCATAGCGGGGCACGAACCGAAGGATCCGCCCCGGCTCGGCCGACGCGCTCGGCGTCCCGCTCCGCGACCTCGTGCAGCAGGCGGCCCGCCCTCGTACCGCTCGCCGTCGAGCAGGACGCCCGACCCCCGTCCCTCACCCCGAAGTGCGCGGCGGCGCCTTGTCACCATTCGGTCTTGGCGAACGAGTCCTTGTGCTTGCCCGAATGGTTCGGTGGCCGCGAACACAGGCCTCGGAGTGAAGGGTTGCGCGCCCAGCAGTACCCGGCCGCGCGGCCCGCGGCCGTGGAGTGGCCGGCCCCGTCATTCGTCATCGACTCGCCTCCTCGCCCCGGCGCGCGCCACCCGTAGCGCCTCGCTCTCCTCCAATCGGGGGCAGCGGCACGGGCAGTCCAGCTCGGGCCCGATGACGAGGCGGTCGCCCTCGATGGCGACTGCGGTCGTCAGCCGGCAGCGGTGCGGCTCGACAGCCTGCCTCGACAGGAGCACGCGGAGACACGCCGCGCACGGGACAGCGGCGGGGGGCGGATTGCTCACGACTCACCGCAGGGCCGATAGGGAGTCAACTCGCGCAGGCGCCGGCCGAGCTCGGAGGAACGCATCGCCAGAGCCAGCGGGCTGGGATCGTCACCAGCCGCGTCCTTCAACGCATCGGTGGCGGCGTCCGCGATCCGCTGGTGCGCGTGCCAGCTGAGCGTGCCGCGGCCAGCGATCGCGGCAGCCTGCTCCACTGCCGGGAGACGTCGGCGTACCTCGTGCCGCAGACGGAGGTAGAGGTCGAGCAGGCGCTCCGGTGGCGGGAGGTCTCTGCAGGCGGAGAACGCCGACTCCATGAGGCTTTCGAGGTATCCGCCAGCGGCACAGTGGCGACAGGCACGGGGGAACCAGTGAACGGCTTCGCCGAGACGGTGAAAGTTGTGGGTGCCCAGGTCGACGGCGGTGGTGGCGGCCAAGGTGACAGCGCAGAACACACAGGACCGACCACGGACCTGGCGATCAGACAGCACTCCGACCGAGGGCAGTAGCGGTGTCGAGAGGTGGTCAGTGAGGGTCATCGGGAGCCCCTGTGCGGCCGCAGTCCGAGGTCGGTGAGTGCGGCCACGGCCGGGACGGGGCACAGCGCGCCGACGGCGTGGGGCCGCACTGCCCAGTGCAGCCCGGCCGGTCCGGTGAGATCGGCGGCGGGAACGCCGAGGAACTGCCCCAGCCCCAGCATGGGGGCCACGTTGCCGTAGGCCCATCGGGCGGGCGGGTATGGGGTGGTGAGCGCGTGGTACGTCTGGAGCGGGGCGTTGTGGATCACGGGGCCACCGAGCAGCTCGGCGAGCATCGCGGTGACCGTGACGAGGTCCGTGCTCCCGGCACCCGCATGCACGAGCCGGGCGGGCAGACACACGGCGGTGAACCGGATACCGAGCGGCAGCAGGGCAGCGCCCCGCTCAGCCCACTCCCGGTGCGCCTGCCGCGGCTCGCCCTGTGCGCGCGCGAGCCAGTCGAAGGCGGCACCCTGCAAGGTTCTCTCTACGACGTCCACGGGGTCCCCACTCCTACTACGCTGAGTTTCCGGTCATCACCCGTCGACGGTATTGAGGCGTGATCACCGGAAGAAGTGACCGTTGGTACGGGTAAGAGCCCGTCCAAAACGGGCAAGGGGACGCCATGGGGCAGCAGCCGAGCGGAACCCTGACTGGTGGTCGGGGAACGCCCGGGCGGGGGCGCGCGGGCATCATCTCCGGGTACGTCTTCCGGGTCATCCGTGAGCAGCTGGGGCACACGCAGGACACCCTGGCCGAGGCGTTCGGGGTGTCTGCGGACGCGGTCGCGGCATGGGAATCCGGGCGGCGGCCGCTGACCTCCCTGCCGGTCGGCCAGATGCTGATGCATCGTCACCGGCTCATGCGGATGGGCACGGAACCCGCGCTGCTCGCCGCGCTGGAACGAGCGATAGAAGCGGACGTCCTGCTGGCCAGTACGCTCGACGACGAGGCCGCAGACGCCGCCAATCCGCTCGGCGCCTGGGTCATGCAACGCGACCTCGTCGAGGTCCTGACGTGGCCGCTCAGCGACATCCCGCCCAGTCCTATCCGCAACCTTCCCGACCCCCCTCGCCCTCGGCGCGGCCCGGTCCCCACGGCGCCAGAGCTACCCGCGGTCGACCAGCGGCGGTTCTTCAACCACATGCGGGAGACAGCAGAACAGGCCCGGGGTGGCGGCAACTTCCTGTTGCGGCGACAGGCCCTCTACCTCTCCGGGTTCGACCAGGACGCCGATACACGCGAGTGGCTCGCCCACCAGCAGCAGACCGAGCGACCGGACGACTGGTTGTCGCGGTGGCTCAACTCCCGCTCCGTCGCCGCGGTCGCCGCGCGTCAGGGTGACCGGGACCGGATGGCGCACTTCATCACGCGCACGCTCGGAGACAACGACCGGGCCGAGGCGGCGAACCTGAACTACTGGGCCTACTGGATTGGCGAAGCGACCCAGGTCGAGCTGTCGGACGACTTCATCGGCGAGTCCTCGCCCGGCCCCTGGCACGGCGAACGACTGATGTCCCACATGGTCAAGGGCCTCACGCTGCGACACGGCTTCTTCGAACTGAACGTCCACACCCTGTGGGCACTCCTCGCAGCTCGGCCGAACCTGCTCCGCGCCAAGTCGGCCACAGGCCGGGCCCTACGCGAACGCCTCCCCGTGCTGTTGGATGATCCACAGCTTTCGCCGCAGGCGCAGCGCGAGCTGGAGGGCATCCGTTACGCAATCCGCCTCGCCGAGGCGTGAAAGGGGACACCGTGGCCGAGGACCTGGCGGACGTAGCCCACTTCCTGTGGGAGGCCGGCACGCTGAAGGCCGCCCGCCGAACAGGCTGGTGGATGGCGGGAGTCCGTGACCCCGAGAGCGTGGCCGAGCACTCGTGGCGCACGTCCATCATCGCGTCGGTCATCGCCACCCTGGAGGGCGCCGACGCCGCGCGCGCCGCGCACATGGCGGTCTGGCACGACTCGCAGGAATCACGGACGGGCGACGTCAACCACCTGGGCCGAAAGTACATCGGGCGCAAGGCGGACCCGCGGGAGGTCACAGCGGACCAGACGGCCGCCATGCCCGAGGTCCTGCGCGTCGCGGTGCGCTCCGTCGTGGCCGAGTACGAGGCGCAGGACTCCCCGGAGTCGCGATGCGCCCGGGACGCCGACAAGCTGGAGTGCATGTTGCAGGGGTTGGAGTACAAGGCCCAGGGGTACGCGTCGGCCCAGCGCTGGGTCGACAACAGCCGGGCCCGGATCGTCACGGACGCCGGGCAGCGTCTTGCGGACCAGCTCTTGGCCCAGGCGCCCCTCGACTGGCTGCGCGCGGCCATTGGCGAAAACGGCTGATCCGGGACGACGAAAGGGCCCCCACCGCCCGAAGGCGTCGGGGGCCTGGTCATGTGAATCTGGAGCCGGTGCTTCCCCAGGCACATAAGCACCATCAGGACCCGTCACCCTGACTGCCTTCTTCTTCCCTGCGTCATCGACGAGTCCCGAGAACTCCACCGACTCCCCCCTTTGGGAATACCGGCCACTGCGCCCTCCTTCGAGTCAAACTGGCAGGCGCGTCTTCTGGGGCCGTCGCCCCGCGGCCGGTGAGATTCCCACTCACCCGCAAGTGGCGGTGCGCGCGACCGACGCTCCGTCCGCTCGCCAGGAACCCCTCTCCCCCCGTCGCCGGTTCGTCGGCGAGGCCGAGGTGCGAGGTCGCCGGGTAAGGGTGCATCCGCGCCGCGGAGGGACGCGGCGCGTACCGGCTCGGGAGGGGCCGGGGCGCGCGGTCGACGGAGTGCGTGGGCGCTCGCGCCCGCGCCCGCGGCATCCCGGCTTCAGCCGGTCGAGACCTTGCCCGTCCCCGCCCGCGGGGACCCCCGGATGGCCCCACCCCCGTGACCGCCCCCCGGCACCCCGCGTTGGACACTCGGGCGCCCGACAGGTGTGCTGCTCCTCCGTCGGGACCGTTGGTTCGGCCCGGCAGGGCGCCTGCTGTGTCGCAACGAAATCAAGGAGAACCACGTATGTCCGCCATGAAGAAGACCACGGCCGTCCTGCTGGGCACCAGCGCCCTCGTGATGGGTGGCGCCGGTCTCGCCGCCGCCGACTCCGGCGCGCAGGGTGCCGCCCTGAACTCGCCCGGCGTCGCCTCGGGCAACGCCATCCAGGTTCCGGTGCACGTCCCGGTCAACGCCTGCGGCAACACCGTCGACGTCATCGGCCTGCTCAACCCGGCCTTCGGCAACACCTGCGTCAACAAGTGAGCTGACGCCGCGCGTTGACACGGTGAGCTGATGCCGTGAGCTGACGTCTCGCGCCGTGCGAGCCGTAGTGCGAGCCACCGTGCGAGCCGCAGTGCGAGCGGGTCCGTCGCCGCCCTTCCCTCGGCGGCGGGCCCGCTCGGCAGGCCCCACCCCCACCACGCACCCACAGCCGGTCGTCCTGGATTCAACCTGTGTTCGTGTCGCCTCGCCGGGAAGGCTTGAGGTCGGACTGGACTGGTGACACCGGACCGCACTGGTCTTCCCAGACGGTGCCACCAGCCCGTACTCCCGGGGTGCCGTGCCGCTCCCGCCGCACCGGCGTCCTCGGTCGAGGCGGTACCGGCCGTGGAGGGGAGCTCGTCGCGGCCGGAACTGCCAACTCCAGGTTCCTCCCTCACACGTGCCAAGGGGGAGTTCCCGCGGCTCAAATCCTCTACGTCTATCGGTTACGGCGCCGGGGCACCCGCCAGGGGGCCCGTGCGGCCGTCCTCAGGCGCGGACGCGGACGCCGTGGCGCGTGCGCATGCGACGCAGTTCCCACAGCGCCACCAGAGTCACCGACACCGGACCGCCGAGGACCGCGCACCACTGCGCCGCCGGCGGGCCGTGCGGCAGTCCGCCGTCGAGCGCGACGCTGAAGAGCATCAGCTCCCACACGAGCACGACGGTGAGCGCGGCCGGCAGCGCGGCGTGCACGTTCGCCGTGTTGAAGGCGTAACGGGCCGCGTACGCGCAGCAGAAGAGGAGGAACGGGAGCAGCCAGAGGAGGCCGACGAGCAGGGCGAGTGCGATCAGGCCGTTCACGAGCGTGCCGTGGTTCTGCTTCAGGATCAGCGCGCTGCCGGCCAGTACGAGTGCCACACCGGCCAGGATCCCGACCCACCAGCCCACGGCCTTGAGCGGCGCGCGCAGCCGGGAGCGCAGCACGGGCCGCTGGTCGGCGGGCGCGTACCGGATGAAGCCGAGGACGACCAGCGGGCCGGTGAGGATGAGCAGCAGCGGCGCGAGGATCAGTTTCACGACGCCGTCGTTGGCGACTCCGCTCCAGCCGTCGTCCGCGCCGTAGCTGTAGACGAGGAAGAAGCTGGCGCCCGCCCCGACGATCGCGCGCCACAGCTGGACCTGTGTGACGAGCGGGTCGACGATGCGGCCGCCGCCCGGCTGGTTGAAGATCGCCTCTGCCCTGCGGCGGGCGGAGCGGATGAGCGGGACCAGCGGCGAGACGAAGAGGAACCGGAGGCCGGACCTGCGTCGCCGGACGGGCTGCGGGTACGGCTGCGGGTGCGGCGGGTAAGGGTGCGGGACCTGTGGCGCGGGGCCGTACGGGTCCGGTGCGCCGCCGCCCTGCGGCGGGACGTACGGGTGCGGTCCGGCACCGCCCGGCGGTGGGACGTACGGGTGCGGTCCGGCACCGCCCGGCGGTGGGTGGTTCGCCGGTCCCCAACCCTGGTGTCCCCCGTGTGCCACCGTGCCCCCTGATGCTCCTGCCGCTCCCGCGACGCTGCTGAGTGCGCGCAGTTTACTGGCCGAAAACAGGTGCGATGCGCGGGAGTCGGGCTCGCGTCGCACCGGCTCCGTTTCGAGAACGGGTAGGAGCCACGGGGTCGGGTGAGATCCGTGAGGAACGCTCAGGAGCAGGAGGCGTCAGCATGCGAATTCCCGGGCCCGAGGAGCGGGATGACGGTGGGGTCGGGGCCGTCGGTGCCGCCGGCGGGCTGCATCTCTACCAGTTGCGGCTGCATGCGGAGTACGGGCCGGTCGTGCGGTTCCAGCTGCCGGGGGCGGGGACCGCGGTGTCCGTCGCCGACCCCGTCCTGCTGGAGCGCACCGCCCGGATCGATGAGCGGCCCGCGTCCCTGTTCGCGTTCCTGGCTCCCCTCTGCGAGGCGGGGAACCTCCAGGTCATCGGCGCCGAGGAGCATGCGCCCTGGCGGCGCGTGCTGTTGGAGGTGTTCGCCGGACGGCCCTCGCACGAACGGCACTTCGCGGAGTTCGTCTCCTTGGCGGACGAGGTCGCGGAGCGGTGGGCCGGGGCGGGCGACGACCACGGCAGGGGCATCGCCCTCCAGGCGGACCTGACCGCTCTGTCGCTGCGGATGATCTGCGCCTACGCACTGGGAGGCACCGACACCGGTGCCGTCGACGTGGACCGGGTCATCGGCGCGTTCGAGGTCGTCCTCACCGAGTCCATCGGGCGGGTCCACCAGGTGCGGGACGAGGGGGCCGACGGAGCCGAGGGGGCCGACGGACCCGAGCAAGCCAGTGCCAAGCGGGTCGAGGACGCGCTCGGGTATCTGCGGGACACCGTCGACCGCGTTCTCGCGGCACGCCGGAGAAGCGACCAGGGGGGTGGTGAGGGCGGTGATCCGGGTGGTGATCAGGATGGTGATCAGGATGGTGGCCAAGGCGGTGGCCAAGGCAGCGCCCCGAGCGGTGGCCGGAAGGGCGCGCACGACAGGAGCGATCTCGTCGGGGCCCTCCTGGACGCCGGCATGTCCCCCGCACGCATCCGCGACACCGTCATGGTCACCCTGCTGGCCGCCCACCACACCACCGGCGTCGCCATCTCCTGGACGCTCCACCTGCTGGGGCGCCATCCCGACGTGGCCGAGCGCGTCGCCGAGGAGCTGGACCGGGTCCTCGGGGACCGCGCGGCGCCCGACTACGCCGATCTGCGGCGGCTCACGTATCTCGACATGGTCGTCAAGGAGGCCATGCGGCTCTATCCGCCCGGACCCTACGGAGCCAGGGAGACCAGTGAGGCCCTCGTCCTCGGCGAGTACGAGATTCCGGCGGGGACGACCGTCTTCTATCCCTTCTGGGCCGTGCACATGAACCCCGACCACTGGCCCGAGCCCGAGAGGTTCGTGCCCGAGCGGTTCACTCCGGAGGCCGTGGCCGGGCGGGCCCGGCTCGCCCACATTCCCTTCGGGGTCGGGCCGCGCAGTTGCGAGGGAGCCGCCCTCGCCATGGTCGAGGCCGAACTCGTCCTGGCCGTGCTGCTCAAGCGCCTCCGGTTCCAGCCCGTGCCGGGGCACGAGGTGACGCCCGTGGAACGGTTCGTGCTCTGGGCCGCCGACGACATCCGGATGGCAGTCAGCCCTCGGTAGGCGGCCCGGGCCCCCTCGGTGGGCGGCCCGGGTCTCCCCCGGTGGGCGGCCCGGGTCTCTACGGCCGCCTCAGCCGAGGTCCTGGCCGTACACGTGGTCGACCGTCATCGTCATGAGTACGCGGCGGTCGGCCACCATCACCGCGCGGTACTCGTCCCAGTCGGGGTGCTCGCCCGCCGCGGTGCGGTAGTAGCGCACCAGCGTCTCGACCTCCGGGCCGTACGGGTCGGTGCCCGGGCCCGTGAGTGTGGCCGTGCCCTCGGCGGTGGCCCAGGCGCGGCCGTCCTCGCTGGTGACCTCCAGCGTGGCCCGGGGGTCCCGGCGCAGGTTCGCCGTCTTGGCCCGGCCCTCCGTCATCGACACGTGCAGGAGGCCCGTCTCCTCGTCGTAGAAGGGCATGACGGGCGAGAGCTGGGGGCGGCCGTCCGCCTTGATCGTGGCGAGGACGCCGATGCGGGCCTCCGCGAGGAGTTCGCGCGGGTCGAAGGGCACGTCGTCGGCGGCGGTCGGGGTGGGCGTGGGGGCGTCGGTCATGGGCGGGCCTCCTGCGGGTGGGGGTACTGGCGGGCGGGTGATGGGGCCGGCGGGCGGGGGGCGGGTACCGGCGGACAGGCGGTAGGGCTGGCGGGCGGGGGGCGGATACCGGCGGACAGGCGGTAGGGCTGGCGGGCGGGGGGGCGGATACCGGCGGACAGGCGGTAGGGCTGGCGGGCGGACGGCAAATACCAGCAGACAGGCAGGACGGCGGACAGACGGACGGCGGACAGACGGTAGGGCTGGCGGACAGGCGGACGGCGGACAGACGGTAGGGCTGGCGGACAGGCGGACGGCGGACAGACGGTAGGGCTGGCGGACAGGCAGTGGCTACCGGCGGACAGGCAGGACGGCGACAGGCGGTAGGGCGGGCGGACAGGCTGGACGGCGGGCGGGCGGCGCGGGGCGCGGATGCCGTCGCGGCTCCGCCCCGCACCATCAGCAATTCCGCGCGGAGCCCAGTAATTCCCGGCGGCTTCGCGGGTCTTGACCCGGTCCGTCGGTGCGCGGGAACGGCCCGTACGCCCAGCGCCGACGGGCCCGCTCCTGCCCCGGCACCCCCTGCGCGCCCGCCGCTCAAGGCCCCCTATGCTTCCCGCCCGGGCCGGGACGACACCAGGGGGACCATGACCGCCAGCGAGACGGACAGGGCCGACGAGGCCGGCGAGGCCGACGTGACCAGTGTGTCCGGCACCACCGGCACCACCAGCACCACCAGGCCGCCCCAGCCCCAGCCCCCGGCCTCCCCCCTCCGCATCCCCGCCTTCCGCCGCTTCGTCCTCGCGCAGCTCATTTCGGCCACCGGATCCGCGATGGCGCCCCTCGCCCTCGCGTATGCGGTGATCGGCGCGGGCGGCGGGGCCGGGGCGCTCGGTGTCGTGCTGGCCGGCAACACCGTGCCCACCGTGGGCTTCCTGCTCGTGGGCGGGGTCCTCGCCGACCGCGTCTCCCGCAGCCGGCTCCTCTTCCTCGGCAACCTGCTGGCCGCGGCGGCGCAGGGCGCCCTCGCCCTGGTGGTGGCCGGCGGGCACGCGAGCACCGGGGCGATCGCCGCCTGCGGCTTCGTCTCAGGGGTCGCGGTGGCCTTCACCACGCCCGCCGCGCAGGGCGTCCTCATCCAGCTCGTCGCGCCGCGCCAGCTGCAGCAGGCCAACGCCCTGCTGCGGCTGCCCACCAACGCCGTCAAGGTGGTCGGTCCGGTGGCCGGCGGGCTGATCGTCGCGTTCGGCGGGCCCGCGTGGGCGCTCGGCCTCGACGCGCTCACCTTCGCCGTGGCGGCCCTGCTGCTGCTCGGGCTGCGGCTCGGCGCCCCGGTCACCAGGAGCGGCGCCCTCGCCGACCTGCGCGAGGGCTGGTCGGGCTTCTGGTCGCGGACCTGGCTGTGGACGTACACGGCGGCGGGGACCGTGCTCGTCGCCGCGTGGCTCGCGGGCTATCAGCTGCTCGGGCCGATCGTCGCCGAGGAGCACTACGCGGGCGCCCGCACCTGGGGGACGGTCCAGGGCGCGTTCTCGCTGGGGCTCCTCGCCGGGGCCGTGGTGTGCCTGCGGTGGAAGCCGCAGCGGCTGCTCGCCGTCGCCGTCGTCGCCAGCTCGGGGCTCGCGCTGCCGCTCGCGGGCCTGGCGCTCGGCCTGCCGCTGCCCTGGCTGCTGCTGTGTGCCGTCCTTGCGGGGATCTCGCTGGACATCGCGGGCGTCACCTGGGTGACCGCGTTCCAACAGCACATCCCTGAGGGCGAGTTGGGCCGGATGAGTTCCTTCAACCAGGTCGGCGAGCGCCTCGCGATCCCGCTCTCCTACCTCGTCGTCGCGCTCGTCTCCGCCGCGTTCGCCGCCCGGTCGGTGCTCCTGGTGTGCACGGGCGTCATCGTGGCCGCCACGCTTTTGAACCTCTGCGTGCGCGACATCCACAGGATCAGGCGTCTGCAGTAGCAAGTGGCCGTTACATGAACCGCGTTGATGCCTTGGAGTTATCACCCAATGACATCGGTACGAACGCGCCCGCGCTCCCGATACTCGTCCCGACCGGGGACCACACCCGCAGGCCTCCGGTCCCGGCACCCCGGACACCCCGGGCGTTCCGGCTATCCCGGCCTTTCCGGAAGGGACACACCCCCATGAACCGATCGAGAACCAGCCTCTTCGCCACGCTCGGCGCGGCCACCCTCCTCGCCTCGCTCGCCGCCGCCCCCACGGCGTTCGCGGCGCCGGCGCCCGGCACGGTCGAGCCCGCCGCCACGCACACGACGTCCGCGTACGTGGGCTCCGCCGAGGAGCAGGCCGCCAACCGGCAGTTCTTCGAGGCCGTCATGAAGTCGGCGCTGGAGAAGCAGGCGGCGAAGCCGGGCATCCAGGCCGTCACCGTCCGGTACAGCACGAGCAGGGCGCCCAGCTTCCGCGGCCAGATATCGCAGAGCACGCAGATCTGGAACTCCTCCGTCGCCAACGTGAAGCTCCAGGAGTCCAGCTCCGGCGCCGACTTCGAGTACCGCGAGGGCAACGACTCCCGCGGCTCGTACGCCTCCACCGACGGGCGCGGCCACGGTTACATCTTCCTGGACTACCGGCAGAACCAGCAATACAACTCGACGCGCGTGACGGCCCACGAGACGGGTCACGTGCTCGGTCTGCCCGACCACTACTCGGGCCCGTGCAGCGAGCTGATGTCCGGCGGCGGCCCCGGCACGTCCTGCACCAACGCCTACCCCAACGCGCAGGAGCGCCAGCGGGTCAACAGCCTCTGGGCCCGCGGGATCGCCACCCTCCAGGACAAGGGCACGCTGACGAAGGTCCGCTGACCCCGCTCACCTCCTCGGTGCGGACTGTTACGTGTCGATAACAGCCTCCGGACCAACCCGGCCGCGCGCGGCGCGCTCTCCTCCGGCATGGGTACACATGCTCCGGGGAAGAAGACGCGTCGCCGCGGCCGGCGACGGTTCGTGGACTACCCGCGCACCGGCCGGAGCGGCGTGCGCCGCTGGCTTCCGTCGTGGCGCCAACTGCTCGCATCGGCCGGGCTCTTCGTGACCGCCATCGCGGTGCTCTTCATCTGCGTGTACGTCAGTGTGGACATCCCCGACGCGAACGCGTCGGCCCGCCGCGAGGCCAATGTCCACTACTGGTCCGACGGCACGCAGATGGTGAGCACCGGCGCGGTGGACCGGCAGAACGTGCGCCTCGGCCAGATCGCCCCGTCCGCGGTGAACGCGGTGATCGCCGCCGAGAACGAGACCTTCTACGAGGACTCCGGGGTCTCCTTCAAGGGCCTGGCCCGCGCGGTCGTCAACATGGCCCGCGGCCAGGAGACACAGGGCGGATCCACGATCACCCAGCAGTACGTGAAGAACACCTACCTCTCGCAGGACCAGACCGTCACGCGGAAGGTCAAGGAGTTCGTCATCGCGCTGAAGGTGGACAGCAGGCTGAGCAAGGACGAGATCCTGGAGGGATACCTCAACACCAGCTGGTTCGGGCGCGGCGCCAACGGCATCGAGTCCGCCGCCCACGCCTACTACGGCAAGCCCGCCAGAAAGCTGAATCCCAGTCAGAGCGCCCTGCTCGCCGCCGTGTTGAAGGGCGCCGAGCAGTACGACCCGGCCATCAGCCCCGCCAACCACGAGCGGGCCCGGCAGCGCTGGGCGTGGATCCTGGACCGGCAGGTCGAGGTCGGCCTGATGACGAAGGCGGAGCGCGGCCGCCACCGGACCTTTCCCGAGCCCCGCAGGCAGTCGCGCTCCACCAGCCTGCGCGGCCAGACCGGCTATCTCGTCGACATCGCGAACCGGTACGTGAAGCAGCACACCGGCCTCACCGACAAGGAACTGGCCCACGGCGGATACAGGATCCACACGACCTTCGACAAGGGTGCGGTGGGCCGCCTGGAGCGTGCCGTGCGGCGCGTCCTGGACCGCGACACCGACCCGATGAAGCGGGCGGCCGACCGGCACCTCCAGGTCGGCGCCGCGTCCGTGCGGCCCTCCGACGGAGCGGTCCTCGCGCTGTACGGCGGGCCCGACGCCACCGAGCACTTCACCAACAACGCCGACACGTCGGGCGTCCCCGCCGGGTCCGCGTTCAAGCCGTTCGTGCTGGCGGCCGCGCTCCAGCACGGGGTGCGCCACCGCGCGCGGCCCGTGGTCGACGCGGGCTTCCGGGCCGCGCCCGACGTGCCTCCCGCGATCACCGTCGACAGCGCCTACACCCCCGCAGGCACCCTCGGCGCCCGTCCCGGCGCCTTCGACCCCGACCACCCCACGCTCGGCGAGGCCCTGGCGTCCGGCGGCAACGCCACCTACGTACGCCTGGGCGAGGACGTCGGCCGGGACAAGGTCCGCGGGACGGCGATCGCCTCGGGGCTGCTGCGCCAGAGCATGGCCCGCCCGGAGCCGGCCTTCTCCATCGGCACGTCGACGCCCAGCGCGATCCGCATGGCCACCGCCTACGCCACGTTCGCGAGCGACGGCGTACGGCACGACCCGTACTCGGTGACCAAGGTCGTCAAGGACGGCGGCACGCTGCCGGGGATCACCGCGCCCGCCTCGCAGCGGGCCCTGGACCCGCAGGTGGCCCGCGAGGTCGCCGGTGCCCTGCGCGCGGGCGGCAAGCGGCTCGGCGTGGACGTCGCGGCCGGCCGCACCGGCGACCAGGACCGCCTCAGGTCGGCCTGGTTCGCGGGCTTCACGAAGGACCTGTCGACGGCGGTGACGCTGTTCCGGGTGCGCCCCGGCGAGCCTCGGCTGCTGCCGCTGTCGGGCGTCGCGGGGAAGAAGTCGCAGCGCGGGAACGTGCTACCGCCGCGGATCTGGCAGGAGTACACCGCCGGCCAGGGGCATGGCCGTTGACCTCGCCCCCGGGCCGGACCGGTCGGGGAGGCGGCCGCCCGGGCGTGGGCACGGCAGCGGGGGCGGGGCCGGGACACCGCGGCGCGCCTCGGACCCGCCCACCGCCTCGCCCGCACCACGATCACCGAGGCGCAGGTCCCCTGCCCGCGGATCATCGCCGCGTTCGACGCGGTGGAGACCGGCCGGTGAACGGCCGTGCCCGTCAGCGGCGCATCTCCTCCGGGCAGGGCGTGCCGCGGGGGAACTGGTAGGGCGAGCCGAGCCGGTAGGTGCCGGCCTTCGGGGCGAGCAGTTCGACCCACTGGTCGCCGTCCTCGTTCTCGGCGGCCTCCAGCAGACAGCCGTTCCCGTTCGTGTACTCCTTGGGGCGCTTGTCGTCGCCCTCCCTCAGCCGCTTGGACGCCTCGGTCTCCTGCGGCCCCTCGACGCCCTTGCCCTCGGCGTCGACGAGGCCCAGCCACGGCGAGTACGGGATGCGGATCTGGACGCGGCCCGGCTTGTCCACGCGGAGCGTCAGCTCGCCCTGCTCGGCGCTGGTCACCACGGCGTGCGGACCGGCGAGCGGGTGGGGGTCGGTGACCTCGTACAGCTGCCAGTTCTCGTCCACCCAGACCTGCTTGAGGTAGGGCAGCCCCTTCTCGATGAGCTGCGCCTCGCGCTTGCCGCCGTCGCCGTCGGGCTCGCCGGTGGGCAGCACGACGTAATGCACGGACCAGCGCTGCAGCCACTCGTGGTAGTTCGCCGAGTTCAGGGTGTCGTCGTAGAAGAGCGGGTTGCGCTTCATGTCGGCCTGGCGGTTCCAGCCGCGGGCCAGCTGGACGTTCTGGGGGAGCGCGGACGCCTCGCGGTGACTGCGGGCCGGGACGACCTCGACGCGGCCCTTCTCGGCGCCGACCTCCTGCAACTCGTTGAGCAGCGGGGCGAGCTCGCGCGACCAGGAGGCGTTGGGCGTCGTGTGGATCGCGTCGTCGACGCCCTTGTAGCCGACCCAGCCGACGAAGCCGGCGATGGCCACGACCAGGACGTACCACTTGCGGGTCTTCGGTACGACGTACGGCAGCGCGGCGACCAGCACGACGCCCGCGAAGGACATCGCGAGGCGCGTGATGTTGGAGCCGATCTGCGAGTTGACGATCCAGACGCCGAGCACGAACGCCGCGTACACGGCGGTCGTGATCCGTACCGTCTTCCACTCCTTGGGCACCAGGAAGAAGACGAAGGCGGAGTAGAGCAGCGGCAGCGACGCCGAGCCGAACCCCATCGGCTGGGTGCCGGAGAACGGGAAGAGCCACGCGGACAGGCCCACCACGACGGAGGGCGCGAGGCCGAGCGCGTACGCACCGGGGTAGCGCTTGCTGAGGAACAGCGCGACGGCGACGAGCCCGACGAAGAGCCCGGCCACCGGGCTGCCCATCGTCGCGAGCGCCGCGAACGGCGCGGCGACCAGGGCCTTCGCCCACCGCTTGTAGCGCCAGCGGTGGGGCCAGCAGAAGACGGCGGCGACCGCCATGAGTGCGAACATCTGGCCGAGGCCGTAGGTCACGCGGCCCGAGACGGCGTTGGAGAACAGCGCGAAGACACCGATGGCGACGGGCCACAGGGGCTTGTGCACCGCACGGCTGCGCATCACGATCAGCATGAGCAGCGCGGCGGAGACGGTACCGGCGATCATCATCGTCGTCCGCACGCCGAGCACCGACATCAGATACGGCGAGATGACGCTGTACGACACCGGGTGCATGCCGCCGTACCAGGCGAGGTTGTACGCCGACGCGGGATGCCGGCCGACGAACTCGGCCCAGGCGTCCTGCGCGGCCAGGTCGCCGCCACTGTTGGCGAAGACGAAGAACCAGATGACGTGCAGCACGGCGGCGACCGCCGTCGTGATCGTCACGGGGTGGCGCAGGAACCGCTCCCACCGTGACCCGACGGGTCCGGTCCCGGGCGCACGGCGCTGGGCCGGCAGCTTTATTCGTGCGGCGGTGCGACTGCCGCCGTCCTGGTCAGGCGCGGCGGCGTCGCCCTCGGCGCGCGTCGGCTCCGCTGTGGCCACTGGAGGCTCTCCCCGTGTCGTCCGTGTTCCGGTACCCCGGGTTCGAGTCGACGAGGGTTCGTCCCGGAACACCTCGTCCTCCGCCCCGGCGTACTACCCCCCGAGCTTGTGACGCTAGCACGCAGAGGCGAGGGGAGGCCCGGGGTGGGACCTCCCCTCGCACGGGTTCGGCGGGTTCCGTCCGCCGGTCCGCAGGGGGTCAGCCGACGCGGGTCAGCTTGGGCCCGAAGCCCGGCTCGGCGAGATCCTTCTGGAGCGCGACCGGCACCTCGACGGCGTCGCCCTTGCCGTCGCCGACGCTCAGCACGCCGACCTCGGTGCCCGCCTTCGCCGTGTGCGGCACGGTCTTGCCCTTCAGGTCCTGAAGGCTCAGCTTCACCGTCAGGCCCGACCAGCCCACGGCGGAGACGTCCTTGGTGGCGACGACGGGGGCCGTGCCGCCCAGGCCGTCGTCGACCTGCCCGACGACGTCGCCCTTCTTCACGATCGTCTTCGCGGTGAGCGCGTCCTGCCCGGCCTCGATGAGCTTCTTGGTGACCCCGGTGACCTCGTCGATGTTGGCGACGCCGTTGGTGCCGTACTGGCCGAGGGCGGCACCGATGATCGTCTGCGTCTTGCCGCCGACCTTCTTCTCCGCGGCGAAGAGGATGTTGCCGCCGGCCGCCGTGGTGGTGCCGGTCTTGATGCCGATGGCGACGGTCGGCACGAGGCCGAAGAAGTTGTTCTGCTGGTCGCCGTTGAGGTCCTTGTAGCTGGGCTGGCGGGAGATCTCGTTGAAGACCGGGTTCTCCATCGCCGCGCGGCCGAGCTTCACGAGGTCCTCGGCGGTCGAGACGGTCGTCTTGTCCAGGCCGCTGGGGTCCGTGTAGTGGGTGTTCTTCATCCCCAGCTTCTTGGCCGTCTCGTTCATCTTCGCGACGAACTCGTCCTCGGAGTCGCTCTTGGTGTCCCAACGGGCCAGCAGCTTGGCGACGTTGTTCGCCGACGGCAGCATGACCGCCTGCAGGGCCTCGTACTCGGGGAGCTTCTGGCCGTCGGTGACCTTGACGACGGACTCCTTCTCCGCCTTGCCGGTCTCGTAGTGCTTCTGCGCGGCGGCGTCGACGGGGATCTTCGGGCCCGGTTCGCCCTTCTTCAGCGGGTGGTCGCGCAGGATCAGGTAGACCGTCATGACCTTGGCGATGCTCGCGATCGGCACCGGCTTCTGCTTGCCGGACGTGCCGAACGTGCCGATGCCGTTCACGTCCATCGCGGCCTGGCCCTGCCCCGGCCACGGCACGGACGGCTTGCCGCCCTCGAAGGACACGGACTCCTCGGCGGTGAGCTGCAGAGTCGGCGTCGGCAGCGGACGCACGATCTGTACGACCGCAAATACGACGATCAGGAGCAGGACCAGCGGCGTCCAGATCTTGACCCGGCGCACGGCGGTGCGAACGGGCGTCTCGGGCGGCGGCGGGGTGTTGGTCAGCTCCGCCAGCAGGTCGATCGGCGGCTTGGGCGGCAGCGGCTGCTGGGTGGTGCGCTCCACCGGCGGCGGCACCTCGGGGCCGGTCGGGGCGGCGGCGGAGGTGGCCGCGCCCTTGGGCCCGGCCTTGGGCTGAGCCGCGGCGCCCGCTCCCGCGGCGGCTGCCGCTCCCGCTGCTCCCGCTGCCGTTCCGGGCTTGGACTTGTCGCCGGGCGCCTTCGGGGCGGTCGTGGGCGCGGCCTTCGGAGCGGTCTTGGCGGACGGCTCGTCGAGCGGCTTCAGGGCCACGAACTTGCTGGTCCGCTCGGCCTCACCCTCAGGCTTTGCAGTGCCCTTTGCACTATCGTCACCCTTGTCGGCCGCCGGGCCCTTGGGAGCCGTGTGGTCGCTCAGCTTGAGCATGGTGGTGGGCTGGTCGACGGCCTTGCCGGGCTTCTTGCCGACGGTCTCCGGGGGGAGGGCCTTGAAGACGGCGGTGGCCTGGTCGATGCCGGTGGCCTTGGGGGTCTCGTCGGCGGCGTCGGCGGCGTCGGCGGCGGTGCCGTCGGTGCCGTCGGCCTTTGCGCCCGGGTCGGCGTCCGCGTCCGCGTCGGCGTCCGCGTCGGCCTTGGGGGCGTCGTCGTCAGCCCCGGCCGTGGCCGGTTCCTGCTCGGCCGGGGCTTCCGGCTCGGCGGCGGCTGCCGCGTCGGCGTCGGCGTCGGCGTCGGCGTCCGGAGCGTCGTCGCCCGACGCCTCGTCGTCCGTGCCGTCGGCGGGGTCGTCATCCGTGACGCCGTCGTCCGCCGCGGCAGCGTCGTCGCTCACCTCGTCGGACGGTTCCGCGCCGCCCTCCGTGTCCTCGGCGTCCTCGGCGTCCTCGGCGTCCTCGCCGCCCTCGGCCTCCTCCGCCCCGCCCGTGGGCTCCGCGGCCTGCGAAGTCGCCTCAGGCGTCGCCTCCGACGTCGTCTCGGGAGCCGTCTCGTCCGAGGTGGCGACCCACGCCGCCACCGCGTCCCGCAGCCGCGCGTCGCCGTTCGCCGCCGGCTTCGGGGCGGCCTCGTGCTCGGCCTCCGCCTCGCCGGAGTTCTCGCCGGGGTTCTCGCCGGAGTCACCGGGGGCCGCGGCGGCCGTCCCGGCGTCCGCCTCAGGGCCCGTCTCCTCGGAACCGCTCCGCGAGGACGCGTCGGAACCGGCCGCCTTCTCGGCGACGTCCTTGGTCGAGAAGACGGCGGTCGCCCGGTCCTCCCGCACCTGCGGCGTCTCGCGGGTCATCGCGAGACGCGGGTCACGTTCCTCCGGCGCCGGGTCGGAAGACTCCGCCGCAGTCGGGTTCCCCGACGACTTCCGCTGCTTCGACCTGTCGGGGGTCTCGCCCGCCACCGATGCCTCCTCGTACGCCATGCCGTATGCCGATGCTGAATGCTTGCCGTGTGCTGGCCGTGCGCCAAATCCGGTCGGACCCCACTGTCCGAACCGTGTACCAGTGTCCTGTGTGAGGGCTTAACCCCCGTGGTAGACGAGAACGACATACCTACTGGTTCCCGTACAACCCGACCACGCGCTCTCGACAGACCAATGTGAGAGGGGTCACCCTGTCATTCATCCACGCGGGGAGGCATGGATGGGCAGGAGCCGCAGAACAATTCCGGAGGAGCTTCTGCTGCTCGCTTTGGACCCGGCCACGGGAACCACAGCGCAGCCGCAGTCGCTCGACCTCGGTCTGGCCGGAGCACAGCTAGTGGAGCTGGCACTGGCCGGACGGATAGCCCCTGACGGGGATCGTATCGCCGTGGTGATGCCACGGCCGACCGGAGATCCGACTCTGGACTCCGCACTGGAACTGCTGCGCAGGCGTGGCAGCCCGGTTCGGGCGGTCCACTGGATCGGCGGGCCCCGACTGGGGCTGCGCCAGATTTACCTCGCGCACCTGGAGCGGTGCGGCATGGTTCATGCCGTGGCGGGCCAGATGTGCGGAGTGCTGCCGACGACTCGCTACCAGGCGACGGACACGGCGATCAGCCGGGACATCAGGTCACGGCTGGACAGTGCGATCCGCACCGGCGTACCACCGGACCCGCGGACCGCCGCGCTCGCCGCACTGGCCCACGCGGTCGGCCTCGGCAAGCATCTGTACCCCGGGAACGAGGGGCGTTCATCGCGCTCCCGGCTCCGGGACCTGATCAGGCACGACCCCATGGGCGGCCTCGTGGCGCACGCCGTGATGGACGTTCAGAACGGCGTCGCGGCCCAGCCGCGTCGCAGCGCCGCACCGGTGGGTCCCGCGGGACCGAGCGGTCGGCAGCCGGCCAGGTCGGTGGCGGAACCCGGCGGGATGCCCATGCAGCCACGCCGCGGGTCCATGGCACGTGCCGTCGCTCACTGACGGGCACGCGCCGACGCGCACCGAGCAGGGCCGGCGCAGCGCACGACCGCGCACCACCAGTACGTAACCGCTCAGCACCACCGGCGTCGGCACCATCGCGTCGGCACCGTCACACAGCGCCGCACCGCAGTCCCCCAGACCCGGTTCGGGAGCCGCTGGGCCGCGCGGGGCACGGAACCGGACCGTCCGGACGACGACAACCCGGTACCACCGCCCCGCGCGGCCGCACACCCTTTGGCGCCGCAGGACAGGCCCGCACCCCCTCACACCCGTCCTCACGTCCGCATATCCGCTGTTTCCCAGCGGTGCCTGCCTCGTTGGTGGCACTCTGCTGAGCAGTAGATACGCAAAGTTGAGGCAGGCAAGCCGGAGGTGCACGTCCCGTGGCGTCCAATGTCAATCCCACCGTCAGGCGACGCCGGTTGGGCCAGGAGCTGCGTCGGCTCCGCGAGCTCAAGGGCATGACGGCAGAGGAGGTCGCCGAGCGGCTGCTCGTCTCCCAGTCGAAGATCAGCCGACTGGAGAACGGCCGCCGTTCGATCAGTCAGCGCGACGTCCGCGACCTGTGCGGTGTCTACGAGGTCGAGGACCACCGCGTCGTCGACTCCCTCATGCAGATGGCCAAGGACTCGCGCCAGCAGGGCTGGTGGCACTCCTTCGGCGACATCCCCTACAGCGTGTACATCGGCCTGGAGACGGACGCGGCGTCCCTGCGCGTCTATGATCCGCAGGTCGTCCCGGGTCTGTTGCAGACCCGCGCGTACGCCGAGGCGCTGATCACCGGCGCACTCCCGGAGACCATTCCGACCGACATCGACAAGCGCGTCCAGGTGCGCATGCGCCGGCAGGAGCGCATCGCGGCGCCGGAGAATCCGCTGCGCCTGTGGACCGTCCTCGACGAGTCGGCGCTGCGCCGTGTCGTCGGCTCCCGCCATCTGATGCGCGACCAGCTGGAGCACCTCGTCGAGCAGTCCCAACTGCCGCACGTCACGGTCCAGGTGATCCCCTTCGAGATGGGCGCGCACCCGGGGCTCAACGGCCAGTACGCGATCCTGGAGTTCCCCGACGCGTCCGATTCCAGCGTGGTCTACATCGAGGGCGTCACGAGCGACCTGTACCTGGAGAAGGCGAACGACGTCCAGCAGTACAGCGTCATGTACGAGCACCTGAGGGCCCAGGCGTTGAACGTCGAGCAGTCCCGGCAGCTCATCGCGGACATCGCGAAGGACTACGCACGGTGATCCGTGGAGGGACCTCCGGCTGAGGGCGCGGCACGGTACACCCTTGCCGGGTCCCTGCGGAAGTCCCCACTGGAATATGCCATCCGGTCGAGTGAACGATCCCTTCACGCCACGATGTTGGCGAGTAGCGTCATTCACGCCATCGAGCAAGAACGTTGGCGCACTCCGCAGCGATGCGGTGACCGCTACTCACCGACTGGAAAAACCGGAGCAAACATGGCAATTCAGCAGGGTACTTCGCACACGTGGGTCAAGTCCTCCTATTCCACCGGGAACGGCGCGTGTGTCGAGGTCAAGTCGCCGCTCTCCCACGGGATCTCCGTGCGCGACTCGAAGGTCGTCGAGGGTCCGGTCCTCGCCTTCCCCGCCGCGTCGTGGAACGCCTTCGTCAGCGAGATGGGCCGGGGGGCTGCCGATCTCGCGTGAGAGTGCAGGGCGTACCGGCACCGGCATTACCGGCACCAGCAGAGGAACAACCGCATAAGCAGCACCGTATGAGCCCTCTCGACTGGTCCGCCGTCCCGGCCGAGGGGGCTCGGCCCTGACCGGACCGCGCCGGCACGCCCGAGCCCGACGCGGCCGCGTATCAGCGCAGCGCGTCGACGTACGTGTCCGTCCCCGGCACCGTCGGGATGAACGGCGCCACCAGTTCCACCCGCCCGAGACCCGATTCCGCGACCGCCCGGTCCCGCCCCGTGAAGCATGCCTCCCAGCACTCCCGCGGGTCCTCCTGAAGGAACCACAGCAGCGTGAGCCGGGTGTCGACCCCCTCCACCTGCTTCACGTACGTCATCCGGTCCCCCGGCAGCGGCGTCGGCCGGAACAGCGTGACCATCGCGGCGGGCGAGCCCGTGAGCACCCTCGGCAGGTGCCGGGCCCGCAGCCACTCCAGCAGCGCGGCCCGCTGCTCGGGACCTTCGGCGTCGACGACTTCGAGGACCAGGCCCTTGTAGGGGTGGTCGAGCGCGTGGAAGTCGCGCGGGCCCGCCGCGCCGTCGCGGTAGACGGTCGCCTCGTGGTCCTGGAAGGCGGTGAAGACGTGCGTGCGGTCCTGGTAGACACGGCCGTCGCGATGGAGCCGCTTGTTGATGCCGACGGTCCACTTCATGTGGTCGTCGTAGCGCCCTTCCGTGACCCAGTACGTGGAGAGGTAGCACCCGGCGGTGACGGGTTCGGCGACCGCCGACTTGTCCGGGTAGCGCAGGAGTTGGAGGTCACGGGTGGCCACCCAGCGGCGCCCGGCGGACATCCAGGGCATGGCCATCGCGCCGGCGTAGTAGTGGTCGTCCTCGTACCAGCGGTTGTACGCGTACTCGTGCCCGGGGTGCGGCTCGACCATGGTGATCAGGGCGTGCCCCGGGTGTACGCCGTAGGGCCCGACGGCGGCCAGCTCGGCGTAGACGTCGCTGCGGGTGTCCTCGCTCATGCTTCTCCCCTGCCTCCCTCTTCCTTCCTCCGGTGGTCGCCCATACTCTGACGCCCCGTCAGCAAAACTGCCAGAGCCGGGAGGCGCTCCATGCCGTCGTCGCTCCTCGAGGGAAAGACCGTCATCGTCTCGGGCGTCGGCGCCGGGCTCGGCCATCAGGTCGCCGCGGCCGTCGTGCGCGAGGGGGGCAACGCCGTGCTCGGGGCGCGCACCGAGGCGAACCTCGCCAAGTCGGCCGCCGAGATCGACCCCGAGGGCGGCCGTACCGCCCACCGGGCCACCGACATCACCGACGAGGACCAGTGCCGGGCCCTCGCCGAGCTGGCCCGCGAACGCTTCGGCGGGATCGACGCGGCCGTCCATGTCGCCGCCTGGGACAGCTACTTCGGCGGGGTGGAGGACGCGGACTTCGACACCTGGCAGCAGGTCATCGACGTCAACCTGCTCGGCACCCTGCGCATGACGCGCGCATGCCTGCCCTCGCTCAGGGAGCGGCGCGGCGGCTCCGTGGTCTTCATCGGCACGCAGTCCGCCATCGCCTCGCCCTCCCAGGTCCGCCAGGCCGCGTACGCGGCGTCCAAGGGCGCGCTGACCTCGGCCATGTACGCGCTCGCGCACGAGCTGGGCCCGGACCGGATCCGGGTCAACACCGTGCTGCCGGGCTGGATGTGGGGTCCGCCGGTCGAGGCGTACGTCCAGTTCACCGCACACACGGAGGGTGTGCCGGAGGCGGTGGTGCGGGACCGCCTGGCCGAGCGCATGGCCCTGCCGGACCTGGCGACGGACGGGGACGTGGCGGACGCGGCGGTCTTCCTGGCCTCCGACCGGGCCCGCGCGATCACGGGGCAGTCGCTGCTGGTCAACGCGGGGGAGATCATGCGGTAGCGCCGCGCCCGCACTCGGGCGTTCCGCCCCTGAGAGCCGTACGGGAATCAACTCCCGTGCGGCTTTCGTGCGTTCGCCACACCACCCGCTCGCGATCACATCCATGAACACAGGTCAGCGAACAGAACGATTTTACTCGCTCTTGACCTCACGGGCGGTTGTCCGCGGTGTGCGCGCGAACCCACGATGAGCGGGCACTTCCGGGCCGTTCCTGGCCCCTTCGGCCGGCACTGGCGAAGTGCGAGCCAGTTATGCGCAGTTCACCAGGCGGACCCCTGGAGGGCCATATGAACAGTCTCGACTGGGCCGTGCTCATCGGCTACTTCGGCGTGATGGTCGCGATCGGCCTGTGGTCCCACAAGCGGGTCGACAACGTCAGCGACTTCTTCACCGCCGGCGGGAAGATGCCCTGGTGGCTGTCGGGCATCTCGCACCACATGTCCGGCTACAGCGCGGTGATGTTCACCGGGTACGCGGGCATTGCGTACACCTACGGCGTGACGTCCTTCGTCACCTGGTCCTTCCCCATCGCGCTCGGCATCGCCATCGGCGCCCGGCTCTTCGCGCCCCGGATCAACCGGCTGCGCTCACGCCTGCACGTGGCCTCGCCGCTGGAGTACCTGAAGAACCGCTACAACCTGGGCACCCAGCAGGCACTCGCCTGGTCCGGCATGCTCCTGAAGATCGTGGACGTGGGCGCCAAGTGGGCGGCGATCTCCACCCTGCTGGCCGTGTTCACCGGCGTCTCCCTCAACCAGGGCATCCTCATCACCGGCGTGATCACGGCGATCTACTGCACCATCGGCGGACTGTGGGCCGACGCGCTGACCGAACTCGGCCAGTTCATCATCCAGCTCCTGGCCGGTGTCGCCATGTTCGTGGCCGTCGTCGCCAAGCTCGGCCCGCACGGCGGATTCTTCGGCGTCTGGGACGAGCCGGAGCTCGCGGGCCACGGCAAGCCGCTGGTCGGCCCGTACGGCACGGTCTTCCTGCTCGCCTTCCTCTTCATCAAGCTCTTCGAGTACAACGGTGGCATGCTCAACCAGGCGCAGCGCTACATGGCGACCGCCAACGCCAAGGAGGCCGCGCGCTCCGCGAAGCTCTCCGCGATCCTGTGGCTGGTCTGGCCGGTCGTGCTGTTCTTCCCCATGTGGATGTCGCCGCTGCTGGTCGACGCGGAGAAGCCCGACGGCTCGGACGCGTACGCCCTGATGACCGAACAGCTGTTGCCGCACGGCCTGTTGGGCCTGGTCATCGTCGGCTTCTTCTCGCACACCATGGCCATGTGCTCCTCCGACGCCAACGCGATCGCGGCGGTCTTCACCCGGGACGTGGCCCCCGCGATGTCCGCGAAGGCACGGGCCTGGACCGAACGGAAGGGACTGATCGCCGCGCGGCTGACCACGGTGATCTTCCTCGGGCTCTCCATGGCGGTCGCCACGCAGGTGAACTCCCCCACGTTCAAGGACATCATCACGGTCGTCATCAAGTGGGTCGCCGGCCTGATGGGCCCGATCGCGATCCCGATGATGCTGGGGCTGCTGCGGACGTTCCGCAAGTCCGGGCCGACGGCCGCGCTGACCAGCTGGGCGGCCGGACTCTTCGCCTTCTATTTGGTCAACTACCCGATCGACGACGCGGTCGAGGGCGGGGTCGCGCTCCAGTACCAGGTGTCGATACCGCTGGCCGTCTCCCTCGTCCTCTACATCGTCATCGGCTTCGTCAAGCCGGAGGACACCCCGGAGCGGGACGCGCTCATCGAGCGGATCAACACGGACGACGACGGGTCCCAGGGCGCGGCCGTCGTGCCCGCGCCCGCCGAACCGCGGGACGGTGCCGTGCGGGCGCCGGTCAAGGACTGACGGACGCGGAGTCCGACACACGCCGGGGCGCGTCGTGGGCGAATCCGCCCGCGGCGCGCGCCCGCGTCGCGGTCACGCCCTCGGGTAGCGGGCCAGCCAGCCCGGCGAAGAGAGCGCGGGGCCGTGCAGCGCGGGCCCCTGCGTCATCTCCATGGCGAAGTCGTCCGCGAGTTCGAGGACCGTCGGCCGGCCCTCCAGCTCCGTGAGCCACCCCGGCGGCAGCGCGGTCTCCCCGTGCAGCGCGCCGAGCAGCGCCCCGCACAGGGCCCCGCAGGCGGCCGACGCCCCGCCGTGGTTCACCGCGAGCCGCAGCCCGTGCCGGATGTCCTCGCCGACCAGGGCGCAGTACACCGCCGCGGCCAGCGCCCCCTCGGCCGTGCCGTCCCCGGTGAGCTCCTCGACGCGCGCGGGCGTGGGCATGCCCTGGCGTACGGCGCCCAGCGCGTGCCGGAGCGCGTCCGTGACGGGCTGGTGGCCGGGGCGGGTGGCGAGCAGCGCGAGGCACCGCTGGAGCGAGCCGTCCAGGGACTCCCCGCGGGCCAGGCCGTGCACGACGACGGCGTGCGCGCCCGCCGCGAGGTAGGCGGTGGGATGGCCGTGCGTCTGGACGGCGCACTCGACGGCGAGCTGCAGCACCAACTGCGGCTCCCAGCCCACGAGCAGGCCGAACGGCGCGGACCTGACGGCGGCCCCGGCGCCCCGCTCGTCGGGGTTCTTCGGGGTGTCGAGGGTGCCCATGACGTCGTTGCCGAGCCCGAGCAGACAGGCGCGGGAGGGGTCGCGCCGCGAGTACAGCCACTCCTCGCGGGCCAGCCAGCCGTCCTCCTTGCGCCGCTCGTCCGGGCCCCAGTCGCTCTGGGTGGCGGCCCAGCGGCGGTAGGCGCGGTGCAGGTCGGTGGGCGGGTGCCAGGCGCCGGTGTCGCGGCGCACCTGGGCGCGTATGAGCCCGTCGACGGTGAAGAGGGTGAGCTGGGTGGCCGAGGTGACGGCGCCGCGGCGGCCGTACGCCGGGGCGGGCTCGGTGAGTCCATCGGCGCCGTGCTCCTCGCGGATCGCGTCGAGGGAGAGACCGTCGACGGGCGCGCCGAGGGCGTCGCCCACGGCGGCGCCGAGGAGGGTGCCGCGCACCCGGCTGCGGAAGTCCTGCTGCTCGGCGCGGCCCCAGACACCGGTGGCTGCTGCAGTACCCACCGGACCCCCTTCCGTGCCTCGGCGTGACTCGCCCGGTTGCGACTTTGCAGCACTGTAATCGACCGGGAACGATCGGTTCAGGCACCACGTGGTATGCGAAGAGTCGCCCGTGAGGCGGCTTTTGAACGACGTTCACGAGAGCTTCGCACGTGCTACGAATCACCCGACTCCCGCGATCCGCTCCCGCTGCTCCCGCGCCCACCCGTACCCCGGGTCGATGCGCAGGGCCTCGTCCAGGGAGGCCAGGGCGTCGGTCGTGCGGTTCAGGGCCTCCAGGGAGAGGGCTCTTGAGCCCCATGCCCACGCGTAGCCGGGGTCGAGGGTGATCGCCCGGTCGTAGGCGGCGAGCGCCTCCTCATGGCGGTCCGCGAAGCGCAGGACGTCGCCCCGGTCGCCGAAGGTGCCGGGCGCCTCCGGTGCCAGGTCGCGGGCGCGGTCGAGGTCGGCGAGGGCGCCCGGCAGGTCGCCGAGGTGCTGGCGGACGCGGGCCCTGCGGCTCAGCGCCCAGGGGTAGTCGGGCCAGAGCGCGATCGCGCGGTCCAGGTCCTCCAGGGCCTCGCGGGGTCGGCCGAGGGCGAACTTGACCTGGCCCCTGCTGCCCAGGGTCAGCGGCTCGCTCGGGTCAAGGCCGTGCGCGCGGTCGAGCCAGGGCAGCGCCTCCTCCAGGCGGCCCATGCGGCGGTACGTCTCGCCGCGGTCCCGTGCCACCCACTCCGCACCCGGGTCCACCGCGTCGGCGGCGTCCAGGTGGCGCAGTGCCGTCCCGAACTCGCCGAGGGCCCGGTAGGTGATGGCCAGGCCGTGGTGGCCCCACGGGTCGTGCGGGTCGAGGGCGACGGCCCGCTCGTGGTCGACCAGGGCGTCGCGGAGCCGGCCCAGGTGGAAGAGGCGCAGCCCGTGGGCGTTGTGGGCGGCGACGCGGCCGGCGTCGTCCAGGCCCGGCCGGGAGAGGAAGAGGTCCAGGACGGCGAGCGCGCCGGTCCGTTCGTCGGCGAGCGCCTCCCGGCAGGCCTCGGCCCAGCTCCGCAGCGGCTCCGACGCGGTGTCCTCGGCGGCGTCGGCCACCGCCCGTGCCCACTCGCGGGCCACCGCCGTGTCCAGGCGGCAGGCTTCGATGCCGTCGCGCAGCACGCCGGGCAGCGCGGCCCGCGGCCCGGCGCACAGCAGGTGGTACAGCTCCTCGACGCGCAGGGCGCGCCACTCCGGGCGCATCCAGGGGCGGCCCGCCTCGCCCCGGAGTTCCTCCTCCAGGCTCGCGCGCCGCCGCGCGTGGAGGGCGGCGATGCGGGCATGTCCGGCGCTCCACAGCTCGGGGGCGAGGGTGCGGCGCAGGCGCAGCATCGGGGCGCGTACGACGTCGTGGTAGCGGGCGGCGCCGCCCCGGTCGGTGCGGACGAACGGCATGGCGCGCAGCCACGCGTAGAGCCGCGCGGGGTCGACGCCGTCCTCGCCCGCGGCGGCCCGCACGACCTCCTCGTCCAGGCGCCGGGGCAGCGCGCAGTCCAGGGCGGCCGCGCGGCGCGCCGGGTCCCGCTCCGCCTTGAGGAACCGCTCGACGGCCGTGGCGCTCGGGTCGTCCACGTCGCCCGGCGCGGCGGGGCCGGTCTCGGCGAGCGTGGAGACGAGCACGGGGAGCCGGCCGGAGAGGCGCAGGACCTCGGCGACCACGGGTTCCTCGGTGACGCCCTTGGCGGCGAGCAGGCCGCGCGCCTCGTTCTCCGTGAAGGGCCGCAGCGGCAGGTCGGCGGCGAAGTCGGCGGCGCCGTCCCAGCGGTCCGGGTCCAGGGGGCGCTGCCCCGCGGTCACCACGACGACGGTGGCGGGGAGTTCGCCGTGCCGGTCGGTGGTCATCAGGTCGTGCAGCCAGCGGTCCAGGAGCGGTGCCGTGCGTTCGTAGGTGTCGAGGAGCAGGACGAGCCAGGGTGCGGCGTCGGCGGCCGCGGTGAGCTCGTCCAGGAGGACGGGGGTCAGCGCGCGTTCCGGTTCCAGGACCAGGCGGGCGTCCTCCTGGTTGCGGAAGCGGGCGCGGAGCCGGTCGGCGCCGAGGGCGAGCCTGTCGGTGTCGACGGCTCCCGCGAGGGCGCCCACGACCGGCACCATGCCGAGTCCGACGACTCCGGCGCGGGCCATCGTCGCGCTGCCCGCCGACGGCGCCTCGGGGGCCGGCTCGCGGGCCGCGCCCAGGAGGGCCTCGTGGGCGCGCTGCCGGTGGGCGGTGAGGGCGCGCTCCAAGGACTTCAGGGGCCTGCCCTGCTGGGCGAACTGGGCGGCGACCTCGGCGAGCACCGAGGGGACGTCCGGCGCCCCCTCGTCCGCGTACGCGATCAACGCGCCCCGCTCTGCGGCGATATGGGCGAGTTCGCGGACGAGTGAGGTTTTTCCGACGCCCGCCGGGCCGTGCACGTGGAAGAGGAAGCGGTGCCGGTCGTCGTCCGGCGCCGCGTCGAAGTTCTCGCGGAAGGCCCGGAGTTCCTCCCTGCGCCCCACGAAGCCCGCCCGCCGCCTGCGCCGGATGAGCTCCTGCATCGACACCTTCGGCCGCGCCATCGGTCCCTCCCCGTCCCGTGGGCCTCCAGTCTGGCGTACCGAATCAGACATATGGAGGCCGATATCCGGTGAACGGGAACCGAGTTCGGACATACGTGCGTGTGCACCACAGAAGTCTCTGCGGTGTACAACCTTCTCCGCGGAACGATCGTCTTCCTACACGACCACACAAATTCCCCCAATGGAGGAACAGTGCGCCGCAGTCTCATCACCGCCGTGGCAGTCGCCTCGCTCACGGCACCCCTCGCCCTCGCCACCGCCGGTTCCGCGTCGGCCGCACCCGTACCGCCCAAGAAGCCGATCACCGACTTCAACCACGACGGGTACGCCGACCTGGCCATATCGGCGCCGGGCAGCTCCACCAGCGACAACGCGGGCAGCGTCTCGATCGTGTACGGCTCGGCGAACGGCCCGGACAAGGCGCACGCCGTCACCATCAGCCGCGCCACGGCCGGCGTACCCGGCTCCGCCGCGGACGGCGGACACTTCGGCAACAAGACGGCCGCCTCCGACCTGGACGGCGACGGCTTCACCGACCTCGTCGTCAACGGCGGCAAGAAGGCCGTCGTCCTGTGGGGCTCCGCCCAGGGCCTCAGCGGCACGGGCAGCGTCGAGCTGGACTCGAACGGCGCGCTCGTCACCGCCGGCGACTTCAACGGCGACGGCAAGCGGGACCTGGTCACGGCCGAGTACCCGGAGCCCGAGGACCCGATGGAGAACGACGACCGGGGCATGACCCTCGCCTACGGTCCGTTCCAGCGGGACGGCAAGGCCGCGAGCACCCAGCAGGTCGCCACGAGCCAGACCTTCGGCCCCGGTGACTTCGTCGTGGGCGACGTGACCGGCGACGGTGCCGACGACATCGTCACCAGCCACGGCTTCGAGGAGATGGCGCACAAGAGCCAGCTCTGGAAGGGCGGCAAGAACGGGGTGGCCACCACCTCGCAGAACCTCGCGCCCTCCCTCGGCGGCGCGGTCGCCGACATCGACGGTGACGGCTACGGCGACTTCGTCACCCGCGACATCGGCACCAGCTTCGAGGACATGCCGTCCCAGAAGGGCACGGTCCTGGTCCGCTACGGCTCGGCGTCCGGCCTCTCGGACCGCTCCACGAAGATCACCCAGGACACCGCGGGCGTACCCGGCACCGGTGAGGCGGGCGACGAGTTCGGCGCCGCCATCAGCGCCGGCGACGTGAACGGCGACGGCTACGCGGACGTGGCCGTCGGCGTCCCCGGCGAGGACATCGAGACGACCGCCGACGCGGGCAGCGTCGTCCTCCTCAAGGGCTCCGGCTCCGGCCTGACCGGCACCGGCGCGCAGGCCTTCGACCAGTCCAAGCCGGGCGTCCCCGGCGCGTCCGAGAAGGGCGACAAGTTCGGCAGCCAGGTCCTGCTCTCGGACCTGAACAAGGACGGCAAGGCCGACCTGACCGTCGGCGCGCCCGACGAGGACGGCGACGTCGCCGACACCGGAGCGGTCTGGCACCTGCGCGGCTCCGCGAGCGGCCTGACCGTCACGGGCATCGACTCCTTCGGCCCCGCGGCGATCGGCGCCCCGGCCAAGGCCGGCGTCCGCTTCGGCGACGGCCTGGTCGGCTGACACCCGCGTACGTCCGCGGGTGAGAGCCCGCGAGCACCAGCATGATCATGGCGGCCACCGTGCTCGACGGTGGCCGCCATGCGCGTCGGGGGACCGGCTACGGCTCCAGCACCGGCAGCAGGTCCGGCAGGTGCCCGTCCGACTCCCTCGCCGCCTTCTGTCGCTCCTCGGGCACCTCGCCGTACAGCGTCGTGCGCGGCTTCGCCGGGCGGCCTGCCGCCTCCGCGATGGCGACCAGGTCCTCGATCGAGCGGTAGGAGCCGTAACTGGAGCCCGCCATGCGGGAGATGGTCTCCTCCATCAGCGTTCCGCCCAGGTCGTTCGCGCCGGACCTGAGCATCTCGGCGGCGCCCTCCTGGCCCAGCTTGACCCAACTCGTCTGGATGTTGGGAATGAGCGGGTGGAGGAGCACGCGCGCCATGGCCGTCACCGCGCGGTTGTCGCGGGTCGTCGGTCCTGGCCGGGCGATGCCCGCCAGGTAGACCGGGGCGTTGGTGTGGATGAACGGCAGCGTCACGAACTCCGTGAAGCCTTCCACGCCCTTCTCCAGGGCCGCCCGCTGCATCGCGGCGAGCGTGCGGAAGTGGCCGAGCCAGTGCCGGGGCTGGTCCACGTGCCCGTACATCATCGTGGAGCTTGACCGGATGCCCAGCTCGTGCGCGGTCCCCACGACCTCGATCCAGGTGGCCGTCGGCAGTTTGCCCTTGGTGAGGATCCAGCGCACCTCGTCGTCGAGGATCTCGGCGGCCGTCCCGGGGATCGAGTCGAGCCCCGCCTCCTTCGCGGCGGTCAGCCACTCCCGGATCGAAAGTCCCGTCCGGGTGGCGCCGTTGACGACCTCCATCGGCGAGAAGGCGTGCACGTGCATGCCCGGCACGCGCTCCTTCACCGCCCGCGCGATGTCGAAGTAGGCGGTGCCCGGCAGGTCGGGGTGGATGCCGCCCTGCATGCAGACCTCGACGGCGCCGACGTCCCAGGCCTGCGCGGCCCGGTCGGCGACCTGGTCCAGGGAGAGGGTGTAGGCGTCGGCGTCCGTCCTGCGCTGCGCGAAGGCGCAGAACCGGCAGCCGGTGTAACAGACGTTGGTGAAGTTGATGTTGCGCGTGACGATGTACGTGACGTCGTCGCCGTTGACCGTCCTGCGGATGTCGTCGGCCACCGAGCAGAGCGCGTCGAGCGCCGGCCCGTCGGCGTGCAGCAGCGCGAGCGCCTCGTCGTCGGTGAGCTTCGTCGGGTCGTCGGCGGCCTGCTTCAGGGCCGCGCGCACGTCCCCGTCGATGCGGGAGGGCGCCATGCCGGGGGCGGCCTGTTCGCGCAGCGCCTCCCAGTCGCCGTACACCTCGTCGAAGTCGTCGCGCCGGTCCGAGGTGCGGCCCGTGGTGTCGATGGTGCGGTGCAGGTCGGTGCGGCCCGACGAGGCCACGTACCCCTCGTCCGGCTCCTGCCAGGGGTGGCCCTCGACCACCGCGTCGGGCAGGGCGAGGCCGGTCTCCGGATCGGCGAGGGCGCGCAGGTGCGGCAGCAGGCGCGGGTCGAGCCAGGGCTCGCCGCGCTTGACGAACTCGGGGTAGACGCAGAGCCGTTCGGCGAGGGTGAAGCCCGCGGCGGCGGACCGCTCCGCGAGCTCGTCGAGCCGGGGCCACGGCTTCTCGGGGTTGACGTGGTCGATCGTCACCGGGGACACCCCGCCCCAGTCGTCGATGCCGGCGCCGATGAGCCGTTCGTACTCGCCCGCGATGAGGTTGGGCGGGGCCTGCAGGTTGGCGGCGGGACCCATGATGTGCCGGGCGACGGCGATCGTGGCGACGAGGTCGTCGATCTCGGCGTCGGGCATGCCGCGCATCGCCGTGTCCGGCTTGGCGCGGAAGTTCTGGATGATGAGTTCCTGGACGCCGTGGTACGAACGCGCCACGCGCCGCAGCGCGAACAGCGCGTCGGCACGCTCCTCGTACGTCTCGCCGATCCCGATCAGCAGCCCGCTCGTGAACGGCACCGAGGAACGGCCCGCGTCCTCCAGGACCCGCAGCCGTACGGCCGGTTCCTTGTCGGGCGACCCGTAGTGGGGCTGACCGGGCTCGGACCACAACCGCTGCGACGTCGTCTCCAGCATCATCCCCATGCTGGGTGCGACCGGCTTCAGCCGCTGGAAGTCCGTCCAGGTCAGGACGCCCGGGTTGAGGTGCGGGAGCAGTCCGGTCTCTTCGAGGATGCGGATGGAGATCGCGCGGACGTACGCGATGGTGTCGTCGTACCCCTCGGCCTCCAGCCACTCGCGGGCCTCGGGCCAGCGGTCCTCCGGCTTGTCGCCGAGGGTGATCAGGGCTTCCTTGCAGCCCATCGCGGCACCGCGCCGCGCGATGTCCAGAACCTCGTCCGGGGACATGAACATGCCGTGGCCCTCGCGCCGCAGCTTGCCGGGCACGGTCACGAACGTGCAGTAGTGGCACTTGTCACGGCAGAGCCGGGTGAGCGGGATGAACACGCTCTTCGAGTACGTGATGACGCCGGGCCGGCCCTCCGCCGCGAGGCCCGCGTCGCGCACCCGCGCCGCCGACGCCGTCAGGCCGTCGAGATCCTCGCCGCGTGCCTGCAACAGGACCGAGGCCTCCGTCACGTCGAGCGCGACACCGTCCCTGGCCCTTCTGAGCGCGCGCCGCATGGCGTTCGCGGTGGGTCGTCCGGCCTCCGGGGGCTGCGCGCTGTTGGTCATGTCTCCGAGCATACGAGCGAGAACACCTGCCTCCTCCAGATACTTCCACCTGCCCAAAGGCGGCCGGACGGCTCGGCGGACACCACCGGGCCCGGCACGGCGCCCGTCACGGGCGCACGTACTGCCCGAGCCCGTCGAGCGCCGCGCACACCTCCGCCTCGCCGGCCGGCGGCAGCTGCACGATCACCTCGTCCACGCCGAGCTCCGTGTAGTGCGCGAGCTTCCCGGTGTCCGGGGCGACGGCCGTCACCGCCACGTACAGCCCGTCCGCCTCGCGCCCCGCCTCCGCCCACGCCGCCCGCAGCACCGGCAGCGCCGCGCCGAGGCCGCTGCCGCCGATGGGCATCCAGCCGTCCGCGTACTCCGCGATGTGCGCGAACAGGCCGGGCCCCGCCGCACCCCCGATGAGCGTCCGAGGGCCGAACAGCGGGCCCTTCGCGCGCCGTTCGCGGGGCGCCCTGCGCGGCTTGGGATGGACCTCGCTCGCCCGTACGCCGCCGAACTCCCCCTCGTACGCCTTCGGACGGTCCGCCCACAGCGCCCGCATGACCGCCATCCGGTCCCGCACCACCGACCGGCGCCGGGGCCACGCCACGCCGTGGTCCTCGGCCTCCTCCCGGTTCCAGCCGTAGCCGACGCCGAGGGTGACCCGGCCGCCGGAGAGGTGGTCGAGGGTCGCGATCTGCTTGGCGAGGTCGATCGGGTCGTGCTGGGCGACCAGCGCGATGTTCGTGCCCAGGGCGATGCGCTCGGTGACCGCGGCGGCCTGGGCGAGGGCGACGAAGGGGCTGAGCATGCGGGCGCACTCGGGGGGCAGTTCACCGCCCGGGTAGGCGGTCTCGCGGGGCACCGGGATGTGGGTGTGCTCGGGGAGGTAGAGCCCGGCGAATCCGCGCCGCTCCAGTTCCTGGGCCAGGCGTACGGGAGTGATCGTCCGGTCGGTCATGTAGAGCGTCGCGGATATGCGCACGGGTACGGGTCCCTCCGAGAGTGTCGGTGCGGGGCCCTCTTCCTATCCCCGCAAGGCCGGTTGGTCCATGCCCGTGCGCCCCCTAATCGGTTGGTCGGTGCCCCTGCGCTCACTAACCTGACGCACGTGAAGAGACGACGGCAGAAGAAGCTGACCAGGGAGCTCGTGCTCGCCGCGTCGCTCGGCGTCACGGGCACGGTCCGCTCGCTGCTGCGCGCGGGGGCCGACCCCGAACTCCCCGGCACCGACGGCACGACGGCCCTGTACGCCGCATCGGTGCACGGCGCGGCCGACACGGTGCGACTCCTCCTGGCCGCGGGCGCCCGGCCGGACACGGAGAGCCGCGGCCTCACCGACGGCACCCCCCTGTGCGGGGCGGCCGCCTGGGGTCACGTCGAGACGGTGCGGGCCCTGCTCGCCCACGGCGCCGACCCCAACCTCCGCGAGGACCACGGCACGGGAGGCTCCCCGCTGTCGTGGGCGCGGGGCGGCGCGGGCGGACCGTACCCGGAGACGGAGGCGGTGCTCTTGGCGGCGGGGGCGGGGGCGGTGGCGACGGCCTGACGAAGAAGAAGGGCTCCATCGGCATCGTCGGCGGGATCGTCGCCGTCGTGCTCGCCGTGGTCCTGCTGCTCGTCCTGCCGGCGGTGCGCCGCGCCCGCGCCTCCCGCAAGGGACACTGAGCGGCCGGGACCCGGCCCCACCGCGCGGACACCGTGCGTAAGTCCGTCAATCTCCTTCCCTTGCCGTACAGTTCACGGCTCAATACCAGGGTTGCACGCACCACCCACGTCACTGTCGACACCCTGGGGAGCCGCAGCATGTGCGAGGACGTACACCAGCGGGACGTACACCAGCAGGACGCACACCACCCGAACGGCCAGAACGGTCCGAACCGGCGCGCGCTGTTCGTGACGGGAGCCGCCGCCGCGCTTACGTTGGGCAGCGTGAGCTTCGCCAGCGGCGCCGAGCGGCGCACCCCCGCGCGGGACAGGGCACCGGGCAGCAAAGAGACGAAGACGGTGCGCGGCACGCTGCCCGCCGGAGCCCCCGACTTCGTGTACCTGCCGGTCGACGTCCCGGACGGCGTCAGCCAGTTGCACGTCGCCTACAGCTACCAGAAGCCGACCGTGCCACCCGGCACCCAGGGCAACGCCCTCGACATCGGCATCTTCGACGAGCGCGGCACCGACCTCGGCGGCAAGGGCTTCCGAGGCTGGTCCGGCGGCGCCCGCACCGAGTTCTTCCTGCGCGCCGACGAGGCGACCCCCGGCTACATCCCGGGCCGGATCCGTGAGGGCACCTGGCACATCGCGCTCGGCCCGTACACGGTCGCCCCCGACGGCCTGCCCTACGAGGTGACGATCACCCTCACCTACGGGGCGCCGGGCCGCACCCCGAAGCCGGTCTACCCGCCCGAGCGCGCCAGGGGCCGGGGGCGCGCCTGGTACCGGGGCGACTGCCACCTGCACTCCGTGCACTCCGACGGCCGTCGCACCCTCGCCGAAATCGCCTCGCTCGCCCGCGCGGCGGGCCTCGACTTCATCAACAGCTCGGAGCACAACACGCACTCCGCGCACCCCCACTGGGCCGGGCACGCGGGCGACGACCTCCTGATCATGCTCGGCGAGGAGATCACGACCCGCAACGGCCACGTGGTCGCCCTCGGCACGGACCCCGGCACGTTCGTCGACTGGCGCTACCGCGCGCGGGACAACCGCTTCGGCACGTACGCCCGCAAGGTCCGCGACGCGGGCGGCCTGGTCGTCCCCGCCCACCCGCACGCCACCTGCGTCGGCTGCAACTGGAAGTTCGGCTTCGGCGAAGCGGACGCCGTCGAGGTGTGGAACGGCGCGTACACGCCGGACGACGAGGTCTCCCTCGCCGACTGGGACAGCATGCTGGTGGCGTCCGTGCGCGGCGGCAGGCCGTGGATCCCGGCGATGGGCAACAGCGACGCACACCGCGACCCCGACCCCGTCGGCGGCCCGCAGACCGTCGTCCTCGCCGACGACCTGACCCGCGAGGCCATCCAGGACGGCATCCGCAAGGGCCGCTCCTACGTCGCCGAGTCGAAGGCCGTCGAGCTCGCCTTCTCGGCGGCGGGCGGCAAGGGCACGCACGCGGGCATCGGCGAACGCCTCGACGTCGACCGCGACGACCCGGTCACCGTCCGCCTGGAGGTCAAGGGCGCCCCCGGCTGCACGGTCCGCTTCGTCACCGACCAGGGCGTCCTGTACACCGGCCCGACGCTGCCGGAGTCGGGCGCGGGCACGGCACAGTGGCGCACGACGGCGTCGTACGCGGCGTACGTGCGGGCGGAGGTGCGGCACGCGCCGGTGACGACCGGACTGCCCGGCCCGCTGACCGCGTTCACCAACCCGATCTTCCTGGGCCGGTAGCGGCCGAGCCACCCGCAGGGGCCGGGGGAGACGGCCCACGTCTCCCCCGACCCCCGCGGCGCCCTCACCCCGGCCAGACGATCGACTGCAGCTCGCTGTACGCGTGCAGGGCGTACGAGCCGACGTCCCGGCCCACCCCGCTCTTCTTGAAGCCGCCGAACGGCGCCTCCATGTTCCGGCCGATCGTGTTCACCCCGACACCGCCCGCGCGCAGTCTGCGGGCCACCCGGAAGGCGCGGGCGACGTCGCCCGACCAGACGTAGTCGATCAGCCCGTAGTCGCTGTCGTTGGCGAGGGCGACCGCCGTCTCCTCGGCCTCCTCGGGGCTGCCCGCGTCGAAGGGGACGACGGCCACCACGGGCCCGAAGATCTCCTCGCGGACGACCCGCATGTCATTCGTGCAGTCGGCGAGGAGCGTGGGGGCCACGTAGAAGCCCTTGCCCTTCCCCTCCCCCGGGCGCTCGCCGCCCGCCACGACCCGCGCGCCCTCCTTGCGGCCCGCCTCGACGTACCCCTCGATGCGGTCGCGGTGCGCCGCCGAGATCACCGGCCCGACGATCGTCGCCCGGTCGCCCGGATCACCGACCTTCAGATATCCCATGTACGCGGCGAGCTTCTCCAACAGCGCGTCGTACACGCCCCGTTGGACGATGACACGGGTCGGCGCCGTACAGATCTGCCCGCTGTAGAACGAGAACGTCGTGCCGATGCCCGCCACCGCCGCGTCCAGGTCCGCGTCGTCGAGGACGACCGCCGCGCCCTTCCCGCCCAGCTCCATCAGCTGCCGCTTCATGTCGCGGCCGCACACCTCGCCGATGCGCTGCCCGACGGCCGTCGAACCGGTGAAGCTCACCATGTCGACGTCCGGCGAGGCGACGGCCGCCTCGCCGACGGCTACGTCCGTGCCGGAGACGACGTTCACGACGCCGGGCGGGACGCCCGCCTCCGCGAGGGCCGCCGCCATCCCGTACACCGACAGCGGGTCCTGCGGAGCCGGCTTCACGACGACGGTGTTGCCCATCGCGAGCGCGGGCGCCACCTTGCCCGCCGGGTTCGCCCACGGGTTGTTGTACGAGGTGATGCAGGTGACGACGCCGACGGGCTGGCGCACGGCGAGCGCGCCCAGCACGCCCGCCTTCCCCATCGGCCCGGCCTCGCTGATCTGCGGCGGCAGCGCCTGCTCGACCGGTTCGAGGGCCCCCTTCGCGTATCGCTGGAAACGGGACACCGCGACCGCCACCTGCATGCCGCGGGCCGTGCCGGTCGTCGCGCCGCTCTCGGCCCGCGCCAGGTCGGCGTACGCGTCGAAGTCCCGCCGCATCACGGCGGCGGCCTTCTCCAGGATCGCGGCCCGCTCCTCGGGGGCGGTCCGCGACCAGCCCGCGAACGCCTCGCGCGCGGCCCGTGCCGCCTCGTGCACCTGCGCGCCACTCGCCTCGGGCGCGAGACCCACGACCTCCTCGGTCGCCGGGTTCACCACTTCGTAGTGCCCGCCGTCGGGCTCGGTCCACTCGCCGCCGATGAACAGCCGCCGGGGCCTGGTCACTTGGTGCTCACCGTCCTGGTGTCCTGTCCGGAGCGCAGGATCTTCCCCGGCACGGCGCCGGTCACGACGTCCTCCCTGATGGTTTCGACGCCGTTGACCCACACCGCGTTGATGCCGATCGCCTTGGAGTCCAGGCGCGGGCTGTCGCCGGGCAGGTCGTGCACGAGGGTCGCCTTGCCCGCGTCGATCCGCTCGGGGTCGAAGAGGACCAGGTCCGCGTGGTAGCCCTCGGCGATCCGGCCGCGCTCGCGCAGCCCGAAGAGCTGCGCCGGGTCGTCGGTGAGCATCTTCACGGCCTGCTCCAGACCGAGCAGTTTCCGCCCGCGCAGGCAGTCCCCGATGAACCGCGTCGTGTACGGGGCGCCGCACATGCGGTCCAGGTGCGCGCCCGCGTCCGAGCCGCCGAGCATGACGTCCTCGTGCTGCCAGGTCTCCGCGCGCAGGGCCCAGGAGTCCGGGTCGTTGTCGGTGGGCATCGGCCACAGCACGGTCCGCAGTTCGTCGTTGGCACAGATCTCGACGAGGCAGTGGAACGGTTCGAGCCCGCGCTCGGCGGCGATGTCCGCGACCACCCGCCCGGTCAGGCCCTCGTTCGCCTCGGAGTACGTGTCGCCGATGACGTACCGGTCGAAGCGGGCGAGCCGCCGGAAGACGCCCGCCTCCTTGCTGCCGGCCCGCCGCAGCATCTCCTCGCGCACCTGCGCGTCGCGCAGCTTCGCGATCCGATCCGGCACGGGCAGGCCGAGGATGTCGCCCCAGCCCGGGATGAGGTTGAGGGCGCAGAACGTGCCGAGCGACATGTTCATGGGCGTGAGGATCGGCATGGTGAGCGCGACGATGCGGCCGCCCGCCTCGCGGGCGCGCTCGCTCGGCACGAGCTGGCGCGGGACGCGTTCGGGGACGGCGGCGTCGATGGTGAGCACGTTCCAGTTCAGCGGCCTGCCGGCCGCCGCGCTCATCTCCACGAACAGGTCGACCTCGTCGTCACTGAACTGGTCGAGACAGCCCGCGACGATCGCCTCCAGCTGGGTGCCCTCGTGCTCGGCGACGGCCCGGCTGAGCGCGAGCAGCTCCTCGGGCTCGGCGTGCCGGGACGCGACGGGCTCCCCGTCACCGTCCGAGTGGGTGGAGGACTGCGTGGTGGAGAGCCCCCAGGCCCCCGCGTCCATGGCGTCGTGGAAGAGCCGCAGCATCTCCTCCATCTGCGCGGCGGACGGCTGCCCGCCCACGGCATCCTCACCCATCACGTACCGCCGCAGCGCGCAATGCCCCACCATGAACCCGGCGTTGACGGCGACACGCCCCTCCAGCGCGTCCAGGTACTCACCGAACGAACTCCACGACCAGGGCGCGCCCTCCTCCAGCGCCACCAGCGACATGCCCTCGACCTTCGACATCATCCGCCGCGTGTAGTCGGCGTCGCCGGGCCGGGCCGGGTTCAGCGGCGCGAGCGTGAACCCGCAGTTGCCGCCCGCGACGGTCGTCACCCCGTGGTTGAGGGAGGGCGTCGCGTACGGGTCCCAGAAGAGCTGGGCGTCGTAGTGCGTGTGCGGATCGACGAACCCGGGCGCGAGAACTCGCCCCTGGGCGTCCTCGCTGGTCCGCGCCTCCTCGGACACGGTGCCCGGCTCCGCGACGACGGCGATCCGCCCGTCCCGCAGCCCGACATCGGCGACGAAGGCATCGGCACCGGTCCCGTCGACGACGGTCGCGCCTTTGATGAGGTGGTCGAGCATGACGAGGACGTCCCCTTTCGAAGGAAGCCACCCAGCCCGGACAGCTGACCGGCCATGTGAATCCACCCGACGGTTTCGACTCGGTTCGGTGCGGCCCGCACGGCGGGTTCGCCCCGTCCGGGCCACCTGACGAATCCGGCACTCGGCCCGCCCGGCGGTCGGCACATCAGCCCGCCCGGCGGGTGCCGCTGGGCTCCGGAGGCCGGTACTTCAACCCGCCCGCCGGATGCCGCTTCGGCTCCGGAGGCCGGTACTTCAGCCCGCCCGACAGATGCCGCTCAGGCTCCGGAGGCCGGTACTTCAGCCGGCACGACGGATGCCGCTCGGGCTCCGGCGGTTGGCACTTCAACCCGTCCGCCGGATGCCGCTCGGGCTCCGAAGGCCGGTACTTCAACCCGCACGCCGGATGCCGCTCGGGCTCCGAAGGCCGGTACTTCAGCCGGCACGACGGATGCCGCTCGGGCTCCGAAGGCCGGTACTTCAACCAGTCCGGCGGATGCCGCTCGGGCTCCGGAGGCCGGTACTTCAGCCGGCACGACGGATGCCGCTCGGGCTCCGAAGGCCGGTATTTCAGCCCGTCCGGCGTTTGAGGACGAGCCCGGAGGGCGATGTTTGGGCGCCGGCCCCCGAGGCCCGTCGGGAAGCGACGGACCGGGCGGGGGGTTCCAGCCCGTCCGGCGCTTGAGGACGAGCCCGGAGGGCGATGAACGGGGGCCCGGGGGCAGGCCCCCGAGTCGGCGACCCCGTACACCGCCCGCCCACCCGTCCGGCAGGACCCCGTACACCGCTCACCCGTCCGGCAGGACCCCGGCCTCCGCCCGGGAGGGGAAGCCGGGGAGCAGAGAGTTACGCCCCCGCCGCCTGGCGGAAGCGCGACGTCCGGTGCACCGGATCCGTATCGATCTTCGGAATCACATGCTCACCGATCAATTTGATCGTGTTCTTCGTGTCCTCGGGCGAGATCCCGATCGGCAGCCCGAAGCTGAGCTGGTCCGCCCCCGCCTGTTCCCACCGCTTGCACTGCGTGAGCACCTCGTCCGGGTCCCCGCAGATCATCAGCTCCTCCGCGATGAGCAGCTCGATGATCTCCTCGGTGTACTCGGGCAGCAGCTCGGGCCACTGGGGAATCCCCTCGGGCCGCGGGAACGTGTCGTGGTAGCGGAAGAGCAGCGACTGAAGGTAGTTGAGCCCGCCGCCGACCGCGATCTCGACGGCCTTCTTGTGCGTCTCCGCGCAGATCGCCGTGGACGTCACCATGACGTTGTCGTTGACGAAGTCACCGATGGGCTCGGCCTCCTTGACGGCCGTCTTGTACGACTCGACGACCCACTCCATGTCGGAGACCTTCTGCACGCTGAAGCCGAGGACCCCGAGGCCCTTCTTGCCGGCCATCGCGTACGAGGAGGGCGACCCGGCGGCGTACCACATGGCGGGGTGCGACTTCCCGTACGGCTTGGGCAGGATCTTGCGCGGCGGCAGCGACCAGTGCTTGCCCTGGAAGCCGACGTACTCGTCCTGGAGCCACATCTTGGGGAACTCGGAGATGGTCTCTTCCCATATCTCCTTGGTGTGGTTCATGTCCGTGATGCCCGGCATGAAGCCGAGGATCTCGTGCGAACCGGCACCGCGTCCCGTCCCGAACTCGAAACGTCCTTCGGAGAGGTGGTCGAGCATGGCGACCTTCTCCGCGACCTTCACCGGGTGGTTGACGGGCGCCAGCGGGTTGAAGATGCCCGAGCCCAGGTGGATGCGGTCGGTCGCGTGCGCGAGGTACCCGAGGTAGACGTCGTTGGCGGAGAGGTGCGAGTACTCCTCCAGGAAGTGGTGCTCGGACGCCCAGGCGTACTTGAAGCCCGACTTGTCCGCCTGGATGACGTACTCGGTCTCCTCGATGAGCGCCTTGTGCTCCGCTTCGGGGTCGACCTTGGCCCGCTGGGCGGGCACGTATCCCTGTACAAAGAGACCGAATTCCAAGGAGGTTCACCGTCCTCGTGAGGTTCTGACGGTTTCTGACGACCCGTCAGATCGTGATGCGTCGACTGTTCCACCGGCTCGACGGACCGTCAATAGCTGATGCGGTGTCAGACGATGCTGACCCCGGCCAGCCAGCCGCCGTCGATGACGAACGGCTGCCCGGTGATGTAGGCCGAGTCGTCCCCGGTCAGGAACAGCGCCAGGGCGGCCACCTCCCGCGGCTGCCCGATCCGGCCGAGCGGCACGAGCTTCTTGTACAGCTCCGCGACCGCCTCCTTCGCCGCGACGGGGTCGGCGTCCGGGTCCAGCTGCGCGGGGTTGGTCATGGGGGTGTCGACCGCCCCCGGGCACACGGCGTTCACCCGGACGTTCCGCCCCGCGAGCTCGATCGCGGCGACCCGGGTGAGCCCGAGGATCGCGTGCTTGGTCGCGGCGTACGCGCCGACGAACGCCATGCCCGTCAGGGCCGTGTACGAGGCCGTGTTGACGATCGTTCCGCCGCCCGCCGCGGCGATCTCCGGGGCGACGGTACGGATGCCCAGGAAGCAGCCGATCTGGTTGACCTGGATGATCTGCTGGAACTCCTCGAGCGGGGTGCTGACCAGCTCGTTGAACCGCAGGATCCCCGCGTTGTTGACCAGCCCGTCGACCTTCCCGAAGGTCTCCTTGGCCGTCCCGACGGCCCGCCGCCAGCCGGACTCGTCCCCCACGTCCAGGTGCACGTAGCGCGCGGACTCCTCGCCCAGCTCCTTGGCGAGCGCCTCGCCTTGTTCGTCGAGCACGTCGGCCACGACGACGCGGGCTCCCTCCTCCACGAAGAGGCGCGCCTCCTGTTCGCCCTGTCCTCGTGCCGCGCCCGTCACGATGACTACGCGGCCGTCCAGCTTGCCCATGACGTACTCCCTGCTGTCGCTGCGGTCGCTGCAGTCGCTGTTGTGGCTGCCGTGTCCGTTGACGTTGCCTCTGCCGTGGCTTCTGCCGTCGGCATTCGTGCTCTCCGTGCGGGGGTCTCAGTCGCCCAGGTGCGGGGCCACGTCCGTCGCGAACGCCGCCATCTGGTCGGTGAGTTCGGTGCGGCTGCGGCTGCGGAACCGCACCTGGATCTGGTCGACGCCCATCGCGGGGTACGCGCGCAGCGACTCCGCGAGAGCGTCCGGCTTCCCGGTGAGCGCGCGACGGCCCACCGACCAGGCCGGCTCCCCGACGTACAGGGCCTCGGTGATCGCGCCCACGGTGATCGGCGCCTCGATCTCCGCGTCCTCCCGCAGCCGCCTGAGCTTCGCGATCTGGGCGGGCAGCTTGTCGCGCGGGTCGCCCTGCGGAAGCCAGCCGTCGGCGCGGGTCGCGGCGCGGCGCACCGCGGCGGGTGAGGAGCCGCCGACCCAGATGGGTACGTGCTGCTGGGCGGGGCGGGGGCGTTGGCCCAGGCCGCTGAAGTCGAAGCGTTCGCCGTGGTGTTCGGGGAACTCGTCGGGGCCGAGCGCCGTCCGCAGCGCGTCGATGGTCTCGTCGAGGATCGGTCCTCGCCGCGCGAAGTCGACGTCGAGGACGTCGAACTCCTCCCGCACATGCCCGGCGCCGACGCCGAGGATCAGGCGGCCGCCGCTGAGGTGGTCGAGGGTCGCGTACTGCTTGGCGGAGAGGAGGGGGTGGCGCAGGCCGACGATGGCGACGTGGCTCATCAGGCGGACGCGGGTGGTGGCGGCGGCGAGGAAGGAGAGGGTGGCGACGGGGTCGTACCAGATGGTGCTCATGGCGTCGGCGAGGCGGTGGGGGATGCCTACGTGGTCGCAGGTGGCGATGTACGCGTAGCCGGAGCGGTCGGCGGTACGGGCTATCTCGACGAGGTCGTCGGCGCCGGCGTCGGCTTCCCAGGGCTCGGCGTAGAGAGAGCTCTGGGACTGGACCGGGAGCTGCATCCCGTAGACGACCATGGGTAACCCCACCCCTCAAGTAGACCTGACGGAACGTCACTTGTCGCGGACGGCCCTATGGTCGTAGCTGACGCATCGTCAGACAAGGGTTCTGGCGGGGGCGCCTTGGGCTCGTGTCGCCTTGGGTCCGTCTTGCGGGGCGGGGTCGCGGGGGTATGTACGTACTCGCTATCCCTGCGCCACGCCCCAAGAACAAAGACGCCACAGCCCGCTCGGTGCTCCGTGCGCACATACCCCCGCGCCCCCTCCGCCGCGCGTGCGACTGCCGGTCATCGGTGGGGCTTCTTCGGGCAAGCCCCGCAGGGCCGGTGCCTCCCGGGGGCTTCAGGTGTGACCTCGGGTGGGGCGGTGCCTCCGGGGGCCTCGGGTGGGTCGGTGCCTCCGGGTGGTGCCTCGGGCGGGTCGGTGCCTCAGGGGAGCTTTGGGCGGGGCGGTGCATCGGGGCGCGGCGGGCTGTTGCCTCCTGGTGTACGGGGGCGGCGGGCCGTTGCTTTCAGGGGCGCGGGGGCGGCGGGCCGCTGCTTTTAGCGGCGCGGGGGCGGCGAGCTGTTGCTTTTAGGGGCGCGGGGAACTGCGCGACCAGCCACAACGCACCCGCACCCATACACGCAGCACGGCCCGCAACGGCGGGTGGCTTTTAAGGGGCGCGAGGAACGGCGCGACAAGCCACGGCGGGCCCGCACCCGCCCGCGCAGGGGGGAACCCACTCACCCAGAACCGTCCAAGGCCCAGGGGCCAGCCCCCGCGGGGAACGGCGCGACAAGCCACAACGAACCCGCACCCGCCCACGCAGGGCAGACCCCACCCACCCCGCACCGCCCAAGGCCCAGGGGCCAGCCCACGTCACGCGCCGGGCCAGAGGCCAGCCTCCGTGAGGCCCAGGAGGTCGATCGCGTTGCGGCGGACGATCCGGTCCACGACGTCCGGCGCGAGATGGCCCATCTGCTCCTCGCCGACCTGGCGGGACTTCGGCCAGGTGGAGTCGGAGTGCGGGTAGTCCGTCTCGTAGAGCACGTTCCCCACCCCGATGGAGTCGAGGTTCTTCAGGCCGAACGCGTCGTCGAAGAAGCACCCGTAGACGTGCTCGGTGAAGAGCTCGGACGGCGGACGCGTGACCTTGTCCGCGACTCCGCCCCAGCCCCGGTTCTCCTCCCAGACGACGTCCGCGCGTTCGAGGATGTAGGGGATCCAGCCGATCTGGCCCTCCGCGTACATGATCTTCAAGTTGGGGAAGCGTTCGAACTTGCCGCTCATCAGCCAGTCGACCATCGAGAAGCAGCAGTTGGCGAAGGTGATGGTGGAGCCGACGGCGGGCGGCGCGTCCGCCGAGGTCGACGGCATCTTCGAGGACGAGCCGATGTGCATGGCGACGACCGTGCCGGTCTCGTCGCAGGCGCGCAGGAAGGGGTCCCACTCGTCGGTGTGGATGGAGGGCAGGCCGAGGTGGGGCGGGATCTCGGAGAAGGCGACGGCCCGTACGCCGCGCGCCGCGTTGCGCCGGACCTCCGCCGCGGCGAGCCCGGCGTCCCAGAGGGGGATGAGGGTCAGCGGTATGAGGCGGCCCGCCGCCTCGGGGCCGCACCATTCCTCCACCATCCAGTCGTTGTACGCCTGGACGCTGAGGAGTGCGAGGTCGCGGTCCTTGGCCTCGGTGAAGGTCTGGCCGCAGAAGCGCGGGAAGGTGGGGAAGCAGAGGGCGGACTGGACGTGGTTGACGTCCATGTCGGCGAGCCGGTCCGGCACGTGGAACGAGCCGGGCCGCATCTGCTCGTAGGTGATGACTTCGAGCTTGATCTCGTCCCTGTCGTACCCGACGGCGGTGTCGAGTCGGGTGAGCGGCCTGTGCAGGTCCTCGTAGATCCACCAGTCGCCGATGGGGCCGTCCTCGCCCTGCTCCCCCATCACGGGAGCGAACTTTCCTCCCATGAAGGACATGGACCGCAGGGGGGCGCGGACGATCCTGGGGCCGCGGTCCTGGTACTTCGACGGGAGCCGGTCCCGCCAGACGTGGGGCGGCTCGACCGTGTGGTCGTCCACCGAGATGATCTTCGGGAAGGTCTCCGGGGTCTCCATGGTCTCCATACGGCCCACGGTAGCGCCGATCTGACGACCCGTCAGCTATTTGTGCGCGGACGCCCCGGACGCCACCGCCGTCACCCGACGGCCATCCGATCGCCCCTCCCCTGCCCTCCGGCCGCCTTCCGAGGGGGAGAGCAATCCGGAATGTCGTGCGAGGACCCTGTGAGAGCCGTCTCGCACGGCTGACGCATCCGCCATGAACAAGGCAAACTGGCGGGGAGCAAGAACCGAGCAGGATTCAAGTGGCACCACCGCGGGCGGGCAGACCCGCGACCGGCAGGATTGGGAACGGCAGGGCGGCAGGGGGAGCGATGGTCGATGTACCGCGAGTACCGGAGCAGCGGCGTCCGGCCTCGGGGAACACCCCCGAGGAGCGGACCGAGGGGCACCCCCCCGAGGTCCGGACGTCGCGCTTCAGCGTGCTCGGACCGGTGCGCGCGTGGCACGGCTCTGAACAGCTCAACACCGGCTCCCCGCAGCAGAGGGCACTGCTCGCCGCCCTCCTCCTGCGGGACGGCCGCACGGCGACGGCCTCGGAGCTGATCGACGCCCTGTGGGGCGAGGAGCCCCCGTCGCAGGCACTGGCAGCGGTACGTACGTACGCGTCCCGGCTCCGCAAGGTGCTGCCGCCCGGCGTCCTGGTCAGCGAGTCCGGGGGCTACGCGGTCCAGGTCGCGGACGGCGCACTGGACCTCGCCGTGGCGGAGGACATCTGGGCGTCGGCCGAGAAGGCCCGCAGCACCGGTGACCTGTGCCAGGCGCGCACCCTGGTCAACAAGGCCCTCGGCCTGTGGGACGGCGAACCGCTCGCCAACGTCCCGGGCCCCTACGCCGAGACGCAGCGCACCCGTCTCGACGAGTGGCGCCTCCAACTCGTCGAGTCGCGCCTCGACATGGACCTCGAACAAGGCTGCCACGCGGAGGCGGTCTCCGAGCTGACCGCCCTCACCGCGGCCCACCCGCTGCGCGAGCGCCTGCGCGAACTGCTGATGCTGGCCCTCTACCGCAGCGGCCGCCAGGCCGAGGCCCTCGCCGTCTACGCGGACACCCGCCGCCTGCTCGCCGACGAACTCGGCGTGGACCCGCGGCCGGGCCTGAAGGAACTCCAGCAGCGCATCCTGCAGGCCGACCCCGCACTCGCCGAGCCCTCCGCGCCCGCCCAGGAGCCGACGGCGACCGTGGTGCGCCCGGCCCAGCTCCCCGCGACGGTCCCCGACTTCACGGGCCGCGCCTCCTTCGTGGACGAGCTGAGCGACATCCTCTCCACCGCCGAGGGCCGCGTGATGGCCGTCTCGGCGCTGGCCGGCATCGGCGGTGTCGGCAAGACGACGCTGGCCGTCCACGTCGCCCACGTGGCGCGCACGCACTTCCCCGACGGGCAGCTGTACGTGGACCTCCAGGGCGCCGGCGCGCGGGCCGCGGAACCCGAGACGGTCCTCGGCGCGTTCCTGCGCGCCCTCGGCACGGCCGACTCGGCGATCCCCGACTCCCTGGAGGAACGGGCCGCGCTCTACCGCTCCGTCCTCGACGGCCGGCGCGTCCTCGTCCTCCTGGACAACGCGCGCGACGCCGCCCAGGTCAGGCCCCTGCTGCCGGGCATGGAAGGCTGCGCCGCCCTCGTGACGAGCCGCGTCCGCATGGTCGACCTCGCGGGTGCGCACCTGGTGGACCTCGACGTCATGTCCCCCGAGGAGGCCCTTCTCCTCTTCACCCGCATCGTCGGTGAGGAACGCGTCACCTCGGAGCGGGAAGCGGCGCTCGACGTCGTGGCGGCGTGCGGATTCCTGCCGCTCGCCATCCGCATCGCCGCGTCCCGCCTGGCGGCCCGCCGCACCTGGACCGTCTCCACCCTCGCCGCGAAGCTCGCGGACGAGCGCCGCCGTCTGGACGAACTCCAGGCCGGTGACCTCGCGGTGAAGGCGACCTTCGAACTGGGCTACGGCCAGCTGGAGCCGGCCCAGGCCCGCGCCTTCCGCCTCCTGGGCCTGGCCGACGGCCCCGACCTGTCCCTCGCGGCGGCCGCGGCGGTCCTGGACCTCTCCCTGGAGGAGACGGAAGACGTACTGGAATCCCTGGTGGACACGTCCCTGGTGGAGTCCGCGGCCCCCGGCCGCTACCGCTACCACGACCTCGTACGCCTCTACGCGCGTGCGTGCGCGGAACGCGACGAACAGCCCCCGAGCGAACGGGACGCGGCGATGTCGCGCCTCCTGGACTTCTACCTGGCGTCGGCGGCGCGCGTCTACGCGATCGAGCGGCCCGGGGACCGGACGGTGGACCACCTGGAGCGCACGGAACACGCGGGCCAGGACTTCACCGACGACACGAAGGCCCTGGACTGGCTGCACTCGGAAGCGGCGTGCATCCTCGCCTGCGTCCAGCAGTCACTGGGCCCGCGGACCCTGCGCCGCGCGGTGGACCTCCTGCTGGCCTCCAAGGACCTGGCGGAGTCCGGCGCGAGCTCCCTGCGCTACGAACTGGCCACGTCGGCCGCGCGGGACGCGGCGGAGGCGCTGGGGGACGGGCATGCGGAAGGGCGGGCGCGGGTCAGTCTCGCCCAGGTGCTCATGCGCATCGGCGGCCACTTCGAGGTGGCCGCCAAGGAACTGGAGCGCGCGGCGCGGCTCACGCTCGTCTCCCAGGACCCCTGGGCCGGCGGGAACGCGCCGAACGAGCAGGGGATCACCGCTGCCTGCATGAAGCAGTACACGGCCAGTGAGAGCTACTTCCTCAAGGCGATCGACGCCTTCCGACTCGACGGGAACCGCCCCGGCGAGGCGAGTGCCGTCTGCAACTTCTCGCGCGTCCTCGTCTCGATCGGCCGGACCGAGAAGGCCATCGAACTCGCCCAGCAGGGCGTGGAGATCTACGACGACCTCGGACTCACCCTCCGTCTGGCGAACGCGAAGTACGCCCTCGGCATCGGCCTCAGCCACGCCGGACGCCACACCGAGGCTCTCGACCAACTCGCGGACGCCCTGCGGATGTTCGTGGAGAACCGCCAGCGCCTGTGGGAGGGCACGACCCACTACCGCGTCGCCCAGGTGCATCTCCAGGCCCGCCGCGCGGCACAGTCGGCCAAGCACGCCGAGCAGGCACTCGCCATCGGCTGCATCGGCGGGGACTGGATGCGCGCCAACGTTCTGACCGTGCTGGGAAGGGCCCTGGACAGCCTCGGCCAGCTCGACCGCGCGCGGGCCTGCTGGCAGGAGGCCCTGGCCATCCACGAAGGGGCGGGAGCCGTGGAGGCGGAGGAGGTCCGGGCCCTCCTGGAGCCCGTCGCAGCCGCCTGACACAGGCCCTGGCGGCGTTCATCGAACGTTTATGAGTGACTGCCACTCTCTACTCATCGATCCGTCGCGTCGGGGGGCAGACGGGTCGCCTTGGGCCCCACAGATAGGGTGAGCGGCCCTGGAACGCCCGTTCGGCGACCCTCGGGGGAGTTGCCGAGCGGGCGTCCTGCCCCACAGACCCGTGCGTTCCCAAGGAGTCGTCACCATGAGCGAAGCCGAGAAGCAGGACATCACGACCATGAAGGACGGGCACATGCCCGCCCCGCCCAAGGACGGCACGGTCAAGCCTCTGACTGACGGCCACATGCCCGCTCCGCCCAAGGACGGCATCCAGCGCGACGGCCACATGCCGGCCCCGCCGGCCGAGGACGCCTGAGACTTTCATCCCGACGGGGGTCGGCCGCGGCGGCGCGGAGGGGGAGCCGTCGCGGCCGACGCATTTCCGGGCGCACTCCGTTTCGGGGGACGCTCCGTTTTCTGGGGACGCTCTGGGCACGCTCTGTTTTCTGGGCACACTCCGAAGAGAGGTGCCACGCCGAGCCGTCCGACGGAATCGAACATTCGGCCGGTCTGTCGATAGGGTCGCTTGGCGCTGGATGTCCGACTCACCACAGGAGCTGGAATGACACGCACCAAGAGAATCCTCACCACCCTCGCCATCGCCGCGGCAGCCGCGGGCGCCGCGGCCTCTCCCGCGTCGGCCGACAGTCACATGCCGGCTCCGCCGAGGGACGGCCACGCGGTGGCCGCGCAGGACAGCCACATGCCCGCTCCGCCCCTCGGCGACGGACTCATACCGGCTCCTTCGCGGGGCTGACAGCGCGGCAGCAGACACCAAGCCCCACGCATCGATCACGGCCCCACGTCTTCCCGCGCCGACCCGATGGTCGTTCAATGGGGAACAACGCATCCGTGCGCGCGTACACGCACGGGTCGACGGCCACCGCCGGGGCGTGGGGCGCCGGACCGGCGGCGGCCGTCTGCGTCGCGCCGACGTCGGGGCTCCCCTCCGCGATGTCGGCGCGTGCTGCCCTCACGGCTCCGGGGCATGCGGGAGAACGCCCCGGTTGGAACAGGCCGGAAGGGCACAGGCCGGAGCCGCTCATGTCGGTGGCACAGCTCCGGCCGTTCGCGGGCCGCTGACGACGCGGCCCGGGTCTTCGGAAGGAATCAGGGATCTGAGGGGTGCCACCGAAGGGGCCCCGTGTCAGCACCACTCCCTCGTCGGAGAGAAGGGGACAGTCGGCGCGTCCGGGGTCCGGGGACTGGGAAGAGTGGCGGCCCCGCTGACGTGCCGCCGCAGACTCTTCTCCCTTGTGAGGCTAAGCCTCCGCGGCGCGTGACGGAAGGCGAGACACAGCACCAGCCCACCTGCGCATTTTTCCTTACACGGACCCGGCCCCCGCCGACGCAGTGCGGTCGAAGTCCGCGCCTCGACCGGCGAGTTGGCGGCGCAGCGAGTCCTTCATGGCCGTCACGAACGCGTCCCGCGTGCCCTCGTCGACGAGGTCGAGGGACAGGTACGGGTTCAGGTCCTCCAGTTCGACCAGGAGGAGTTCGCCGCTCTCCCGGGTGCGGCAGGCGTCCACGCGCTGGATGCCGTGGTCGATCGCGTTCCACTCGACGAAGCGGGGGGCGAAGGCCAGGTCCGCGCCGGTCGGGGCGTAGCGCTCCAGGTGCCAGCGGCGGGTGGGGTCGGGGGCGTGCAGCGCGTACTGGAAGGCGTGGTCGACGAAGTAGAACGAGACCTCGTACGTGAAGTCGATCCGGGGTTGGATCAGGATCCCGGAGTCGGAGCCGGAGTCGGAGCCGGAGTCGGAGTCGGAGCCGGAGCCGGAGCCGGAGCTGGGGTCGGAGTCGGAGCCAAAGCCGGAGTCGGAGTCGGAGTCGGGATCCGCCGCCTGCCGCAGCTCCGCCAGGCGGTCCCCGGTCACGAACTCCAGGCCTATCGAGTCCGCGCCCGCCTTCGGCTTGATCACGTACGTGTCCGTCGCCGGGAGCAGGCCGGTGTCCCGGAGGTCGTCCACCGTGGGGATCACGGGGTACCCCGCCGCCGTCAGCTCCACCAGGTACTGCTTGCCCACCATGTCGGCCTTGCCGGTGAGCGGGTTGTAGAGGCGCGCGCCGGACTTCGCGGCGCGCGCCCGCAGGTCGTCCCACCGCTCCTGGTAGTGGATGACCGGGCCGCTGTTGCGGACCAGCACCGTGTCGAAGGCGCCCGTCTCCATCAGGGCGGCCGCGTCCAGCGGATGGCACAGGGCCACGTCGAAGTCCTCGCGGAGCCGGGCGGTGAGGTGGATGTCCTCGTCGCAGTAGCGCCGGCCCTTCGCCTCGTAGGCGAGGTCGGTGACGAAGAGGATGCGGGGCCGGCGGCCGGGGCGGGGTGGCGACGTGATCATCAAGCAATCGTTGCAGAGTCGGTCACCAAGCCGTGGCCGGGTGCCCTGCGGCGCATGGCAGAGTCGTGGACATGGTCATCAAGTCGACGTCCCGACGAGCGCCGTACCGAAGATCCGCCGGAAGGGTCCTCACCGCCCCCGCCCTCTTCCTCGCCGCTGCCGTGACCCTCACGGGCTGCGGCGACGAGCGGCCCGCCAACGCCGCGGCCCCGGCCTCCACCGGGAGGGGAACCACCGCCCCCGCGTCGCAAGCCGCCACTCCTTCCCCCGGCACCACGCCCTCCCCCGGCGCTTCCCCGTACGTCGAGCCCGGCGTCGTCGACGGCGCGCCCCACAACGGCGACAACAACGCCTACCGCCGCCCCGGCGAGGTGTCCCCTGCCGACGAGGAGGCCGCGCAGGCCGAGGTGGCCCGCATGGAACCCGTACTGAAGCGGCTCTGGAAGCAGAAGAAGTGGGATCCGGAGAGCGTGCGCACCGCGCTCACCGGCAAGCTCGGTTACGAGATCCGTGAGACGACCCGCAAGGGCGAGTTGCTCGGCGGCGAGCTCGACGTGGTGGAGATGCGGTCGCGGTACGAGAACGACGAGTACGTCACTCCCGAGGGCGCGATGATCGGGCTCTACGTGGGGGACAGTGCCTGCGTCACCGCCTTCGTCCAGAAGAGCAACTACGGCGCGAGGGCGAACGGGCACTTCATGGAGACCGGCTGCCTGGAACCGCCCGTCGGCCACTGAGCCGCCCCTCGGCGCGGGCCCGCCCGGGCCCGGAATCCCTTGGACAGGCCACGGGGGACCCACGGATAGTGCCCCCATGACTTCTCTCGTGCGCCACCTCACCTTCGACTGCCACGACGCCTACCGCCAGGGCGCCTTCTGGGCCGAGGTCCTCGGCGGAAAGCTCGCCGACGACGACGTTCCCGGTGACCCCGAGGCCCTGGTGGAGTCGGCGGGGCTCACGCTGCTCTTCGTGACCGTGCCGGACACCAAGGCCCTCAAGAACCGGCTGCACGTCGACCTCCAGCCGCAGGACCGCACCCGCGACGAGGAGGTCGAGCGGCTCCTCGCACTGGGTGCGCGGGTGTACGAGGATCACCGCAGGCCGAACGGCCGGGGCTGGGTGACCCTGACCGACCCGGAGGGCAACGAGTTCTGCGTGGAGCTGGGCGAGGACGAGCGGGCCGCGCTCATCGCCGCGGGAGCGTAGCCGACCCCCGCAGCTCTCCCTTGACCACCTTGCCGCTGGCGTTCCTCGGCAGCTCCGGCACGAACGCGACGCTCCTGGGCACCTTGTAGTTGGCCATCTCCCGGCGCGCCCAGGCGATCAGGTCGTCCGCCGTCGCCACGGCCCCCGGCCGTCGCACCACGTACGCCCTGCCGACCTCGCCGAGCCGCGGGTCCGGCACTCCGATCACCGCGATGTCGGCCACGTCCGGGTGCAGGCCGAGGAGTTGCTCTATCTCGGCGGGATACGCGTTGAAGCCGCCGACGATGAACATGTCCTTGATCCGGTCCGTGATGCGGAGGTTGCCCTCCTTGTCCAGGACGCCGACGTCACCGGTGCGCAGCCAGCCGTCGGGCGTCATGCACTGTTCCGTGCCTGCCGGATCCTCGTAGTAGCCCTGCATGACGTGGTGGCCCCGGACGAGGACCTCACCGGGGTGGCCGGGCGCGAGCGGCTCGCCCGAGGGGGTCACCACGCGCACCTCCGTGTCGGGGATGGCCCGGCCCGACGTCTCTGCGACGACCTCGACGGGGTCGCCGCGCCGGCACATCGTGACGATGCCGCTCGCCTCCGAGAGCCCGTACGCGGTCAGGACGGTGGCGATGCGCAGCTCGGCCCGCAGCCGCTCCACCAGTTGCAGCGGCACCACGGCGGCGCCGGTCACCACGAGCCGCAGCGCGGACAGGTCGTGCTGGTCGCGGGAGGGGTGGTCGAGGATCGACTGGTGCAGGGTGGGCGGGCCCGGCAGGACGGAGATGCGTTCGGCGGCGACGTTCGCGAGGACGGTGTCCACGTTGAAGACCGGCTGCGGCACCATCGTCGCGCCCCGCATCAGGCACGCGATGATCCCGGCCTTGTAGCCGAAGGTGTGGAAGAACGGGTTCACGATCAGATAGCGGTCGCCCTCGCGCAGCCCGGCCAGCTCGCTCCACACGTCGTAGCAGCGCAGGGTCTGCGCGTGGGTGATGACGGCGCCCTTGGGGCGGCCCGTCGTGCCCGAGGTGTAGATGATGTCCGAGGGCGCGCCGCCGTCGATGGACGCCGCCCGGGTGCGGACCGCGGCCGCGTCCACCGCGTCGCCGCCCGCCAGGAAGTCCTTCCACGTACGGAAGGACCGCGGGGCGTCGTCGGAGAGCACGACGACCTGCTCCAGGTGCGGCAGGCCGGGCAGCGGCCCCTCCCCGGGGCCCTCGGCCGCCGCGCGCCGCAGCGAGGCGACGTAGGACGTGCCGAGGAACGTGCCGGTGATGAAGAGGATCTTGGCGCGGCTGCGCTCCAGGACGTACGCCGCCTCGGCGCCCTTGAAGCGGGTGTTGAGGGGGACGAGGACCGCGCCGGCCGTGACGGCGCCGAGCGCGGAGACGATCCAGTCGAGGGTGTTGGGTGCCCAGACGGCGACGCGGTCGCCGGGCTCCACGCCACCCGCCATGCAGGCGGCCGCGGCCTGCTCCACGCGCTCGCCCAGTTCCCGGTACGTCAGGCGGGTGCGGCCCTCGACGACCGCCTCGCGCGTGCCGTACCGCTCGACGGCCGCCCGGACAAGTCCCGGGATGCTGCCCCACTCCAGGTCGCCGCGCATCACAAGTCCCTCCCACGCTTCCCGCGCTCTCAACTGTGTTCGAGCAGGGGATACACCGTTGCTGACTAACCGTCAGATTAGCTGTAGCCTGACGCGCTGTCAGCAGTCGGGACACTCCCGCGACATGGCGCAGGGCCGTGACAGGGCCCGATCTCCGGAGGTGCCGTTGCCCATGGCTTCACTCAAGGACGCTACTGCGATAGTCGGGATCGGCCAGACCCCGTTTGCCAAACAACTTCCGCAGAGCGAGAAGGAGTTGGCGTGCCGGGCGATCGTCGCCGCGCTCGACGACGCCGGTATCGCCCCGTCCGAGGTCGACGCGTTCGCCTCGTACACGATGGAGGAGACCGACGAGGTCGAGGTCGCCAAGGCCGTCGGGGCGGGCGACGTGACCTTCTTCAGCAAGGTCGGTTACGGCGGCGGCGGTTCCTGCGCGACCGTCGCGCACCTCGCGGCCGCCATCGCGACCGGCCAGGCGAGCGTCGGCATCGCCTGGCGCTCCCGCAAGCGCGGCAGCGGCCCGCGCCCCTGGAAGAACACCGCCGTCCAGCTCCCCACCCCCGCCCAGTGGACGCGCCCCTTCGGCCTGCTGCGCCCCGCCGACGAGATCGGCATGCTGGCCCGCCGCTACATGCACGAGTACGGCGCGACCCGCGACCACCTCTTCAACGTCGCCCTCGCCTGCCGCAACCGCGCCAACCAGAACCCGGCCGCGATGATGTACGAACGCCCCCTGACCCGCGACATGTATATGACCTCGCGCTGGATCAGCGAGCCGCTCTGCCTCTTCGACAACTGCCTGGAGACCGACGGCGCTCTCGCCTGCGTGATCGTCTCCGCCGAGCGGGCCCGCGACTGCCGGCAGCGGCCCGTGTACGTCCACTCCACCGCGCAGGGCCTGCCCGCCCAGCACCACGGCATGGTCAACTACTGGAACGACGACCCGCTGACCGGACCGGCCTGGACGGCGGCCCGTCACCTGTGGAAGCAGGCCGACTTCGGGCCCCAGGACGTCGACGTGGCCCAGATCTACGACGCGTTCACCCCGCTCATCCCGCTGTCCCTGGAGGGCTACGGCTTCTGCGGCCGGGGCGAGGGCGGCGCGTTCACGGAGGGCGGCGCGCTGGAGAGCGGCGGCAGGCTCCCGCTCAACACGGGCGGCGGCGGCCTCAGCGAGGCCTACGTCCACGGCTTCAACCTCATCAACGAGGGCGTCAAGCAGTTGCGGGGCACGAGCACGGCCCAGGTCCCGAACGCCTCGACGTGCCTGGTGACGGCCGGCGAGGGCGTCCCGACCTCAGCCTTGCTGCTGCGCGCCCCTTGAGGAGCGCGGGGACCCGCGCGAAAAGCCACGACGAACCCGCGGACGGACTAGGACGGAACATGGCAGACGCGACACCCGAACTCCTGACCCCGACCCCTGACGACGACGGCGCCCCCTTCTGGGAGTACGCCGCCCAAGGGGAACTCCGCATACAGGCGTGCGCGGAAGCGACGTGCGGCGAACTGCGCTTCCCGCCGAGGCCCTGCTGCCCCCACTGCCAGTCCTTCGACAGCGAGTGGCGCAGGATGAGCGGCCGCGGCCGCATCTGGTCCTACGTCTTCCCCCACCCGCCCCTGCTGCCCGCCTACGCCGAGCAGGCCCCGTACAACGCGATCGTCGTCGAGCTCGCCGACGCGCCCCGCATCCGGCTCGTCGGCAACCTCGTCGCGGCCCCCGACGCCGCCCTGAACTCCGTGGCGCCCGAACGGCTGCGCATCGGCGCGAAGGTGCAGGTCGTCTTCGCGGACGTCGGCGGGGCCGTCGTGCCGCGCTGGGTCCTGGAGCGCCCGTGACGCCGCAGGGGGCCGCGCTGCGCACGGCCGTCGACGCGGACACCGGCGTGGCGGTGCTCACCCTGGACCGGCCCGGGCGGCACAACGCGATCGACGTGGCGACGGCCGCCGAACTCGCCGCGGCCTGGCGGCGGTTCCGCTTCGACGACACCGTGCGGGCGGTGGTGGTGACGGGTGCGGGCGAGAAGGCGTTCTGCACGGGCATCGACCGCGACGCGGACGTCCCGCAGCCCCCCTCCCCCTACACGATCGACGATCCGCTCGTCGCGATCGGCCCGAAGGCGAACGACCTGTGGAAACCGGTGATCGCCGCGGTCAACGGCATGGCGTGCGGCGGAGCCTTCTACCTGCTGGGCGAGGCCGAGTTCGTGGTGGCCGACGAGCACGCCACGTTCTTCGACCCGCACACCACGTACGGCATGGTCAGCGCGTACGAGGCGATCCACATGGCGCAGCGCATGCCGTTCGGCGAGGTCGCGAGGATGGCGCTGATGGGCACGGCGGAACGGCTCTCCGCGCGCCGCGCCCACGAGACGGGACTGGTCTCCGAACTGACGCCCACCGGTGGGGCGTTGGCGGCGGCCGTGCGCGCCGCCGAGACCATCGCCGGATATCCCACGGAGGCGGTGCAGGGCACGGTGCGGGCCCTCTGGTCGGCGAAGGAGGCGGCCCGCACGCAGGCCCTCGCGCACGCGCCCCACCTGATCGCGCTCGGGAACCTGCCGCCGGACCGGCAGGCGAAGCTCTTCACGGAGCGCAGGAGCGGCGACTTCCGGACGAGGTAAGGGCTGAGGGAAGGGGTGGGACCCCGGCCGGGCCGGTCATCCCCGCAGCTCGGCGACGCGGGGCGCGCGGCTCTTGGGCGAGTCGAGGCTGAAGGGGCGGGCGTCGCCGAGTTCGTCGCGGACGGCCTCGCACTGGGCGTCCAGTTCCCCGGCGGTGACGCCCAGGTGCGTGGCGGCCTGCCGGGCCTCGGCCCGCGGGGCGTGCGCGCCGACGGTGAGGCCGAGCGCGTAGGCGGCGGGCAGGACGTACGCGCAGCCGCGGGCGGAGGGCAGCTCGTGGATGTCGAGCCGGGCGACGGCGTCGTCGACCTCCGTCCGCAGGGCGCCGCAGCGGGCGCGCAGGCCCAGGTAGGGGCCCGAGCCGCCGACCGATCTGGCCCAGCCGGTACGGGTGAGGACGTCGGCGCAGGAGGCGCCGGTCAGGGACCCGTCGAGCCCTTGGCGAGGGGACCACCAGGCCCGCAGATGTGCGCGGTGTCGCTCTTCCTCGGTCACGGGGGCCAGTGTGACCGCGTGGCGGGCGTCACGCACCCGGCGTAGCGTCGATCTTGAGAGACGCGTACGGAATGCGCACTGCGAGTCGCACGCACACGAGGAGGCCCGTCATGGTCCGCAACGTCCTCGGGTCGGTCCTCGCTCTCGCCGGAGCGACGGCCGCCGTATGGAGCCCCTTCCAAGCCTGGTACGACGGCCGTCACGGGCGTGACTACCGCCTTGACCAGCTGTTCTCCGGTACGGGGATCACCCGGGCGGGCTCGGAACTCTTCGGCTCCCTCTTCCTTCCCTTCGTCTTCGCGGCGCTGGTGACCGTGATCGGCCTGGTGCTGCGGTCCCGGCTGCTCGTGGCGCTCGCGGGCGTGATCGTGCTCGGCTTCACGGTGCTGTGGATGGTCCGCCAGGGGCAGGCGGAGGGCAGCCTGTCCGTGTCCGGGGACGGGTCGGGGCTCGGGCAGGGCGTGCTGAGCGCCTTCGGCGGTGGGGTGGTGCTGCTGCTGGGCGCGGCGCTCATGTCGGGCCGCGCGGGTCGCCGCCCGGCGGACCGGGAGGCACGGGAGGCACCCCGTTCCACGGTCCCCACACTCGACGACCCGTCCTGGTCCCCGGCCCACCGGGCCGACGCGACCGCACCGCACGCCGCCCCGTACGACGGCTCTTCGCCGGCCGCCCAGGACGACACCCCTGTGCCCCGCGACAACGACGCGGACGCCCCGTCGGGCGCGACCTGGCGGCGTCCTCGGAACTGAGCGACGGGAGCCCTGTCCGGTCCTAGCCCCGCGCATCGGGGCGGGGCAGGCCGGAGACGGCCCGCACCTGAAGACGGAGAACGCAGCCCACGGAGAACGCAGCCCGCAGGGGCCAGGGCCCGACAGGGACGGCCCCCGAGCCACCCGAGCCACGCCCCCGTCCAAGGCCTACGGCCTGCTCGCCGTTCCCGTACCCCGCTCCGCGTCCAGCGCGTACACGCACCGGTCCTTGCTGCACGCGTACACCACCCCGTCCCGCACCACGGGTGCCCCCGTGATCTCGCCGCCGGTGGCGAGTTTCCAGCGGAGGCGGCCGTCGTCCGCCTTCAGGGTGTAGAGGAGGTGGTCCGTGGAGCCGAAGTGGATGCGGCGGTCGGCGACGACGGGCGCGCCGACGACCTCGCCGCCCGCCTGGAAGCGCCACTTCGGCGTGCCCGTGACCGCGTCGAGGGTGTAGAGGCCCTTGCCGCTGCCCACGTGGACGTGGCCGTCGGCGACGAGGACCGGTTCGGTCGAGGAGCGGGACTCCGTGGCGATGCGCCAGCGGTCGCGGCCGTCCGTCGCGTCGAGGGCGTACACCGTGCCGAGGTAGTCGGCGAGGTACACGCCGCCGCCGGTGACGGCGGGTCCCGGCGCGAAGGCGGGCGGGCAGAGGAAGGCCGCGGGCGCCTCGAAGTGCCAGCGGACGTGTCCGCCCGCGACGTCGATCGCGAGGACGCGGCTGCCCGCGGCCACGTACACGTACCCGTCCTGCGCCTGGCTGAGCCGCACCGGCACGCCCCCGCAGGAGGCCGCGTCGCCGACGGGGTAGGACCAGCGTTCCTCGCCGGTGCGCGCCTCCAGGGCCCGGAGCCGCGCGTCCTTCCAGACGTACACCGTGCCGTCCTGGACGATCGGTCCGGCTTCCGGCGTCTCGAAGTCGGTCTGCGCCCCGGTGATCTCCCAGAGCTTCTCGCCGTTGGCCGCCTCCCACGCCTGGACGCCGCCGCCGCGCGTGCCGGTGACGACGGTGCCCCGGTCGGCCTGGAGGGAGTACACCCAGGCGTCGGTCGGCAGCCGCCACAGGTCGGAGCCGTCGGAGCCGTCGAGGGCGTAGAGCGTGGGGCCGTCGGACGCGTGGATACGGCCGTCGGCCACCGACATGGACCAGGCGACGTCGCGGGTCTTGAAGCTGCGGCGGCCGGTGCCGACGTCCAGCGCGTGGACTTCGAAGGAGGTGACGTAGACGAGGTTGCCCGCGACGGCGGGGGTGCCCCAGACGTCGTTGGACATCCGGAAGCGCCAGGGCCGCCAGGTGGTGCCCGCGTCGGGCGCGGGGGCGGGGGCGGGTACGGCCGCGGCGGCCGGGTCGACGCCGTTGTTGCCGGGACGGTGGGCGGAGGAGCGCGACCAGGAGGCGGCGAGCCCGCCGTCGCCGGGCACGGCGGCCGTGCCTCGGACGTCGGCCAGCCGGGGCCCGGGTCCGATGGACACCTTCGCCCCGGCGAGCCGTACGGGCCCGGCGTCGGGGGTGGCCGCGAAGGGCGGCCGGGAGGGTGCGGGCGGCGGCTGCTGCGGGGGCGGCGGCGCGGTGACGGGCGCGGCGGACACGGCGGGGGCGGCGCCCCGGCCCCCGCTGCGGCCGGCGGTGGCGGGCACGCGGGCGGGCGGGCGACCGCCGCGGCGGGCCTCGATGAGCGCGACGGCCCGCTCGGGCAGCCAGGCGGACGCCGTGCCGCTGTCGTCGTTGTCGGCGCTCTCGGAGGCGAAGAGGTGGGGGGCGAGCTGCGCCTGGAGGTCGGCGGGCGAGGGCCGCAGCGCGGCCTCCATCTTCATGCAGGACTCGATGAGGGGCCGCAGCTCGTCGGGCAGCCCCGCGAGGTCGGGACCCTCCCTGAGCAGCATGAAGACGGTCTCGACGGGGTTGGCGCCGTGGAACGGCGCGTGCCCGGTCGCGGCGAAGACGAGGGTCGAGCCGAGGGAGAAGACGTCGCTGGCGCCGGTCACGCTGCGCGAGTCCTTCGCCTGTTCGGGCGACATGTACGCGGGCGTGCCGACGGCGACGTTCGTCATGGTCAGCCGCGTGTTGGAGACGCCGGACGCGATGCCGAAGTCGATGACGCGCGGTCCGTCCTCGACGACGAGGACGTTGGACGGCTTGAGGTCACGGTGGACCAGGCCCGCGCCGTGGATGGACTCCAGGGCCTCGGCCACGCCCGCCGCCAGCCAGCGCACCGCCTGGGTGGGCAGCGGCCCGTGTTCATTCACTATTTCTTCGAGGGAGGGCGCGGGGACGTAGGCGGTGGCGAGCCAGGGCACGGCGGCCCGGGGGTCGGCGTCCACCACGGCCGCCGTGTAGAACCCGGACACGGCACGGGCGGCCTCCACCTCGCGCGTGAAGCGGACGCGGAACAGCTGGTCCTCGGCGAGCTCGGTCCGCACCGTCTTGATCGCCACGCGCCTGCCCGACGCGGAGCGCGCGAGATAGACCAGACCCATGCCACCGGCACCGAGTCGGCCGAGCACCTCGAACGGGCCGATCCGCCTCGGATCGTGCTGCGTCAGCTGATCCACCACTTGCCCTGCCACCTCCCCGTACGCGGCCGCCGAAGAAGACAGCCCCGTGCAGCGTCTCACCACCGAGCCGCTACGGCGGCACGCACCCTGATTCTTCCTGTCCGAGGCGGTCGTGGCGAACCCGGGGCGGGATCGGGGTGTCTGGGGACAAATCCCACGCGGGAAAGCCTCCGCGCCGGTCACCCTCGGCCCGCTACGGTCCGCTTCGACCCGCTTCCGGCCCCGCCGGGCCCCGCCCGGACCGGTCGGAGAACTGCCACAGGCGCCGGGTCAGCCCTGGAGTACGGCGAACTCCGCCCCCTGATCGTCGGTGAACACCGCCATGCGCCCGTACGGAATGTCGAAGGGCGGTGTCCGCACCCGCCCGCCGAGCCGGGTCACGGCGGCGGCCGTGGCGTCGGCGTCGACGACCTGGAAGTAGACGAGGAAGTACGGGGGCAGCTCGGCGGGCGCGCTCCCGGCCAGCAGGGCGCGTCCGCCGACCGCCGTGCCGGGGCCGGGCGGGGTGCCTTCGGGCGACCAGGTGCGGAAGTCCTCGCCGTCCAGGTCGAGGTCAAAGCCGCCGTATCGGAAGACGTCCTCGTAGAAGGGGTCGACCACGTTCTTGTCCCGCGCGTACACCTCGGTCCAGCAGAAGGACCCGGGCTGCCGCCGCTTGCCGAAGCCCGGGTGCGTGCCGCCCTGCCAGAGCCCGAGGACGGCGCCCTCGGGGTCGGCGACGAGGGCCGTCGTCCCCAGCGAGCCGTCAGGGCCGACGGGCATCGCCTCCCTGATCACGGAGCCGCCCGCCTCCTTGACGCGGGCGGTGAGCGCCGCCGCGTCCGGGGTGGCCAGGTACACCGTCCACACGGTCGGCATGCGGCCGTCCGCCTTGGGCGCGAGCGCGGCGACGGGCTGTCCGTCGCCGTACGCCAGGGCGGCGTTCCCGTAGGCGCCGCTCGTGCCGAAGGTCCACCCGAAGAGCTCACCGTAGAACCGCTTGCCCGCCTCGACGTCGGGGAGCATCGCGTCGGCCCAGCAGGGCACGCCCTCTGCGTAGTCCATGCCAGTCAAGCTAGCCGCCCTCCCCGGGACCCGCAGCACATGAATTCGAACATGTGGCCAATTTCCGTGGGGTGCCTCCTCCGCCGCACTCATGCGCTCCAACCCCATTTGCACTCGGCCGAATCGCGCTCCGATCACCCCTCGGTAAGCTGACGGCATGACAGGACAGGTACGTACCGTCGACGGCCGCGTGGCAGGGCGGCGTGGTCAGGCGACGCGTCAGAAGCTGCTCGACTGCCTCAGCGAGATGCTCAGCTCCTCGCCCTACCGGGACGTCAAAGTCATCGACGTCGCACGGAAGGCGGGGACTTCACCCGCGACCTTCTACCAGTACTTCCCGGACGTGGAAGGCGCCGTTCTCGAGATCGCGGAGCATATGGCCGCCGAGGGCGCCGAGTTGACCCAGTTGCTCGACGGGCGCTCCTGGGTCGGCAAGGCCGGCTGGCAGACCTCCCAGGATCTCGTCGAGGGCTTCCTCGACTTCTGGCGCAAGAACGACGCGATCCTCCGGGTCGTCGATCTGGGCGCCGCCGAGGGTGACAAGCGCTTCTACAAGATCCGGATGAAGATTCTCAATTCGGTCAACAACTCCCTTACGGAAAGCGTCAAGGAGCTGCAGGCCAAGGGCAAGGTCGACAAGGACGTCAGCCCCGCGGCGATGGCGGGCTCCCTCGTCGCGATGCTCGCGGCGGTCGCCTCGCACCAGCGTGGCTTCCAGTCGTGGGGCGTCAAGCAGGCCGAACTGAAGCCGAATCTGGCACTGTTGGTGCATTTGGGCGTAACCGGCAAGAAGCCGACGAAGTAGCCCGAGCGCGTCCTGTCAGCTGGCGGCGGATCACCGAGGGGTGATCCGCCGTCGCGCACTCAGCGCCGTTCCACCCGGAACAGCCGTATCTCCCGCTCCACACGTGCTTGATACGTGGCGTACGGGGGCCAGAACTTCAGCGCCGCCTCCCAGGCCCGCGCCCTCTCCTCCCCCACGAGCAGCCGCGCCCGCACCGGGATGTCGGCGCCCTGCCAGTTGACGTCGGCGTCGGGGCTGGCGAGCAGATTGGCGGTCCACGCGGGGTGGCCCGGGCGCCCGAAGTTGGACCCGACGAGAAGCCAGCTGTCCGTGCGCGACCCTCCCGCGGCCTTGCCGCCGCCACCCCCGCCCCTGTCGCCCGCACCGTTCTCCGGCATGCAGGCCAAGGGCGTACGTCTGGGCAGTCCGCTCTTCGCGCCGCGCACGGTCAGGATGACGCCGGGCAGCATCTGCGCGCTCAGCAGCACCTTGCCGCGGGTCAGGCGGTGCACCGTGCGGTCCATCGCGGGGATGAAGTGCGGTGCGATCTTCGCGAAGGCGCGGGTGGACGACATCTTCTGCACCAGGCGCCGTCCGGGCGGCATCAGGCGGCCCCGCCGACATCGGCGGCCCTGAGGGGCCCGGTGGCGGCGGGTGCCTCACGGGACTCGGGGCCCGCCGGATCCGTGGGACCCGTGTCGGCGCCCCCACCCCCCTCCGCCGGCTCCGGCTCGGCGACGGGCCCCTCGAAGAGCCGGGCCCGTTCCGCCGCCCGTGCCCGCAACCGGTGCACGGGCCCGAAGAGCAACTCGTCGCTGGACGCCCGCTTGAAGTACAGGTGCGCCTCGTGCTCCCAGGTGAACCCGATGCCGCCGTGCAGCTGCACCGCCTCGGACGCTGCGGTCCGCAGCGCGTCGAGGCCCTGCGCGAGCGCGAGCCCGCCGGCCCGTTCGGCGCCCTGCCCGCCGAACCCGGCGGCCTCCGCGCCCGCGGCCCACGCCGCGTAGTAGGCGGCCGACCGCGCCGCCTGGACCTGCACGTACACGTCCGCGAGGCGGTGCTTGACCGCCTGGAAGGAGCCGATCGCGCGGCCGAACTGCTCGCGCTGCTGCACGTACTCGACCGTCCGCTCCAGGGCCCGGTCCGCGGCGCCGACGGCCTCGGCGGCGACGACGGTGGCCGCGACGTCCCCGACGGCGCCGAGCACGCCCGGCACGTCGGCCTCGTCGACACCGAGCAACTCGGCCTCCACGTCCCGCAGTTCCACCCGCGCCTGGGTCCGGGTCTCGTCCATGGAGGTCTGCCGCGTCCGCGCCATGCCGGATGCCCCCGCGCGCACGAGGAAGAGGAGCGTGCGGGACCGCGCGAAGCCTCCCGCGTGCGCGGCGACCACGAGCAGCCCCGCGCTGTGCCCGTCGACGACCTGCTCGGCCTGCCCGTACAGCCGCCACACCCCGTCACGGAGCCGCGCCTGCACGCCGCCCGCGCGACCGCCGCCCGCCCAGTCGCCGCTGTTGTCGCCGACGAGGCCGAGCGCCGTGGCGAGCCCGGTGCCGGGGACGGCGAGCGCCGCAGTCAGCTCACCCCCGGCGATACGGGGAAGGACGTCGGCGCGCTGCTCGTCGGTGCCGAGCGCGAGGATCAGCGGGGCGGCGAGGACGGCGGTGGCGAAGAGCGGGGTGGGCGCGAGGGCGCGCCCCAATTCCTCACTTCCCAGGGCGAGTTCCGCTGTCGTGCAGCCCACTCCCCCGTACGCGTCGGGGAGTGCGAGGCCGGGCAGTCCCAGCTGCTCGGCGAGGGCGGTCCACAGGGCGGCGTCATGGCCGGCCGGGGTGCGCACCGCCGCCTTGACCTCGTCGGGTCCGCACCGCTTGCTGATCACTTCGCGAAGGGTGCGGCGGATCTCGCCCTGTTCCGCGCTGAAGGCGGCGTCCATCGGCAGGCTCCTCCCCCGGGCACGGTGGCCCGGACCCAGATCTGACGGGCCGTCATGCTAGGACGGCGGCGCCGATATGCACAGACCGGCGACGTCACACGACGCGAACCGGCCCTCTCTCCCGACCCCCGTATCTGATGTACCGTCAGATTCATGTCTGCTGCTGCCACCCGCACCACGCCCCGCAAGGTCGCCGTCGTCGGTGTCGCCCTCTCGGACTGCGGCCGGGTCGACGAGGCCACGCCCTACGCCCTGCACGCCCAGGCGGCCCGCCGCGCCCTCACCGACTCCGGACTCGGCCGTGACGTCATCGACGGCATCGCGTCGGCGGGCCTCGGCACGCTGGCGCCCGTCGAGGTCGCCGAGTATCTGGGCCTCAAGCCCCGCTGGGTGGACTCCACTTCGGTCGGCGGCGCCACCTGGGAGGTCATGGCCGCCCACGCCGCGGAGGCCATCGCGGCGGGCCGCGCGAACGCCGTGCTCCTCGTCTACGGCTCGACGGCCCGCGCCGACATCAAGGCCCGACGCCGCACCTCGAACCTCTCCTTCGGCGCCCGGGGCCCTCTGCAGTTCGAGGTCCCCTACGGGCACTCCCTGATCGCCAAGTACGCGATGGCCGCGCGCCGCCACATGCACGAGTACGGCACGACCCTGGAACAGCTCGCCTCCGTGGCCGTACAGGCCCGCGCCAACGCGGCGACCAACCCGGACGCGATGTTCCGCGACCCGATCACGGTCGACGAGGTGCTCGACGGCCCCATGATCGCGGACCCGTTCACCAAACTGCACTGCTGCATACGCTCCGACGGCGGCTGCGCGGTGCTGCTCGCCGCCGAGGAGTACGTGCCGGACAGCGCGGCCGCTCCGGTGTGGGTGCTGGGTGCGGGCGAACACGTCTCGCACACCACGATGTCCGAGTGGGACGACTTCACGGTGTCCCCGGCGGCGGTGAGCGGACGGCTCGCCTTCCAACGGGCGGGGGTCACGCCGGACGACATCGACATCGCCGAGATCTACGACGCCTTCACGTACATGACGCTGGTGACGCTCGAAGATCTCGGGTTCTGCGCGAAGGGCGAGGGCGGCGCCTTCGTGGAGAAGGGGCGGCTGCTGCGGGACGGAGCGCTTCCCACGAACACGGACGGCGGCGGGCTCTCCGCCCAACACCCGGGCATGCGCGGCCTGTTCCTGCTGGTGGAAGCCGTACGCCAGCTCCGCGGCGAGGCGGGCGAGGGCCGGCAGGTGTTCCGGGCCGACGGCAGCGTGCCCGAGCTGGCGGTGGCGTCAGGGACGGGCGGCTGGTTCTGCTCGTCCGGGACGGTGGTCCTGGGCCGGTAGACGCCCAGGGGCTGTCGGTCCGCCGGGAGCCTGGTCCGCTTGCTTGGAGTGCACTCCAAGGCCATAGCGTTGCGACAGCTGAAGCGAACACCCCACGCGTCGACGCGTCATCCCGCACCACCAACCGAAAAGACGGCAAGTGGCAGACAACCAGTTCACGACGCATGCAGAACTCTTCGACCTGCGCGGGAAGCGCGCGCTCGTCACCGGTGGCACCCGGGGCATCGGGTTGATGATCGCGCGCGGCCTTCTCCAGGCGGGCGCCGACGTGGTCATCAGCTCACGCAGCACAGAAGCATGCGCTCAGGCGCAGCAACGACTGTCCGCCTTCGGTGAGGTGCTGGCCATCCCCGCCGACCTGTCCCGCCACGACGAGTGCCGGCGGCTGTCCGACCTCGTCACCGCCGGCTCGGAGCGCCTCGACATCCTCGTCAACAACGCGGGCGCCATGTGGGACGAGCCGCTGGAGACCTTCCCGGACGCGGCCTGGGACACGGTCGTCGACCTCAACCTGAAGTCGCCGTTCTGGCTGGTCCAGGCGCTGCTGCCGGCGCTCCGCAAGGCGGGCACGGCCGACGGTCCCGCGCGGATCATCAACATCGGCAGCATCGCCGCCATCCACATCCCCCAGCGGCCCAACTACTCGTACTCCAGCAGCAAGGCCGCCCTGCATCAGCTCACCCGGGTGCTCGCCAAGGAACTGGGACCGCAGCACGTCACCGTCAACGCCGTGGCGCCGGGACCGTTCCCGTCGGAGATGATGGCCGCGACCCTCGATGAGTTCGGCGAGGCGATCGCGGCGTCGGCCCCTCTGCGCCGGATCGGCCGCGACGACGACATGGCGGGTGTCGCCGTGTTCCTCGCCAGCCGGGCAGGCGCGTACCTGACGGGCGCCGTGATCCCCGTCGACGGCGGCATCGCCACCACCGCGTAGGTGCCGGAACGCTGCGGGACGGGGGAGCGCCTCTATGCCCTGTTCTCTTGCCCTGCGGCGGCCGCCGCCAGGAACGTGGTCCACGCGGTGGGCCCGACCGTGAAGGTGGGCCCGCCCTCGTGAGCGGTCTTGGAGTCACGGATGTGGACGGCGTGGGGGCAGGTGGCGACCTCGACGCAGGCGCCGCCCTCATTGTTGCTGTGGCTGGACTTGCGCCAGGTGTAGGCGATCTCTACGCAATCGCCGCCCTCGTTGCCGCTGTAGCTGGACTTGCGCCAGGTGTAAGCGATCTCTACGCAGTCGCCGCCCTCGTTGCCGCTGTAGCTGCTCTTGAACCACGCCAACTCGCTGTTCACAGCTTCCCCGCCATCCTCTCGATCAGTTCCGCGGAATTCCGGGGCGTGAGCGCCTGGGCCCGCCAGTTGTGGCACCCGCTCCTCGTACAGCGCGCGGATACAGTCCTCGGTCTGCAACATTCCCGGGAACAGCATGGGTTCGTACGCGCCAATGCTCGCCGCCGTCCTCTCCAGCCGCACCCACCCCACAAACGTGGGCGGATACTTCTCCTCCTCCATCAGCGGAATGCAGGGCTTCAGCGCACCCCGCGCATCCAGCGACGAACGAACTCACCCCTGAATGGGTGCCCCGCTCGGGCCTGCAACTCCGCCTCACCGGCGTGCACTTCGACGCCATCCGCGTCCGGGGTGTACGCGGCGAGGCCGTCCGGCACCATCTCGCCGCGCTCACGGAGGGCGACCCGGGGCCCGTCATCCGCGAGGTGTCCGGGGGCCGCTGGACGTACTTCCTGCTCGCGCCCGGAACAAGCGGGGACTTCGCCTGGCCGCCCGGGGCCACCTGCCTCGGACCGGCCGCGCGGGACCAGTACATCGGCGTTCCGGCGGCGCGGGGCAACACCTATCCGCTGAGCCGGCGGTGCGGGGCGCCGGAGGCGGGCGACTTCGTGGACGCGGAGCTGCTGCACGGCGTACTGATGGCGCAGCTCGTCGGGGAGGACGAATGACCGGGGCACGAAGCGCGAGAAAGGTGGGAGGCGCGCGTCGCGCGCGAAGCGGGAGGGCGGCAAGGCGGGAAGGCGGCCGGAAAGCAGTCGCGGGGCAGAATCGACGCATGACCGCACCTGTTCCCCCGCCCGTCTCCCATGACGACTTCCACGCCCTGCTCCGGTCCCGGAAGGTCTGGGACATCGAGCTGCCCGCCTTCGACCCCGCGCGGGCCCCGGCCGATCCGCTGCCGCTCTTCCACACGTGGTTCGCTCAGGCGGTGGCCGCCGGGCAGGCCGAGCCCCACACCATGGGGCTGGCGACGGTGGCCGAGGACGGCGGCCCCGACGTGCGGACCGTGATGCTGCACGACGCGGACGGCCACGGCTGGCACTTCGCCTCGCACGCGAGCAGCACGAAGGGACGTCAGCTCGCGGCCAGGCCCGAGGCCGCCCTGCACTTCTACTGGGCGTCGCAGGGCCGGCAGATCCGGATCAAGGGCCGGGTCACCACGGCACCGCACGCCGAGGGCCTCGCCGACCTGCACGCCCGGTCGACCGGCGCGCTGGCGGCGGCGCTGGTGGGACGACAGAGCGAAGTCCTCGATACGTACGAGGAGTTGGACCGTTCGTCCACGGCCGCCTGGGAGCGGGCGCGGGCGGAGCCGGACGCGGATGCCCCGACGTGGACGCTGTACGTCCTGGACCCGCTGGAGGTGGAGTTCTTCCAGGGCGACGCGAGGCGCCGCCATGTACGCCTGCGGTACCGGAAGGCTCAGCCGGGAACAGGGGCCGAGCGGCGCGAGGGGAGCGCCTGGGTCAGGGAGCTGCTGTGGCCGTGATCCGGCGCGCCCGGTACGCCCCGCACGCCCCGCACACCCACCGCGCCCGTCGCCCCCCTCGCCTCACCCTCTGAAGTCGTACTGCGCGAAGTCCCGGACCGGACGGTAGCCGAGGCGCTGGTAGAGGCTGTTGCTGGTCGGGTTGGCCAGGTCGGTGAAGAGCAGTACCTCGGCCGCGCCCGCTTCGAGGGCGGCGCGGGTGACGGCGGCGGTGACGGCGCCGCCGTAGCCGCGCCCACGGCGGGACTCTGGGGTGTAGACGGGGGCGACGCGGATCTGGCCCGCGATGAGCCGGGTGGCGCCGGCCAGGGCGACGGGGGTGCCGTCGGGGGTCTCCCAGAGGGTGGCGCCGCCATAGGCGATGCGGGCGTCCGCCCAGTCGCGGGGGTCCATCGCGGGACGCTCGCCCACGGCCTCACCGAACTCCTCGACCCAGCGCCCCAGCAGCTCCCGGTCCTCCTCGGCGGCGACCCGGGCGCGGCCGGCCGGTGCGGGATCGGGCGGGGTGAGGGTGCCGAGGCGGTACAGGCGCTGGCTGACGTCGAGCTCGGTGGCCGCCCCGGTGTGCTTCTCCCAGGCGGCGGCGAAGGACTCGGCGGTGTCGCGGTCGGCGGCGACACCGGGCAGGCCCGGACCGGCCGCGGCGAGCCGTGGGGCGAGGGCGTCGGCGGCCTCGGGAGTGAGGGGGCTGAGGGCCACGCGGTGCGGAGGGGTCCGTACGAAGGCACCGCGGACGGCGCCGCCGGCATCGGAGTACGTTCCGAAGAGGGGCGCCCCTCCCCCGTACGCCCGCAGCCCCCGTCGGCGCAGGGTCTCGGAGACGCTGAGCAGCACGGTGTGCAGCGCGGGCTCGGACGCCAGGAACGCGGCGCCCCGCGCGAGGAAGACCTCAAGGTCCTCGGTCAACTGCCAGCCGCGCCCTGCGCCTTCAGTCCCCGAAGGACCTGACGGCAGCGACGAGGTCACTGGCACCGAAGAGCCCGGGGACGCCGACGGGTTAGCCGACGGAGACGCATGACCTGAACGGTCAGAAGGGTGACGAGTCATGAACCATGGTCCACCGGAGCCCCCGGAACGCGCCTCCTTTTTAGCGCGCCCCTTCAGCACGCCCCTTCAGCGCGCCACCTTGGTGCTCGCGTATAGCGGCGACCGGGCGTCCCGGCCCCGCTCACCGCCCGACCCCGCTCACCGCCCGGCCCCCCGCCCGAACACCACCTCGTCACCCTTCCCCCACCGGCGCGAACACCGCGACCGCCACCCCCTCCGCCGCCTTCTCCGTCGCCTCCCGGAACGTCACCCGCACCGGCATCCCGATGCGCAGCGCGCCTTCGTGGCAGTCGACGATCTCCGTCATCATGCGCGGGCCCTCGGCGAGGTCGACGACGGCGGCCGTGTAGGGGACACGGCCGCCGAAGGGCGGCAGGTCGTTGCGGTGCACGACGGACCACGTGTAGAGCGTGGCGCGGCCGCTCGCGGTCTCCCAGGCGACGTCCTCGCTCCAGCAGCGCGGGCAGAACTCGCGCGGATAATGGTGGGCCTCGCCGCACGCCCCGCAACGGCGGATCAGCAGCCGGCCCTCGGCCGCGGCGTCCCAGTAGGGGCGGGTGAAGGCGTCGATCTCGGGAAGGTCGAAGCGCGGCTCGGCGCGCTGCTCCGTGCTCATCAGAAGAGTCCGATCGCGTTGTCGGGATACCAGGCCGCCGGGGTATGGACGTGCGGCTCCGCCGGGGCGTAGACGTGCGGCCCTGCCAGGGCGTGGACGTGCGGCTCCGCCGGAGCGTGGACGTGCGGCCCTGCCGGAGCGTGCCGTGCGGCTCCGCCGGAGCGTGGACGTGCCCCGAGGAAGAAGCCGAACCAGCCTTTCTCGCTCTCCCCCCTCCGCTCCTCGGCCACCGCGCCCCGGGCCCCGGGCCGAGGTGCCGCCGGTCGGCTCCGCGCGGCCGGGACGGATCGGGTGCGTGGCGCGGCTGAGCCTGCCCGGGGCGGTGATGACGTGTTTTCGCTTCCCTGACGGTACGTCAGTTCAGCGCACCGGCTGCCCGATGCGCAAGGGGCGCACTGCCCGCCCCGCCCGTCCGCCCCGCACGGCGTGATCAATTCGCAACCGGTTTCGGACTTGTCCGTCACCCATCAAGTAATCGCGCGGTTACTCTCCAGTCATGGCCGACTCCAACCCTCCGCTTACGCTCCGGCAGGACCACCCCGTGTACGTCATCGGGGGCGGACCCGGCGGGCTCGCCGCCGCGGCGGCCCTGCGCGCACGCGGCGTCCGCGCGGTCGTCCTGGAGAAGTCCGAACGCGTCGGCGCCTCCTGGCGCGGCCACTACGACCGCCTCCACCTCCACACGACCCGCCGCCTCTCCGCCCTGCCCGGACTGTCCATACCCCGGTCCTTCGGGCGCTGGGTGTCGCGCGACAACGTCGTCCGCTACCTGGAGAAGTACACCGAACACCACCAGCTCGACGTCGTCACCGGCGTCGAGGTGACCGGCCTCGAGCGCGCCGCCGACGGGAGCGGCTGGCTGCTGCGCGCCACCGGCGGGCGGGAGCTCACGGGCAGCGCGGTGGTGGTCGCCACCGGCTACAACCACACGCCCCACCTGCCGGACTGGCCCGGCCGCGACGCCTACACCGGCGAACTCCTGCACGCCCGCCACTACCGCAACCCCCTGCCCTACGCGGGCAAGGACGTCCTCGTCGTCGGCGTCGGCAACACCGGCGCCGAGATCGCCGTCGACCTCATCGAGGGCGGCGCCGCCCGGGTCCGCCTCGCGGTACGCACCGCCCCGCACATCGTGCGCCGCTCCACGGCGGGCTGGCCCGCCCAGCGCACCGGCATCCTGTGCCGACGGCTTCCGGCCCCCCTGGTCGACCGTCTCGCGGGGCCCGTGGCGAAGATCAGCGTTCCCGACCTCGCGGCCAAGGGTCTGCCACGCCCGGACACCGGCCTGTACTCGCGGGCCAGGCAGGGTGCGATCCCGGTGCAGGACGTCGGCCTGATCGACGCCGTACGCAAGGGCCGGGTCGAACCGGTCGCCACCGTGGAGTCGTTCGAGGACAACAAGGTCGTCCTCGCCGACGGCACCCGGATCGGCCCGGACGTCGTCATCGCCGCGACCGGCTACCGGCGCGCCCTCGAAGGCCTCATCGGCGACTTCGGCATCCTCGACGCGCGCGGGCGCCCGACCGTCCACGGCCGCCGCACCCCGAAGCAGGCGCCCGGCCTGTACTTCACCGGCTTCACAAACCCGATCAGCGGGATGTTCCGCGAGATGGCCCTGGACGCGGAGAAGATCGCCAAGGCCATAGCGAAGTCCGCGCACACCTCCCGAACCACCTGACCCCACCCCGCCCGCCCGGACCACCGGGCCGCGGGGCCGCAGGGCCGCGGGGCCGCAGGGCCGCGGGGCCGCAGGGCCGCAGGGCCGCGGGGCCGCCGGACCGCCAGGCCACCGGACCGCCAGGCCACCGGACCGCAGGCCGCCGGACCGCCAGACAGCCGGACCGCCAGCCACCGGGCCACCGGAGCAACGGAGCACCAAGCCACCGGATCACCGAACCCCCAGGCAGCCGGGCCAGCTCGCCGCCTCACCGCTCAGCAACACCCTCAACAACCGATTCACCCGCCCCCCTCCAACCCCTCCACCCCCGCCGCCCCCTCCACCCCACCCGTCCGAATCGCGACCTTGGCACCGTCCGGATTCTGCGCTTCCGTGGAGGGGAGCGGCCTCGCGCGACCCGTGCGTCCGCCCTCACCCCGCCCGCCGCGCCCTTTCCGCGTGCAGGCTTTGCCTGCAGCCCCATTCCTGACACAGCGTCAGTTCAGTAATCTGACTATGCGTCAGTTAATGCTGTCACACAGGAGCGGGCGGACCGATGCTTGGATCGACTCACGGCACCTTCACCACCGACCCCCGCCGCGCGCATGTTGTGGCCTGCGGCGAACTCCCTCCTCGCGCCGTCCACGGCAGGGCCGTCACGGCGGACGACCTGGACGTCAGCGGTAGGCCGCTGTACGCCGACGTACCCGACCTCGACCGATTCTTCCGCCCCGCCTCCGTCGCCGTCGTGGGCGCGTCGGACGCCGAGGGGCGGCCCAACACCGGCATCACCCGCCAGCTCATCGGCTGGGCCGAGCGGGTCGGCGCGCGCCTGTACCCCGTACACCCCACGCGTCCGTCCGTCTTCGACATCCCCTGCTTCCCGTCCGTCGCCGACCTGCCCGAACAGGTCCATCTTGCCGTGCTGTTGGTCGGCGACCCGCTCCCCGTCATCGAGCAGCTCGCCGAGGAGAAGGTGCGGTTCGCCGTCGCCTTCGCCTCCGGGTTCGCCGAGACCGGCGAGGCGGGAGCGGCCGCGCAGGACCGGCTCGCCGACGCCGTGCGGCGCTCGGGCCTGCGGCTGCTGGGGCCGAACACCAACCTCAACGCCTTCGAGAAGTTCCGCGACGACCTCGAAGGTCCCGCCATCGCACTGATCACCCAGTCCGGCCACCAGGGCCGCCCCGTCTTCACCATGCAGGAGCTCGGCGTACGCCTCTCCCACTGGGCGCCCACCGGCAACGAGGCCGACCTGGAGACCTCCGACTTCATCTCCTACTTCGCCGAGCGGCCCGAGGTCGGCGCCATCGCCTGCTACGTCGAGGGGCTCAAGGACGGCCGCGCCTTCCTGCTCGCAGCCGACCGGGCCGCCCGGCGCGGTGTGCCCGTCGTCGCCGTGAAGGTCGGCCGCACCGAGACCGGCGCCCGCATGGCCGCCTCACACACCGGCAAACTGACCGGCGCCGACACGGTGGTGGACGCGGCGATGCGGCAGTTCGGCGTGATCCGCGTGGACGGACTCGACGAACTCCAGGACACCTCCGCCCTGTTGGCGCGGGCCCGCAAGCCGCAGGCCGACGGCGTCGTCGTCTATTCGATCTCGGGCGGCACGGGCGCGCACTTCTCGGACCTGGCGACCGAGGCGGGGCTCTCGCTGCCCACGCTCTCCGACGCCAAGCAGGCGGAGCTGCACGAGTGGATACCCGCGTACCTGAACGTCGCCAACCCCGTCGACAACGGCGGGCACCCCGTCGGTGACTGGCGCGGCAGGAAGATCATCGACGCGATTCTCGACGACCCGCAGGTGGGGGTGCTGATCTGTCCGATCACCGGCCCCTTCCCGCCGATGAGCGACAAGCTCGCACAGGACCTGGTGGACGCGGCGGAGCAGACGGACAAGCTGGTGTGCGTGGTGTGGGGGTCGCCGGTCGGCACCGAGGACGCCTACCGCACGACGCTCCTCGGCTCCTCGCGTGTCGCCACCTTCCGCACGTTCGCCAACTGCATCACGGCGGTGCGCGCCTATCTGGACCACCACCGCTTCACGGCCGGCTACCGCTCCCCCTTCGACGAGGCGCCGCGCACCCCGTCCCCCTCCTTCCGCAAGGCGCAGGCCCTGATGCGGCCCGGCCAGCAGCTCAGCGAGCACGCGGCGAAGCAGCTGCTGCGCGCGTACGGGATCCGGGTGCCGCGGGAGCAGCTGGTGACCAGCGCGGCGGCGGCCGTGCGGGCGGCCGGGCTCGTCGGCTACCCCGTGGTCATGAAGGCGTCGGGCCACCAGCTCGCGCACAAGACCGAACTGGGCCTGGTGAAGGTCGGACTGACCTCGGCGAGCCAGGTGCGGGACGCCTATCGGGAACTCACGGACATCGCCCGCTACGAGGGCATCGCGCTGGACGGCATCCTGGTCTGCCAGATGGTCGAGCGGGGCGTCGAGATGGTCGTCGGCGTCACCCAGGACCCGCTGTTCGGGCCGACCGTGACGGTCGGACTCGGCGGCGTGCTCGTCGAAGTCCTCCGGGACGCGGCCGTGCGGGTGCCGCCCTTCGGGGAGGACCAGGCGCAGGCGATGCTGTCCGAACTGCGCGGGGCCGCCCTGCTCGACGGGGTCAGGGGCGCACCGCCCGCCGACGTCGACGCTCTGGTCGAGGTCGTGCTGCGGGTGCAGCGCATGGCGCTCGAACTCGGGGACGACCTGTCCGAGTTGGACATCAATCCCCTGATGGTGCTGCCCCGGGGACAGGGAGCGGTCGCACTCGACGCGTTCGCCGTCTGCCAGTAAGCCTCCCCGGACCCAGACCCAGACCCAGACCCGGACCCGTACCCAAGGCCGTGCCCACGCCCACGCCCCGGCCCGCCCCCCGACCCACACCCATGCCCACACCCACGGCACCACCCCCACCTGCACCCGATCCCGCCCCCGCGCCCGCGCCCGCCCTCGTACGAAACGGAGCCACTCCCCCATGACAGCCTCAGCCTCCCCCGAGCATCAGGACCCCCTCGACTCATTGATACGGCACACCACTGACAACGCCGTCTCATGGATCACGCTCAACCGGCCGGAAGCCATGAACGCCGTCACCTGGGACCAGCGCGAACGCGTCATCGCGCTGCTCGGCGAGGCCTCCGCCGACCCCGACGTCCGGGCCGTCGTGATCACCGCGACCGGCAAGGGGTTCTGCGCCGGGGCCGACCTGCGCGGGGCGCCCGCCACGGGCGAGCGGGTGCCCGGCGACGTCGCCCGCACGATCCGCCGGGGCGCACAGCGGCTCGTCGCCGCGGTCCTCGACTGCGAGAAGCCGGTGATCGCCGCGGTGAACGGCACGGCTGCCGGGATCGGCGCGCACCTGGCGTTCGCCTGCGACCTGGTCGTCGCGGCCGAACCGGCCAGGTTCATCGAGGTGTTCGTGCGGCGCGGCCTCGTGCCGGACGGCGGCGGCGCGTATCTGCTGCCCCGGCTGATCGGACCGCAGCGGGCCAAGGAGCTGATGTTCTTCGGTGACTCCGTCTCCGCCGCCGACGCCGAACGGATGGGCCTCGTCAACCGCGTCGTACCGGCCGACGAGCTGGAGAAGACGGCACGCGCATGGGCGGAGCGGCTCGCGGCGGGGCCGACGCGGGCCCTCGCGCTGACCAAGCAACTGGTCAACGCGTCCCTGGAGTCGGACCGCGCGACGGCCTTCGCGGCCGAGGCCGCGGCCCAGGAGATCAACATGACCACGGCGGACGCGAACGAGGGCGTGGCGAGCTTCGTCGAGCGCCGCTCACCTTCGTACCGGGGCCGCTGACTTCCGGCCTCGGCCCCCTCCGGCCCCCTCCGGCCTCCTCCGGGCCCCTCCCCTCAGTCCGCCCTGCGCAGGATCTCGATCTCAGGGTCGTCCGGGTCCCCGACGGTCACGAAGAGTTCGAGGTCGTCCTCCGTCCCCCCGATGATCCACGTCCGGTGCGCCCCGCACCCCACCCGGCCCCCGTCATCCGCGTCGCCGTCTCCCGCCGCGGCCCCGTCGACCACCACAGCGGGCCGGTCCAAGGCGGCGTCGACACCGACCGTCCACGTCCCCACGAACCGCGACCCGGCCCCACGCCCGCTTCCACCCCCACAACCACCCACCTCGGCACGGCCGTCCTCCAGCAGCCGCAGCTCCACGCTGCCGTGCCAGACCCCGACCAGCTGCCGGGCGGACGGCTCCGGCGGCTCGTACTCGTCGAGGAGCCCGGCCAGCGTGGCCAGGACGGCCCCCGCGAGGACGACCACGCACAGGCCGACGGAGACGAGCCCGGAGAGGATCCAGACCTTGCGCAGCGGCCTGCCGAGGCGTTGCTCGCGCCGACGGCAGTACGCGACGCTCAGCACGGGGATCACTCCGCTCGCCGCGATCCACAGCGCGGGCCCGGGGAACGAGGCTCCGAGCGCCGCGAAGAACGCCGCCCACGCGGCACCGGCCGGCAGCAGGCAGCCGAGCGACCAAGCCCACTCCGGGCCGCGCCCCACGCGTGCGGCGGACCAGCGGCCGAGCCAGCAGGCCGGGAGCGTGAGCACGGAGGAGTGCACCAGGCCGAGGAGCGGCAGCAGCACCGGCGCGAAGACGATCGCGCAGGCCAGGCCGATGGCGGGGCCGCCGCCTGAGCCACGGCTGTCGTCGTCGAGTGTGAGCAGGAATGCGAGCACCCCGGCCACCGGCAACTGTGCCGCGCAGGCCGCCGAGGCAGCCCGCACACTGACTTCGTCCCAGGTCAGCCGCGTATTCCCCCACTTCATGGGGTTGAAGATACGCCTGGGGCCGAAGCGTTCCGGCCACACCCTTCACATCTGACGCCCCGTCAGCTTCAATGGGCGATGTGATGGGACACGCAGGGATGGCGGCCACCGTCGTCCGATACCTCAGGTCGGTCGGGGCCAGCACCACCACGGGCCCGGTCGAGGCTCTACCGCGCCCTCAGCTGCGTGCGGTCGGCGACGACGAGCGGGCGCCGCTGGACCGCGAGGAGTTCCGCAGGGTCCTCGGCAACTTCGCGACGGGCGTCACCGTGATCACGGCCCCGCCCGCAGGAGCAGGAGCAGGGGCAGGAGCCGGGACCGGGCCCGACGGCCCCGCGGGCTTCGCCTGCCAGTCCTTCTCGTCGCTCTCCCTGGACCCGCCGCTGGTCTCCTTCATGGTGGCGCGTACGTCGACGACGTGGCCGCGCATCGCGCGCGCGGGCGTCTTCTGCGTGAACGTCCTCGGCGCCGGCCAGGGCGACCTGTGCCGCGGCTTCGCGGTCAGCGGCGCCGACAAGTTCGCCGGGGTGGTGTACGACGCGGCACCGGTCTCCGGCTCGCCTCGGCTGGCGGGCGCGCCCGCCTGGATCGACTGCACGGTCCAGGCCGTGCACACGGGCGGCGACCACCTCATCGTGGTGGGCCGGGTGGACGCCCTCGGCACGTCCGAGGGCGACGCCGACCCGCTCCTGTTCCACCGGGGAAAGTTCGGCCGCCTCACCCGCTGAGGAGAGCGCGCCGCCTCACCCGCCGAGGACCGCGACGGGCGCCGGCTCGCGTCGCCGGATCACCAGGGCCATCAGCGCCGCCGCCGCGCACAGCGCCCCGGAGGCGTACCAGATCACGTCGTACGAGCCGAAGGTGTCCCGCACCACGCCACCGAGGAACGCGACGACGGCGGCGCCCAGTTGGTGCGAGGCCAGCACCCAGCCGAAAACGATCGCGCTGTCGTCGCCGTACTGCTCGCGGCAGAGGGCGAGGGTCGGCGGGACGGTGGCCACCCAGTCCAGGCCGTAGAAGACGATGAAGAAGATCATCGGCGGGTGGACGGCCGGTGCGAGGACGAGCGGCAGGAAGAGCAGCGAGACACCGCGCAGCGCGTAGTAGACGGCGAGCAGGCGCCTGGCGTCGAAGCGGTCCGTGAGCCAGCCCGACGCGATGGTCCCGGCGACGTCGAAGATCCCGATGACGGCGAGCAGTGAGGCGGCGGCCTGGACGGGCATGTGGTGGTCGTGCGTGGCGGCGGGCACGAAGTGGGTCTGGATGAGCCCGTTGGTGGAGGCCCCGCAGATGGCGAAGCTGCCCGCGAGCAGCCAGAAGGGTCCGGTGCGGGCGGCCTTGACGAGCACCGTGACCGCGCGCCGGGCCGCGCCGGGAACGGGCGGGGGCTTCGGCACGAACTCCTTGGACCCGTACGGCTTCAGGCCCACGTCGGCCGGGTGGTCCCGCAGCAGCAGCCAGACGAAGGGGACGACCGCGAGGGCGGCGAGCGCGACGGTCACGGCGGCGGGCCGCCACCGGTACGAGTCGACGATCCAGGAGAGGAGCGGCAGGAAGATCAACTGCCCGGACGCGGACGCGGCGGTGAGGACGCCGGTGACCAGGCCGCGCCGCTCGGTGAACCAGCGGTTGGTGACGGTGGCGGCGAAGGCGAGCGCCATCGAGCCCGAGCCGAGGCCGACGAGCAGGCCCCAGCAGAGCAGCAGCTGCCAGGCGGAGTTCATCCACACGGTCAGGCCGGAGCCGCAGGCGATCACGACGAGGGCGACCGCGACGACCTTGCGGATGCCGAAACGGTCCATGAGGGCGGCGGCGAAGGGCGCGGTCAGGCCGTAGAGGGCGAGGTTGACGGAGACGGCGAGGCCGACGGTGCCGCGCGACCAGCCGAAGTCCTCGTTCAGCGGGTCGAAGAGCAGGCCGGGCAGGGAGCGGAACGCGGCGGCGCCGATGATCGTCACGAACGTGACGGCGGCGACGAACCACGCACGGTGGATACGGGGAGTGCGGCGCCTGGGCGCGCTCGGCGGGGCGCTCCGCGCGGGCGTCTCGGTTGTCTGGGTCACGTCATCCAGCATCGGGAAGCGGTCCGTCCCGAACGAGTGGCCCGAGGGACAGCATTCGCTAGGATCGGGCCATGTCCTTCCGCGCCGCACGAGAGCCCGCACCAGCCACACCCACCACCGCGACTACCGCGCAGGAGCCCGCCCCCGCCCGGCACCGCGTCGTCGTCCTGGCCCTGGACGGCGTGATCCCCTTCGAACTGGGCATCCCCCAGCGGATCTTCAAGGGCGCGCGCACCCCGGAGCTGCGACCGCTGTACGAGGTGGTGACCTGCTCGGTCCGCGCGCCGGGCCCGGTCCGCACCGACGCCGACTTCGCGATCCTCGTCGAACACGGCCCCGAGACGCTGGCCACCGCGGACACGGTCGTGATCCCGGCCTCGTACGAGCTGGGCCCGGTGCACGAGGAGGGCCGCCTCACCGGAGAGCTCGCGGCGGCCCTCGCCCACATCCGACCGGGCACCCGCCTGGTCGCCATCTGCACGGGCGGGTACGTCCTGGCCGCGGCGGGCCTCCTGGACGGCCGCCCCGCGACGACGCACTGGTCGTCGGCCGAGCACTTCCAGCAGCTGTTCCCCCGGGTCGAGGTGGACGCGGACGTGCTGTTCATCGACGACGGCGACATCCTGACGTCGGCGGGCGTGGCCGCGGGCATCGACCTCTGCCTCCACGTCGTACGCAGGGACCACGGCACCGCGATCGCCAACGAGGTGGCCCGCCGCACCGTCGTACCGCCCCACCGCGACGGCGGCCAGGCGCAGTACATCCAGCGCCCGCTGCCCGAACCGCAGTTGGCGACGACGCGTTCCGCGAGGGCCTGGGCGCTCGGCCGGCTCGACCAGCCGTTGCAGCTGCGCGACATGGCGGAGCAGGAGGCGATGTCGGTCCGCACGTTCACCCGCAGGTTCCGTGAGGAGGTCGGGATCAGCCCCGGCCAGTGGCTGACGCAGCAGCGCGTGGAGCGGGCCAGGCACCTCCTGGAGTCGACCGGCCTCTCCGTCGACCAGGTGGCGCGGGACGCGGGCTTCGGCACGGCGCAGTCGATGCGGCAGCACCTACAGGCTGCGCTCGGGGTCACCCCCACCACGTACCGCCGCACGTTCCGCGACGTCACCGCCTGAGCGGGGGGCCGCGCAGTCCCGCGCCGGGGGCCGCACCTCCCCCAGCACACCGATCACGGTCAGCACGACGCCGAGCCCGACGCCCGCGAGCAGCGCGGTCGACGGCGACACGACACTCATCAGCGCTCCGGCGAGCGACCCGCTGGCCGCGTAACCGGCGCCCACGCACGCGTACATCACGGAGTAGCCCGCGGCGAGGGCGCTCGGCGGCAGGATCTCGCGCAACGAGAGGTTCCGGGTGAGCATGGCACCGGCCTGCAGCACCCCGGCGACGGCCAGGACGGCGAACAGCCAGCCCACGCCGGGCAGTACGGCCACGAGGGCCAGGCAGCCGGTGACGCCGAACATCAACACCATGCTCTGGGTACGCAGCCGTCCCGGCCAGGACCGCAGCCCGTAGACGAACGACCCCACGGCCGACCCGACCGCGAGCCCCGCGAGCAGGGGCCCCGCCCAGCCGACCCCCGTGCCCCGCTGTTCGAGCAGTGCGGGCAGCACCAGCTCGGCGAGGGCGAGCATCGACAGGCTGGCCGCGCCCGTCACGAAGACCGGCCAGGCCCGCACGAGGATCCGCGCCATGGACTCACCGCCGCGGTCGTCCGCGTCGGACTCCCACCCCGCGGGCAGCATCCACAGCCCCGCGACCGAGGCCGCCATCAACGCCCCCGTCAGCAGCAGCGGCACATGCGCCGACACTCCCAGCGCGAGGCCCGTCACTGCGGCGGGCGCGATCGCCCAGATGACGAAGGTCAGCATCGACTCGACGGCAAGGGCCTGGGCGACGGCCCGATCCGGCACGAGGCCGGTCAACAGCGCGCGCAGCCCGCCCGGCGCGGCGGCGGGGGCGGCGCCCGCGACGAAGGCGAGGACTCCCAGGACCGCGGTGGGGGCGTCCGGCAGGGCGCCGAGCGCCGTGAACGCGAGCGCGCCCACGGCGAGCCCCGCGGCCAGCTGCGGCCGGGCGCGCTCCGGGCGCATCCGCATGCCGAGCAGGGGGGCGCCGACGATCTCGCCCACGACGTAGACGGCGGCGAGCAGGGCACCCAGGGCGTAGCCGCCGGGCCGCTCGCGGACGAGGAACACGAGGGCGAGGGGGGCGGCGGCGACGGGGAGCCTCGCCCCCACGGCGACGGTACTCCACCGGGCGACCTCCGCGGAGGCGACTTCGCGATAGGTCATGCGCCGACGTTACTGGCCCCTGGCCTTGGGCGGTGTGGGGTGGGTGGGGGGGATTCCGCGTGGGCGGGTGCGGGTCCGTCGTGGCTTGTCGCGCAGTTCCCCGCGCCCCCAAAGACAACCACCCGCCGTTCCACGGGACGGAGCGTGTTCGACTGCGCGGCCGTCATGGCTGATCGCAGTCCCCCGCACCCCCCAAAGACAACCACCCGCCGCTGCACGAGACGGAGCGCATTCGGCTGCGCGGCCGTCGTGGCTGATCGCACAGTTCCCCACCCCCCCCAAGAGCAACCGCCCCCCTCCCCCTCCCCCGGCGGTCGCTCCGGTGTCACGTTTGTTCGTTGGGGGAGGCGGATCCGCGGCGGGGTTCCGTGGGGGCCAGCAGGGCGGCCAGCCGGAGCGTGTCTGCCAGGTAGCGCTCGTAGGGGAAGCCGGCCTTCAGGAGGGCCGCGCGGAGTTCTTCCTCCAGGGGCTTTCCCTCGGCGAGGAAGGTGGCCTGGCCCATCGAGGTGAGGGAGACCAGGCGCCGGCGCCGGTGTGCGGGGTCGACGCTGACCGTCACGTGCCCCTCCGCCTCCAGCGGGCGCAGCGCGCGGCTGATGGCCGGGTCGGACAGGTTCAGCGCCTCGGCGAGCTGGTGCTGAGTGGCGGGCTGGATCTCCTCAAGGGTGCCGAGCAGTCGCAACTGACTTGGAGAGAGACGCTGTTCGGGGCCGGCGCGGCGCCGGGCCGCCTCACCCATCAGCATGACCACGCGGTGCAGAAGCTCTGCCAGTCCTTCATCCATGCGCCCACTCTACCGGACACTTGCGTGGTTAATATTAACCATGCAACACTCGATGCATGGACACTCTCCCGTACGCGGTTCAGACCACGTTCCCGCTCCTCTTCCTCCTCGTGCCCGCCCTCGGGGCGCAGCTGAGCTGCCGCCGCAATCCCGGCAGGCCCTCGGCGGAGATCTGGCAGCGCTGGTGGTCCGTCGGCGCCCTCGGCATCGGAAGCCTGTGGATTACGCTCACGTTCCTCGTGTTCCCGGACGGCATGGCCGACGCCATCGGCTTCGCCCACTCGCCGTTCCAGTTCGAGATCGCCTTCGCCAACCTCGGTTTCGCCCTGCTGGGCTTCCGCGGCGCGTCCGCGTCACCCCGTGAACGCCTCACGAGCGGGCTCGCGGCCGCCGCGTTCCTGTGGGGAGCGACGATCGGACACGTCTACCAGTGGTTCGCCCACGGCGACCACGCCGCAGGAAACACGGGCGGCATCCTGGCCAACGACATCCTCATCCCCGCCGTGATGATCGCCCTGGCAGCACGAGACCTCCGCCGCGAGCGATCCGCCGGCAGCCGCGCCATCGCCCCCGCCATGTGAGCCCCTGACCCCCACCGGCCGGCACCCACCCAACCGGCCGGAGGGGGCGCGGGGGTATGTGCGCACGGAGCACCGAGGAAACAATGGCGTCTTTGTTCGTGCAGCGTGGCGCAGGGATAGCGAGTACGTACATACCCCCGCGACCCCGCCCCACAGACGAACCCCAGGGGCGCGGGGAACTGCGCGACAAGCCACACCACACCCGCACCCGAAAGACGAACACACCCCACCCGCCCCACTCCACCCCACCCCAAACCGCTCAGGGCCCAGGGGCCAGACACCTCAGAACGTCAACACCCCCCGAGCCACCCTCCCCGCCCCCGCATCCCCCACCGCCTTCGCGAAGTCCTCCACCGGATACGTCGCCGTCACCAGCTCGTCCAGGAGCAGACGTCCACCCCGGTACAGCTCCGCGTACAGCGCGAAATCCCGCTGCGGGCGCGAACTCCCGTACCTGCAGCCCAGGATCGACTTGTCCAGGAACATCGACGCCACCACGAACGACGCCTCCGCCGATGCCGCCGGCATCCCGAGCAGCACCGCCTGCCCGTGCCGGTCCAGCAGATCCACCGCCTCCCGTACGAGCTCCACCCGCCCCACACACTCGAAGGCGTGGTCGGCCCCCTGGGGCAGGACATCCCGCACGCCTTCCGTCGACCGAAGGAAGTGCGTCGCCCCGAACTGCCGCGCCACCGCCTCCTTCGCCGGATTCGCGTCGACGGCGACGATCGTCGTCGCGCCCGCGATCCGCGCGCCCTGCAGCACGTTGAGCCCGATCCCGCCGGTACCGATGACGACGACCGAGTCCCCCCGGTCGACCTTGGCCCGGTTCAGCGCGGCGCCCACACCCGTCACGACCGCGCACCCGATGAGCGCCGCCGAGGTGAGCGGAATGTCGTCCGCGATCTTCACGGCCTGCACGGCCTTGACGATCGTGCGTTCCGCGAAGGCGGAGTTCGCCGCGAACTGGTACACCGGCTTGCCGCCCCGCGAGAACGGCTGGTCCGGCATCCCGATGGCCTTGCGGCACATGGTCGGCCGCCCCCGGTGGCACTCCGCGCACGCCCCGCAGTTGGCGATGGTGGAGAGCGCCACATGGTCTCCGGGCGCCACGTGCGCGACCCCGGGGCCGACCGCCTCGACGACCCCGGCCCCCTCGTGCCCGAGCACGACCGGAGGCGGAAACGGAATGGTCCCGTCGATCACCGAGAGATCGCTGTGGCAGAGCCCGGCCGCGGCGATCGCGACGAGGACCTCCCCCGGCCCCGGATCACGTACCTCCAGATCGTCCACGACCTCGGCCCGCGTCCCGTCGAAGACAACGCCCCTCATCCCGCACACCCCTCACCGAGGCCCCCTGGCCTCTCTCGGCAGACCGAGCACGCGCTCGGCGATGATGTTCCGCTGCACTTCGTCCGAGCCGCCGTAGATGGTGTCGGCACGGCTGAAGAGATGGAGCCGCTGCAGGGGATCGAGCTCGTACGGCGCGTCGGGCCGCCAGTCCACGGGCCCCGCCGCGGCGGACGCCCCCCGCACCGCCATGGCCAGCTCCCCGAGCCGCTGGTGCCACCGCCCCCACAGCAGCTTGGCGACACTGGGCGCCCCGGAGCGCGCAACGCCACCTTCACCACTGCCGCCGCCCCTGCCACCCCCATCGTCGCCCCCGGCACCGCCGCCCGAACTCCCCAACGTGCGCAGCGCGTTCCACCGCATGACCCGCAGCTCGGCCCACTGCCGCACGATCCGCTCCCGCACCACCGGGTCCTCCACGGCGCCACGGTCCAGCGCCTCACGGACGACCTCCGCGAGCTCCTCCGCGAAGCCGATCTGCTGGACCAGCGTGGAGACGCCCCGCTCGAACCCGAGGAGCCCCATGGCGACCCGCCACCCGTTCCCGACGCCGCCCACGACGTGCGCGGCACGCGCGCGTGCACCGTCGAAGAAGACCTCGTTGAACTCACTGGTCCCGGTCAGCTGCCGAATGGGCCTGACCTCGACGCCGGGCTGGTCCATGGGCACCAGCAGAAAGGAAAGCCCGAGATGCCCACGCCCCGCCTTCGCCTCCGCCGCCGCCCCCGTCCCCGTCCCCGTCCGAGCCAGCACGAAGCACCAGTCCGCCTCATGGGCCAACGAGGTCCAGATCTTCTGCCCGGTGACGCGGAAGTCCGCCCCGTCCCGCTCGGCCCGCGTCCGCACCCCCGCGAGGTCGGAGCCGGCCCCGGGCTCGCTGTACCCCTGGCACCACAGCGTCTCGCCCCGCGCGATCGACGGCAGGAACTCGTCCCGCTGCTCCTGGCTCCCGTACGCGAGGAGCGTCGGCGCGAGGAGGTTCTCCCCGATGTGCCCGTACCGCCCTGGCGCCTTGGCCCGCGCGTACTCCTCGGCCCAGACGACCTGCTGGGTCAGCGTGGCCCGCCGATTCCCGTAGACCCCAACCCCGGAGCCACCCCCGCCTCCGTCCCGCCCATGCCCACTGCCCCCGTCCCGGCCGAGCCCACCGTCCCCCTCCCGTCCAGGCCCACTCCCCCCGCCCCACCCGAGCCCGATCCACCCGCCCCGCCCCAACTCCCTTTCCCAGGCGCGCCGTTCCACCCCACCCTCGTGCTCGCTCCCGGGCCCGCCCCGCCCGACCGCCCCGGCGAACTCACCGGTGAGGTGCTCGGCGAGCCACGCCCGCGCCTTCGCGCGAAACGCCTCGTCCTCGGGTCCGAAACCGAAATCCACCGCCGCGCCCCCGCCTACGCGTTCGGCCGTTCTCGACCGGCCGCCGCCCTCGCCATCGCCTCCAGCTGGGCCAGCATCGGCATCGGGTCGGTCCCCACGGTCCCCGGCAGGAAGTCGGCGATCTTCTCGGGGGTCCACGCCCCGTCCGCGTACCCGGCACGCAGCTCGCGCGGCTGGGCCCACACGGCGATCTTGGGTCCCGCGATCGTGTAGACCTGCCCGGTGATCTTCTCCTCGCGCGCCCGCTCGCTCAGCAGGTAGACGACGAGCGCGGCGACGTCCTCGGGCTCGCCGATCTCCTTCAGCTCCATCGGGACGTTCGCCGACATCCTCGTCCGGGCGACGGGCGCGACCGCGTTGGCGGTGACCCCGTACTTGTGCAGGCCCAGCGCCGCGCTGCGCACCAGCGAGATGATCCCGCCCTTCGCGGCGCTGTAGTTGGCCTGTGCGACGGACCCCTGGTGGTTGCCGCTGGTGAAGCCGATGAGCGTGCCCGAGCCCTGCTTGCGCATCACCGCGGACGCGGCCCGGAAGACGGTGAACGTGCCCTTCAGGTGAGTGGCGACGACGGGGTCCCACTCCTCCTCGGACATGTTGAACAGCATCCGTTCGCGGAGGATCCCCGCGACGCACACCACTCCGTCGATCCGCCCGTACTCGGCGAGCGCGACGTCGACGATCCGCCGGCCGCCGGACATGGTCGAGATGTCGTCCGCGACGGCGACGGCCTCGCCGCCCGCGGCCTGGATCTCCTTGACCACGGCGTCGGCTATCTCGCTGGTCGGCTCGCCGCCCTCCATGGAGACGCCGTAGTCGTTGACGACGACCTTCGCCCCCTCGGCCGCCGCGGCCAGCGCGACGGCCCTGCCGATGCCCCGCCCGGCGCCGGTCACGGCCACCACCTTGCCTGCCAAGAAGTTCCCCACGTCCGGCCCCTTCCCGCGGTTTCTGACGGACCGTTAGATTCTATGACCCGTCAGACACCGGAAGACAAGCCCCGCGGAGGACTCATGTCAGACTCGGACGCGACCACCGGCCCTGCGGACGCCCCCGCACCCGCCGCCCTGCCCCCCGAGTTCCACGACATCGCCAAACGCGTGAACAACTGGGGCCGTTGGGGCGCCGACGACGAGACCGGCACGCTCCACCTGATCACCGACGAGGTGGTACGGGCGGCCGCCGCCGAGGTGCGGACCGGGCGCCGCGTCCCGCTCGCGCTGCCGCTGCAGGAGGACGGCGTCCAGACGGGCATGATCCCGGGCCGGGTGAACCCGCTGCACACCATGGTGCAGATCAATCACGAGCTGTTCGGCCCCGGCACGGTCGCCACCAGCGACGACGCGGTGACGATGGGCCTGCAGACGGCGACCCACTGGGACGCCCTCACGCACGTGTCCCACTCGGGGAAGATCTACAACGGCCGCCCCGCGGACAGCATCACGGCCCACACGGGCGCGCGGTTCAGCGGCATCGACAAGGCTCCTCACGTCGTCTCGCGTGGCGTCCTCCTGGACGTGGCGCGCGCCAAGGGCCTCGACCGGCTGCCCGGCGATCACGTGGTGACGCCCGAAGACCTGGACGAGGCGGCGGAGTTCGGGGGCCTCACGGTCCGGGCGGGCGACATCGTGCTCGTCCGCACGGGCCAGCTCCAGGTCTACCTGGCGGGCGACAAACACGCGTACGCCTATCCGTCGCCGGGCCTCTCCCTGCGCACGCCCGAGTGGTTCCACGCGCGGGACGTGGCGGCGGTCGCGAACGACACCCTGACCTTCGAGATCTTCCCGCCGGAGATCGAGAACCTGTGGCTGCCCGTGCACGCGCTGCATCTGGTCGAGATGGGGATGCTGCAGGGCCAGAACTGGAATCTGGAAAAGTTGTCCACAGCCTGTGCAGAAGTTTCGCGCTTCTCGTTCCTGCTCTCGGCGATGCCGGAGCCGTTCATCGGCGGGACGGGCACACCGGTGGCGCCGGTCGCCGTGCTGTAGGTGGCGCAGGCGCCGCGGCGGTCGCGGACGGCGCACTCCGGACGGCGGCGCGTCGGCATTCGCCCCGAGCACGCCGCCGCGCACGCCGCCGTCCGGCTCCGGCGCTTGGCCCTGTCCCGTGCGGCCACGAAGGGACTGGCGCCGAACTCGCGACCCACACCTCGTCAAGGACCTCCGTCACCGAGCACCCTCGACGTCCCCTCGCGGCGAATCGCTGCACACAAGCGTGATCAATCGGACACGGTACGTCAACACCCACTCGGTGATTAAGGAGCTATGCGCGGTTTGCCCCACCCGCGCACGGGCGTGCGCATCGGGGCACGCGACGGCGCATACGGGCTCAGGGGCTGTGGCTGCGCAGGCGCGTGGGCCCACACCCTCGCGGGCCGGCCCGCGACCCGCCGTTCAGACCGCCTCGTACGCGATGTCCATGTCGCCGTAGGCCACCCCGTCGTGGAACGTCCGGCCGGCGCCCGCGCCGTCGTAGGCCGCCCCGTCGCAGGCCGTCACGCCGCGGGGCCGTACGTCGTGGACCCTGCCGTCGTAGACCGGCCCGCCGCAGGCCGTCACGCCGCCATAGGCGGCCTTGTCGTACCTGTCCCTGTCGCACGCGTCCCTGTCGTACGCGTCCGGGTCGTACGCGGCCCTGTCGTAGGCCGCGCCGTCGTGGGTCGTGCCCTCGAAGGCCACCGGGGCGACGCCGGAGTCGCACCGGTCGACCTCGCACCAGATGCTCTTGCCCGCACCCTCGGGCTGCCAGCCCCAGCGGTCCGCGAGGCCGTCGACGAGCTCCAGGCCGCGGCCGTTGGTGTCGTCGCCCTCGGCATGCCGCTGCGCGGGCGGACGGGCGCTGCTGTCGGCCACCTCGACCCGGACCGTCCCCGGCGCGTCGGCGGGGACGCCGGGGAGCAGCATGCGCAGCACGGCCGGACAGCCGGTGTGCACAACGGCGTTGGTCACGAGTTCCGAGATCAGCAGGATCAGCGTCTCGGCAACCGGCTCGTCGGCCTCTATCCCCGAGCCCGCGAGCCGTGAACGGGCCCATCGCCTGGCCCGCCCCACCTCCGCGGGGTCGGCCCCGACCTCCAGCTGAACTTGAAGCACCTGCACCGCTCACACCATCCGAACCGGCGGACACATCGCCTCGCGACTCCACAGGGTCACGGAACGTGATCCCCTTGGGAGACAGCATGATTGACGTTCAGTCACCCCAACAAGCGCTTCGGGCATATTCCAGCGCGAAGGAGTACGCGTGCTGCATACTGTGCGACGCGCACCGCAGGGGGTCGAACAGGCGGCGGCAGAGCACCGCCCTGTACTGCGAGCGGCGCGCATCGCCGGGTCCGGCGCCGCCTCATGGGCAACACCGGCATGGCTCGGCCTCTGAACCACTCGCATCCCACACAAGGTACCCGAGCCGGACACCGACTCCATGCCGTGACGAGTCACGCCTAGGACACAACCCGATATCGACGCTGAGTAGTCTTCGGGCGGCCGGGGCGACCTGTGAAACAACAGAGTCAAACGCCACAAAATCCCTTATTTCGGACAGCCCAATGTCCTGGAACCACCCTCAGAGCGCCGCGGCCAGCTCCTCCTCGGCGTCCCGCGCCGTCCGCCCCAGCTCGGCCCGCACCCAGGCCCGCTTGAGATGCAGGTGGACGTCGGACTCCCAGGTGAACCCCATGCCGCCGTGCACCTGGAGGCAGTCGCGCGCGTTGCGCACGGCCGCGTCGTCGGCCAGGAGCTTGGCGGCGCAGGCGTCGAGCGGGTCCCCGGTGACAGCCGCCGCATACACAGCGCTACGGGCGAGCTCGGCCCGCACGAGCATCTGCGCGCAGAGGTGCTTGACGGCCTGGAACGCCCCGATCGGCTGCCCGAACTGTTCGCGATCCCGGGCGTGTTGGACGGCGCTCTCACAGGTACGGGCGGCGCTGCCGAGCTGTTCGGCCGCATAGAGGAGGGCTCCTTGGGCGAGGCTCCCCGCGTCGGGCACCCGGTGCAGCGGGGTGAGCGGGTCGAGGGACCGCAGCGGCACGGCGCCCGTCGCGTCGCCCTGCACCGCGTCCGCCTCGTCGAGCCACGGCACGAGCGTGCCGTCGACGGCGGTCACCACGACGTCCCCGGAGGCGGCGCCGGGGACGATCCCGGCGGCCAGGAAGGACGCCACCGCCGGCCCCGGCAGCAGGGCGCGTCCCGCCTCCTCGAAGACCAACACGGCTTCCGGGAGGCCCAGTCCGACCCCGCCCGCCGCCTCGGGCAGGGCGAGCGAGAAGAAGCCCGCGTCGCCGAGCTCGCGCCACAGCGCCCGGTCGATGCGGTCCGTGGCGTCCCGCAGGGAGAACCGCCCCGCCAGGAGCCGGCGCATGCCGTCCTTCAACGCCCGCTGATCGTCCGTGATGTGGAAGTCCATCGGATCCTCACCGCCCCTTCGGGAGGCCGAGAATCCGCTCGGCCACGATGTTCTGCTGGATCTGCGAGGTGCCCGCGGCGATCGTGTACGAGAGCGAGGAGAGGCGGTCGAGCACCCAGGCGTGGGAGAGGTCGAGGGCGGCGGGGCCCAGGACCTCGGCCGCGGCGTCGTACAGCTCCTGGCGGGCGTGGGAGTAGCGCAGCTTGAAGACCGAGCCGCCGACCCCCGGCACCCCGCCCGTGCGCTGCGCCTCGCTGACGTTCCACTGGGTGAGGCGCCAGAGCGCGGAGAACTCGGCGCTGAGGCGTCCGAGCCTGCGCCGCAGCGCCGGGTCGTCCCAGCGGCCGCTCGCGCGGGCCTCGCGGGCCAGCTCGCCAAGGACGCGCCGGCAGGCCACCACCTCCCCCACGAAGGCGGTGCCCCGCTCGTACGACAGCGTGACCATCGTGACGCGCCACCCGTCGTTCTCGTCCCCGACGCGGTTGGCCAGCGGTATCCGCACCTCGTCGAGGAACATCTCCGCGAACTCCGTGGAGCCGGCGAGGGTGCGCAGCGGCCGCACGGTGATCCCGGGGGCGTCCATGGGCATCGCGAGCCAGGTGATGCCCCGGTGCTTGGGCACCGCCTCGCTGACGGGGGTCGTGCGCACCAGGAGCTCGCACCAGTCGGCGACCTCGGCGTGGGAGGTCCAGATCTTGGACCCGCTCACCACGTAGTGGTCGCCGTCGCGCCACGCGCGCGTGCGCAGCGAGGCGAGGTCGGATCCGGCGTCGGGCTCGCTGAAGCCCTGGCACCAGACGTCGTCGCCGCGCAGGACGGGCGGCAGCCACCGTTCGCGCTGTTCGGGGGTGCCCTGGGAGGCGATGGTCGGGCCGGCGTGGAGCAGGCCCACGAAGTTGGCACCCACGTAGGGGGCGCCCGCCTTCTCCGTCTCCTCCAGGAAGATGAGCCGCTGGGTCGGGGAGGCGTCCCAGTGGACCTCTCCGTAGCCCGCGTCGTGGAGCATGCGCTGCCACGCGGTGTCGTAGGCGCGGCGGCCGGGCCAGTCCTGGGGCGAGGGCTTGGCGGGGAGCTTCGGGAGGGCGGCGGCGAGCCAGTCGCGCAGCCCGGCCCGGAAGTCCTCCTCCTCGGGGGTGTACGTGAGGTCCATGCGGCTCCTACGCCTCCAGGTCGGTCATGTGTCCCTGCGGCCGTCCAGCCGAGCCAGATCTGACGAACCGTCAGCAGCAGGCTAGCCCCGCACCCCTGGACCGACAAGGCGCCGGGGCTTACGCTCTCCGCACGATCTGACTATCCGTCAGTTTCGGCCGTGGGGGCGCACTCCTGCCACCGGACGCGTCCCGGCCGTGACACCGGGAGGGGACCGCATGAGGACCGCTCGGAACGAGACCGCGTACCAACTGGGCGAGTCCCGCACACTCTGGGAGCTGATCGCGCGCCGCGCCGACCTCACCCCCGACGGGCCCGTCCTCCTCCAGGCCGCCGCCGACGCCGCCGACGACCGCACGCTCACCTTCGGGGCGCTGCGCGAGCGCGCCGAGCGGGTCGCCGCCGGGCTGTACGACATGGGCGTGCGGCCCGGCACGGTCGTCGCCTGGCAGCTGCCCACCCGCATCGAGACGGCCCTGCTCTCCTTCGCGCTCGCCCGCATCGGCGCCGTGCAGTCACCGGTCATCCCCTTCCACCGCGAACGCGAAGTCGGCTTCGCGCTGCGGGAGTCGAAGGCGGAGTTCTTCGCGGTGCCCGGCGTCTGGCGCGGCTTCGACCACACCGAGATGGCGGCCCGGCTCGGCGCGGGCGGCGACTTCAAGGTCTTCGAGGCGTACGACGTGCTGCCCGACGGCGACCCGGCCGTCCTGCCGCCACCGCCCGCCGAGGGCACGTCGGTGCGCTGGATCTACTGGACGTCCGGCACCACGTCGGACCCCAAGGGCGTGCTGCACACGGACCGTTCACTGATCGCGGGCGGCTCGTGCCTGGCGCACGCCCTGCACCTGAAGGCCTCGGACATCGGCTCGATGGCGTTCCCCTTCGCACACATCGCCGGACCCGACTACACCGTCATGCTGCTGCTCTACGGCTTCCCCGCCGTCATGTTCGAGCACTTCGCGCTGCCGGCCGCACTGGACGGCTACCGGCGGCACGGGGTGACCGTGGCGGGCGGCTCGACGGCGTTCTACTCGATGTTCCTCACCGAGCAGCGCCAACTCCCCGCGGGCCGGAAGGTCATACCGACCCTGCGCCTCCTCGCGGGCGGCGGCGCGCCCAAGCCGCCGGAGGTCTACCACGCGGTGGTGCGCGAGATGGGCTGCCAGCTCACCCACGGGTACGGCATGACCGAGGTTCCGATGATCACCATGGGGGCCCCCGACGACACCGCGGAGAACCTCGCGACGACCGAGGGGCGGCCCCCGGAGGGCATGGAGATCCGGATCACGGACGCGGACGGCGAACAGCTCCCGCCCGGCACGGACGGCGAGGTACGGCTGCGCGGGGAGGCCGTCTGCCAGGGCTACGTGGACGCGGCGCAGAGCGCGGCCGTCTTCGACGCCGACGGGTTCCTGATCACCGGGGACCTCGGCCACCTCAAGGAGAGCGGCCACCTGGTCCTCACGGGCCGGGCGAAGGACATCATCATCCGCAAGGGCGAGAACATCTCCGCCAAGGAGATCGAGGACCTGCTCCACCAGCACCCGGCCGTGGGTGAGGCGGCCGTCGTCGGCCTGCCCGACCCCGAGCGCGGCGAACGGGTCTGCGCGGTCGTGGAACAGCGCGCGGGCACCGGCGTCCTGACGCTGGACGCCCTCACCACGTACCTGCGCGGGGAAGGCCTCTCCCCCTACAAGCTGCCGGAACAGCTGGAGCTGGTCGAGGCGCTCCCCCGCAACGAGACGCTCCGCAAAGTGCTCAAGTACAAGCTGCGGGAGCGCTTCTCGGGCTGAGCGGCTGAGCGGCTGAGCGGGCCTACTCGGGGACGGTGAAGTACTGCGCGAAGGCCGTCACGACCTCCTGCTCGGCGACCCGGCCGTCGCCGTCCGCGTCCAGGGCGGCGGCCACCTCCGCGGTGACGTCCTCGGGCACACCGAGCGCCTTGAGCGCGCGCCCCGCCTCGGCGGGCGTCACCGCGCCGTCCGCGTCGCCGTCGGCGACACCGATCATCGCGTGCAGGAACGGGCGGGCGATCTCGGCGAACCGGTCGGGATTGTCCCGCAGCCGCTTCACCGCGCCGCCCACGAACTCGTCCCGGGTGATCCGCTGGTCCCCGTCGCGGTCCGCGATCCCGGCCATGCCCTGCCAGAACGCCTCGGCCCCGATGTAGAGGGCCTGCCCCTTCTCGGACCGCGCGGTGGCCCCGAACTCCGTGCACAGGGCGGCCGCCGCCGTGCTGAAGTCCTCACGGGAGATGTATCCGTTGCCGTCCTGGTCGAAGGTGGCGAACCGGGCCGCGATCCTACGCTCGTACTCGGCACTGTCCATGTTCTTCGGGCCGCCTCACTTCCGCGGTTGGGTACGTGCTCGGGGGCTGGTTCCCCGGCTGCGAGCGTACGTCCTGACGACTGCCCAGAGACGGGAAAGCGATGCTTGTGTCAAGACCGCGGGAATTCCGGGACAAGGATGTGTCACACGGGTGATGTGCTGCACCGTTCCGCGTGGAAGCGGTTGCGGCGAGTCTCATAGCGGTGTTGGGAACCCTCCTGGGCGCGGGGGTCACCCACTCCTTCCAGCGGAGGTCGATCGAGCGGACCGAGCGGTTCACCCGCGCCGAGAAGCTGCGGCAGGAACGGATCGACGCGTACTGCGCGTACGCGGGGGCGCTCGTCAACTACCGGCGGGTCCTGGTCGACCGCTGGTTCAGCAGGGCGGAGAACCGCACCACGGAGAGCGAGGAGACCCGCTTCCGCTCCTACGAGCTGCGCTCGGAGGCCCAGGAGGCACTGTTCCGGGTGCAGCTGCTCACCAGCGACGACGAACTCGTCCGGCTCGCCTGGGAGACCCTCGACCAGGTCGCCGACGTGCACAGGACCGACGACCGCGGGGTGCTCGCCGAGCGGCGCCGCGTCTCGCGCGACGCCATCAACTCCTTCGTGGCGGCGGCGAAACGGCACGTGGGGTGAGGCCGGCCACCTTCTCGACGAGGCGGGCCGGACAGGCGGCCGACTGCTAGGCCGACAGCGGGGTCGCCTCTTCGTCCAGCGCCGCGGGCACGTCGGGGAAGACCTCGAAGAGGCGGCGCACGCCGAGGGCCGCGAGGACCCGGTTGACGTGCGAGCCGTCCTCGGCGCCCTGCGCGGGCAGGATCAGCCGCAGCCGGCCCTGGAAGGAACGGATGAGGCGCCGCGTGGCGATCAGCACGCCGACGCCGCTGGAGTCGCAGAACAGCACTTGGGAGAGGTCGAGGACGATGCGGCGGCGGCCGTCGGCCACGGCGTCGTGCACGCGCTGGCGCACCACGGGTGAGGTCAGCAGGTCCATTTCGCCGGAGACGCACAGCACGGCCCAGCCGGCCTCCTCGCCCACCGTCACCTTGAGCGTCACGCGCTACGCCTCTCGCTCGACCTACCTGTTCCGCGGTTCCGGAGTGATCCGGAAGCAGTCCTTACGTTTCGTTCAGCTTCGGCTGCCCCACCACTCCCCCCATGAAACACCAGCAACCCACCGTCAATATCATCCGGGCTCCTCCCCAGGCCCCGCTTTGCCGCAAACAGAGGTGCGTTGTCGGTGGTCCCGACTACATTCGAGGGGGAGCCGGACACGCGAAGTACCGTTCACAGAGGCAGCACAGAGGCAGCACAGAGGCAGCACGCAGACAGCACGCAGTCAGAACGAGGCAAGCGCACGAGGGGGCCGCATGCCGAAGGACGCGCCACGGCGCTGGGACCGCCGGATGCAACAGCGGCTCGCGCACGGGGAAGCCGCCGCGCTCGGCGAGCTGTACGACCGGTTCGCCTCGCTCGTGCACGGCCTGGCCCACCGCGTCCTGGGCGACGAGAGCGCAGCCGACCGCATCACCCGCGAGGTCTTCGGCCACGTCTGGGAGAACCCCGGCGCGTACGACCCCCGCCAGGGCCCGCTGCGCTCCTGGATCGCCGGCCTCGCCCACCAACAGGCCGTCAGCAGACTCCGCCAGACCGAGGCCGAGGCCCTCGCGCGCGGCGGCGAGGGCACCCCGGAGGATCTGGAGCGCAAGGTCCGCCGCGCCTCCGCGGCCGCCCGCGCGGACTACATCGTCACGGCCATGCCCACCCCGCTGCGGGCCGCCCTTGAGCTCGCGTACTTCCAGCGGCGCGACTACCGCCAGACCGCCGCCGACCTGGGCGTCACCGAGGACGAGGCACGGCGCAGGCTCCGCCTGGGCCTGCAGCTCCTGTCCACGGCCAACGACAACGGCGCCCCCTCCGCCGGCCCCGGGACCGCGCTGTGACCGCCTCCGAGCGCCCCGAGCCGCACGACGAGCCGGACCGTCCGGACAGTACGGAGGACACCGGCCGCCCGCAGGACGCGCGCGGCGAGCGCGGCGAGGACCAGGCGGCCGCGATCGTGCCGCGCATACCGATGCCGCGCTCCTCCATGGAGGACACCGGCCTGCCCGTGCCCGCCCCTTCCCCGTCCCCCGATCCGCTCGTCCTGGAGCACCCCGTCCTCAAATCCCTCCTCGGTGCGTGGGCGCTCTCCGCCTGTTCCGCGGCGGAGGCCACCGCCGTCGAGGAACACCTCGGCGACTGCGGCCCCTGCGCGGACGAGGCGCTGCGGCTGCGCGACGCCGTCGGCCTGCTGCACCCCGAGGAGTCCCTGGACCTCGACCCGAGCCTGCGCACCCGCGTCCTGGAGAGCTGCCTCGGCCGTCGCCCGCCCCGCATCCCCGTGCCGGAGTGGGCCGTTCCGTACGACGCGGAGACCGCCCGCCTCGACGCGCTCCTCAAGGACATCGGCGACGCGGAGTGGCACGCGCCGGTGCGGCTGCGCTGGTTCGACGAGGACGGCCCGGTCAGCAGGAAGACCACCGTCGCCGGGGTCATCGCGCACCTCCTCGCGGTCGACGGCATGGTCGGGCTCGCCCTCGGCCTCGACGACCCGCTCGGCCGGGACGTGCGCGTCCCGCGCGACCCCGCCCACCGCACCGAGGCGTACTGGAACGCCTCGTACTTCCCGCCCACGCGCGCGGTGCGCAACCCCTGGCGCGACCAGACGCACGAGCTGATCCGCACGGTGTCGTTCGCGGGCGGCGGTTCGGGCCGGCTCCCCGTGCCGTACGGACCCGTGCCCTCGGCGGAAGGACCCGATCCCGGGCAGGCGGCCGAGCTGCCGCTGCGGGACTCGATGGTGGACCGCGCCTTCGAGTGCTGGATCCACGCGGGCGACATCGCGGACGCCGTGGACTACCCCTACGAGCCGCCCTCGCCCCGGCACCTCCACCGCATGATCGACCTCGCCGCCCGGATGCTGCCCGGCACGCTCGCCGAGCGCCGCAGGACCGGGCTCGCCACACCGGCCCGCCGCCTGGTCGAGGCGGGCAGGCCGGGCCGCAGCCTGCGCCTGGAGATCGAGGGGCTCGGCGGCGGCGAGTGGCTGATCCCGCTCGACTCGCCCGCGGCCACCACGTCGCGCGAGCACGAGGTGGCCCATGTGGCGCTGGACGGCGTCGAGTTCTGCCGGCTGGCCGCGGGCCACGTCTCGCCGGAGGAGGCGGCCGCGGGGCAGGACGGGGACCGCGACGCGATCCGTGACGTCCTGTTCGCGGCGGCCTCGCTGAGCCGGATGTAGCGGACCGGACAGGGCCCTAGGCGAAGACGACCGTGCGGCGGCCGTTGAGGAGGATGCGGCGCTCGGCGTGCCACTTCACGGCGCGCGCCAGCGCCTGGCACTCCACGTCGCGGCCCATCGCGACCAGCTGGTCGGGGGTGACGCCGTGGCCGACCCGCTCGACCTCCTGCTCGATGATCGGCCCCTCGTCGAGGTCGGCCGTCACGTAGTGCGCGGTGGCGCCGATCAGCTTCACACCGCGCGCGTGCGCCTGGTGGTAGGGCTTCGCGCCCTTGAAGCTCGGCAGGAAGGAGTGATGGATGTTGATGATCCGCCCGCTGAGCTGCTTGCACAGATCGTCCGAGAGGACCTGCATGTAGCGGGCGAGGACGACCAGCTCGACCTCCTCCTCGCGTACGACATCGAGCAGGCGGGCCTCGGCCTGTGCCTTGTTGTCCCTGGTCACCGGGATGTGGTGGAAGGGGATGTCGTACGAGGAGACGAGCTCGGCGAAGTCCGTGTGGTTGGAGACGACCGCGGCGATCTCCACGGGCAGCGCGCCGATCCGCGAGCGGAACAGCAGGTCGTTCAGGCAGTGCCCGAACTTCGACACGAGCAGCACGACCCGCATCCTGTCGTCGGCGCGGTGGATCTGCCAGTCCATGCGGAAGGAGTCACCGATCGCCGCGAAGCTCGCCCGCAGCTTCTCCACGGTCACCGGCGCCTCCGCCGAGAAGTGCACCCGCATGAAGAACAGTCCGGTGTCGTGGTCGCCGAACTGCTGGCTGTCCTCGATGTTGCAGCCGGTCATGAAGAGGTAGCTCGACACGGCGTGCACGATGCCCTGCTTGTCGGGGCAGGAGAGGGTGAGGACGTACTGCTCAGCGGGGGCGGCGGGGGCCGGGGACTGCTCGTTCATGCGGCCAAGGTTCCCACAGCGGCCGCCCCGCGGGGCAATCGTCCCGCCCGTCGGACCTGTCGCGGGGCGCGCCGCCCGGTCAGGCGGACCGGGTCAGGATCCGCAGCACTTCGAGGGTCTTCGGCTCGGTGTCCGGGTCGTCGCCGTCGCCCGCCGCGAGGCGCACGTGCGCGTCGCGGGCCGCGCGGACCGCCTCGGGCCAGCCCGGGTGCTCCAGGTACACGGAGACCAGGGCGTCCGGCCCGACCTCGTGCATGATCCGCAGGACGCGCAGCACGGCCGTGTCGACGAGGGCCGCCTCCTGCGGGTCACGGAAGATCGTCCCCACGTACTTCTCGGCGGACCAGTTGTCGAGCCAGGTGTCCTCGACGAGCCGGTACACGGCGTCGGTCACGTCCCCGTACTCCTCGCGGCCCGCGAGCCAGCACTCCCGCTGGAAGTGCGGATCGGAGAGCATGTGCAGCGCCGAGCGCACGTTGCTGCGCCAGCGCCACCACGGCATGTCGTTGGTCGGCATGCCACCCATGGTGCTGGAGCGACGGCCGCGACGGGAAGAGTTCTCCGAACCTTGCACGGTCATGGATCGTACGTTCCCACTCCGCGCTCGCGAACCGGACCCCGCCCGTTCACCTTCATGTCACTGTCCGTTGAGAACGCGTCACTCCACGGTTGGCCACGCACCGGAATCGTGCAGGGACATGACCGGCTGGCGACGCACCCTCCTCCCCCGCCCCTCCCGTACCGCAGTGCTCTCCGCGGCCGCAGTGGCGGCGTGCACGTCCCTGATATCCGGCTGCGGGGTCATCCCCGGGACCTCGGGGGGTGCCGGGGACGACCCCATCACCGTCATGACCTGGGCGCCCGAGAAGACCAAGGCCACCAACAAACCGGGCGTCCCCGCCATGGCACAGGCCTACGCCCGCTGGGTCAACGCGCACGGCGGCCTCGGCGGCCGCGAGCTGAAGGTCCTCACCTGCAACGACCACAACGACCCGGTGCGCGCCGCGGACTGCGCGCGCGAGGCGGTCGACCACGACGTGGTGGCGGTCGTCGGCTCGTACAGCCAGCACGGCCAGTCCTTCCTCGGCCCGCTGGAGGTCGCCGGCATCCCCTACATCGGCGGCTACGGCATCACCGACGACGAGTTCAGCAGCCCGCTCTCCTACCCGGTCAACGGCGGCGAACCGGCCCTCATGGCGGGCAACGGCAGGCAGCTCGCCGGCCGCTGCGCCCGCGTCTCCCTGGTGCGCCCCGACACCCTGGCGGGCGACGAGCTGCCCAAGCTGCTCAACCAGGGCCTCGCCGACGGTCACCACCGGCCCGTCTCGGACATCCGGGCCCCCGAGGACGGCACCGACCTCACCCCGCAGGCCGAGCGGGCCCTGCGGGACGCGGGCGCCGACGACGGCTGTGTGACGGCCGCGCTCGGGGCACGCACCGACACCTTCTACGACTCGTTCCGGCGCACCAAGAAGGACTATCCGCCGGTACGGATCTCCTCGGTGCTCGGCAGCGTCGACCAGTCGCTCATCGACCGCACCGGCGGCGCGAGCGGCCCCTACGAGGGCGCGTACGTCACCGGCTGGTACCCGGCGACGACGGACGCCCGGTGGGCGCAGATGCGGAAGGTCATCCGCGAGCAGGCGTTCGGCGACAACCGGGTCGACCCGGCGGACGCGGGCGTGCAGACCACGTGGATCGCGTACACCGTGCTGCGGCAGGCCGTCGAGTCGCTCGACGGCGGCGAGGTGTCGGCCCGCACGCTGCGCCGCGCCCTCGACGGCGGTCTGCGGGTGGAGACGGACGGTCTGACACCGCCGCTGAGCTGGCGCTTCGAGGACCTGCTCGCGGCCGGCGAGTACCCGCGTCTGATCAACTCGGGCGTCACGTTCCAGGTGGTGCGGGACGGCAGGCTCGTCCCGGCGCGCGAGGGGTTCGTGAACGTGGAGAAGACGCTGGAGCAGACGGCGTAGCGCGCGGGCCGGTCCTCCGGGCCCATCGGCCCCGCGGGACCGTACGGCGCAGGCCCCCGCCCCGTGGTCCGGGTGCGGGGGCCTGCGCCGTGCCGTCAGAGCTGGCTCTTGTTGCGCTCGGTCAGCTGGTACTTGCGGGCGATCGCGTTCCAGTGGTTCGCGGCCTGCTCCTTGGAGGTCGTGGCCGTGCCGCTCTCGCGGTTGCCCGCCGCGGCGTGCGGGGTGTTGCGGGCGCGGCCCTTGTGGCAGCCCTTCTTGCCCGCGACCTGGTCCGCCCACGCGGCGTAGTGGTTGTCGGCCGCGGCGGACGCCTTCCATGCCTTGTTGAGGGAGCCGGTCAGCAGGTCGTTGGCCGGGAGCTTGTCGACCTTCAGGGCGGCGAGCCGGGTGACGAGGCCGTTGCGCTGCTTGGCCGCGCCACGCAGGTCCTTCGCCGACTGGCCGAGGTTCTGGCACCTGCCGACGTTGCGCACGGCGGCGATGACCGTGTCACGGCTGTTGTTGCTGTCGGCGAGCAGCTTGTCCAGGGCGACGGCCTGGTCCTTGGCGGGGTCGGCGGTCGGCGAGGGCCGCTCGTCGGGCTCGGCGGAGGCGGAGACGGGCTTGCCGTCGTCCTCCTTGTCGTCGTCGCCGCCGGAGCTGAGGAGGGCTCCCGCGCCGATGCCGAGGACCGCGATGCCGACGCCGACCGCGGCGATCAGGGGCACCTTCGAACCGGTACGTGTGCGCCGGCCGCCACCACCGCCGCTTCCCGCGGGCTCGGGGACGGGCTCGGGACCCGGGGCCTGGACGCGGGGCATCTGCTGCGTGGAGGCGGGGCCCTCGTCGCCCGGTTCGGTGCGGAAGAGGCTGTCGAACTCGGCGGGCGGCTGCCGGTCGCCGGGGGCGCCGGGGCGGATGCCGTAGGGGGTGTTGGACGGCTCCGGCGGGGCGCCGCGGCCCGCGGGGGCGTTGCCGCCCGGGATCGGCGCGATGAACTGGGTGGGCTCGCTGTCGGAGGCGGCACCGGGCATCGCGCCGGGTGCGGCGCCGGGCGCGGACGCGTTGGCACGGCCCAGGAACTGCGTGGCGTCGGCGGCGGGAGCCTCGGGCGGCAGGGCACCGGGTCCCACCGGGGGTATGTACTGCGTGGCGCCTTCGTCGACACCACCGACACCACCGACACCACCGGAGGCGGGCACGGGGGGTATGTACTGCGTGGCGTCGCTGTCGGAGGGGGCCCCCGGCGCGGCGACGGGCGGCAGCGGGGCGCCGCCCCGCGGGGCGGCGGGCGGCAGCTGGTGCGCCTGGGCGGCGGGGGGCAGCGGCTGGGCACCCTGGCCGTGCTGCGGCTGCGGCGCCTGCTGCATCTGCTGGGGGTGCGGTGCCTGCTGGGAGTGCGGTGCCTGCTGGGAGTGCTGGGGCGCGGCGTGCGCGCCGTGTCTCGACGGAGGTTGTGGCTGCGCCGGGGGCTGGGGCTGCGCGGCGTGGGCGCCGTGCGCCGGCTGCGCCCTGTGCGCGCCCTGTCCCGGCCTGCCTCCGTACTGGGCGCCGTACTCGCCGCCGTACTGGGCATCGCCCCGGCCCTGCCCGCCGTAGGCGTCCTGTCCCTGCTGTCCGGCGTATCCGCCGTACCCGGGCCGCTGGGCGCCGTAGCTCTGCTGGTCACCGTAGCCCTGCTGGGCACCGTAACCCTGCTGCTCACCGTAGGCCTGCTGAGCTCCGTAGCCCTGCTGACCGCCGTACGAGGCGTTGGCGTCGGGCCGGCCGGGCTGTCCGTAACCGCCGTACTGCGGGGCGTAACCGGAGTCGGGTGCCTGGGGGGTGCCCTCCGCGGGCAGCGGCTGGGCGGACGCCTGGTGGGGCGGTGCGCCCCACTCCTGGCCCTGGCCGGGCGGGGGCGGTCCAGCCGTGTCGGGCCCCCAGGGCTGACCCCACGGGCTGCCGCCCGCCGGAGCGCTGTGCCGCCCCGAGTGCTGCGCCGTGGCGGGGAACAGCGGCTCGCCGCCGTCCGCGGGCAGCACGACGCCCTCGTGGGCGGGCCGGGCCGCGGGCTGCTGCGGATCGGAGGAAGCAGCGCCCTGACCGCTCTGCTGCGTCACCGGGACTCCTACATATGGGGGACCTACGGAACCGTCGGGTCACGCTACCGGGTCGCCACATCCCTCTGCCACGCAGCTCGGATCGCCGCCCTTCGCTCGGCGGCGGCAGTAACGAAACCTCCCTCCCGGACGCTGTTCACGGCCACACGGCCGTTTCCTCACGCCGCCTGGATGTCGAGCCGTGCCCCGAACTCCCGTACCACCGCCTCCTCGCGGTAGGGCTCCAGGCGCTCCTGGAAGTCCTCCAGGTACTCCGCGCCGCGGTTCGAGCGCAGGGTGCCGAGCAGTTCGACGGCCTTCAGGCCCGTGTGGCAGGCCTGTTCGACCTCGCGCCGCTGCACCTGCGCCGTGGCCAGCAGGACCAGACCGATGGCCCGCCGCCGCGCCCGCGTCTCGGGGTGCCCGTCCAGGGACTCCTGGGCGCTGCGCGCCGCCGCGTCCGCCTGACCCAAGTCCCGGTGACAATGCGCCATTTCATCGGCCAGATACGCATGGTCGAAGTGCCGGATCCACACCGGGTCGTCGCCGGACTCGCCCTGCCCGTCCGCGCGGTCCATCGCCTCGACCGCCCGCCCCGCCACGAGCTGCGTGGCCCGGGCGTCGCCGAGCAGCGCGTGCCCGCGCGCCTCGGCGGCGTAGAACATGGCCTCCGCGCGGGGCGTGACCCTGCCGCGGGTGCCTTCCTGCGCGGCCCGCGCCAACTGCGCGATCTCTCGCGGGTTCCCGAGCTGGGCGGCGAGGTGGCTCATCGAGGCCGCGAGCACGTATCCGCCGTACCCGCGGTCGCCGGCCGCCTGGGCCAGGCGCAGTGCCTGGATGTAGTAGCGCTGGGCGAGACCCGGCTGGCCCGTGTCGACGGCCATGTACCCGGCGAGTTCGGTCAGCCGTGCGACCGCGGCGAAGAGTTCCCGCCCGACCGCTTCCCGGTAGGAGCCCGCGAGCAGCCCGGAGACCACGGAGTTGAGGTAGTGCACGACGACCGGCCGCACGTGTCCGCTGCCGAACTGGTGGTCCAGCTTCGTCAGCGCCTGCGTCATCGCCTTGACCGCTTCCACGTCCGACATGCCGACGCGCGGCCCGGCGGCCCGTCCGACCTGCGGGTCGGGCGAGGAGATCAGCCAGTCGCGGCTGGGCTCGACGAGCGCGGAGGCGGCCACGGACGAACCGGAGAGGAAGTCGCGCCGGCCCACGTCGCTGCGCCACAGCTCGCAGACCTGCTCGATGGCGCCGAGGACGGTCGGTGAGAACTGCAGGCCCACGCCGGATGCGAGGTTCTTGCCGTTCGCCATGCCGATCTCGTCGATGGTGACGGTCCGGCCCAGCTTGCGGCCGAGCGCCTCGGCGATGATGCCGGGGGCCCGCCCGCGCGGCTGCTGCCCGCGCAGCCAGCGGGCCACCGACGTCTTGTCGTAGCGCAGATCGAGACCGTGCTCCGCGCCGCACATGTTGACCCTGCGGGCCAGGCCGGCGTTGGAGCAGCCGGCTTCCTGGATGAGCGCCTGCAGCCGTTCATTGGGCTGTCGCGCGACGAGAGGCCTGGCGGCCATGGCGTACCCCCTGTGTGCACCGTGGACCATCGGAACGGGCGGCCGCCGTGGACCGCCTCAGGATGATCAATGCCCTTGGGCCAAGGTGAAGATGCGCCACAAAAGAAGCAAAAGAAGCCATTAAGAACTACAAGTACGAATATGTACGGACCTGCCGGTCCCCGGGCTTCCTCCGAGGCGTCCTCTGATTGCCCGTGACCTGGCTACCCATCCCCGGAAGCCAATCCCCGTGCGCGCCCCCACCCGTGCACCCATGCGCCCCAGTCGCAGGATCGATGCTCCTCCCCCGCCCTCGCGTGCGCCCGTAACCCGAGGTGGCACCGGGAGTTGAGAACTGCGTGGAAGAGACCATCGGAGTCACGTCAGCCGCGCAGATCCCGAAGCAGCGCGGAGAGGCCTTGCAGGACACGGCCGTGCGATACGCGGAGGAGCGCCACTGGGACGTGTTCCCGGGGACCTGGCTCGAGTCCGTCGAGGGCGTCGAACGGTGCTCGTGCGGCGAGGCCGTGTGCGATGCGCCCGGCGCACACCCCGCCCGCGAGGACTGGGCGACGCAGGCCACCGGCAGCGCGACCGTGGCCCGCAGGCTCTGGCAGAAGCAGCCCGGCGCGTCGATCCTGCTGCCCACCGGGCGCACGTTCGACGCGATCGACGTGCCCGAGACCGCCGGGTTCCTCGCGCTCGCCCGCATGGAGCGCATGGAGCTCACGCTCGGCCCCGTGACCTGCACGCCCGACCGGCGCATGCAGTTCTTCGTGCTGCCGGGCGCCACGGCGAAGGTCCCCGACCTCGTCCGCAAGCTGGGCTGGCCCCCGGCCGCCATCGACCTGGTCTCCCTCGGCGAGGGCACCTACGTCCCCGCTCCCCCGACCCGCTACGGCGCCAAGGGCGCGGTCCAGTGGGCCTGCCGCCCCACCGCCGCCAACCGCTGGCTGCCGGACGCCGAGGAGATCATCTCCCCGCTGGCGTACGCGTGCGGCAGGGAAGCGCGCCGCTGACCGGCTGACCGGCTGACCGGCCCGGCGTCGCCGCCGTCGTATCGTGCGGGCACGAGTCAAGCGGCGAAGGGCGGCACGGTGACCGAGGCGGCGGCGGTACGGGTCAGGGGACTCTGGAAGCGGTTCGGCGAACAGATCGCCGTGGCCGGAATCGATCTCGACCTGCCCGCGGGCCGGTTCATCGGTCTCGTCGGGCCCAACGGCGCGGGCAAGACCACCACACTGTCCATGGTCACCGGCCTCCTCAGGCCGGACCAGGGCACCGTCGAGGTCGTCGGCCGCGACGTGTGGCGCGACCCCGCGGAGGTCAAGGCCCGCATCGGCGTACTGCCCGAGGGCCTGCGCCTCTTCGAACGGCTCTCGGGCCGCGAACTCCTCGCCTACACCGGGCGGCTGCGCGGCCTGCCCGGCGCCGAGGTCGACAAGCGGGCCACCCAGCTCCTGGACGTGCTCGACCTGGCGGGCGCCCAGCACAAACTGGTCGTCGACTACTCGACCGGCATGCGCAAGAAGATCGGCCTCGCCGCCGCGCTGCTCCACAACCCCGAAGTCCTCTTCCTGGACGAGCCCTTCGAAGGCGTCGACCCCGTCTCCGCCCAGACCATCCGCGGCGTCCTGGAGCGCTACACCGCCTCCGGCGCCACCGTGGTCTTCTCCTCCCACGTCATGGAGCTCGTCGAGTCGCTCTGCGACTGGGTCGCGGTGCTGGCCGCGGGCCGCATCCGCGCGCACGGCACCCTCGCGCAGGTGCGGGGCGACGCGCCCTCGCTGCAGCAGGCGTTCCTCGAACTCGTCGGCGCGCAGGGCCGCGACGCGGGATCCGACCTCGACTGGCTGGGCGGCGGTTCCCGATGACAGGGCAGCCGACGCCTTCGACGCCCGCGACTCCCCTGCCCGCGTCCGCCGGTACGCCCCCGGCCGCCCCCGCCACGGGCATCACCCCCGTCCTCGTACGCCTGAAGCTCTCCCTGCTCCGCAACGGCCTGCGCCAGTCGGCGGGCCGCCGCGCCGCCTACATCGCCTCCGTCGCCGTCGCCCTGCTCTTCGCCGCGCTCCAGCTCCTCGGCCTGATCGCACTGCGCGGCAACGACCACGCGGCCACCGTCTGCGTCCTGCTCACCGGAGTGCTCGCGCTCGGCTGGGCCGTCATGCCGCTGTTCTTCCCCAGCGGCGACGAGACCCTCGACCCCACGCGCCTGGTGATGCTCCCCCTGCGCCCCCGCCCGCTCGTACGGGCGCTGCTCGTCGCGTCCCTCGTCGGCATCGGGCCGCTGTTCACACTCTGTCTCGCCGTCGGCACGGCGATCGCGCTGGCCCACGGCACGGCGGCGGCCGTCGTCGGCGTGCTCGCCGTCGCCCTCACGCTGCTCGTCTGCGTGGCGCTGGCCCGCGCGGTCGCCGCCGCCAACACCCGCCTCCTCACCAGCCGCAAGGGACGCGACCTCGCGGTCCTGAGCGGCCTGGTCATCGCGGTCGGCGCGCAGGTCGTCAACTTCGGCGCGCAGAAGCTCGGTTCCTCGGGCCTGTCCACGCTCGACCCGGCCGCGGACGTCGTGCGCTGGATCCCGCCCGCCGCCGCGCTCGGCGCGGTGGACTCGGTGAGCGGCGGCGCGTACGCGAAGGCGGCGGCGCAACTGGCGCTCACCGCGGTCGCCCTGCTGGCCCTGCTCGCCCTGTGGGAGCGCAGCCTGACCCGCCTGATGACGACGGCGGACGGCTCCACGCTCGCGGCGGCGGAACCGGACAAGGGCGCGTCCCGCACCGCGGGCGCCCTCGGGGCGCTCCTGCCCGCCGGCCGCACCGGCACCGTCATGGAACGCAGCCTGCGGTACGTGTGGCGCGACCCGAAGACCAAGGCGGCCTGGGTGACGTCCCTGGCCATCGGCCTGATCGTGCCGCTCTTCAACGCCCTGCAGGGCACCGGGTCCGTCTACTTCGCGTGCTTCGCGGCGGGGATGCTCGGCATCCTCATGTACAACCAGTTCGGCCAGGACACCTCGGCGTTCTGGATGGTGGCGATGACGATCTCCTCGACGCGCGACGCGTACGTCGAGCTGCGCGGCCGGGCCCTCGCACTGCTCCTCATCACCCTCCCGTACGCCACGCTCGTCACCGTCCTGACGACGGCGCTGCTCGGCGACTGGCCGGCCCTGCCGGAGGTCCTCGGCCTCTCCTTCGCCCTGCTCGGCGCGATGCTCGCCACGGGCGCGTGGTCCTCGGCCCGCTTCCCCTACTCGATCCCGCAGGAGGGCTACAAGAACGTCGCCCCCGGCCAGGCGGGACTCGCCTGGATCTCCATCTTCGGCGGCATGGTCGCGGCGGCCCTGCTGTGCGCCCCGGTGATCGCCCTCACGATCTGGCTGCACGCCTCGGGCGCGGACTCCTGGAGCTGGCTGCTGCTCCCCCTGGGCGCGGCCTACGGGGCGGCGATCACGGAACTGGGCGTACGCATGGCGGCCCCTCGGCTCGCACAACGCCTGCCGGAGATCCTGACGGCGGTGAGCAGGGGCTGAGCGCCCGCCCGGCCCACCGCGCCCTGCGCCCCCGTCCGGGAACGCAGACGACCCGCGAGCCTGTGGTTCCTGCCGCACCGGGCGTGCCGGTCGCAGGAAGCCGGCCGGACGTACCGGCGGCTCGCGGGTCGGGTGACTGCTTGGGTTTGGGCCGGCTGCACGCTCGTCTCTCGTGCTGGTCCGGCACCGCACTGAAGTGTGGTGGCAGGCCGCTAGCCCGCAGCCACCTCTCGCGTCCGCAATGAAATCACTGCCGGATCACCTCCTTTCTTCGAGTGATGTACACCTTAGGAAGCGGCCCGCGGACGCTCAACCGGTTTTTCTCCGGCCGTTGCGGCAACCGGAGGGACAGCGGACCGCACTACGATTTCTCTTCAATTCCATCCAACTTCCGGGAACTTCCTGTGGGCTGCGTCACGTTCCAGTTGAATGATCTGACGTGCGACACAGGCAGATCACGCGGCTCATGCAGTACAGGCAGCTCATGAGGACGAGGACACGGCCTGCAGGGGGTTCCAGGTGAGTGCTTCGCGGCAGAGCGGAACTACCGACGAACTGGGTCCTGAAGAACCCGAGCCCGGCGGCGCGGAGTTGCTCGCGGCGCTGCTCGACGGGATGGACGCGGCGCTCTGCGCGTTCGACGCCGATGGCGTGGTGACGCACTGGAACCGCGAGGCCGAGCGGATCCTCGGCTGGTCGGCGGCGGAGGCCGTCGGGCGGCGCGGGTTCTCCGGCTGGGCCGTGCGGGCCGCCGACGCCGGTGAGGTCGAGGAGCGGCTGCTGTCCGCGATGGCGGCGCCGGGCCGGCAGGTCCACGAGTTCGCGCTGGTGACCAAGGACGGCGGGCGCGTGCTCGTACGGATGCAGTCGGCGTCCGTACGAGGCGGCGACGGCAAGCCGTCCGGGGTGTACTGCGCCTTCAGCGAGGTGCACGCCCAGATCGACCTGGAACGGTCCATCGCCCTGAGCGAGGCCCTCTTTGAGAACGCGTCGTGGGGCGTGGTCCTGGTCGACGCGGACCTGCGGCCCGCCGTGGTGAACGAACACGCCGCCCGCGCCTTCGGCGTGGGCCGCACCGCCGTCCTCGGGCGGCCGCTCGCCGATCTGCTCGGACAGGGCGTCGAGGAGCTGGAGAGCGCGCTGGCCCACGTGCTGGCCGAGGGCACGCCGCCCGCGCCCGCCGAGCTGTGGGTGACGGTGCGGGCGGCCGGTCACGAGGACGGGGGCGAGCGCCGGTGCTGGCGCAGCGGCTTCCTGCGGCTGGCCTCGCCGCTCGCGGAGGAGCCGGTGCCGCTCGGCGTCGGCTGGCTCTTCCTCGACGTGACGGAGGCCAAGCAGGCGGAGCAGGAGGCCTCGCACCTTCGCTTCCGCTCCTCGCAGCTGCACCGGGCGGCGCGGGCGACCGCGGAGTGCGAGGACCCGATGGAGGCGGCGACGGTCCAGCTGGACTTCGCGCTCGCCGGTTTCGCCGACCACGCGCTGGTGGACCTGCTGGCCGGTGAGAACCCCGTACGGCTCGTACGGGTCGCGGCGACGCCCGCGGGACCGCCCGGACCGTGCCTGCCCGTCGCCATGGCGGGCATCCCCGTCCGCTACCCCGAGGGCCACCCCGCCCCCCAGTGTGTGGAACGCACCGGGTCCGTGCGGGCCAGCGCGGGGGCGGGCGCGCCGCCGGAACGGGTACGGGAGTGGGCGGTGGCCCGGCAGTGGCCCGAGGACTCGGTGCACGCGCTGTGCGTGGTGCTGCGGAGCCGGGGGCGGACGCTGGGCGTCGTGACGTTTCTGCGGGGGCCGGGGCGGGGGCAGTTCGACCGGTCGGACGCGACGTACGCGGAGAGCGTCGCGGCGCGGGTTGCGGCGTCGCTTGACCTCGCGCGGGTGCTGGCCCCTGGGCCTTGAACGGTTCGGGGTGAGTGGGGTCTGCCCTGCGTGGGCGGGTGCGGGTGTGGTGTGGCTGGTCGCGCAGTTCCCCACGTGGGCTGGCCCCTGGGCCTTGGGCGGTTCTAGGTGGGTGGGTTCCTCCCTGCGTGGGCGGGTGCGGGTTCCTGGTGGCTTGTCGCGCAGTTCCCCGCGCCCCTAAAGACCCACCCGCCGCTGGGGAGCCGGACGCTTTGCGGCTGCGGGTTCCCTGTGGCTGGTCGCGCAGTTCCCCGCGCCCCTAAAAGCCCACCCGCCGCTGGGGAGCCGGACGCTTTGCGGGTGCGGGATCGTCGTGGCTTGTCGCGCAGTTCCTCGCGCCCCTAAAGGCCCACTCGCCGCTGGGGAGCCGGACGCTTCGCGGGTGCGGGTGTGTTGTGGCTGGTCGCGCAGTTCCTCGCGCCCCTAAAAGCCCACTCGCCCCTGCGGGGCTTGTCCACCACCGATGACCGGCAGCCGCACGCGCGCCGGAGGGGGCGCGGGGGTATGTGCGCACGGAGCACCGAGCGGACTGTGGCGTCTTTGTTCTTGAGGCGGGGCGCAGGGATAGCGAGTACGTACATACCCCCGCGACCCCGCCCCACAGACGAACCCCAGGGGCGCGGGGAACTGCGCGACAAGCCACACCACACCCGCAGACGAAGACGAAGGAGACGGAGGAGACGGAGGAGAGAGAGCTACGCCGCGTGCAGCGCGAGCGTCGGCGAGAGGCGCGATGCTCGTACCGCCGGGTACAGACCCGCCACCGTCCCAATCCCCAACGTCGCCCCGAAGCCCCCCGCCACGGCCCACATCGGCACCACCCACGGCAACCCACCGGACACCGCGTACGCCCCCGTGGCCACCGCACCGAGCGCCACGCCCGCCAGGCCGCCGAGGCCCGACAGCATCAGGGACTCCGTCACGAACTGCACGCGGATCTGGCCGCGGGTCGCGCCCAGCGAGCGGCGCAGGCCGATCTCGTAGCGTCGTTCGAGCACCGAGATGATCATGGTGTTGGCCACCCCGACCCCGCCCACCAGCAACGCGATTCCCCCCAGACCGAGCAGCAGCGTGGAGAACGCGCCCTCCGTCGCCGCCTTCGCCTTGAGCGCGGACGACGGGTCGGTGACCTGGACGTTGCGCGGGCTCTCCGGGTCGATGGACGGCGAGAGCAGCTTGCGGACGTCGGTGACGGTCGCGTCGGTGGAGCGTTCGTACACCGACGTCGGGTGCCCGTCGAAGCCGAGGAGCTTCTTCGACGCGTCCCAGCCGGTCAGCGCCGACCGTTCGATGTCGGGTGCGAGCGGCAGCGGGCCGAGGATGCCGATGACGGTGAAGTACCGGTCGTCGACCCAGACCTGCTGCCCCGGCGAGGTGATGCCGAGGCGCCGGGCCGCGACGTGGCCGAGGACGACCGACGGGTAGCGGCTGTTGGCCGCGTTGAACCAGCCACCCCGCCCGATCTCGCCGCGCAGCACCTTCAACAGGCCCTCCGTGGAGGCCTTCACGGAGATGCCGCCGGTCTCGTCCTCGGGGATCTTCTCGCTGCGCCGCACGGAGCTTTCGAGGTCGCCGGTCGCGCCCACGTCCCGGACCCCGTCGATGCGCCCGACCCGGCCGACGGCGTCGCGGGGCAGGGTCACCTTCTCGCCGGAGAACATCGCCTCGCCGGGCGAGGCGACCAGCATGTTCGTGCCCAACGCGTCCAGTTCGCGCATGAGTTGGGCCTTGCTGGAGGAGGAGATGCCCACGACGGCGACCATGGTCGCGATGCCGATGGCGATGCCGAGCGCGGACAGGACGACCCGTACGGGACGGCTGCGCAGGCCCGCGGAGCCGACGTGCAGGACGTCGCGGGGGCTGAGCCGCGCCGCCTTGAGGAGGCGCGTCCTGGTGCGCCTGCCGCCCGTCACGCCGCGACCCCCGGGGTCCGGGTGTCCGCGACGACCTGTCCGTCGCGGATGCGCACCTGCCGCGGCAGCCGCGCGGCGATCTCCGTGTCGTGGGTGATGACGGCGATGGTGGCGCCCTCCGCGTTCAGGTCGTGCAGCAGCGTCATGACGGCCTCGCCGGACGCGGAGTCGAGCGCGCCGGTGGGTTCGTCGGCCAGGAGCAGGGCGGGTTCGCCGACGACCGCGCGGGCGATGGCGACGCGCTGTTTCTGGCCGCCGGACAGTTCGTGGGGGCGGTGCTTCATGCGGTCGGCGAGGCCGACGCGTTCCAGGGCGTGGGCGGCCCTGCGGCGGCGTTCGGCGCGGGAGAGGCCGGAGTAGAGGAGGCCTTCGGCGACGTTGTCGCGGGCGCTGACGCCGGGGACGAGGTGGAAGGCCTGGAAGACGAAGCCGATGTGCCGGGCGCGCAGCGCGGAGAGGCGGCGGTCGGTGAGGGCGGCGACGTCGTGTCCGGCGATGGCGACGGAGCCCGCGGTGGGCCGGTCGAGGGTGCCGACGATGTGCAGGAGGGTGGACTTGCCGGAGCCGGAGGGCCCGACGATGGCGAGGAGTTCCCCCGCGTCGACGCTCAGGTCGACCCCGCGCAGGGCGGCGACCCCACCCGGGTACTCCTTGGTGACGCCGCCCAGTTCGACGACGGCGGAAGACGCTCGGAGGCCGTTCATACCTTCGGCACCCCGACCTTCATGCCCTCCCGCAGCCCGCCGCCGCTCACCTCGACCCGGCCCTGCCCGAACATGCCGAGCTCGGCCTTGACGTCGCGGGTGTGCCCGCCCTCGACGAGCTGGACGCCGAAGCCGCCGCCGGGCAGCGCGAGGAGCGCGTTGACGGGGACGGAGAGGACGTTCTCACGGGTCTCGCCCGCGAGGTTGACGGTGACCGGCGACTGGTCGAACCCGTCGACCTTGCCGGGGTCGTCGAAGGTGACGGTGACGGGGATCTTGGGGGTCTTGTCGTTGGGGTCGTCGCCGGGCCTGGCGGTCTTGCCGACGGAGGCGACCTTGCCGTCGACGGTGCTGCCGTCGGGGAGCGACACGGTGACCTTGGCGCCCTTCTTCGCCGATCCCCCTTCGGCGACGTCGAGTTGGACGCGTACGACGCGCCGGGAGCCGGTCGTGGAGAGCACGGGTTTGCCGGGGGCGACCTGGTCGCCGACGGTCGACGCGGTGGACTTCACGCGGAGCGCGGAGGGCTGGAAGGAGATCTCTTCGGGCCCGACGCGCCCTGTCTGCTTGCGGTCGTGGGCCTTCTGCCACCGCTTGACGGCGGCGGCGGTGCCGTCGGTGTACGTGTCGTCGACGGCGAGCCCCGTCCCGTACCCGAGCGCGGACAGGTTCTCTTCCAACTGGCGTACGTCGGTGCCCTTGTCGCCCGGTTTCAGGGTGCGGTACATGGGCTCCTCGCCGTACATGAGGCGGACGGGGACGCCGTTGACCTCGTAGAGCCGTCCGTCGCGCCCGACGGTGGACCCGGACCCGGCGGACCAGGTGAGGGTGCCCGCGGCGCCCGCGTTGACCTTGCGTTCCCCGGCGTAGCCGAGCGTGCCGTCGACCTGGGTGCTGCTGCTGAGGTCGCCGCGTTCGACGGGCGCGGTGGCGGGCGGCAGTCCGGCGTCCCGGTGGTTCGCGTCCTTGCCGGAGTCGGCGTCGGCGAGCGCGGTGACGGCTATGCCGCCGCCGGTGACGGCGAGCAGGGCGACGACGGTCGCGACGACCGCGGTGCGCCGCCTCATCCGACGATGCCCTTGCACGCCGCGGCTGCCTTCTCCATCTTCTTGACGGCGGCGCCGCTCGGCATGGGCTGGGCCTGCATCGCGCCGCCGTCGAACTTCGGGTCGGGCATGTCGAAGCCGTTCTTGCGCATGCAGCGCGCGTACTTGAGCATCTTGTCCTTGTCGGCCTGCGAGACGCCGCCGCCCTTGGAGCCGCCGCCCATGCCGCACTTCTTCATGGCGGCCTCCATCTTCTCCTTGCTCATGTCGCCGCCGATGGTGATGCCCCGGCTGTCCTGCCCGGTCTTGGGCTCGGGCACCTTCAGGCCGTTCTTGCGCAGGCACTCGCGCTCCTTGTACGCCTTGTCGGCGTCGGCGCCCTTGCCGCCGTCGGCGCTGCCCGAGGAGGTGCCGGATCCGGAGTCGGAGTCCGAGCCGGATTCGCCGGAGCAGGCGCCGGCGAACAGGGCGAGTGCGGCGAAGGCCGACGCGAGCGCCACCGAGCGGCTGCGGGTCGTGCGGACGGTCCTCATTTGGCTTCCCCTTCACATGTGGCGTGGGTGACGCGCACAGGCTCGCGGGGGGCCGCGTTTCGTTTCTCTCACCGGGGACGCTTACACCGACGAAAGGTCACTGTCGGGTACACAGGGCGGCATGCGCGTACTGCTGGTGGAGGACGAGGAATTCCTTGCGGAGATGATCGCCGACGGGCTGCGCCGCGACGCGCTGACCGTCGACCTCGCCGCCGACGGTCTTACCGCGCTGCGGAAACTGCAGCTCGGCGAGTACGACGTGCTGATCCTCGACCGCGACCTGCCGGGCCTGCACGGCGACGAGGTGTGCCGCCGCGTCGTCCAGCAGCGGCTCCTGACCCGGGTCCTGATGCTGACGGCTTCGGGCACGGTGCGTGACCGGGTGGCGGGTCTGGGGATCGGCGCGGACGACTATCTGACCAAGCCGTTCGCGTACGACGAGCTCCTCGCGCGCGTCCTGGCGCTCGGCCGCCGTGCGCGGCCCGCGCTGCCCCCGGTGATCGAACGGGCCGGGCTCGTCCTGGACACCGCGCGCCGCCAGGCCAGCAGGGACGGCCGCCATCTGGCGCTGTCGCGGAAGGAGTTCGCGGTCCTCGAGGCGCTGCTGCGGGCGGACGGCGCGGTGGTCAGCGGCGAGGACCTGATCGAACAGGTGTGGGAGGAGGACACCAGCTACCGCACGAACGCGGTCCGCGTCGCCCTCTCCAAGCTCCGCGCGAAGCTGGGCGAGCCGCCGGTGGTGGAGACGGTGCCGGGGGCCGGGTACCGGATCGCGGAGCGGTCGCTGTGATCCGGCGCTCGCGGACGCGCCCGCGGGCGCCCCTGGGCGAGCGGGCGCCGCTGAGCGTGCGGATGGGCAGCGAGCGGGCCCGGCTGACCACGCTGTACGGGGGGCTCCTCGTGCTGGCCGGGGCGCTGCTGACCGGCCTGGTGTACCTGCTGGTGCAGCAGGGCCTGTACACGTCGATCAGCTCCGCGGTGACCACGGCCGTGCCCCGCGGGCCGGTCCCGCCGCCGTGGACGAGCGTGCCACTGCCCACGGCGTCCGCGGTGCCGGCCCAACGGGCGCCCGGCGTGCGGATGGACGCCGCCAAGGGGCTCGCCGTCACGAAGATCAGCGACCTCGCGGGCGAGGCCGCGCTCAGCCGTCTCCTGACGGTGTCCGTGATCGTCTTCACCGTGTACGCGGTGCTGTCGATCGCCCTGGCCTGGTGGATGGCGGGCCGGGTGCTCCGGCCGGTCGGGGTGATCACCGGCATCGCGCGGCGGCTCTCGGGGGCCAATCTGCACGAGCGGATCGCGCTGGACGCGCCGCCGGGCGAGCTGAAGCACCTCGCCGACACCTTCGACGAGATGCTCGACCGGATAGAGCGGCTGGTGGGGGCGCAGCAGCGGTTCGCGGCCAACGCGGCCCACGAGCTGCGCACGCCGCTGGCCGTGCAGCGGGCGGCCGCCGAGATCGGTCTCGCCGGTGAGCCGGACGCCGGCCGGGTCGCGAGGATCCGCACGAAGCTCATCTCGGTCGCCGACGACAGCGAGCACCTCATCGAGGGGCTGCTGCTGCTCGCCGCGTCGGAGCAGGGCCTGGAGCGGCGCGAGCCGGTCGCCGTGGACGTCCTGGCGCACGCGGTCGCCGACGGTCTTGCCGTGGAGGCGGCCGGGCGCGGGGTCACCGTGTCGGTGCGGGCCGAGCCGCTGTCCGTGGAGGGCGACGGGGTGCTCGTCGACCGGCTGATCCACAACCTGGTGGCGAACGCGGTGCGCCACAACGTCCCGGCGGGCCGGGTACGCGTCCGCGTCGGCGGAGACGGCACGCTGGAGGTCGCCAACACCGGCCCCGCGGTCGACCCCGGCACCGTCCCGCACCTCTTCGAGCCCTTCCGGCGCCTGCACGAGCGGACCCACGCGCGGGGCGAGGGCGCCGGGCTCGGGCTGTCCATCGTGGCGGCGATCGCGCGGGCGCACGGCGCGGACGTGCGGGCCGAGGCCAACGGCGAGGGCGGCGGACTCACGGTCCGGGTCCGGTTCGCCCCCGGTGCCGGTGGTGGGCCTCAGTGCCGGTAGAAGATCCGGTCCCCGTACTCCTGGAAGACCCGGCCGTTCCAGTCGTGGCCGCCGTCCACGTTCCCGGAGCGGAGCAGCGGCGGCTGGACGCCGCGGGCCGCGAGCCGCTCGATGGCGGCGGCGGTCATGGCCTGCATCAGCGCGTTCGTGACGACGCTGGAGGCGGGCCCGAACGGGGCGTCGACCCCGTCGAGGGTCAGCTCAGCGTCGCCCACCGCGATCTTGGAGTCGACCACGACGTCGCAGTGGTCCTTCAGGAAGGTTCCCGAGACGTGCCGGGACCGCGTCTCGCTCGCGTAGGCCACCGAGGTCACGCCGATGACCTTCAGGCCGAGCGCGCGGGCGTTCATGGCCATCTCGACGGGCAGCGAGTTCCGCCCGGAGAGCGAGATGATCACGAGTACGTCGCCGGGGCGGGCCGGCGAGGAGTCCAGGACGGCGCCCGCGAGGCCGTCGACGCGCTCCAGGGCGGAGCCCAGCGTGGCGGGCATCACGTCGACGCCGACCACTCCGGGCACGGCCAGGAGGTTGATCAGGGCGAGGCCGCCCGCGCGGTAGACGACGTCCTGCGCCGCGAGGGAGGAGTGCCCCGCGCCGAAGGCGAAGAGGCGCCCGCCGGACTCGACCGCGTCGGCGAGCAGGGTGCCCGCGTCGGTGACGTTCCCGGACTCCTCGTCGCGGACCCTCTGGAGCAGGCCGATCGCGGCGTCGAAGTACTGACCTGCCAGTTTGCTCTCGCTCTTCGAGCTCATTCGCATCACGTTGCGGTCTGGACCAGTGCCCTGTCAACACCGTCGCAGGCCGGTACTGGGCGGGAATTCCACCGGCGCGGCACGGTTGTCAGTGGTATGCGTCAGAATTGATGCCAGGGCCAGCGCACGAGCGAATTCTGAGGGGCACCCATGTCGGGGCTGATTGACACCACTGAGATGTATTTGCGCACCATCCTCGAGCTGGAGGAGGAAGGTGTGGTCCCCATGCGCGCCCGGATCGCGGAGCGGCTCGACCAGAGCGGGCCGACGGTGAGCCAGACCGTGGCGCGCATGGAGCGCGACGGCCTGGTGGCGGTCGCGAGCGACCGGCACCTGGAGCTCACCGAGGAGGGCCGCCGCCTGGCGACCCGCGTGATGCGCAAGCACCGCCTGGCGGAGTGCCTGCTCGTCGACGTGATCGGGCTGGAGTGGGAGCAGGTGCACGCCGAGGCCTGCCGCTGGGAGCACGTGATGAGCGAGGCCGTGGAGCGCCGCGTCCTTGAGCTGTTGCGCCATCCCACCGAGTCTCCGTACGGCAACCCGATCCCGGGCCTGGAGGAGCTGGGCGAGAAGGACGGCGCGGACCCGTTCCTGGACGAGGGCATGGTCTCGCTGTCGGATCTCGATCCGGGCTCCGAGGGCAAGACCGTCGTGGTGCGCCGCATCGGCGAGCCGATCCAGACGGACGCGCAGCTGATGTACACGCTGCGGCGGGCCGGCGTGCAGCCGGGCTCCGTGGTGAGCGTGACGGAGTCGGCGGGCGGCGTACTGGTGGGCAGCAGCGGCGAGGCCGCCGAGCTGACCTCGGAGGTCGCGTCGCACGTCTTCGTCGCCAAGCGCTGAGCGGCCGGCCGCCGGGCGCTGAGCCGCTCGGCCGTCGGGTGCTGGGCCGCCCGGCCCGTCGAGGTGTCCGGGTGCCGTCGCCGCATCGATGTCAACTCCCGTTGCCGGAGGGGAAGTTGACATGCCTCCACGATCTTCACGAGATGGCGCGGAGTCCAAGATTCAGTGTGCGGAATCGCAGCGGCGGAACGTTTTGCGTGCGAGGCTGTCGCGAGAGGCATATGACCTGAGGGCTCTTGACCGTGTCGGCGCCGGGTCTGGCCGCACGGCCGGAGAGGGGGCTGGAGGATGTGCCCGTCTGGTGAGCAGCCGAGCCGGCTCGGCGAGCACCTGCGCGCGCCCCGCCACCCGGGAGAACAAGGTGAGGGCCCCGGCGCCCAAGAGCGCCGGGGCCTACCCTCCCCTGTACTGACCCGGAGCCCCGAGCTCCCAGGGTCATTCCCCTCGGACCGGTTTCCCCGAGCGGCCCGCCTCCCGTTGAAGATCTCCCCTCGGTCGCGCCGGTCAATCCTTGAGCCCGGTCACCCGAACGAGGGGTGTTGCCGGCAATCCCACCGCTTTCGAAAACGGGTTCGATAGCGTGCGGGGGTGCGAAGCAGGACCAGGCGTGAAACCCGGGCGGAACCAAGGGGGGTGCCAGGAATCATGGTGCGGCGCATCGACGTGACGGGCGCGGGCGGCGTACGCCTCGCCGCCTGGGAGTACGCCGACCCTCCCAAGCTCAGGGAGGCCGAGGGGCCGCCCGGCGGGGTGCTGTTGCTCCACGGACTGATGGGCCGCGCCTCGCACTGGGTCGGCACCGCGCGCTGGCTCTCCGAGCGACACCGCGCGGTCGCCCTCGACCAGCGCGGCCACGGCAGGAGCGACAAGCCCGCCGAAGGCCCCTACACCCGCGACGCCTACGTCGACGACGCCGAGGCCGCCCTCGACCAGCTGGGCCTCGCCCCCGCCGTCCTCATCGGCCACTCCATGGGCGCGCTCACCGCGTGGCAGCTCGCCGCGCGCCGGCCCGACCTCGTCCGGGGCCTGATCATCTGCGACATGCGGGCCTCCGCGCTCGGGGCGGCCTCGCAGCGCGAGTGGGAGGACTGGTTCAAGGCCTGGCCGGTGCCGTTCGCGACGCTCGCCGACGTACGCAAGTGGTTCGGCGAGGACGATCCCTGGGTGGAGCGCCCCAACCCCGCGCGCGGCGAGTTCTTCGCCGAGGTGATGGCGGAGGAGGCGGACGGCTGGCGGCCCGTCTTCGACCGCGCCCAGATGCTCAAGTCCCGCGAGACGTGGGTGCACGACGCGCACTGGGAGGAACTGATCCAGGTCCGCTGCCCCGCGCTCGTCGTGCGCGGCCTGGACGGCGAGCTCGGCCGCGCCGAGTCCCAGGAGATGGTGCGCATCCTGCCGCGCGGCGAGTACGCGGAGGTGGCCGACGCGGGGCACCTCGTGCACTACGACCAGCCGGAGGCTTGGCGGGCGGCGATCGAACCGTTCCTGGACGGGGTCCTGGCAGGGTCCTGACGGGGTGACGCGTGCCCGGTGTCTCGGGGGGGATGCGTGCCCGGTGTCTTCGTGGGCCGTCGCGTCGTGGCCTTCGGCCCGCTCGCCCTCGATCGCCGGACGGGCTCGGCATGCCGGACCTCGCCGGACGGGCTCACCTGCCCCGCCCAGGCCCGTTCCTCACGGGCTGAGGCGTTCCACCCGCCATGGCCGGGCGGGGTCCGTGCGTACGTATCGCAGGCGGTCGTGGAGGCGGTCCGAGCGGCCCTGCCAGAACTCCACCGCCTGGGGGGTCACGCGGAAACCGCCCCAGCGCGGGGGGACCGGGACCTGTTCGCCCTCGGGGTAGCGGGCCGCCAGGTCGGCGTAGGCGCGGTCGAGTTCGGCGCGGGTGGCGAGCACGGAGGACTGGGCGCTGGCCCAGGCGCCGAGCTGGGAGCCGTGCGGGCGGGTGCGGAAGTAGGCCACCGTCTCCTCACGGCCGACGCGCTCCGCGGTGCCCGAGACGATCACCTGGCGGGCCACCGCGTGCCAGGGGAAGAGCAGGGAGACGTACGGGTTGGCGGCGAGTTCACGGGACTTGCGGGACTCGTAGTTGGTGAAGAAGACGAAGCCGCGCTCGTCGAAGCCCTTCAGGAGCACCGTGCGGGAGCTGGGGCGGCCCGCCGCGTCGGCCGTGGAGACGACCATGGCGTTCGGCTCGTGGACGGTGCCCCCGTCGCGTGCCGCCTCCTTGAACCAGCGGGCGAACTGGTCCATCGGCTCGGGCGGCAGCTCGGCCTCGGAGAACCCTCCGGTGGCGTACTGCTCACGCATGTCAGCCGGTTCCGGGAGGGAAGCACTGGAGTCGGTCACGCGGTCATCTTGCCGTATTTGCCACGGCGTGCGGGGTGCCGAAGGGGCGCGCGGCGCCTCGGAGAGGTGACGTGTGGCACTGAGTGCCGCGTTCCATCGCCAAAGGTGGCACCAAGGGATATCGTCCTGCTGCCACATCGGTTGGGTGACCACCAGCCTCACGGGGCATCACCGGGATGACTGTTCCGGACCGCGAGTCACCGAATCTGCCACAGATTGGCGGATATGACCGCGTAATCGGATCACGAACGCCCACTTTTGACACTTGGTCATGAGCTGATAGCCACCCCCATCTCTCGAAACCATCCTGTCGAACCCATCACGAGGAGCCGCCTGATGTCCGACTTCGTACCCGGACTTGAAGGAGTCGTCGCGTTCGAGACGGAGATCGCCGAACCGGACAAGGAAGGTGGCGCACTGCGCTACCGCGGAGTCGACATCGAGGATCTGGTCGGCCACGTCTCCTTCGGGAACGTGTGGGGCCTGCTCGTCGACGGCGCCTTCAACCCCGGTCTGCCGCCCGCCGAGCCCTTCCCGATCCCGGTGCACTCCGGCGACATCCGCGTCGACGTCCAGTCCGCGCTCGCGATGCTCGCGCCCGTCTGGGGCCTGCGGCCGCTGCTCGACATCAGCGAGGAGCGGGCCCGCGAGGACCTGGCGCGCGCCGCCGTCATGGCGCTGTCCTACGTCGCCCAGTCGGCCCGCGGACAGGGCCTGCCGATGGTGCCGCAGCGGGAGATCGACACGGCGGAGACGGTCGTCGAACGGTTCATGAAGCGGTGGCGCGGCGAGCCCGACCCCAAGCACGTCCAGGCCGTCGACGCGTACTGGACCTCCGCCGCCGAGCACGGCATGAACGCCTCCACCTTCACCGCCCGCGTCATCGCCTCCACCGGCGCGGACGTGGCGGCGGCGCTGAGCGGGGCCGTGGGCGCGATGTCCGGGCCGCTGCACGGCGGGGCGCCCTCCCGGGTCCTCGGCATGATCGAGGAGATCGAGCGCACCGGGGACGCGGTCGCCTATGTGAAGCAGGCCCTGGACAAGGGCGAGCGGCTGATGGGCTTCGGGCACCGGGTCTACCGGGCGGAGGACCCCCGGGCGCGGGTGCTGCGGCGCACCGCGCGGGAGTTGGGGGCGCCGCGCTTCGAGGTCGCGGAGGCGCTGGAGAAGGCGGCGCTGGACGAGTTGCACGCGCGCAGGCCCGACCGGGTGCTCGCCACGAACGTGGAGTTCTGGGCGGCGATCGTCCTCGACTTCGCCGAGGTGCCGGCGCACATGTTCACGTCGATGTTCACGTGTGCGCGGACGGCGGGGTGGTCGGCGCACATTCTTGAGCAGAAGCGGACGGGGCGGCTGGTCCGCCCCTCGGCTCGGTACGTGGGCCCCGCGGCGCGGGCTCCGCGGACGATCGAGGGCTACGAGTCGATCGCCCGCTGAGGCCCTGGTGAGCTGACGCCTCGGGGCTCCGCCCCGGACCCCGCTCCTCAAGCGCCGGAGGAGCTGACCTGCCCGAAGGGCTGACCTGCCCGAAGGGATGAGGTGCCGGAGGGGCTGAGATGTCCCTCCGGCACCTCAGCCCAGCGCCGACTCGACCAGCACCGTCCACTGCGCCACGACCCGTTTCCGCCGTGCCCCGTCGTCTGTCAGCAGGTTCGCGAGGCCCAGGCCGCGGGACATGTCCAGGAGGCCCTGGATCGTTTCGCGGACGCCGGGGCGGGACTCGTCCGCGTCGAGGAGTTCCACCGCGATGCGGTGGGTCTCGCGGCCCACGCGGGATTCGAGTTCGGTGACGCGGGAGCCCAGCTGGGGCTCGTTGGACGCGGCCACCCACAGGTGGAGCGCCGCGCGGAAGAGCGGGCCCGTGTAGAGGTCGACCAGCGCCGCGACCACCGCGGCCCGATCCTGCGCGGGGAGCGCGCGCAGGGCCGTCGAGCGCTGCTCGGCGACGTACTCGACCGCCGCGGTGAACAGGTCCTCCCGGGTGGGGAAGTGGTGCTGTGCCGCGCCCCGCGAGACACCCGCCCGCTCGGCGACCACGGAGACCGTCGAGCCCGCCCAGCCGTGCTCGGCCAGGCAGGACACCGCGGCCTCCAGGAGTTTCTGGCGCGTCGCACGGCTGCGGTCCTGCTTGGGCGAGCGGTCCGCGGCGGTCACAGCACCCATGGGCGCTCCCGTCGTTCGAGGAACGCCGTCATTCCCTCCCGCGCCTCGGCAGAGCCGAAGAGCCGCGCGGACAGGGCGACGACGGCGTCCGAGTGGTCGTCGAATGCGTCGAGCACCCTAGCCGTGAGCAGCTTCTTCGTCTCGGCCAGGGCGTGCGGTGCCGCCGCGCGCAGCCCGTCGAGCATCGGTTCGAGGGTGGCGTCGACGTCGGCCCCGTACGCCGTGACCAGTCCGATCCTGGCCGCCTCCGCCGCGTCGAAGCGCTCCCCGGTGAGGTGGTAGCGGGACGCGGCGCTCGGGTCGAGGCGGGGCAGGAGCGTCAGGGAGATCACGGCCGCGGCCACCCCGATGTGCACCTCGGTGAGCGCGAAGGAGGCGGCCGGGCCCGCCACCGCGATGTCGCACGCGCCGAGCAGCCCGAGCCCGCCCGCCCGTACGTGGCCGTCGACGCGGGCGACCACGGGCTTGGGGAGCTCGACGATCTGCCGCAGCAGCCCGGCGAAGGCCCGCGGGTCGGGCGGCGCCTTCAGGTCGGCGCCGGAGCAGAACGTCGTGCCGGTGTGGGTGAGCAGGGCCGCGCGGACGGCGGGGTCCTCGCCGAGGTCGTGGAGCGCGTCGGCGAGGGCGCCCACCAACTCCGCGGAGAGCGCGTTGCGGCGCTCGGGGAAGTCCAGGGTGAGGGTGACGACGCCGCGTTCGGGCGGGGAGATGTCCAGGCTCATCAGGGCTCTCCTCAGTACGACTTGGGCAGGCCGAGCGTCTGGTGGGAGACGTAGTTCAGGATCATCTCCCTGCTGACCGGGGCGATCCGCGCGACCCGGGAGGCGACGATGAGCGAGGCGAGCCCGAACTCCTTGGTGAGGCCGTTGCCGCCGAGGGTGTGCACGGACTGGTCGACGGCCTTCACACAGGCGTCGGCCGCGGCGAGTTTGGCCATGTTGGCGGCCTCGCCGGCGCCGGTGTCGTCGCCCTCGTCGTAGAGCCGGGCGGCCTTCTGCATCATCAGGCGGGCCAGTTCGATCTCGACGTGGGACTGGGCCAGCGGGTGGGCGATGGCCTGGTGGGCGCCGATCGGGGACTTCCAGACGCTGCGTTCCTTGGCGTACTCGACGGCGCGGGAGAGCGCGTGGCGGCCCATGCCGAGGGCGAACGCGGCCGTCATGATCCGTTCGGGGTTGAGGCCGGCGAAGAGCTGGAGCAGGCCCGCGTCCTCGTCGCCGACGAGCGCGTCCGCGGGGAGTCGCACGTCGTCGAGGGTCAGCTCGAACTGCTTCTCCGCCGCCTGGAGTTCCATGTCGATCTGGCGCCGTCCGAAGCCGGGGGCATCGCGCGGGACGATGAACAGGCACGGCTTGAGGTTGCCGGTCCGCGCGTCCGACGTGCGGCCCACGACGAGCGTCGCGTCGGCGATGTCGACGCCGGAGATGAAGACCTTGCGGCCGGTCAGCAGCCAGTCGCCGGAGTCGGGGTCGCGGCGGGCGGTGGTGGTGATGCGGTGCGAGTTGGAGCCCGCGTCGGGCTCGGTGATGCCGAACGCCATGGTGCGGGAGCCGTCGGCGAGGCCGGGCAGCCAGGTCCGCTTCTGCTCCTCGGTGCCGAAGCGGGCGATGACCGTCCCGCAGATCGCGGGCGAGACGACCATCATCAGGAGCGGACAGCCCGCCGCGCCAAGCTCTTCGAGGACGATGGAGAGTTCGGCTATGCCGCCGCCTCCGCCGCCGTACTCCTCGGGCAGGTTGACGCCCAGATAGCCGAGCTTGCCCGCGTCCGCCCACAGTTCGTCGGGGTGGCCGCCGCTGCCGGCGACCCGGGCCAGGTAGTCGCGGCCGTAGCGGCGGCCGAGTGCGGCGACGGCGGCGCGCAGGGCCTGGTGCTCTTCGGTTTCGAGGACGGTGCTGCGAGCAGTGCTCATGCGGACTGTTCCTCCTGTACGGCGGCCTTGTCGGCGGCCTCTACGACGGCGAGCAGTGCGCCGACCTCGACCTGGCGGCCGGGTACGGCGTGCAGGGCGGTGAGCGTGCCGGAGGCGGGAGCGCAGATGCGGTGCTCCATCTTCATGGCCTCCAGCCAGACGAGGGGCTGCCCGGCCGTGACCGGCCGCCCCTCGGCGATTCCTTCGGCGACGCGCACGACGGTGCCGGGCATCGGGGCGAGCAGGGATCCCGGGGCGCGGCGGGCGGTGGGCTCGGGCAGCAGCGGCAGCGGGGTGAGGGCGGTGTCGCCGTCAGGGGTGGTGACGTGCACGCGGTCCACGTACCGGGTGACGGTGAACTTCCTTCGCACGCCGCCCACTTCGAGGACGACGAGGTCGGCCGTCACGCTCAGCACGTGCACACCGTCGGCGGCCGGGCCCTGCCGGGTGTGGCGGTAGGGGACCTCGTGCTCGGTGCCGTCGGGTTCGGTGCGGTAGCGCTTGAGGTGGGGCTGGGAGCTGAGGTTGCGCCAGCCGCCGAAGCGGGAGCGGCCGTGCGCGTCGGCGAGGGCCGCGGCCAGCGGGGCGTGCGGGTCGGGCGCCGGGGCGGTGAGCGCTTCGGCGTGCCGGTCGTAGAAGCCGGTGTCCATGCGGGCGGCGGTGAACTCGGGGTGCCGCAGGGAGCGTACGAGCAGGTCGCGGTTGGTGACCGGGCCGTGGATCGCGGCGCGCTCCAGGGCGCCCGCCAGCTTGCGCAGGGCCTCGGCGCGCGTCGGCGCGTGCGCGACGGCCTTGGCGAGCATCGCGTCGTAGTGCACGCCGATGGTGTCGCCGGCCGCGTACCCGGTGTCCAGGCGCACGTCGCCGGGCACGTCGACGCGGTGCAGGGTGCCGGTCTGCGGGGCCCAGCCCGCGGCCGGGTCCTCGGCGTAGAGGCGGGCCTCGACGGCGTGGCCGTGCGCGGCCGGCGGCTCGGCGGGCAGCGCCTCGCCCTCGGCGACGCGCAGCTGCAGCGCCACGAGGTCCAGGCCGAACACGGCCTCGGTGACGGGGTGTTCGACCTGGAGGCGGGTGTTCATCTCCAGGAAGTGCGCGCGGCCAGCCGCCACCAGGAACTCGACGGTTCCCGCGCCCCGGTAGCCGGTGACGCGGGCGGCCCGCACGGCCTGCGCGTGCAGGTCGGCGACGAGGTCCGGGGCGAGGCCGGGCGCCGGGGACTCCTCGATCACCTTCTGGTGCCTGCGCTGCAGGGAGCAGTCACGGGTGCCGAGCGGCCACACGGTGCCGTGCGCGTCGGCCATGATCTGCACCTCGACGTGCCGGCCGCCCTCGACGTACGGCTCGACGAACACCTCGCCGTCCCCGAAGGCACTGGCTGCCTCGGCCCGTGCGGCGGCCAACTCCTCGTCCAGGGCGGCGAGTTCCCGTACGACGCGCATGCCGCGCCCGCCGCCGCCCGCCGCCGCCTTCACCAGGACGGGCAGGTCGGCCTCGGTGACGTCGGCCAGTGGCGCGATGCCCATCAGCTCCTTGGCGCGGGTCTTGGACGCCATCGCCTCGATCGCCTCCGGCGGCGGGCCGATCCAGACCAGGCCCGCGTCCAGGACGGCCCGCGCGAAGCCCGCGTTCTCGGAGAGGAAGCCGTAGCCGGGGTGGACGGCGTCGGCGCCCGCGGCCTGCGCGGCCTTCACGACGAGGTCGCCGCGCAGGTACGTGTCGGAGGGCGCCGAGCCCGGCAGCCGTACCGCCGTGTCGGCCTCGCGCACGTGCAGGGCGCCCGCGTCGGCGTCGGAGTACACGGCGACCGTGGCGATGCCGAGCTCGCGGCAGGTGCGGAAGACCCGGCAGGCGATCTCGCCCCGGTTGGCCACCAGCAGGGAAGTAATCATGCGGATTTCCTCGCATCACTCATGGAGCGCGTCGCGGTGCTCATGGGAAGGCCCTCACATCCGGAAGACGCCGAAGCCGCCGCGCGCGCCCTCGTAGGGGGCGGTGTGGATCGCGGAGAGGCACAGGCCGAGGACCGTGCGGGTGTCGCGCGGGTCGATGACCCCGTCGTCGTAGAGCCGCCCGGACAGGAACATCGGCAGCGACTCGGACTCGATCTGCTGCTCCACCATGGCGCGCAGCGCCGCGTCCGCGTCGTCGTCGTAGGGCTGGCCCTTGGCGGCGGCGGACTGCCGGGCGACGATCGACAGGACGCCGGCGAGCTGCTGGGGGCCCATCACCGCGGACTTGGCGCTGGGCCAGGCGAAGAGGAAGCGGGGGTCGTAGGCACGCCCGCACATGCCGTAGTGCCCGGCGCCGTAGGAGGCGCCCATGAGGACGGAGAGGTGCGGCACCTTCGAGTTCGACACCGCGTTGATCATCATCGCGCCGTGCTTGATGATGCCGCCCTGCTCGTACTCCTTGCCGACCATGTAGCCGGTGGTGTTGTGCAGGAAGAGCAGCGGGATGTCGCGCTGGTTGGCGAGCTGGATGAACTGGGCGGCCTTCTGGGACTCCTCGCTGAACAGGACGCCCTGCGCGTTGGCGAGGACACCGACCGGGTAGCCGTGCAGGGCGGCCCACCCGGTGACGAGCGAACTCCCGTACAGCGGCTTGAACTCGTCGAAGTCGGAGCCGTCGACGATGCGGGCGATGACCTCGCGGGGGTCGAAGGGCTTCTTCAGGTCGCCGGGGACGATGCCGAGCAGCTCGTCCTCGTCGTACGTGGGGGGCACGACGGTGACGGGGTCCGGATCGGCGTGTGCCTTGCGCCAGTTGAGGCGGGAGACGACGCGGCGAGCCTGGCGCAGTGCGTCCCGCTCGTCCTCGGCGAGGTAGTCGGCGAGGCCGGAGGTGCGGGCGTGCATCTCGGCGCCGCCCAGCGACTCGTCGTCGCTCTCCTCGCCGGTGGCCATCTTCACCAGCGGCGGGCCGCCGAGGAAGACCTTCGCCCGCTCCTTGACCATGATCACGTGGTCGCTCATGCCGGGCACGTAGGCGCCGCCCGCCGTGGAGTTGCCGAAGACGACGGCGACGGTGGGGATGCCGGCGGCCGAGGACTGGGTGAGGTGCTTGAAGAGGGCGCCGCCCGGGATGAAGATCTCCTTCTGGGACGGCAGGTCGGCGCCGCCGGACTCCACGAGGTGGATCGAGGGCAGCCGGTTGGCGTGACCGATCTCGTGCGCCCGGAACGCCTTCTTCAGCGTCCAGGGGTTGGAGGCACCGCCCCTGACGGTGGGGTCGTTGGCGGTGATCAGGCACTCGACGCCCTCGACGACACCGATGCCGGTGACCATGGAGGCGCCCACGGGATAGTCGCTGCCCCAGGCGGCCAGCGGGGACAGCTCCAGGAAGGGCGTGTCCGGGTCCAGGAGCAGCTCGACGCGTTCGCGGGCCAGCAGCTTGCCGCGCTTTCGGTGCCGGGCGACGTACTTCTCGCCGCCTCCCTCGAGCGCCTTGGCCTGCTCGGTGTCGAGTTCGGCGAGCCGCTCCAGCATGGCCGCGCGGTGCTCGGCGTACTCGGCGCTCGCGGGGTCGAGCGCGGAGGCGATGACGGTCACAGCAGTACCTCCGGTATGTCCAGGTGACGGGCGCGCAGCCACTCGCCGAGGCCCTTGGCCTGCGGGTCGAAGCGGGCGCGGGCGGCCACGCCCTCGCCGAGCAGGCCCTCGACGACGAAGTTCAGGGCGCGCAGGTTCGGCAGGTCGTGCCGGACGACCCGCAACCCGGCTGCTTCCGGGAGCAGTTCACGCAGCCGCTCGACGGTCAGCTCGTGGGCGAGCCACCGCCACGCCTCCTCGGAGCGCACCCACACGCCCACGTTCGCGTCGCCGCCCTTGTCGCCGCTGCGGGCCCCGGCGACCAGGCCGAGGGGGGCGCGGCGGGCGGGTCCCGGCGGCAGGGGCGCGGGCAGCGGCGGGGGTTCGGGGTCCTGGAGTACGCGGGTGTCGGCGCCGGCGGGGACGGGCGTGCGCTTCCCGTCGGGCAGGACCGCCACGTGGTCGACGGTGGCGCGGTCGACGTACGCGGCCTCGAAGACGCCGTAGGGCGAGCCCTTGCCGGGCGGTGCGGTGACGTGGAAGCCGGGGTAGCTGGCGAGGGCCAGTTCGACGGCGGCGCCGCTGAGGGTGCGGCCCACCGTGTCGGCGTCGGTGTCGCGCACGACGAGGCGGAGCAGGGCGCTGGCGCTCTCCTCGGTGTCCGCGTCGGCGCGGTCGGTGCGGGCCAGCTCCCACCGCACGTCCGCGGGGCGGGACTTGGCGCGGTCCAGGGCGTCCTCGAGCTGGGTGCGGACCAGGGCGGCCTTGGCGTCGATGTCGAGGCCGGTGAGGACGAAGACGACTTCGTTGCGGAAGCCGCCGAGGCGGTTGAGGCCGGTCTTGAGGGTCGGGGGCGGCGCCTCGCCGCGCACCCCGTCGATCCTCACGCGGTCGGGCCCCTCCTGGGTGAGGGCGACCGTGTCGAGGCGGGCGGTGACGTCCGGGCCCGCGTACCGGGCGCCCTGCGTCTCGTAGAGGAGCTGTGCGGTGACCGTGCCGACGTCGACGAAGCCGCCGGTGCCGTCGTGCTTGGTGATGACGGACGAGCCGTCCTCGTGGATCTCGGCGAGCGGGTAGCCGGGGTGGCGCAGGGCGGCCGGGTCTGCGCCGTGCCCTGCCTGCTCGCCGTGTCCGCCAGGCCCGCCGCGCCCGGTGAAGAAGGCGTAGTTGCCGCCGGTGGCCTGCGCCCCGCACTCCAGGACGTGCCCGGCGACGACGGCGCCCGCGAGCCGGTCGTAGTCGTGCGGGCCCCACCCGAAGTGCGCGGCGGCGGGCCCGGTGACCAGGGCGGCGTCGGTGACGCGGCCGGTGACCACGATGTCGGCGCCGGCGTCCAGGCAGGCGGCGATGCCTGCGCCGCCGAGGTAGGCGTTGGCGGTGAGGGCGCCGGGGAATCGGCCGCCGAGGTCGTCGCCCTCGACGTGCGCGACCCGCAGTCCGTCGATGCCGAGGCGCCCGGCGAGCTCCCGTACGGCGCCGGCGAGTCCGGCCGGGTTGAGGCCGCCCGCGTTGGCGACGATCCGCACGCCCCGCTCCCGGGCGAGGCCGAGGCACTCCTCCAGCTGGCGCAGGAAGGTCTTGGCGTAGCCGCGCGAGGGGTCCTTGAGGCGGTCGCGGCCGAGGATGAGCAGGGTGAGTTCGGCGAGGTAGTCGCCGGTGAGGACGTCGAGGGGGCCGCCGGTGAGCATCTCGCGCATCGCGTCGAAGCGGTCGCCGTAGAAGCCGGAGGCGTTGCCGATGCGCAGGGGGGCGGCGGTCATCCGGCCTCCCCCCTGGGGGCGCGGCCGGCGCCGGGCGGACCCGCGAAGGCCTGCGCGATGTCCAGCCAGCGTTCGGCGTCGGGCCCCTCGGCGCGCACGGCGAGGTCGGCGCGGTGGGCGCGCCGGGTGACGAGCAGGCAGAAGTCGAGGCCGGGCCCGGTCACGCGCTGGGCGGCGTCCTTGGGCCCGTACGCCCACAGCTCCCCCGTCACGGGCGAGGTCAGCTCGACCCGGAACTCCTCGCCGGGCGCGGTCGCCCCCCGTACGGCGAAGGCGAAGTCACGTGCCCGCACCCCGATCCGCGCCACGTGCCGCAGCCGGTCGGTCGGCGCCCGCCGCACGCCGAGCGCGTCCGCCACGTCCTGGCCGTGCGCCCAGGTCTCCATGAGCCGCGCCGTGGCCATCGAGGGCACCGCCATGGGCGGCCCGTACCAGGGCAGGCGGGTGCCCTCGGGCGCCCCGGCCAGGGTCTGCCACAGCTCGTCGCGCCCGGCCCGCCAGTGGGCGAGCAGTTCGGCGGGCGGCAGCGTGGCGCCTTCCTCGGCGCCCTCGTCGACGAACGAGTCGGGGGCCGCCGCGGCCTTGTCGACCTCGGCGGCGAAGGCACCCGGGTCGGTGGCGGCGAGCAGCGCCGCCCGGTCCGTCCAGGTCAGGTGCGCGATCTGATGGGCGATCGTCCAGCCCGGCGCCGGGGTCGCGAGGGACCACCGTTCCGGGCTCAACTCCGCCACGAGAGTGTCGAGTTCCTCGCTCTCGCTGCGCAGGTCGTCGAGCACGGGCAAGGCATCGGACACGGAACGCTCCCCTCGGGGCACGACTGTGGTCTCCCCCGCCCGAACGAAGTGGAGAGCGTGGGGAAGTGCCTGGGAGCATGGCAGTGCCCGGAGAAACAAGCAAGCGTGCTTGCATTACTTTCCGGACGACTCCGTGACGGATTCCGTGACGGAGTCGTCGATGGATTCCGCGGCGGATTTCGTGACGGATTTCGTGACGGATTCCGCCAAGTCGTCCGCGTCCACGGCCGCGGCCGACCCCGCGCCCGCCTCCGTCACCGGATCGGCGCCCGCCACCGGCTCCGAGTCCGCGCCCCCGCGGCGCCGCCGCCCCACCTGCGTCCGTACCGCGCCCATGCTCGCCGCGATGACCAGGGCGATGGCCAGCGCCTCGACGAGGGACAGGGCCTGGCTCAGGACGAGGAACCCGGCGACGGACGCGATGGCCGGTTCCAGACTCATCAGGATCGCGAAGGTGTGCGCGGGAAGACGCCGCAGCGCGAGCAGTTCGAGGGTGTACGGCAGCACGGACGACATCACCGCGACGGCCGCGCCGAGCGCCAGCGTGCCGGGCTGGACCAGCTTCGACCCGGCCGCGGTGATGCCGAGCGGCAGGAAGAGGACCGCCGCGACCACCATGGCGAGGGCCAGGCCGTCGGCCTGCGGGAAACGGCGTCCGGTGCGGGCGCTGAAGAGGATGTACACCGCCCACATCGCCCCCGCCCCGAGCGCGTAGGCGACACCGACCGGGTCGAGCCCGTCGAAGCCGCCCCCGCCGCCGAGCAGGAACACCCCGCACAGGGCGAGCCCCGCCCAGACCACGTTCATCGCGCGGCGCGAGGCGAGCACGGAGAGCGCGAGCGGCCCGAGCACTTCGAGCGTGACGGCGGGCCCCATGGGGATGCGGGCGACGGCCTGGTAGAAGAGGCCGTTCATCCCGGCCATGGCCACGCCGAAGGCGACGACCGTGCCCCAGTCGGCGCGCGAGTGCCCGCGCACCTTCGGACGGCACACGACGACGAGCACGAGCGCCGCGAACAGGAGCCGCAGCGCCACGATGCCGACGGCACCGACCCTCGGCATCACGCTCACCGCGACGGCGCCGCCGAACTGCACGGAGATCCCGCCCGCGAGGACGAGCCCGACGGGTCCGAGCGGCCCGAGACGGCCGCGGAGCCCCGGCCGGCCGCTTCCCTGGGGCGCGGCACCCCCTTGGGACGGGACGGCCCCCTGGGGCGGGACGGTCCCCTGGAGGGGGACGGCCGCCTCCGCGGGTGCTGCCTGGTCGCTGCGGGAGACGTTCATGGGAGAGCCCTTCCTGGTGCGCTTCGGCACTTCCCACGGTTCAGCGTTCTGGACTCGACCGTCCAAGGCAGTGCACTAAGACAGGATTGTGGAGCCCTTTTACTGCTGTACGCAAGCCACGTCCGGATGCCGAGGTCAGGGCGCCGTGGGCGGCGCCTCCCCGGCACGCCCCTCGTCCCCGCCGCGCGCGATCCCCTCCGCGAGCACCTCCGCGAGGTGGCGCCCCCGTACGCCCGCCAGCTGCGCCAGCTGCGTGCGGCAGGAGAAGCCGTCGGCCAGGACCACCGCGTCCGCGCCCGCCTCCTGCACCGCGGGCAGCAGCTGCTCCTCGGCACAGGCCTTCGACACGTCGTAGTGGCCCCGCTCGAACCCGAAGTTCCCGGCGAGGCCGCAGCAGCCGCCGCTCAGCTCGCCGTCCAGGCCCGCCTTCGTCCGCAGCCGCCGCTCCGCCGCGTCGCCCAGGATCGCGTGCTGGTGGCAGTGGGTCTGGCCGACCGCGGCGCGGCCGACGTGCGGCGGCCGCCAGTGCGGGGCCAGCTCCTCGACGGCCTGCGCGAACGTGCGGACCGAGGCGGCGAGCCGGTGGGCGCGCGGATCGTCGCCGAGCAGCTCGGTGAGGTCCGAGCGGAGCGCGGCGGCGCAGCTCGGCTCCAGGACGACGATCGGCGTCCCCGCGTCCAGGAGCGGCTCCATCCGCTCCACGGTGGCGCGCAGGACGGCGCGGGCGCGGTCGAGCTGGCCCGTGGAGACGTACGTGATGCCGCAGCACACCCCGCCCGGCGGCAGCGTGACGGAGAGCCCGGCGTCCTCGAGGACCGCCACCGCGGCCCGCCCCACCGCCGGCGAGAGGTGGTCGGTGAAGGTGTCGGGCCACAGCACGACGCGCGGACCGGTCGCGGGCCGCCCGCGCCGCCGCTGCCGCCGCTGCCACCACTGACGGAACGTGCGCGGCGCCACCTCGGGCACCGCCCGCTCCGGGGCGATCCCGCCGGCCCGCTTGCCGAGCGCGGCCAGCGGCTCGACGCGGGCGAGGGCGTTGACGAGGGGAGCGGTGCGCGTCACCGCCACGGCCCGCAGCCAGCGCGGCAGCCACCCCATCGCGTAGTGGGCGGCGGGTCTGCGGCGGCCTTCGTAGTGGTGGTGCAGGAACTCCGCCTTGTACGTGGCCATGTCGACGCCCACCGGGCAGTCCGAGCGGCAGCCCTTGCAGGACAGGCAGAGGTCGAGGGCGTCCTTGACCTCCGCGGAGCGCCAGCCGTCCGTGACGACCTCGCCGGCGAGCATCTCGTGCAGCAGGTGGGCGCGTCCGCGCGTGGAGTGCTCCTCCTCGCCCGTGACGCGGTAGGACGGGCACATCACGCCGGTCGGGGAAGCCGTGGACGACGTACGGCACTTGGCGACGCCGACGCACCTGCGCACGGCCGCCGAGAAGTCGCCGCCGTCGTGCGGGTAGCCGAAGACGACGTCGACCGGCTCGCGCGGCAGCGGCGCGAACCGCAGGTCGGCGTCCAGCGGCGCGGGCCGCACCAGCATGCCGGGGTTGAGCAGGCCCGCGGGGTCCCACAGGTCCTTCACGCGCTCGAAGAGGCCGATGAGTCCGGGTCCGTACATCTTCGGCAGGAGCTCGGCGCGGGCCTGTCCGTCGCCGTGCTCGCCGGAGAGCGAGCCGCCGTGCGCGACGACGACGTCGGCGAGCTCCTCGGAGAAGCGGCGGAAGCGGGCGATGCCCTCGCGGCCCAGCAGGTCGAAGTCGATGCGGACGTGGATGCAGCCGTCCCCGAAGTGCCCGTAGGGGGTGCCGCGCAGCCCATGACCGGTGAGCAGCTCCCGGAAGTCCCGCAGGTAGGCGCCCAGTCGGGCGGGCGGCACCGCGCAGTCCTCCCAGCCCGGCCAGGCCTCCGAGCCGTCCGGCATGCGCGTCGCCGTGCCGCTGGCGTCCTCGCGCACCCGCCACAGCGCGCGCTGGCCGGCCGGGTCGTCGACGACCACGGCGTCCACGGTGTCCCCCGAGGCGGCCCGCACGATCGTGTCGGCACGCGCGCGTGCCTCGGCCGGGCTGTCGCCGCCGGTCTCCACGAAGAGCCAGGCGCCGCCCTTGGGCAGCCCGTCGGTGCCGCGCACCAGGTCGGCCGCCATGCCCTCGACCGTCAGGGGGTGGTGCGGGAGCAGTCCGGCCGCCGCCTCGGCCGCCGCGCTCTCGTCCGCGTAGCCGAGCACGGCGAGCGCCCGCGCGCGGGGCGCCTCGACCAGGCGTACGTCGGCTTCGGTGAGGACGCCGAGGGTGCCCTCGGAGCCGCAGAAGGCGCGGGCGAGGTCGGCGTGGTGTTCGGGGAGCAGCGCGTCCAGGGCGTATCCGGAGATGCGGCGCGGCAGGTCGGGGTAGCCGGTGCGCAGGAGTGCCAGGTCGCCGTCCACCAGCGCGCGCAGGCCGTCGGGGGCGCCGTCCCAGCCCTGGGCGAGGCGGCGGCCCTCGCCCCTGCCGTCGACGACGGAGAGCGCGCGGACGTTGTCGGCGGTGGTGCCCCAGGCCACCGAGTGCGAGCCGCACGAGTTGTTCCCGATCATGCCGCCGAGGGTGCAGCGGCTGTGGGTGGAGGGGTCGGGGCCGAAGGTGAGCCCGTGCGGGGCGGCGGCGGCGCGCAGGTCGTCCAGGACGACGCCGGGCTGGACGACGGCCGTTCGCGTCCCGGGGTCCAGGGAGACGATGCGGTTCATGTGGCGGGTGAGGTCGAGGACGACGCCGACTCCGGTGGCCTGCCCGGCGATCGAGGTGCCGGCGCCGCGGGGCACGACCGGCACCTGTCGCGCGCGGCAGACGGCGAGCACCGCCGCCACGTCGTCGGCGTCGCGCGGGGCCACCACCGCGGCGGGCACCCGGCGGTAGTTGGACGCGTCCATGGTGTGCAGGGCCCGCGCGGTGACGGAGAGGTCCACCTCGCCGCGCACGGCCCGGCGCAGGTCGCGCGCGAGGCCGTCCGGGTCCGCCGGGACCCCGCCTCCCCCGCTGTGCGCCGGGCCGCCGGGGTCGCCGTCGAGATCGCTCATACCGTCCAGCATGCATCCGCGCGGGCCCCTCCTGGCCACCCCGCCCCACCCGTTTTTTCACGATCCGGACGGGAAGATTCCCAACTCGGTCACTAACTCTCCTATAGTGATCTCGACTTGAGCAGAGTGTGTCGCTTCCGATCGAGGACCCCGATTGATGACCGCGCCAACCCCCCTTGCGCGCCCCGGGACGGAGCACCCTCCGCTGCGTCCTTCCGCGTTCGTCCTGCTGGCCAGTGCCCTGGTCACCGCGGCGCTGACCGGAGCCGCCGTCGCCCTCGCGCCGGCCTCCGTACGGACGCCGCTGGCCTGGGGAGCGGGCGCCGCGGCGCTCGCGCTGACCGCCACCGTGACGCTCGCCTTCCACCTCACCCGTGCCAACGCCCTGCTGCGTCGGAACACGGACGCCGTACGCCGGGACGCCGGCCGGCTCGTCCAGGAACAGGCCGCCCGCACCGAGGAGTTCACCCGCGAGCGGACCGCCCTCACCGAGCACTTCGTCCGCGAGCGGACCGACCTGACCGTGCGCGCCCGCACCGCCGAGTCCGAGCGCGCCGCCGCCCTCGCCGCCTGCGCCAACGCCGCAGGCCGCATGCAGGCCCTGGCCACCGGCATGCTCGCCGACCTCCGCGAGATGGAGGGCAGGCACGCCGACGAGGACGTCCTCACCGACCTCCTCCACCTCGACCACAGGACCGCGCAGGCGGGCCGCATCGCCGACTCCGTCGCGGTGCTCACCGGCGCCCGCTCCGGCCGCCGCTGGGCCCGGCCCATCGTCATGGAGTCGATCCTGCGCGGCGCGATGGGCCGCATCGGCGGATACCAGCGCGTGCGCGTCCACTCGGCCAGCGAGGTCGCCGTCGCGGGCCACGCCGCCGAGGGCGTCATGCACGCCCTGGCCGAACTCCTCGACAACGCGGCGAACTTCTCGCCGCCCACCTCCGAAGTGCACGTCTACATCGAGGAGGTCGCCGCCGGAGTCATCGTCTCCGTCGAGGACAGCGGCCTGGTGATGGGCGCCGTCCAGCAGCGCCGCGCCGAACGCGCCGTGTCCGGCGAGACGACCGGCCTCGGCGGCCTGTCCGGCACCCGGCTCGGCCTCCCGGTCGTCGGCAGGCTGGCCCGCAAGCACGGCCTGACGGTGTCGTTCCGGCCCTCGGCGCGCGGCGGCACGGGCGTACTCCTGCTGATACCCCAGGAGCTGCTCTCCCGCCCCTCGGACACCGCGCCCGCCCCGGTCCCCGCGTCCCTCACGGCCGCCTCACCCACGACCGCGGCGGCACTCCCGGCCCCCGGGCCCGCCCGCTCCGCCCTCCCGCCGCCCACGGGCACACCGGCCGCGACGCCTCCGCGCTCCGTGCCCGCACCGGCCACCGAGCGCGCCCCCGGGACCGACGCGGCGCCGGACACCGACGTGAACACGGCTCGGGGCTCGGCCCCGGTCCCGGCTCCGGCTCAGGTCCCGGCCCCGAACACCCCCGGCACCACCCCCGAGGCCCCCCTCGACCGCGTCGACCCGGACCCCGTGCCCGCGCACGGGTCCCCCGCCGCCGCACAGGCCCCGGGCACCGCGGACCCGGTCGCCGAGGCGCCGCTGCCCAAGCGCCCCCGCGGCCGTACCCTCGCCGCCGCCGAGCGGGCCCGCGGCGACAGCGACACCGGCGAGACCCGGATCAGGCCGCGCGCGGCCGCCGACACCGCGGCCCGCTTCAGCAGCTTCCGCCAGGCCGTCAGGGCCACCCCCACGGACCCCTCGGGGCCGCCCGGGGACCCCGACGCCCCCGCAACTCCCCCGCACCCGGAAGGCGACACTCCCCGATGACCACCGGCACCACCCCCGGCAGCACCACCGACGACAAGCTGACCTGGCTCCTCGTAGGGCTCCTGGAGCGCACCCCCGGCGCCCGGCACGCCCTCGTGCTCTCCCGCGACGGCCTGAAGCTGTGCCGCACGCCCGAGCTCTCCGTCGACCAGGCCGACCAGCTCGCCGCGATAGCCGCCGGCATCCAGTCCCTCTCGCACGGCGCGTCCGCCGAGTTCGGCGACGGCAGCGGCGGGGTCCGCTCCGCGATGGCCGAGTTCTACGGCGGCATCCTCTTCATCGTCGAGGCCGGCGAGGGCGCGCACCTGGCGGTCGTCGCCGCCGAGGACGCCGACGCGGGCCTGGTCGGACACACCATGAGCGAGCTGGTCGAGCAGCTCGGCGAGCACCTGCGCGCCGCGCCCCGCGCGGACGACGGCCCGCGCACCCCGCACGCCTCATGAGCCGCCCCGGCCGGGACGACTCCCCCGACCGGCTGTACACCCTCACCGGAGGACGCAGCCGGTCGGCGCCCGACGCCCCCTTCGACCTGGTGACCCTCGTCGTCGCCGAGTCGGGGCCGGTCCCCGGCATGCAGTCGGAGCACGCCGCGATCCTGCGGCTGTGCCACCTGCCGACCGCCGTCGTGGAGGTCGCCGCCGAACTCGGCCTGCCGGTGAGCATCACGCGCATCCTGCTCTCCGACCTGCTCGACGCGGGCCGGATCAGCGCCCGCCACCCGCGCACGGGCACCGGCCACAGCCTTACCGACCCCGACATCCTGGAGCAGGTGCTCGTTGGACTCCGCAACCTCTGAACGTACGCAGCCCGCCGGACGTACGTCGGCGCGCCGCGAGCTGACCGCCACCGCCGACAACGGTCTGAAGATCGTCGTGGTCGGGGGCTTCGGCGTCGGCAAGACCACGCTGGTGCGTTCGGTCAGCGAGATCCGTCCCCTCAACACCGAGGAGACGATGACGCAGGCCGGGCAGGGCATCGACGAGACGGGCGGCCTCGAAGGGCTGCACGGCAAGACGTCCACGACCGTCGCCTTCGACTTCGGCCGCATCACGCTCGACGCCCACAACGTCCTCTACCTCTTCGGCGCCCCCGGCCAGGAACGCTTCTGGTTCCTGTGGGACCGCCTCTTCGCCGGCACGCTCGGCGCGGTCGTCCTCGTCGACACCCGCCGCCTGCAGGACTCCTGGTACGCGATCGACCGCCTGGAACACCACGGCACGCCGTTCATCGTGGCCCGCAACGACTTCGGCGGCTCCACGCACACCGCCGACCAGCTGCGCGAGGCGCTCGACCTCGACCCCGGGGTGCCGCTCATCGACTGCGACGCACGCTCCCGCCAGTCCGGCAAGGACGTGCTGATCACACTCGTCGAGCACCTGCAGTCGCTGTACGCCGCCCAGCTGAACGCCCCCCAGGAGACCGCCCAGTGACCTGCCCCGTAACCGGTGCCGGCGCCGCTGCCGCGCCCGTGCCGCTCTCCGGACCGCGGTTCGCCACCGAACCCGCCCAGCTGTACCGGGAGATGCGGCGCGACCACGGCCCCGTCGCGCCCGTGCTGCTCGACGGCGGCATACCGGCCTGGCTGGTGCTCGGCTACCGCGAACTGCACCAGGTCACCGGCGACCCGCTCCTGTACAGCCGCGACTCCGAGCTGTGGAACCAGTGGCCGCACATCCCCGCCGACTGGCCGCTGCTCCCGATGATCGGCCACAAGCAGCCGTCGATCCTCTACACCGTCGGCGAACGGCACACCCTGCGCGCCGCGATGATCGCGCACGCCCTGGAGGCCGTGGACCCCTTCGAACTCAAGGCGCACGCCGAACGGTTCGCCGACGAGCTCATCGACCGCTTCTGCGGCAAGGGCACCACCGACATCATCGCCGAGTACGCGATGCTGCTCCCGGTCCGCGTCCTGGCCCGCATCTACGGCTTCTCCGACGAGGAGGGCCCCGGCCTCGTCACCGCCATGAACGACATGATCGACGGCCGTGAGCGGGCCCTCGCCGGCCAGCAGCACCTGGGCGGCTCGATGATGCGGCTCATCGCCGACAAGCACGCGCGGCCCGGCCAGGACGTCGCCTCGTACATGATCGAGTCGCAGCTCCCGCAGGACGGCGACGCCTTCACGGACGAGGAGATCGCCCAGGACCTGATGGTCATGATGGCCGCGGGCCACCAGCCGAGCGCCGACTGGATCGGCAACTCGCTGCGCCTGATGCTCACCGACGACCGTTTCGCCGCCTCCCTGTTCGGCGGCCGGCACAGCGTCGCCGAGGCCATGAACGAGGTCCTCTGGGAGGACACCCCCACCCAGAACGTCGCCGGGCGCTGGGCCTCGCGCGACACCCAGCTGGGCGGGCGCCGCATCAACTCCGGCGACCTGCTCCTGCTCGGCCTCGCCGCCGCCAACTCCGACCCGCAGGTACGCATCGACGGATCGGCCCTGACCGGCGGCAACAGCGCCCACTTCTCCTTCGGGCACGGCGAGCACCGCTGCCCCTTCCCCGCCCAGGAGGTCGCCGAGGTCATCGCGCGCACCGGCATCGAGGTCCTCCTCGACCGGCTGCCCGACCTCGACCTCGCCGTACCGGCCACGGACCTGGCCCGCCGCCCCTCCCCCTGGCTGCGCGGCCTGACCGACCTGCCGGTGAGCTTCACCCCGACCCCGACCTCAGCGCTTGGAGAAGCCAGATGACGCGCATCGCCCTGGACCCGTTCGTCACCGACCTCGACGGCGAGAGCGCCCGGCTGCTCGCGGCGGGCCCGCTCGCGGAGGCGGAGCTGCCCGGTGGCGTCCCGGTGTGGGCGGTCACGCACCACGCCGAGGCCCGCCAACTCCTGACGGACAAGCGCCTGGTGAAGGACATCGAGGTCTGGGGCGCCTGGCGGCGCGGCGAGATCCCCGCCGACTGGCCGCTGATCGGCCTCGCCAACCCCGGCCGCTCCATGCTGACGGTCGACGGCGAGGAGCACCGCAGGATGCGCACGCTGGTCGCGCAGGCGCTGACGCCGCGCCGCGTGGAGCGCATGCGGGAGCGCATCGGCGAGCTCACGGAAGGCCTCCTGGACCGGCTGCCCAAGGACGCGGAAGTCGTCGACCTGAAGGCCGAGTTCGCCTACCCGCTGCCCATGTACGTCATCAGCGACCTCATGGGCATCGACGAGTCCGACCACCCGCGCCTGAAGGTCCTGTTCGACAAGTTCTTCTCCACGCAGACGCCCCCCGAGGAGGTCGTGGCGACCCTCGGCGAGCTCGCCGGGATGATGGGCAAGGTCGTCGCGGCCCGCCGCGCGGAACCCGGCGACGACCTGACCAGCGCGCTGATCCAGGCCTCCGAGAACGGCGACCACCTCACCGACGCGGAGATCCTCTCCACGCTCCAGCTGATGGTCGCGGCGGGCCACGAGACGACGATCTCCCTCATCGTCAACGCGGTCGTCAACCTCAGCGCCCACCCCGACCAGCTCGCCCTGGTCCTCTCGGGGGAGATCGGCTGGGACGCGGTGATCGAGGAGACCCTGCGCTACGCGACCCCCACCTCGCACGTCCTGATCCGCTTCGCCGCGGAGGACGTCCCCGTCGGCGACAAGGTGATCCCCAAGGGGGACGCGCTGATCGTCTCGTACGGCGCGATAGGCCGCGACGAGCAGGCCCACGGCCCCACGGCGGACTCCTTCGACATCACCCGCACGTCGCCGACCCGCCACATCTCCTTCGGCCACGGCCCTCACGTCTGCCCCGGCGCGGCGCTCTCCCGCCTGGAGGCGGGCGTGGCCCTCCCGGCCCTGTACGCCCGCTTCCCGGCCCTGACCCTGGCGGTCCCGCACACGTCCCTCCGCAACAAGCCGGTGGTGACCCAGAACGACCTGTACGAGCTGCCGGTGAAGCTGACGGTCCGGCCACGCCGGTGATCGGTCCCTCCGGCGCCTGAGGAGCGGGGTCCGGGGCGGGTCCCCGAGACGTCCACGCCGGGGGGCAGCGCGATCTCAGCCGCCGGACACCACCGAGACGGGGAGCCCTGAGCCGCTAGGCTCCCCCCGTGGCTGAGATCCAGATTCCCGCTGACATGAAGCCCGCCGACGGCCGTTTCGGCGCGGGCCCCTCCAAGGTGCGTACGGAGGCGCTGGACGCCCTGGCCGCCACCGGCACCTCCCTCCTCGGTACCTCCCACCGTCAGGCCCCGGTCAAGAACCTGGTCGGCCGGGTGCGTGACGGCATCAAGGACCTCTTCTCCCTCCCCGAGGGGTACGAGGTGATCCTCGGCAACGGCGGTTCCACCGCGTTCTGGGACGTCGCGACGCACGGCCTGATCGAGAACACGTCGCAGCACCTCAGCTTCGGCGAGTTCTCCTCCAAGTTCGCGAAGGCGGCCAAGCTCGCCCCGTGGCTCGCCGAGCCGACCGTGATCACGAGCGACCCGGGCACGCACCCGGACCCGAAGGCGGAGGCGGGCGTCGACGTCTACGCCTTCACCCACAACGAGACCTCCACGGGTGTCGCCGCCCCGATCCGCCGGGTCGACGGCGCGGACGCCGGGTCCCTCGTCCTGGTGGACGCCACCTCGGGCGCGGGCGGCCTGCCGGTCGACATCGCCGAGACGGACGTCTACTACTTCGCCCCGCAGAAGTCCTTCGCCTCGGACGGCGGCCTGTGGCTGGCCGCGTTCTCCCCGGCCGCGATCGAGCGCGCCGAGCGGATCCACGCGTCCGGCCGGCACGTCCCGGAGTTCTTCAGCCTGCCCACGGCGATCGACAACTCCCGCAAGAACCAGACGTACAACACCCCGGCGCTCTCCACGCTCTTCCTGCTCGCCGAGCAGCTGGACTGGATGAACGGCCAGGGCGGCCTGGAGTTCACGACCGGCCGCACCGCCGCGTCCTCGCAGGCGCTGTACGGCTGGGCCGACGAGTCCAAGTACGCGACACCGTTCGTCACGGACCCGGCCAAGCGTTCGCAGGTCATCGGCACGATCGACTTCTCGGACGAGATCGACGCCGGCGCCGTCGCGAAGACGCTGCGGGCGAACGGGGTCGTCGACACGGAGCCGTACCGGAAGCTCGGGCGCAATCAGCTGCGCGTGGCGATGTTCCCGGCGATCGACCCGGCGGACGTCGAGGCGCTCACCAAGTGCATCGACTACGTCATCGAGCGACTCTGACGGTTCGCCGCGCGACCGGCCGCGCGTACGTCGCGGCCGGTCGCGCGGTTTCCCGCACCCCTTACGGGGCGCCCCCGAACCTCAGCGGCTCAGCCGCCTGAACCTCCGTACCGCCAGCGGCAGGAAGATCAGCGAGATCACCACCGGCCACACCACCGCCATCAGGACCGCGTGCTGCTCGACCCAGCTCGCGCCCCCCGCGCCGGGGTTGCCGAAGAGCTCACGCGTGGCCGTACCCGTCGAGGAGACGGGGTTCCAGGCGGCGACGGGGGCCAGCCAGTCCGGCATCAGGGACGGCGCCACGAAGACGCTGGAGATCATCGTGAGCGGGAAGGCCACCGCGTAGAGGCCGCCCGCCGCCTCCGGGGTCGGCACGACGAGGCCGAGGTAGACGCCCACCCAGATCAGGCTGAACCGCAGGAACAGCAGCAGCCCGAAGGCGAGCAGGGTGTCGGCGAGACCCGCGTCGGAGCGCCAGCCGATGGCGAGCGCGGTCAGCGCGAGGATGCTCAGCTCCGCGCAGGCCACGATCAGGTCGGCGAGGCCGCGCCCGGAGGCGACCGCGGAGGGGGCCATCGGCATCGAGCGGAAGCGGTCGATGACGCCCTTCGTCGCGTCCGTGACGACGCCCATCGCGGTGTTCATGAACCCGAAGGCCATGGTCATCACGAACATGCCGGGCATCAGGAACTGCTTGTAGTCGCCGTCCTCGCCGCCGCCGGGCACCTTCATCGCCTCGCCGAAGACGAAGCCGTACAGCAGCACGCTGATGATGGGGAAGCCCAGTTGCCAGGCGATGGTGACGGGCTGGCGCCCGAAGTGCGTCAGGTAGCGGCGGGTGACGTTCCAGCAGTCGGCGAGGGCCCAGAAGAGACGCCCGCGGGGCTCGGCCGGGGTGAGGGCGACGCTCATGCCGCGACCTCCCGCTTCTCGGTGCTCTCGGTACTCTCATCGGTGCTCTCAGGACTCGCTGGGGGTTGCGGCGGCTGGCCGGTCAGCCGCAGGAACACGTCGTCGAGGCTGGGCCTGCGCAGGCCGATGTCCTCGACCGCGACGCCCTCGTCCCGCAGGGTCCTCGCCACCTCGGTGAGGGCGCCGACCCGGTCGGTCACGGCGGCCTGCACGCGGCGCTCCACGTCGACGGCCAGCGGTGCGCCGTCGCAGACGCGGGCGACGGCGCGGACGGCGGCGGGCAGGTCGACGGCGTCGCGCACCACGACGTCGAGGTGGCTGCCGCCCACCGTGTTCTTCAGGCCGTCGGGGGTGTCGTCGGCGATGGCACGGCCGCGGTCGATGACGGTGATGCGGGAGGCGAGCCGGTCGGCCTCCTCCAGGTACTGGGTGGTGAGCAGCACGGTGGTGCCGCCCGCGACCAACTCCCGTACGGTGTCCCAGACTTCGAGGCGGCTGCGCGGGTCGAGGCCGGTGGTGGGCTCGTCCAGGAAGAGGACGGCGGGCGCGAGGATCATCGAGGCGGCGAGGTCGAGCCTGCGCCGCATGCCGCCGCTGTACTGCCCCGCGCCCTTCTCGGCCGCGTCCTTCAGGTGGAACTGCTCCAGGAGTTCCTGGGCGCGCCGGGCCGCCCGCCGGCCGCCCAGGTGGAAGAGGCGGCCGAACATCTCCAGGTTCTGCCGCCCGGTGAGGATCTCGTCGACCGCCGCGTACTGACCGGTGAGGCCGATGCGGCCGCGCACCAGGGCGGATTCGCGCACGACGTCGGCGCCCGCCACCTCGGCGCGCCCGCCGTCGAGCCTGAGGAGGGTGGCGAGGATCCGTACGGCGGTGGTCTTGCCCGCGCCGTTGGGGCCGAGGAGTCCGTGCACCGCGCCTTGTTCGACGTGCAGGTCAAAGCCGTCCAGGGCGTGCTTCTCCCCGTAGCGCTTGACGAGCCCCTCGGCCCGTACCGCGAAGCCGTTCCCGTTCATCGCCGCTCCTTATCGCGCTCTTCCGAGCCCTCTGGGTACGCCGTACTCAATTGAGAGTACACCGTACCCAGTTTTGCGCGTACGGCGTACCCGGTTTCTGGACCGGCGATTAGAGTGAGGGCCATGACGAGCACCAACGGCGGCGGCGACCGGCGCACCGGCAGCGACATCACCCGCAGCCTGACGCTGCTCTGGGGCGAGGGCGAGCGGCCGGCCCGGGGCCCCAAACCGGGGCTCACCCTGGAGCGGATCGTCACCGAGGCCGTGCGCCTCGCGGACGCCGAGGGCCTCTCGGCGCTCTCGATGCGCCGCCTCGCGACGGAACTCGGCACGGGCACGATGTCCCTGTACCGCTACGTCCCCGGCAAGGCCGACCTGCTCGACCTGATGCTGGACCGCGTGTACGCGGTGTCCGACGCGGAGGAACCCTGGACCGGCGGCTGGCGCGCGGCCGTCGAGGAGTACGCCCGCGAGACCCTCGTCCAGTACCGCAGCCACCCCTGGCTGCTCCACGTCAACCAGGCCCGTCCCGTACTCGGCCCCGGCGCCGTCGGCGGCCTGGACCGCACGCTCTCCCGGATCAAGCCGATGGGCCTGACCGACGTCGAGCTGGTCGGCGTGATCGTGATGACCGAGGGGTACGTCACCGGGGTCGCCCGCACCCAGGTGCACGAGGTGGAGGCGGAGCAGCAGACCGGCCTGACGGACCGGGCGTTCTGGGACGCGCAGGCGCCGGTCCTCGAAAAGGTCATGCGGAGCGGGCGCTATCCGTCGCTCGCGCACCTCGCCGAGGACGCGTTCGGCTCGGAGTTCGACCACTTCGAGTTCGGCCTGCAGCGACTGCTCGACGGTCTGGACGCGCTGGTCGCGCGGCGGGGGGCGGGGGCGTCGGACGAGGGGGCCGGGGAGCCCGGGGAGACCGGGGAGACCGGGGGGACCGGGGGGACCGGGGGGACCGGGGCCTGACCGTCCGGCCGTCACGCGGCGGCCGGACCACTTCCCTTGCCCGCTCGCCCGCTCGACCGCTCGCCCGCTTACCCGCTTACCCGCTTACCCGACGGCCCGGCTACTCCCGCCCCCGCCGTCCGCCGCCGCGCCGCGTCATCCGCTTGAGGCCGAAGACGGCGAGCAGCACGGCCCCGACCGCGATCGCGCCCGTCTTCAAGGCGCTGTCGCTCCCGGAGCCCCCGTCCCCGCCGTCGGAGCCCGAGCCGCCCGACGACGACCCGCCCCCGCCGCCCGAACCGCCCGGCGCCTCCACCGGCTTGACCTCGCTCTGCGACCCCTCGGTGCCGTACATCAGGGTCGTGCCGTCCAGGGTGTACGTGACGGACTCGCCCTGCCGCTGGAGGGGCACGCTGAGCCGCCCCTTGCGCTGCGGCTTCTTGCCCTCGCCCTGCCACGCGTACCAGATCCCGCCGAAGTACCCGCGCACCGCGAGCTGTTTGCCGTCGGGCGAGAAGGCGGCGTCGGTCGCCCAGAGGTCGATTTCGGAGATCCGCTTGAAGACGTTCGGTCCTGCGGTGGTCATCCGCTCGGGGCTCTCGTAGAGCCCGCCGCCTTCCTCGTTCTTGCTCACGATGTAGAGGCGGCCGGTCTTCGGGTGCACCATCAGCGACTCCGCGTCGCGCGCGCCGTCGGCGTACTTCACGACGTACTGCGTGGCGCGGATCGTCTGGTCCTTCAGCTGCTTCGGCTCGGGCAGCTTGTAGATCCAGACGTTGGACCAGGTGCCGTTGAGGTTGTCGCCGATGTCGCCGACGTAGATGTTGCCGTCGCTGCCGACCGAGATCGCCTCGACGTCGCGGGGCGCGCCCACGCCGGTCATCGTGACCGTGGCGACGGTCTCGCCCGTCTTCGAGTCGACGGCGTAGAGGAAGGCGCCCTTGTCCTGGTCGTTGTGCGTCCAGTAGACGCCCGGGTGGGCGCGGGAGGCGGCGAGGCCGCTGGACTCGACGATGCGCGGGTCCTTGATGGTGAACTCCTCGTGGTCGTCGGCCGCGGCGGGCACGGCCCCGGCCACGGCGAGGAGCAGCACGGCACCGGCGAGAACAGACGGAACAGCCCGAAGCGAACGCATGGGCCCAAGGTTGCCATCCGCGCGATCCGGGAGCGTGCTCAGCCTCACATCGCAGCCGACGGCCCCGATCCGCGATGATGAGCGGATGCTCAGGTTCATGTTCGTCGGCGACTCCATGACGATCGGAAGCGCGGGGGAACACACCTGGCGCCATCGCATGTGGCAGCACCTGCGCGACACCCTCGGCCCCGAGGGCTTCGCCGTGGTCGGCCCGCGCACCGCCCTCTACGACAAGGCGGCGGGAGAGCCCCTCTCCCACGACTACGCCGACGCGTCCCCGGACTTCCCCCGCCACCACCTCGCGGGCTGGGGAGAGGGCTGGCTGCACATGGCCCCGCAGATCACCGGCGCCCTCACCCGCGACCCCGCCGACGTCCTGCTCATCTCGCTGGGCCTCATAGACCTCGGCTTCTACACGGACGCGGAGCAGACGGCCAGCAACGTCCGCGCCTTCGTCACCGCGGCCCGCACGGCCAACCCCCGCATCCGCATGGTCCTGCTCCCCGTGATCCCCAACATCCGCGCCGAGACCGACGCGCCCTTCGCCGACGAGGTCGCCCGCTTCAACGTGCTGCTCGCGAAGGCCGTCGCCGACCTGGACACCGGCACCTCGCCGCTGCTCCTGGCGTCCCGCCCGCCGTCGTACGACATCCGCACGGACACGTACGACGGCACGCATCCCGCGGCGAGCGGCGAACACAAGCTGGCGGGGGCGTTCGCGGAGGCGCTGGCGCAGGGGTGGGGCATCGGCGGGGCGTACGCAGGCGCGATCGAACCGGGCGCCCGTCCCGTCGTCCCGACGGACACGGCCCACCCACTCATGGCGCCCAGCGGCTGACCCCGAACTTCCCTCCCTCGCGCCGCACTTCGACGGCCCCTGACCCGCGGAAGTGCGCAGGGACGACCGACTCCCTCTCGTCCGCGGCCCGCCCGAGCACCCGGATACGGGACTCCGCGGCCTGCTCGGAGTCCTCGCGGAAGCACGTGCTGCAGGCCGGGTCCGAGGATCCGCACCGGGGCGCGCAGCGGGACGCCGGTGAAGACGGCACGGTCGGTGCCGGACCGCACCCGCGGGACGCACCTCCGGCTTCTCCCGCGATTGATCCGGCCCGCCCGGCCGGTCGACCGCCCCGACCGCCCCGACCCACCCTTGCCTGGAGCCCACTCCAAGCCGTTGGCTGGGTCCCATGAAGTACACGCAGCTGGGACGTACAGGGCTCAAGGTCAGCCGGCTCACGCTCGGGACCATGAACTTCGGGCCGCAGACCAACGAGGTCGACAGCCACTCGATCATGGACGCCGCGCTCGGCGCGGGCGTCAACTACTTCGACACCGCCAACGTCTACGGCCAGAGCACCGGCAAGGGACGCACGGAAGAGATCATCGGGACCTGGTTCGCGCAGGGCGGCGGGCGTCGCGACAAGGTCGTGCTCGCCACCAAGGTGTTCGGGAACATGACCGCCGACGGCGAAGAGGCCTGGCCCAACCACGACCGGCTCTCCGCGCTGAGCATCCGCCGGGCCGTCGACGCCAGCCTCAAGCGGCTGCAGACCGACCACATCGACATCTACCAGTTCCACCACATCGACCGGCAGACGCCGTTCGAGGAGATCTGGCAGGCGATCGACGTCCTCGTCCAGCAGGGCAAGATCCTCTACGCGGGTTCCAGCAATTTCCCCGGCTACAAGATCGCCCAGGCCAACGAGATCGCACGGCGGCGCGGCAGCTACGGGCTCGTCAGCGAGCAGTGCCTCTACAACCTCGCCGCGCGCGACGCCGAGATGGAGGTCATCCCGGCCTCCCAGGACTACGGCCTCGGCGTCATCCCGTGGTCGCCGCTGCACGGCGGACTGCTCGGCGGCGTCCTGAAGAAGGAGGGCGAGGGCTCGCGCCGCACCGGGGGCCGGTCGGCCCAGAAGCTCGCCGAGCCGGAGGTGCGCGCGCAGATCCAGGCGTACGAGGACCTGCTCGACAAGCACGGTCTGCGGCCCGGCGAGGTCGCGCTGGCCTGGCTGCTGACCCGGCCCGGCGTCACCGCGCCGATCGTCGGCCCGCGCACGGCCGGCCAGCTCGACTCCGCGCTGCGCGCCGTCGAGCTCGACCTGTCCGGGGAGCTCCTCGACGCGCTGGACGAGATCTTCCCGGGGCCGGGCCCGTCGCCGGAGTCCTTCGCCTGGTGATCCCCGTCGGGGGCGTCCGAGTCGGGGCGTCCGAGTCGGGGGCGCGCGGCTGTCAGGGGCGTGCGGGGCCGCCCGCGCCGGTCGGCCGGTCAGCGGGAAGACAGGCCGACCGGCCCGCCGGGGGCCGGTCAGCCGAGGGCCGGTCAGCCGAACGCCGCCGCCACCGCCACCACGACGAACATCATCACGAGCACACCGGCCATGATCCGGTTTCTGGTCTTCGGGTCCACACCGTCGAGGTTAACCGGCGCCGCCCGCCGCCCGGACGCCGCCTCCCAGAACCCAGCGCCCCACTGCCTCGTAACGCGGCCGCTCCCCCGGCACTCCGCTCCGGGGAAGATCGCTGCGTACGAGGGTGAGCTCGCGGGCGGTCCACGCCGTGCCCCCGAACGCGGCGAGCTCGTCGGCATAGGGGCGCAGCTCCGTCTCGCCGCGACCGCGGGCCACCGTCAGGTGCGGGCGGTAGTGCCGGTGCTCCTCCATCGTGACGCCCGCCTTGCGCGCCGCCGCGTCCGCCCGCTGGGCCAGCAGCCGCAGCGCGGGCACGTCACCCGTGGCGCCCGCCCACAGCGCCCGGTCGCCGAAGTGACCGCCGCCGTGCAGGGCGAGGGAGAAGGGCGGCGTGCGGTGGGCGGCCCGCTCCAGGCGGGCGGTGAGGTCCGGCACCGTCGCGTCGTCGACCTCCGCCATGAAGGCGAGCGTGAAGTGCCAGCCGTCCCGGTCCGTCCAGCGCAGCGTGTCCGCGCCGGGCAGCCGGTGCAACGCGCCCACGGCGGTGGCCAGTTCGGTGGTCGCGGAGTCCGGCGGGAGCACCGCGGCGAAGAGTCTCATGAGGAGACGTTAGAGCCTGTGGAGCCCGACCCCCCGAGCGCCCTACCCTCCCTCCATGAACGACATGGAGCCGACAGGAACGCCGATACGGACCCCACCGCAGCCGCCGTTGGACACGGCGCCGGATACGCCCATGAAGATCAGGGCAGGCGGGGCCGAGGACATCCCCGCGATCATCGCCCTCTTCGACGGGGCCGTCGAGTGGCTCGTCGCGCGGGGCCGCACCGGACAGTGGGGGTCGAAGCCCTGGTCCGAGCTGCCCGGGGCGGTCGCGATGGTGGAGCGGTACGTGAGGACGGGTGAGCCCTGGATCGCCGAGATCGACGGCACCGTGGTGGGCACGCTGACGCTCACCGACGGGCCGGGCGGCGACACGATCCCCCGGGCCGGCGAGCCCGAGCGGTACGTCCACATCCTCGCGGCCGACCACGGCCGGTACGCGGGGCGCGGGGTGGGCCGTGCGCTCCTCGCGCACGCCGCCGAGGAGACCCGGAGGCAGGGTGTGTCCCTGCTCCGGGTCGACTGCTACGCGGGCGACGACGGCAAGCTCGTCGCGTACTACGAGAGCAACGGCTTCACCGCCGCCGAGTCCTTCACGGGCCCGGACGGCAGCTGGCCGGGACAGGTGCTGGCCCGGCGCGTCTGAAGCCTCCGCCGGGGAGCCGGGAGAGGCGGGCGGCCCGGACGGCCCGGGGGATCCGGACGACCCGGGGGATCCGGGGGATCCGGGGGATCCGGGGGATCCGGGCGTCCTGCCTCACGCCGCTGCCGCCAGCTCCCGCTCACGGGGCACGAACTGCACGTGCCGGCGGCCGCGGCGCAGGTCGACCTTGAGCCGCAGGTTCGCCGCGCGGGCCAGCATCAGGCCGACACCGACCGCGGCCAGCGCGCAGATGAGACCGCCCGCGGCCATGCTCAGCCGGACGCCGTAGGCGTCGGCGAGCCAGCCGAAGAGCGGGCCGCCCAGCGGTGTGCCGCCGGTGAAGACCATCATGAACAGCGACATGACCCGGCCCCGCATCTCCGGGTCCGTGGCCATCTGGACCGAGGAGTTGGCGGTGACGTTGACCGTCAGGCCGAGGATGCCGATCGGCACGATCAGTGCGACGAACATCCACAGCTCGGGCGCGAAGGCGGCCACGACCTGCAGCACGCCGAAGGCGGTCGCCGCCCCGGCGAGCAGCCGCAGCCGCGAGGTGCCGCGGCGGGCCGCGAGCAGCGCGCCGGCCAGCGAGCCGATGGCCATCAGGGTGTTGAAGAGCCCGTACATCCCCACGCCGCCGTGGAAGATGTCGTCCGCGAAGGCGCTCAGCCAGATCGGGAAGTTGAAGCCGAAGGTGCCGATGAAGCCGACGAGGACGATCGGCCAGATCAGCTCGGGGTTCTTCGAGACGTAGTTCAGGCCTTCCCTGAGCTGCCCCTTGCCGCGCGGCTTGCGCGGCGTGTGGTGCAGCTCGCTCGTGCGCATCAGCAGCAGGCCGGTGAGCGGCGCGAGGAAGGACAGGCCGTTGGCGAGGAACGCCCAGCCGGGCCCGACGGCGGCGGTCAGCGCGCTCGCCACGGCGGGGCCGACGAGGCGGGCGGACTGGAAGTTGGCGGAGTTCAGGCTGACGGCGTTGCGGACCTGGTCGGGGCCGACCATCTCGGACACGAAGGACTGCCGCGTCGGGTTGTCGACGACGGTGACGAGGCCGGTGAAGAAGGCCGCGAAGTAGACGTGCCAGACCTGGACGTGGCCGCTGAGGGTGAGGACGGCGAGGAAGAGCCCGCTGAGGCTCATCGCGCCCTGGGTCACGAAGAGGAGGTTCCGCTTGGCGAACCGGTCGGCGATCACGCCGCCGTACAGGCCGAAGAGGAGCATCGGCAGGAACTGCATGGCCGTGGTGATGCCGACGGCCGCGGAGGATCCGGTCAGGCTCAGGACCAGCCAGTCCTGGGTGATGCGGGCCATCCAGGTGCCGGTGTTCGAGACGACGGCGCCGGAGGCGAAGAGCCGGTAGTTGCGGATCCTCAGCGAGCTGAACATCGAGGTCTTGCGGGGGCGGTCGGGCTTGTCGAGGGCGGTCGGTGCGGGGGCGGAGTCTGCTCCGGATCCCGTACTCAAAGTGGGTTCGCCTCCTTGGCGTACGTAACGTCTCCCGCGGGGTGCCGGAGAGCGGGCGCTGTGCGGAGCTACAGGTGCGCGAGCTTCTCCAGGACGGGGGCGGCGGCGCGCAGACGCGCCCACTCGTCCTCGTCGAGATGCTCGACCAGACCGGCCAGCCAGGCGTTCCGCTTGCGGCGGCTCTCCTCGAGCATCGCCTCGGCGGTCTCCGTCTGGGTCACCACCTTCTGGCGGCGGTCCTCGGGGTGCGGCTCCAGCCGGACCAGCCCCTTGGCCTCGAGCAGGGCGACGATACGGGTCATCGACGGCGGCTGCACGTGCTCCTTGCGGGCGAGTTCGCCCGGGGTGGCGGAGCCGCAGCGGGCGAGGGTGCCGAGCACCGACATTTCGGTGGGGCTCAGCGACTCGTCGACCCGCTGGTGCTTGAGTCGACGGGACAGGCGCATCACAGCGGAGCGCAAGGCGTTCACGGCGACGGCGTCGTCACCATGGGAGAGGTCCGGCATGTTCGTTAGCGTAACTCATTACCCTAGCTAAAGACCACTCGGATTCCCTCACTCCCCACGTCGAACCTTTTAGTCACCCGTACGAGTGAGGTGACTTCGGAAAGCGACGCACCGGCCGCGGGGCGGCGAGGACCCTGTCAGGCATGGGATCGCCAGTGCTCAGCCTGCGCATAGACGGTGAGCTGCTCGAACGGCTCCGACACCACGCGGCCAAAAGGGGAATGAGCGTCCAGGACTATGTGGTCCGGACGCTCATTCGCGACGACTTCGACGAAAGGTTCAAAACCTCCGTCGAGGAAACAGAGAGGTTCTACGGGGCGGCCTGAGGCCGGTGAGGGCCTGTCTGCGTCCTACGTGAGGTTCAGCGCCGGCATCAGGTAGTAGAAGGCGAACACCGCCGAGACGACGTACATGGCGACCGGCACCTCGCGCCCGCGGCCCGCGGCGAGCCTGAGCACCGTGAAGGTGACGAAGCCCATGCCGATGCCGTTCGTGATCGAGTACGTGAACGGCATCATCAGCATCGTCACGAACGCCGGGATCGCGATCGTGTAGTCCGCCCAGTCGATCTGGCGGATGGAGCCCGACAGGATCAGGAAGCCGACCGCGAGGAGCGCGGGCGTGGCCGCCTGGGACGGGACCATCGTGGCGATCGGCGTGAGGAAGAGCGCGACGGCGAAGAGCCCGCCGGTCACGACGTTCGCGAAGCCCGTGCGGGCCCCTTCCCCGACGCCCGCCGTGGACTCCACGAAGCAGGTGGTGGCGGAGGCGGAGGAGGCGCCGCCCGCGGCGACGGCGATGCCGTCGACGAAGAGCACCTTGTTGATGCCCGGCATGTTGCCGCGCTCGTCGGTCAGCCCGGCCTCGTCGCCGATGCCCATGATCGTGCCCATCGCGTCGAAGAAGCACGAGAGCAGCACGGTGAAGACGAAGAGGACGCCGGTCAGGACGCCGACCTTCTCGAAGCCGCCGAACAGGCTGATCTCGCCGACGAGCCCGAAGTCGGGCGTCGAGACGGGGTTGCCGGGCCACTCCGGGGTGGTCAGACCCCAGGAGGGGATGTCGGCGACGGCGTTGATGATCATCGCGACGACCGTCATGACGACGATGCTGATGAGGATGGCGCCCGGCACCTTGCGCACGAGCAGCGCCAGGGTGAGCAGCACGCCGAGCACGAAGACCAGGACGGGCCAGCCGTTCAGGTGCCCGTCGCCGCCGAGCTGCAGCGGAACGGTGGTGTGCGCGGCGTCCGGGATGCGCGAGACGAAGCCGGAGTCGACGAGGCCGATCAGCATGATGAAGAGGCCGATGCCGATCGCGATGCCCTTGCGCAGGCCCAGCGGCACCGCGCTCATCACGCGTTCGCGCAGGCCGGTCGCGACGAGCAGCATCACGACGAAGCCGGCGAGGACGACCATGCCCATCGCGTCGGGCCACGACATGCGGGGCGCGAGCTGGAGGGCGACGACGGTGTTCACGCCGAGTCCCGCGGCCAGCGCGATCGGGACGTTGCCGATGACGCCCATCAGGAGCGTGGTGAAGGCCGCCGTCAGCACGGTCGCGGTGACCAGCTGCTTGTTGTCGAGCTGATGCCCGTACATGTCCTTCGCGCTGCCCAGGATGATCGGGTTCAGCACGACGATGTAGGCCATCGCGAAGAAGGTGGCGAAGCCGCCGCGGACCTCGCGGGCGAGGGTCGAGCCCCGCTCGGAGATCTTGAAGAAGCCGTCGAGTCCGCCCTGCGGGGACTTCGGCGGCTCTTTGCTGGCGTCGACCGGGGCGCTGGCCGAGGGAGACATGCGTGACCTCATGGACTCAGAGAAGGGGAAGATCGTTAAGCGGCGACTTCGGTTCGATTTGTTTCTTCGTACGAAAGCAATCGGCCATTAACGAGCCGTTTCAGTATGAATACATGAGAGAGAAATCGCTATCTCCGCGCGTAGACCCCTGTGCCCCAAGGGGTGTACGAGACGGCGTCGGCCCCTCGTAAGCTAGGCGCATGGAGAAGTGGACCCCCAAGCACGAGGCGCCGGAGCCCCTGGAGGGCCCCGTGGTCGCCACCATCACCGGCGGCACGATCCTCTGGTTCGTCCTCTTCGTGGTCCAGCTCCCGTTCTACGGCTGGTTCGACGACCGCGACGCGACCTGGTGGGTGTGGACCTGCCTGGCCGGCGCGGGCCTCGGCCTCATCGGCATCTGGTACGTCCGCACGCGCGACGCGGCCATCAAGCGGGCGAAGGCCGCGGAGGCGGAGCCGAGCACCGCCGAGGCGCGGCCGTAAGCTCCGCCGGGCACAACACGGCACAGCACGACGCAGCACAGCACGGCACTGGACGTCCGCCCGGACGCAGCAACAGGGCCGAAGGTCCCGGCACCCCAGGACCGGACGTCCTGCGCCCGCAGTACTCCGTACACCCACAGGACCGTCCACGTCCTACCGTGGTCGGATCTTTGGGGCATTCAAGGGGTGAAGCCGCAGGACCGCCCTTACCGTCGAATGCATGACGCATATCGACGCGGGCGCCGAACTCGACCCGGTCCACCCGGTGCCACCCCCCACGGGGCGGGCCACCGGCCTGACCGCCGCCGAGGTCGCCGAGCGGGTCGCCCGCGGCGAGGTCAACGACGTACCGGTCCGCAGCTCGCGCTCGCTGGGCGAGATCGTCCGGGCCAACGTCTTCACCCGGTTCAACGCGATCATCGGCGTGCTCTGGGTGATCATGCTCTTCGTCGCGCCGATCCAGGACAGCCTCTTCGGCTTCGTGATCGTCGCCAACACCGGCATCGGCATCATCCAGGAGTGGCGCGCCAAGAAGACCCTGGACGGCCTCGCCGTCATCGGCGAGGCCAAGCCCACGGTCCGGCGCGACGGCACGGCCGCCGAGATCTCCGCCTCCGAGATCGTCCTCGGCGACCTCGTGGAGCTCGGCCCCGGCGACAAGATCCCGGTCGACGGCGAGACCGTCGAGGCCGACAGCCTGGAGGTCGACGAGTCCCTCCTGACCGGTGAGGCCGACCCCGTCATCAAGAAGCCCGGCGACAAGATGATGTCGGGCTCGTTCGTGGTCGCGGGCGGCGGCGCGTTCACCGCCACCAAGGTCGGCCGCGAGGCGTACGCGGCGCAGCTCGCCGAGGAGGCGAGCCGCTTCACGCTCGTCCACTCCGAGCTGCGCAACGGCATCTCCACGATCCTCAAGTACGTGACGTGGCTGATGGTCCCCACCTCCATCGGCCTGGTGATCTCCCAGCTCGTCGTCAAGGACGACAACTTCAAGGAGTCCATCGCCTACACCGTCGGCGGCATCGTCCCGATGATCCCCGAGGGCCTGGTCCTGCTGACCTCCGTGGCCTTCGCGATCGGCGTGATCCGGCTGGGCCGCCAGCAGTGCCTCGTCCAGGAACTCCCCGCGATCGAGGGCCTGGCCCGTATCGACACCGTCTGTCTCGACAAGACCGGCACCCTCACCGAGGGCGGCATGGACGTCACCGAGCTGCGCCCCCTGAACGGCGCGGAGGAGTCGTACGTCCGCACGGTCCTCGGCGCCCTCGGCGAGTCCGACCCGCGGCCCAACGCCTCGCTCCAGGCGATCATCGACGCCTACCCGGACAGCGTGGACTGGCGTTGCACGGAGTCCCTGCCCTTCTCCTCCGCCCGCAAGTACAGCGGCGCCTCCTTCAGCGAGGGCGACGGCACCACGTCGACCTGGCTCCTCGGCGCCCCCGACGTCCTGCTGCCCGACGGCGACCCCTCGCTCGCCGAGATCGAGGAACTCAACCGGCAGGGCCTGCGCGTCCTCCTCCTGGCCCGCGCGTCCGGCGACCTCGACGACGCCGCCGCGGCCTCCGGGGCGCGCGCCACCGCGCTGGTCGTCCTGGAGCAGCGGCTGCGCCCCGACGCCGCCGACACCCTGCGCTACTTCGCCGAGCAGGACGTCGCCGCCAAGGTCATCTCCGGCGACAACGCCGTCTCCGTGAGCGCGGTGGCGGGCAAGCTCGGCCTGCCCGGCGCCGAGAACACCGTCGACGCGCGCCGGCTGCCCACCGAGCAGGACGAGATGGCCCAGGCCCTCGACGACAACGCCGTCTTCGGCCGCGTCACCCCGCAGCAGAAGCGGGACATGGTGGGCGCGCTCCAGTCGCGCGGCCACACGGTCGCGATGACGGGCGACGGCGTGAACGACGTGCTCGCCCTCAAGGACGCCGACATCGGCGTCTCCATGGGCTCGGGCTCGGAGGCCACGCGGGCGGTCGCCCAGATCGTGCTCCTCAACAACAGCTTCGCGACGCTGCCCTCGGTGGTCGCGGAGGGCCGCCGGGTCATCGGCAACATCACGCGCGTCGCCACGCTGTTCCTGGTCAAGACCGTCTACTCGGTGGTCATCGCGCTGCTCGTGGTCTGCTCGCAGGTCGAGTACATCTTCCTGCCGCGCCACCTGACGCTGCTCTCCACGCTGACGATCGGCGTCCCCGCGTTCTTCCTCGCGCTGGCCCCCAACAAGGAGCGCGCGAAGCCGCACTTCGTCCGCAGAGTCATGCGGTACGCGATCCCCGGCGGCGTCATCGCGGGCGTGGCCACCTTCGTGACGTACCTGCTCGCCCGCCACCACTACGCGGGCGACGGCGCGCGGGAAGCCGAGACCAGCGCGGCGACCCTGGCGCTGTTCCTGATCGCCATGTGGGTGCTCGCCATCATCGCCCGCCCCTACACGTGGTGGCGGCTCGGCCTCATCGGCGCGATGGGTCTCGGCTTCCTGCTCGTGCTGACCGTGCCCTGGCTCCAGGACTTCTTCCAGCTGAAGCTGGTGGGCACGACGATGCCGTGGGCGGCGGTCGCGATCGCGGCGGTGGCCTCACTCGTCATCGAGTTCGTCTACCGCTGGGTGGACCGCCGCTTCCCGGCGTAGCGGCTGCTACTGGACGTCGACGAAGTCACTCGTCGACGTCACGGCCGGGGTCGTGGACGTACCGGCGAAGACGTAACGGAAGTAGCCGTCGGCGGAGGCCTTCACCGTGGTCTTCAGGTTGCCCTTGGTGTCGGACTTCACGGTCTTGAGGGTCGTGTAGCTGCTGGCCCCCTTCTTCTTGTACTGCAGCTTCACGTCCTGCTTGGTGTAGCCCGCGTACTTCAGGGTGTCCCAGTTGGCACGGGTGAGAGCACCGGTGACGGTGAGGGTCTTGCCCTTCTTGATGGGCTCGGGGGAGGCGTTGGTGGTGAGGCGGGCGTAGCGCTGGAAGCGGGCGTCGGACTTGTACTGCTCACCCTCGACGTAACCGCCGCTCTTGCCGTCCACCGCGGCGAAGAGCTTCCAGCCCGAGCCGGCCAGGTCGTTGTAGAGGTCCGCCTTCGGGTCGGCGACGACGCTGAGCGTGCAGGTGGACGTGGTGGAGTCGACGACCTTGCACTTGGCGTCCAGGTCGTCCGGGATGAGGGCGCCGTCGGCGTGGTCGGTGTCGGCCCCGTGGTACAGGAAGGCGCTCGCGCCGCCGATGCCGTTCGGGTCGGTAGCGGTGACGGCGATGCTGAACTTCACCTTGTTGGTGGTGCCGACGACGACGTCCTTGCCACCGTTCACGGAGATCTTGGTGATCTTGGTGGCGCCTGCGGCGGCACCCTTGGCGACCTTGGCGACGGCGGCGTCGAGCTGCTTCAACTGCGGGCCGTCGTCGGCCTGCGCGGCCGGGACAGCGAGTGCGGAAAGGGCCAGGGTGCCGGACAGTGCGGCCACGGTGGCACGGATGCGCATGTGTTTCCCCAGGTGGAGAAGGGGACCCGCGGAGCGTGACGCGGTCACGCGGGTCCCAGTGATCTAGGAGTCTGTTGACTCGGAAGAACAGACTTTCGACACGGGCAACTGGTTGTACACCGAGTGAAGAAATTGTGACCGGGTAATGGAATATCCCGTTCCACCCCATCCGTCATATCCGTCACATCCGTCCCATCCGAGATCAGATGTCGCATGCGACGGCTGGCAGACAGGGCGCAGGGCAGGACGCGCGCAGCGCGCGGGTCAGTCGAACCAGCGGTCCCGGGCCAGTTCTGAGGTTCGGGACGGGTCTTCGAGCAGGGCTGCCACCTCGAAGCGGCGGGGCCACTGGCCCGATGCCCAGGCGAGGCCCGCCGCGACGCCCTCGAGCGTCGCCGCGTGCACCGTGCCGTCCGGGGTGCGGCGCCAGTCCAGTTCCACGCCGCCCGCGGTCAGCTCCTCGTACTCGACGTACGTCTCCGGGGCCGCCGGACCCAGCAGGGTGCGGACGGACTCGGGCACCGCGTGTTCGGCGCCCTCCCCCGACGGCTCGACGGCCGCCGTCTCGCTGAGACGCCGTACCTGGAACAGTTCCGCCAGGTCACCGGCGCGGCCGGGCCGCACGGGCAGCAGCGGTACGCCGTCGGCAAGCGGCAGCAGGTCGGGGGCGTCGGCGACCACCGCGTCCGCCGCGTCGACCACCACGACCTCGCCGTCCACCACCGCGCGCAGCTCGTCCGGCAGCGTCACCTGCTCGGGGTCGAGGTCGGCCAGCGCCCCGTACAGGGCGTGCAGCTGGGCCGCCGTGACGGGGCGGTCCGGGTCGGCGAGCCGGTCCAGGAGTTCGGCCGCTCCGCCCGGCTCCTCCAGGAGGGCGCCCACGGACGTCCGTACGCCCAACGCCCGCAGCACCTGCTCGTCGCCGAACCCGGACGCGTCCGCCGCGTCGTAGAGGCCGGCCAGGAGCGGATCGCCGCCCTCCGCACGGAGCCCGGCGGGACGGCGTCCGTCGAGGACGGGATGGCCGCGCAGCCACCACGCCGTGTACGAGCGGACGGTCTCCGTCGTGCCGTCCGGCAGGAGCACCCGCAGCGGCTGCGTCAGCGCGTCCCGCAGCGGCGGGCGCGACAGCATCGCGAGGGCCTGCGGCCAGCAGTCGTCGTCGACCAGGTCGAGGTCCCGTACGGCGGCGATCTCGGTGGCGACCGGCGGCACCGGCGTGTCGGGCAGCCGGTCGAGCACGTCCTCGCACCACACGTCCACCGCGTCGAGGAGACCCGCGTCGTCCGGTTCGGCGAAGTCGCCCTCGCGGGGCTCCAGTTCGTCCGGGTCCAGGACGACGTCGCTGGCGCGCACGAGGGCGAAGGTCGCGAGCACACCACAGGCGGCAAGCGGCTGCTCGCCCCAGCGGCCGGCCAGCTCCCGGTCGACGAGCGCCAGTTCGTCCTCCCGCATGACCTGCTCGAAGTCACTTCCGGGCAGCACGAGTTCGCCGGCCGGGGCGAGCTCACCGTCCTCGTCGGGCAGCGCGAGCGCGCCCAGCCACGGCTCGTCACCGGGCGCCAGATGGGCGTCCCGCACGAGGGCGAGCACGACGTCCGCCAACTCCTCGGCGTCCAGTGCCTCCTCGTCCCACGTGTCGTCGTCGAGGGACGCGGCCACGGCGGCGCGGACCTGCGGCGTGGTGAGGACGGCGCGCGGCGTCGCGGGCAGCGCGCCGAGCTTCTCCAGCAGGGGGTGCACGGCGTCGGGGTGGGCGATCTTCAGCCCGAGGCGGGCGAGGACCGCCGGGTCCCCCTGGCCGCCGGGGGCGGGCAGCAGCACCTGTCGCGGCCCGATGGTCGTACGCGTCGTCCCGGAAGCGGATCCGGACCCTGAAGGAACGGGACCGAAGCCCGCGTCCGAACCGGACAGCAGATCCGCGTCGTCCGCCGGACCACCCTGCCGCCGGCCGGACGAGGCGTCCCCGGCCAGCGGCACCGGAAGGCCCGAGAGCCGCTCCGGGTCGACCCCGGCGAGCGTGTCGTACAGCCGCCGCCACCAGCCCGGCTCGCGCTCGAGACCGGCCAGGCGGTCGATCGCCTCGGTCAGCGGCACCCGGGCGACATCGAGGGTGCGCAGCTCGGCGCGGCGTTCCAGGCCCGCGGGCAGCAGGCACGGCAGCACCTCGGCGAGCACCCGCACGGTGTCGGCCCCCGCGCCCTCCACGACCTCCGCGTCCCTCGGCCGCAGCGCCTGCGGCAGCTCGTCCTCGTCGTCCTCGGCGCGGGGCAGGGCGGGCGGCAGGAAGGCGGTGCGGGGCAGCCGCTCCAGGATGCCCCGACGCAGCGCACCGTCCAGCTCGCTCTTGCCGAGCGGCCCCGGCACGAGCCCGATGATCGCTTGCGTCACCGGCCGCCACTGAGCGAGGAGTTCGACGTACGTCTCCGCCGCCCGCTCGACGAGGAAGTCCGTCAGCGGCCCGGGCGCGGCGTGCCGGCGCGCGGTGTCCAGCGGGAACGACGCGATGAGCAACGCCGGTACGCCCAGGGGCTCGTCGCTCGGCGTCGGCGCGTGCACGACCTGGGTGGTGCGGGGGCGTTCAGGAGCGCCGTCGCCGTCGGCGGGCACGGCCCAGGTGACGGACCAGTGGGGGCGCAGCCGCTCCTCGACGGGACGGTCCTTCAGGAGGGCGCCGTCCAGCGGGCCCTGCCGGCTCGCGGTGCGCCAGCGGGTCGTGCCGTCGCGGCTGTCATCGATGACGGTGTACGGGTCCTCGACGCGGCGCCGCAGCGTACGGGTCGTGCCGTCCGGCGTCTCGATCCGCACCTCCTCCAGACCGGGCAGGGCCAGGAGCAGCGCGTCGTCGACGCCGTCCAGGAGCCGGGACACGAGGTCCTCGGCCGCGGCGTCGCGCAGCGGCAGGATGACCACGGTGTCGTAGCCGTCCGGGGCGGTCCCCTCGGCGGCCATCGGCAGCCGGAGCAGCGGAACGTGTCCGTCCCTGCGCCGGATCTCGTCACCGAGGCCGGGGCTGAACCGGGCGGTCTCCGCGGCGAGTTCACGGGCCTCGACCAGGGACCAGCGGACCCCGCCGGTACGGCCGACGACGGCGGGCTCGTCGGAGACGGCGAGGACGGCGGCGAAGCCGACGCCGAAGCGGCCGACGCTGGTCGCCGCCCCGTCGGCGGGCGCGTTCCGCTCGGTGCCGTCCCGCTTGGCGGAGGCGCGGAGGGTGGAGAGGGACTCGACGCCGGTGGCGTCGATGGGGGCGCCGCTGTTCGCCGCGGCGAGGACCCCGCCGCGCAGGGTCAGCGCGAGACGGCCGGGGACGCCCGCGCGGGCGGCGGCGTCCGAGGCGTTCTGGGCGAGCTCCACGACGAGGCGGTCGCGGTAGCCGCCGAGGGCGAGGTCCTCCTCGGCGTTGGCGTCCTCACGGAAACGGGCCGGGGCGGCGGCCCAGGCGTCGAGGACCCCGCGGCGGAGGCGGGCGGTGCCGAAGGGGTCGATGCCCTCGGCCGCCGGCCGCACGTTCTTGCTCACGGTCGTCTCTCCTCTGCGCGGTCGCTGCTCCCGGGCTGCGCCCGGGGGGCGAACGGTACCGCGTCCTGGTGAGGGGGCCGGGGGCGAGGCGATGGGCGGGGCGAAGGGCGAGGCGATAGGCGGGGGTGAGGCGAAGGGCGAGGGTGAGGCGAAGGGCGGGCCGGGGTGGAGGGGGGACGCCATGACGCGGCGACGCGGTGCGGGCGCGGTGGGGCGCGGTGCCGTGCGGGCGTGGCGTGGTGCGGCGACGCGGTGCGGGCGCGGTGGGGTGCGGGCGTGACGTGGTGCGGCGACGCGGGCGTGAGGCACCCGGCAATCGCCGCGAACGCGACGGAGGCAGAGCTACGGGTGACCGCCCCGGTGCCGGAACACCGAGGCTGCCGAGCACACCGTAGACGCCGAAGACACCGAAGACGCCGAAGACGCCGAAGACACCGAAGCCACCGCTCACCCGCCGCCGGAACTAGGAGTGGCCGAGGTCCTCGCCGGGCCCGTCCACACTCACCGACCCGGAATCCGCCGCGGGCCGCAACGGGAGTACGTCCACACGCGTCTCGTCCAGCACCGGCGGCGCGGGCCGGGGCGGCTTGGGCATGACCGCCGCCTCGGAGTGCCCGCCACAGCCGTACGACAGGGAGACGACCTGCCCGTCCGCGGGCCCGAACTCATTGGCGCAGATACCGAACGCCTGACCGAGCGAGCCACCGATCCGTACGAGGAAGCCGCAGCTCACGCACGCCGCGGGCGCCGCCTGCGCCATCGCGGTCTTCGCGCCGTGCACCTCGTCCCAGCGGTCCGCGGCCACGTGCAGCCCGTAACGGGACAGGACCCTGGAGCGCCGCATGCCCAGCTCGTCGGCGACCGAGGCGATGGAGCCGCGGGCGGGCGCGACCGGCAGTTCGGCGGGCGGCCCCGCCGTGACCTCGGCGTCCTCCGCCTCGACGAGCTCGGCCATCTCCTGCGACACCACGGAGTTCGGCGGCGGCTCCTCCTCGCCCGAGTAACCGGGCTCCAGGCGCAGATCCTCGGCGTCCGTCGGCAACAGGTCGCCCGGACCCATGTCGCCCGGCCGGAGCCGCTCGCTCCACGGCACCCACTCGGGGGCCAGGAGCGCGTCGGGGCCCGGCAGCAGCACCGTCTCGTCAAGGGTGACGATCTTCGCCCGCGAGGCACGGGCGACCGTCACCGCCCAGCGCCAGCCGCGGTAGCCGAACTCCTTGCACTCGAAGAGGTGCGTGACCACGCGGTCGCCCTCCACGACGACCTCGACGTGCTCACCGACCACACCGGGCGCGGCGGCCTCCTCGGCCGCGGCGCGCGCCAGGCCGACCGCCTCGGCGCACAGGCGGTCGGGGGTACGCGGGGTGCGCGGGGTTCGGCTTCGCGTTGTCGCTGCGCTCACAGGTATCGCTTCTCTCCTACGCCGTCTCACGAGTGCGCCACCCTTACGCGGGGGTGCGGACGGAGCGGACCAGGGGGCCGCGTCAACGTCCGCGCCCGACGTTCCGGGGCGCGCCTACGTCACCCATTCTGCGGGATGACCGAGAGGCGCGCGGCCAAGAACAACCGCCGCAGGCGCGCTACGCACGCTACCTTCTCCTGGCCCCTGGGCCTACACCGACGTACGGCACCGGGTCCCGAGCCGTCGTCCGTGGCCCTCGTCCGCCCCGCGTTTTCACCCTCATCGCACCCCGTCCGGCGTGTCCCCCACGGGACTGGCCCCGGGCCCCGTCACACGCCAGATCCGGCCCCGTACTCGCCGGACCTCGGGCCCCGTCCCCGCAGCGCACGCCACTCCCCCGCGCGGCCTCGCCCCCCAGCACCCCACCAGTTCCCCGGCACCTCCACCCCGCCCCGCCGCCGCTCCGCGGCGTGTCCTCGTCCCCGGTACCCCACCACTCCCCCAGCCCCGGGACGTCCCCGCGTCGCCGCTCCGCGGCGTTTCCCCCACCCACCCGCCCATCTCCTCGGCACGCAGCGACCGGCGGGAGCCGAGGGCCTCGTGGCACGGGTCGACGCGGGTCCGCCGCGAGACGGCGTTGCGGGGGGGGCAGACCGGCTCGTGGGACTCAGGGAGCAGCGGCGACGGCAGCGGCCAACGTCGCGCGGTGATGGCCTCCAGGGCGCGAGACGTGAGGAAGGCGTCGCGGCGAGCTGCCGCGAGCGCGCGATCGGGAGCCGGCGAGTCGCTGCCGGGCTGCCGGGCTGTGATGCGGGCGGGTCGGCGCGCCGGGGGGAAAGGGCGGGTGGGTGGGGGAAACGCCGCGAAGCGGCGACGCAGCACCGCCCGGGCTCCGGGCACCCACCAAGACGACGGCACGCGAGACAGCACCGTGGGCCCAGGACCTCGGACCACGGCGGCGCACGGTGGCGGAAAAGGGCGGGTGGGCGGGGGAAACGCCGCGGAGCGGCGACGCGGCACCGCCCGGGCTCCGGGCGCCCACCAAGACGACCGCACAGAACACACCCCACCACGGCTCACAGCCAGTATCCGCACTAGTAGGCCCCCCAAGGGGGCACTATGACGGGGTGGCCCCCACAAGGTCGATGTCCGTAGGAACCGTCTCGCCGGGACCGGCGCGGCGGACCGCCCGTGCGCTGGGCCGCGCCCTGCACTTCCCGTTCACCGGCACGGCCCGCGGCATCCGCAAGGCCACGCACGCGCACGGGGCGGGCGAGTCGGGGCTCGGCAAACTCATCGAGCTGCACGCCGTGAACGGCGCGGGCGACGTCATGATCACCGTCGCGCTCGCCTCGACCGTGTTCTTCTCGGTACCGACGGACGAGGCGCGCGGCCGCGTCGCGCTCTATCTCGCGATCACGATGGCGCCGTTCACGCTCCTCGCGCCGGTCATCGGCCCGCTCCTGGACCGGCTGCCGCACGGCCGCCGGGCCGCGATGGCGGGTGCGATGCTGGCGCGGGCGCTGCTCGCGCTGGTCCTGTCGGGCGCGGTGGTGACCGGGAGCGTGGAGCTGTATCCGGCCGCACTAGGCGTGCTGGTCGCGTCCAAGGCGTACGGGGTGGTGCGCAGCGCCGTCGTCCCGAGACTGCTGCCACCCGGGTTCTCGCTGGTCAAGGCGAACTCCCGGGTGACGCTCGGCGGTCTGCTCGCCACGGCCGTCGCGGCGCCCGCGGGGGCGGGGCTGCAGGCTCTCGGGCCGCGCTGGCCCCTCTACGGCGCCTTCGTGATCTTCGTCTCGGGGATGCTCCTGTCGTTCTCGCTGCCGCACAAGGTCGACTCGTCGAAGGGCGAGAGCAAGGCGCTGCTCTCGGCCGACGAGGAGCACCTGCATCTGCACGCCCGTGCCGAGGCGGCCGACGACACCTCCCGCAAGCGGCGCCTGGGGCTCCGTACGGTCGGCCCGGCCGTCACCCACGCCCTCGCCGCGAACGCGACGCTGCGCTGTCTGTCCGGCTTCCTCATCTTCTTCCTGGCGTTCCTGCTGCGCGAGCATCCCCTGGCGGGGCAGAGCGCGGCGGTCTCCCTCGGCATCGTGGGCGTCTCGGCGGGCGCGGGCAATGCGCTGGGCACGGCCGTCGGCGCCTGGCTGAAGTCGCGGGCGCCGGAGGTCATCATCGTGACCGTCATCGCGGTGGTCCTCGGTGTCGCGGTCACGGCCGCGCTGTTCTTCTCGGCGGTGGGCGTCGCCTGCCTCGGGGCGTGCGCGGGCTTCGCGCAGGCGCTGTCCAAGCTGTCCCTGGACGCGCTGATCCAGCGGGACGTGCCGGAGCAGGTCCGCACGTCCGCGTTCGCCCGTTCCGAGACGATGCTGCAGGTGGCGTGGGTGGTGGGCGGCGCCGTCGGCATCGCGCTGCCGCTGATCGGGACGCTCGGCCTGTCGGTGGCGGCCGCGATCGTGGCGGTGGGCTGGCTGTCGACCGTCCGCGGCCTCCTCGCCTCGGCCCGGCACGGCGGCCCCCGCCGCGCCCGCGTGGTGTGAGGCCCCACCCCGCCACCCCACACAGCACCCCCGTCACCCGACCACCCCCACACAGCACCCCCACACCCCCACACCCCCACACAGCACCCCCACACCCCCACACCCTCGCCCCTCCTCCCCCTCCTCCTCCCCTCCCCCCCACGGCACGCCCGCGACCCCCACGTAGCAGCACCCCCCGACGCGCCCGATAGCCTTCGCCCATGACCTCCCTGCTCCGCGGCGGAGCCGCGAATGTGAACCACGCGGCGCGCCGCCGCCGCACCGCGGCCGCCCTTGGCGCCGTCTCCGCCGGACTCCTCGTCCTCTCGGCCTGTGACAAGCCGACGCCGCTGGCCACCGTCACGGTCGGCAGCGACTCGGTGAACACCGAAGCCTCCTGCTACAACGACGGCGACGAGCTGAAGCCGTCCCAGCTGAAGTCCTGCCTCCAGGACAAGGACGTGAAGTCCATCAAGGTCGATCCCGACGAGAAGGTCCGCTTCGGCGTCGACCCGGAGATGGCCGAGAAGGGCTGGACGCTGCTGATGAACGGTCAGCCGCTGACCGAGGCCAGCAAGAAGACGTACGTGGTCATCCCGGGCAGCGTCTTCTTCAACCAGCAGTACGGCGGTGGCGGCAAGAAGTCCACCGTCAGCCTCCTCGAGGGCGGCAAGGGCTCGGAGTCGAAGGCCACCGGACTGTGGTCGTTCAAGTTCGAGAAGGACTCCTGACCTCGCACCCCGCGTCCCTGCGCGTCCTCGTCGCCACCGCCGTCCCCGCCGAACGGGACGCGGTGGCAAGGGCGCTGACCGGGGATCCGCACGCCGAGGCGCCGGCCGCGGGCCTCGATGCCGACGCGCTGGCCGTCGGCGTGGGCCCGGCCGCCGCCGCGGCGGGCACGGCGACCGCACTCGCCCGTGCCGCCGCCTCGGGCCGGCCCTACGGACTCGTCGTGTCGGCGGGCATCGGCGGCGGTTTCCCGCCCCACGCGCCCGTCGGCTCGCTCGTCGTCGCCGACGAGATCACCGTCGCCGACCTGGGCGCCGAGACGCCCGACGGCTTCGCGCCCGTCACCGAACTCGGGTTCGGCGCCGTCACCCACCGTCCGCCGCGTTCCCTCGTACGGGGTGTGGCCGACGCCTGCGGTGCCGCGAGGGGCACCGTCCTCACCGTCTCCACCGTGACCGGCTCCGCCGGGCGCGCCGCCGAGCTGCGGCGACGCCATCCGCACGCCCTGGCCGAGGCGATGGAGGGTTTCGGCGTCGCCGAGGCGGCCGCCCTGCACGGCCTGCCCGTCCTGGAGGTCCGCGCGGTCTCCAACCCCGTCGGCCCGCGCGACCGCGCCGCCTGGCGGATCGGCGACGCGCTGACCGCGCTGAGCGACGCGTTCGGGAAGTTCGCGCCGGTACTGAGGAGTTGGAACACACATGACTGAGTCCCCGGCGGCAGCCATCGACCGCCCGCTGCACATCGCGTACTCCCCCTGCCCCAACGACACGTTCGTCTTCGACGCCTGGGCGCACGGCCGGGTGCCCGGCGCCCCGGAGCTGGACGTCACGTTCGCGGACATCGACATCACGAACGGCATCGCCGAGCGTGCCGCCGCCGCGCACTCCTCGGCGCCCGCGTCGCTGTCCTCGCCGGACCTGGACGTGCTGAAGGTGTCGTACGCGGTCCTGCCGTACGTCCTGGACGAGTACGCGCTGCTGCCCTGCGGCGGCGCCCTCGGCCGCGGCTGCGGGCCGCTCGTGCTGACCCGTGAGGCGGGCGTCGACCTCACCGGCAAGACGGTCGCCGTGCCCAGCGAGAAGTCGACGGCGTACCTGCTCTTCCGCCTCTGGGCGGCGGACACGCTGGGCGACACCGGTGTCGGCGGGATCGTGGTGCTGCCGTTCGACGAGATCATGCCCGCGGTGCGCGACGGCAAGGTCGACGCGGGCCTGGTCATCCACGAGGCGCGCTTCACGTACCAGAACTACGGCCTGCACCGGCTGGCCGACATGGGCGAGCACTGGGAGGCCACGACGGGCCTGCCGATCCCGCTGGGCGCGATCATCGCGAAGCGGAGCCTCGGCGCGGCGACCCTCGAACTGCTCGCCGATTCGGTCCGCACCTCGGTCCGGATGGCCTGGGACGACCCGGAGGCCTCCCGTCCGTACGTCCTGGAGCACGCCCAGGAGATGGACCCGGCGGTGGCCGACCAGCACATCGGCCTGTACGTCAACGAGTTCACGGCCGACCTCGGCGAGGACGGCTACGCGGCGATCCGCGGCCTGCTGACGCGCGCCGCGGCCGAGGGGCTCGTGCCGCCCCTCGGCCCGGACGCTCTGGCGTTTCCCTAGCGGTGTTCGAGCGGCGCCGCCCCGGCAGGGCTTCCTGCTGGCGGCGGCGTGCGGCGGCGGGCTACACGTCCAGCTGGTCCGCCACCGCCCGCAGGAGGCCCGCGATCTTCGCGCCCGACGCCTTGTCGGGGTAGCGGCCCTTCTCCAGCATCGGCGTGATGTTCTCCAGCAGGGTCGTCAAGTCCTGGACGATCGAGGCGAGTTCGTCGGGCTTGCGGCGCTGGGCTGCGGCCACGGACGGCGTCGGGTCGAGAATCGCCACGGAAAGGGCCTGGTCACCGCGTTGTCCGGCGACGACGCCGAATTCCACGCGCTGGCCGGGCTTGAGTGTGTCGACGCCGGCGGGCAGTACGGAGGAATGCACGAAGACGTCGCCGCCGTCGTCGCGGGAGAGAAAGCCGAAGCCCTTCTCGCTGTTGAACCACTTGACCTTGCCGGTAGGCACGTGAAGTCCTCGTCCTCGTACTCGTCGTACTCGTCTGTGCCGGGTCCGCCCGTCCGGGTACGGCGGGGCGAAAACGGCTCTGGATAGCACTACAGCGGGTCGCTCGACCCGCCGAACCCAAGACTATTGGTCCCGGGGCCGGTGACAAGACGTCCCCAGATTCTTCCTTCGCGCTGGGAACTACCCTGGTGGGGTGCGTGACAAAACCCAAGCGAATTCGGCCGGACCGGGCGACGGCATGGTCCGGACCGGAGCAATCGTCTTCTTCGTCGGAGCGGTGGCCACACTGGTCACCGTGGCCCCGCTGTTCCTCGGCACCGACCCCTTCCCCTCCCTCGCGTACGCGGTGTGCATGCTGATGGGGGTCGGGTTCGTGCTCGCGGCCGTCGGCGTGCTGCGCGGCATCGCCTTCCAGCGGCGGCAGGCCAGGTCCACCACCCCGTGACGGGCGCCCTTCGCCGACCGGCTGACGGCGCCGGCTGTCGGCGCTAGCTGACGGAGTTCCCCGCGGTGTACGCGTCCAGCCAGGCGGGGAACTCCGCGAGGCCGCCGAGCACGACGTCGGCGCCCGCCGCGCGCAGTTCCGCTGCGTCGCACGGTCCGGTCGCCACCGCGACGGACAGCGCGCCCGCCGTACGCGCACCGCGTACATCACCGGTGTGGTCACCGACGTACACCGACGCGTCGTGCGCGCTCAGCGCCTCGGCCTTCGCCTCCGCCCACAGCCAGCCGATGACGGCGTCGGCCTCGATGCCGAGGTGCGCCAGGTGCAGCTTCGCGTTGGGCTCGTGCTTGGCGGTCACCACGATCACCCGGCCGCCGTGCGCGTGCACCGCCGCGACGGCCTCGCGGGCCCCGTCCATCGCGAGCGTCGGCTCGATGGCGTGTGTGGTGTAGATCTCGCGGTATCGGTCGCCGGTCTCCTGGATCTTGTCCTCGGGAAACCAGTTCCGCAGCTCTTCCTCCAGCGGCGGGCCGAGCCGGGTGACGGCCAGATCGGCGTCGACGTACGTCCCCGTCTCCGCGGAGAGGGCCTCGTAGGCGGCCTTGATACCGGGCCGGGAGTCGATCAGGGTCATGTCGAGGTCGAAGCCGACGGTGAACGTGTGTGAGGTGGTCATGGGCCCATTCTGCCGAGGGCGGGCACCGGCCCCGCCCGTAGACTTAGCCAAGCCTTACCAAGCCGTGCCGCAAACGTCAGCCGTACGCGCGGTGCCGCCGGTGCCGGCCGCGCCACGCCCCGCCGAGCAGCCCGCCCCTCTTCCCACGTGACCCGCCCCGCTCCCCGCGTGACCCTTTCCGCTCCCTACGGGAAACGAGCCCTGCCGATGCGTGTGCCCGTCCGACGTGCCACCGTGCTGGCCGCGGCCGTCGTGGCCCTGCTGCTCGCCGTCCTGCTCAGCCTCGCCGTCGGGGCCCGCGCCATCGCGCCGTCCGCCGTCCTTGACGCCCTGCTGCACGGCGGGCACGGCGAATCCGCCGAGGTGATCAGGGAGATGCGGGTGCCGCGCACCGTCATCGGCGTGCTGGTCGGCGCCTCGCTCGCGGTGGCCGGCACGGTGCTGCAGGGCATGACCCGCAATCCGATCGCCGACCCCGGCATCCTCGGCATCAGCCAGGGCGCCTCGGTGGGCGTCGTCCTCGCCATCGCCTACGCCGGGGTGCACACCCTGTCCGGATACGTGTGGTGGGCGTTCGCCGGAGCGGGCATCGCCTCCGTCGCCGTCTACGCGGTCGCGGCCGGCGGCCGGGGCGGCGCGACCCCCGTGAAACTCGCGCTCGGCGGCGCCGCGGTCAACGCGCTGCTGGTCTCCGTGACGACCGCGGTCCTCACCACCAGGGCGTCCGCGCTCGACGAGTTCAGGTTCTGGCAGGTCGGCTCGCTCGCCGGCCGCGACGCCCGGATCGTCGGCCAGATCTGGCCGTTCCTGCTGGTCGGTCTGGTGCTCGTCCTCGTGGTCGCGCGCGGCCTCGACGCGCTCGCGCTCGGCGAGGACGTGGCGAAGGGACTCGGCCAGAACGTGGCGACGGTACGGATCGTCGGCGGGCTCGGCGCGACGGTCCTCACCGGCGCGGGTGTGGCCGCCGCGGGCCCCATCGCCTTCATCGGCCTGGCCGTCCCGCACCTGGCCCGCGCGGTCATCGGCGGCGACCACCGCTGGGTGCTGCCGCTCGCGGCCTTACTGGGCCCCGTGATGCTCCTGGTCTCCGACACGGTCGGCCGGATCGTGTTCCCGCCGAGCGAGGTCCCCGCCGGGGTGATGACCGCGCTGATCGGAGTGCCGTTCCTGGTGGCCCTCGTCCGCGGGAAGACGGTGGCGGCGTGACGACGGCACCGCGGGCCGAACGCCGGACGAGGCCGGGCCCCCGCGTCCGTCCCGCCGGCTACGCCGTGCTCCGCGTGCGCCGTACCGCCTTCCTCGTGCACCGGCGGGCCGCCGCGGTCGCCGTCGCGCTCACGCTGCTGCTCGCCGCGGCCTGTCTCGCGTACCTCTGTGTCGGGGAGTCCTTCGTGCGGCCCGTCGAGGCCCTGAAGGTCGTCCTCGGCCTGCCCTCCCCCGACACCCTGGTCGTCGGCACGCTCCGCGAACCCCGCATGGTGGTGGGCCTGCTGGTGGGCGCCGCGTTCGGCGTCGCGGGCGCCCTCATCCAGACCGTGGCCCGCAACCCGCTGGCCAGCCCCGACATCATCGGCATCAGCCAGGGCGCGAGCGCGCTCACGGTCGGCGCGATGACGTTCGGCGTGACGTCCTCCACGGTCCTGCCCTACCTCTCCGTGCTCGGCGGGATCACCGCGGCCGCCCTCGTGTACGTCTTCGCGTGGCGCGGGGGCCTGCACGCCACCCGCTTCGTCCTCATCGGCATCGGCTTCGCCGTCGCCCTGCGCTCGGTGACGACGCTCTTCATGACCAAGGGCGACTACCTCGTCGCCCAGCAGGCCCAGATCTGGATGACGGGCTCCCTCAACGGCCGGGGCTGGGCCGAGGCGAACCCGCTCGGCCCGACCCTGCTCGCCCTGCTCCCGTGCGTCCTGTGGGCGGCCCGCGCCCAGCGCGCGGTCACCCTGGACGACGACACGGCGACGGCCCTGGGCACACGCCTGGGACACGTACGCCTCGGCCTCGTCGTGCTCGGTGTCGTCCTCGCCTCGGTGGCGACCGGCGCCGCGGGCCCCGTCGACTTCGTGGCGCTCCTCGCCCCGCAGACCGCCCGCAGGCTGACCCGCACCGCGCAGATCCCGCTGCTGTGCTCGGCGCTGCTCGGCGCGCTGGTCGTGGTCCTCGCCGACCTGGCGGCCCGCCGGCTCTTCTCGCCCACGGAGCTCCCGGTGGGGGTGCTCACGGCGGCCGTCGGGGCCCCGTACCTGATCTGGCTCATCGTCCGCAGCCGTTCCGTCCGCAATGGAGGCACGCCGTGACCGCCCCCGCCCGCCTTTCGGCCCGCGAGCTGACCCTCGCCTACGAGGACCGCACGGTCGTCGACCGCCTCGACCTCGCGGTCCCCGACGGCAGGGTCACGGTCATCGTCGGCCCCAACGCCTGCGGCAAGTCCACGACGTTGCGGGCCCTCGGCCGCCTCCTCAAGCCGCGCGGCGGCGCCGTCCTCCTCGACGGCGAGTCGCTCGCCGGGCTCCCCACCAAGAAGATCGCCCAGCGGATCGGCCTGCTCCCGCAGACGCCCCTGGCACCCGAGGCGATCACCGTCGCCGACCTCGTCGCCCGCGGCCGCCAGCCGCACCAGCACTGGTGGCAGCAGTGGTCCGACGCGGACGAGAGCGCGGTGACGGAGGCGATGCAACGCACCGACGTCACGGCCCTCGCCGAACGCCCCGTCGACGAGCTCTCCGGCGGCCAGCGCCAGCGCGTGTGGATCGCGATGGCCCTGGCCCAGGACACGGACCTGCTGCTCCTCGACGAACCCACGACCTACCTGGACATCTCCCACCAGGTCGAAGTCCTCGATCTCGTACGCCAGTTGAACCACGACCGCGGCCGCACGGTCGTCGTCGTCCTGCACGACCTCAACCAGGCCGCCCGGTACGCCGATCACCTCGTCGCCATGAAGGACGGCGAGATCGTCGCCGAGGGCGCCCCGGCGGACATCGTCACCGAGGATCTCGTACGCCGGGTCTTCGGCCTGGAGTGCGTGGTGGTCCCGGACCCGGTGACGGGCTCGCCGCTGGTGGTGCCGGGGGCGCCGTGGTCGGCGCCGCCGCCGACGCCGGCGGCGGGCGACGGCGCGGGGGCCGCCGGGACTCCCGGATGACCACGGATGACCACGAATGACCGCATGGAACTGCCCGGTCCGCACCCGCCCCTGGACCTGACCCTGGCCCTGGCCCCTCGTGAAACTCGTGAAAGGTGTCCGCATGAACCACTCCCGCTTCCCGCTGCACCGCCGCCCCCGCTCCCTCGTCACCGGCGCGCTGGCCCTGACCGGCGCGCTCGCGCTCGCCGCCTGCGGCTCCTCCGGCTCCGGAGGTTCGGAGGGCTCGGGCGACGGCTCCGGCAGGACCCGGACCGTCAAGACGGCGATGGGCGACGTACAGGTGAAGGAGCATCCGCAGCGGGTCGTCGTCCTCGACACCGCCGAACTGGACTCCGCGATCACGCTGGGCGTACGGCCGGTCGGCTCCACGCACGTCGAGGCGTCCTCGGGCTTCCTGAGCTACCTGCCCAAGGACGAGGTGAGCGGAATCAAGGACGTCGGCGAGATGCTGAACCCGAACATGGAGGCCATCGCCGCCCTCAAGCCGGACCTCATCCTCACCTCCAAGATCCGGCACGCGGCCAAGTACGACCAGCTCAAGGCGATCGCGCCGACCGTCATGACGGAGACGACCGGCTACCCGTGGAAGGAGAACTTCCAGGTGCACGCGGAGGCGTTGGGCAAGCAGGCGGAGGGGAAGAAGACGGTCGCCGCGTACACGGCGCACACCAAGAAGGTCACCAGGGCCATCGGCGGCGCCGCGAAGGCCGGACGGACCGAGGTGAACGTCCTCCGCTTCATCGAGGGCGCCGACATCCGCCTCTACGGCGACCAGAGCTACATCGCCACGCTCCTCAAGGACGTCGGCCTCGGCCGCGCGCCGATCTCCGCGAAGGCCAAGGACGGTTTCTCCTACGACCTGTCCCCCGAGAAGGTCGACCTCGCGGACACGGACGTCATCTTCCGTTCAACGTACGGGGATCCGAAGAAGTCCAAGGAGACCCAGACCGTCGGCAGCAGCCTGTGGAAGAACATGAAGGCGGTGAAGTCGGGCAACGTCCACACCGTCGACGACGAGCTGTGGATCCAGGGCATCGGCTACACCGCGGCGGACAAGATCCTGGACGAACTGCAGGCGGACCTGACGAAGAAGACGAAGCAGTAGACGGAACGGGAACCGGAGGGCACCGGGGGGAGCCGGGGAAGCACCCCCGCCCCTCCCTCACAGCCTCACGGCCTCACAGCCTCACGGCCTCACAGCCTCACGGCCTCACAGCCTCACGGCCGCTGACGCTGCGACCTCCACAGCAGGAAGAGCGCGGAGGCGACGGCCGCGCCGCGCACCACCCACGGCCAGGTGTCGGCGATGGCATCGCTCATGTGCCCGTCCCTGATCGGATCGCCCCAGCGCCCTTCGCCCCGCCCCCACAGCCAGGTGACCCCGGCGGCGACGGCGAGACCCGGCAGCCCCAGGACGGCCAACTTCACCTCGGCGCGGGAGAGCCTGCGGGAGGCGTAGGCGATGAGCCAACCCACGCCGAGGGCGAGGAAGTTGCCGAGGACCGCGCCCACGGTGAGGAGAGCGGCGGCGAGCAGGAGCAGCGGGTTGCTGAAGGCGGGGCCGGTGTCCGCGCCGCCCCGAGTCCGCGGAATCCGCAACAGCCGCCGACCGCGCCCCCCACGCTCGACCCACTCTTCTTCCTCCCCCTCTTCGTCATCGTCTTCTTCATCTTCTTCGTCTGCTTCGCCCTTGGCCGGGGCGGTCGACTTCTTGGTGAGGCGGGGACCGTCGGCGGAGGGCGGGGGCTTGAGTATCTCGGGGATCTCGACGCCGCCGACGAAGCCGGGAACGCTGTCGGCGAGACCGAACGGACTGCTGTCCACCCGCCACCAGTCGGGCTCGGAACCGCGGGGCCCCAGTTCGTCCGTGCCGGCGAGATGCGGCGGCGAGGGCAGCGGCCCGTCGAAGCCGTCCGGATACCCGGGCTCGGGAGCCTCCGGCGCTTCCGGGGCGGCGGCGCGGCGGGGCCGGGGCACGATGCGCCGCAGCCCCTTGGGGGCGACTCCACGCTCGTCGTCCCCGCTCTCGCTGCGCTGCCGCCGAGCCTCCCCGTCCCCCCTGAACGCTTTCGGCTCCCTGGGCTCCCTGGGCTCCTTGGGTTCCCTGGGCTCCCGGCGGGGCCGCGACCGGTTGCCGCGCTGCTCGGGTACGGCGGTACGGGACGGTCCTGCCTGCGCCGATACGTCGCCGGAGGTGCCGCCCGCCGCGTCGACGACCTCTTCCGGGGTGCCCAGGCGGTCGAGGATGCGGCGGACCGTGGCGGGGCTGTCGCCGACGCCCTTCGCCCGGCCGCGGTCGATCCGGTTCCGCAGCTCGGAGACCAGCCGCATCCGGTCCCCGGACGGCAACTGCCGCTGCTGGGCCAGGTCTCCGACCCGGCTCAGATAGTCGTAGACCAGCTGATCGCTCTCAATCCCCACGAAGTCCCCTCCGGGGCGGCTGCGTTGACGCGCCGCGGTTGTGCACAGGGCTCTCGACGGTACCGCTTCCTGGCGGGGGCGCCTACGTGGCACCGCATCCAACAGGGCAAGCGGAAGGCACGCCCTAGGGGATCCCCTCCCCCTCAAGACGGACGTCGTCCACCGCAGGGTGCACGGGAGGCCGGGTCCGACTGCACCGCAGGCCGATGCGCGCGGGCCCGCCGGAAACCACCATGAAGACATGAGCGCACCTACCTTCACCCAGGCATCCGCCCGCACGTCGACGACGGCGACGGCCACCGACACCGCCCCCGGCACCCGCACCCGCGGTGCCCTCCGCGCCGCCAAGGCCTTCGCGGCCGCCGCGTTCGGCGTGGTCGTGCTCGGTGAGTACGCCGAGGAAGCGGGCGTACGCCGACACTGACCGCCCTACCCGCACCGCACACCGCACCACCTGCCCCGCCCCGACCAACACCCCGCACTGCACCGCACCCCGGCAAGGCACCCCCACCACCCCCGCCCCGCCCCACTAGGGTCACACCGTGAAACCACGGAAAGTGATCGAACCGTCACTCGTGGCAGCGGTGTTGCTGCTCGCGGGATCCCTCGCCGCACTGGCCGCCCTCTGCGTCGTCCAGCACGTCCCGATGGCCGACACACTGGTCTACCGGGCCGAGGGCGCCGCCGTCGCCGACGGCAGTGACCTGTACGGGTTCACGGTCACCGAGTGGGAACTTCCCGCCACCTACCCGCCGTTCGCCGCGATCCTCTTCGTACCGACGACCTGGCTCCCCCTGGGCGTCCTCAAGGCCGTCTTCCTCGTCGGCAACGTCGCCCTCCTCGCCTTCATGGTCCGCCTCTCCGGCCGGCTCGCGGGCCTGCCCGTCCGCGCCGCGTCCGTCTGCGCAGCCACCGCCCTCGCACTGTGGCTCGAACCCGTCTTCCAGACCGTCCTGTTCGGCCAGATCAACCTCGCGCTCGCCTGCCTGGTCCTCTGGGACCTCACCCGGCCCCCGGGCGCGCTCGGCAAGGGCTTCGCGCTCGGGGTCGCGGCCGGGATCAAACTGACGCCCGCCGTCTTCATCGCGTACCTCTTCCTGCGCGGGCGCACCCGCGAGGCGCTCACGGCCCTGTCCGCGTTCGCGGGGACCGTGCTGCTCGGCCTGCTGGCGCTGCCCGCCGCGAGCGTCGAGTTCTTCACGCGGCGGGTCTTCGAGACGGGCCGGGTCGGCAAGGCGTGGATCGTCGACAACCAGTCGCTGCAGGGCCTGACCGCCCGGCTCCTGCACGACGCGGAGCCGGGCGCGGCCTGGGCCGTACCTGCGGCGCTGACGGCTCTCGCGGGCCTGTGGCTGGCCCGCCGCGCCGCCGACGAGCCCCGCGCCCTGCTCCTGACGGCGTTCACGGCCGTTCTGGTCTCCCCCATCAGCTGGTCCCACCACTGGGTGTGGTGCGTACCGCTGATCGCCCTCCTGATCGCCGCCGGCAGGCCACGGACGGCGGCCGCCGTGGCGGTGCTCTTCACGGCCCGCACGTTCTGGCTGCTCCCGCACGAGGGCGACCTGGACCTGCGGCTGCCCTGGTGGCAGCAGCCGTTGGCGTCGCCGTACCCGCTGCTGGGTCTGGCGCTGCTGCCGCTCCTGAGTACGTACTTGAGTACGCGCACAGAGGTGCCGCCCCCGCGCGCGACGGTTGACTCACCCCATGAACACCGAGACCCACAGCGGGACGGCCAGCGAGACCCCCTCCGGGACGGAGCCGCGCGCCGAGCGGGCCGCGCGTAACGCCGCCGACGCCGCCGCGCACCCCCTCCCGCGCCCCTCCCGCACCCTCGGTCTCGCCCTGGCGACCCCCGCCGTCCTGCTGCTGCTCACGCTCGGCTGGTTCGTCGTCGGACTCGACGCGGAGCTCGGCGACGCGTCGTCGCAGGCCCACCAGGACCTGGTGGCCCGCTATGTCCTCGCGGTGCTCGGGGGCCCCGGATGTCTGCTGGCGGGCTGGCTCACGCCGCGCGACTCGCGCGCGGCGTGGCTGCGGACGGCGTTCGCCCTCATGTCGGTCGTGACGGTCCCGGCGGCGATGCTCGCGGGCGCCTGACGACGCCCGGGCGACCTGAGTCGTTCAGAACCACCCGAGACCACCCGAGACCACCTGAGAGCACCCGGGACTACCCGGGACCACCCGGGACTACCCGGTCAGCAGATCGTCCGCGTCCACGATCCGGTAGGCGTACCCCTGTTCGGCGAGGAACCGCTGCCGGTGGGCGGCGAAGTCCTGGTCGATGGTGTCGCGCGCGACGACGGAGTAGAAGCGCGCCTCGTGCCCGTCGGCCTTGGGCCGCAGCACGCGCCCGAGCCGCTGCGCCTCCTCCTGCCGCGACCCGAACGTGCCCGAGACCTGAATGGCGACGGTCGCCTCCGGCAGGTCGATGGAGAAGTTGGCGACCTTCGAGACGACAAGGACGGAGAGCTCGCCCTGCCGGAAGGCGTCGAAGAGCTTCTCGCGCTGCGCGTTGGTCGTCTCGCCCTTGATGACGGGCGCGTCCAGGTGCTCGCCGAGCTCGTCGAGCTGGTCGATGTACTGCCCGATGACGAGGGTCTGCTCACCGGCGTGCTTCTTGACCAGCGCCTCCGTCACCTTCCGCTTGGTCGCGGTGGTCGCGCAGAAGCGGTACTTCTCCTCGGCCTCGGCGGTGGCGTACGCGAGCCGCTCGCTGTCGGTGAGGTTGACCCGCACCTCCACGCAGTCGGCGGGCGCGATGTAGCCCTGCGCCTCGATCTCCTTCCACGGGGCGTCGAACCGCTTGGGCCCGATGAGCGAGAAGACGTCGGACTCGCGCCCGTCCTCCCGTACGAGGGTCGCGGTCAGGCCGAGGCGGCGGCGGGCCTGGAGGTCGGCGGTGAACTTGAAGACGGGTGCGGGCAGCAGGTGCACCTCGTCGTACACGATCAGGCCCCAGTCCCTGGAGTCGAAGAGCTCCAGGTGCGGGTAAACGCCCTTCCGCTTCGTCGTGAGCACCTGGTACGTGGCGATGGTGACGGGCCGGATCTCTTTCCTGGTCCCGCTGTACTCGCCGATCTCGTCCTCGGTCAGCGAGGTCCGCTTCACCAGCTCGTGCTTCCACTGGCGGGCGGAGACGGTGTTGGTGACGAGGATGAGGGTGGTGGCCTTGGCCTGCGCCATGGCGCCCGCGCCGACCAGCGTCTTGCCCGCGCCGCAGGGCAGCACGACCACACCGCTGCCGCCGTGCCAGAACCCCTCGACGGCCTGCTGCTGGTAGGGCCGCAGCGACCAGGTGCTCTCGTCCAGGTCGATCTGGTGCGCCTCGCCGTCGACGTACCCGGCGAGGTCCTCGGCGGGCCAGCCGAGCTTCAGCAGCGTCTGCTTGATCTGCCCGCGCTCGGAGGGGTGCACGACGACGCTGTCCGGGTCGATCCGGGCGCCGACGAGCGGCTGGACCTTCTTCGACCGCAGGATCTCTTCGAGGACGGGCCGGTCGGTGGTGGTGAGGACGAGACCGTGAGTGGGGTGCTTGGAGAGCGTGAGGCGTCCGTACCGCGCCATCGTCTCGGCGACGTCGACGAGCAGCGCGTGCGGCACCGGGTACCGGGAGAACTCCACGAGCGCGTCCACGACCTGCTCGGCGTCGTGCCCGGCGGCGCGGGCGTTCCACAGCCCGAGCGGGGTGACGCGGTAGGTGTGGATGTGCTCGGGCGCGCGCTCCAGCTCCGCGAAGGGCGCGATCGCACGACGGCAGGCGTCGGCCTGCTCGTGGTCGACCTCGAGCAGGAGGGTCTTGTCCGACTGGACGATGAGGGGACCGTTCACGCGAGCACCTTCCGTTCAGGCCGATAGGCCAAACGTCCAGTGTGCCGCATGGGGGCGCCTCCGGGTGGTGACGTCGGCTACAGGCCGCCGCGCGCCCGGCCACGCCCGCGGACCGTCCACGGGGACGGCGCCCGCCACCCACCACCCCGCCCGTCGCCCCCACAACCCCGCCCCTCCCGCCCACAACCCCGGCCGCCCCGCCGCGAGCGAGGCCCCCGGCAATCCCGCCCGACCCGCTACCGTGAACCGGATGAGCACCGAGCCGCAGCCCACGGACAGCGTCAGCGCGAGCGCGACCGCACCGCCGCGTGGCGCGGACGCGCCCCGGTCCCTGGCCGAGGCGCTGCGGTCGCGGGCCGACGGGGAGCTCGCCGGGCTGCTCCGGGCCCGGCCCGATCTGCTGAGCCCCGTGCCCGGCGACCTCACGCAGCTCGCCACGCGCGCGGGGACCCGTGCTTCCGTGGTGCGCGCCCTGGAGCGGCTCGACCGGTTCGCGCAGCAGGTCGCCGAGGTGCTCGCGGTGGCACCGGAGCCCGCTTCGTACGAGGAACTGCTCCGGCTCCTTGCGGGCGACGACGGGGACGACGCCGTGGAGCGTGCGCTGCCGCACGCGCTCGGCACCCTGCACGCGCAGGCCCTCGTGTGGGGGACGGACGACCGGCTGCGGCTCGTGCGGACCGCCCGCGAGTTGCTCACCCCCACTGCGCAGCATCCGTCGCCGACGGGGCTCGGGCCCACCGTCGCCGAGGCCACGGCCGGCATGTCGCCGACGCGCGTGCAGGACATCGTCGCGGCGGCGGGGCTGCCCACGACCCACGACCCGGTGTCCGCCGTGCAGTCCCTGACGGCCCTGTTCACGGACCGCGCCCGGATGTCGGCGCTGCTCGACGAGGCGCCGGCCGAGTCCGTGGAGGTGCTGTCCCGCCTGGTGTGGGGGCCTCCGTACGGGCAGGTCACCGCCGACCCGGCCCGGCATCTGCGCTGGCTCCTGGACCGGGGCCTGCTGCTGCCCACCGCGCCCGGCACCGTCGTACTGCCCCGCGAGGCGGCCCTGCACCTGCGCGCGGGCCGCGCCCACCGCACGCCCGAGCCGACGCCGCCGCCCGTGGTGGCCGCGCGCGAACACCGTCCACAGGTTGTGGACGCGACGGCCGCCGGACAGGCGTACACCGCGCTCGCCACCGTCGAGGAACTCCTCAAGGACTGGGACGAGGGCGGGCCCACCGTGCTGCGCGCGGGCGGTCTGAGCGTGCGCGACCTGAAGCGGACGGCGGTCGCGCTCGACGCGGCCGAGCCGCTCGCCGCGTTCTGGGTCGAACTGGCCTACGCGGCGGGCCTGCTGGCCTCCGACGGCGAGGCCGACGAGCGGTACGCGGCGACCCCCGGCTACGACGACTGGCAGGAGCTGCCCGCCGCCGAACGCTGGTCGGTCCTCGCCACCGCCTGGCTGGCGGCCACCCGCACGGCGGGCCTGGTCGGCGGCCGCGACGGCAAGGACCGCACGCTCTCCGCGCTCGGCCCGCACCTGGACCGCTCGGCGGCCCCCGAGGTACGCCACCGGGTCCTGGCCCTCCTCGCCGCGCTGCCCGAGGGCGCGGCCCCCGACCCGGACGCCCTCCGGGCCAGGCTGCGCTGGGAGCGCCCGCCCGCCGCCCGCACCCGCCCCGCCAAGGACAGCGGCGCCCCCGGCGGCGCCGCGAACCCCTCCGACTCCCCGACCGCACCGGACCTGCGCGCCCGCATCGCCCGCTGGACGCTGGACGAGGCGGAACTGCTCGGCATCACGGGCCGGGGCGCGCTGGCGGCACACGGCCGGGCCCTGCTCGCCCAGGACGACGCACAGCACGAGGGCCCCGCGATCCGGGACGCCAACGCGGCCCGCGCCGCCCGGCTCCTGGCTCCCCTCCTGCCCGAACCCCTCGACCACGTCCTGCTCCAGGCCGACCTGACCGCCGTGGCCCCCGGCCCGCTGGAGCGGCCGCTCGGCGACGCGCTGGCCGTGCTCGCCGACGTCGAGTCCAAGGGCGGCGCCACGGTCTACCGCTTCACGCCGGGCTCCGTGCGCCGCGCGCTCGACGCCGGGCAGTCCGCCTCCGACCTGCACGCCTTCCTCGCCGCCCACTCCCGTACGCCGGTTCCGCAGCCCCTCGCGTACCTGATCGACGACGTGGCGCGCCGACACGGCCACCTGCGGATCGGCGCGGCCTCCGCGTACGTGCGCTGCGACGACGAGGCCCTCCTCAACGAGATCCTGGCCGACAAGCGCAGCCAGAACCTGCGCCTGCGCCGCCTCGCGCCCACCGTGCTCGCCACGCAGGCGGACCCCGCGGCCCTCCTCGAAGGCCTCCGCTCCATGGGCTTCGCGCCCGCCGCGGAGAGCGCGGAGGGCGACGTCCTGATCACCCGCGCGCACGCCCACCGCACGCCGCCCCGCTCGGCCCCCGAGCCGGTCCCCGACGGTCCGCCGCTGCCGGGCGCGACGCTCGTCGACGCGGCGGTACGGGCGATCCGCGCGGGCGACCTTGCGTCGACGGCGCCCCGCAAGGAGGCGCCCGCCGCGGCGGACGGGCGGCTGCCCCGGACGACGGCGGCGGAGACGCTCGCGACCATGCAGGCCGCGGTGCTCACCGGTGAGGCGGTCTGGATCGGCTACGTCAACGCGGAGGGCTCCGCGAGCCAGCGCGTCATCGCACCCGTGCGGGTGGAGGGCGGCTTCGTGACGGCGTACGACCACACGGCGGACGAGGTCCGCACGTACCCTCTCCACCGCGTGACCGGCGTCGCGGAACTCGCGGACGAGTAGACCTCCGCCGCCTCGGGCCACCCTGCGGGTGCGGGTTCGCCGTGGCCGCTCGCACAGTTCCCCCCGCCGCCGTTGCAGACCACCCCGCGCGGGCAGCTGCGGGCGCGTCGTGGCTCGTCGCGCAGTTCCCCGCGCCCCTAAAAGCCCACCCGCCGTTGCAGACCACCCCGCCCGGGCGGCTGCGGGTTCGTCGTGGCTCGTCGCGCCGTTCCCCGCGCCCCTGAAGACCCACCCGCCGTTGCTGGCCACCCTGCGTGGGCGGGTGCGGGTGCGTCGTGGCTGGTCGCGCAGTTCCCCGCGCCCCTAAAAGCAACAGCCCGCCGCCCTCGTACCCCTAAAAGCAGCAGCCCGCCGCCCCCGCGCCCCAGGAGGCAACAGCCCGCCGCGCCCCGATGCACCGACCCGCCCAAAGCCCCCCTGAGGCACCGCCCCACCCAAGGCCACACCCGAGACCCCCGGGAGGCACCGGCCCTGCGGGGCTTGCCCGACAAACCCCCACCGGGCCGCAGCCGCACACGCGCCCGAGGGGGCGCGGGGGTATGTGCGCACGGAGCACCGAGGAAACAATGGCGTCTTTGTTCGTGCAGCGTGGCGCAGGGATAGCGAGTACGTACATACCCCCGCGACCCCGCCCCACAGCCGCAGCAAAGGCGAACCCATCCAAGGCCCAGGGGCCAGAACCCGGCAAGAAACCGTTGGCCCCACCAGGGACCCGCCCTCTACGATGCCCCCTTCCCGCCTCCCCCCCGCGGAGCGCCGCCGTCCGGACGGAAACCGGGCGGTACCTCGCAGACGACACCGCTGAACCGCCGGAGGCACCCCGTGCACGCGCCCACCGATCCCGACCCCGTCGACCCCGTCGACCCCGTCGGCCCCGTCGACCCCCTGGCCCCCCTCGCCCGCGAACGCGCCCACCTCACCCGGTCCCGTTCCGCCCTGCGGGCCATGCGCGAGGACGCCGAGGCCCTCGACATCCGCGACGTCACCGCGAACTGGGTGAACGCCGCCGTCCTGGAGCGGCAGATCGGCGACCGCATCAAGTCCCTCGCCGACCTCGCCCACACCCCGCTCTTCTTCGGCCGCCTGGACTACCTGCACGCACCGGGCGCCGACCGGGCGGAGGGCGCCGAGGGCGAGCAGTTCTACATCGGGCGGCGGCACGTGCACGACGCCGACGGCGACCCGATGGTCATCGACTGGCGCGCGCCGGTCTCCCAGCCGTTCTACCGGGCGTCCAAGAAGGACCCGATGGACATCGCGCTGCGCCGCCGCTTCGGCTACACGGCCGGCGACCTCACCGCGTACGAGGACGAGCACCTCAGCGACGCCACGGAGGACGAGCGCACCAGCAAGCTCCTCCAGCAGGAGATCGAGCGGCCGCGCGTGGGCCCGATGCGGGACATCGTGGCCACGATCCAGCCCGAGCAGGACGAGATCGTCCGCAGCGGCCTGGGCGGCAGCGTCTGCGTACAGGGCGGCCCCGGCACGGGAAAGACCGCCGTGGGCCTGCACCGGGTCGCCTACCTGCTCTACGCCCACCGCGACCGCCTCGCCCGCACGGGCACGCTCGTCATCGGCCCGAACGCCTCGTTCCTCCACTACATCGAGCAAGTACTCCCCGCACTGGGCGAGTTGGAGGTGAAGCAGGCCACGGTCGACGACCTGGTCGCCCACGTGGAGGTGCGCGGCACGGACGAGGCGCCCGCCGCACTCGTCAAGGGGGACGCCCGGATGGCGGAGGTGCTGCGCAAGGCCGTGCGCTCGCACGTCACCCCGCCCACCGAGCCCGTCGTGGTGGTGCGCGGCTCGCGCAGGTGGCGGATTCCCGCGTACGAACTGGAGGAGATCGTCCAGGAGTTGCTCGCGCGGGACATCCGGTACGGGGCCGCGCGGGACGCCCTGCCGCAGCGCATCGCGCACGCCGTGCTGGTGCGCATGGAGCAGGCGGGCGAGGCGCCGGACGACCGCGTGCAGGACGCCGTGGCCCGCAACACCGCGGTGAAGGCGGCGGTGAAGGCGGTGTGGCCGCCCGTGGACCCCGCGAAGCTCGTGCTGAGGCTGCTCTCCGACGCGGATTTCCTGGCCGCGCACGCCGGGGGGATCCTGAGCGAGGAGGAGCAGCGGACCGTCCTGTGGGCGAAGCCCGCACGGAGCGTGAAGAGCGCCAAGTGGTCGGTCGCGGACGCGGTGTTGATCGACGAGGCGACCGACCTCGTGGCCCGTACCCACTCGCTGGGCCACGTCGTGCTGGACGAGGCGCAGGACCTGTCCCCCATGCAGTACCGCGCGGTGGGGCGGCGCTGCACGACGGGTTCGGCGACCGTGCTGGGCGACCTGGCGCAGGGCACCACGCCGTGGGCGACCCGGAGTTGGGACGAGGCGCTGGGGCATCTGGGCAAGGGCGACGCCGTGGTGGAGGAGCTGACGGCGGGTTTCCGCGTGCCGCGCGAGGTCATCGCGTACGCCTCGCGGCTGCTGCCGGACATCGCGCCGGGCCTCGCGGCGGTCGCCTCGGTGCGCGAGTCGCCGGGTTCGCTCGCCGTGCGCCGCGTGGCGGACGGCGAGGACCCGGACGCGGCCTGCCTGCGGGCCTGCGCCGATTCGCTGGGGCAGGAGGGGTCGATCGGTCTCATCGCCGCGGACGCCCGCATCCCGGCGCTGGCCGGGGCGCTGACGGCGGCCGGGATCACGTATCTGTCCCCGGGCGAGGAGACGACGCCCGACGCCCGGCTCACGCTCGTGCCCGCGTCCCTCGCGAAGGGCCTGGAGTACGACTACGTGGTGCTCGACGAGCCGTCGGCGGTCGTCGACGGCGAGCCCGACGAGCGGACGGGTCTGCGTCGCCTCTACGTGGCGCTGACCCGTGCCGTGTCGGGGCTGATCGTCGTACACCGCGCGGAACTGCCCGAGCAGCTCGCCTAGGGTGCCTGCGCCCCCTTCCCGGGGCCGTCCGCCGGTCCGACCGGTGCACCGGCGGACGGCAGATGCGTCACGATGAGCGCGATGCCCGCGAGGGTGATGACGCGCGTGGCCGCGTCGACGCCGTTCCAGGCCTCCGACTGCCACATGGCGAACCATTCGCCGCCGATGCCGATGAAGCCGACCCCGAAGAGGAGGAGCATCATCAACAGGCCGATGGAGCCGACCTGTTGGGCCCGGCGCAGCCCTTGGGGGCGGCGCAGCCCGCGGGCCCACAGGACGGTGGACGTGGTCAGGACGAGCGCGGCCAGGGTCTCCCAGACGATGACCCCGACGTAGGCGGCGTCCTGGAGCGCGGTGGACTCCACCGCGCGCCATTTGAGGCCGTTGTCCTTGAAGGTGGTGTCCATCGACAGGACATGGCGTACGAACTGCTGGTTGGTACCGAAGTCCGTGATGTTCCCGAACGCGACGAGCGCGATGTAGAGCGCGACCGTCCCGGTGAGCAGCATCGCGGCGACGGGCAGTGCCCCCGCCGCGAGGATCCGCTCCGCGGGACGCGGCTGATGAGCTGGTGTCGGCATGAGATCCCCTCCGTGTCGACCCAGTTCTATCGCGTCCCGCGAAGAAACGATCAACCGGCGACCGCTCAGCCGTCGAGCGCGGCCCGCCATTGCGCGACCGCCGCGGCGGAGACCGGCGCCGACCAGCCGTCGGGCCGCGCGGCCCCGCCGATGTGGAACGCGTCGACGCCCGCGGCCCGCAGGCGCGGCAGGTGGTCGAGGCGCAGTCCGCCGCCGATCAGGAGCTGCGGCTCGTAGCCGGGCTCGCCGCGGCGGGCCGCTTCGGCGAGCAGGGTGGGAAGCCCGTCGTCGACGCCGGCGGCGGCACCCGCGGTGAGGTAGGTGTCCAGGCCCGGCAGGTCGGCGAGTTGCTTGCGCAGGGCGTCGCGGTCGGCGGCGCGGTCGATGGCCCGGTGGAAAGTCCAGCGGCAGCCGTCGAGGGCGTCGACCAGCGTCTCGACGGCCGCCGTGTCGGCACCGCCCGCCTCGTCGAGGAAGCCGAGGACGAACTCGTCGGCGCCCTCGCTCCGCAGCCCGTGGGCGCGGCGCACCAGTTCGTCGACGTCGCCCGCGTCGAACCCGTCGGCCAGCCTGAGCATCACGCGCAGCGAGATGCCGACGGAGGAGCGGATCGCGGCGAAGGTCTCGCGGGACGGCGTGAGGCCGTCCGCCGCCATGTCGGTCACCAGCTCTAGGCGGTCCGCTCCGCCGGCCTGGGCGGCGACGGCGTCCTCGGCATCGAGGGCGATCACCTCCAGGACTGCACGCTTGCTCATGGATGTCTCTTCCTTCTCGTCGCTGCGGCTGGTCTGCAGGATCGCCGGAATCCTGGGCATAGGTCTAGTCCAATTACCCAGCCTACGCGCAGAACACCCCGACGCGAGCCGAGTCGCTCGCACCGGGGTGAAGAAGTGTTCACAGGGGGTGATGTGAACGGAGGTACGGGAGGGGCTCCACAGGCCGCGAGGCGGACGGCCCCTCCGAGGCTCGGGCCACCCCTCAGGCCAACGGCTTGAACCCCCGCAGCCGCAGGCTGTTGCCGACCACGAAGACCGACGAGAAGGCCATGGCCGCGCCCGCGATCATCGGGTTGAGCAGTCCCGCCGCGGCCAGCGGCAGCGCGCCGACGTTGTAGGCGAAGGCCCAGAAGAGGTTCGACCTGATCGTGCCGAGGGTGCGGCGGGAGAGCCGGATCGCGTCCGCCGCGGCCCGCAGGTCGCCCCGGACGAGCGTCAGGTCGCCGGCCTCGATCGCGGCGTCCGTGCCCGTGCCCATCGCGAGCCCCAGGTCGGCCTGGGCCAGGGCCGCCGCGTCGTTCACACCGTCGCCGACCATGGCGACGCTGCGCCCCTCGCCCTGGAGCCGCTTCACCACGTCGACCTTGTCCTGCGGCATGACCTCGGCGATCACGTGCTCGGGGCCGATGCCGACCTCGGCGGCGACGGATGCCGCGACGGCCCGGTTGTCGCCGGTCAGCAGGATCGGGGTGAGGCCGAGCGCGCGCAGCCGCCGGACGGCCTCGGCGCTGGTGTCCTTGACCGCGTCGGCGACCTCCAGGACCGCGCGGGCCTCGCCGTCCCAGGCGACGGCGACGGCGGTACGTCCCGCCGCCTCGGCCTCGGCCTTGGCGCGCGCGAGCCCGGCGGGCAGGTGGATCTCCCACTCCGCGAGCAGTTGGGTCCGGCCGACCAGGACCGCGTGACCTTCCACGACGCCCTGCACGCCCAGGCCCGCGATGTTCGCGAAGTCCTCGGGGGCGGGCAGTTCGCCGGCCGCCGCGACGGCTCCGGCGGCCACGGCCTGCGCGATCGGGTGCTCCGACGAGTGCTCCAGGGCGCCGGCGAGCCGCAGGGCGTCGGTCTCGGTCACGCCGTCGGCGGTGTGGGTGGCGAGCAGGGTCATCCGGCCGGTGGTGACGGTGCCGGTCTTGTCCAGGACGATGGTGTCGACCTTGCGGGTGGACTCCAGGACCTCGGGGCCCTTGATCAGGATGCCGAGCTGGGCGCCGCGGCCGGTGCCGACCATGAGGGCGGTCGGGGTGGCGAGGCCCAGGGCGCACGGGCAGGCGATGATCAGTACGGCCACGGCGGCGGTGAAGGCGGCGGTCAGGCCCGCGCCGTTGCCGAGCCAGAAGCCGAGGGTGGCGAGCGCCAGGCCGATGACGACGGGCACGAACACCGCGGAGATCCGGTCGGCCAGGCGCTGGGCGGCGGCCTTACCGTTCTGCGCGTCCTCGACGAGCCTGGCCATGCGGGCGAGCTGGGTGTCGGCGCCGACGCGGGTGGCCTCGACGACCAGGCGCCCGCCCACGTTGAGGGTGGCACCGGTGACGGCGTCGCCGACGGCGACCTCGACGGGCACGGACTCACCGGTGAGCATGGCGGCGTCCACGGCCGAGGACCCCTCGACGACCTTGCCGTCGGTCGCGATCTTCTCGCCGGGCCGCACCAGGAAGCGGTCGCCGACGGCCAGCTCCCCCACCGGGACGGTCTCTTCACGCCCGTCCTCGCGCACCACGGTGACGTCCTTGGCGCCGAGCCGGAGCAGTGCCTTCAGGGCGGCGCCCGCCTTCCGCTTGGAGCGGGCCTCGAAGTACCGCCCGGCGAGGATGAAGGCGGTGACGCCGGCCGCCGCCTCCAGGTAGATGTTCCCCGCGCCGTCGCTCCTGGCGATGGTCAGCTCGAAGGGGTGCGTCATGCCGGGGGTGCCCGCGGAGCCGAGGAAGAGCGCCCACAGGGACCAGAGGAAGGCAGCCGACGTGCCGACCGAGATCAGCGTGTCCATGGTGGCCGCGCCGTGCCGGGCGTTGGTGAAGGCCGCCTTGTGGAAGGGCCAGGCCGCGTATGTCACGACGGGCGCGGCGAGGGTGAGCGAGAGCCACTGCCAGTACTCGAACTGCAGCGCGGGAACCATCGCCATGGCGATGACCGGCGTGGAGAGCAGCACGGCGGCGATGAGCCGCTGCCGCAGCGACCGCAGGCCGTCGCCCTCCGCCTCCTCTCCCCCGCCCCCGCCTTCCGGGGGCTCCGCGCGGGGCGGCGCGGGCTCCTGCGCGGTGTAGCCGGTGGCTTCGACGGTGGAGATCAGGTCCCGCACGGAGACGTCATCGCCGCGGTAGGTGACCTTGGCCTTCTCGGTGGCGTAGTTGACGGTCGCCTCGACGCCGTCCATGCGGTTGAGCTTCTTCTCGATGCGGGCGGCGCAGGAGGCGCAGGTCATGCCGCCGATGGCGAGTTCGACCTCCGCGGCGGGGGCGGCGGGCCCCGCGTCGGGGGCGCCTGTGGGGGTGGTGAACGCGGCCATGAGGACTCCCGTGCGAGCGAGGAACGAATCAGATACCCGGGCCGGGTATGGATGTCGAGATCCATGTATACCCCTGGGGGGTATTGCGCGCAAGGGTGAGCCCCACTTGACTTCATACCCCTAGGGGGTATGTTCGACGTCATCGAGCCCACCCGGGACCACCAAAGGGAGCCCCCATGAACACCGGACTGAAGATCACCGCATTCGCCGCCACCGTCGCCGCGACCTTCGGCACCGCGTACGGCGTGGGCAAGGGCATCGACCCCGTGACGGAGAAGCCGCAGACGGCACACGGAGAACACGAGAAGGAGGAGGGCACCCCGCAAGAGCGCACGACGGACCGGACAGACCCGGCGCACGGCGCGAGCACCCCCGCCGGCCTGCAGATCTCCGACCGCGGCTACACGCTCGACCTCAAGGACAAGCGGATCGAGGCGGGCAAGGAGCAGCGGCTGCGCTTCGCGGTCGTCCAGGACGCGTCGGGCCGCAACGTGACCGCGTACCAGAAGGAGCACGACAAGGAGCTGCACCTCATCGTCGCCTCACGCGACCTGACGACCTACCGTCATCTGCACCCGAGCCGCGCGGCGGACGGCACCTGGTCGACTTCGGTCCGGCTGCCCGAGGCGGGCGGCTACCGCGTTTTCGCCGACTTCCGCCCCGAGGGCGCGAAGGAGGGCCTGACACTGGGGACGGACCTCGGGGTCGCGGGCGCGTACGAGCCGAAGGAGCTGCCCGCGCACAGCACGACCGCGCGGGTCGACGGCTACGACGTCACGCTGAAGGGCGAGTTGAAGACGGGGGCGGGCGGTGATCTCACGCTGGACGTGGCGAAGAACGGCAGGCCGGTGCCCGACCTGCAGCCCTACCTGGGCGCGTACGGCCACCTGGTGGCCCTTCGCGCGGGCGACCTCGCCTACCTCCACGTGCACCCGAACGGCACGCCCGGCGACGGCAGGACGAAGGCGGGCCCCGGCATCTCGTTCGCGACGGCGGCGCCGAGCAAGGGCGCGTACCGCCTGTTCCTGGACTTCAAGCACGAGGGCACGGTGCGTACGGCGGAGTTCACGGTGCACGCGGGTGGCGACGACGCCCAGAAGCAGGGCGAGACGCGGAAGGACGAGGGCCACCGGCACTGACACCGGATGGCCCTCGCCCGGAATCCCACCGCCCTAGACGGCCGGCGCCACGGCCGCCAGTTCGTCGACGCTGCCCGACATGACGGTCCGGATGTGCGTGGTCAGATGCTCGGCGGGCCAGTCCCACCAGGCGAGTTCGAGCAGCCGCTCGATGTCGGCGGCGGGGAACCGGTGCCGGATGAGCTTCGCCGGGTTGCCGCCGACGATGCCGTAGTCGGGCACGTCGTCGACGACCACGGCGCCCGACGCGATGATCGCGCCGTGCCCGATGCGGACGCCCGGCATGACGGTCGAGCGGTAGCCGAACCAGACGTCGTTGCCGACGACGGTGTCACCGCGCCCCGGCAGCCCGGAGATCAGGTCGAAGTGGTCGCTCCAGGACCCGCCCATGATCGGGAAGGGGAACGTCGAGGGCCCGTCCATCCGGTGGTTGGCGCCGTTCATGATGAACCGCACGCCCTCCCCCAGCGCGCAGTACTTGCCGATGACCAGCCGCTCGGGCCCGTAGTGGTAGAGCACGTTCTTCGTCTCGAAGGCGGTCGGGTCGTCGGGATCGTCGTAGTACGAGAAGTCCCCCACGTCGATCAGCGGCGAGGTCACGAGCGGCTTGAGCAGCACGACGCGCTCCTGGCCGGGCATCGGGTGCACCACGTTCGGGTCGGCGGGTACGACGGCACCGGAAGACATCGCGCAGCGGCTCCTTGGCAGGCAGGTGGTCGGATCCGACGGACCCGACGGATTCGACGGCCCCGACGGCCCCGACGGATTCGACGAATCCGAGGGCAAGTGAACGGACGGGCCCCCTCATGATCCGTCTCAGCCGAAGAGCGTCAACTCCTTTTCCGTGGCGCCCGCGAGCTCGTACCGCGTGCCGGTCAGGGGCCGCCCGGCGCAGATCCGCACCAGCGTCGGCGCGTCCCCGATGTAGCGGGCCGGCGTCCGCTTGCCGTCCCCGGCGCCCAGGGTCAGCGGCTCGTCGCGACCGTCGACGTCGGCGTGCACCTGCGGCACCGGCGCGACGGCGCTGCGCGACCTGCTGAAGTGTCCGAGCAGGTGCAGCGCGTCCGGCAGCCCGTCCCCGCCGTACGCCCCCGGCCTGCCCCACGCCTCCCGTACGTCCCCGGCGTGCACCCACTCCCCCAGCGCGACGCCGTCCAGGCGCCCCTTGGCGGCGGCGAGAACGGGACCGACCTCCGTCATGCCGCGCTCCAGCTCGTCCACGACGCGGGAGTTCGGCCAGTCGGCGCGCTCGGCGATGTCGCGCTCGTTGCTCTCCGGCGAGTACACGCCCTCCTCGAACCGGCTCTCGATCACACGCATCAGCGCGGAGCCGCAGTGCGCGAGCACGTGCCGCACGGTCCAGCCCGGACAACAGGTGCGGACCGCGTACGCCTCGTCGGGTGCGGCCCGCAACAGCGGTATGAGGGCGTCGCGTTCGGTGAGCAGGAGGCGTCCCGCGCGGTCGGGTTCGTACGTCTCGTCGATGGCGTTCATGACCACCACCCAACAGCCTGCGCCCGCGCAGGACAACGCGTCCGACGACACGTCCGACGACAGGTCCGGCAACGCGCCCCCGAGGGACCGCACACTCCCGGCATACCCCCTACCCGTACCCTCCGATGACAGAATCCCCCCATGGCCGACGACAACGACAGCGAGACCGACACCGGCACCGACAAGGACCTCCACGCCCGGTGGGCCGTCACCCTGCTCCGCGCGAGCCGGACCGCCCCCGACCCCGCGCCCTACGCGCAGCGCCTCCTCGCCCGCTGGTCCGAGCCGCAGCGCCGGTACCACACCACCACCCACCTGGCGGCGGTCCTCGACCACCTCGACTCACTGGAGGAGCACGCCGAGGACCCCGAACTCGTCCGCCTGGCAGCGTGGTTCCACGACGCGGTGTACGCGCCCGACCGCTCCGAGAACGAGGAACGCTCGGCCCGCCTCGCCGAACGCGCGCTGCCCGAGGCCGGTCTGACGCCGGACCAGACCGCGGAGGTGGCCCGCCTGGTCCGCCTCACCGTCACGCACGACCCCGACGAGGGCGACCGCAACGGCGAGGCTCTGTGCGACGCGGACCTGGCGATCCTGGCGGCCCCCTCGGACGCGTACGCCGCCTACGCGGCCGCGGTCCGGGAGGAGTACGGCTTCGTGCCGGACGAGGCGTTCCGCGCGGGAAGGGCGGACGTGCTGCGCCAGTTGATCTCCCTCCCGCGCCTGTTCAGGACCCCGTACGGGACGGCCCACTGGGAGGAGCCGGCCCGCGCGAACCTGGCGACGGAGCTGACGCTTCTGTCCCCGCCGTCCCCTCCGTCTCCGCCGCCCCCGCCGTCCCCGCCGTCCCCCTGAAAATCCCTCCGCTTCCACGGGCCCCCTCCCGTACGCTCGGCGCATGCTGCTCATGGGTGGGGACCGGATCGACGAGGCCGTCGTGCACGCGGCGAAGGTGCTGCGTGGGGCGGCTGACCAGGACTGGAGCCGCCCCGCGGACGGGCTCGACTGGAGCTGCCTGAAGACGGCGGAACACATCACGGGCGACTTCATCGGGTACGCGACCCAGCTGACGGGCCGGGCCACCGACTCCTACCTCCCGTTCGACATCACCCTCGACGAAGACATCGACCCCGAGGGCGCGATCCGCACGATCGAGGCGATGGGCCGGATACTCGCGGCGGCCGTCCGCACGACGCCCCGCGGGGTCCGCGCCTACCACCCCTACCCCTCCGGCGGCTCGGACGCGGCGGGCTTCGCGGCGATGGGTGTGGCGGAGGTCCTGCTCCACACGTACGACATCGCGCAGGCGCTCGGCGTCGACGCGGAGCCGCCCACCCCGCTCTGCGAGGCACTCCTCGCCCACCTCTTCCCGCACGTGCCGCCGGCCCCCGCGGGCTCCACGCCCTGGACGACGCTCCTGTGGGCGACGGGCCGCGGCACGCTGCCGGGCCGCACCCGGCTCGCGCAGTGGCACTGGCACAACGCCCACTCGCTGCCGGCCGGCCCGGTCGACCTGCGCGAGGTGACGCCCGCGGCCGCGGCGGACCTCGCCGTGGGCGGCACGGGCGGGCTCACCTGGCTCGACGGCGGCCCCTTCGAGGGGACGCGGACGGCCGCGGAGATGGTCACGAAGGCGTACGCCTCCGGGGTGTACCGCCCCGAGTGGGGCATGTACGCGCTGGTCCGCACGGACGACGAGCTGGCGGTGGGCGGCATGGGCTTCCACGGGCCGCCGGACGAGAACGGGTGCGTGGAGGTCGGGTACGACCTCGTTCCCGGGGCGCGGGGGCGGGGCTACGCGTCGGGGGCGCTGCGCTCGCTCTCGCAGTGGGCCTTCACGCACCCCGAGGTGACGTCGCTCCTCGCCGTGGTCGAACCCTGGAACACGCCCTCGCAGGCGGTGGCGGCGCGGGCGGGTTACATCCGCCTCCCGGACCGCGACACCAACTTCGCGTACGGTCTGCGCCGGGCTTGAACGGTCCTGGGTGCGTTTTCGTCTGCGGGTTCGTCGTGGCTTGTCGCGCAGTTCCCCGCGCCCCTGGGGTCCGGCTGTGGGGCGGGGTCGCGGGGGTATGTACGTACTCGCTATCCCTGCGCCACGCCTCAAGAACAAAGACGCCACAGTCCGCTCAGTGCTCCGTGCGCACATACCCCCGCGCCCCCTCGGGCGCGCGTGCGACTGCCGGCCATCGGTGGTGGACAAGCCCCGCAGGGGCGAGTGGCCTTTAGGGGCGCGGGGAACGGCGCGACAAGCCACAACGCACCCGCACCCGCCAAGCGTCCGGCCCCCCAGCGGCGGGTGGGCCTTTAGGGGCGCGAGGAACTGCGCGACAAGCCACAACGCACCCGAAGACACACCGCCCAAGGAATGTCAGCAGCCAACTCGGCGTTCACTACTGTTATGCCGAACTCCGTCCCCACTCGAATGCCCGTAGCCGTGTACATGCTCGGCCTGGCCGTCTTCGCCCTCGGTACCAGCGAGTTCATGCTCTCCGGCCTGCTCCCGCCCATCGCCGACGACATGAACGTCTCCATCCCGCGTGCGGGCCTCCTCATCTCCGCCTTCGCCATCGGCATGGTCATCGGCGCCCCGCTCCTCGCCGTGGCCACCCTCCGCCTCCCCCGCCGCACGACCCTGATCACGCTCATCACGGTCTTCGGCCTCGGCCAGGTCGCCGGCGCCCTCGCGCCGACCTACGAGATCCTCTTCGCGTCCCGCGTCGTCAGCGCCCTCGCCTGCGCGGGGTTCTGGGCGGTCGGCGCGGCCGTCGCCATCGCGATGGTCGAGTTCAACCAGCGCGCCCGCGCCATGGCGGTGATGATCGGCGGCCTGTCCATCGCGAACGTGCTCGGCGTCCCGGCGGGCGCCTTCCTGGGGGAGAACTTCGGCTGGCGCTCCGCGTTCTGGGCGGTCGGCGCCGCCTCCGCGATCGCGCTCGTGGGCGTGCTCACCCTCATCCCCCGCATCCCGCTCCCCGCGGAGAAGCCGCAGCTGAAGAAGGAGCTGTCGATCTACGGGGACCGCCAGGTCTGGCTGTCCATAGCCGTGACCGCGCTCGCGGCGGGCGGCGTGTTCTGCGCGTTCTCGTACCTGTCCCCGCTCCTGACGGACGTGGCGGGTCTCTCCGAGAGCTGGGTCCCTTCGGTCCTCGGCCTCTTCGGCGTGGGCGCGCTGGTCGGCACGATGATCGGCGGCCGGGTGGCGGACGCCCACCTCTTCGGCGTCCTGCTGAGCGGCATCGCCGCGTCCACGGTCTTCCTCGTCTCACTGGCCCTTTTCGCCGCCACCCCCGCGGCGGCGATCACGCTGAGCTTCCTGCTCGGCGTCTCCGCGTTCTACACGGCCCCGGCGCTGAACGCCCGCATGTTCAACGTGGCGGGCGCCGCCCCCACGCTCGCGGGCGCGACGACGACGGCGGCGTTCAACCTGGGCAACACGGGCGGCCCCTGGCTGGGCGGCACGGTGATCGACCTGAAGCTCGGCTACGGCGCGACGGCGTGGGCGGGCGCGGCGATGACGGCGGTGGCCATCGTGGCGGTGACCCTCTCCCTCCGCCTGCACCGCACGAGCCCCAGTCGCGTGGTCACGGCGTCCTCGACCCGCACCGTGGCGGACACCGCTGTGGAGTCCGAGGCGTCCGCGACCCACTGATTCCTGCTGCCCCCGCCCTCACTCCAGCGGCCGCAAGAACCTCCGCTCGTACCGCCTGATGCACCCCGTCCGCCGCGCCAGCTCGAACGCCTCCTGGCATGCGGGGTCCGTCGTGCTGTCCGTGCGGTACTGCTCGTACGCGGCGAGGCTCGGGAAGGAGAAGAGGGCGTACGCGATGTCGCTGTCGCCCTCGCTCGGCAGGAAGTAGCCGTGGTGCGTGCCGCCGAAGCGGTTGACGAGGCCGACCCAGCGGCGGCCGTACTCCTCGAAGTCGGCGATGCGGTCCGGGTCGATCTCGTACTTCAGATGAACGGTGATCATGCGCCCGACCCTAGGCGCACGAAGCACCCGCGCCCAGGCACGGACAGGCCGGCACCCTGCCCCCTAGGCAGGCCGCCCCTTCGGCCGCCGCAACCCGGCCCCCGTGAGCCTGCGCACCAGTTCCTTGGAGCCGATCTCCACCGCGCCGGCGCGCACCGCGTCGTCGTAGCGGTGGGACGGCACGTCGTAGTGGTCGCGTTCGAAGGCGCGGGGCGGGCAGCCGACCGACGCGGCGAAGGCGTGGAGTTCCTCGAAGGAGACGTCGCTGACCAGGTGGGACCACATGCGGCCGTGTCCGGGCCAGGCCGGCGGGTCGATGTAGACCGTCACGACAGGCCGCCCACCGGCGCCACGACCACGCCCGCCTTCCCGCACACCCAGTGCGGGTCGGGCCCGAGCTCCGGTTCCACGTCGAGCGCGTGCGGGTCGCCGGAGCCGCAGACGGGGCACAGGGGCCAGCGTCCGTAACGTTCCAGGAGGGCGTCCTGGACGTCCTGGGCGACGAGCCCGGCGACGTACTCGACGCCCTCGGGCCACTGCTCGACCCACCAGCGGCGGTGTGCGACCGCCTCCTCGACCAGCGAGACGACCTCGGCCTCCGCGACCTCGCGGGTGACGAGGTCGGCGAGGACCAGTGCGCGGGCGGCGTGCAACGCCTGCTCCAGGGGGTCGATCGTGTCCATGCCGCCATTGTCGCCCCGCACACCCCGGACGGAAAACGACCGAGGTCCCGGCCGATCCCGGGACCAATGGGGTCTTGACCGGTCACCTGTCCGAAAATATCTTTCAGATGTGACCAATGATGTGAAGGAAATTTTCGCGGGTGCCGCGCCCCCCGCCCCCGCCGCCCTCGCGGCCAAGGTGCGGACCCTGGCGCCGTCGATGACCCGCTCCATGCAGCGCGTCGCCGAGGCCGTCGCCAAGGACCCCGCGGGGTGCGCCGCCCTCACGGTCACCGGCCTCGCCGAACTCACCGGCACCAGCGAGGCGACGGTCGTGCGCACCGCCCGCCTCCTCGGCTACCCCGGCTACCGGGACCTGCGCCTCGCGCTCGCCGGGCTCGCCGCCCAGCAGCAGTCGGGGCGCGCGCCCGCCGTCACCGCGGACATCGCCGTCGACGACCCGATCGCGGACGTCGTGGCCAAGCTCGCCTACGACGAGCAGCAGACCCTCGCCGACACCGCCGCCGGGCTCGACACCGTGCAGCTCGGCGCCGCCGTCGCCGCCCTCGCCACCGCCCGCCGCGTGGAGATCTACGGCGTCGCCGCCTCGGGCCTCGTCGCCCAGGACCTCGCGCAGAAGCTGCTCCGCATCGGGCACATCGCGCACGCGCACTCCGACCCGCACCTGGCCGTCACCAACGCCGTGACGCTGCGCGCCAAGGACGTGGCCATCGCGATCACCCACTCCGGTTCGACGGGTGACGTCATCGAGCCGCTGCGGGTCGCCTTCGAGCACGGGGCGACCACGATCGCGATCACCGGGCGGCCCGGCGCGGCCGTCTCGCAGTACGCCGATCACATACTGACGACCTCCACCGCCCGCGAGAGCGAGCTGCGCCCCGCCGCGATGTCGTCCCGTACGAGCCAACTCCTCGTCGTGGACTGCCTGTTCGTGGGCGTCGCCCAGCGTACGTACGAGACGGCGGCCCCCGCGCTCGCCGCATCCTACGAAGCGCTCGCGCACCGCCACAGCCCGCGCGGCGGCAGCCGCTGAGCCGCCCACGAGCCAGGGCCCCCTCACCGATCCCTCTCCTTGAATCCCTCCCCCTCCCCGTACCGGACACGAAAGAGCCGCAGACGCCATGACCTCCACCACCGACGCCGCCACCCCCGCCCCGCAGGGCGACTCCCAGGGCGACGACACCTACGGCGAGCTCCGCGCCCAGCTCGCCACCCTCACCACCGAGGCGTTCCGCCCCGAGCTCTCCGAGATCGACCGGCTGCCCACGCCGGAGATCGCGAAGATCATGAACGGTGAGGACGCCACCGTTCCGGCCGCCGTCGCCAAGCAGCTGCCCGCGATCGCCGCCGCCATCGACGACACCGCCGAGCGCATGGCCCGCGGCGGCCGGCTGATCTACGCGGGCGCGGGCACCGCGGGCCGGCTCGGGGTCCTCGACGCCTCCGAGTGCCCGCCCACCTTCAACACCGACCCCAGCGAGGTCGTCGGCCTGATCGCGGGCGGCCCGAGCGCCATGGTGACGGCGGTCGAGGGCGCGGAGGACAGCAAGGAGCTGGCCGCCGAGGACCTGGACGCGCTGAACCTGACCTCGGACGACATCGTCGTCGGCATCTCCGCGTCGGGCCGCACCCCGTACGCGATCGGCGCCGTCGAGCACGCCCGCCGGCGCTGCGGCGCGCTCACCATCGGCCTGTCCTGCAACGCGGACAGCGCCCTCGCGGCGGCCGCCGAGCACGGCATCGAGGTCGTCGTCGGCCCCGAACTCCTCACCGGTTCCACCCGGTTGAAGGCGGGCACGGCCCAGAAACTCGTCCTCAACATGCTGTCGACGATCACGATGATCCGCCTCGGCAAGACCTACGGAAACCTGATGGTGGACGTCCGCGCCTCCAACGAGAAGCTGCGCGCACGCTCCCGCCGCATCGTCGCCCTCGCCACCGGCGCCGGGGACGACGAGATCGAGGCGGCCCTCGCCGCGACCGACGGGGAGGTGAAGAACGCCATCCTCACCATCCTCGGCCGGGTCGAGGGGCCCGCCGCCGCCGAGCTGCTCGCCGCCGCCGACGGGCACCTCCGCGCGGCCCTCGACGCCGCCCGCACCACCTGACCCCGCACGTCCGAACCACCCCGCCCCCGGGCACCGCACAGCAAGGCACCGCACCATGGCACCTGACAAGAACCGCGCCACCGCCGCCGCGATCCTCCCCCTCGTCGGCGGCGCCCAGAACGTCAACTCCCTCGCCCACTGCATGACCCGGCTCCGCCTGGAGCTGGCCGACCGCTCACTCGTCGACGACGAGGCGCTGAAGGCACTGCCCGCGGTGATGGGCGTGGTCGAGGACGAGACGTACCAGATCGTGCTCGGCCCGGGCACGGTCGCCCGGGTGACCCCGGAGTTCGAGGCCTTGGTGGCGGAGGGGCGCACCGCAGCTCCCGCCGAACACACCCTGACCGCCGACGAGCTGGCGGCTCAGGGTGCCGCGATCAGGCAGGCCCGCAAGGAGAAGAACGCCACCCCGTTCAAGCTCTTCCTGCGCCGCATCGCGAACATCTTCGTGCCGCTGATCCCCGCCCTGATCGGCTGCGGCATCATCGCGGGCATCAACGGACTGCTCATCAACCTGGAGTGGCTGCCCGGCATCACCCCGGCCCTCGCCGCCATCGCCTCCGGGTTCATGGCGCTGATCGCGGTGTTCGTCGGCTTCAACACGGCGAAGGAGTTCGGCGGTACGCCGATCCTGGGCGGCGCGGTCGCCGCGATCATCGTGTACGCGGGCGTCGCGAACATCGAGGCGTTCGGCCAGAAGCTCTCCCCGGGGCAGGGCGGCGTTCTGGGCGCCCTCGGAGCCGCGGTCCTGGCCACCTACGTCGAGAAGTGGTGCAGGAAGTGGGTTCCGGAGGCGGTGGACGTCCTGGTCACCCCCACCCTCACCGTCCTGGTCTCCGGCCTCGTCACGATCTTCGGCCTGATGTTCCTCGCGGGCGAGGTGTCGACGGGCATCGGCACGGCGGCGAACTGGCTCCTGGACAACACGGGCGCGTTCGCGGGCCTGGTCCTCGGCGGTCTCTTCCTCCCCCTCGTCATGCTGGGCCTGCACCAGGCCCTGATCCCCATCCACACCACGCTCATCGAGCAGCAGGGTTTCACGGTCCTGCTGCCCATCCTGGCGATGGCGGGCGCGGGTCAGGTCGGCTGCGCCATCGCGGTCTACCGGCGCCTCAAGCACAACAAGTCGATCCGTACGACGATCAAGTCCGCGCTCCCCGCGGGCTTCCTGGGCGTCGGCGAACCGCTCATCTACGGCGTCTCGCTCCCCCTCGGCCGCCCCTTCGTCACGGCGTGCGTGGGCGGCGCGGCGGGCGGCGCGTTCATCGGGTTCTTCTCGATGCTCGGCGACAAGGTCGGCTCGACGGCGATCGGCCCGTCCGGCTGGGCGCTGTTCCCGCTCCTGGACGGCACCAAGGGCCTCGGCCCGACGGTCCTCATCTACGGCGGCGGCCTCCTGGTCGGCTACCTCGTCGGCTTCTTCGCCACGTACTTCTTCGGCTTCAGCAAGCAGATGCTGGTGGAGCTGAACGCGGATGTCGACGCGGGCGAGTCCCCGGCGGCCCGGGCGGAGGCGGAGCCGGCGAAGGCGCCGGCGGCGGTCTGAGTCCACACCCGCACTCACCGGGGCCGGGCCTGGGCCTGCCGGTTCAGTTCGCGCACGCGCTCCCTCAGGACATCCTCCGGCGGCGCGTCGCCGACCGACGCCGGCGGGCAGTCCCACTCCCTGCCGCCGCCCAGCGGCCTCAGCTGTACGAGTCCTCCCTCGCAGCCCATGACCTGACCGACACTGCCGTCCCGGTAGTCGATCGCGTACGTCCCCGTCTCGGGCACCCCCGGATCCTCGTTCACCGCGTCCCCTCCAGTACCGCCGCGAGGCGCAGCGCCGTGTCCAGGTTGCAGCGCCCCAGCTCCACCAGCGGCAACGCGCCCTCGCTCGCCGCGGTCAGCGGGTCCACCCGCAGCGACGGCAGCGTGACCCCGGCCCCTTCCAGGCCCGCCCTCAACTGCCGTACGGCCTCCTCCGCCGCCCGCATCCGTTCCTCCGCCGTCAGCGCCATGAACTCCGCCTTTCCTACCGGGTGCTTTCGCCTGCTCACCCAGAGTGTCCGCTCGTGCGTTGCCTGAAAAGCGCAGAGGACCCAACAACCCTCCGTGTTCGGATGAGTTGCCCCATGACGCGCCCCAAGGACCTCGCCCCGCCCCCGGCCCTCCGCCACGACCCTCCGCCACGACCATCAAGCACTACCTGCCGCCGCGAGCTGGTCCGCCTTCGTGACGAACCCCAAGCCGGGGGCTTCGGTGGGCCCGCGTCCTTGAACGGTGACCGGGGCCGCCCGGGTTCTTGCGGAGTGTGGCGGCTCCGGGCCGGCAGTAAAGGGCGCTCCCTGCGGTCGCGTCGGCTACGCCGATTCCGCTCCGCTCCACCCTTGACTCCCGTCCCTCCACCGCGCGTTGACCTTTGACCCGGACGGCCAGGGGTGAGGCGGCGGGCGCTGCGGGGATGGGTCATCACCTCTCGCTGCCGGGTGCGGACCGGCCCAACGTGGGTCATCGACATGGTCGAAGCTCGGCCCTCCCGCCAAGCGGCTGCCCCGGCCGGGTCATCCCCCTTCGTCGCCGAGTGCGGACCGGCCCAACGTGGGCCGACGTCAGAGGCAGGGGGCGAGGCTTGGTTCGCCGGGCGGGCTTGGCTCGGCTTGTGGCATGGGCTCTCGGTGTCGGGCGTGGAGCGGGTCATCGTGGGGCGGCGCCGTGCCTGAGGTTCGGCTCGGGTCGGGCGGGTCGGTTACCTACTTTGGGAAAGTTGCGAATGCGGGTGCCGCGCGCCCCCTCCGCACACTCAATGCGCCGTCGGGTAGGTCGGGTAGTTCGGGTTGGTGGGACAGGGGTCCGGGGTGGGGGATGCGCGGGGCGGCGCGCAGGGCGTGACAGGGGGGCGCGCGGCCATCTGGTTCGCAACTTTCCCAAAGTAGGTGTCTGGTCGAGGGCCCGTATGTCCGTCGGCGCTTCGGTGGTGGCGAGTGTGCGTGCGGTGGTCGGCCCGCCGGTCCGCCGACGGTGGGCCGGTCCGTATTCGGCGGTGAGGGGTGGCGGCCCGACCGGGGGTGCCGCGTGGCGGGCAGGTCGCGTGGCGGGCTGAGCCTTGACCGTGGCGCCCGCCCACGTTGGGCGAGCCCGCACCCGGCAGTGAGAGGTGATGACCCGGCCGGTCAAGCCGCTTGGCGGAAAGGCCGAGCTGCCACTCTGACGCCCGCACCCGGTGCGGACCGGTCCGCACTCGGCGACGAAGGGGGATGACCCGGCCGGGGCAGCCGCTTGGCGGGGGGCTGAGCTGTCTCCCTGACGGCGGCCCACGTTGGGCCGGTCCGCACCCGGCAGCGAAAGGGGATGGCCCGAGCGGCGAGGCCGCTTGGCGGGAGGGGCGAGCTGTCACCCTGACGGCGGCCCACGTTGGGCCGGTCCGCACCCGGCAGCGAGAGGTGATGACCCATCCCCGCAGCGCCCGCCGCCTCACCCCTGGCCGTCCGGGTCAAAGGTCAACGCGCGGTGGAGGGACGGGAGTCAAGGGTGGAGCGGAGCGGAATCGGCGTAGCCGACGCGACCGCAGGGAGCGCCCTTTACTGCCGGCCCGGAGCCGCCACACTCCGCAAGAACCCGGGCGGCCCCGGTCACCGTTCAAGGACGCGGGCCCACCGAAGTCCCCGACAGACGCCCACCCAAGGACTACGTCGACTGATCCCGGTCAGGCCCCGGTCAGGCCCCGACCAGGCCCCGACCAGGCCCCCGGCCAGTCCCCGCCCGGGTCGGCTTCGCGACAGAGTTCCCGCCCGTCGGCGGAGACCGCCCCGCCGGGGAATGGCCGACGCGCCGTCCCCCGCGCGCGGAGCGCACCCGTACGTCCCAGGCCAGGGCGGCCCGCCCCACGCGCCCCACCCACGGAAGGCCGAACTCCCCCTGTCCGAAAGGCTCCCGGCAGCCGCGCGGACTGCCCAAGGATGAGCAGCGCACGTCATGCCCAGCGCAGCGCCGTCGCACCGGTACGACCGGAGGGGACTTTCATGAGCGAGACCGACGAACCGAACTGGCCCGCCGACGAACAGGTCGCCGAGGCCCTGGGGAGCGCCGCCCGTATCACCCTCGCGCCAGGCCCGAGGGAGGCCAGGGAGGCACCCGCCGAGGCGCCCGCGCCGGACGAGGAGTGGACGCTGCCGGGCGGCACCGCCTGGGTCTACCTCGCCGACCGGGACAAGGGCCTGACCCGCCCGGTGATCCTCGCCGACGGCTTCAACTCGGGGCCCAGCGAGCTGGACTTCTCGTGGGAGATCCTGGAACGCGGACCGTACCCGTTCCTGAGTGAACTGCGCGCGAAGGGCCGCGACGTCGTCCTGCTCGGCTTCGACGAGCGCAGCGCCTCCATCCTGGACAACGCCGAGGTCGCCCGCGCCGCGATCCGCGAGGCCCTCGCGCGCCGGCAGGGCGACCACCCGCTGGCCGTCGGCGGGTTCAGCATGGGCGGCCTGGTCACGCGGTACGCGCTGGCCAAGATGGAGCACGAGGGCGGCGCGGAGAACGACCACCAGACCGCCCTCTACTTCTCGTACGACAGCCCGCACCGCGGCGCCTGGATCCCGATCGCGCTGCAGTCGTTCGCGCACTACATCCGCAAGCTCAACGCGGCGTTCTCGCACCAGATGAACAGCCCGGCCGCGCGCCAGCTGCTGTGGCAGCACATCAGTGAGTGGGGCGACGCCCCGGAGACCGACAAGGAGCGCGGCACGTTCCTCGCGGAGCTGGAGCGGGTGGGCGGCTGGCCGTCGAAGCCCCGGAAGATCGGCGTCGCCAACGGCGTGCGCATCGGCGAGAGCAACGGCATCCGCCCCGGCGAGAAGGCGTTCCACGGCAAGGGGCTCGCGATCACCGGCACGCACCTGTTCACGCAGGCGGCGGGCGAGGACGAACTCGTCGCGCAGCTGCGGGTGGTGACCCTGCGCAGGCCGCGCATCCGCACCTCGGGCCTGCCCGAGGTCGACGGCGCGCCGGGCGGCACGCTGGAGGGCTTCGGCATCCTCGCCGACGAACTCGACAAGATCCCCGCGCTGATCGGCCTCGGCTCCGAGGCGGACATCCGCGCCCACTGCTTCGTCCCGACGGTCAGCGCGATCGCCCTGCGGGACATCGACACCCACGAGAAGCTCTACGCCCCGGTGTCGGCGTCCGAGGACGCGGAGAGCGACCTGGACGAGTTCCTCTGCGCCTCCCGGAACGAGCCCCACACGCTGGTGACGGAGGAGCTCTGCACCTGGCTCCTGGACCGTCTGCCGTAGTGGGCCGCGAGGATTCAGACGTGCCGTTCCGCGTACGTACGGGATCCTTGTACCTGCTTGAGGGGGCGGTTGAGGGGGCGGTTGAGGGGGCGGCCATGCGCACGATGACCTACGCGGCTGTGACGCCACGGTCACGGCAACGAGGGCATCGGTAAGCCGGAACCTCTGAAGCACGGGTTCCGGGCTACTGGTCCCGCCGCATCACCGACGAGCAGCGGCTCGTCCACAAGGTCGTCGAGGACGGGATGCGCGTCGCGGCCTGCCGCCATCGCTACGCACGCCGAACCGGTATCCACGAAAGCCCGAGGGCGGTACCCCTTCCTGAGAAGGGGTACCGCCCTCGGGTCGCGTAGAGCGATGAACCGCCGATCCGCCGAAGGGGATCAGAAGTCCATGTCACCGCCCGGCATGCCGCCGCCGGCCGGGGCAGCGCCCGCCTTCTCCGGCTTGTCGGCGATGACGGCCTCGGTGGTGAGGAACAGCGCGGCGATGGAGGCGGCGTTCTGCAGGGCAGAGCGCGTCACCTTCGCCGGGTCGAGGATGCCCTCGGCGATCATGTCCACGTACTCACCGGTCGCGGCGTTGAGGCCGTGGCCGACGGTGAGGTTGCGGACCTTCTCCACGACGACGCCACCCTCGAGACCACCGTTGACGGCGATCTGCTTGAGCGGGGCCTCCAGGGCGAGCTTCACGGCGTTGGCGCCGGTCGCCTCGTCACCCTCGAGCTCGAGCTTCTCGAAGACCGCGGAGGCCTGGAGGAGGGCCACGCCACCACCGGCGACGATGCCCTCTTCGACGGCCGCCTTCGCGTTGCGAACGGCGTCCTCGATGCGGTGCTTGCGCTCCTTGAGCTCGACCTCGGTCGCGGCACCGGCCTTGATGACCGCAACACCGCCGGCGAGCTTCGCCAGGCGCTCCTGCAGCTTCTCGCGGTCGTAGTCGCTGTCCGAGTTCTCGATCTCGGCGCGGATCTGGTTGACGCGACCCTGGACCTGGTCGCTCTCACCGGAGCCGTCGACGATCGTCGTCTCGTCCTTGGTGATGACGACCTTGCGGGCGCGGCCGAGCAGGTCGAGACCGGCGTTCTCCAGCTTGAGGCCGACCTCCTCGGAGATGACGGTGCCACCGGTGAGGATGGCGATGTCGCCGAGCATGGCCTTGCGGCGGTCACCGAAGCCCGGGGCCTTGACGGCGACGGACTTGAACGTGCCACGGATCTTGTTGACGACCAGGGTCGACAGGGCCTCGCCCTCGACGTCCTCGGCGATGATCAGCAGCGGCTTGCCGGACTGCATGACCTTCTCGAGGAGCGGAAGGAGGTCCTTCACGTTCGAGATCTTCGAGTTGACGATCAGGATGTACGGGTCGTCGAGCGACGCCTCCATACGCTCCATGTCGGTGGCGAAGTACGCCGAGATGTAGCCCTTGTCGAAGCGCATGCCCTCGGTGAGCTCAAGCTCGAGCCCGAAGGTCTGCGACTCCTCGACGGTGATGACGCCTTCCTTGCCGACCTTGTCCATCGCCTCGGCGATGAGCTCGCCGATCTGGGTGTCGGCGGCGGAGATGGAGGCCGTCGAAGCGATCTGCTCCTTGGTCTCCACGTCCTTGGCCTGCTCGAGCAGGGCGCCGGAGACGGCCTCGACGGCCTTCTCGATGCCGCGCTTGAGGGCCATCGGGTTGGCGCCGGCCGCGACGTTGCGCAGGCCTTCCTTGACGAGCGCCTGGGCGAGGACGGTCGCGGTCGTCGTGCCGTCACCGGCGACGTCGTCCGTCTTCTTCGCGACCTCCTTGACCAGCTCGGCGCCGATCTTCTCGTACGGGTCCTCGAGCTCGATCTCCTTGGCGATGGAAACACCATCGTTGGTGATCGTGGGGGCGCCCCACTTCTTCTCGAGGACGACGTTGCGACCCTTGGGGCCCAGGGTCACCTTGACGGCGTCGGCGAGCTGGTTCATGCCGCGCTCGAGGCCGCGCCGTGCCTCCTCGTCGAACGCGATGATCTTGGCCATGTGAAGTGGTCCTCCCGGACGGGGTGGAAACGCAAACGGATCGTGCTGGTGCCCGCGACGGACGGCCTGCAGCCCTTGTGGTTCCTTGCCCCACCCGGTCTGCGGGCCTCACCGACCCGATCCAAGTTCTGTCACTCTCACGCGGAGAGTGCTAAGCCCAATGATTAGCACTCGACCCCTGCGAGTGCAAGCGCCTCTCACGGATCTCGGACAGCTCCCGGGGCGCGTGCCCGGCGCCCCGGGGGCGCACACCGCGGCGCCCGGCGCCGCACGTACGAGGGGCCCGGCGCCGCACGCACGAGGCGCCCGGCACCGCACACACGAGGGGCCCGTACCCCTGACGGGATACGAGCCCCTCGCGATGCTTGCTTCGGTGGTCGGTCGCGCCGAGCTAGACGGCGAGTTTGACCATGTCCGCCTGCGGACCCTTCTGGCCCTGCGAGATCTCGAATTCGACTCGCTGACCTTCTTCAAGGGTGCGGTACCCGTCCATCTGGATCGCGCTGTAGTGGACGAAAACATCCGCACCACCGTCGACCGCGATGAAGCCGTACCCCTTCTCCGCGTTGAACCACTTGACGGTGCCCTGAGCCATGCCTAACTCCCCTATTACTGGCCCTTGCACAGGACCGCACTTCGCGGACCCGGGTCAGACCTCACCCCCCACTGATTGGGGGTGTGCGCCGGAACGCGTCGACCGCCGCTGAATGTATCTGTCCAACTGCCGTCTGCAACAGGTCAATCGGACGAGAATTCTGGGCACGCCCGATCGGTAATATGCGGAGAATTCGCTGGAATTCAGGGCAAGTCGGGCCAGGCAAATGCCGCACAAGGTTCAAATGGGCAGCGCTCTTTGGCTACTTCTTGTCGACTCCGGGCCGACTTCGTATATGCGCTCGGCACTAACGGCGAAGCACGCTTCCCAACTGTACCGCGCTCAACCATGCAGAATTGCCCCCTCCGTTTCTCGTACGGAGGGGGCAATTCAGATAACGCAGGGTACTTGCGAAAAGATCAGCCGCCGGCGACGGCGGGAATGATCGAGACGCCGGCGCCGTCCGGCGTCGCGGTCTCGAGGCCCTGCTCGAAACGGACGTCGTCGTCGTTGACGTACACGTTCACGAAGCGGCGGAGCTTGCCCTGGTCGTCCAGGACGCGGGCGGCGATGCCGTTGTGGTTCTTCTCCAGGTCGGCGATGACCTCACCGAGGGTCGCCCCCTCGGCGGCGACCTCGGACTTGCCGCCGGTGTAGGTGCGAAGAATGGTGGGGATGCGAACGTTGACGCTCATGGTGTTCACCTCAGAAGTACGGAGTACGGGGGTGGGGCGCCCCTGAACGGGGCGCGGGGGACCGCGCGAGGACGGACCACGACCGGCAGTCGGCGACGCCGGTCAGGCCCTGCGGCGGCTAACCGGCGAGACCCGCGGAGCGGAACGCCTCGAGGCTCGGCTTGATCGTCGCGGTGGCCTGCGAGGTCTCGGCGACAGCGTCCAGCGTCTTGAGGCCGTCCCCCGTGTTGAGGACCACCGTGGTCAGCGAGGGATCGATGAGCCCCGCGTCGACGAGCTTCTTCGTGACGCCCACGGTGACCCCGCCCGCCGTCTCGGCGAAGATCCCTTCCGTACGGGCGAGAAGCTTGATCGCCTCGACGACCTGCTCGTCGTTCACGTCCTCCACCGCACCGCCCGTGCGGCGCGCGATGTCGAGGACGTACGGGCCGTCGGCCGGGTTGCCGATCGCCAGGGACTTGGCGATGGTGTCCGGCTTCTGCGGGCGCACCACGTCGTGGCCGGCCTTGAAGGCCGTGGACACCGGGGAGCAGCCCTCGGCCTGCGCGCCGAAGATCTTGTAGGGCTTGTCCTCGACCAGGCCGAGCGCGATGAGCTCCTTGAGCCCCTTGTCGATCTTCGTGAGCTGTGAGCCCGAGGCGATCGGGATGACGAGCTGGTCGGGCAGCTCCCAGCCGAGCTGTTCGCAGATCTCGTACGCGAGGGTCTTGGAACCCTCGCCGTAGTACGGCCGCAGGTTGACGTTGACGAAGCCCCAGCCCTCGCCCAGTGGGTCGCCGATGAGCTCGGAGCAGAAGCGGTTCACGTCGTCGTAGTTGCCCTCGATGCCGACGAGCTCGCCGCCGTAGACCGCGGCCATGACGACCTTGCCCTGCTCCAGGTCGTGCGGGATGAACACGCAGGAGCGGAAGCCGGCGCGGGCGGCGGCGGCGCCGACGGCGCCCGCGAGGTTGCCGGTGGAGGAGCAGGACAGGGTGGTGAAGCCGAAGGCGCGCGCCGCTTCGAGCGCCTGCGCGACGACGCGGTCCTTGAAGGAGTGCGTCGGGTTTCCGGAGTCGTCCTTGACGAACAGCTTGCCCGCGTCGACGCCGAGTTCGGCGGCGAGGTTGTCGGCCTTGACCAGCTTGGTCCAGCCCGGGTTGAGGTTCGGCTTGTCGGCCACGTCGGCGGGGACGGGCAGCAGGGGGGCGTAGCGCCAGATGTTGGCGGGTCCCGCCTCGATCTGCTTGCGGAGGGACTCCGGGTCGCCGAGCGGCAGGTCGTAGGCGACTTCGAGGGGGCCGAAACACTCGACGCAGGCGAAGATCGGACCGAGCGGGAACTTGGTGCCGCACTCACGGCAGGAGAGGCCGGAGGCGGGGCCGAGGTCTACGGAAGAGGTGGTGTTCTCAGTGGCGACAGTCTGCACAGCCATGGAGGCGAGGCCCTTTCTCCTCATCTTCCTCGCGACGCATCTCGCCGCGAGACGGAATTGGCACCTTCCCGAGCCGGGAGCCTCGCGGCGCGGATCCGATGGATCGCGTACGAGACCGGCTGGAGGGTTGCCGGGGCTTCAACGGGCCGTTTCCCTCTGCCCCTCTGGATGAGCGGTATTCGGTTGTGACGCCCGGGACCCCCGACATGCGATGGTCACCGGCGTTGTTCAAGACTGTAACCGAAGCCCCGGACCCTTGAGATAGTCGTCCGAACCGCGAGATGGATCACATATGGGAGGACCACGACCGTGCTGGAAGAGGTCGAGCACTGGCTGAGCAGGCGTTCCTGGTCCGTCGCCGACCGTCCGCCGGAGCGGCTCGTCGCCGCGAAACGGGCGTCCGGCACCTCGGTGAGCGTCGTCCTGCCCGCGCTCGACGAGGAGGCCACGGTCGGTGAGATCGTCGCCGAGATCCGCCGCGAGCTGATGGAGAAGGTGCGCCTGGTCGACGAGCTGGTGGTGGTCGACTCCGGCTCCACGGACCGCACCGCCGAGGTCGCCGCGGCGGCGGGCGCCAAGGTCGTGCACCGCGACGAGATCCTGCCGCGCATCGCGCCGGTGCCGGGCAAGGGCGAGGTGCTGTGGCGCTCGCTGCTGGTGACGGACGGCGACGTCGTGGCGTTCGTCGACGCGGACCTGCGGGAGTTCTCGGCGGACTTCGTCTCGGGGATCGTGGGTCCCCTGCTCACGGACCCGGACGTGGACTTCGTGAAGGCGATGTACGACCGCCCGCTGGGCGAGGCGGCCGGGCAGGGCGGGCGGGTGACGGAGCTGATGGCGCGGCCGCTGCTGAACATGCACTGGCCGCGCCTCGCGGGGTTCGTGCAGCCGCTGGGCGGCGAGTACGCGGTGCGCAGGTCGCTCCTGGAGCGGCTGCCGTTCCCGGTCGGGTACGGGGTGGAGCTGGGGCTGCTCGTGGACGCGCTGCACACGGTGGGGCTCGACGCGCTGGCGCAGGTGGACGTGGGGGTGCGCAGGCACCGGCACCAGGACGGGCAGGCGCTCGGCCGGATGGCGGCGGCGATCTACCGGACGGCGCAGCTGCGGCTGGCGCGCGGCCATCTGCTGCGTCCCGAGCTGACGCAGTTCGAGCGGGGCGAGGACGGGTTCGCGCCGCGGACGTATCCGGTCGACACGGAGGAGCGTCCGCCGATGACCGATATTGCTGAGTATGCGCGTCGTCGCGTGGCGTAACCTCAGATGATTGTCCGCTTTGCCTACATTGCCTACTTATGTGGGTCAGACATGCAGTGAAAGCCATGCGGCGGGCGGGCGTCCTCACGCTCGCCTCCGCCACCGTCGCGGCGGGCGCGCTCGTCGCGACCGCGTCGCCCGCGTCCGCGGAGGTCATCGAGCCCTTCGCCAAACGCTACGACGAATCGCTCTACGGCGACTTCAAGACCATCGGCAACACGGTCCTTGACTGCCCGACGAGCCCCGCCGACGTGGCCGCCTCCTGCAAGGAGACCCAGCAGGCCCAGGGCACCAAGAACAACAACAACTTCGTCGAGCACCGCATCGACACCGCGGGGCTCACCGGCACCTTCGACTCCAGCACCGGACAGGTGACGATCCCACCGGGCGCCACGGTCGACTACGCCCGCCTGTTCTGGGGCGGCAACGCGGGCACGCACCGCTTCGGCAACACCGTGCGCAACATCTGCGACCTCAACCGCGAGGGCAACAAGCCCGTGGACCCGGCGCCCGGCGACCCGCTCACCACGGCGCCCGTCATCCGGGTCGACGGCGGCGCGCAGAACACCGTGAGCGTCGAGAACGCGGTCCGCTCCCCCAACGCCACGCAGGGCCCGCACTACTACACCGCCGAGGCGAACGTCACCGACGCCTTCCAGGGCGTCACCACCGGCAGCCCCGTCGAGGTCGCGGTCGGCGACGTGTGGGCGCCGACCGGCCAGGGCTGCGTCGGCGGCTGGTCGCTGACCGTCGTCTACAAGTACGACGGCCCCGACGAGCAGTACGCGCCCGACCGCCGCAACGTCTACCTCTGGGGCGGCCACGTCATCCAGCGCTCGGTCAAGAAGCGCGCGGCGGCCCCCAGCGGCTCCACCACCGTCCCCGTCGACGGCTTCTACCGCACCGAGGGCGACATCCACGCCAGCGTGACGGCGTACGAGGGCGACTGGAACACCAAGGGCGACCAGTTCCTGGTCGACGACAAGCCCGTCACCGAGCCGCACACCGGCAGGACGGACAACTTCTTCATCAGTGAGGACGACGGCGCGGTCAAGCCGAAGTACCGCAACAACCTGAGCATCGACGCCAAGGCGTTCGAGGTGCCGGACGGCGCGATCCCCGTCGGCGCCAAGTCGGCCGACCTGACCTTCACCAGCACCGGCGACGTGTACGTCCCCTCCCAGCTGGCCCTCTCCGTGCCGGTGCCGGACCTGGAGGTCACCAAGACCGCGTCGCCGGCCAAGATCAAGCCGGGCGGCAGGCTGACGTACACGGTCAAGGCGAAGAACATCAGCAAACTGCCCTACCCGGGCGCGAAGTTCAGCGACGACCTGAGCGGCAACCTCGACGACGCGACGTACAACGAGGACGCGAAGGCCTCCACCGGCACCGTCTCGTACACGAAACCCAAGATCGGGTACGTCGGGGACATCGGACCCGGCGAGACCGCGACGGTCACCTACTCGGTCACCGTCAACGACCCGGTCAGCGGGGACGGCAAGCTGCTCAACAACGTCGACGTGGAGACCCCGCGCTCCAACTGCGAGAAGGGCAGCAGCGACCCGAACTGCTCCTCCGACCCGGTCATCGACGCCCCGCAGCCGCCGCTCACCGTCGTCTCCTCACCCGCCCGCAGGACCGTCCCGGCCTGCGGAGCCACCACCAACACCATCACCCTGAAGAACCCCTCGCGCAGCCCGCGCCTCGGTGCCTCCGCCTCGTGGCCCGTGACCCGCGGCTCCCGGCCCGTCGCGAGCTCCGGGAAGGTCGTCAAGCAGGGCTCCCGGTACGTGTGGACGGGCGCGGTCCGCGCCAAGGGCAAGGTCACCATCACCCAACAAGTCAAGGTGTCGTGTACTCCCGGCAAGGTCACCGTCCTCACCGTGACCGCTCCGGGCAGCAACTGCGCCAAGACGCGGCGCGGCGGCGACGACCCGTGCACCACGGCGATCCTCGCCCAGCGGGTGCAGGCGCGGCCCGCCCCGCAGCAGCCCGGCCAGGAGGGGCAGCCCGGCCGGCAGGGGCAGCCGCAGACCGGTGCGGGCGGTGAGCTCGCCGAGACCGGCGACTCCACCACCCTGCTGTACGGCGGGGCCGCGGCCGCGCTGTGCGGGCTCGGCATGCTGGTGCTCGCCACGGTGCGCCGGCGCCGCGACTGACCCGCACGGCACGGAGCACACGGCGGCCGGCCTCCCCGGGAAGGGGAGTCCGGCCGCCGTACGTTTGAGCGTTTCCCGGACGGGCTACGTTCTGCCACATGGTCTCCGAGTCCGCATCGCCCGCAGCGCAGGTCCTGGTCGCGTCCAACCGCGGCCCCGTCACGTACACCGTGGGGGAGGACGGCGAGCTGACCGCCAAGCGCGGCGGGGGCGGCCTGGTCTCCGGCCTCAGCGCCATCGGCGACGAGGCCGACGCCCTGTGGGTGTGCGCGGCCCTCGGCGACGGGGACCGCGAGGCGGTGCGGCGCGGCGTCGGGGAACCGGGCGTACGGATGCTCGACATCGACGCCGACGTCCACGCGGACGCGTACAACGGCATCGCCAACTCGGTGCTCTGGTTCGTCCACCACCTGCTGTACCAGACACCGCTGGAGCCGGCCTTCGGACCGGAGTTCCGCGCCCAGTGGGCGGCGTACGAGACGTACAACCGCGCCTTCGCCGAGGCGCTGGCCGCCGAGGCGGCGCCGGGGGCCGCGGTCCTCGTGCAGGACTACCACCTGGCGCTCGTGCCCGGCATGCTGCGCGAGCTCCGCGAGGACCTGCGCATCGGCCACTTCTCGCACACCCCGTGGGCGCCGGTCGACTACTTCCGGATGCTGCCGGACGACGTCGCCGAACAGCTGCTGCGCGGGATGCTCGGCGCCGACCGGCTCGGCTTTTTGACCGGGCGGTGGGCGGACGCGTTCACCGAGTGCTGCGTGCGGATCGTCGGCGGGATCTCCGGCACCCGGATCGGCGTGCACGGGCTCGGCGCCGACGCGGACTTCCTGCGGGAGCGGTCGCGGCGGGACGACGTCGAGGAGCGGATGCGGGCGCTGCGCGAGCAGGCGGGCGCGGACCGCAAGCTGATCGTCCGGGTGGACAGGACCGAGCTGTCCAAGAACATCGTGCGGGGCCTGCTCGCCTACCGCGAGCTCCTGGACACCCGCCCCGAGTGGCGCGAGCGCGTCGTGCACGTCGCGTTCGCCTACCCCTCCCGGCAGGACCTGGCGGTGTACCGCGACTACACGGCGGAGGTCGCCCGGGTCGCCGAGGAGATCAACGACCGGTACGGGACGCCCGGCTGGACCCCGGTCCTGCTGCACGTCGAGGACGACTTCGCCCGCTCGCTGGCGGCCTACCGGATGGCGGACGTGGCCCTGGTCAACCCCATCCGCGACGGCATGAACCTCGTCGCCAAGGAGGTCCCCGTCGTCTCCGACGAGGGCTGCGCGCTGGTCCTCTCGCGGGAGGCGGGCGCGTACGAGGAGCTGGCCGACGACGCGCTCACCGTGAACCCCTACGACGTGACGGCCACGGCACGGGCCCTGCACACGGGCCTGCTGATGCCCGCCGACGAGCGTGCCGAGCGCACCAAGCGGCTCGCGGCGGCGGCGACGGCGCTGCCGCCCGCGCAGTGGTTCCTGGACCAGCTGCGGGCGCTCACGGGCTGACCCCGGCAGTCCAAGGACAGCTTCCGTTTGTCCATGGGCGCGGCCACGCGGGCGTCACTACGGTCCACCGCATGACCCTGCGTCGCACGAGCATCGTGATCCTCACCGTCCTCGCCGCGTCGGGCGCGGGCCTGGTTCCGGCCGCCGCCGCGCGCACCGGCACGGCGTACCACGTCGACTGCGCGAAGGGCGACGACGCCGCGTCCGGCACCTCCGCCGGGTCGGCCTGGCGCACCGTCGCCAAGGCCAGCGGCCACTCCTTCGGCCCGGGTGACCGGCTCCTGCTCAAGCGGGGCACAAGCTGCACGGGGGTGCTGGCTCCCAAAGGTGCGGGTGCGGCCGGCGCCCCCGTGCTGATCGACGCGTACGGCAGCAAGCGGGCGGCCAAGCCGCGCATCGAGGGCCAGGGCGCCCGCGCGGCCCTGCACCTGGTGAACACCGAGCAGTGGGAGATCCGCAACCTGGACCTCTCCAACACCGGACCCGCCACCACCACCGAGCGCCGCGCGGGCCTGTACGTCCAGCTCACCGACTACGGCGTGGCCCGCCACTTCGTCGTCGAGGGGGTGGACGTGCACGACGTGAACGGCGCCGACCTCAAGGACCCGGACCCCTCCGGCGGCATCCTCTTCGTCGTCCAGGGCACGGCGAAACCCACCCGCTTCGACGGGGTGCGCGTGGCGGACTCCACCGTGCGCCACGTCGACCGCACCGGCATCGCCACCGCCTCCACCTGGGGCCGGGACGTCGAGGGCGCCAACTGGCTGTCCACCGGTGTGGAGTTCCGGCGCAACCAGGTGTACGACGTGGGCGGCGACGGCATCGTCGTGCAGAAGGCCCGCGGGGCGCTGGCCGAGCACAACTACGTCGACGGCTTCAACAGGCGCTCGGCGGGCTACAACGCGGGTCTGTGGGCGTGGCAGTCCGACGACGTCGTCTACCAGTACAACGAGGTGACGGGCGGCCACGGGACGCGCGACTCCATGGCGTACGACATCGACGGCGGCAACCACCGCAACGTCTACCGGTACAACTACAGCCACGACAACGAGGGCGGCTTCCTCCTCGTCTGCAACGCCGAGGACACCGTGAGCGACGGCAACCGGGTCCACGACAACATCAGCGTCAACGACCGGAACACCGCATCGCCCTACGCCGTGATCTCCGTGGTGTGCGGCGCCTCCACGGACACCTCGATCTACCGCAACACCGTGGTCACCAACCGCTCCGACACGGCCCTGGTGTCCAACAACGGGCCGACGGGCGTCACCTTCCGCGACAACATCTTCGTCGGCGCGCCCACCGGCTCCGGCTCCCCCATCAAGGACACGGTCAGCACGTACGAGGGCAACCTGTACTGGCGCACCGCCCAGCCCCGCGACCCGAAGGCCGTGAACGCCGACCCGCGCCTGCGCTCCGCCGCGCCGGGCGCCCCCGGCGACGTGCGCCTGAGGGACGGCTCACCGGCGCGGGGCGCGGGCACGGCGCCCGCCGACGGCACGCCGTACGACTACTTCGGGAACCCGATCCCCGACCCGCCCAACATCGGTGCCGATCAGTCGAGTCGAGCGGCGATCCCCGCCAGCAGCCGCACGACGCCGGCCGGTCCGTCGACGACCAGGTCGGCCCGCCCGGCCAGCTCGGCGACCTCGCCGCTGCCGCTGCACACGAGCAGGCCCGCGACGCCGTCCGAGCGGAGCTTCTCCACGGCGCCGAAGGCGGGCAGGTCGCCGAGGTCGTCGCCCGCGTAGAGGACGGACTCGGCGCCCACCTCGCGCAGGTACTCGCCGAGCGCCACGCCCTTGTCCATGCCGGGCGGCCTGAGCTCCAGGACCATGCGGCCCGGCTCGACGATCAGGCCGTGCCGGTTGGCCAGCTCGGCGAGCGGCTCGCGCAGCGCCTCGAAGGCCGCCTGCGGGTCCGCGGCGCGGCGCGTGTGGACGGCGACGGCGCGGCCCTTCTCCTCGATCCAGGTGCCGCGCCAGGCGCCGATCGCGTCGAGGACCCCGGGGAGTTCGGCGCGCACGGCCGCGACCCCGGGGTGCGGCTCGGCGGCGTGCACCGTGCCGGTGACGGCGTCCCAGCGCTCGGCGCCGTAGTGCCCGAGGACCACGAGGTGCGCGAGGCCAGGCACGCCCGCGAAGCCGCCGTAGCGCACGGCGACGCCCGCGGGGCGGCCCGTGACCACGGCGACCGAGCGCAGGCGCGGGGCGAGGGCGGCGAGCGCGGGCACGGCGTCGGGGTGGGCGCGGGCCTGCTCGGGGTCGGGCACGATCGCGGCGAGCGTGCCGTCGAAGTCGAGGGCCACGACGGCCCGTTCGGGCCGGGCGAGGAGCGCGGCGAGGCCGTCGCGCCCGGCGGGCGTCACGGGCTCGGGCAGTCCGGATCCGGCGGGCTGCGCGTACGTAGAGTCACCCATGGGCCCGACCTTAACGGCGTCAGCGCTCGTCGCGCCGTGACTCCCGCACCCGGCGCAGCCGATTGACCGTAATCGGGTCGTGGGCGAGCGCCCGCGCGTCGTCCAGGAGGGCGTTCAGGACCTGGTAGTAGCGCACCGGCACCATGCCGAGCTCCTCACGGATGGCGCGTTCCTTGGCGCCGGGACCCGGCCACTGACGCCGTTCCAGGGCCAGGACCGCGCGGTCCCGCTCGGAGAGTTCCACCGGCTCCTGTTCGCTCATGCCGCCACGCTATTCCGCGCTCTCCTCGGAGACCGCGCGGCTCTGGATCCTGGCGAGGACCGATTCGGGCGTCCCGCCCTTCTCGACGGTCTTGCCGATGTCCTTCTTGATGTCGGCGGAGACCTGCGCCCAGGACGTCTTGCCCACCGGGTAGAGCTGCGAGGTCGGGAGTTCCTTGAGGAACTTGCCGAGCTCGGTGTCGCCCCGGTCCTTGGCCATCGCCTGGGACGCGGACGTCGTCACGGGCAGGATGTCGTACTCGTTGGAGAACTCGAGCACGCTCTTCTTGCTGTAGGCGTAGTCGAGGAACTTGCCGACCTCCTGGCGGTGGCCGTTCTGCTTGAACGCCATCATCCAGTCGGCGACGCCCATCGTGGCCTGCGCCTTGCCGTTGACGCCGGGCGCCGGCACCATGCCGAACTTCACGCCCTTCTTGGCGGCCATCTTCATCAGCGTCGGGTGGCCGTTGAGCATGCCGACCTCGCCGCGCGAGAACGCCGCGAAGGCATCGGCGCGGTTCATCTTGCCGGGTGCCGTGGGGCCGGTCAGGCCCTCGCCGACGAGCTCGTCCCTGAGCCAGGCGAACGTCTTGGCGTTCTGCTGGGAGTCGATGTCGTAGGAGTTGACGTTGTCGGTGTAGCCACCGCCGCCGCTGAGCATCCACATCAGCGTCTCGGCGGGCGCCTCCTCCGGGCCCAGCGGCAGCGCATAGGGGATCTTCACGCCGCGCGCCTTGAGGGCCTTCGCGTCGGACTGCAGCTCGCTCCAGCTCTGCGGCGGCGTGAGGCCCGCGTCCTTGAAGAGCTTGGTGTTGTAGAAGAGCAGGCGGGTGGAGGAGGCGAACGGCATGCCGTACTGGATGCGGTTGACCTCGCCGGCCTGGGCGAGCGGGCCCAGGAAGTCGGCCTGGGTGGCGATCGAGACGAGCTCGTCGGCCTCGTAGAGCTTGCCCTGCGCGGCGTAGTCGGCGTACGCGCCGATCTGTGCCATGTCGGGGGCCTCGCCCTTCTTGACCATCTCCTTGACCTTGCGGTCCACGTCGTTCCAGGAAAGGACGCTCACCTCGACCTTGATGTCGGGGTTCTCCTTCTCGAAGCCCTGGACCACCTTGTCCCAGTACTTCTTCGAGCTGTTCGCCGCGGAGTCGCCGTAGTCGGCGGCCACCAGCTTGAGGGTGACGTCGCCGGAGTCGCCCGGACCGCCGCAGCCGGCGAGTACGCCCGCCATGCCCAGTACGGCCACCGCCGCGGTCAGTCCTGTCACGCGCCGCTGCACAGCTGTCCCACCCTCATTGCTTCCGCGATCCGGGGCGTCTCGCCCCCATGCTCTTGAACTGCGAGTTTCCCCCGCGTACGGACACAAGGTCTACACCACCCGCGTATCACTTGTGCAACGGGCCCGTGCAGCGGCCCCGCACCGCGGGCCACCGGTCGTCGCACCATCGCCGTCCATTGCCGCGCACGCCCGGTGGCTGCTATGCACGTGACGTTCATGCACAGCACATCGGAAATCCCGCACCAGTCCCGCACTGACGAGGAGCCTCGGCGCATGTCGCGTACCGCAGAAGAAATAGCAACCCAGCCCGCGTGCTGGCACCGGGCGGTGGAGGCGGCGGCCGCCTTCGACGGCCTGCCGAAGACGGGTGAGCGGGTCGCCGTCACCGGGTGCGGGACCTCGTGGTTCATGGCCATCGCCTACGCGGCGCTGCGCGAGGCCGCGGGCCTCGGCGAGACCGACGCGTTCGCCTCGTCGGAGTTCCCCGCGGGCCGCACCTACGACCGGGTCGTGGCGATCACCCGCTCCGGCACGACGACGGAGGTCCTCGAACTCCTGGGACAGCTGAAGGGCACCGTGCCGACGGTGGCGCTGACCGCCGACCCCAAGACGCCCGTCATGGACGCGGCCGACGCGGTGGCCGTCCTGGACTGGGCGGACGAGGAGTCGGTCGTCCAGACCCGCTTCGCCACCACGGCCCTCGCCTTCCTGCGGGCCGGGCTCGGCTACATCCCCGGCATGAAGACGGTGGCCGAGGCGGCCGTCGACGCGGAGCTCGCGGTGACCGAGCCGCTGCCGGCCGCGGTGCTCGGCGCGGAGCAGTGGACGTTCCTGGGGCGCGGCTGGACGTACGGCCTCGCCCTGGAGGCGGCGCTGAAGATGCGGGAGGCCGCGGGCGCCTGGACGGAGTCCTACCCGGCGATGGAGTACCGCCACGGCCCGATCTCCATCACCGGGCCCGGCCGCGTGGCGTGGATGTTCGGCCTGCTCCCCGACGGCCTCGCGGAGGACGTGGCGCGCGTCGGCGGCGAGCTCGTCGCCCGCCAGGAGGCGGACCCGCTGGCGGACCTGGTCCGCGCCCAGCGGCTCGCCGTGGCCCTCGCGGAGTCCCGCGGCTTCGACCCGGACCGCCCGCGCAACCTGACGCGGAGCGTCATCCTCAGCTAGGGCGGGTGCCGGAAGGGGTGTCCGGCGCGGGTTCAAGTCGGGCACCCCCACCGAAAAGGACCTTCGGTCCGCCATACGTGGCCGGAGTGGACTAGACCTCTTGCGGGTGACGCGGGAGACTGTCCCCCGTGAGACACGTCATCGCCCTCGATGTGGGCGGCACCGGAATGAAGGCCGCCCTGGTGGGGGCGGACGGCACGCTGCTGCACGAGGCGCGCCGCCCCACGGGCCGCGAGCGCGGAGCCGACGCGGTCGTCGAGAGCATCCTCGACTTCGCCGCGGACCTCCGCGCCCACGGCATCGCCCGCTTCGGCGAACCCGCCGCCGCGGCCGGCGTCGCCGTGCCCGGCATCGTCGACGCCGAACACGGCATCGCGGTGTACGCGGCCAACCTCGGCTGGAGCGAGGTCCCCCTGCGGGACCTCCTCAGCGCCCGCCTGGCAGGCGCCCCCGTCGCCCTCGGCCACGACGTCCGCACGGGCGGCCTCGCCGAGGGCCGCATCGGCGCGGGCAAGGGCTCCGACCGGTTCCTGTTCGTCCCCCTGGGCACCGGCATCGCCGGCGCCATCGGCATCGGTGGCGCCATCGAGCCCGGCGCGCACGGCTCGGCCGGCGAGATCGGCCACATCGTCGTACGCCCCGGCGGCCCGCCCTGCGGCTGCGGCCAGCGCGGCTGCCTGGAGCGCCTCGCCTCCGCCTCCGCGGTCAGCAAGGCCTGGGCCGAGGCGAGCGGCGACCCCGAGGCGGACGCCGCGGACTGCGCCAAGGCCGTGGAGTCCGGCGACCCCCGCGCCCAGGAGGTCTGGCGCGACGCCGTCGAGGCCCTCGCGGACGGCCTGCTCACCGCCCTCACTCTGCTGGACCCGCACACGCTGATCATCGGTGGCGGTCTCGCCGAGGCCGGGGAAACCTTGTTCACGCCGCTGCGGGCCGCCGTCTCGGCACGCATCGTCCAGTTCCAGACGCTGCCGGACATCGTCCCCGCGGCCCTCGGCGACACCGCCGGGTGCCTGGGGGCGGGCCTGCTCGCCTGGGACCTCATCGACCAGAAGACCGAGCCCACGGAGGTAGCCACCTGATGGCCACTAGCAAGGTTCTCGCCGGTGCACAGGTGGTTCTGCCCACCGGGACCCTCACCGAAGGACGCCTGATCGTCGACGGCACGCGCATCGGGGGGAGCGCTCCCGCGGACGCGGAGACCGTCGACCTCACGGGTCACTGGGTGGTCCCCGGCTTCGTCGACATCCACAACCACGGCGGCGGCGGCGCCTCCTTCACCTCCGGCACCGTCGAGGACGTCCTGAAGGGCGTGCACACCCACCGCCTGCACGGCACCACCACCGTCGTCGCCTCGACCGTCACCGGCGAGATGGACTTCCTCGCCGAGCGCGCCGGGGTGCTCTCCGAACTCGCCGAGCAGGGCGATCTCGCCGGCATCCACTTCGAGGGGCCCTTCATCTCGCCGTGCCGCAAGGGCGCGCACAGCGAGAACCTGCTCCGCGACCCCGACCCCGCCGACGTCCGCAAGCTCCTCGACGCGGCCCGCGGCCAGGCGAAGATGTTCACGCTCGCCACCGAGCTGCCCGGCGGCATCGACTCCGTACGCCTCCTCGCCGAGCACGGCGTGATCGCGGCCATCGGCCACACGGACGCGACGTACGAGCAGACGGTCGAGGCGATCGACGCGGGCGCCACCGTCGCCACGCACCTCTTCAACGCCATGCCGCCCATCGGCCACCGCGCCCCGGGGCCGATCACCGCGCTCCTGGAGGACGAGCGGATCACCGTCGAGCTCATCAACGACGGCACCCACCTCCACCCGGCCGCCTTCGAGCTGGCCTTCCACCACGCGGGCGCGCCCCGCGTCGCCCTCATCACCGACGCCATGGACGCGGCGGGCTTCGGCGACGGCCGCTACATGCTCGGCCCGCTGGAGGTCGAGGTGAAGGACAGCGTGGCGCGGCTCGTCGAGGGCGGCTCGATCGCGGGCTCCACGCTCACCCTGGACCGCGCGTTCAAACGCTCGGTGACCGTCGACGGGCTCTCCGTCCAGGACGCCGTCCGCGCCATCTCCGCCAACCCGGCCCGCCTCCTCGGCCTGTACGACAAGGTCGGCTCCCTGGAGCCCGGCAAGGACGCGGACCTGGTGGTCCTGGACGCGGCCTTCGACCTCAAGGGCGTGATGCGCAAGGGCGAATGGGTGGTTGCACCCTTTTAACCCCCAACTCGGGTGATTTCCGCACCCGTTCACTTGTCATGAAACACAAGGCGGTTGGCCCTGACCTCTGGGCCAACCGCCTTCTGTTTGGCATGATCAGAACCCTAGAGAGGCCGGTGGAAAGGTACTTCGGGGGTGGCACGGATGATCCTCACCGTCACGCTGAACGCGGCCCTCGACCTCACCTACCGCGTCCCCGCCCTCACCCCGCACGCCTCGCACCGCGTCACCGAGGTGACCGAACGCCCCGGCGGCAAGGGCCTGAACGTCGCCCGCGTGCTCGCCGCCCTCGGCCACGACGTGACCGTCACCGGCTTCGCGGGCGGCGACACCGGCCGCACCCTGCACGAACGGCTCGCCGCCGAACCGCGCGTCACCGACGCGCTGGCCCCGGTCGCGGGCGCCACCCGCCGCACCCTCGCCGTCGTCGACGCGGCGAGCGGCGACACCACCCAGCTCAACGAGCCGGGCCCGACCGTCACGCCCGCCGAGTGGGCCGCCTTCCTGGACTCCTACGAGGAGCTGGTGCGCCGCGACGGCCTGGCCGCGATAGCCCTCTGCGGCAGCCTGCCGCCCGGCGTCCCCGTCGGCGCGTACGGGCTGCTCGTCCGGGCCGCCCGCGCCGCCCGCGTCCCCGTCCTGCTCGACACCAGCGGCGAACCGCTGCGCCGCGGCGTCGCCGCCCGCCCCGACATCGTCAAGCCCAACGCCGACGAGCTCGCCGAGCTGACCGGCTCCCACGAACCGGACCGGGCCACCCGCGACGCCCGCCGCAGGGGTGCGCACTCGGTCGTCGCCTCGCTCGGCGCCGACGGCCTGCTCGCCGTCACCCCCGAGGGCGGCTGGCGCGCGCTGCCCCCGCGGCGGGTGCACGGCAATCCGACGGGCGCCGGCGACTCGGCGGTCGCGGGGCTGCTGTCCGGGCTCGCGGAGGGCCTGCCGTGGCCGGAGCGCCTGGCCCGCGCCGTCGCGCTGTCGGCGGCGACCGTGGCGGCGCCGGTGGCGGGCGAGTTCGACCCCTCGACGTACGAGGCGCTGTTGCCGCGGGTCACGGTGACCGGAGCCGTGACCGCCCCCACCTAGACCGCACCACCCGCACCGCCCACACCTGGACCGCACAACGGGGCGCAGCGCCCTGGGATTTGGGGAGCACCGTGCCACTGGTCAGCACCGGAGAACTCGTCGCGGAGGCCCGCGCAGGGCAGCACGGAGTCGCCGCGTTCAACGTCATCACCCTGGAGCACGCGGAGGCGGTGGCCCTCGGCGCGGAACGGGCCGGGGCCCCCGCGATCCTGCAGATATCGGAGAACGCCGTGGCGTTCCACGGCGGCAGGCTCTCCGCGATAGCGGCCGCCGCGACCGCGGTGGCCCGCGCCTCCTCGGCCCGCCTCTCCCTGCACCTGGACCACGTCACGGACGTCGAACTGCTGCGCGCGGCGCACCCGGAGGGCTTCAGCTCGGTGATGTTCGACGCGTCGAAGCTGGCGTACGGCGAGAACGTGAAGGCGACGGCTGACGCGGTGCGCTGGGGCCAGGAGCGCGGCATCTGGGTCGAGGCGGAGCTCGGCAAGGTGGGCGGCAAGGAGGGTGAGGCGCCGCTGGACGCGCACGCGCCGGGGGTGCGGACCGATCCGGCGGAGGCGGCCGCGTACGTCGCGGAGACGGGCGTGGACGCGCTCGCGGTGGCGGTGGGCTCCTCGCACGCGATGACGGAGCGCACGGCGGCCCTGGACCACGCGTTGATCGGTTCGCTGGCGGCGGCCGTGCCGGTGCCGCTCGTGCTGCACGGGTCGAGTGGCGTGCCGGACGAGGAGATCCGGCGGGCCGTCGCGTCCGGCATGGTGAAGATCAATGTCGGCACGGCCCTCAACACGGCGTTCACCGGCGAGGTCCGTGCCTACCTCGACGCCCACGACAAGGGCGTCGACCCCCGGAAGTACCTCGTCCCGGCCCGCGAGGCGATGGCCGGGACGGTGGCGGGGTTCCTGGGGCTGCTCAAGTAGCCCCGGGAAGCCCTCCGTCGGCGGGAGGGGGGCGGTGGGGCGTCAGCCCTTGTCGCCCTCCACGAGCCACATCTGGTCGATGTTCGCCCCGACCGACCCGCACAGGTTGCTCTGGTCGCAGGTGAGCGTCACCGTGTTGGTGCCCTTGGTGAGCTGGACCACCGCCCAGGTGTTGCTCCAGCCCTTCTCCCAGTCGCCTTCCTTGGCGTGGGCGAAGTTCTCCATGTTCAGGGGGCGGGTCTGCTTCTTGCCGTTGACCAGGATGGACGCGTTGGAGTCCTTGCCGGGCACGCCGTAGTTCACGCGCAGGCTGTACGCGCCGGCCTTGGGGATGCCGTTGACGGTCCAGGTGACCTGGGCGCCGACCTTGTCGAACCCGGCCACGTAGACGCCGCCGGCGGCCTTGGCGCCGTCGAGGTCGGACGCCGTGGTCGTGCCGCCCTCCAGCTTCAGGGCCTTGGCGTCCGTCTTGGGCAGCTTGACCGGCTTGTCTGGCTTGTCCGACGGCTTCTCGCTGGGCTCGACGCTCTGCGCCTGCGACGGCTTGCCGCCGGCGTTCGCGTCGTCGCCCTTGTCGTCGTCGTTGCCGGTGAGCACCGCGGCACCGATGCCGAGCGCGACGACGGCCACCACGGCGACCGCGGCGATCAGCAGTCCCTTGGTGTTCGGCCCGCGGCCCCGGCCGCCGCCGCCCGCGGGCGCGTACTGCGGGGAGGCGACGGGCGCCCCGCCGGGCTGCGCCTCGGGGGCGGTGTAGTGCGCGTTCGGCTGGCCGTAGCCCTGCTGGGGCTGCTGCTGCGGGACCTGCTGGCCGTACGTCTGCTGGCCGTAGCCCTGCTGACCGTACGAACGGCGGTCGCCGACCGCCCGGACCTGGTTGTACGAGGAGCGGGGACCCGGGTACCCGTAGCCGCCCCCACCGCTGGGCGGGGTCGCTCCGGCCGCCTGTCCGTCCTCGTACAGGTAGCCGAACGGATCGTCGTCGCCCTGCGGCGCGCTCGGCGCGCTCTCGCCGTTGTTGCCGGGCGTCATTCCCTGGTCACTCCCTCACATCGCTGACGCGGGGAGCCTACCCGGTCCGAGTGAGCCCAAGGGGTGGCGTTGACCTCATCAGGCCCCCTAGCCGGCCCGCCGGTGCTGTTTGGCACGAGACCGTTTCTCCACGTACATCCGCTGGTCGGCGGAGTGCAACACTTCGTCGGCCGACATCCCGCAGTGCGCCCAGCCGATGCCGAAACTCGCCCCCACGCGGACGGCCCTCCCGTCGACGCGGATCGGCGGGATGATCGCGTTCCGCAGCCGGACGGCGAGGTCCTGCGCGTCGGCCCGGCCGAGGCCGTCGGCGAGGACGACGAACTCGTCGCCGCCGAGCCGGGCCACCGTGTCCCCGTCCCGCACGCCGCTGGTGAGCCGCCGCGCCACCTCGATGAGGACGGCGTCGCCGGTGTGGTGCCCGAACCTGTCGTTGATCGACTTGAAGCCGTCGAGGTCGCAGAAGAGGACCGCGAGGCCCTTGGTGCCGTCGTCCACGTCGTCGTCGCCGCCCTCGGGGGCGACGGTGTGCACGTGGTGGTCGAAGCCCTCGTCCTGCTGGGAGGCGTGCCCGAAGTCGAAGCCGTGCTCGTAGGCGGCGTCCAGGGAGTCCACCGCGCTGGGCTGGCCCGCGTGGGGCCTGCGACAGAGACGGGCGCTGAGGCGGGCGCGGAGCTCGGCGGAGTTGGGCAGTCCGGTGAGGGAGTCGTGGCTGGCCCGGTGGGCGAGGTGCAGCTCGCGGCGCTTGCGCTCCTCGATGTCCTCGACGTGGGTGAGGAGGAAGCGGGGGCCGTCGGCGGCGTCGGCCACCACGGAGTTGCGCAGCGACACCCAGACGTACGTCCCGTCGCGGCGGCCGAGCCGCAGCTCGGCGCGGCCCCCCTCGGCGGAGGTCCGCAGCAGCGTGCCGATGTCCTCGGGGTGCACGAGGTCGGAGAACGAGTAGCGCCGCATGGCCGACGCGGGCCTGCCGAGAAGCCGACAGAGCGCGTCGTTGGTGCGCAGGATCCGCCCGTGCTGGTCGCCGCCCATCTCGGCGATGGCCATGCCGGACGGGGCGTACTCGAAGGCCTGCCGGAAGGACTCCTCGCTGGCCCGCAGCGCCTGCTGCTCGCGTTCCAGGCGGACCAGGGCGCGCTGCATGTTGGCGCGGAGCCGTGCGTTGCTGATCGCGATGGCGGCCTGGAAGGCGTACATCTGCAGGGCCTCGCGGCCCCAGGCGCCGGGCCTGCGGCCGTTGCGCGGCCGGTCCACGGAGATCACGCCGAGCAGCTCGCCGCCGGCGGCGCCCGTCGCGTACATGGGCGCGAACAGGCGGTCGGAGGGGTGCCACTCGTCCTCGAAGCGCGGCTCGGGCCCCTCGGTGTACCACTGCGGGACGTCGTCGTCGTCGAGGACCCAGCCCTCGGTGTACGAGATGAAGCGCAGCGCGCCCCAGGCCTCGCCCATGGCAAGGCGCCGCTCCCAGGCGTCGCGCGAGCCGACGCGGCCGGTGATCAGGGCCTCCGCCGAGGAGTTGCCCGCGAAGGCGGCGACGACGAGGTCGCCGTCCGGGCGCACCAGATTCACGCACGCCAATTCATAGCCAAGACCGTTGACGACGCCGTCGGCGACGGTCTGCAGCGTGTCCGCCAGGCTCCGGGCCGTGTTGAGCTCCGCCACCACCTGGTGCAGCTGCCGCAGGGTCGCAAGACGGACGTACGGCTCCGACTCGGTCTCCATGCTCGTTCTCCCCGAGACCTCGACAGCAACTCCAGGATGCGCAGCGCCCGCAGTGTTCTTCTTCGTGTTCTTCTTCGCCCTTGTGCCCTCAGTGTCTTATTGCCACCGTCACTGAATCACAGCGAGCTCTCCACCCGGTACACAGGGTCAACAAAATATGGGCCCTGTGACTCAAGTCACAGGTGAGAAGCCGCCGTTGGTCCAGTCCCTTGGACTAGTCCACCGCATTTCGCGGCACCGCGTGCCACTTCTCGGAGTTCTTTACCTACGCGCTGTGATCAACGCCGTCCCCCGGTGCCGCCCGGCCCCCTCGGCCCCGGGTCCTAGGACCGATCTGGGCCCAGAGGCCGATGTTTCGGGCAGGGCCCACGGGCTAGCGTCCCCCTCGTGGCTCACGTACTGAAGACTCTCCCGGCCCCGCCTTCCCCGCGCCGCCCGTCATCGGATGGGCATGCTGATGGGGTGAGCAACGACGAGTTCCGCGCGGCGATGTCCCGCCTGGCCGCGGGCGTGGTCCTGGTGACGGCGCGCGAGCCCGGCCTGGACCCGGACGACCCCCACGCGCCGCTGGGCGAGGACGTGGGCATGACGGCCACGGCCTTCCTCTCCGTCTCCCTCGACCCGCCGCTGGTCATGGTGAGCCTGCGCGAGGGCTCCCGGATGGACGACCTGCTCGCCGAGCAGCCGCTGTGGGCGGTGTCGGTGCTGTCCGAGAGCCAGCGCCACATCGCGGGCCGCTTCGCGATGAAGGGCCGCATCAGCGACCGGCTCCTCTTTGAGGACATCCCCTACGAACGAGGTGCCGCGTCGGGCGCTCCGCTGGTCGGCGGCGCGCTGTCGACACTGGAGTGCCGCACGGAGCAGACCGTGACGGCGGGCGACCACACGCTGGTGATCGGCCGCGTGCTGACCGCGTCGCTTCCCAGCGCCGACGGCGGCCCCCTGACGTACTTCCGCGGGCGCTACCGCCAGCTGGGCTAGCGGGGCGCGTCGGGGCGCGAGGCCGGCACGTGACCGGCTCCGCCGTGTGGGCGCGAGCCACGGAACAGCCGCGCGCGCAGTCCCCCGCGCCGGGCCCTAGCCCCAGCCCTGGCCCGAGCGGCCCCGCTTGGTGTCGCTGCGGGCCTTCTTGTTGCGCAGGCGTCGTTCGTTGATGCCGCGCGGGATCTTCGTGGCGCGCCGCGGCTTGGGCGGCGGGGCGGTGGCCTCGGCGAGCAGGGACGCGAGCCGGGTGGCCGCCATCTCCCTGTTCCGCCACTGGGAACGGTGCTCACTGGCCCGGACGCTGACGACTCCGTCGACGAGCCGCGCGGCCAGCCGCTCCAGGGCGCGCTGCTTCCACACCTCGGGCAGCGCGTCGGTGTTCGCGAGGTCGAACCGCAGCTCCACCTGGGAGTCGCTGGTGTTCACGTGCTGCCCGCCCGGCCCCGACGACCGCGAGAAACGCCACATGAGCTCGGCCTCGGGCAGCGAGACGGAGCCACGGATGACATGGGGACCGGACATGCCTCCATGGTCCCGCGTCTGTCGGGCTCACGTCACGCTCTTTTTCGGCGGGGCGGGGGCGAGAGGGGCGGGCCGGGACCGAGGTAAAGAAAGTAAAGCCAAGTGGAACCTTGGGGACCCCGGTCGGCGTTGGTACCAGTGAAGGTAGCTTCGTCCCCAGTACGAAGCCCGTGCGCACCGCTCACACAGCGGTGCGTCATTAACGAGGGAAGGGACTCCCAACAATGGCAGTAAGCCTGTCCAAGGGTGGCAACGTCTCGCTCACCAAGGAGGCTCCGGGCCTGACCGCCGTCACCGTGGGCCTCGGCTGGGACGTCCGCACCACCACTGGCACCGACTTCGACCTGGACGCCTCCGCCATCGCGGTGAACACCCAGGGCAAGGTCTTCTCGGACCAGCACTTCGTCTTCTTCAACAACAAGGCGACGCCGGACCAGACCATCGTCCACACCGGTGACAACGTCACGGGCGAGGGCGAGGGCGACGACGAGCAGATCAACGTCAACCTCGCGGGTCTGCCGGCCGACATCGAGAAGATCGTCTTCCCGGTCTCGATCTACGACGCCGAGAACCGCTCGCAGAACTTCGGCCAGGTCCGCAACGCGTTCATCCGCATCCTGAACCAGGCCGGCGGCACCGAGATCGCGCGCTACGACCTCTCCGAGGACGCCGCCACCGAGACCGCCATGGTCTTCGGCGAGCTGTACCGCAACGGCGCCGAGTGGAAGTTCCGCGCGGTCGGCCAGGGCTACGCCTCGGGCCTCGTCGGCATCGCCCAGGACTTCGGCGTGAACGTCTGAGTCCAGCCGTCCGAGCACGCCTGAGACGGCACAACCGGCCTTCACGGGCCGGACGCAGGAAGGCCCCGGCAGCGAGTCGCTGCCGGGGCCTTCCTGCGTCCGGCCACGGCGTCCCACCACGCCTTCCGGCCCTCCCCCTACGCTCCCGCCATGATCGCCACACTGCAGTGCACCGTCCTGGACTGCCCCGCCCCCCTGACCCTCGCGGAGTTCTACCGCACCCTCCTGGGCGGCGCGGTCGACCGGCCGGACCGCCGCTGGGCCACCGGCGACGACTGGAAGACCCTCCACACACCCACGGGCCAGGTCCTGGCCTTCCAGCGCGTCACGGACCACCTCCCGCCCCGGTGGCCCGACCCCTTCGCCCCGCAGCAGTTCCACCTCGACCTCCAGGTGGAGGACCTCGACCGGGCCCACGAGCAGGTCGTGGCGGCGGGTGCGACGGTCCTGGACGCGGAGACCGGGGGCAACGGCTGGCGGGTGTTCGCGGATCCGGCGGGCCACCCGTTCTGCCTGGTGCGCCACGGCTCCCCGTAGCCCCCCGCCATCCCCGCACGGCCGCCCGGTTGTACAGATCGCCGACTATTATGGATACTTGAATAGTCGGCAAGACCGAAGAGTTGAGATCCGAGGGGGACCCATGACCGCCGCCACGCCCACCGCGTGGACCCGCGCTGCCCTCCCCCTCTGCCTGCTCGGAATCCTCGACAGCGAGGCGAAGAGCTACGGGTACGCGCTGCTCAGCAGGCTCGGCGACGCCGGGCTCGACGGCGTGAAGGCCGCGACGCTCTACCCCGCCCTCACCCGCCTCGAGGAAGAGGGCGCCGTGGAGGTCGAGTGGGGCGCCGGGGACGGCGGGCCGGGGCGGAAGTACTACCGGATCACCGAGGAGGGGCGGGCGAGGCTGCGGCGTGACCAGGCCGCGTGGGGGAACTTCTCCCGGACCGTCGCCTCGCTCCTCCCGGCGGAGGCGAAGGGGGATGACGATGAGCAAGACACGTACGCCTGAGATCAGTTGGGACCGCAAGGAGGACGAGGAGTGGGCCGCCACCGTCCAGGTGCGGCTCGTGCTCGACGAGGACGCGCCCGCCGGGTTCTCCGAGGAGATACTCGCCGAGGCCCACCAGCTCGTGACCGAGGCGGGCGAGCCCGCCGCCGAGGTGCTCGGCGACCCGGCCGCGTACGCGCGTACCGTCGCCGCCGAGCGGATCAGCGAGCGGTACCGGGCTGGGATCGACACGCGCGGCATGCGCCCCGGGGAGCGGCTGAGCGCCTCGGTCGGGTCCCTCGGGTTCCTCGTGTTCGGCGTCTTCGGCCTGTACTGGATCGAGGACGGCCTCTGGGTGCAGGTGGGCAGGACCTCGATCGCGGGCTTCGCGGGCATCGCGACGGCCGCCGTGCTGGCGTGCGTCGCCTTCACCGCCCGTGCCGCCGGGCTGTTCCGCGGCATGTGGTGGTTCCTCGCGGGCGCGACCGCCGCGCTGGTGGGCGGGATCGGCCTGGCCAACACCCTCCCCGGCGCGGAGCTGTTCCGCGTGCCCGCCCCGGTGCTCATGGCGGCCGGCGCCGTCTGGGCGGTGGGCGCCTACGCCCTGCCGGACGGCACGGTCGACCGCTGGTTCACACCCGCGCGCCCGGACGGCGGCCCCGACGACGAACGCTGGCTGGACCGCCTGGAGAACCTGCTGCGCGGCCGGCACGGCATGGCGGCCGCGGAAGCGCGCGGTCACGTCAGGGAAGCGCGCCAGCACCTCGCCGCGGCCCCCGGGGACGGCACCGCCGTGGACGTCTTCGGTGACGCCGAGATCTACGCCCTGCGCCTGTCGGAGGGGCCGCGCAGGCAACAGCGCATCACGCGCCAGAAGTTCTACGGCGCCCTGTTCTCCGCCGTGCTCTTCGGCGTCCTGACCGTGGACATGCTGCTCGACGCCCAGGACCGGTCCTCCGGCTGGGTCGCCTGCTACGTCGGCGCGTTCGGCTGCTCGGCCTGGGGCGCGATCGGCGAGTGGCGCACCCTGCGCAAGCAGCGCGGGACCGCACCGCGCGGGTGAGCCGGAATCGTGCCGGACAGGCTCTAACCTGCCCCGCATGATCCTCGAACCGCTCACCGCCGTCGACGGCGCCCTGCCCGGTCACCTCCTCACCGAGGTGACCGGGCTGTACGCGTCGAACCGTGAGTTCTTCGCGCTCAGCGGCGACTTCCCCGACCCCGCCGACATCCGTATCGAACAGGTCGCCAAGGCGCTCGCGGACGAACTCGCGCACCCGGACGCGGAGGTGCTGCTCGCGCGCTCGCGCGGGCGGCTCGTGGGCGTCGCCATCACCCTGGCCCGGCACCCCGACCCCACCGACCCCGACCCGTGGATCGGGCTCCTGATGGTCGACGCCCAGGTGCGGCGCACCGGTCTCGGGCGGGAGTTGGCGACGCTCGTCGAGCAGCGGTTCCGGGACGCGGGGCGCGACGCCGTACGCCTCGCCGTCCTGGAGAACAACCCGAGGGCGCTGCGCTTCTGGACCGCGCTCGGCTACCTCGTCATCGGGCACCGTGAGGACCTCGCCCGGCACCGGCCGTGCGCGATCCTGCGCAAGGCGCTGTAGCGCGGTCCGTTCACCCCGCCCGCACCGGCCCCTACGGGTGGCCGGGCTTCCCGTCCCCGTACAGCCAGTCGCCCCAGATCGCGGCGGCCTTCTTGCGCGCCGCCTCGCTGCCCGCGTGCCGTTCGACGTACTTCGTGAACTCCTCGGTGTCCGCGTTCTTGTGGCGGTACGCCTTCGTCCAGCCCTGCACGATGTCGTAGAACGCGTCGTCGCCGACCGCTCGGCGGATCTTGTGGACGACCATCGCGCCGCGTTCGTAGACGGGCGGGTCGGAGATGTTCGCGGCGCTGTCCGGCCGGGCCGGCGGGAACGCCCAGATCGCCTTGTTGTCCTCGGCGTCCTCGTAATAGTCGCCCTTGTACAACGCGTCGAAGATCTCCTGCGCGCTGTCGCCGTCGTGGTCCTCCTGGTACAGCCACTCCGCGTACGTGGCGAAGCCCTCGTTGAGCCACATGTCCCGCCACGTCCTGGGGGTGACGGAGTTGCCGAACCACTGGTGGGCCAGCTCGTGGACGAGGAGTTCGGCGTCCGGGGCGCCGGGGAAGGTCGGGCGGTTCTGCGTCTCCAGGGCGTAGCCCGCGGCCTCCTCGCGGTCGACGATCGCGCCGGCCGAGGAGAAGGGATAGGGCCCGAAGTTGTACTCCTGCCACTCCAGGATGTCCGGGATCTTCGCGAGGACCTTCTCGCCCGCCTCGGCCTGCGAGGGGTCGACGGCCGTGACGATCGGCAGCCCGTCCTTCGTCTTCGACGTCTTCATCTCGTACGCGCCGATCGCCACGGTCGCCAGATAGCTCGCCATGGGTTCGGCGGTGTGCCAGGTGAAGGTGGTGCGGCCGTTCTTGGTCGACTCGCCCTTCAACTCGCCGTTGGACACGGCCTTGAGGCCCTTGGGGACAGTGACCTGCACGTCGTACGACGCCTTGTCGCTCGGGTGGTGGTTGCCCGGGAACCAGGCCATGGAACCGACCGGCTCCCCGAGCGCGAGCGCGCCGCCCTTCGTCCTGAGCCAGCCCTCCTCGGCGCCGTCCTCGTCGGTGATGGTCTCCGGGGTGCCGGAGTAGCGGACGGTGGTGCGGAAGGTCTCGCCCCGGTCGAGTCCGTCGGCGGGCCGGACCGTCAGCTCCTGGCCGGAGCGCTGGAAGCGGGCGGTCCTGCCCTCGACGGTGACGCCGGAGACGTCCAGGCCCTTGAGGTCGAGGTGGAACGAGCTGAGGTCCTGGGTGGCGCGTGCGGTGATCTCGGCGGTGCCGGTGAGGTGCCCGGAGGAGGGGTCGTAGCCGAGCTTCAGGCCGTAGTGGGACACGTCGTAGCCGCCGTTGCCCAGCTTCGGGAAGTACGGGTCGCCCACGCCGTCGGCGCCCGCCGTGCCGTCACCGCCCGAGCCGCCGCAGGCCCCCACCCCGGCGAGCAGGGCGAGGGCGCAGGTGACGGTGACGGCGCGGGAGGCCGAAGATCGCAGGTCCACACCGGTGATCTTATGCGGCAATTGTTCGGGGCGGGGCGATATGGGCACGTCAGGGGCGCGATATGCGCATGTCAGGGGCGCGGGAGGGGTACGGCAGGGGCCGCGCCCCGAAGACCCCGCCTTGATGGGGCCTGCCGACCGGTCAGAGCACCGCGACGCCCAACGGCCGTTCGCCCGCCGGGAGTCGGCGCACCGACCCGTCCTCCGTGTCGACGACCGAGATGCCGTTCCAGTAGCCGTCGCGCGTGAACCCGCCGGTCACGTACGCGGTACGGCCGTCCTTCGCCACGGCCACGTCCTCGTGCGGCCCGTCCAGCGGGAACACCCGCTCCGTGCCGTCCGCCTTCCGCACGGTCAGCGAGGGCCCCTTGTCGGCGTCCGGGTCGATGGGCCCGGTGCCGACGGCGTAGAGCGTGCCGTCGTCGGTGACCGTCACGCCGTGCTGGTGGGTGTTGGCCGTCATCTTCTCGACGTCGTACTCGCCGGTGCGCGGATCGAGCACGACGAGCTTCTCGCCCTCGAAGGGCAGCAGGAGCCGGCCGTCGGAGGGCCGTACGGCGGTGTAGTGCGGCTTCAGCCAGGAGCCGAGGCCGCCCTCGGTCCCGTAGGGGGCGACCTCGATGCGGCGCGGCTTCAGCGAGTCCGCGCGCACGACCGTCACGTCGAAGGAGTCGTGGTCGGTGGCGTAGACCTCGCGGCCGTCCTCGGACACGTCGACGTCGAAGGGCCGGCGGCCGACGGGCACGGTGTCGGCCACCTCGCGCTCCTGCGTGTCGATGACCTCCAACGCGCCTTTGCCGTCGGGGACGTTGACGCCGACGTAGGCGTGCTTGCCGTCCGGCGCGAGGGCGATGCCCATGCCGCCGCCGCGGTACTCGCCGGTGGTGGCGGGGCCTGTCTCCGTCTCGTACGGGATGCGGTCCAGGCGCTCGCGCTCCTCGGTGTCGACGACGGCGACGCCCTCGGCGGTGGCCACCCAGGCCCGGCCGTCCTTCCCCACGGCAAGACCGTAGGGGGCCTTGCCGACCCTCACCGAGTCGATGGGCCCCTTCTCGGGGTCGACGAAGGTCACCGTGTCGGCGCCGAAGTCGGCGACCAGGAGGGTGCCTTCGGGGGTCCTGGTGTCGGCGGGGAGGGTGACCGTGGTGGTCGGGCGTGCGGGTTCGGCGCGGGACGCGGCGGCCCCGCCCGTACCGGCACCGCAGCCGGCGAGGACGGCGGCGGCGAGCAGGACGGCGGTGCCGCCCAGCACCGTGCGGGGCGCGCGGAGGGAGGGGAGGGGGCGGGGCGCGCGGGGCGTCTTCACGACGCGGCCCTCAGCAGCCCCACGATCTCCGCGAAGCCGCGCCGCTCGGCGTGCGCGAGCGGGGTGACGCCGTCCCGGTCGGCGAGGTCCGGCGTCGCGCCCGCGGCGAGCAGCAGCTCCACGATCTCCTGGTGCGCGCGGCCGCCGTCGCCGAGGATCACGGCCTCCAGCAGGGCGGTCCAGCCGAGGTCGTTGACGTGGTCGACGTCGGTGTCGGTGACGCGCAGCACCTCACGTACGTAGGCGACGTGGCCGCGCTCCGATGCCGGGATCACGGAGATCCCGCCGAACCGGTTGCGCAGCGTCAGATCGGGGCCCGCGGGCAGCAGGACGTGCAGCATGGCGACGCTGCCCGTCACCCCGGTGACCAGCCAGGGGCTGTCGGCGCGGTGGTCCTGGGCGTCGACGTCGGCGCCCGCGGCGACGAGCACCCGGGCGGCCTCGACGTGATCACCGGCGGCAGCGAGCAGCAGCGGGCTGCGCAGTTCGGTGTCGCGGATCTCGACGCGGGCGCCCTCGTCGAGGGCGGCACGGACTTCGGCGGCGTTCCCGGCCCGCGCGGCGTCGAGCAGCCGCCGGTCGGCAGCGGTGTGGTTCATGGCGGATCTCCTCGTCGTACGGGTCCCCGCGCGGACGGGCGCGGGGACCGGGAACAGCCTCAGTGGCACGGGGCTCAGCGGCCGAGCGCCGCCACACCCGCCTTCGCGAACTTCTCGTCCTGGTCGCCGCTCGGGGCGCCCGCGACACCGATGCCCGCGATGGGCGCGTCCTTGGCGGTCACCGGGGCGCCGCCCGCGAGGAACAGGGTGCCGGGGATGTCCTTCAGGGTCGGCGTCTGCTCCAGGCGCTTGGTCAGCTCGGAGGTGGGCGCGTTCCAGGAGACGGCGGTGTACGCCTTCTTCACGGCCGACTCGGGGGACTGCGGGCCGGCGCCGTCGCCGCGCAGCTCGACGATGGTGTTGCCGTTGCGGTCGACGACGGCGACGGAGACGCGCTGGTTCTCCTTCTTCGCGGCGTCGAGGGTGGCCTGCGCGGCCTTGGTCGCGGCGGCGACGGTCAGGTGCGTGGACTGCGTGAGGTTCTTGTTGCCGGCGTCGGCGGTGACGGCCGCCTTCGAGGCGGCGTCGGGGGTCTCGGCGGTGGCGGAGACGGCGCCGAAGGTGCCGGCGCCGAGGACGGCGGCGGTGGCGGCGACGGTGAGGACGCGGGTGCGGCGGGAGAGCTTCTGCATCGGGGGCTCCTGGGGTGAAGTGCGGGAGAGGCAGGAGGGGTGTTCGCCTCTGCCCTCAATCCTGTGGCCGCACCCGGGGCCCACCCCTCGGCACAGCGGCTGGGAGCGGCGCGCGACTCGGCCGACACCAGGGTCAACCGATCGGTTGACCCCGGTGTGGCCCCACCGGGTCACAATGAGGGTGTTTGCCCAGTTCAGCGAGGCCGTGACGCAGTAGCGCTGTGACGACGAGACGAGGCGGCACCACGACATGGCAGTACGAGAGGCAGGCGCCCCGGGCGCCCCGGTGGGACAGCACCCGCCCGACCCGGCCGCCCACCGCACCCCGGACCCCGACGCGCGGTGGCTCGCGGCCGTCATGCACGCCACGTTCTACCTGCTCCTCGCCACCTCGCTGGCCCGCTTCCTGCTGCGCCACCCCGGCGGCGCGCGCGTCCCGTGGATCATCGTGCTCTCGGTGGTCCTGGCCTTCCTGTACGCCCTCCCGTTCCTCGCCGCGGCCCGCTCGCGACGCCCCACCACCCGGTCGCGACGCCCCATCCCCCGGTCGGGACGCCCCACCGCTCCCTACCCCGCCACACCCTTCCCCTCCGGCCCGGCGCCCGGCACCCGCCCCACCCGGCGCCGCCTCGCCTGGCTCGCCCTGGTCGTCGGGGTCTGGCTGGTCCTCGTCGTCCTCGCGCCGAGCTTCGGGTGGTGCGCGGTGCCGCTCTTCTTCACCGGCCTGCAGACGCTGCCGCTGCGCGCGGCCCTCGCCCTGGTGACCGTCCTCACCGGCTGCGTCATCGCCTCACAGCTGCGCCTCGCGGGCCGCTACGACCCGGACCTGATCCTCGGCCCGCCCGCCGTCTGCGCCATCGCGACGGCCGTCTTCGTCCACATGCAGCGCCAGGCGGCCCGGCAGCGCGAACTGATCGACGACCTCATCCGCACCCGCCGCGAACTGGCCGCCACCGAACGCCGCGAAGGCACGCTCGCCGAACGCCAGCGCCTCTCCATGGAGATCCACGACACCCTCGCGCAGGGCCTGTCCAGCCAGCAGATGCTGCTGCAGGCGGCCGACCGCGTCTGGGACTCGGACCCCGCCAAGGCCCGCACCCACGTCCGCACCGCCGAATCGATCACCGAACACGGCCTCGCCGAGGCCCGCCGCTTCGTGCACGACCTGGCCCCCGCCGACCTCGCGGACGGCGGCGGTGTCACCGAGGCACTGCGGAAGCTCGCGGAGCGCGAGACGGGCGCGGGCCTCACGGTGCGCTTCCACGCGGAGGGCCCGCCGGTGCCGCTGCCGGACCGGGTCGGCTCGGCGCTCCTGCGGATCGCGCAGGGCGCCCTGGCGAACGTACGCGAACACGCGGACGCCACGACGGCGGCGCTGACCCTCACGCACCTGGACGACCAGGTGGTCCTGGACATCGCCGACGACGGCCGCGGCTTCACCCCGCCCGCCGCCGCGGGGACCCCGGCGGGCGTACGGGGTCACGGGCTGCCCGCGATCCGCGCCCGGGCCGTCCAGCTGGGCGGCACACTGACGATCGAGTCCGCGCCGGGCGAGGGCGCCGTCCTGTCCGTATCGATCCCGCTGGAGCCGCAGCCATGAACACCGCACCGTCCCACCCCGTCCGCCTCCTGGTCTGCGACGACCACGTCGTGGTCCGCGCGGGCCTGCTCGCACTGCTCGGCAGCGCGCCGGACATCGAGGTGGTCGGCGAGGCGGGCACCGGCGAGGAAGCGGTCGCCCTTGCCGCGAAACTGACCCCCGACGTCGTCCTGATGGACCTGCAACTGGGCGAGGGCATCGACGGCGTGGAGGCGACCCGCCGCATCACGGCCCGGCCCCCCTCCCCCCACGTCCTGGTCCTCACCACCTACGACACGGACGCGGACATCACCCGCGCCATCGAGGCCGGCGCGACGGGCTACCTCCTCAAGGCGGAGCGCCCCGAGGAACTCTTCTCCGCGATCCACGCCGCGTCCCAGGGCCGCACGACCCTCTCACCCCCGGTGGCCTCCCGCGTCATGGCCCGCATGCGCGCCCCCCACCCCACCCTCACGGACCGCGAACGCGACATCCTCGGCCAGCTCTCCCAGGGCCTCGGCAACCGCGAGATCGCCCGCGCCCTGTTCATCAGCGAGGCCACGGTCAAGACCCACCTGGGCCGCATCTACGACAAGCTCGGCGTGGACACGCGCTCGGGCGCGGTAGCGGTGGCGAAGGAACAACGCCTGCTGCCGTGAGGGGAACGGCCCCGGAGAGCGTGGCGATCTCCTGGTGCCCGCACTCCTCGCCCGCGGGCTCCGTGCACAGCACGGCGTGCCCGGCCTCGCGGTCGACGAGCAGGCGGACGGGGATGCCGGCACGGACGTACCCGACGTTCCTCTTGCGGCGGTCGTCGTCGCCGGTGGAACGGGAGGTCACGTCGGCGACGAGGCTGCGGGAGCGTGGTCCTTCTGGCCCCCCTCACACCGGCGGAACCGAAAACCGTTCACCCGAACGCGTGAACACCCACGTTTCCGCAGGTCAGAGCAGCATTTCCAGCTCCCGACCGCGGTCCATGACACCATCGACCCCGTGCTCGACATCGGCTACGCGCTCTCCGCCCGCTTCCCGGACCCCCCTCAGCTGGACTACGGCAGGGCGGACGTCCGGACGCTCCGCCACGACCTGTTCTGCGGAGACGTGTACCTCGCCGACACCAAGGCCGACCGGGAACTGTCCACAGCCTGGGGATGGGTTCCCGTCCTCGACTTCGCGTGGGCGCTGTGCGACATCGTGGAGCTCCTCGACAAGGACCCCCTGGGCAGCAGGGCCTCCCGCCCCCAGTACGCGGAGCTCGACTTCACCGAGTCCACCGACCGCATGCTCTTCGCCCGCCGCTTCGGCTGGGTGGACGTCGAGGCGGACTGGATGGACCCGGAGGAGCCGGCGCTCACGTTCTCCCACACGGAACTCCGGCGCGAGGCGCGCGACTTCCTCCACGACCTCGTGGCCGACCTCACGGACCTCCACGACGGCCTCGCGGACAACCCGGCGCTGTGGTCGCTCCTGGGCCGCTTTCCCCGCGTGGGCTAGCGGGGCGCTTCGGGCGGGTGGGGGTTCGTTGTGGCTTGTCGCGTGGGCTGGCCCCTGGGCCTTGGGCGGTGCGGGGTGGGTGGGTTCCTCCCTGCGCGGGCGGGTGCGGGTGTGGTGTGGCTGGTCGCGCAGTTCCCCGCGCCCCTTAAAAGCCCACCCGCCGTTGCGGGGCGCGCTGCGTGGGCGGGTGCGGGTTCGTTGTGGCTGATCGCGCAGTTCCCCGCGCCCCTAAAAGCAACAGCCCGCCGCCCCCGTACCCCTGAACGCAGCAGCACGCCGCCCCCGTACCCCTGAAAGCAACGGCCCGCCGCCCCCGCGCCCCAGGAGGCAACAGCCCGCCGCGCCCCGATGCACCGCCCCGCCCAAAGCCCCCCCCCTGAGGCACCGCCCCACCCGAGGCCACACCCGAGACCCCCGGGTGGCCCCGGCCCTGCGTGGCTTGCCCGAAGAAGCCCCACCGATGACCGGCAGCCGCACACGCGCCCGAGGGGGCGCGGGGGTATGTGCGCACGGAGCACCGAGGAAACAATGGCGCCTTTGTTCGTGCAGCGGGGCGCAGGGATAGCGAGTACGTACATACCCCCGCGACCCCGCCCCACAGCCGCAGCAAAGGCGAACCCGTCCTAGGCCCAGGGGCCAGAACCCGCCACCCGAACCCCCACCTGCGCGGCAAACGCCGGCGCCAGTTCCATCAGCTGTGCCGGACTGATCACCGCACCGGCCAGACACTCCACCCCCCGCGCGACCTCCAGCTCCCCCGCCGCCCGAAGGTCCACGTCCTTCATCCGCACCCCCGTGAAGTCGACCCCCCGCACCACACAGTCCACGAACTCCACCCGCTCCAGCGACGCCTGCCCGAAGTCCGGTTCCACGAGCACGCACCCCTCGAAGACGACATCCCGCAACCGCGCCTTCCGCAGGTTCAGGTAGTCGATCTTCCCGCCCCGCACCACCACCCGCTCCAGCACGCCCCCGTGCAGCTGTACGCCACCGAGCCGCGCGTCGACCACCTCCACGTCCCGCAGCGACGCCTCCGCGAGGTCCGTCCCCACCCCCCGCAGCCCGGTCAGCACCGAGTCCACGAACCGCGCCCGCGCCAGCCGCGTCTCGTCGACCGCACACCCCGTCACCGCGCAGTCCATGAACAGCGCCCCGCCACCGTCCTGCCCGCCGAGGTCGAGCCCGCCGAACTCGACCCCGTCGTAGTCCCCGTCGGGCGACAGCGTCCCTCCGTCGAAGGGCCGGAGCGGAGGCAACCGCACCTCCGCCCGCCGAGCCGCCTTGACCACCTGCGCCGGTTTCGCCTTCTGAGCCATGCCCCCATCGTGCCCGCCCCCACCGACAACGCCCCGCCCCCGGTGCCACATCCGATGCATCCCGATGTCACATCCGCCGCACCCTGGTGCCACATCCGCCGCACCCCGATGTCACATCCGCCGCACCCCGGTGCCACATCCGCCGCACCCCGATGTCACATCCGCCGCACCCCGGTGCCACATCCGCCGCACCCCGATGTCACATCCGCCGCACCCCCGCACGTCCCAGAGGTGAAGCCCCGCACCCACCCCAGAGGGAGCCCTCGATGACCCGCACCAACCCGGCCAAGACCACCACCCACAGCCCCACTCCCTCCACTCCCTCCACTCCCTCCATCCCTCACCACACCACCATCACCGTCATCGGCGGCGGCTTCGCCGGCCTGACCGCCGCCATCACCGCCGCCGAGGCAGGCGCCCGCGTCACCCTGCGCGAGGCCCACCACACCCTCGGCGGCCGCGCCCGCACCGCCGAAGGCACGTACAAGACGAACGAGGGCCCGCACGCCCTCTACAACGGCGGCCCGCACTGGACCTGGCTCAAGCAGCGCGACCTCCTCGGCCCCCTCGCCCCGCTGCCACCCCTCGAAGGCGCCCGCCTGCGCCTGCTCCACCACGGCGAGCTGCGCCGCGTCCCGCCCCTCGCCATGCTCAAGCTGCTGCGCCGCAAGGCCGGACACGCCCCGGTGGACCGGGACTTCACGTCCTGGGCCACGGAGCAGGTCGGCGAGGAGGGCGCGCGGGCCGCCGCGCACTACATCGCCGTGGCCACGTTCCACCACGACCCCGGCTCGCTCTCCGCCCGCTTCGTGCAGGAGCGCCTGCGCCGCGCCACCAAGCTGCCCCCGGAGGCGCACTACCCGCGCGGCGGCTGGGGCACGGTCGTCGACCGCATGGCCGCGCTCGCCTGGAACATGGGCGTACGCACGGAGACCCTGGACCGCGTCGACAGCCTCGGCGACCTGCCCCGGCACGGCCCGGTGGTGGTCGCCACGTCCCTCGACGCGGCCCGTCGCCTCCTCGGCGACGAGTCCCTGCGCTGGGAGAGCGGCCGCACGACGCTCGTCGACGTGGCGTTCCGTACGCGCAGGGGCGACGCCTTCGCCGTCTCCGACCTGGACAGGACGGGCTGGGTCGAACGGTTCACCGCCCAGGACCGCACGCTCGCCCCCGAGGGCGAACAGCTCGTGCAGGCGCAGATCCCGCTCGCCCCCGACGAGTCGAAGGCGGACGGCGTGGCCCGCGCCGAGCACCTCCTCGACCTGGGCTGCCCCGGCTGGCGCGAGCGCCTGACGTGGCGCCGCGCCTCGGTCGCGAACGGCCGCACCGGCGCGCTCGACCGCCCCGGCACCACCTGGCGGGACCGTCCGGCGATCGACCGCGGCGACGACGTCTACCTGGCGGGCGACCAGGTGGCGGCGCCGGGGCTGCTCTCCGAGGTGTCGTTCAACAGCGCCAGGGAGGCCGTCTCGCTGGCCCTGACCACGTCGGCCCTTGACCTCAAGTCCACTTCACGTTGAAGGGTGAGGGCATACCGGAGCAGCCAAGAGGACGGCCCGCAGCACGTGCCGGACCGGCACCCAGCCCCAAGGAGCCCGCATGCCCCCGACGCCCGCCACCACCAAGCCGCCCACCACCACGCCGCCCACCCCCACACCGCCCACCACCATGCGCGCCGTCCGCCTCCACGCCTTCGGCCCCGCCGAGAACCTCGTACTGGAGGAGACGGCGATCCCCGAACCCGCCGCGGGCCAGGTCCGCGTCACCGTCACCGCGGCCGGCGTGCACCTCCTGGACACCGCGGTCCGCGAGGGCATCCAGGGGCCGCTGCCCGAGCTCCCCGCCCTGCCCACCGTCCCCGGCCGTGAGGTCGCCGGCATCGTGGACGAGCTGGGCGACGGCGTGCCCGCGCACTGGCTGGGCAAGCGCGTCGTCGTCCACATCGGCTTCGCCCCCGGGGGCTACGCGGAGCGTGTCGTCACCGAGGCGTCCCGCCTGCACGAGATCCCCGACGACCTGGACGCCGCCGAGGCGGTCGCCCTGATCGGCACGGGTCGTACGACGATGGGGATCCTGCAGTTCGCGAAGCTGACCGCCGACTCGGTGGCCGTCATTCCCGCCGCCGCGGGCGGCATCGGCACTCTTCTCACGAAGTACGCCAAGCACCGCGGCGCCACGGTGATCGGCCTGGCGGGCGGCCCGGAGAAGACCGACCGCGTCCGCGCGAACGGCGCGGACCTGGCCGTCGACTACACCGACCCGGCGTGGCCCGACACGGTCCGCGCCCACCTGGCCGAGCAGCTCGGTGGCCGCGCGGCCACCGTCGTCTTCGACGGGGTGGGCGGTGCGGCGGGCCTGGCCGCGGTCGGTCTGCTCGGCCCGGGCGGCAGCCACCTCGTCTTCGGCTGGTCCGGCAAGGGCCCGCACGACGGCGATGAGCCGAAGTTCACCGAGGAGGAGCTGGCCGAGCGCGGCATCACCCAGATCAACGTCCTCGGCCCGGCGATGATGCGCAAGGCGGGCGGCGACAACCCCGTCCGCACCCTGGAGCTCGCCGCCCTCACCGCCGCGGCGCTGGGTCACTTCACCCCGGCCGTGCAGCGCTTCCCCCTCGCCCGCGCCGCGGCCGCACACCGCGCGCTGGAGAGCCGCGCCACGATGGGCAAGGTCGTCCTGATCCCCTGAGCCTCTGATCCCCTGAGCCCCCGATCCTCCGATCCCTTGAGCCCCTGAGCTGCTCGCGAACCGGCTCGAAATCCGGATGCCCGCACGACTTCCGGGAACTACCGTCCGTTATATGGGTATGGAATCCGTCCAGTTCCGCGACGTCCCCGAGACGGGGATCGACCGCGCTCTCTCCCTCGCCTACCTCGTCTTCCACGAGAGTCCGGAGGAGGAGAAGCGCAAGCACCACCACGACCTGCTGCTCGGCTGCACCCGCATCGGCGCCTACGAGAACGGCGAACTCGTCGGGTTCCTCGCGGCGTTCCCGTTCAAGGTGTCCGTGCCGGGTGGCGAACTGCCCTGCCCCTGCCTGATGTTCGTGTCCGTGGCGCCGACGCACCGGCGCCGCGGCGTGCTCTCCGGGATGCTCGCCGAGCTGTTCGCGAGGGCGGCGGCGGACGGCGCCCCGATCGCGTCCCTGTGGGCGTCCGAGGACGCGATCTACGGCAGGTTCGGCTTCGGCCCCGCCACCCACGGCCACACCGTGGAGATCGACTCCCGGCGCCCGCTGGCGCTGCGCATCACCCCGGACGACCGCCCGCTGCGCCTGGTCGACCCGTCCGACGTCCCCGGCCTCCTCGGTGACTACTACGACCGCACCCGCGCCGAGCGCGCCGGCCGCATCGGCCGCGGCGAGGCGTGGTGGCGCCAGGAGTGGCTGGTCGAGGAGGACGAGGAGGACGACGAGCTGTCGCCGCCCCGCGTGGTCGTCCTCGGCGAGCCCGGCGAGGGCGCGGCCGGCGTCGCCGGATACGCGATCTACCGCACCAAGACCCGCGACGACGCCCCCGGCCTGGTCCGCCTGGACGAGCTGGAGGCCGACACCCCGGCCGCCGAGGCCGCCCTCTGGCGCTACCTGGCCTCGATCGACCTGACGGGCCTGATCCGCGCGTGGGGCCGCCCCGTGGACGACCCGCTGCACCTCTTCGCCGCCGACCGCGACCAGGTGCGCGTCACGGGCGACTTCCCCGCGCTGTGGGTCCGCCTCGTCGACGTGCGCGCCGCGCTCACGGCCCGCTCCTGGGCGGCCCCCGTGGACGTCGTCCTCGACATCCACGACGACCGCGTCCCCGCCAACGAGGGCCGCCACCGCCTGACGGCGTCCCCCGACGGCTGTACGTACGAACCCACGCAGCGTCCCGCCGACCTCACCATCGACGTGCGCGACCTGGCGGCCTGCTATCTGGGCGGTACGACGATCGACGCGATGCTCCGCGCGGGCCTGGCCACGGAACACACCCCGGGCACGGCCGGGGCACTGGACGCGGCCCTGCGTACGCCCCAACTCCCGCACACGGTCGACGAGTTCTGATACGGCCGGCACTCCTGCCCCGTAACGCGTTCCCCATTGGGGAAGTCGAAGGATCGAGCAAGGTCATTGCATGCACGAAGTGCGCGCTGCTAGCGTCGCGTATGCAATGACCAAGCAATTGCGCGAAGTTGGGGGAACAACTTTTATGAACTTGCGCACCAAAGGCATTTCCGTCGCCATCGCCTGCGTCTTGACCGGGGCCGCGGGCAGTACCGCGTACGCGGCGTCCGAGCCCGCCGGGAATGCGAAGGCGGCACAGCCGGCGGCCACTTCCCAGGCCGCGGGCGCGGACGAGATCTGCGCGGTCCTGGGGATCGGCAGCGGTGCGGCGGGCCTCACCAAGGCGCTGGCCAAGGGCGCTTCGTGGGTAGGGATCGGCGCCAGCGTCGGGTGCTACGCGTACACGAAGGCGAAGGAGGCGACGCCCGCACAGAAGCGCGCCGCCATGATCAAGTCGTACAAGAAGTACCAGGCCATGAGCGACCTCAAGAAGCTCGACGCGCTCGGCTACTACTGCCGCAAGGACGGGGGCGGCGGTGGCGGCGGTACCGATGTCGCACCCGCCAACACCGCGTCCGACGTCCAGGTGATGGCCGGGTGGCGGACCATCAAGATGAAGGGCGTCAAGTACTCCTGCACGGCCAGCAGGGACTGACCGTGCGCCGCGGCCCGGGGGACGGCGAGCGCTTTCTGCTCTCTGTCGCGCTGCTCTTGGTGAGCCTGCTGTGGTTCACACGGGACATGGCCCTGTGGGCGAACGTCCTGTGCGGTGTCGGCGCGGTCGGCGGAGCACTGGGAATGGCCCTCTTCGGCCGTAACTATCTGCGCTCACGCGGTAATGCGCGGTGACGCGTTCGCACCGAATGAATTGACGCGAGGAAGAGCCGCCCGCGCCCTCTGGCGAGGGCGGCCTTTCCCCTGCCTTTCCCCTGCCTTTCCCCTTGGAAACGGCGAAACCACGGAATCGCAGAACCAGGAATCGCGGAGCAGTAGAACCGCAGTACCGCAGTACCGCAGAACTACCGAACCGCCGCAGCTAAAGCGCGCCGAGTGACGTCAGCGCGTCCCCGGCCAGCCGGTTCGTCGTCCATTCGTCCATCGGTACGGCACCGAGGGACCGGTAGAAGTCGATGGCGGGCGAGTTCCAGTCCAGGACCGCCCACTCCAGGCGCTCGTAGCCGCGCCGCACGCAGATGCGGGCGAGCTCGGTCAGGAGCGCCTTGCCGTACCCTCCGCCGCGCGCCTCGGGGCGTACGTACAGGTCCTCCAGGTAGATCCCGTGCACACCGCGCCAGGTGGAGAAGTTCAGGAACCACACCGAGAACCCCACCACCTCGCCGGACGAGTCGTCCTGCGCGATGTGCGCGAAGGCGGCGGGCCGCTCCCCGAACAGCGCCTCGCGCAGCTGTTCCTGGGTGGCCCTCGCCTCGTCGGGAACCTTCTCGTACGCGGCGAGGTCGCGGACCAGGGCGTGGATGACGGGGATGTCGTCGGGTGTCGCGGTACGAATCATGGCCGCAGGCTATGCGGCCCGCTCACCGCCCGAGGAGCCCCCGCCCCGGACAGCCCACGGCCGTCCCATCGCCTCAGCAGCCGCCAGGTCGCCTCACCGCCCCAGCAGCCGCCGTGCGATCTCCATGTCGTCCGGCGGCATCGGCCGGCCGTCCTCCGCCTCCCACAGCGCGTTCTGCAGGACCCGCCCCAGCGTCCACGCGCGCGCCCGCTCCCGGTCGAGGCCGAGGACCTCCGTCATCGCGTCGAATCGCCACAGCACCTCGTCGGGCTCGAAGCGGTTGTCGAGTGCGGGCCACAGGTCGAAGCCGGGGTCGCCGGCGAGCGGCTTCGGGTCGATGGCGAGCCAGGGCTCGCGGTCGCTCGCCAGGACGTTCTCGAAGTGCAGGTCCCAGTGGAGCATCCGGTCACCGGGCTCGCCCATGACCTCGCGCACCGCGCCCCCGCACCGCTCGACGAGCGCGCGCTCGGCGGGGTCGGCGATCTTCTTCAGCGCCCCCGGCAGCTCCTCGACCATCTCGGCCGCGATGTCGCCGAGCCGCCGCATGCCGTCCGGCGCGGGGCCCGCGGTCAGGCGCGCGAGGAGTTCGGCGATGACGAGGACGGCCTTGCGGGTGTCGGCCATCGTCGACAACATCCGCGCGGAGTCGAGGCGTTCGAGCAGCATCGTGCCCGTGCCGCCGTCGTGGTCCAGGAGGCGGACCGCGCCGTCGCCGTCCCACACCCGCAGCGCGACCGGCTCGCCCTCGGTCTCCTCGTCAAGGAGCTGGAACTTGACCGCGGCGGGCGTCCCGTCGGCGCGCGTCACGGGCAGCACCAGCGCGGCCATGCCGTGCATGGGGTCGCCGTCCACCGTGAGGTCCCAGCGCTCGACGATCTCGTGAACCCGCCCGGGCAACGCGGCGATGAAGGCCCGCCCCGGCTCCCCCGCGTACAGGTGCTGCGACTCGATCAGTCCGTCCGGAATGCGAATGTCGATCACGTCCGTGACCCTATCGGCGTGCGTGAATCACCGCATGAGGATTTTCCGCGACGTGCCGGGCGGCGTCCGGGCCACCGCCTCGGCCGCCGGGTCCGCCGTCGTGTCGTACGTGCGCGGCGCCCCGGGCACGTACGTCTGGCTGGCGGCGCTCTTCGTCACGACCGTCGCGATGCACCACATGTCGCCGGAGTTCGAGGACGAGTTCCTGCGCCAGCGCTCCACGAACATCCACGAGTTGTCCCACAACCCGGTGCGCGTGCTGATCTCCAGCGCGTTCTGGATCGACGGGGGAAGCTGGCTGTCGTACGCCGTGCTCTACACCCTCTTCCACGCCAACGCCGAACGCCGGCTCGGCACCCGGCGCTGGCTGGCGGTGGCCGCGCTCTCGCACGTCCTGGCCACGCTCATCAGCGAGGGCGTCCTCGCGGTCGCCGTCCACCACGGGGCCGCCCCGCAGTCGTCCGTCAACACCCTTGATGTGGGCGTGAGTTACGCGCTCGCGGGCGTCGTCGCGGTGCTCACGTACCGGATCCCGAAGCCCTGGCGGTACGGATATCTCCTCGTCGTCCTCGCCGTGTACGGCACGCCGCTGGTGACCGGCAGGACCTTCACCGACCTCGGCCACTTCGCCTCGGTCCTGATCGGCCTGGCGTGCTTCCCGCTGACGCGGGCGGCGGGGCCGGAACCGGGACCCGAACCAGGATCGGGACAGGAACCGGGGAACGGGCCGGGACCAAGGTCCCGGTGGCGGTGAGGCCCAAGGCCCCTGGCCGGAGCACGGACGGCCCGCCTACCTTGTGAGTACGTCTTGAGCACATCGCCAGGAACTTGAGCACACCGCCCGGAAGCACCACCGAACCGCCGGGAAGCACGACCGGAAGGAGGCGATCGTCCATGGACCACAGTCCGAGTCCCGCCCCGACCATCGCCTCGTACTCCGGCACGCGCTGATTCCCGCGATCCCCGCCGCCCGAAGCACGGACGGGCACCCGCGTCACGGGTGGCCCACCGCGCCCGGCCACCCGGATCCCGCACGGCACGTGCCGCCTCATCCCGAGGAGGCCACCGTGCCTTACGCGTTCACGCTGCCCGCGATCCGGCTCCCCCTGGACGGCATCACCGCCGTCTACCTCCTGGAGGACCCCGGCACCCTCCCGGCCGGCCTCTGTCCGCCGCCCGGCGCCGTCTACGACCCGCGGGTCCACGCCGCCTGGGTCCTGGCGGGACAGGGCCACCGGACGTCCTGGCTGGCCACGCACCTCGGTCTGCCGCGCCCCGTCACCCGCATGATCGTCGACGCCGCCCGGTACGCCGACGTCCCGGACCGCCTTCCGCTGCTGCACAGCGCCTGAGAAGCAGCGCTCCCAGCGCCACACCCACACAAGACAGACGCGACGGACTCGGCGACTTCAACAAGGACAGGGACCGCCTGAGCCAACTGACGGAGGACCAGGTCAAGTCAACGGTCGAGAACCGCGAACTGGCCGCGGTCACCCTGATGTCCGTGATCCCCTCGACGTTCGACGAGCGGGACGACTCTGCACGGCCGTCGGCCGCGCCGGGGCGTTCAGGGCCGCCGGGTCACCCACCCCGGCGGCCCTGATCCTCTCGGCGTCAGGAAATCCCGGCGTCCTTCAGCTCCTTGGCGAAGGCCGCCTGCTCGTACAGCGACTCGTTCGCGGGCTTGTCGCCGTCGACGAGGACGGTCGGCGTGCCCTGGACGCCGTCGTCGGTGAAGGACTTCATCGCCTCACCGACCCACTTCTTGTACGTCCCGTTCCGCACGGCCTTGTCGAAGGCGCCGCCGCGCAGCCCGTCCACCTTGTCGGCGATCTTCAGCAGGAACGCCGGGGTGTAGGCGTCGTCCGTCTCCACGTCGGCCTGGTTGGCGAAGAGGGCCGCGTGGAACTGCGGGAACCCGCCCGCCTCGACGGACGCCCGCAGCGCGTTCGCCGCGTTCACCGAGCCGCTGCCGCCGAGGTTCTTGTCGAGGAACGAGGCGATCGTGTACTCGACCTTCACCGTGCCGTCGGCCACCGGCTTCACCAGCGCCTGCGCCCCGCCCTCCTCGAACTTCTTGCAGAACGGGCAGCGCGGGTCCTCGTACACCTTGACCGTATGCTTGGCCTTCGGATCACCGACGGTGATCACACCGCCCTTTACCGAGGCAGGCACCTCGGCGAGCCGGGCACTGGACGCCGGCGGCGCCTCGGCCTCCGGGGCACCGGAGTCCGGGGACCGCTCACCGGCCGACGCGGCGGGCTTCTCATCGGCGCCGGCCTTGCCGTTGTCGTCGCCCGGACCACAGGCGGACGCGGCCACCCCGATCAGTGCCGCCGTCGCCACCGCGGCGGCGACGCGCCCTGCCGAGCGTCCGGCCTTGTGTACGGCCATGAGTGAAGCCCTCCCAAAAAATTCGACACGTATCGCTCAAAGTATCGGATCGTGCCCCACCCCCCTGCCGCCGAACGACCCGCCCCGCAGGACCAAAGCCCCGACCCCTGCACACGGCCCCCACCTGCGCAGTAACGTCCGCCCATGAGCAGCGCGAACAACACCCGGCACGGCTCGGGCAGGGCCGACACGGTCAACGGCGGCATATCGTTCTGGTACGCGGACGAGGGGATGCCCGCGGCCCGCGAACCCCTGACCTCCGACGGCACGGCCGACATCTGCATCGTCGGCGGCGGCTACACGGGGCTGTGGACCGCGTACTACCTGAAGAAGGCCGCGCCCTTCCTGCGCGTCACCGTCCTGGAGCAGAAGTTCTGCGGCTACGGCGCCTCCGGGCGCAACGGCGGCTGGCTCTACAACGGCATCGCGGGCCGCGACCGCTACGCCGGACTCCACGGCCACGAGGCGGCGGTCCGCCTCCAGCAGGCGATGAACGAGACGGTCGACGAGGTGATCCGCGCCGCCGCCGAGGAGGCGATCGACGCGGACATCCACCACGGCGGCGTCCTCGAAGTGGCGTACACCCCGGCGCAGTTGGCCCGCCTCAAGGACTTCCACCACACCGAGCTGTCGTACGGCGAGAAGGACCGCACGCTGCACGGCGCCCGCGAGACGGCCGAGCGGGTGCGGATCGCGGGGGCCGTCGGCTCCACCTGGACGCCGCACGGCGCGCGCCTGCACCCGGTGAAGCTGGTGAAGGGGCTCGCGGCCGCGGTCGAGGCACTCGGCGTCACGATCCACGAGTCGACGCCCGTCACGGAGATCACACCGAAGCACGCCATCACCCCGTACGGCACGGTCCGCGCCCCCTACGTCCTGCGCTGCACGGAGGGCTTCACGGCCTCCCTCAAGGGCCAGCGCCGCACCTGGCTCCCCATGAACTCCTCGATGATCGCGACGGAGCCGCTCTCCCCCGCCCAGTGGGAGACGATCGGCTGGGAGGGCCGCGAGACGCTCGGGGACATGGCGCACGCGTACATGTACGCCCAGCGCACCGCGGACGGCCGCATCGCCATCGGCGGCCGGGGCGTCCCCTACCGCTACGGCTCACGCACCGACAACGACGGCCGCACCCAGCCCGCCACGATCGATGCCCTGCGCACGATCCTCACCCGCTTCTTCCCCCAGCTCACCGGCGTCGGCATCGCCCACGCCTGGTCCGGCGTCCTCGGCGTCCCCCGCGACTGGTGCGCCACGGTCACCCTGGACCGCGCCACGGGCCTCGGCTGGGCGGGCGGCTACGTCGGCTCGGGCGTCGCCACCGCCAACCTCGCCGCCCGCACCCTGCGCGACCTGGTCCAGCAGGACTCGGGCCAGGCGGGCCCCACCGACCTCACGGCCCTCCCCTGGGTCAACCACAAGGTCCGCCGCTGGGAACCGGAACCCTTCCGCTGGCTGGGCGTCCACGGCATGTACGCCACGTACAACGCGGCAGACCACCGCGAACGGTCCACCCACACCCCGACCTCCTCCCGCCTGGCCCGCTGGGCGGACCGGGTGGCGGGCCGCAACTGACACCCACCGCGAGGCGCCCGGGGCGCCGAGCACCCACCCGCCCCCGGGCCACCGCCCCACTGCTCGTCAGCGTCCCCTGCTCGTCTACTCGTCGACGTCTATCCCGAACTCCCGGACCAGCGCCTCCAGCCCGCCCGGATAGCCCTTCCCGCCCACCACGAAGCTCCAGTCACCGCTCGCCCGCCGCCGGAAGGACCCCAGGACCAGCGCGGTCTCCCCCGGCCTGCCGTCCGACACCGGAACCTGGTCCAACTCCACGCCCTCCGCATCCCGCAGCCGGATACCGGCGCCGGAGAACTGACCACCGCGAGCAGCAAGGCGACAGCCGTCAGCCCGAGGTCCGCGACGGGCGCGGGCAGGACGGGCGTCCGAGGCACGGGCCGCGCCGCGAGGCTCGACGCCACGCCTCCGCCCCCGATGGGCAGGAGGGCTCCGTTGCGCAGCATGTTCAGGAGGCGGTGGGCGCGACTGGTGGCACTCACCCGGCGAGGACAGGAGGCGGCCCCGGGTCCTCGACATCGTGGTCAGCGACGCGGTCCGGGACCGGAACTGAGACCGAGGACCGTCGCGCGGCCCGCTCCCGCCGCCGACGCCGCATCCGCTGAACAACAAAACCCCAGGTCGGAGTACATCCGGCCTGGGGTTCCAGAAGAGCCCCCTGTCGGATTCGAACCGACGACCTACGCATTACAAGTGCGTTGCTCTGGCCATCTGAGCTAAGGAGGCACGCACGCCGCGCGGGGCGGACGTGCCCGTGCAGTGTAACCAACGTCGTCCGCGCGCCCCTCGAAAATTTCCTCGAAGGTCGCCGACCCCGACTACTGACAGACCGCAGACCTCCGGGGTACGGTCACGAGCAGTTCACTCAGGTGGACTACACCACTCCTCTCTTTACAACGGATCGTCCGGCACGTTCCTGCCGGTGAAGGGGGCCCTCACCATGGCCACTGTTTCGTTCGACAAGGCGACCCGCATCTACCCGGGTGGCGACAAGCCCGCCGTCGACCAGCTCGAGCTCGACGTCGCGGACGGCGAGTTCCTCGTGCTCGTCGGCCCGTCCGGCTGCGGCAAGTCCACCTCGCTCCGGATGCTCGCGGGGCTCGAGGACGTGAACGCCGGCGCCATCCGCATCGGTGACCGCGACGTCACGCACCTGCCGCCGAAGGACCGGGACATCGCCATGGTGTTCCAGAACTACGCGCTGTACCCGCACATGACCGTCGCCGACAACATGGGCTTCGCCCTGAAGATCGCCGGCGTCAACAAGGCCGAGATCCGCCAGAAGGTCGAGGACGCGGCGAAGATCCTCGACCTCACCGAGTACCTGGGCCGCAAGCCCAAGGCGCTCTCCGGCGGTCAGCGCCAGCGTGTGGCGATGGGCCGCGCGATCGTCCGTGAGCCGCAGGTCTTCCTCATGGACGAGCCGCTGTCGAACCTCGACGCCAAGCTCCGCGTCTCCACGCGTACGCAGATCGCGAGCCTCCAGCGCCGCCTCGGCATCACCACCGTGTACGTCACCCACGACCAGGTCGAGGCCATGACGATGGGCGACCGCGTGGCCGTCCTCAAGGACGGTCTGCTCCAGCAGGTCGACTCGCCGCGCAACATGTACGACCGCCCGGCGAACCTCTTCGTGGCCGGCTTCATCGGCTCGCCCGCGATGAACCTCGTCGAGGTCCCGATCACCGACGGCGGCGTGAAGTTCGGCAACTCCGTGGTCCCCGTGAACCGCGAGGCGCTGTCCGCCGCCGCCGACCGGGGCGACCGCACGGTCACCGTCGGCGTCCGCCCGGAGCACTTCGACATCGTCGAGCAGGACGGCACGACCGCGAAGACCCTCTCCAAGGAGACCGCGGACGCCCCGGCCGGCCTCGCCGTCTCCGTGAACGTCGTCGAGGAACTCGGCGCCGACGGCTACGTCTACGGCTCCGCCGAGGTCGGCGGCGAGCACAAGGACCTCGTGGTCCGCGTGAACGGCCGCCGGGTCCCGGAGAAGGGCACGCAGCTGCACGTCGTACCGCGTCCGGGTGAGATCCACGTGTTCTCGACCTCGACGGGCGAGCGCCTCACCGACTGACGCCCCGCCAGATTCCCCGCAGGGCCCCGCACTCCTTGGGTGCGGGGCCCTGCGCGTACGCCCGACCGGACCGCCGCGGCGGCCCCGGGGAATTCCGGGTTGTCGACAAATACCCCGGCACAACGGTCATTTCGCCCCGGCGTCGTCAACACCGCACCAGAGAAACCCGATTCCCTGTCGCTCGACCGAGTGACTAAATGTCGCCAAATCATCACCTAGCGCTACGCTCACTCGCGTGACGCACTCCGCCAACTACACCCAGAAGCCGCGCCGAGCCCACCGGGGCCCCGCCCGCCGCATCGGCCGCACGCTCGCCCTTGTCCTGCCCGTGATGCTGGTGCTTTCCGGGACCCTAGCGGTCACCAGCGTCAACTGGTCGGGGAACTCCTCGGACTCGATGCTGACCGCGAGCGCCGACAACCTCTCCGTACCCGCCAAGTCCCGCGCTCCGCAGGACCTCCTGCGCGACCGGCTCCTCCTGGAACTCCAGGAGAAGAACCCGGCCGTGGCGCTGACCCACCTCCAGCAGGAGGTGAACCGCCACCCCTCGCTCGCGCGGCACTGCGTATCGATCGCCCGCGCGCTGGGCCGCGCCGCCGTGCGCGTGTACGGCCCGAGCCGCGCGCAGTCCTACTCCAGGCCCGTCTGCGACACGTCCTTCGCCACGGGTGTGGCCGCCGCCCATCAGAACGGCTGAGCGGGCCGGCACGCGGCGCCGCGTAGGGTTTCCGGCATGACCACGCTGAAGCCCACGCAGGCTGTCGTCCTGGCCGGAGGCCAGGGTTCCCGGCTCCGCCCGTACACCGACGACCGGCCCAAGCCGATGGTCGAGATCCCCGGCACGGGGACCCCGATCATCGGCCATCAGCTTGCCTGGCTGGCCGAGGAAGGCGTGACGGACGCGGTCGTCTCCTGCGGGCACCTCGCGGAGGTCCTCCAGGAGTGGCTGGACGGCGCCGACCTCCCGCTGAACGTCACCACGGTCGTCGAGAAGGAGCCGCTGGGCCGCGGCGGCGGCCTCAAGTACGCCGCCCGCCACCTGCCCCACGCCGACCAGCCCTGGTACGCGACGAACGGCGACATCTGGACCCGCTTCTCGCTGCGCGACATGGCGGCCTTCCACGCCGAGCGCGACGCCACCGCGACCCTCGCCCTGGCCCGCCCCCGCATCCCGTGGGGCGCCGTCGAGACGGACGCGTTCGGCCACATCACGGACTTCATCGAGGCCCCGCCGTCCCCGTACCTCATCAACGCGGGCGTGTACGTCTTCGCGGACGCCTTCACCGCGCTCCTGCCGGACCTCGGCGACCACGAGCGCACCACGTTCCCGCGACTGGCCCGGGAGAAGCGCCTGGCGGGCTTCCCGCTGCCGCAGGGCGCCTACTGGCGCGCGATCGACACCGCGAAGGACCTCACCGAGGCCGCCAAGGAGCTCGCCGCACAAGGCCGTTGAGGGCCCACTGGGCCGACTGCGGTCCTCCTCTCGTACGTACGCCGACGGGGCCCCGCACACACGCTGTGCGGGGCCCCGTCGGCGTACCGGAGGAGGCGGGACCCGAGGAGGACGGGCCAAGGGACTCAGCGGCCGAGCACGCCGCCCAGCAGACCGCCGGGCTGCTCGCCCCCGGTGCTGCCCGAGCCGCCCGTGGTGCCCGAACCTGCCGTGCCGCCGCCGGAACCGCCGCTGGTCGTCGGACCGGCGCTGGTGGCGGCGGGCTGCTGCTGTTGTTGCGGCACCGACTGCTGCGGCGGGGCCTGGCCCGTCGTGCCGCTGCCCTGCGTCTGGCTCGGCTGGGTGGCTCCCGCCGCGCCGCCCGTCTCACGCCGGGTCGCGCCCGGCGTCGTGGCGCCGGCGCCCCGCGTGGGGCTCGCGGAGCTGCCCTGCGTCGGCGCGCCGGACGAGGTGGCCGGGCCTTGCGACTGGCGGCCCTGCCGCTTCTTCGCGGGGTCTCCGGGGAGCGGGGAACCCGGCAGCTCGTTGCGCGGCGCCTCGCCGGGTCCTGGCACGGTGACGCGGTCCGCGTCCCGCACCGCGCCGCCCAGCATGGAGCCGATGAGCAGCGTCAGACCGATCGCGATCCCGCCGATGAGACCGCCGCGCCGCAGCACCCGCCGCCGCAGGTCCCAGATGTCGGCGCGCGGCCCGAGCGTGCGCCAGGCCTCGCCCGCGAGGCGGCCGTCGACGGAGTAGACGGGCGCGCCCGCGATGATCAGCGGTGACCAGGCGGCGAGGTAGATGATGTCCGGCGCGTCGTAGGCGGGGACGGTCTTCCAGCTGACGGTGACGATGAGCGCCGCCGACAGGAGCACGCCGATCGAGGCGGCGACGCGCTGCCAGAGCCCGAGCACCGTCAGGACGCCGACGACGACCTGGAGGAAGGCGATGGAGAGTCCGGCGCCCACGGGGTGCTGGAGGGCGAAGTCGCGCAGCGGTTCGGCGAGCGCCCACGGGTGCAGCGAGTTGAGCCACTTGACCATGGAGCCGCGTTCGCCGCCGTCGAAGTAGACGGGGTCGCAGAGCTTGCCCATGCCGGCATAGACGGAGATGAATCCGAGGAAGACGCGCAGCGGGAGCAGCACGACGCCGAGGTTCATCCGGCGCCCGGGGTAATAGGCGTGCCGGACCGGGTCGGAGCCGTGCCTGCGGACCCGCTCCTCGCCCTCGTCCCCGTCGTCGTACGCGGCGGCCTCCTGCTCGGCGAGGCGCTCGTCGTAGTCGCTGCCCGGCAGCCGCATCTGGGGCAGCAGCCGGGTCTCGGAGCCGGGGTTGCGCGGTCCGATGACGGCGGGCGTCTCCGCGGTCTCGGGGCCGTCGTCGAGGTCGACGCGCGGGATGACCTGGGTGGCGCCGCCGTCGTCGTAGGGCCCTGCCTCATCGGCCGAACGGCGCACACTGCTGCCGCGCACGGCCTGCAGCAGTCTGATCGCGCCGGTGTCGTCCGGGTCGGACTTCCCGCTCCAGACGACGGGGGCGCGGCGCCTGGCCGCCGTGCCGACGACGGGGATGCGCACCGTCTGGTCGGGGGTGCCCAAGTGCCGTGAGATGCGGGGGGATTGAGTGCGCCCAGCGGCGGGAAGCTGCACGCGGAAACTCGCGTGATTGACGATGACCTGCGCCGGGTCGCTCGGCACCTTCACCATGCTCAGCGCGGGAGCATCGTCGAAACCTGACGAGCTTCCCCCCGTGGGAGTGCGGGGTGTTCTGGTGTCCACACTCATCTAACCGAGTGATGTGTGTTTAGGACACTGCCTTGACCATGTGGAAATGTCCGGGCCGCGTCAAGAGATCAACGCGGCCCGGACATCGCAGAGGATCAGACGCGGCGGCGGGACGCCTCGTAGAGCACGACACCCGCCGCGACACCGGCGTTCAGCGACTCGGCGCCGCCCGGCATGGGAATCCGCACGCGGTAGTCGCAGGTCTCCCCGACGAGCCGCGACAGGCCCTTGCCCTCGCTGCCGACCACGACGACGACCGGGCCGCCCAGCGCCGCCAGGTCACCGACCTCGTGCTCGCCGTCGGCGGCGAGACCGACGACGGCGACGCCCGCCTTCTTGTACGCCTCCAGGGCGCGCGTCAGGTTCGTGCAGCGCGCGACCGGGGTCCGCGCGGCGGTGCCCGCGGACGACTTCCACGCGCCGGCGGTCATGCCGGCGGCGCGCCGCTCGGGCACGAGGACGCCGTGGCCGCCGAAGGCGGAGACGGAACGGACGACGGCACCCAGGTTGCGCGGGTCCGTCACGCCGTCCAGGGCGACGATCAGCGGGTCCTGGCCCTCGTCGAACGCGGCGGCGACGAGGTCCTCGGGGTGCGCGTACTCGTACGGCGGGACCTGGAGGACGAGGCCCTGGTGGTTCAGGCCGTTCGTCATGCGGTCCAGCTCGGGCCGCGGCGCCTCCATCAGGTGGATGCCGCCGCGCTCGGCCGCGAGCTGCAGGGCCTCGCGGACCCGCTCGTCGTTGTCGATGAACTGCTGGACGTAGAGCGTGGAGGCGGGCACGCCGTCGCGCAGCGCCTCGAAGACCGGGTTGCGGCCCACGACCATCTCGGAGGACGACTTGCCGCCGCGCCTGGGCGCAGGACGGCGGCCGACCGACTTCTTGGCCTTGGCGTTGGCGATGCGGTTCTTCACATGCCCCTTGCGCGCTTCGGCGGGCGGCGTCGGGCCCTTGCCCTCGAGGCCGCGGCGCCGATTGCCGCCGCTGCCGACCTGCGCGCCCTTCTTGCCGGACATGCGGCGGTTGTTAGCGGCCATGACCTACCTGTCTGTCGTGATGCTTCTGCGCATACGTACGTACGCGCACGAGGTGTACGTCTATGAAGTGTGCCGCCCGGAAGGCCGGGAGGCACATCAGCGGGTGCCCGGGGCCCTAGCGCGGGCCCAGCGTCCAGCGCGGGCCGCTCGGGCCGTCCTCGATGACCAGGCCGGACTGGTTGAGTGAGTCGCGGATGGCGTCGGCGGTGCCCCAGTCCTTGCGGCCGCGGGCGGCCTCGCGCTGGTCGAGGACCAGGCGCACCAGGGTGTCGACGACGCCGTGCAGGTCCTCGCCCCGGTCGCTCTCGCCGCCGGCCCAGTGCGGGTCGAGCGGGTCGAGGCCGAGGACGCCGAGCATGGCCCGCACCTCGGCGAGGCGTGCCACGGCGGCTTCCTTGTCGTCGGCGGCCAGCGCGGAGTTCCCCTGGCGCACCGTGGTGTGCACGATGGCGAGCGCCTGCGGGACGCCCATGTCGTCGTCCATGGCGTCGGCGAAGGCGGGCGGCACCTGGTCGGCCGGGTCGACGACCCCGCCGGCCTTCTCCACCACGCGCTGCACGAAGCCCTCGATGCGCGCGAACGCGGACTCGGCCTCGCGCAGCGCCTCCGGGCTGTACTCGATCATCGAGCGGTAGTGCGGGGTGCCGAGGTAGTAGCGCAGGACGATGGGACGCCACTGCTTGACCATCTCGCTGACGAGGACCGAGTTCCCGAGGGACTTCGACATCTTCTCGCCGCTCATGGTGACCCAGCCGTTGTGCACCCAGTACCGCGCGAAGGTGTCGCCGTAGGCCTTGGCCTGGGCGATCTCGTTCTCGTGGTGGGGGAAGATCAGGTCGATCCCGCCGCCGTGGATGTCGAACTCGGTGCCCAGGTACTTGTGGGCCATCGCCGAGCACTCCAGGTGCCAGCCGGGACGGCCGCGGCCCCACGGGGTCTCCCAGCTGGGCTCCCCCTCCTTGGCGGACTTCCACATCGCGAAGTCGCGCGGGTCGCGCTTGCCCGTCTCGCCCTCGCCGGAGGGCTGGCGCAGGTCGTCCAGGTCCTGGTTGGAGAGCTCCAGGTAGCCGGGGAAGGAACGCACGTCGAAGTAGACGTTCCCGTCGGCCTCGTAGGCGTGGCCGCGCTCGATGAGGCCGCGCATCATCTCGACCATCTCGGTGATGTGGCCGGTGGCGCGGGGCTCGTAGGTGGGCGGGAGGCAGCCGAGGGCGTCGTAACCGCTGTTGAACGCGCGCTCGTTCTCGTACCCGATCGACCACCAGGCGCGGCCCTGCTCGGCCGACTTCTTGATGATCTTGTCGTCGATGTCGGTCACGTTCCGCACGAACGTCACGTCGTACCCGCGGTAGGCGAACCAGCGGCGCATGATGTCGAAGTTCAGGCCCGACCTGATGTGCCCGATGTGCGGGGCCGCCTGCACCGTGGCACCACAGAGGTAGATCGAGACACAGCCGTCGACGAGGGGGCTGAAGTCACGGATCTGCCGGGCGCTGGTGTCGTACAGGCGAATCGTCACCACTCCAGGGTAGTGGGCGCAGGGCAGTGCCCCGTGACCGCTTGGGCCACAGGGCACGGAACTGTGACGTTGCGGCTCCCGGACGGCGTCCGTCCGGCTGCCGCGGGGCGCTCAGATGCTGCCGACCACCTTGCGCGCGGAGACGCGGACGACGACGCGCTCGCTGTCGTCCTTGGAGCCCGGATTGAAGTCGGCGTAGTCCTTGCCGGTGTACTTGCGCGACAGCTCGTCGATGAGCTCCTGACCGCCCTCGGTCGTCATCTCGGCGGTGCCGCGGATCTCGGCGTACGTGTACGGGGAGTCGAACGGCTGGACCAGCACGGTCACGCGCGGATCGCGCCGCAGGTTCTTCTCCTTGCGGCGGTCGACCGTCGTCGAGAACAGCACGTCGTCCCCGTCCCGCTTCACCCAGACCGGGGAGACCTGCGGGCTGCCGTCGGGCTGGATGGTGGCGACGTTGATGAAGACGGGGGTGTCGAGCAGCGCCTTGAGTGCGTCGGACAGTGCGGCGGACATGTACCTCACTCCTTCGTGGACCGGACGTACGGGGCATTCGCCTGTACGAGGCATACGACTACCCCGTCACGCGCCTCACGACGACGTACGTACGACCAACGCGGTGGCGATCGCCGCGAGCCCGTCGCCACGGCCCGGGAATCCGAGGCCGTCGGTGGTGGCCCCGGAGACGGAGACGGGCGCGCCCGCGGCCTCGGAGAGCACCTTCTGCGCCTCGTCCCTGCGCTTGCCGATCTTCGGGCGGTCGCCGATGACCTGCACGGCGACGTTGCCGACGGTGAAGCCGGCGTCCCGCACGATCCGGGCCGCCTCGGTGAGCAGGGTCAGCCCGGAGGCGCCGGACCACTCGGGGCGTCCGGTGCCGAAGTGGGCGCCGAGGTCGCCGAGGCCCGCGGCGGAGAACAGCGCGTTGCAGGCCGCGTGCGCGACGACGTCGGCGTCGGAGTGCCCGGCGAGCCCGGGCCCCTGGTCCTCCCACTTCAGGCCCGCGCACCACAGCTCGCGGCCCTCTTCGAAGGCGTGGATGTCGGTGCCGATGCCGACCTGCGGCAGCGGGAACGGCGGCGTCTCAGAAGCCATCGTTGGCCCTCCTGCGGGCGAGGACGGCCTCGGCGAGCACGAGGTCCAGGGGGCGCGTCACCTTGAAGGCCTCCTCGTGTCCCGGCACGACGACGACGGGCAGGCCGAGCTGCTCGACCATGCTCGCGTCGTCCGTGACGTTGTCGGTGACGCTCTCGTGGGCGCGCACGAGCGTGGCGCGGTCGAAGCCCTGCGGGGTCTGCACGGCGCGCAGCCTGGCCCGCTCGGGGGTGGCGACGACGGGCTCGGGCTGTCCGGGGCGGTCCGCGGGCTCGACCTGCTTGACGGTGTCGGCCAGGGGCAGCGCGGGGACCACGGCGGGCGCCCCTTCGCGTACGGCCTCGATGACGCCGTCGACGGTGTCGACGGGCACCAGCGGGCGGGCCGCGTCGTGCACGAGGACGACGTCGAAGCCGGGCGGCAGCACGTCAAGGCCGGCCCGCACGGACTCCTGCCGGCTCTCGCCGCCGGGCACGACGAGGAAGTCGGTGCGCTCGGGCAGCGCGTGGTCGTCGAGGAGGGTCTTGACCTCGGGGGCGCCGTCCGGCGGTGCCACCACGACGACGAGGGAGACGGCCCGGGACTCCGCCATGGCGCGCACGGCGTGGATGAGCATCGGGGTGCCGTTGAGCGCGCGAAGCGCTTTGGGGGCGCCAGGGCCGAGGCGCACGCCCCGCCCTGCCGCGGGAATGACCACCGCGGTACGGGATTCGCTAGACATCGGTTCCGTTCAGGTTTGTGTGCTCGGCCGACGTGGGTATGGCCTGGGCGTGCCCCCTGCTCGAGCGAAGAGCTTGGGGAGAGTGCCGGGCGCGAGCCTCGACCGGACCCCTTCCGTGACATCCGGTCGGATCGGCTGCCGAGCCCGGCACGCCCAACACGGTCCCTTCGGGGGGCCGCCTCACCACATCTGCCCGGATGAGTCAGGTTTTCGATCCGGGTACGAACATGCCGCAGCGCCCGGCGACTCCAAGAAGGGTCAGCGGGCACCGCGGCATTACTGCGTCAGTTCGGCGCGAGAACTGCCGAGGCATGCGCCTCGGACCGTCCGCGTCAGGACGCGAGGACCTCGTCCAGCAGGGCCTCGGCCTTGTCCTCGTTGGTGTTCTCCGCGAGGGCGAGCTCGCTCACCAGGATCTGGCGGGCCTTGGCGAGCATGCGCTTCTCGCCGGCCGACAGTCCACGCTCGCGCTCACGACGCCACAGGTCACGCACGACTTCCGCGACCTTGATGACATCGCCCGAGGCGAGCTTCTCGAGATTCGCCTTGTAGCGACGCGACCAGTTCGTGGGCTCTTCGGCGTACGGCGCGCGCAGTACTTCGAAGACCCGGTCGAGGCCGTCCTGCCCGACCACATCACGCACACCCACGAACTCCGCATTGTCCGCGGGCACACGCACCGTGAGGTCGCCCTGGGCGACCTTCAGCACCAAGTAGGTCTTGTCCACGCCTTTGATCTGGCGAGTTTCGATGGCCTCGATCAGCGCGGCCCCGTGATGGGGATAGACCACGGTGTCGCCAACCTTGAACGTCATGTGACAGGTACCCCTTCCGTGGCTATCCATCCTAACACGAGAATCGCCTCTTCTGAATGGCGTTTTCGCAGGTCAGGGCATATCTCGGGGCTTGACAACAGCAACAGGAACGTGCTGCGCGGGCCCTCCGGAACGGGGTATTCGCAGGTCGGAGCCGCTCTCCGGGGAACCGGAAACATGCCCGTCACAGCCCCCTCAAGAGTGCGCCAAGCGGCCGAACGTCCCGGTTTGCGCGGTTCCGGACGGCGGACTTTCGCTACTCCGTTCGGTGGACGAAGAGGCGTGCCGAGTGACGTCCGACGCGATTCCCGAATTGATCACGCCGGTGGATGATCAATTTCCCGGACCCCCATGCATTCCTTACCGGAAATCCGCAAGGCGGGCCGCGCGAGCCCTTGACGGCACTTATGTGAATGGCGGCCGAGGGGCCAATGGGACGGATGTGGCACAGGATGCCCGCGGAGGCTCCCGAGCCCCGGAGGTGGGTCGGGGGCGCTAAGGGGCGGGTCGGGTGCGGCGGCACCGGAACGGCTCGGTAATGTAAGCGCGCTGACACACCCTTAGGACGGCTTTACCGCCGTCCGACCGTCCTGTACCGCCCACGTTCAAGGAGTTGCCGCCGCCGTGAGCCGCAGCCTTCGACGCGGCGCCCTCGCCGCCACCGCCCTCGCGTTCTCGCTTGCCTCGCTGTCCGCGTGCGCGGCAGGCAACAACGCTCAGACGATGGAGGTCAAGCCGGACAACGCCGCGACCTCCGTCGGCGACATCAAGATCCAGAACGCCATGGTCATCACGCAGCCCGACCTGCAGTCCACGGGCCCGGCCGCGGTCGCCGCCACGATCTTCAACACCGGTGACAAGCCGCAGACCCTGGAAGCCATCTCGGTCGACGGCACGCCCAAGAAGGCCAAGCTCACGCCCGGCAAGGACGACAAGGACTCCAAGCCGAACGGTCCGCTGACCATTCCGGCCGGCGGCTCCATCGTCATCGGCGGCAAGGACAACGCCTCGGCGGTCCTGGACGCCAGCCGCGAGGCCGTCAAGGACGGCAACGCGCAGCCGGTCACGTTCTCCTTCAGCAGCACCGGCGACGTGAAGATGCAGGCGTTCGTCGTCCCCGCCGAGAGCTACTTCAGCAAGTGGGGCCCGAGCGAGCTGCCGCAGGCCCCCGACGGCAAGCCGTCCAAGCCCGCGAAGCCCGGCCAGTCCGGCAAGCCGGGAGAGTCCGGCAAGCCGTCGACGGGTGCCTCCACCGACCCGTCCGGCAACCCCTCGGGCAAGCCGTCCGGGGAAGCGGGCACGGACGCGTCCGGCGCCGCCGGCGACCCGTCGGGCGACGCCTCGCACGGTGCGGGTGCCGGGACCGGCACGGAGCACTGATCTCGGTACGCCGTACGTCAACGCACGGTACGTACGAAGAAGGGCGGGACCCCACCGGGGTCCCGCCCTTCTTCGTGAGCCGCTGTTTACGGCTCGAACTTGTAGCCCAGGCCCCGCACCGTGACCAGGTAGCGCGGCGCCCCCGGGTCCGGCTCGATCTTGGCGCGCAGGCGCTTCACGTGGACGTCGAGGGTCTTGGTGTCGCCCACGTAGTCGGCGCCCCAGACCCGGTCGATGAGCTGCATGCGGGTCAGCACGCGGCCCGCGTTGCGCAGGAGCATCTCCAGGAGGTCGAACTCCTTCAGGGGCAGGTCGACCTTGGAGCCGGAGACCGTGACCACGTGGCGGTCGACGTCCATGCGGACCGGTCCCGCCTCCAGGGCCTGCGGGGTGACCTCCTCGGGCTCGCCCCTGCGGCGCAGGACCGCGCGGATGCGGGCGACCAGTTCGCGCGAGGAGAAGGGCTTGGTGACGTAGTCATCGGCTCCTATCTCCAGGCCGACGACCTTGTCGATCTCGCTGTCCTTGGCGGTCACCATGATCACCGGGACGTTGGAACGGCTGCGCAGCTGGCGGCAGACCTCGGTGCCGGGCAGGCCGGGCAGCATCAGGTCGAGCAGGACGAGGTCGGCGCCGTTGCGCTCGAATTCGTCGAGTCCGTCCGGGCCCGTCGCCGCGATGGCGACTTCGAAGCCCTCCTTGCGGAGCATGTAGGACAGAGCGTCGCTGAAGGATTCCTCGTCCTCGACGACGAGCACTCGGGTCACGGAAGGACCTCCGGGGCAGGAATGGGTTCGTACGAAGTGGTCTCGTCGGACTGGGCGGTCTCTTCGTCGAGTCCGCCGCCGTGACCTGTTCCGCGGTCGCGGTGCGCGGCCGCCTCCGGCAGCCGCAGGGTGAACGTGGAGCCCTGTCCCTCGGAGCTCCACACGGTGACCTCCCCGCCGTGCGAGGCGGCCACGTGCTTGACGATGGCGAGGCCGAGGCCGGTACCGCCGGTGGCCCGTGAGCGGGCCGGGTCGACGCGGTAGAAGCGCTCGAAGATGCGCTCCTTGTCCTTGTCGGAGATGCCGATGCCCTGGTCGGTGACGGCGACCTCGATCATGTCTCCGCCCGGCGCGGCGACCCGGCGGGCGGCGATGCCCACGCGGGTACGGGCCGGCGAGTAGTTCACGGCGTTCTCGACGAGATTGCCGAGGGCCGCCGCGAGCTGGCCGCGGTTGCCCCATATCTGCAGGTCGGCGGTGCCGCCCGAGGCCATGGTGATCTGCTTGTGGGAGGCCTGGTGACGGCTGCGGTCGATCGCCTCCGCCACCAGTTCATCGACACGGACGGGTTCGGCGTCCTCCAGGGGATCGTCGTTCTGCACCCGGGAGAGGTCGATGAGCTCCTGGACGAGGCTGGTCAGGCGGGTCGCCTCGATCTGCATGCGGCCCGCGAAGCGCTCGACGGCCTCCGGGTCGTCCGAGGCGTCCATGACGGCCTCGGAGAGCAGGGAGAGCGCCCCCACGGGGGTCTTCAGCTCGTGGCTCACGTTGGCCACGAAGTCGCGCCGTACGGCCTCGATGCGGCGGGCCTCGGTGAGGTCCTCCACGAGGAGCAGGACGAGGCGTGAGCCGAGCGGGGCCACGCGCGCGGAGACCGCGAGCGCCTCGCCCCGGCCGGTGCCGCGCCGGGGCAGGTCCAGCTCGACCTGGCGTATCTCCCCGTCACGGCGGGTGTCCCTGGCCATCTGCAGCATCGGTTCGACGGCGAGCTTCCCGCCGCGCACGAGTCCGAGCGCGTACGCCGCCGAGCTGGCCTTGACCACGCTGTCGGCCTCGTCGAGGACGACGGCGGAGGAGCGCAGCACGGAGAGCACCGTGTCCACGCCCGGCGGCAGTACGGGGTCGGTGTGCAGGGAGGTCCGGGTGGGGCGTTTCTGGTCGCGCTCGCTCCATCGGAACGCCAGCATGGCGATGACGCCGGTGCACACCCCGGCGATCGCTGCCGCTGCGGCGACCGCCGCGTTCACGTCCATGCACCCAGGTTATGCGCCGGATAAGCACCGGTCACAGCCATACGGGTGCGGGCTCGAACACTCGTCGCCCAGAGTTCACCGTGGAGACGGCACCGGTTCATTTCCCCTGAGCGGCCGAAGACCGGTGTTGCCACGGATGCCGCCCGCCGTCGCCCACAGTTCACCTTGATGACGGTGGCGATTCATGTGGGGTGCCGGAAACGGACGCGTCCGGCCCGCACCGTGGGAGCGTAGGGGCCAGCCCCCTGAGACGTACTAGAGAGGGACAGCCACATGCGGGACGCGTACCACGAGGAACTTGACTCGATCGGCGAGAGCCTGGTCGAGATGGCCCGCCTGGTCGGGTCCGCGATCGGGCGCGCCACGACGGCCATGCTCGACGCCGATCTCAAGATGGCCGAGAGCGTGATCGCGGCCGACCAGAAGGTCGACGATCTGCAGCACGACCTGGAGGCGCGCGCGATAGCCCTGCTCGCCAGGCAGCAGCCGGTCGCCACCGACCTGCGCATCGTCGTCACCTCGCTGCGGATGAGCGCCGACCTGGAGCGCTCGGGCGACCTCGCCCAGCACGTCGCGAAGCTGACGAGGCTCCGTTTCCCCGACTCGGCGGTGCCGCGGGACCTGCACGCCACCATCCTGGAGATGGGCCAGCTCGCGCAGCGCCTGATGGCGAAGGCGGCGGAGGTCATCATCACCAAGGACGTCGACCTGGCGCTCCAGCTGGAGCAGGACGACGACGAGATGGACCAGCTGCACCGCACGCTCTTCCAGCACCTGATGGACGACCGCTGGAAGCACGGCATCGAGACGGCCGTCGACGTGACGCTCCTCGGCCGCTACTACGAGCGCTTCGCGGACCACGCGGTGTCGGTGGCGAAGCGCGTCGTGTACCTGGTCACCGGCGAGCACGCGGACGAGATCCAGCCGACGGGGGCGCCGGTGGAGGGGGCGTAGGCGCCCGGCCGGCGGCGGGGGCGCGGGCCCCGGCTCCCCCGCCGCACGCGTGCGTGCCCCGCCCGACGTCAGGTCGTCGCGCGGGGCACAGCTCTGTCGGTCAGCGGGTCATCCGCAGCCGCCGCCGCACTGGCAGGAGCCGCCGGACTGGCAGCCGCAGCCGCAGCCCGGGCCGCAGCCGCAGGCGCCCAGCAGCACGAGCGCGGGCAGGCCCGGTGTGTCGGCGGGCTGCTGTGGGACGGATTCGCGCGTAGGGGACTCGGCCATGGTCTCCTCCTCGAAGGCGTACCGGCGTACTGCCTGTTGCCCATTCCATGCCCACGAGGACGGGGCGCGTCAACGGCGCACGCGCGCGTGGCCGCGGCCACGGCGCGGGCGGGGCGTGAATTCGCCCCTGCCCGCGCGCCGATCCGGCCCCGCATGAGCGCTTTGCTGCCAAGTACAGGGAAGTGCCCCACCGCGTCACTCCGGCCGGGCTACACAGGAATGTCCGGGTGTTCCGGGTGTTCGCTCCTGTCGGGAGGGGTGGCCCAGTGGTCCTGTCGATCGATCTCGCGTTTCTCCTGGCCGTCGTCATCGTCATCCTGCTGCGCAGGAAGGTGCAGGCCCGCTCACGCTCGGACACGCTCCTGACCATGACCGTGGTGCTGGTCTTCGGCATCCTGGTGGCCCCGACGGACTTCGGCCAGGGCGTCCAGGACGTCGTCACGGACCTGGCGCGGGGCATCTCGGACTCGGAGGCGGGTGGCGGGAGCGGGGGCGGCGGCGGGAGTCCGGGGACGCGGTGACCCCGCCCGGCTCTCCCTTCTCCGCATCCCACTTGTGAAACTCCCTCCACAACTGTCACAGACATGCCATACCCTGCGCCGTGACGGGGGATCAGGCGGCCAGGGCGCACAGCCCGGCCGCATTCATGTGGGGGGTCACATCACTGTGCGCACGCGCAGCATCTCGACCGCGACGGCGCTCGCGGTCATCTTCGGTTCGGTGGTCCTGACGGCCGGCACGGCGGGCACCGCCGCGGCCGACTCCGCCGAGGTCCTGCCGGTCTCCGCGGTCGGGGACATCGTCGTCGACGGCGTCCACCGCCGGGTGTACGTCTCCGACCCGCTCGTCGGCAAGATCGTCGTCACGGACTACGCGGGCAAGGTCGAGGGCACGCTCACCGGCCTGCCGGGCGTCTCCGGCCTCACCCTCTCCGCGGACTCCAAGCAGGTGTACGCGGCGGTCTCCGACAAGAACCGCATCGTGTCCGTGGAGACCGACACGTACACGCAGACGGCGAGCTACGACCTCGCGGGCGCGAAGGGCCCGGCCACGCTGGAGACGGTCGACGGCAAGGTGTGGTTCGGCTACGAGGGCGGCCTCGGCTCGCTGGACCCGTCCGGCACCTCCGGCGACGAGCCCGCGGTGAAGCTCGTCGAGGCCCCTGGCGTCGACTGGGACGGCGTGCCGCTGCTCGGCGCGGACCCGAAGGCGCCCGGCGTCCTGGTGGCCGGCGAGCGCGGCAACACCTGGGCCGACATCGCGGTGTACGACGTCTCGGGCGCCGAGCCCGTCCTGCGCACGACGAAGAACCTGACCGGCAACTTCAAGCAGCTGGACCTGACGCCGGACGGCGAGCAGGTGCTCACCACCTGGGGGGACGGGTTCGGCTACTCCTTCCCCGCGTACTCCACCAAGGACCTCTCCCAGGAGACGGCCTATCCCACGGACGCCTACCCGAACGCCGTGGCCATCGCCTCCGACGGCACGATCGCGGGCGGCAGCGACTCCATCTACGACCCCGACGTGCACATCTACCAGCCGGGCGTGAAGGTGCCGGTGCGGGAGTACGACTTCCCGAACACCGGCAACACCAGCGGCGCCGACGAGCTGGTGCCGGCGGCCCTCGCCTGGGCCCCGGACGACAGCCACCTCTTCGCGGTGTCCGTGAACTCGTACGGCACCTTCTCGCTGCGCACCATGGCCGAGCCGGGCAAGTCCCTGCCGACGCTGACGGTGACCGCTCCGGAGAAAGCGCCCCGCGCCAAGCCCCTGACCGTCACCGGCAAGCTCACGGACACAGTGCCGCTGCCGGCCGGGACGCCCCTGTCGGTCACGCGCACGGACGTGGAGTCGCCGGCCCCCGGCAAGGCGCTGCCGGGCACCAAGACCAAGGCGGACGGCTCCTTCTCCTTCACCGACAGCCCGCCGGCGGGCGGCAAGGTGACGTACAAGGTCACGTACGCGGGAGACGTCACGCACGCCGCGGCGAGCAAGTCGGCGTCGGTGACGGTCTCGCGCTCCAAGTCCACGCTGACCCTGAACAACAACAAGAAGACGTACTCCTACGGGGCGGACGTCCCCTTCACGGCACACCTCGGCAGCACGTACAAGAACCGCACCGTCGAGATCTGGGCCGACCCCTACGGCGGCGACAAGCCGAAGAAGCTGGTCAAGAAGGGCACGGTCAACTCGCACGGCAACCTGTCGGCGACACTCGACATGAAGCGGGACACGAAGGTGACCGCGGTCTTCTCCGGAGACGCGCGCTCGGCCTCCGCGTCGGCCACGTCCACGGCGTACGCCAGGGTCAAGATCTCCGGCACCGTCTCCAGGCACTACAAGACGGGGAAGATCGGCTCCACGAAGTACCACTACTTCCACAAGAACACCGACCCGCAGCTCGCGACGACGATGACGTACTACAAGGGCCGCAAGCAGCGCTTCGAGGTCCAGGTGTACGGCGCCGACCACAAGTGGCACGCGACCGGCTCCCAGTACTTCGCCCTCGCCCCCGACGGCACCTCCACGGTCCGCCTGGAGGCCCCGGGCCAGTCGGGCATCCGCGCCCGGATCCGCTCGGCGTACGTGAACGCGACGTCGGGCGACAACGTCAACTCGACGACGTACGGGGCGTGGAAGTACCTGAACTTCACGCGATAGGACCGCGGGAACCCACCGGCCGATACGCTCGGCCGGTGGACGTCCTGTGGGTGGGTACCGTCTCCACGGTGGTGGGCGCCGTGGCCGGCGCCCTGCTGCAGGCGTGGCGGGAACACGCCGTGCACAGACGGCAGTTGGCGGTCCGCTGGGACGAGGCACTGCTGACCGGACTCGCGGAGTATCTGGCGACGGCCGACCGCGCGCTGAGGGCGCTGCTGCGGTGGCGCCGTGCGCGGGACGCGGGGGCCTCGGGCGGCGCGGGCAGTGCGGGCAGTGCGGACGGTGCGGACGGTGCGGACACGGACGCTCTCGACGCGATGGCGACGGCGGCGCTGGAGGCCTACGAGTCCCTGCACGAACAGTCCCAGCTGATCGCCCTGCTCACCGGCGACCGGTCGGACCCCCTGCGCGTGGCGGCCCGCGGTATGCGCAGGTCCCTGCTCCCGATGTGCGACGAGGCACACGGCGGCGCACACCTGGACGGCCCCCACGTGACCGACCTCATCACCCAGCACCGCGAGGCCCGGGAAGCCCTGATCCTCCAGGCACAAAGGAGACTCAAGGGGGCGTCGCCGGTGGGGTCTTCGGGACGTGACGGGGAGGCGTAGGAGGCGGGACCCCGGAGCGGTCACCGACCGGCCGGCAGCATCCGTCGCGGCGCTCAGTCTCCCGGTCCGGTCTCCGTGAGCGGGCGTACCGCGGGTTCGAGCAGGGCCAAGGTCCGCTGTCGCGCGTCGAGGGCGACGCGCGTACCGACGGGCATCGGGAGGTTCGGGCCGGCGTGTCCGAACTCGACGTTGCCCAGCACGGGGATGTCGCGGTCGCCGAGGACGTCGAGGACCAACTCGGGCAGGGGCGGGGACGCGTCGGGCGAGTCGAGTCCGTCGATCGCGTACGGGACGCCCACGACCATGCCGGAGATGCGGTCGAGGACGCCGCTGTGCCGCAGCACCTGCAGATAGCTCCACACATGCGCTGCCTGGGCCCCCATCTCCTCCCAGAACAGCACCGCGCCGTCGAACCGTTCGAGCGGCAGCGCGTAACGCGTCGCCTGCGTCAGCACGAGGCGATTGAGCAGCCCGCCGATCAGGCGTCCCTCGGCGCGACCGGCACGCCAGCACTCCCACGACGGGGTGGCCGGCAGCGCACCGATCGCCTCCGTACCGGTCAGCAGCGTCGAGTAGAGCCGTTCGAGCTCCGCCCGGCGTGCCGCGGGGGCGGTCTGCCAGTGCCCGCCGAGTCCTGGAGTGGCCAGGTCGGTGTGGAAGCCGACCAGCCCCGTGCGCGCGAAGAGCACGAGGTGCAGCAGTGAGATGTCGCTGTGGCCGAGGATCGGCTTGGGGTCGGACCTGATCGCCTCGACGTCGATCAGGTCGAGGTAGCCGAGCGCTGAGCTGCCGCCGTCATGCGCGACGATGGCCCGCACCTCAGGATCCCGCAGAAGTGCGTTGAGTTCCCCGGCGGTCTCCGCCGGTGTCGCCGCACTCCACCAATGGTGCCGCCCCGCTTCGAGGAGCGGTGCCCGACGCACGCGGAACCCCATCCGCTCGAGTACGCCCACCGCCTGCTCGAGGTCGGGCTCGTACCGGGCGTGCAGCGGCCCGGACAGCGACGCGACGACGACGAGGTCTCCGGGCTTCAGGGCACGAGGGCGAAGGAGTTGAGGCAGCGCGGTAGCGGTCACCGCGGCAGTATCCCGACGCCGCCCACGCCGTGCGACACGTTTTCCGTTCACCGGCCCGGCGGATCCAGCCCGCCGGACAGAGCGGCCCCCCACCGGCGGAGAACCGCAGGTGGGGGGCTGGCAGCGGTGGGGGCTGGAAGCGGTGGGGCTACTTCTTCTTGCCCTGGTTCTTGACCGCCTCGATCGCCGCCTTCGCGGCGTCCGGGTCGAGGTAGGTGCCGCCCGGGTTGAGGGGCTTGAACTCGGCGTCGAGCTCGTAGGAGAGCGGGATGCCCGTGGGGATGTTCAGGCCCGCGATGTCCTCGTCGGAGATGCCGTCCAGGTGCTTGACCAGGGCGCGCAGCGAGTTGCCGTGCGCCGCGACCAGGACCGTCCTGCCGGTGAGGAGGTCGGGGACGATGCCGTCGAACCAGTACGGGAGCATGCGGACGACGACGTCCTTCAGGCACTCCGTCTGGGGGCGCAGCTCGGGCGGGAGCGTCGCGTAGCGGGGGTCGGAGAACTGCGAGTACTCCGCGTCGCGGTCGAGCGCCGGCGGCGGGGTGTCGTAGGAGCGACGCCACAGCATGAACTGCTCCTCGCCGAACTCGGCGAGCGTCTGGGCCTTGTCCTTGCCCTGGAGGGCACCGTAGTGGCGCTCGTTCAGGCGCCAGGAGCGGTGGACCGGGATCCAGTGGCGGTCGGCGGACTCCAGGGCGAGCTGCGCGGTGCGGATCGCGCGCTTCTGGAGCGACGTGTGGACCACGTCGGGGAGCAGGCCGGCGTCCTTCAGCAGCTCACCGCCGCGGACCGCCTCCTTCTCGCCCTTCTCGTTGAGGTTGACGTCCACCCAGCCGGTGAACAGGTTCTTCGCGTTCCATTCGCTCTCGCCGTGGCGGAGGAGGATCAGCTTGTACGGTGCGTCGGCCATGCCTCTGAGCGTAATCGAACCCGGGGGCGCACCGCGCGCGCGGGCGCGGGGGTGAGACGCGGGCGGGACGACGTGCCAGTTGACGGCTCCCGTCAATTGGGTGGCGGGCCGGGACCTTGGACTCGTAACGTTCACATGCCTTAGGAGCCACTTACACATACTGACGCATTCCGGGGGATCACCATGCCGTTCACCGCCGTGAGACGCGCGATCAGCGAGAGCGTCTCGGGCCTGCCCCGCGCCTTCTGGTGGCTGTGGACGAGCACCCTGGTCAACCGGCTCGGGGCTTTCGTCGCCACCTTCATGGCCTTGTACCTGACCTTGGAGCGGGGCTACTCGGCGTCGTACGCGGGGCTCGTCGCCGCCCTCCACGGGCTCGGCGGCGTCGTCTCCTCGCTCGGCGCGGGCGTGATGACCGACCGGCTCGGACGGCGGCCCACGCTGCTGATCGCGCAGGCCTCCACGGCCGTGTCCGTGGCGGTGCTCGGCTTCATGGAGCACCCCGTGGCGATCGCGGGCGTCGCCTTCGCCGTCGGCATGGCGAGCAACGCGTCCCGGCCCGCCGTCCAGGCGATGATGGCGGACATCGTGCGCCCCGAGGACCGTGTGCGGGCCTTCTCCCTCAACTACTGGGCCATCAACCTCGGCTTCGCCGTCTCCTCGGCGGGCGCCGGGTTCATCGCCTCGTACAGCTACCGCGCCGGCTTCCTGATCGAGGCCGTCATGACGATGGCCTGCGCGATCGTCGTCTTCGTGAAGCTGCCGGAGTCCCGGCCCGTGCGGACGGCCCTGGAGAAGGCGGCGGAGCCGGCGGTCGGCCTCGGCACCGTCCTGCGGGACGGCCGGTTCATGGGCGTGGTCGGGCTCTCCTTCCTCGTCGCGCTGATCTTCCAGCAGGGTTCGGTGGGGCTGCCGGTCGCCATGGGCGAGGCGGGCTTCACGCCCGCCGACTACGGTGTCGCGATCGCCGTCAACGGCGTGCTGATCGTCGCCCTCCAGATCCCCGTCACCCGGTTCATCGAACACCGGGACCCGCGACGGCTGTTGGTGATCTCCTCGGTCCTCGCCGGGTACGGCTTCGGGCTCACCGCGTTCGCCGGGTCGGTCGGGGTCTTCGCGCTGACGGTGTGCGTGTGGACGCTCGCCGAGATCGTCAACGCGCCGACCCAGACGGGCCTGGTCGTGCGCCTCTCCCCCACCCACGGGCGCGGCCGCTACCAGGGCATGTACACGCTCTCGTGGTCCGTGGCCGCTCTCGTCGCCCCGCTGATGTCCGGCTTCATGATCGACCGGTTCGGGGCGGAGTGGCTCTGGGCGGCGTGCGCGGTGCTCGGGACGGTGGCGGCGCTCGGGTACTGGGGGCTCATGCGGGGGCTCGACGACGCGTCCCCCGAGTTCTCCGCCCAGACGGTCGTGCCGGTCGGGCCCGTCGACCCGGTGGGTCCGGCGGGGCCGGTCGCGGCGGCGGAGGTCGCCGGTGCGGTGGCGGCCGTCGCGACCGTCCCGGCCGCCGCGACCGCCGTGCCCGCCGCGCCCGCCGACGTCAGGTCCGCGGATACCGGCCGTTCGGCAGGTCCCGCTGCGCCTCGTACAGATTCCGTGGGCGCACCGCGTCCATAGTGCCGTAGAGCTCCAGGCGGGCGTGCAGGTCGCCGGTGAAGTCGGGGACGTCGGTCTGGTCGAACTCGCGGACCGTGTTGAGGCCGACCGTCGCGCTGTACGGCGCGAGGCCGTCGATCTTCATCAGGCCGGCGCGTTCGTTGGTGACGCGGATGTTCCAGTGCGTGAAGCGGGCGCCGAAGAGGGGGCCCGCGCTCGCGTCGCCGCCGTGCCTGCCGTCGTTCTCGACCGTGATGTCCGTACGTACGTTGGCGAAGGGCATCCCGCGGTGCGAGTCGAACGTGCCCATCTCCATGCGGCCCCGCGACCAGACGTTGTGGGAGGAGAGGCCCTCGACGTTGATGCCGTGCAGCTGGGTGCCCGCGGGGGCCGGTGCCGTGCGCTTCTCGATCACGAAGTCCTCGACGAGGTTGTCGTGCGAGCCCTCGCGGCAGAAGTACGGGTGGTGGGCGCCGCGGCCCGCCACGCGGGTGCGGCGCAGGGTGCAGGCGGAGGCGGCGACGAGTCCGAAGCCGTTGTCGACGTGGCGTACGACGACGTCGTCGGCCCAGCAGTCGTACGCGCACTGGAAGGTGATCCCGTTGTACCCCTTGTCAAGGAGGTGCGGGGACTGCGGCGTCTCCACGGCCTCCAGCGTCAGGCCCGCCACTCCGGAGCCGGTCAGCGCCGTGACGTGGGTGGTCAGCCGGGGATCCCACTCCGGGCGTACGTCCAGGGGGAGCGGCCGCTCGAAGGTGACCCGGCGCTCGGCGCGGTCGACGGCGGCGATCCGTACGGGCCACTCGTAGGGGACGTACGAGGTGAGCTTCGTCTTGTCGTCCCAGGTGTACGCCTCCGGGCCCGCGCCGCCGCCCGCCATGTGCTCGAGGAGCGTGTGGCCGGGGTCGTCGGCCAGACGCAGGAGCACGAGGTCCCCCTTGCGCAGGCGGGAGATGTCGGCGACGGCCACGGACCAGGAACCACGGTGGGCAGGGCGGACGGTGGTCAGGCTCTCCCAAACGTCGCGCTTGTTGCCGGTCCAGCCCTCGAAGGGCCAGTCCTTCGCCCTGATGGCACCGGTGAGCTCTTCCCAACGCTCCTGCGGACAGAGCCAGATGAGGCCGCCGGCCCAGGACCAGCTGGACTTGTCGCCGCCGTAGCGGGACCCGTAGGGGCCGATCAGCTCGGTGAGGCTCTTCGTCGCGAGGAGGGTGGTGCGGGCGCTGCCCGCGCCGCGGAGGGTGACGTTGTCGTGGGCGATGCGGATGACGTCGTCGACGCGGTAGGTGCCGGGCTGCAGGACCACGGTCCCGCCGCCCCTGCGGCCCGCCTCGGCGAGGGCGCGGTTGATGGCCGGGGCGGAGTCGGAATCGGTGCCGGGGTGGACGCCGTGGTGGCGGGCGTCCATGGAGTGGGGGGAACTGTCGGGGAGGGCGCGTCCTCCCGTACGGAATCCGGCTCGGCCGATGTAGGGGATCTGGGGGTGGGTGCAGGGGTTGGCGATGAACTCCCGCCAGAGGGTGGGGGTTTGGGATGGAGATGGGGCGGGGGCGGGGGTGACGGCGTGGGCGGTGCCGGTGGCGGTCGCGGTGGCCGCCGCCCCGGCTGCGACCGCGGCTATCGCGCCGGTCAGGAGGGTGCGCCTGCTGGGGGCGTGGGGGGTGTGGGGGCCGTGGGGACTGTGGGGGGTGCTGAGCCTGCCGGGGTGCTGGTCCATGGTGCCGCCGCCTTCCATCATCCATCGTCCACAGATGTGAATGGAGTTCATGTTTGCGATGACTTGATGGGCCCGGAGCATGCCATGGCGTCGCGCTGGACGGAAGGGGGTGGGGGTGGGGGTGGGGGCGCCGGGGTGAGCGACCGGGCAAGTCGCCGAGCGGCGGCGGGGGTTGTCGACCCCCGGGCGACCGGGCGGTACGGAGCAAAGCGCCGCGCGGCGAAGGGAGTTGCCGCTCACCGTGCGGTGCGGTGCGGTGCAAACGGGTGGGCCGGTGGGGGGGAACGCCGCGCAGCGGCGGGAAAGCAACCCACCGGACCGCGGCCCGCACTCAACGCCAGCAGGCCACCCCACAGCAGCGGGCCTGCCGCCCACCGCACGGTGCGAGGCAAGGGGCAAGGAGCAAGGAGCATGGGGCGACCGGCCGGGTGGGAGCGGGCGAGCCGTACGTGTGCCCGGCGGGAGGATCCCGCCAAGCCCCCCTCGCCTACGCCCCGGGGCGAGTCAGATGCGTGAACGCATCAAGGTTCCGCGTCGACTCCCCCCGGGAGATCCTCCACTCGTACTCCTTGCGGATCGCCGACGCGAAGCCGAGCTCCAGGAGCGTGTTGAAGGAGTCGTCCGATGCGGAGAGGACCGAGCCGAGGAGGCGGTCCAGTTCGGCGGGGGTGACCGCGGAGAGCGGGAGCTTGCCGGCGAGGTAGATGTCGCCGAGGGAGTCGATCGCGTAACTGACCCCGTAGAGGCGGAGGTTCCGCTCCAGCAGCCAGCGGTGCACCGCCTCGTGGTTCTCGTCGGGGTGCCGGATCACGAACGCGTTCAGGGAGAGGGAGTGGTTGCCGGCCCGCAGCGAGAGGGTCGTGGAGAGTTTCCGGGTGCCCGGGAGCTTCACCACGTACGAGCCGGGCTCGGTGCTCTCCCATGCGAGCCCGGCCTCGTCCAGGGTCCGCTCGATGATCGCCGCGGTCTCCGCCTGATCAGCCATGGTGCGAGCGTACGTGACGCTGAGCCGTGCGGAAGTCGTGCATCGCGGCGGTGTAGACGTCCGCCGTGGCGGACGCCGCCGTGTCCCAGCCGAAGGACTGCGCGTGCCGGGTCGCGGCCTCGCCCATGCTGTCCACAAGGTGGGGACGGTCGGCGAAGTCGCGCAGCACGCGCGCGTAGTGGGCCGGTTCGTGGCCGTCGATCAGGAATCCGGTCACCTCGTCGCGCACGGCGACGGGCAGACCGCCCACCGAGGCCGCGAGGACCGGCGTGCCCGCGGCCTGCGCCTCGATGGCGACCAGGCCGAAGGACTCGCTGTAGGAGGGCATCACCAGGACCGACGCCGCCCTGAACCAGTCCGCGAGCTGCTCCTGGCCGACCGGCGGCTGGAAGCGGACCACGTCCGCGATCCCCAGCCTCGCGGCGAGCTTCTGCAGCCCTTCGGGCTTCGCGAGGCCGCTGCCGCTCGGGCCGCCCACTATGGGGACGACGATGTTCGAGCGCAGCGCCGGGCGCTCGTCCAGCAGGACGGCGACCGCGCGGAGCAGCAGGTCGGGGGCCTTCAGCGGCTGGATGCGGCCCGCGAAGAGCGGCACGAGGGCGTTCTGGGGCAGGCCCAGGCGGTGCCGGGCCGCGGCGCGTCCGTCGGCGGGCCGGAAGCGGTCGAGGTTGACGCCGGGGTGGACGACGGCGACCTTGCCGGGCTCGGCCTCGTAGTGGCGTACGAGCTCGTCGGCCTCTTCGGCGGTGTTGGCGATGAGGCGGTCGGCGGCGCGGACGATCTGCGTCTCGCCGATGACGCGGGCGGCGGGCTCGGGGGTGTCGCCGTCGGCGAGCGCCGCGTTCTTGACCTTCGCCATGGTGTGCATGGCGTGGACGAGGGGGACGCCCCACCGTTCGGCGGCGAGCCAGCCGACGTGGCCGGAGAGCCAGTAGTGGGAGTGGACCAGGTCGTAGTAGCCGGGGCGGTGGCCCGCCCAGGCCTGCATGACGCCGTGCGTGAAGGCGCAGAGCTGGGCCGGCAGCTCTTCCTTGGCGAGTCCTTCGTAGGGACCCGCGTCGACGTGGCGCACCAGGACGCCGGGCGCCAGGTCCACGGCGGGCGGGAGTCCGCCGGTGGTGGCGCGGGTGAAGATCTCGACCTCGACGTTGATCGCGGCGAGGCGCTTGGCGAGCTCGACGATGTAGACGTTCATGCCGCCCGCGTCCCCCGTGCCCGGCTGGTGCAGCGGCGAGGTGTGCACGCTCAGCATGGCCACGCGGCGGGGGCGCCGGTGGGTGCTGGGGATGCCGGGAATCCCGGGGATGCGGAGGCGTGACGGGGCCGCCTGGGAGCGACGCCCGAGCCTGGACACGTACTGGCTCACGTGGCGGTCCTCCTTGCGTACGGGCATGACTACAGGGAGGGCGTACGGTCCTCCGGAGGAGGAACACTGGAAGCGGCTGCTCCATTTCCACCTGAGGGCCACTCTTCCCGTTTTTGCCAAAGCATTACGCTGCGCCTCTCAACTGTTGTCCCCGCATACCCTTCTCCCATGGCCCCACGCACCCCTTCCCGCCCCGTGGGAACGGTGACGCGCGGGACCACGAACCCGAACCGGCTGCGCCGCATGGACCGCTGGATCGCCGCCTCCCACGGCGCCGCGCTGCGCCGCGCCGCGGACCCCGTCGCCGTCGACCTCGGGTACGGCGCCTCCCCCTGGACCGCCGTCGAGCTGCTGCTCCGGCTCCGTACCGCCGCCCCACGCGCGCGCGTGGTCGGCATCGAGATCGATCCGGCCCGGGTCGCGGGCGCCGCGCCCTACGCGCGCGAAGGGCTCTCCTTCCGGCACGGCGGCTTCGAGGTGCCGCTGTCCGGCGCCGACCCCGTCCTGATCCGGGCCGCGAACGTCCTGCGGCAGTACGACGAGGAGCAGGTCGCCGCCGTCTGGGAGCGGCTGTGCGCCCGGCTCGCTCCCGGCGGACTGCTCGTCGAGGGCACCTGCGACGAGATCGGGCGGCGGCACGTGTGGGTCGCGCTCGGGCCCGAGGGGCCGCGCACGGTGACCTTCGCGACGCGGCTCGGCTCCCTGGAGCAACCCTCCGACCTCGCCGAACGCCTCCCGAAGGCGCTGATCCACCGGAACGTGCCCGGCGAGCCCGTGCACGCGTTCCTGCGGGACTTCGACCGGGCCTGGGCGGCCGCGGCGCCCTACGCCTCGTACGGGGCGCGGCAGCGGTGGATCAGGGCGGTGCGGGACCTGGCCGCCGACTGGCCGGTGCTCGACGGGACTTCGCGGTGGCGACAGGGGGAAGTGACCGTGAGGTGGGCGGCCTTGGCGCCTCGGGCGGACTGAAGCGGCGCCGCGGAGGGGCGGGGAGCGCGTCGGGGCCCGGCCGTCGGCGGTGCGAACACCCGGGTGTCGTACGAGGGTTGCGCCCGGCCCTTCGGCACAGTCCGGCGCCCCGCCCGCAATCGTGCCGCGGTGACCTGCGGGGAACGATCTCCGCGTGCTGTTCGTCACATGGGGCGAGTGGGGGGATCCAAGTGGCTGACGGGCTCTGTCGAATCGGGCTCCGGCATGGCACCATCCCGATGGCGACCAAAAGTTACTGACGGTAAATCAGCTTTGGGGGTGGCGGAGCGTGACTGGCAAGCGATACTCGACGGCGACGGCCGTGGCGCTGATCTGCGCGGCGACGGTGCTGGCGGCACCGGGGACGGCCTTTGCGAGCCCGGCGAGTGCTCCCGCCGACCCGACGCCCCGGACGGACAAGTCCCTCGAAGAGATCCGCAAGGAGATCGACGAGCTCTACCACGACGCGGGCGTGGCCACGGACGCGTACAACGCGGCCGAGGAGAAGGCCGACAAGCAGTCCGAGCAGATCGTGAAGCTGGCCAAGGACATCGCCGAGGGCCAGGCGAAGGTCAAGAAGCTGAAGGCCCGCGCGGGCGCCGCGGCCCGCGCGCAGTACCGCGGCGGCGGCATGCCGAGGGAGGCCCAGCTGATGCTCAGCGACAGCCCGGGCCAGTTCCTGGACGGTGCCGGGCGCATGCGGCAGGGCGAGAAGGCCACCAAGGGCATGCTGACCGAGCTGGAGCGGACGCAGGACGACCTGCGGGTCTACGCCAAGGACGCCACCGCCCGCTGGAAGAAGCTGGAAGCCAACCGCAAGGCGAAGGCCGCGTCGAAGAAGAAGATAAAGAAGAAGATCGCGGACGCCGAGAAGATCGAGTCGACGCTGGAGAAGGAGGAGCGGGAGCGGCTGCGCAAGATGGAGGAGGCCGCCGCCCGCAAGAAGCAGTCGGCGTGGGTGAGTTCCGGCGTCCTGAAGGACGTCGGCGGCGACGCGTCGGCCCGTGGCAAGAAGGCCATCGCGTTCGCCACCGCCCAGATCGGCAAGCCGTACGTGTGGGGTGCCGAGGGCCCGGGTTCGTACGACTGCTCGGGGCTCACCTCGAAGGCCTGGAGTGCGGCGGGGCGCGGCATTCCGCGCACCTCGCAGGAGCAGTGGAAGCAGCTGCCGCGCGTCGACATCAAGAACATGCGCCCCGGCGACCTGATCATCTACCACGCGGACGCGAGCCACGTCGGCATGTACCTGGGCGACGGCGCCATCGTGCACGCGCCGCGTCCGGGCCGGGACGTGACCATCGCGGGCGCGGGGTCGATGCAGATCCTCGGGGTCGTACGCCCCGACAAGTAGTCCGCGCGGCGGCCCGGACGGCAGCCGGCACCCGATGTGCGTCGGGTGCCGGGCATCCGGTGTGACCCAGCGCACCCCGGGCCGCCCCGCTCAACCCTCCCGGCGTGATGTTCGTCATCCCTGGCGGGACCGTGCCGTGCCCAATTGCGTTCCTGGATGCGGCATATGACGGTGGCTGTTTGCCGCGCGCCATTCCAATGGAGGCGCGGCTACCGCTAGGGTCCCCGTCGGTGCCGCGTCGACCTGCGCGGCACCATGCCCTCGGGGGGAGGGAAGGAACCAAGCGATGCCCGTACCCATACCGCGGCAGAGAGCGATCCCGGCCGCGGAAGGCGGTCAGGCTCATGCGGCGCCCCCGTACGACACGGCGGCGCCCACCCACGACGCCGGGGCCCCCGCCCACGACCCGGCGGCCTCCGACCGTCCCACAACCGACAAGGGCAACGGCTCGGGCCCTGGCTCCGGACTCACCCTGCTGGTGATCGAGGACGACCCGGCGGGCTCGCTGACCGTTCCCGAGCTGCTCGACTCCGCGGGCAAGCCCATCCGCATCCGCACCGCCCGCAACCTCACCGAGGCCGAGCGGCTGCTCACGGACGACGTCCACTGCATCCTGCTCGACCTGGCCCTGACCGTCCCGGGCTCCGCGACCTCGTCGAACGGGAACGCGCGCTCCGCCCATGCGGACGAGGGCAAGGGCGAGCGCGAGGACGAGCTCGCCGCGCTCCACCACGTGCTGCGGCTCGCGCCCCGGCACGCCGTCCTCGCGCTCACCGCGAACGACGACTCCGAGCGCGGCGCCGAGGCCGTGCGCGTCGGCGCGCAGGACTATCTCTTCCGGGACGAGCTGGACGGGCGCCTGCTCAGCCGCGCCATCCGGTACGCGGTGGAGCGCAAGCGCGCCGACGCCGCCCAGCGCCAGCTGACCGAGTCCCGGCTGCACGCCCAGGAGAACGCCCGCCTGGAGCGCGGGCTGCTGCCGACGCCGCTCCTGGAGGGCTCACCGCTGCGCTTCGCGGCCCGCTACCGGCCGGGACGCTCCCGCGCGCTGCTCGGCGGCGACTTCTACGACACCGTGCGCACCCCCGACGGCTCCGTCCACGTCATGATCGGCGACGTCTGCGGTCACGGACCCGACGAGGCGGCGCTCGGCGTGGAGCTGCGGATCGCCTGGCGCGCCCTGACCTTCGCGGGGCTGTGCGGCGACGAACTGCTCTCCACGCTCCAGAAGGTCCTGGAGCACGAGCGCGCGGACGACGAGATCTTCGCGACGCTCTGCACGGTCGACATCGCCCCGGACGGCCGCCGGGCCGGCCTCTGCCTCGCCGGGCACCCGTCGCCGCTGATCGCCCGCGAGGGGCGGCTCGCCGAGCTGCTCCCGTACGAGGACGGGGGCCCCGCCCTCGGTCTCCTGCCGCGCGCCCGCTGGCCGCGCCGGCAGGTCGAGCTGGGCGGCGCGTGGAGCCTGATGCTCTACACGGACGGCCTGATCGAGGGCCGCATCGGCCGGGGCAACCAGCGCCTGGGGCAGGACGGCATGGTGGACATGGTCCGCCGCCAGCTCGCCACGGGACTGCGGGGCGACGAACTGCTCGAGGCCGCCGTGAACGAGGCGCGCGACCTCAACGGCGGGGATCTGACGGACGACGTGGCGGTCCTGCTCCTGGACCGGACACCGGGCGCGAGGTGAGTCCGGGCCGGGCGCGAGGTGAGTCCAGCGAGGTGAGTCCGCGGACAGGAACGCCCGGCGCACGCTGAGCGTGGCCGGGCGACTGCGGGGGCGTCCGGGGAGCGGGGTGACCGCTACCGGCCGCCGTTGTACGGGCCGTACGGGCCGTCGCTGCTGGAGCCGCCGCGGCGGCCACCGCCGCCACCGGTGATCTGCCGGAGCGCGGGGCGCACGTCGACCATGTACACGATCGTGGCGACGAGGCCGATGATCGGCAGGAACGACAGGATCGGGAAGAGCAGGTTCACCACGAAGGCGATGCCGAGAATGATCAGCCAGAACGGCTTGGTCTTCTTGTCCGTCGCGCGGTAGGCGTCCTCGCGCCGGACGGCGGCGTCGATGAGCGCGAATCCGCTGAAGACGATCAGGGCCAGCGACAGCAGCCACATGAAGTTCGCGAACCCTTGCATCAGCACAACGTCCACCACCAGTCTCGGCTCATCGATTACCCGGCCACGGTACCCGCTACCCCGTCAACGGAGCGGACACGCCGGGAGTGCCCGCCCCGTGCACACGACGGAATCGTCCCGGAACCCCGGAACCCCGGAACTCCGGAACCCCGGACCACCGGGGCCCGGGGCCCGGGATCACTTCGCGGGCGGCGTGGTCTTCTTCGCCGTCGTCTTGCGGGCCGGGGCCTTCTTCGCGACCGGCTTCTTCGCCGGGGCGGCGGCCACGCCCTTGGGCTCGGCGGTCGCCCCGGTGTCCTTGGCCACGATGGTGTCCTGGGAGGCGGTGGCGGCGACGCTCTTGGCGCCCTGGCCCTCGCCCGCCGTCGGCTCGGCGTCGGGCTCGACCGTCTCGGCGAACTCGAGGATCTCCTCGGCTGCCTCGCCGCGCCAGGACTTCACGGCCTGCTCGCCGTGCTCGGCGACCTCGTCGTACTTCTCGCGCGCCTTGACCGCGAACTCGGCGGCCACGCCGACGCTCCGCAGCGCGAAGTCCTGAGCGGTCTCGCCCAGCTTCTTCAGGTCGGTGTCGAGCGTGCCGAGCACCTCGGTGACCTTGGCCTGGAGGGACTCCTGCGCCTCCTTGGCGCGGGCGGTGGCCTTGTCCTGGACGGCCTTGGGGTCGGTGTTGCGCACCGCGTCGATGCGGGACGGCGCCTCGGCGATCAGCTGCTCGACGAGGCCGGGCACCTTCTTCGCCTGCTGGAGGGCGAGGTCCGCGGACCCGGCGACGAAGTACGCGGGGGTGGGGTTGCTGAGGGTCTTGCGCAGGTCATCGGTGATGGCCATGACGATGGTCCTCCCGGAATCGCGTGGTCTCGGTCAGCTCGGCCGGCCGGATGCGGCCTCGTGGGCTGCGTTCGGCCCGGTCAGTTCGAGGGTGGTTGCTTCGGTTTCTTCTTCTGCTTCGCTTGCTTCGGGTCGGCAGCACTGCGCCCGGCCGTGCGGGGGCCTTCGGCGACGGTGTCCTGGTCCTGCTCCGTGTCCTGAACCTGCTCCGCGAACGGCTCCCGGCCGTCGTACGAATCCTGCTCCGCGTACGACGAGGTCTCGAAGCCGTTCTCCTTGCGGAACGACTCGTAGATCTGCAGGAGCACCTGCTTCTGGCGCTCGTTGATGGAGGGGTCGGCGAGGAGGACGGCACGCGTCTCCAGCTCGTCCCGCTCCTTCTCGTCGAGGATCCCGGCCCGTACGTACAGCGTCTCGGCGGAGATCCGCAGGGCCTTGGCGACCTGCTGCAGGACCTCGGCGCTCGGCTTGCGCAGGCCGCGCTCGATCTGGCTCAGATACGGATTGGACACCCCGGCGGCGTCGGCGAGCTGCCGCAGCGACAGCTGCGCGTTGCGCCGCTGGTCGCGCAGATACTCACCGAGATTGCCGACGTTGAGTGATGCCATGCGTCGATGGTGCAGCACCCTTGCTAACTTTTGCAAGCGCCTGCTTGCAAAAGTGCGCCACGCCACGTCGGGCGGGCCGGGGCGGGGGCGGCGGTGCCTCGGGGTGCGGGCACCGCCGCCGGGGGGAGTTGCTCAGCCGGTCTGGTTCTCGGTCTGGGAGTCGGTTTGGTTTTCGGTCTGGGTTTCGGTCTGGTCAGTTGCCTGGTTGTCGGCCTGTTCGGTGGCGTGCCGGGGCAGGCAGAACAGCAGGGTCCACATCAGGGCGAGGAGGCCGCCGACCCACCACAGCACGGTGACGAACGCGTCGCGGTTGAGTCCGGCCTCGGGCGAGCCGTCGGTGGCGGCGAAGAACACGAGGGCGGTCAGCGCGGTGCCCAGCGCGATGCCCAGGTGCATGGCGGTGTTGAAGAGGCCCGAGGCGGCCCCGGCGTCCTCGTGCGGGACTCCGGCCAGCGACATGTCGGCGAGCGGGCCGCCGACCATGCCGAGGCCGAAGCCGATCAGTACGACCGGAGCGGTCATCGCCACGAGGGTCAGGTCCCCCTGGACCGCGTCGGCCTGAAGTCCGTGGGCGGCCATCGCGGCGAGCGCGATGAGAGCTCCGGCCTGGGGCAGCCTGCGGGCGAAGCGCCCGCCGCTCTTCGCCGCGACCGTCGCACCGGCCAGCTCCCCCACCGAGAGCAGCACGAAGGCCAGCGCCGCGTGGAAGGGGCTCATGCCGAGGCCTCGCTGGAGGTAGAGGGTCCAGGTCATGAAGAACAGCCCGCACAGCAGGCCGAGCGTCAGTTGCGCGGACACTCCGCCGGAGAACGGCCGCCTCTGGAAGAGGGACAGGGGCACAAGGGGCGCTGACAGTGCTCCGGCGGACTGCTTGCGGTTCACGGACTGCTTGCGGTTCACCAGCTGCTTGCGGTGCACGGACTGCTTGCGGTGCACCGGCTGCTTGCGGTTCTGGTGGCGCAGGAAGACACCGAGGACGACGAAGCCGGCGACGAGCAGGGCGAAGCACCACAGCGGCCAGTGGTGGAGATGTCCCTCGGTGAGCGGGAAGACGATCAGGACGACGGCCAGTGCGGACAACAGCATGCCGGTGAGATCGAGCCGGTCGGCCTTCTTGACGGTCGACTCGGGGACGAACCGGCGTCCCAGGACGATCACGGCGAGGCCGACGGGCACGTTGACCAGGAAGACCGGCCGCCAGGACAGCCCGAACAGGTCGGCCTCGGTGAGCAGGCCGCCCATCACCGGGCCCAGGACGTTGGCGAGCGAGAGGACCGCCCCGTACAGGCCGAACGCCTTGCTGCGGTTCCGGCCCTCGAAGGTGACATGGAGGGTGGCCAGGACCTGCGGGATCATCAGCGCGACTCCCACGCCCTGGAGCGCCCGGGCGGCGATCAGCACGCCCGGGCCGGTGGCGAGGCCGCACAGCAGTGAGGCCGTCGTGAACACGGCGGTGCCGATGAGGAGGATCCTGCGCCGGCCGTGGAGGTCGCCGAGACGTCCGCCGGTGATCAGCCCGACGGCGACGGGCAGTGAGTAGCCGGTCGTCAGCCACTGCACCGCGGCCGGTCCCGCGCCGGTCGACTCCTGGATCGCGGGCAGCGCGGTCAGCACGACCGACTGGTCGAGGATGTCCATGAGCTCGGCGACCAGCACCACCAAGAGAGCGATCCGGGCCGCCATGGCCATCTTCGGGTGGTGGGGTGCTGGGGGACGGGGTGCCGAGTGGTGTGGAGGCTCGGTGATGTGCTGCGGCTCGGTGGTGTGCTGCGGCTCGTTGCCGAGCGCGGAGGAAGACACGACGGGAAACTCCTGATCCAAAGGGATCGGGGAGCCCTGCCGGCAGCCACACCGGGGGCCGGGAACCAACACGGCCGGAAAACACGAAACCCGGGGGCAGACGGCAGAGCTGCACCCGGGAAGGAAAACTGCGGGGAGCGGTGACGCAACTCAGGCCAGCGCGACGTCCGCCCCCGGACACGTGCGACAAGACAGCACGCGGGGAACACGGACGACTACATGGCCTGGTTGATAGGACGTCACCTCAAGATCTACGCAGAAGGAACAGGAAGTCTGTCGTTGTCGCCGTCGCCGATGTCTCCGGCGCAGCAAGCAGCTTGTTCACGGTACGACATGGCCGGGTCTTGCCGCACACGAGTTTTTGCCGCACACGAGTCAGTGCGTACGCCCCTGAGGGGGGGTCGTCAGCGGCGCGTCCAGATCTTGCCGCCGGTGTCCTCGTCGTAGCCCTCGCAGCAGACGCTCACGGTCACGGCCCCGGACGTGCCGGGGAGGACGGCGAGGGCGAGGCAGAGCCAGTGCGCGTGAGCGCCCCGTGGCCGGTGAAGTCGTGGCGGTGCAGGGCGGCGTAGCGGGTGAAGGGGGCCAGGCCCCGCTCCACGGGGAGTCGCCGGGCCGTCGCCGCCAGGGGCAGTCGATCGGTCGCGTCGGCGGCGTAGCCGGCCCGGTAGTCGAAGCCCCACGCGGCGGCGGTGTCGCGGCCGACGGCGAAGCGGACGGCGGCGACACCGTGAGCTGCGGCGACGCGGTAGCACAGGGCACACGGCTCTCCCGTCGCCAGCAGGGTGGCCCCCCGCGGAGCGGAACGGCCACGGGCCCGGACGGCCCCCCGCAGGGCGACGATCTCCGCGTGGGCGGTGGGGTCGCCGGTCTCGTGGACGAGGTTCACGCCGGGGTCGGAGACCCACCCGTCGTCTCCGACGAGCAGTCCGACGAAGGGGACCCCGCCGGACTCGACCCGGCGGACGCAGATCTCCACGGCGTGGGCCATGAGAGCCGTGTGGTCCGTGAGATCTGTGTGGTCCGTGAGGGCCAGGATGTCTGTGAGGTCCGTGAGCCGGTTTCTGTCCCCGGTCATGCGATCGTCTCCGCGGCCAAGGCGGTCGCGCCCGCGGCCAAGGCGGTCGCGTCCACGGCCAAGGCGGGCGCGTCCACCGACACACGCGCCGCCGCATCACGCAGTGCCCGGCGGATCGCGCCTTCGGTGGCGACGCCTTCGATGCGCCGGGTGCCGATGACGATCGTGGGTACGACGGTGATCTTCATCCGGGCCGACTCGGCCAGCGCCTGCCGGTGCCGCTCGGCGTACTTCCGCTCGTCGAGGGCCGCCGCGTGGGCGACCGGGTCCAGTCCGGCCTCCTCGGCCAGGCGGGCCAGGACCGCGCGGTCCCCGATGTCGAGGTCCTCGCGGAAGAACGCGGTCATCACGCGCCGGTGATAGGCGTGCGCCCGCCCTTGCTCCGCGGCGTACTGGGCGCCCCGGAACGCCAACTCGGTGCGGGGCTGCGGCGATACGGTCGGCAACCGCATCGGCACCTGGTGGTGGCGTGCCATCGGGTACACGGCGCGCTCCCAGATGTCGGGCAGGTACGGGTCCTCCGGCCGCAGCGTGGGCGTCGGCCGGGGGCGCAACTCGTGCGCGTGGTGGACGACTTCGACGTCGGGCCGGTCGGCGGTCACGCGCTCGACGATCTCGTCGGCGATCAGGCAGAACGGGCAGACGTAGTCCGACCACAGATGGATCTGAGCGGTCACGGCGACCTCCGGTTCCCGAGGCACCCCCGGTGGGTGCGACACCCGGATCGTGTAACTTCACGCCGGTGTCAACTGCAAGGAACGGCAGTTGACGCGGAGCCGGAAGGGCTTGAAGAGGTCGAAGGTTCAGGAGGTCTCATGCGCATCGGTGAGCTGGCGGCAGCCAGCGGCGTCAGCACCCGGTCCCTGCGGTACTACGAGGCGCACGGGCTCATCCGCTCCGAGCGCACCCCCGGCGGGTGGCGCGACTTCGACAGTTCCATGGTCGAGCGGGTCGTCATGATCCAGCACCTGTTCGCCGCCGGCCTGGGCAGCACCACCATCGACGAAGTACTCCCCTGCATGGAGGCCCCGCCGGAGGAGCGCAACGGCGTCATGGAGCAGCTGTTCGCCGAGCAGGCCGAGCGCCTCGAGGCCAAGCGGCGTGACATCGACCGCGAACTCGACACCCTGCAGGCGCTCCGCGTCGAGACGGCCCTGCCCGGCGAGGCCCCCGAGGTCCACCGCAGCTGACCGACCGTCCGCGCCCCGGCGGGCGGGCGACCACTGACGACCGCACACCGAACGGGTCCGGAATCAAACCGCACACCGAACGGGTCCGGAATCGAGAAGCGCCCGCCCTCCGGCGCCGCTAGCGTGGCCCCACAGACCGTTACGCCCGATGACAGCGGCACCGCCCTTCACGCCGACTCCCCCGCACAGCCCACGTGGCGTGCCGGACCTCGATGCGCGGCCGCCCGAGGTGGACCGCCGGCCGGTCCGAGGCCCGACAGATGGAGACCACGATGAGCCAGGCCAGGAAGACACCGAGGACCGGGCAGACGCCCCCGTCGGACCCGCCGGCGGCCGCCGCGCACGCCGCCGACACCCACGACCTGATCCGCGTGCACGGCGCCCGGGAGAACAACCTCAAGGACGTCAGCATCGAGATCCCCAAGCGCCGTCTCACGGTGTTCACGGGCGTCTCCGGCTCGGGCAAGAGCTCGCTGGTGTTCGACACGATCGCCGCCGAGTCGCAGCGGCTGATCAACGAGACGTACAGCGCCTTCGTGCAGGGCTTCATGCCGACACAGGCGCGGCCGGAAGTCGACGTACTCGACGGGCTGACCACCGCGATCACCGTCGGCCAGCAGCGGATGGGCGGCGACCCCCGCTCCACCGTCGGCACCGCCACCGACGCCAACGCGATGCTCCGCATCCTCTTCAGCCGGCTCGGCAAGCCGCACATCGGGCCGCCCGGCGCGTACTCCTTCAACACCGCGTCCGTCCGCGCGAGCGGCTCGATCACCGTCGAGCGGGGCGACAAGACCCACGCACAGAAGGCGACCTTCCAGCGCACCGGCGGGATGTGCACGCGCTGCGAGGGCCGGGGCACGGTCTCCGACATCGACCTGACGCAGCTCTACGACGACTCCAAGTCGCTCGCCGAGGGCGCGTTCACCATCCCCGGCTGGAAGTCGGACAGCCAGTGGACCGTGCAGGTCTACGCCCAGTCCGGCTTCGTCGACCCGGACAAGCCGATCCGCAGGTACACGAAGAAGGAGCTGCAGGCCTTCCTGTACGGCGAGGCGGTGAAGGTGAAGGTCAACGGCGTCAACCTCACCTACGAAGGGCTGATCCCCAAGATCCAGAAGTCGTTCCTGTCCAAGGACAAGGAGTCGATGCAGCCCCACATCCGGGCCTTCGTGGAGCGGGCGGTCACCTTCACCACCTGTCCCGAGTGCGACGGCACCCGGCTCACCGACGCCGTCAGGTCCTCGAAGATCAAGCGGAAGAGCATCGCCGACGCCTGCGCGATGGAGATCAGGGACCTGGCCGAATGGGTCCGCGGCCTCGGCGGCGACGCCGGACCCTCGACGGCGGGCGCCTCGACAGGCTCCTCCGACGGTACGTACGAGTCCGTCGCGCCCCTGCTCGACGCGTTGCAGCAGACCCTCGACTCGTTCGTGGAGATCGGGCTCGGCTACCTCGCGCTCGACCGCCCCGCGGCCACCCTGTCGGGCGGCGAGGCACAGCGCGTGAAGATGATCCGCCACCTCGGCTCCTCCCTCACCGACGTCACGTACGTCTTCGACGAGCCCACCATCGGCCTGCACCCGCACGACATCCGGCGGATGAACGACCTGCTGCTGCGCCTGCGGGACAAGGGCAACACCGTGCTCGTCGTGGAGCACAAGCCGGAGACGATCGCGATCGCCGACCACGTCGTCGACCTCGGCCCCGGCGCGGGCACCGGCGGCGGCACCGTCTGCTTCGAGGGGACCGTCGAGGGCCTGCGCACGTCCGACACCGTCACCGGCAGGCACTTCGACGACCGGTCCGCGCTGAAGAAGGGCGTGCGCGAGCCCACCGGCGCCCTGAAGATCCGCGGCGCGGACGCGCACAACCTGCGCGGGGTCGACGTCGACGTCCCGCTCGGGGTGCTCACCGTCGTCACCGGCGTCGCGGGCTCCGGCAAGAGCTCGCTGGTGCACAAGTCGATCCCCGCCGACGAGGGCGTGGTGGCGGTCGACCAGACGCCGATCCGCGGCTCGCGGCGCAGCAACCCCGCGACGTACACCGGTCTCCTCGACCCGATCCGCAAGGCGTTCGCCAAGGCCAACGGCGTGAAGCCCGCGCTGTTCAGCGCCAACTCCGAGGGCGCCTGCCCGACCTGCAACGGCGCGGGCGTCATCTACACCGACCTCGGCATGATGGCGGGCGTCGCCAGCCCCTGCGAGGACTGCGAGGGCAGGCGGTACCAGGCGTCGGTCCTGGAATATCACCTGGGCGGCCGTGACATCAGCGAGGTCCTCGCGATGTCCGTGGCGCAGGCCGAGGAGTTCTTCGGCGCGGGCGAGGCGCACACGCCCGCCGCCCACCGGATCCTGCGGCGCCTCGCCGACGTCGGGCTGGGCTACGTCAGCCTGGGCCAGCCGCTCACGACGCTGTCCGGCGGCGAGCGCCAGCGGCTCAAGCTCGCCACGCACATGGCGGAGAAGGGCGGGGTCTACGTCCTCGACGAGCCGACCACCGGCCTCCACCTCGCCGACGTCGAGCAGCTGCTCGGCCTGCTCGACCGGCTCGTCGACTCCGGCAAGTCGGTGATCGTCATCGAGCACCACCAGGCGGTCATGGCGCACGCCGACTGGATCATCGACCTCGGTCCCGGCGCGGGCCACGACGGCGGAAAGATCGTCTTCGAGGGCACGCCCGCCGACCTGGTCGCCGCCCGCTCCACGCTCACGGCGGAGCACCTCGCGGAGTACGTGGGGGCCTGAGGGTGGCCTCCCGGGCTGGCCCGGGCCTCCACCGGCACGGTCGGACACGGTCCGGCACGGTCCGGCACGGTCCGGCACGGTCCGGCGCGACAGGCGAACCCCGCCGCCCGTGCCTAGCGTGGACGGCATGAACATCGAACTCGCACAGTGCTTCATCGCCGTCGACGACCACGAGAAGGCGCTCGCCTTCTACCGCGACGTACTCGGCTTCGAGGTGCGCGACGACGTCGGCTACCAGGACATGCGCTGGGTGACCATCGGGTCGCCCACGCAGCCGGACGTCGCGATCGTCCTCGAACCGCCGCTCGCGGACCCGAACGCCCCCGAGGCCGACCGGCGTACGGTCACCGAGCTGATGACCAAGGGCATGCTGCGCGGCGTCAACTTCCGCACCGACGACTGCGACGCGACCTTCGAGCGGATCCGCTCCGGCGGCGGCGAGGTGCTCCAGGAGCCGACGGACCAGCCCTACGGCGTCCGCGACTGCGCCTTTCGCGACCCGGCGGGCAACATGGTCCGCTTCGCCGAACCGCGCACGAAGTAGCGGCCGGCCGACGCGGGGAGCGGCCCGCAGGCCGGTCTACGCCGTCGGCCGCGCTGTCCCCGCCCGCCCCGCGAGTACGGCGACCAGGACGCTCGGCACCAGGAGGAGGCCGAACGCCGCGCCGTAGCCCGCCGCGTCCGTCGGGCTCACCGCGAGGAACGCGGTGAACAGGGCGGAGGCGAGGGCCATGACCGTGACCTGGCCGAGGTTCTGGGTGGTCTGCATCGCGCTGCCCGCGTACCCCGTGCGGTCCGGCGGGCTGTGCGAGAGCGAGAGCAGGGTGAGGGAGGGAGCGACCAGGCCCATGCCGACGGCGGCCACCAGCATCGCCGACGCGGCCGTCAGCACCGGCATTCCGGGGAGCGTCCCGAGGGCGGCGAGCGCGACCGCCGCCGCCAGGACCAGCGCGCCCACGACGACGAGGCGGTGGCGGGGCCCGCGGTCCAGGACATGGCCCTGTACCCAGGAGGCGCCGGCCCAGGCCACCGCGGCGCCCGTGAACGTCAGGCCCGTCACCAGCGGCGCCACGTGCCGTTCGGTCACGAGGTACAGCGGCACGAAGGCCTCCAGCGTGAAGAACGCCCCGGACGACAGGCCGCGCAGCAGCACCGAGGCGGGCAGGCCCCGCGCCGCACGCCAGGTGCCGGACGGCAGCAGCCGGGACGCGAAGGCGCCGAGCAGCGCGAACCCGGCGACCCCGCAGAGCAGGTGCAGCAGGTCCCAGTCGGACACGGCGTACTGCGCGAGGGCCGCGCCCACGCTCACCGCCGCCGCCACGAGGAGCGGGGGGCGCCGGGGCGTGTCCTCGGACCCGTCGGGAGACGTGGTGTGCGCGTCGGTCGGCGCGGAGCGGTCGGGCCGCCCCCGCAGCAGCACCACCACGGCGAGCGCGGGCAGGACCGTCACGGCCGCGAGGCCGTAGAACACCGCGCGCCAGGACCACCAGTCGGCGACCAGGCCCGCGAGCGGGGGCCCGGTGAGGGACGGCACGATCCAGCAGGTACTCATCAGGGACAGGGCGCGCGGCCGCAGCCGCTCGGGGTAGGTCTGGGCGACGGCGCTGTTGACGGCGACGGCGATCATTCCGGCGGCCAGGCCGTCCAGGAAGCGTCCTGCCGCGAGCTGCCAGACCGTCGTACTGGTGGCGGAGATCAGCAGGGTGGCCACGGCCAGCGCCACGCCCGCGGCCAGCGGCCCGCGTGCCCCCGCGCGGTCCGCCCAGTCGCCGCCGAGCACCCCGCCCAGCAGGCTCGCGGCGACGAAACAGCCGGCCACCAGCGGGTAGAGCGCCACCCCGTCCAGGTCGCGCGCGGCGAGGGGCAGGGTCGGCACGACGGCGAGCGCGGCGAATCCGGTCAGGAACATCACGGCGGCGATGCTGCCGGTGGCCGCGAGGTACCGCGAGCTCCACAACCCCCCGTCGTCCGGCTCGACTTGAGCACCGGACCGTACCCGCACCTTCGGATGATCAGTCACGAGCGCACAAGCTAGGCGCGGTGTCCGACCGACCGCCACCCGTTTTCGACGGCCGCGCCGGTCTCCTCGCCGAGGGCCGGGTAGTCCGTGTAGCCGGTCGCCCCGCCCACGTACATCAGGCCCGTGTCCCGGGGGGAGTTGACCGGCGCGCCGACGCGGATCCGCTCGACCAGGTCCGGGTTGGCGAGGAAGGCGCGGCCCAGCGAGACCAGGTCCGCCCCTGCTTCGAGCAACCGCTCACCGGCGTACCGTCCACCGTCGGCGGGCAGCGGGCCGCCCCGGCCGAGGGCCGGGTTGGCGATCAGCGTGCCCGGCCGGTTCGCGCGGATCAGTGGCGGTGGCGGTGGTCATGGCGTGCGTGCTCCCCTGGCCGGCTCGGCGACTGGCTGGCTGGCTGGCTGGCTGATGCGGTGCGCCGGGCTGCTGCCCCGCACCGCTCTGCCTGACAGGGATGACTCTGCGCCGCGCCGCTTCGGGAGCGCTGACGGTGCCACCGCGCGAAGGGGTTCGCTCAGGCGGCCGGGCGGCTGAAGAAGGCGCGCCGGTAGTCGCCGGGTGACACCCCGACCTGCTTGAGGAAGTGGTGGCGGAGGTTGTTCGCCGTGCCGAGGCCGCTCAGTTCGCCCACCTTCTCGACGGGCAGGTCCGTGCTCTCCAGGAGGCTCTGGGCCCGGGCGACGCGCTGGTTCAGGAGCCACTGGAGCGGTGTCGTGCCGGTGGCGGCCTGGAGGCGGCGGTAGAACGTGCGCGGGCTCATCGCCGCGCGGCGCGCCAGCTCGTCGACGGTCAGCGGCCGGTCCAGGCGCGCGCGGGCCCAGTCCAGTACGGGTCCGAGTCCCGCGTCGTCCGTCTCGGGCACGGACAGGTCGATGAACTGGGCCTGGCCGCCCGGGCGGTGGGCGGGCACCACCATGCGGCGGGCCAGCTGGTTGGCGACGTGCGCGCCCAGGTCGCGGCGGACCAGGTGCAGGCAGAGGTCGAGTCCCGCGGTCAGCCCCGCACTGGTCAGGACGTCGCCGTCGTCCACGTACAGGACGGAGTCGTCGACGGTCACCTTCGGGTGACGGGCGGCCAGTTGGGCGGTGTGCATCCAGTGGGCGGTGGCCCTGCGGCCGTCGAGGAGGCCCGCCTCGGCGAGCGCGAAGGCGCCCGTGCACAGCGACACCATCCGGGCGCCCGCCGCGTGGGCCCGGCGCAGCGCGTCGGTGAGACCCGGCGCCAACGGCTCGCCCCGCTCCACGCACGCGTCCGGCACCGAGGTCACGACGACGGTGTCGGCGCCGGCCAGCCCTTCGAGGCCGTACGGGGTGCGCAGCGAGAGGCCGAAGTCGCCCCCGGTGCCGTGCCGTTCCCCCGTCGCGCACACCCGTAGGTCGTACCAGTCGTCGGACAGGTCGGGCTGCGGCTTTCCGAACACCGTGAAGGGGATGCTCACTTCGTACAGATCCCAGGAGGGGATCCCGATCTCATCGGCCACGACGACCGCGACGGAACCAGCGCTCATGCCCCGAGCGTACGAGGGCGAGGGTGCCCCTCGACGGCTGGCAGGAATTTGGTGATCACCGTCACCCCTGCAACTGTCGGGCGGCGCCGGGCCCTGCGAGCGTGATCCGCATGACCGCAGAGAACAACATCACGAACGCCGAAGACACCGCCGCGAACACAGGGACCCCCGAGAACACAGCGAACCCCGAGAACACAGGGAACCCCACGCACCCCGAGAACACCGCGAACACCGCGAACACCGCGAACACAGGGACCTCCGCAAACCCCGGGAGCCCCGCCCCCGTCACCGTCCTGGGCCTCGGCCTCATGGGATCCGCCCTCGCCGCCGCCCTCCTGGAGCGCGGCCACCCCACCACCGTCTGGAACCGCTCCCCGGAGAAGGCCGCTCCGCTGGCCGGCCGCGGCGCGCGCGTGGCCGCGACACCGGAGGAGGCCGTCGCCGCCGGTGACCTCGTGCTCGCCTGCGTACTGGACCACGACGCGCTGCACACCGTCCTTGACCGGCCGGCCGCGGCGGGCGGCCTCGAAGGAAAGTCCCTGGTCAACCTCACCTCCGGATCTCCGGAGCAGGCGGACGCCATGGCCGCGTGGGCCGCTTCGCACGGCGCCGGGTATCTCGACGGCGGCATCATGACCACCCCGCCGGGCGTCGGAAGCCCCGAGATGATGTTCCTGTACAGCGGCGCGGAGGCGGTCTTCGCGGCCCACCGTCCCACCCTCGCCGCACTCGGCGACCCGGTCCACCTCGGCCCGGAGCCGGGTCTCGCCTCGCTGTACGACTCCGCCCTGCTGGGCCTGATGTGGGCGACGTTCACGGGCTGGCTGCACGGCACCGCCCTGGTGACCTCCGAGGGGACGTCGGCCACGGCGTTCACCCGGGTCGCGCTGCGCTGGCTGGGCGGCGCGGTCGCCGGCTTCCTGACGACGTACGCGCCGCAGGTGGACCGGGGCGGCTACCCGGGCCCCGGCGAGCCCGTCGACGCCACCGTCGACATTCAGATCGCCACGATCGACCACCTCCTGCACGCGGCGGAGCTCCGCGGCATCGACAACTCCCTTCCGCGGCTGCTGAAGTCGACGATGGAGCGGGCGGCCGGGGCGGGCCACGGCGGCGACAGCTACGCGAGCGTGATCGAGGTGCTGAGGAACCCGGACGCGCGCCCGCACCACGGATAGCCGGCACAGCGCCCCCGGATCCACCGTTTCCCCACTGCGCCGCCCCCGGAGCGGACAGGATGGATCGAACAGTTCGTCCGTCGGCACCGGGGGGAGCCAGCCGTGAACCGTCCGCTGCGCCACATAGCCGTCTTCTGCGGCATCCTCACACTCGCCCTGCTGCTGCGGGCGACCTGGGTGCAGTTCGCGGAGAACGACAAGCTGGCGAACCACGCGAAGAACCGCCGCGTGCAGATCGAGGCCTTCTCCCACCCCCGCGGCGACATCATCGTCGGCGGCAAGTCCATCACGGACTCGAAGACGACCCACGGCACCGACTTCAAGTACAAGCGGGTCTTCAAGCAGGGCCCGATGTACGCGCCGATCACGGGCTACTTCTCGCAGGCGCAGGGCGCCACCTTCCTGGAGGGCGTCCACAACGGCATCCTCAGCGGCAACGACGACCGGCTCTTCATCAAGCGCACCCTGGACATGCTGACCGGCAAGCCGCAGCAGGGCGGCGACGTCGTGACGACGATCGACCCCAAGGCGCAGAAGGCGGCCTACGAAGGCCTGGTGAACCTCGACGCCAAGGGGGCGGTGGTCGCGCTCGACCCCCGCACCGGCAAGGTGCTCGCCCTGGCCAGCACGCCCTCGTACGACCCCTCGGTCTTCGCGGGCATCTCGGAGGCGGAGAGCGCCAGGTTCAAGGCGCTCGACAAGCGTAAGGACAGTCCGCTGAGCAACCGCGCGCTGCGCGAGATCTACCCGCCGGGCTCCACCTTCAAGATCCTCACCGCGGCGGCCGCCCTGGAGCACGGTGTGGTGACGGACATCGACGAGCCGACGGGCGCCGAGACCCCGTACAAGCTCCCCCTCAGCTCGACCCGCATCGGCAACGACGTGCCCGACGCCAACTGCGACAAGGTGTCGATGAAGACCGGCATGCAGTGGTCCTGCAACAACGTCTTCCTCGACCTCGCGCTCAAGGTCGGCAAGGACAGGATGCGGGAGACGGCGGAGAAGTTCGGCTTCAACGAACAGCAGTTCATCCCCGTGCGCGCGGTGGCCGGCAGCTACCCCGAGAAGCTCGACAAGCCGCAGACCGCGCTGACCGGCATGGGCCAGGGCAGCGTGTCCAGCACGCCGCTGCAGATGGCGATGGTCACGGCGGGCCTCGCCAACGACGGCAGGGTCATGAAGCCGTACCTGGTCGAGGAGTTGCGCGGCCCGGACCTCTCGACGATCGAGAAGGGCGAGCCGCACGAGCTCGACCGCGCCGTCTCGGAGAAGACCGCGAAGACGGTGCAGGAGATGATGGAGAACACCGTCGAGAACGGCACGGCGAACAAGGCGCGCATCGACGGCGTCACGGTCGGCGGCAAGACCGGCACGGCCCAGCACGGCGCCGACGTCAACGACGAGCGGCCGTACGCCTGGTTCGTCTCCTACGCCAAGAACGACGACGGCGAGTCGCCGGTCGCGGTGGCCGTCTTCGTCGACCCGTCCAAGATGAGCATCCCGCGCTCGGAGATCGCGGGCGGCAAACTGGGGGCGCCGATCGCGAAGGCGGTCATGGAGGCGGTCCTGGAGCGCTGAGGCGACCGCAGGGGCCAGGATTCACGCCTCTTCCCAAGGAAGCGGCCTGCTGTGCAGTACGTCGAGGCGGGAGACGGCCCGGGTCAGCACCACGTAGAGCCGGTGCAGGCCGCGCGCCTCGGCCTCCGCGACGGCGGCCGGTTCGACGGCGACGACGTGGTCGTACTCCAGGCCCTTGGCGACGGAGGCGGGCAGCACGGTCACGCGGGCGCCCAGTTCGTCGGGGCCCGCCGCATCGATCCCGGCGGCGGCGAGGGCCGCGCCCAGCCGCTCCACGTCACGGTCGGCGGCGATGACCCCGATGGAACCCTCCCGGCCGAGCCCGTCGCGTACCGCGTCGACGGCCGCGGCGACCACGTCGTCCGTCTCCCTGATCCTCAACTCCCCGTCCGCGCGTAGTGACGTGGCGGGCGGTACGGCCACGTCGAGGCGGGCCAGGAGCTGGTTGGCGAGGCCCACGAGGGCGCGCGGCACACGGAAGCCGACGGTCAGCGGGGCCACCGTGGCGTCGGGCTTGCCCAGATGGACGAGGAGCTCGGGCCACCTGCGGGCCGCCCAGGGGGTGGTGGCCTGCGCGAGGTCGCCGAGGACGGTGAGCGAGCCGAAGTCCGCGCGGCGCGCGATGGCCCGGCACTCCATGGGCGAGAGGTCCTGCGCCTCGTCGACGACGATGTGCCCGTACCCGGCGGGCCGCTCCATGAGCCCCTCGATCTCATCCATGAGGACGAGGTCGGCGGCGGTCCACTTCGCGGACTTGTACGAACGCGGGAGCCGGCCCCACCGGATCGCCCGCTGCTCCTCCTCGGTGAGGACGCCGTCGGCCGCGGCAGCCAGCGCGGCCGCGTCGCCGAGCAGTCCCGCGAGCAGTTCGCCGGCCCGGACCCTGGGCCAGGCCGCGTCGACGAAGGCGCTCACCGGACGGGCCCGCCCGATCTTCTGCAGCCAGGTGTTGTTCTGCGGCCCTGCCCGGCGCTCGGCCTGCTCCTGGATGGCACGGACGACCCGGCTCCGCACCCGCTCGCGCCCGACGGCGTACGGCGGTTCCTCGCGCCGCACGTCCTCGATGATCCGCTCCAGGTCGCCGAGCGGCACCCGCCAGCGGTACGAACCGTCCGGCACCGCGACGGGCTCGGCGGGCGGCGCGACGCGGGAGTACAGGGCCCTGCGCAGCACCTCCGCCATCCGGGCGTCGTGCTTGACGACGGCGGCGGCCGGGTCGTCGAGGGCGCGCACGGGGTGCCGCGCGATCTCGTCCTGGACGGTGGACTGGCGCACCCCGGTCTCGCCGAGAGAGGGCAGCACCTCGGCGATGTAGCGCAGGAAGGTGCGGTTGGGCCCGAGGATGAGCAGCCCGGACCGCTGCACGCGCTGGGGGTGGGTGTAGAGGAGGTACGCGGCCCGGTGCAGCCCCACGGCGGTCTTGCCGGTGCCGGGGGCGCCCTGCACGCAGACGGAGGCGGCGAGTTCACCGCGTACGAGGTCGTCCTGCTCGGGCTGGATGGTGGCGGCGATGTCGCGCATGGGGCCCACCCGGGGCCGCTCGATCTCCCCGGCGACGATCCGGCTCCCGTGCCCGCCGGGGCGCCGGCCCGCGCCCGCGCCCACATCCGCGCCCACGGAAGGGTGTTCGGAAAGGTGCTCGTCCTCCATGCCCGTGAGGTCGGCGGAGTCGCCCTTGCTGCCGGGCGCCCAGCCGAACCTGCGGCGGACGGCGACGCCCTGCGGGTCACCCGCACCCGCCTGGTAGAAGGCGCGGGAGACGGGGGCGCGCCAGTCGACGACGAGGGGCGGGGCGGCGGGGTCCTCGGTGATGCGCAGCCGCCCGATGTGGTAGCGCTGCCCGCGGTGATCACCGGCGGCGTCGGCGTCCTCGGCGGCCTCGGAGAAGTCCAGCCTCCCGAAGAACAACGGCGCCTCGGGAAGCTCGCGCATCGCTTTGGCGTGGCTGCGGAACTGGCGGCCGAGCACTTCGGCGTCGGCCCCCGACGCGGAGACGTCCGCCCCCACGACGACCCGCTCCTGGGCACCGTCGACCATGCCGACGAGGGCGGCGCGGCAGGCGTCGTGGTAGCTGCGTTCCAGGGCGAGGGCATCGGGTGTCGTCGTCATGCGCCCCAGAATAATGTAACCGAGTTAAATTCGTAACCAGGTATCGAACGGGTTGTACACTCCCCCCATGAGCGGCGAAAGCACAGACACCCACACCCCCGCCGAGACGGCCGAGGCAGCCGATACGGCCGAGGCAGTCACGACAGGGGGCCTGCGCGCACGCAAGAAGCAGCGCAGATACGAGACGATCTCCGAGACGGCGATCGCCCTCTTCCTTGAGAAGGGCTTCGACAAGGTGTCCGTCGCGCAGGTGGCGGAGGCGGCGGAGATCTCCAAGCCGACCCTGTTCCGCTACTTCGCCTCGAAGGAGGACCTGGTCCTCCACCGCTTCGCCGACCACGAGGACGAGGCGGCACGCACGGTCGCCGCCCGCCCCGCCGGAACCACCGCGCTCGACGCCCTGCACGCCCACTTCCTGGACGGCCTGGAGCGCGACGACCCGATCACCGGCCTGAACGACCACCCCGGCGTCCTGGCCTTCCACCGCCTCCTCTACGGCACCCCGTCCCTGGTGGCCCGCCTCTACGGCTACCAGGACCGCACCGAACAGGCCCTCGCCGCCGCCCTGACGACCGCCCACGGCGGCAACCCGCTCGAAGCGCGCCTGGCCGCAGGACAGATCGTCGCCGTGCAGCGGATCCTCGCCGAGGAGAACTGGCGCCGCGTCGCGGCGGGCGACCCCGTGGCCGAGGTCCGCGCGGACGCGGTGACGGCGGCGAACGGCGCGTACGGCCAACTCCGTTCGGGCCTGAACCGCTACGCCTGAACCCCTGCGCCCACCCCTCACGAGGCCCCGGGCCACCGGCCACCAGGCCACCTGGACCCTGAGCTCAGCCCTCGCGAGCCCGAACTCGAACTCCGCGCCCTCGGCGTCCTCGGCGTCCGCCTCACCGAGCACCCCGGCGGCGAGCAGGCGGCGCAGTGCGGGGAAACGGCCGGGGTCGGCCGAGGTGAGGGTGTCGACCGTGCGCTTCCTGCCCTACCCCAGCAGCGCGTTCGTCCCCACGGACAAGATGCCCGGCTGGCTGCACGCCTTCGCGGACCACCAGCCGGTGACCCCGGTCATCGAATCCCTCAGAGCCCTCCTCCTCGACCAGCCCGCAGGCACCACACCGTGGCTGGCGCTGGCGTGGTGCGCGGGGATCCTCGGGGCCTCGGGGGCCGTGTCGGGGCTGCTGTTCAGGAGGCGCGCGCGCTGACCAGGGGGGTGGCCACGCGCCAGAGGGTGTCGAACAGTTCCTGCCGCTCCGCGACCTTCGTGCGGCCGACGGCACCCGACTCCGCGCCCCAGTGCGTCAGCACCGCCTGGTACCCCTTGAGGTCGAGGACCTGGCGGTTCGGGAGCGTCGGGGAGGGCCCCTGCACCACCTTGTCGTAGATGCCGTCGAACAGCTCATCGCCGTTGATCAGGCAGAACTTCAGCAGCGGGGTGATGCGCAGGACGCGGTACTGGACGTCCAGCTCGGCCCGGCGTTCCTCGCTCAGGACCTGCGCGAGGATCTCCAGTTCACGGGCGTACCGCTGGACCTTGCCGAGCAGATGCGCCCGGTACACCGGATCGTCCACGGCCCGCCCCTGCGCGTCCAGCGTTCCGGGAACCGCCATCGGCGCCGTGAAGTCGGGCACGAGGATGCGGACCCGCACCTCGCGCCGCGTGCCCTCCTCCAGGGCCTCCAGGCTGCGGCTGACCGGATCCTGGATGGTCTCCCCCGTGTAGGCGACGGCGTCGATGCGGACCCGCCTGGCCCTGCGGTATCCCAGCACCCGGTCGAAGTGCTCCCGCAGTTCGACCGTGCGTATCTCGGCGCCGGCCTCGGGGATGAGCCTCCGGTTCAGCCCTCTCACCTCGGTGTAGAGCACGTATCCCACCAGGCTGAGAATCGCGCCGCCCAGATAGGTCTTGCCCTCCAGCGCGTCTCCCACGGGCCGCACGAACTGCGCGACCAGACCGAGGACGAACACACCGATCAGCAGCGCCCTGGTCACGGCGCTCTCCGTCCGGTCCCAGAGGTCCCCGCCCCGCCCGCGGGCGGCACGTCGTCGGCTCACTGTCACCAAGTCCCCCTTGCAGCAGGTGAGTTGCACACCGTCCCGGAAAGGAGACCATCGTGCCCGCACCCGTGCCGGTCAGGAAGAGCGTCAGGAAGAGACCGCCCCCAGGAGAGCCGTCAGCGGATCCAGGGCCGGGACGACGCACTCCGCCCCGCCCGCGCGCAGCCGCCGCGCCCCGGCCTCGTCACGGGCGCGGCCGACGAAGAGCACCTTGGCGTCCCTGGCAGCGGCAAGACCGGCCTCCGTGTCACCGATCATCACCGCGTCGACGGGCTCCGCTCCCAGCGCGCGCAGGGCCCTGCCAAGGGGTCCGGAGTCAGGACCGGCCGGGCCCGGCCCGCCGGACCGACCGTAGACATGCCTCCCGAAGTCGTCGCTGAGGCCGTGCCGGTGGAGGTACACGGCGACGGCCCGGGGCGAGCGGTCGGTGACCGCGGCGAACCGGTAGCCGCGCGCGGCCAGCTCCCGTACGAGCCGATGGGCACCGGGCGCGGGAAGAGCCGTCAGCGCGGCCGCCGCCTCACTCCGCATCAGGAGCGCTTCGAGCTCGTCGACCAGCGCGCTGTCCGGAAACGCGCGGACCACGGCACGCAGGACGACGTGCGGATCGGCGGTCCGCTCCTCGTGCGGTGAAAAGAACCCGTGGACGCCATGCCCGCGGGTGACCTCCCTGAGGTCGTCGGCGACGCGCCCGGCCACTCCGTCCGGGAAGAGCCTGCACAGGGCCCCGTCGAAGTCGAGGAGCACGCAGGCCTCGGCGGGCGACGCCAGCAGACGGCGCGGCGCTTCCAGGTCCGGCGCGTCGAAGTCGGCCACCTCGTCGAAGTCGGCCACGCCACCGACGGGGCCGGCCGGCACCTGTCCCGCCGCGCACCCCTCCTCCCCCAACCCCCGCCCGAACGGCCCCCCGCACCACTCCCGAAGAGCCCGCTCCGTCTGTCCCTCGTCGGGGACCTCGTCCAGCTTCAGGGGTTCGGCGGCGCGGCGCAATGCCCGGCAGACCCGGGCGGCCGCGCCCGCGTAGGCCGCGGCGTCCGGCTCCTCGGGGAGCAGGGTCAGGTCGAGCGCGGCCCGCATGATGTCGGGGAACACGGACTGGGCGTACTCGAAGTCCAGGTAGACGGGCAGGTCGGCGGCCATGGCGACCGTCATCGGGCCGTGGCCCGCCGCGCACATCGCCTCGGCCCACAGCTCCTTCATCCGGGTCTGCTCGTCCTTCTCGTAGTCCATGCGTACGAGATGGGTGGCGAGGTCATGGAGCGGGTCGCCGTACATGGCCAACTCCCAGTCGATGACGGCGAGTTGCCGACGGTCGACGACGACGTTGGCGCGGTGCACGTCGGTATGGAGGAGGCAGAAGGGCCGCGGCGTCAGGGGCGGACGGTCCGGGTCGTCGAGGAAGGCCGCCATCGCGTCGGGGCGGATGCCGACGGCCGCGAAGAGGTCGTCGAAGCGCCAGCGGTTCGGCTCGTGCACCTGGCGCCTGGTGAAGTCGACCAGCCAGTGCAGGAAATCCTCACTGCGCCACGACCGCGGCCAGTCGGCGGGCCTGGCCGGCAGTTCCGCGTCCGGCACGCCGGCCGTCCTGGCGAAGAACTCGGCGAACGAGCGCAGCATGGGCTCCCCGATGGGCCCCTCGGGGAGCAGTTCGGAGAGCGCCTGTCCGGCCCGGTAGGAGTGCAGCGACCAGTCGCCGAAGTCCCGGAAGCAGCGCGGGACTTCCTTGAGGTGGCGGCTGACGACGGCGAGCAGCTCTGTTTCACTCGGCCAGATGCGGGGCACCACTTCCACCGTGTCGCGCGGCATCCGGCACTTGACCCGGGCCCGGAAGGGCATCGTGCGCAGCAACAGCGCCAGCCGCCAGCCGAGCGGCACGACGTAGTTGATGTTGTGGTGACCGGCCACGACGCGGCGTTCCGGGTGGTCCCGGTGCGTGTCGGCGAGGCGTCGGATCCACGACTCGCGGCGACCGCTCTTCGGCGCCTCGTGGGGGGAGCGAGGCGGAGGTGACGGCATGAGCGCAGAGGGTATCCGCTGGACGGAACCGTTCCTGCCAGTTGCCACAATGTGGACATCGGCGCGCCGTTCGCCACCCCAGCCTGCTCCTTTACCGCATCTTGTGCGCGCCTGCGGCGTATACGACTTTCAGAACCGGCTTCAATGACGCCACCAGGTACTTCGCGCCCGCCTCGCGCAGGAGGCGCGCCTTGCGCTCGTTGCGCGCGTACCCCAGGAAGCCCACGCCCGCCGCACGCGCCGCCACGCAGTCCGACGGCGCGTCGCCGATCATCAGGGTGAGCGCCGGATCGGCGCCCATGGCGCTCAGGGCGCGGTTCACGCAGTGCGGGTCGGGCTTGAGCAGGCTCAGGTCCCGGGTGCGGCCGTAGAGGTGCGGGGCGAAGCACTCCAGGATCTCGCGTGCGCGGAGGTAGGCGCTCACCGCGACCGGCGCGTTGTTGGTGGTGATCGCGAGCCGCGCGCCGGTCGCCGACCAGGTGCGGATCAGCGGGTCGACGTACTCGGTGGGCCAGGCGGACCCGACGGCGTTCACCTCCTGCCGGGTGAGCCACTCCTCCAGTTCGTCGACCAGATCGCTGCCGGGGTGGCGACGGTCCACCGCACGCAGTACGACGTACGGGTCGGGCTCCGCCCGCTCCTCGGCGGTGAGCAGGTCGTGCAGGCCCCGCCGCCCCAGCCACTGGACGAGGTCCTTCGCCACCTGTTCCGCCGAGTGGCCCGCGAAGAGGCGACAGATGGGCCCGTCGAAGTCGAAAAGCACAAAACGAACGGGATCGATCAGATTTCGGAGCATTTCAATCTCGTCATTGCCCGTCTCGGACCAGGTCGCGTCAGATTGCGTCGAGTCAGGAGTCACCTAAGAGAGTGTCAGGTCCGTGGTGATGGTTGCCCAGAGTGCGTCGAACCACTTCTTCGACTCCTCCACGAACGTGGTGTCGCGCGAGGCCGTCCCGCCCTTCCGGAAGGAGAAGAGCGTGGCCTGGATGCCCCCGACGTCGTAGAGATCCACCACTTCGCCCTCGGTGTCGCCCTCGGTATCACCTTCCAGTTCGACCTGGTCCTCGCCGAGCGTGTAGTACGCGAGCAGCGCCTCGCTCCCGTTCAGCAGGTAGAGCTTGACCGGTGTGGTGAACGGCAGCGCGCGGAACTGCACGTCGACATCGATGCCGTGCGAGGAGCGCAGGGCACGGAGGTTGTGCCGGAGCACCTGCCCCTGCGCGTTGCGCTGCTTGAGCCAGCGGTCGTGGAGCCGCCGCCGCCCCTCCTCGTCGGGCGCGACCGGCACCGGAAACGCCAACTCGATGTCGCTGCTCGGCAGCAGAATGCGCACCGTGATCGATTCCGGCCGGATCTGCCCGAGATGGATCAGCCGCACCGGCTCGCCCAGCGCGATCATCAGCGTCTCCGCGGTGTACGACACCACGTCGATCGTCACGTGCGGACGCGAGAACGCCTCCGTCAACCGCGGCGCCAACGCCACCATCGACGGCTGCGGACCCTCGCTCACCGCGACGGCGGGTGCCGCCTCCGCGACCCGGGGCGGGCTGCCCTTGCTCACGTTGGACAGGAGCCCCTCGCTCTGGAGTTTCTTCATCGCCTGGCGTACGGCACCGCGTTCGACGCCGAACTCCTCGGCCAGCTCGGCCTGGGTCGGCAGGCGTTCTCCCGCTTTGAGCTCGCCCGCCCGGATGCGGCCACGGAGGGTGTCGGCGATGTCCTGGGGTGAGAGTTTTCTGCTGCCGTTCACTGCCACGTTCTCCTGGGTCACGACCAGACGATACAACTGACCGCCATCTCGGGGCAGTTGATGGGAAGTTGTTTATCTAGTCGGACCAAGTGGGGACAACCAAAGCAGAGTTGGTTGCCAACTGGCTCAAGATGGCAGAAGGAGGAACCACCATGCCCGCCATAGCCCTCCTCGCAGCCGTGGTCGCCGTCAGTATCGAGCAGCTCGTGCAGTGGAAGTACGGACCGATGGGCATCGTCGGCCTCCTTCTGCTGACCGTAGGTGTCAAGGCGAAGAACCCCACGTGCAGTTCCATCGGCGCCGTCGTCCTCGCCCTCATGGTGACGGGTCCGGCCGCCTGACCACCGAGCGGCGGCCGGCCGGGGACCGGAAACGACCCCCTGGGCCCTGTCTTCGTACGGAGGACAGGGCCTAGCCCGCCGCCAGCTCCAGGTCCTGGCTGATCGTGTTCCACAGCGCGTTGAACCACAGGTGGGACTGCTCCACGAACGTCGTGTCCCGCAGCCCGTCCCCCTGCTGGAACGGGAAGAGCATCGACTGCGTGCCCTGTGCGTCGTACATCTCCAGGGACTCCTGCCCGATCTCCTCGTCACGCTTGGTCAGCGTGTAGTACGCGAAGAGCGCCTCCGAGCCGTTGATCAGGTACAGCTTCACCGGCGGTGTGAACGGCAGCGCGCGGAACTGCACGGAGACGTCGATGCCGTGCGAGGCCCGCAGCGCGAGGAGGTTGTGGCGCAGCACCTGCCCCTGCGCGTTGCGCTGGTCGAGCCAGCGCCGGTGGACCTGGCCCCCCTCGTCGTCCCCGCCGTCGACGGGCGCGGGGAACGCGAGGTCGATGTCGCGGCTCGGCAGCAGCACCCGGACGTCGACCTTGGCCGGATTCCGCCGCCCCGCGTGGATCTGCCGCAGCGGTTCGCCGATGGCCATGGTGAGGGAGATGGACGTAAGACAGAGCGCGTCTATCTCTACGTGCGGGGCCTCGAAGGCGGCGGCGATGCGTGGGGCCAGACCGACCATCGTGGGCTGGGGGCGCACCGACCCCGGACCCGACAGCGCGTGCTCCGCGGCCTCGGCGACGGTGGCCGGGCTGCCCTTGGACACGTTGGACAGCAGATGCTCCCGGTGCAGGATGCGCAGCGCTTCACGCACCGCACCTCGCTCCACACCGAACTCGTCGGCCAGCTCGGCCTGCGTGGGCATGCGCTGCCCCGGCCGCAGCGAGCCGGACCTGATCCGGTCGCGCAGCACGTCGGCAACGTCGCGGTGTGACCGCTGCGGCCGCTTGCGACCGTTGAGCGCGGCATGGTCGGTGCTCACAACCAAACAGTACAACTTCGCGCCATCTTAGGGGAGTTGCAGGAAAGGTGGTTATGAGTCGACTCACCGCGGAGATAACTCAGTTGAAGTTGGTAGCCAACTTCGGCGACATGGTCAGACCCTCCCGGGGTTGGCCACCAGCCGTCGGCCGCCACCACGAAGTCCCGCTCCGTGGCAGCCAGTTGGCCACCGACCGAACGGGGTCCGCCGCCCCGATCCCGAAGGAGGGACCGTCATGCCGCTCATCGCCCTCGTCGTCGCCGTCCTCGCCATCGGTTTCGAGCAGCTCGTCCAGTGGAAGTACGGACCGCTCGGCATCGTCGCCTTCGTCCTGCTGACCGTGGGCATCAAGGCCAAGAACGTCAAGCTCAGCGGTGTCGGAGCCGGACTGCTCGTCCTGCTCCTCGCCCAGTCGGGCTGACAGGCCCGGCCGCCAGGCCCGGCTGACCGGGCTCCCATCCGGAGGGGAGCCGGGAGTCCGGTCAGCCGTTGCAAACAGAGCCCCGGCTCCCGGCTACGGGGGAGCCGGGGCTCGCCCTGCGCGACCCCGTCAGCGCCCCGCCCGTCCGGCCCGCCCCGCTCACGTCAGCAGGTCGTCGACCTGCGCCTCGCCCGCCCGGTAGCGGCGGGCGATCTCCGCGCTGCAGTCGTCCGTGGTGCGCTGCAGCAGGTGGCGGCGGCGCGAGACCTGCTGTTCGTGGCGGACGAGGCGGCCCATGGCCGTGTGCAGCTCGTCGTCCGTCCGCGCCGCCAGGTCCGAGAGCTCGACCTCGGCCAGCATCTCCGTGGCGAGGATGCGGTACTCCTCGCCGAGCGGGGTGCCGAGCGTGACGTGCCGGGCCGAGGAGCGGTGGCGGGCCGGGGCGTCCGTGAGGATCTCCGAGAGCCGCGACACGACCGTCGCGTCCGGCGCCGGCGCCGCCGCGTGCGGCTCCCTGCGGCGCGCGATCTCGGCCCGCAGGATGTCGATGCGCCCCTGCAGCAGCCGGCGCAGATAGCTGAGGTCGGCCTCGTCCTGCTGCGCCGCCCTGCGCAGCTCACGGAGCTCGGGCAGCCGCAGCGCGCCCAGATCGTGCTCGGGCACGTCGGGCAGCAGCCGGCCGCCGGTGCGCTGCGCGGGCGGCCGTGACACCTGCGTGCGCCGCAGCGAGATACGGCCGGGCGACTGCCCCGTACTTGGTGTGCTCATCTGCCCTACCCGTCCCCTCGACCGGCCGACGCGGCTGCACCGCGTGTGAGCATGGTGCCACCCCGAGTGGCCGCTATGTGAACGAGTGCCCTAAATCGGCCCCGGATGGGGGGATCGGGGGCAGCTCCCGGGCGCCGTGCGCGGCACGGCATGATGGCCGTATGCGAGCAGTGGTGCAGAGGGTCGACGGCGCGAGCGTCGTCGTCGAGGGCGAGGACGGCCCGGAGACCGTGGGCGAGATCGACGGCGAGGGCCTGTGCGTCCTGGTGGGCGTCACGCACGACGACACCAAGGAGAAGGCGGCCCAACTGGCCCGCAAGCTCTGGTCCTTGCGCATGCTGGCCGACGAGAGATCGTGCAGCGACATCGACGCGCCGCTCCTGGTCATCAGCCAGTTCACGCTCTACGGCGACGCCCGCAAGGGCCGCCGCCCCACGTGGAACGCGGCGGCCCCCGGCGACGTGGCCGAGCCCCTGGTCGACGAGGTGGTCTCACAGCTCCGCGCCCTCGGGGCGACGGTGGCGACGGGCCGCTTCGGTGCGCAGATGCGGGTGGGCCTGACGAACGACGGCCCGTTCACCGTGCTGTTGGAGATGTGAGGACGCCCGGGTCCGGTCCCCGCCCTGAGCGCCCCGGGGCGGGTCCGTCAATCGGGTCGTCCGGTCAGCGGTCTGCCCAGTGCGGCACCCACACGTCGTGCGGGGTTCGCGGGCCTGCGGTGCGCAGATGGTCGCGCAGCGCGGTCAGCGCGGGGTGCTGGTCCCCGCTGCGGAACAGCAGCACGTGCGGGTAGACCGGGGTCGGGTCGTGCAACGGGATGCGCCGTAGATCGTGGGTCTGGGGCCACAGGTACCGGTCCCCGCTGCCGACGAGGGTGGCCAGCGAGGCCGAGTCGGCCAGCGCGTCCATCAGGGCCTCGTCACCGAAGTCGGGGCCGAGCGCGTCGATGCTCAGGCCGAAGGCCTCGGACAGCGCCTGGTAGAACGCCGCCCACTCCGTGCCCGGTCTGATCCCGGGGATCCAGATGCGGTGACCGGCCAGGTCCGCGGGACGGACCCAGGGCGCGTCAGCCAGCGGGTGGCCGGGTCCGACCAGGAGCTCCAGGGGTGCGTCCAGCAGTCGTTCGGTGCTGATCCCGGCCGGGACCTGGTCGGGATGCACGGCACGGAAGGACGCGTCGACGGTCCCTTCGAGCACCGCCCGGGCGGCCTGGGCGGCGTTCTCCGTGCTCAGAGTGACCGCGTCCAGGTCCGTCCCGGGGTGGGAGCGGTAGAACCGGTAGACGGCCTGGGCCGGGGAGATGCGCCGGTTGAGGACATCGACGCGCAAGGGACGGCTTCCGGGGCGCACGGCCTGCTCGGCCTGCTCGACGGCCGCCAGGACCTTCTTGGCGTGCGGCAGGAAGACCTGCCCGTCCAGGCTCGGCCGGGAGCCTCGGGAGGTCCGCACCAGGAGCGTGACCTCGATGTGCCGCTCCAGGGCCGCGATCCGCTTGGAGGCCGCCTGCTGGCTGATCCCCAGCTCGTCGGCGGCGGCCTGGAACTGGCCGGTCTCGGCAACGGCCACGAACGTCCGGAGCCCTTCAACATCCACGCTTCCACCGTACTTCCACAGCCAATGGTTGTGTCCGGTGTGGTGCGGGGTTGTTTGATCGAGTGTTCTGCGCGGTGGTGGGATCAGCGCATGTCCACCCGCACAGAGCAGGTCATGTACGTCCGGACGCCTGAGTTCACGCGTCATGCGGAGCGGATCGTGGAGGTGACCGATGCGACGTCCCGGCTGAACGTGCTTCCGTTCAGCGACAGCGAAGGTCGTGCGGAACTACTTTCCGTTGTGTTCGGTGGCCCGCTGTCGGAGTCGGTGGTGATCTACCCGCCGTTCGTCACCGAGCACGGACTCAACACGACGTTCGGGGAGAACGTCTTCGTCAACCAGGGGTGCACCTTCATGGACAAGGGAGGCATCCGTATCGGGAACGGCGTCATGATCGCACCGAAGGTCAGCCTCGTCACCGGAGGCCATCCACTCCCCCTGGCCGAGCGCCGTGAGTACCTCTCCTTCGCCACGATCGCCATCGAGGACGACGTCTGGATCGGGACGGCTGCCGTGATCACGCAAGGGGTGACCATCGGTGCCGGTGCGGTGGTCGCCGCCGGTGCGGTGGTCACCCGTGATGTTCCTGCCGGCACCGTGGCCGCGGGAGTGCCCGCCCGGGTGATCAAGACGATCGACTGAGCCGGGGCGGGCTGCCGGCCCGGGTGCGCAGCACCTCTGCGGTGTGGTCCTGATGCCTCGTCACGCCGGTCCGACCGACCGGCAGTGGGACCGGATCCGACCTGGTCGGGCGATCCTTCGCCCTGCTCAAGCAGCGGCCGGGCCCGGCCACGCGGTTCGACGAGCGCGCGATCGTCCACCGCTCGGCCGCGACCCTCGGCACGGTGCCGGTCCGGGCTCGCGGGTGACGACTGTGACGACTGTGACGATCATGTTCTAGGGCTCGACGACCGCTTCCTGGGCCGCGGCGGTGTCCCCCGCCACGAGTGCCGCGTCCAGCGGCACGTTGCGCTTGATGAGGCCCAGCGCGATCGGGCCGAGCTCGTGGTGGCGCACGGCCGTGGTCACGAAGCCGAGCTTGCGCCCCTCGGGGCCCTCGCTCGCCAGGTGCAGCGGCGTGCCGGGCACCGGCAGGTGCACCTCGCTGCCGTCCAGGTGCAGGAAGACCAGGCGGCGCGGCGGCTTCCCGAGGTTCTGGACGCGGGCGACCGTCTCCTGACCGCGGTAGCAGCCCTTCTGCAGGTGCACCGCGGTGCCGAGCCAGCCCAGCTCGTGCGGGATGGTGCGGTGGTCGGTCTCGAAGCCGAGGCGCGGCCGGTGGGCCTCCACGCGCAGCGCCTCGTACGCGAGGAGTCCGGCGGCCGGGGCGTTGGCGGCGGCGTACGTCTCCAGGTCCGCCCGCGGCAGGAACAGGTCGCGGCCGTGGGCGGTCTCGCGCACGACGACGCCGTCCGGCACCGGGGCGATGGAGCCGGCCGGCAGGTGCACGACGGCGAACTCCTCGGTGCGGTCGGCCACTTCGACCCGGTAGAAGAACTTCATGCTCTCCAGGTACGCGATGAGCGTGTCCTGCGTGCCGGGCTCGACGTGCAGCCAGACCGTCTCGCCGTCGTCGACGAGGTACATGGCGTGCTCGATGTGGCCGTTGGCGGAGAGGATCAGCGCCTCGGTGGCCCGGCCCGTCGGCAGCTCGCTGACGTGCTGGGTGATGAGCAGGTGCAGCCAGCTCAGCCGGTCGGAGCCGGTGACGGTGATGACGCCGCGGTGCGAGAGGTCGACGAATCCGGTGCCGTCGGCGAGGGCGCGCTGCTCACGGAACAGTTCGCCGTAGTGGGCGGCGACGCCTTCGTCCACGCCCTCGGCGGGGACGGCGCCGGGCAGGGACAACAGGGGGCTCTTCATGTTCACAAAGACTACGACCAGTGGGGCGCCGCTTTTATTTCTGGTCGGCGGGACCGTCCGTGCCGGATTCGGCGCTCTCCGCCTTTTTCCGGCACTTCTCGCACTGTCCGAAGATCGCGAAGTGCTTCAGGTCGGTGTCGAAGCCGAAGGTGTCGCGCAGCTTGCCGGTGAAGTCCGCGGCGATCTCGGTGCCGGCCTCGATGACGTCGGTGCAGTCCCGGCAGACGAGGTGGATGTGGTGGTGCCGGTCCGCCAGGTGGTACGTCGGGGCGCCGTGCCCGAGGTGGGCGTGGCTGACCAGGCCCAGCTCCTCCAGGAGCTCCAGGGTGCGGTAGACCGTGGAAATGTTGACCCCCGACGCCGTCCTGCGCACTTCGCAGAGGATGTCGTCGGGGGTCGCGTGTTCCAGGGTGTCGACGGCTTCGAGGACAAGCTGACGCTGCGGCGTCAGCCGGTAACCGCGCTGACGCAGGTCGCTCTTCCAGTCGGAGTCGGTGCTCGCCACACCCAGAAGTCTAGGACCACTTCGGGAAAGCGGGTCTACTTGGGCGAGCGGGTCTACTTGAAGAAGGCGATGCCGTCGTCCGGCAGGTCACCGAGGTTGCGCGCCATGGCGGCGACGTCCTCCGGGGAGACGACCTTCTTCAGCTGGGCGGACATGTACGGGCGCAGCGGGACCTCGGGGGTCTGCTTCTCGCCGACCCACATCAGGTCGCCCTTCACGTAGCCGTACAGACGCTTGCCGCCGGTGTAGGGGCCGGAGGCGGCGGTGCGCGCCACGGCGTCCGTGACCAGGTCGATCTGCGGCTTCTGGTCGGCCAGCTCGCCGTACCAGACCTCGACGACACCGTCGTCGCGGACCATCACGACCTCGACCTTGCGGTCCTTGTCGATGCGCCAGAAGCCGGACTCGGACTCCAGCGGCTTGACCTTGTTGCCCTCGGCGTCGAGCACCCAGGTGTACGAGCGGTACTCGATGAAGTCCCGCCCGTCGTGCGTGAAGGAGACCTCCTGGCCGAAGTTCGCCTTCTCGGCGCCGGGGAAGTCGGTGACGCCCGCGCCCGCCCAGTTGCCGAGGAGGAAGGCGAGGGGGACGAGGTCGGGGTTCAGGTCGGACGGAATCTCGATCATGGGAAGCTCAGGCGATCTGTGGAGGTCGGGGTGGGGGTCGTCAGCGCTGGCCCTGGTACAGCTTCTTCACGGTCAGCCCGGCGAAGGCGAGAACGCCGACGCAGACGAGAACCAGCAGGGCGGAGAAGAAGGCCTCAAGCACGGGGTGCTCCTCGGTGAGCGGTGGGGCAGGTATCAGAGCCGGTCCCACTGTAGTCGGGGTGCGGCCGTCCCTCTCTGTGAGGTCGCCCCCTCGGGGGACGGGCCCGGTGGGCGCGGGCCTACGATGCGGCCATGGCGAAGAAGCTCGTGATCAAGGTGACCGCCGGGGCCGACGCCCCCGAGCGCTGCTCGCAGGCCTTCACGGTGGCGGCCGTGGCCGTGGCCAGCGGGGTCGAGGTGTCGCTCTGGCTGACCGGTGAATCGGCGTGGTTCGCGCTGCCGGGGCGGGCCGCGGAGTTCGGGCTGCCGCACGCCGCTCCCCTGCCCGACCTGCTCGACTCGATCGTGGCGGGCGGTCTGGTCACCCTCTGTACGCAGTGCGCGGCCCGCCGCGACATCACGGAGAAGGACGTCATCGAGGGCGTGCGGATCGCCGGGGCGCAGGTGTTCGTGCAGGAGGCCATGACGGACGGCGTCCAGGCGCTCGTCTACTGATCACCTGGCAGGTCCCGGGGGAGGTCGCGGAGACGGCACCCCCTAGGGGCGCCGGCGCCGCTTCCCGTCCAGCTCGTCCCACCAGTCGTCCGACGTGGCGTCCCCGCTGGGGTCGTCCCACCAGCGGTCCTCGGGGCCGCGCCGGTTCGCGACGATGGCGGCGAGCGGCGGGATCACCATCGCCACGACGCACATGCCGACGGCGACGGGGATCGACCAGAGCCGCACGACGCCCCACGCCAGGACGAACAGTGCGATGCACGTGCCCATCATGGCGAAGTACCAATGGCGCCTTCGTGCGTACATACGTCCAGCGTAGGACGGAACGAACCGGAGGGCCGCACCCCGTTCCAGTGGCGTCCAACCCCCTGGGGTGCGGCCCTCCGGCCGTCCGTCGCGCGGCGGCGTGCTCAGACCGCGATCGCGACCTCCGCGAGACCGCCGGTCCGGGCGACGACCGTACGGTCCGCCGTCCCGCCGGGGATCAGCGCGCGAACGGTCCACGTGCCCTCGGCCGCGTAGAAGCGGAACTGACCGGTCGCCGAGGTCGGGACCTCCGCGGTGAACTCGCCGGTCGAGTCGAGGAGGCGCACGTAACCGGTGACGGGCTCGCCGTCGCGGGTCACGTGGCCCTGGATCGTGGTCTCACCGGGCTTGATCGTCGAAGCGTCGGGGCCGCCGGCCTTTGCTCCACACATACGTACTCCTAGGGGATGAAAGGGCGGTCGTGCTTACTTGTTGGCGCCGAGCTCGATCGGGACGCCGACGAGCGAGCCGTACTCGGTCCAGGAGCCGTCGTAGTTCTTGACGTTGGTCTGGCCGAGCAGCTCGTGCAGGACGAACCAGGTCAGGGCCGAACGCTCACCGATGCGGCAGTACGCGATGGTGTCCTTGGCGAGGTCGACCTGCTCGTCCTCGTAGAGGGCCTTGAGCTCCTCGTCGGACTTGAAGGTGCCGTCGTCGTTGGCGTTCTTCGACCACGGGATGTTGCGGGCGCTCGGCACGTGGCCGGGGCGCTGCGACTGCTCCTGCGGGAGGTGGGCCGGGGCGAGCAGCTTGCCGCTGAACTCGTCGGGCGAGCGCACGTCGACCAGGTTCTGCGCGCCGATGGCGGAGACGACGTCGTCGCGGAACGCGCGGATCGAGGTGTCCTGCGCCTTCGCCTTGTAGTCGGTGGCGGGGCGGGCCGGGACCTCGGCGCCGTCGACCAGGTCGCGGGAGTCGAGCTCCCACTTCTTGCGGCCGCCGTCGAGGAGCTTCACGTCCTGGTGACCGTAGAGCTTGAAATACCAGAAGGCGTACGAGGCGAACCAGTTGTTGTTGCCGCCGTAGAGGACGACGGTGGAGTCGTTCGCGATGCCCTTGGCCGAGAGGAGCTTCTCGAAGCCCTCCTGGTCGATGAAGTCGCGCCGGACCGGGTCCTGGAGGTCCTTGGTCCAGTCGATGCGGATCGCGTTCTTGATGTGGTTCTTGTCGTACGCGGAGGTGTCCTCGTCGACCTCGACGATGACGACCTTCGGGTCCTCGATGTGGGCCTCGACCCAGTCGGCGTCTACCAGGACGTCGCTGCGGCTCATGCTTCTCTCCTCCGGGGCAGTTGCGGCGGTGCATAGGGGCGTGCGCGGTACGGGTGGTGCGGGGAGGCACGGCTGCGTACGGCGGCACGGGGAGGCCCTGACGGATGGCGTCGACAGGCCTGGGGGGAATACGGGAGGACGTCCCGTCAGAAGGTGCGACAGAGCATGGCGGCGACGCGGCACAGGTCCACTGCCCGCCGCTTCGTGAGGTCCGCCTGTCGGTGCATGGGTCCGATCGTAGGGACGGAGGGGCGGCCGTGTCACCGGCGCTCCGTATGGTGAGACACGATCGTCCACGATATGAGAATCGTTGAAGTCCGGGGCCGCCCCGGCGGGGCCCCGGGCCCGGTGTCGCCCCCGTCACATCCGTCCGCCGGACGACTTCGTCTCGTACTGCGGACTCGGGGTCGCGAGGACCGCTCAGCCGGCCAGCCGCACCTGGGAGCCGGTCACCGACATGTCCACGCCGTCGGGTGCCGCCTCGACCTTCTCCAGCTTGATGCCGGCGGGCAGCTCGTCGATCTTCTGCTCGAAGTCGGTGACGTCCCGTGCCATCCCCTCGGGGAGCGGGATGGAGACGCCGAGGACCTGGAGGTTCTTCGGGATCCGGTCGGCGTGCACCTTGATGGTGTCGCCCTCGACACGGACCGAGCTGAGCACGTGGACGGGCTTGGGCAGCTTCGCGCCGCCCTTGCTGACCTCGATCTCGACCTTGATCTTGCCGTTGCCGCCGTCGGAGAGGCCGACCACCTTGCCGGTGGCGCCCAGCGGCAGCTCGACGGGCTCGGCCTTGCTGGCCTTCAGGAGCTCGTCGTAGGTGACGCGCGCGGTGCCCGACGCGGTCGCGGCGGTCGCGGAGCTGTAGTCGCCGGAGAACTTCACGCCCTTCATGTGGGCCTCCAGGTCGGCGATGCGGATCGAGTCGGAGCCGGACCTGGCGTCGTAGTTCTTGATGCCGACCTCCACGTCGTCGAGCTCACCGCCCGCGACCTGGGTGAGGAAGGGGAAGCCCTTGATGGAGACGTCGGGCGTCTCGCTCAGCCCCTCGCTGGTGCGCATCTTGTCCGCCGCCTCGCCCTCGGCGAAGTTCACGGCGAGTCGGTCGGCCGCCACGAAGAGTCCCCCGAGGATCACGACGACGATCAGAAGTATGCGTACGGCTCGCTTGCTCATGTCCGGCGTTCCCCCACCTTGTCCCCCGTCCCAACTGTTCCTGCGGCGAGCCTAAAGGACAGGTCCCCGGCCGCAGAGCTCGGCCGGGGACCTGTCGATCAGCTGTGACGAACGCCGGCAGCCGGGACGGTGGCTCAGCCGATGGCGCGGCCCAGCACGTAGACGACGGGGGCCGCGGCGGCGAGCGGCAGCGCGACGCCCGCCGTCATGTGCACGAAGCGCGACGGGTAGTCGTAGGCGGCCACCCGGTGCCCGACCAGCGCGCAGACACCGGCGCCGAGGGCCAGCAGCGCGCCCTTGCTGCCGTAGTCCGTCATGCCGCCCACGGCGACGCCGGAACCGGCGGCCGCGAGCAGCGCCACGACCACGGAGGCGGGCGTGGGCAGCGGCAGCGCGCGGGCGAGGATCGCGACGGCGACGGCGATGCCGCCCACCGTCGCGGCGTCGGACGCGGCCGCGAGGTGCCCGGCCGCGACGATCGCGAGCGCGGACGAGGCGACCGTGGCCATGAGCCCGTACATCCGCTCGTCGGCGCTCGCGTGGCTGCGCAGCTGCAGCACGAGGACGAGCAGCACCCACACGCCGAGGGTGCCGAGGATGGCGGCGGGCCCGTTCTCCTTGCCGACGACCAGCAGCGCGGCGTCCGCGACGACACCGCCGAGGAAGGCGAGGGCGATGCCCTGGCGCGCGGGCCACATGCCGTTGAGCCGGAACCAGCCGGCGGCGGTCACGGCCTGCAGGAGCACCAGCGGTACGAGCAGCGCGTACTGCCCGACGGCGGCGCCCGCGGCGATCAGCAGTCCGAGCAGCGCGGTCAGCGCGGCGGGCTGCATCCCCGGTTCTATGATCGGCGACCGCCCTTCGGCGCGGGCCCGCTGGGCGTCGGTGACGCGGGGGTTGCCGGTGGTGGTGGCGCGTCCGTACGACGGGTTCTCGCCGGGGGACGCCCCGGACTCATCGGCGCGGGGCGCGTCGGCGGGGCGCGGGGCGGGTGTGGGCGGCTCGGGCCGCCGCGGCTCGGGCTGCTGGGCGGAGTCCTCCGGGGGCAGCGGCTGCCCGTACGCGGCGTTCGCGCCCTGCACGGGCAGGTACGCCGTCTCCGTCACGTCCACCGCGGCGACGGGCCGGTGCACCTGCGTCTCCCAGGTCTGCCCCTGCCACTGCTGGGTGTACTGGTCCTGCGCGTACTGCTGCGGCTCGGCGTAGTACTGCTGGGGCTGCGCGTACGGCTGCTGGTCCTGGGCGTAGGCCTGCTGGTCCCCCTGCCGGGGGTGGGCCTGCTGCTGGGGCTCGGCGTAGTACGGCTGCTGGTGCTGCTGCGGGTACCCGTGCTGCTGCGAATGGGCCTGCTGGCCCGGGTACCCCTGCTGCTGGTCCGGGTACCCCTGCTGCTGGCCCCCGTACTGCTGCTGCGGGTCCTGGTACTGCTGCTGCTGCGGGTCCTGGTACTGACGGCCCGGCTGCTGCTGCCCGGGGTACTGGTCCGGGTACGGCTCGTACCCGTCGTACCCCTCGTATCCCTCGTAGGGCTGATTGGACATGGCGCTCATCCTCCTGCGAACGGCGGGAGCACCTCGACCGTGCCGCCCTCGGCCAGCCGTACGGTCTCATGCCGCCGGGTTCCGACGGGGTCGCCGTCGACGAGGAAGGAGCAGCGCTGCAGGACCCGGACCAGTTCTCCGGGATGCCGCTCGCGGGCGGCGTCCAGCGCCTCGGCGAGCGTCGCCGCCGCGTACGGCTCCTCCGCGATGCCCGCGGCCGCCTTGGCAGCGGCCCAGTAACGAATGGTGCCGTTCACCATGCGACTCCCCTTTCAGTCGGCGGTTGCCGACGTCCATGATGCCGTGGCCCACGCGCCGATCCGCGCGATCAGCTCGTCGGTGGCCGCGTGCTCCGCGTGCCCCATGCCCTCTTCCAGCCACAACCGGGCCCCGCCGGCGGCCGCGGCCGCGAGCATCCGCGGGTGGTCGAGCGGGAAGTACGGGTCGCGGTCGCCGTGCACGATGAGCAAGGGCGTCGGGGCGATGAGCGGGACGGATTCGACCGGCGAGAGGGGGACGGGGTCCCACTCGTGCGGGTGGATTCTCGTGCGCAGCCCGAGACGCCCGACCGCGCGGCCCGCGGGCCGCGTGACCACCCAGTGCAGCCGCCGCATCGGCGCCGTTCCCCGGTAGAACCAGCGCGCCGGGGCGCTCACCGCGACCACCGCGTCGGTCCGCGCTTCCGTGCGCCCCCTGTGCAACGCCGCGTGCCGCAGCACGACGGAACCGCCCATCGAGAAACCGACGGTCACCACGTGTACGTAGCCGAGCGAGCGCGCCCACTCCACCGCCGCCGCCAGGTCGAGCACCTCGCGGTCGCCGACCGTGGAGCGCCCGCCGGAGGCGCCGTGCCCCCGGAACGAGAACGTGATCACGCCCGCACGCTGGGCCAGGACGCCCGCGATCCGGCGTACGTGCGGCCGCGAGAGGCCGCCCGAGAAGCCGTGCGCGAGGACGATCGCGACCTCCCCCGCCGGGTCGGGCCCGGGGTCGTGGACGGCCTCGACGGCCACCTGGTCGTGTGTACGCAGCGTGGCGCGCTGTTGAACGTGACGCTGACCGCGAGTGATCGGCGGCACAGAAGATCGCGCCTCTCGACCTGCCGGACCGGAACTCATGTGGGCTATTCTGCTGGGCAGAGGATCCGGGCAGCGCAGCCCCCGGGTCCTTTCGTGCTTTCCGGAGCGGTCAATTCCGACCGCATCGTGAGACACGGCGGTGCGGCTCCCAGGGCGCGGAAGCCGCGGCGCGGAGATAGAACGCAGTACGAAGCAGTGCCACATACGTCCTCGCAGGGACCGAGGAGGAACCGACGTAATGGGCGAGCGAAACGTGCACGATCGAAGGACGAGCAGGACCACCCGGGCAGGTGGGGCGCGATGAGTTCTCTGCTGCTCCTGACCAACGCCCTCCAGCCGTCGACGGAGGTGCTCCCCGCTCTCGGCCTGCTCCTTCACAACGTGCGCGTCGCCCCGGCGGAGGGGCCCGCTCTCGTCGACACCCCCGGCGCCGACGTCATCCTCGTCGACGGCCGCCGCGACCTCCCGCAGGTGCGCAGCCTCTGTCAGCTGCTGCGCTCCACGGGCCCCGGCTGTCCACTGATCCTCGTCGTGACGGAGGGCGGCCTCGCGGCCGTCACCGCCGACTGGGGCATCGACGACGTGCTCCTCGACACGGCGGGCCCCGCCGAGGTCGAGGCACGGCTGCGGCTCGCGATGGGCCGCCAGCAGATCACCTGCGACGACTCCCCCATGGAGATCCGCAACGGCGATCTCTCCGTGGACGAGGCGACGTACAGCGCGAAGCTGAAGGGCCGGGTCCTGGACCTGACCTTCAAGGAGTTCGAGCTGATCAAGTACCTGGCGCAGCACCCGGGCCGGGTCTTCACCCGCGCCCAGCTGCTCCAGGAGGTGTGGGGCTACGACTACTTCGGCGGCACCCGGACCGTCGACGTCCACGTGCGGCGCCTGCGGGCGAAGCTCGGCGTCGAGCACGAGTCGCTGATCGGCACCGTCCGCAACGTCGGCTACCGCTTCGTCACGCCCGAGAAGGTCGAGCGGGCCGCCGACGGCGAGAAGGCGAAGGCCGCGACCCCGCGGGCCGAGGGCGAAGGCGGCGGGAGGCCGGCTCCCGCCCCGGGCACCGCGGACCGCCCCGGTGCGCAGGCCGCCCGGGACGCCGGGACGTCCGCTGCGAAGGAAGCCGCCGTACGGCCTGCCCAGCGGTAGTTCCATCCGCGTAGACTCCGCGCGTGGCCAAGGTGACTCGGGATGATGTGGCGCGACTGGCGGGTACTTCGACCGCGGTCGTCAGTTACGTCATCAACAACGGACCCAGGCCGGTCGCCCCGGCCACGCGCGAGCGGGTACTCGCAGCGATCAAGGAGCTGGGCTACCGGCCCGACCGGGTTGCCCAGGCCATGGCCTCGCGGCGCACGGACCTCATAGGCATGATCGTGCCGGACGCGCGCCAGCCCTTCTTCGCGGAGATGACGCACGCCGTCGAACAGGCCGCGTCCGAGCGCGGAAAGATGGTCCTGGTCGGCAACTCCGACTACGTGGAGGAGCGCGAGACGCACTACCTCCGCGCCTTCCTCGGCATGCGGGTCTCCGGTCTCATCCTCGTCAGCCACGGCCTGACCGACCAGGCGGCCGCGGAGATCGACGCGTGGGACGCCCGGGTGGTGCTGCTGCACGAGCGGCCCGAGGCCATCGACGACGTCGCGGTCGTCACCGACGACGTCGGCGGCGCGCAGCTCGCCACCCGGCACCTCCTGGAGCACGGCCACGCGTACGTCGCCTGTGTCGGCGGCACCGCGGACACCCCGACCGTCGGCGACCCCGTCTCCGACCACGTCGAGGGCTGGCGGCGTGCGATGCGGGAGGCGGGACGGTCGGTCGAGGGCCGCCTCTTCGAGGCCCCGTACAACCGCTACGACGCCTACCAGGTCGGCCTGGAGCTCCTGGCCCGCCCGGACCGGCCCACCGCGATCTTCTGCTCCACGGACGACCAGGCGATCGGCATCCTGCGGGCGGCGCGCGAGCTCCGGCTCGACGTGCCGGGCCAGCTGGCCGTCGCCGGCTTCGACGACGTCAAGGAGGCGGGTCTGACGGATCCGCCGCTGACGACGGTGGCCTCGGACCGGCCCGCGATGGCCCGCGCCGCGGTGGACCTGGTCCTCGACGACGGGCTGCGGGTGGCGGGTTCGCGCCGCGAGCGCCTGAAGCTGTTCCCGTCCCGGCTGGTCGTGCGCCAGTCCTGCGGCTGCCAGTAGCCGCCGCGGGCCCCGGATCCGGGACCGTCCGCCCCTGGCCTTTATAAGGGGCATACGCACTTCTGCCGGGCTTCTCAGGACGTACTCAGGCAGCTCTCATGTACGGCCGACAGGCTCATAGTCATGACCGAGACCTTCCGCCACAGCGGCGAGTACCCCCAGCAGCAGTCGTCAGCGCCTGTGCACCACGGCGGTACGCAGGGCGCGTACGCGCACGGCGTGTACCCGCCCCCGCCCGCTCACGCGCCGGAAGCACCTCAGGGGCCCGTGCCCCGGCGCCGCCGCGCCAGGGGGCCCGCGGCCCTGCTCGCCGCCGTCGCCATCGCGGCGGCCGCGGTGGGCGGCGGCACCGCGTACGCCGTGCAGACGCTCACCGACCGGGACGGCGGCTCGTCCGCCACCAGTACGGACGTCGTGCCGACGAGCAAGAGGGGGACCGTCGCCGGGGTCGCCGAGGCGGTCAGCCCCAGCATCGTCGAGATCAGCGCCACCACCGGGCAGGGCAAGTCCACCGGATCCGGCGTGATCACCAAGAGCGACGGCGAGATCATCACCAACAACCACGTCGTCGCCGGCGCCTCCTCCATCAAGGTGCGGACGAACGACGGCAAGACGTACAGCGCCGAGGTCGTCGGCACCGACAGCAAGAAGGACCTCGCGCTCATCCAGCTGAAGGGCGCCGCCGGGCTCAAGCCCGCGACCCTCGGCAACTCAGACAACGTCAAGGTCGGCGACGAGGTCGTCGCCATCGGCTCCCCCGAGGGCCTCACCGGCACCGTCACCAGCGGCATCGTCTCCGCGCTCGACCGCGACGTCACCGTGGCCACCGGCGACGGCCAGGAGCAGCAGCAGAACCCGCAGGGCGGCTGGCCCTTCGAGTACGGCGGGCAGCAGTTCAACGGCGACACCGGCTCCTCGAAGACCACGTACAAGGCGCTGCAGACCGACGCCTCGCTCAACCCCGGCAACTCCGGCGGCGCCCTCATCGACATGAACGGCAACATCGTCGGCATCAACTCGGCGATGTACTCGCCCAGTTCGTCGGGGAGCCAGGGCACCGGCGAGACCGCGTCGGGCAGCATCGGCCTCGGCTTCGCCATACCGATCGACGCCGTCAAGGACGACCTCGGCAAGCTCCGCTCCGGCTCCAAGACCTGATCACCCGCTTCCGTACCCCAGAGCTCCCGAACTACTGAACTCCTGACCTACTGAACTACCGAGCGCATCCCCGTACGACCCCAGGAGGCCGCCATGGCCGGCACCACCTTCACCAGCGTCACCGTCAACCGCGCCCGGCACGCGCTGGCCGTCACCGTCGGCTGGGGCAGGCCGGACACCGATCCGGCCGGCACAGGCCTCCCGCTCGACGTGGCGCGGGAGCTGCACGGCGCGCAGGCGGCGCGCGCCCCCGAGGTGGCGGCGCCCGCCACGAACGCCCGCTCCGCCGCGCGCCGCACCGCCCGCGGCCGCGTGCGAGGCTGATACCGGCCCCGTCCGACCCGTACCCGAGGAAGTCCGAAGCCCATGAGCCCCGCCGAAGGCGACCGCACCGGTGACCGCGAACAGCAGCGCATCCTGATCGTGGACGACGAACCCGCCGTGCGGGAGGCGCTGCGGCGCAGTCTCGCCTTCGAGGGGTACGGCACGGAGGTCGCCGTCGACGGCGCCGACGCGCTGGAGAAGGCCGCGGCGTACCGCCCCGACCTGGTCGTCCTCGACATCCAGATGCCCCGCATGGACGGCCTCACCGCCGCGCGCAGGCTCCGCGCCACCGGATCGACCACCCCGATCCTGATGCTGACCGCGCGCGACACCGTCGGCGACCGCGTCACGGGACTCGACGCGGGCGCCGACGACTACCTGGTCAAGCCCTTCGAGCTGGACGAGCTGTTCGCCCGCATCCGGGCACTGCTGCGCCGCAGTTCGTATGCCCCCGAGGCCGGGCAGGCCGAGGAGGGGGACACCCTCGCCTTCGCCGACCTGCGGATGGACCTGGCGACGCGCGAGGTCACGCGGGGCCCGCGGACGGTCGAGCTGACCCGCACGGAGTTCACCCTCCTGGAGATGTTCCTCGCGCACCCGCGCCAGGTCCTCACCCGCGAGCAGATCCTCAAGGCGGTCTGGGGCTTCGACTTCGAGCCGACCTCCAACTCCCTCGACGTGTACGTCATGTACCTGCGCCGCAAGACGGAGGCGGGCGGCGAGCCGCGCCTGGTGCACACGGTGCGGGGCGTCGGATACGTGCTGCGGGGCGGCGAGTGAACGCGATCGTCCGGCGGTTCCGCGGCCTCCCGCTGCGCTCGCGACTCGCCCTGCTGGTGGCGACGGCGGTCGCGGTCGCGGTCGCGGCGGCTGCGGTGACCTGCTGGTTCGTGGTGCGCGACACGTTGACGGAGTCGCTGGACGACGCGCTGAGCGGCAAGCGGCCCAAGCCGGGCCAGGTGATCCAGCAGATCGACATCGACGCCGTGGCGCGCAACGCGAAGTGTCTGCGCGAGATCCCCGGCCGCGACAACCCGGACCTGTACAACCAGACCATCCAGGTCGTCGCGAAGAACGGTACGAACTGCGTGATCCTGGGCCGTCAGTCGGTCGGGGTCACCGACGCGGACACCGCCGTGGCCAAGCGCGAGCAGAAGGCGACGTTCCACGACACCACCGCGGACGACGGCGAGAAGTACCGCGTCTACACCTACCCGTTGGACGAGTACCCCGAGCTCCAGCTCGCCGTCTCCGTCGCCCGCCCGCTCAGCGAGGTCGACGACACCCTCGACAACCTCACCCTGATCCTCCTCTTCGTCGCCGGCATCGGCGTCCTCGGCGCCGGCGTGGCCGGCCTCTGGGTCGCGCGCACCGGACTGCGGCCCGTGGACCGGCTCACCGAGGCCGTCGAACACGTCGCCCGCACGGAGGACCTGAACCTCCGCATCCCCGTCGAGGGCGACGACGAGATCGCCCGCCTGTCGGAGTCCTTCAACTCCATGACCGCCTCGCTGGCCTCCTCGCGCGACCTGCAGCAGCAGCTGATCGCCGACGCGGGCCACGAACTGCGCACCCCGCTGACGTCCCTGCGCACGAACATCGAGCTGCTCGCCCGCAGCGAGGAGACGGGCCGGGCCATCCCGCCCGACGACCGCAAGGCGCTGCTCTCCTCGGTCACCGCGCAGATGACCGAACTGGCCGTGCTCATCGGCGACCTGCAGGAACTCTCGCGGCCGGACTCCGGCGACGCGGGCGGCAAGGTCCAGGTGCTCGCCCTGCACGACCTCACCAGGACGGCGATCGAGCGGGCCCGGCTGCGCGGCCCCGAGCTGACGATCACCGCCGACCTCGCGCCCTGGTACGTACGCGCGGAGCCGCCCGCGCTGGAACGGGCCGTCGTCAACATCCTCGACAACGCGGTGAAGTTCAGCCCGCCGCACGGCCGGGTGGAGGTCACGCTCGACCGGGGCCACCTGACGGTGCGGGACCACGGCCCCGGCATCCCCGCGGACGAACTCCCGCACGTCTTCGACCGGTTCTGGCGCTCCCCGACCGCACGCTCCCTGCCCGGTTCGGGCCTCGGCCTGTCGATCGTGGCGCGCACGGTGCAGCAGTGCGGCGGCGAGGTGGCCCTGCGGGCGGCGGAGGGCGGCGGCACGGAGGCGTCGATGCGGTTGCCGGGGGCGCCGACGCCGCCGCCGCAGACGCCTTCTTCCTGAACCCGCCCGGTCCTCGACCGCGTCATGAAGCCGGCGTGGCCGCCGCCCCGGCAGCCGCCCCGGCCTACTTCCCGATCCCGATCCCGGAGCCGGCGATCCGGACCCGGATGCCCTCCTTCTGCACCGTCACGTCCTTGAGCGACATCGTTCCCTCGCCCGGCAGCTTCGGCAGTTGGAAGGCGAGGGTGAGACGGTCGGCGAGGACGGGGCGGGTGAGCTGGGAGAGGCCGTTCAGGAGGGCGGGGTCCAGGCCGAGCTTCTTGAGGAGCTCGGGGTGGCCCATCGCCACGTCGATGAGGTTCAGGCCCATCACGTCGTCCACGAACTTCGCCGAGCCGGTGAGTTCGTCGAGCCTGGTATCGCTCTTCAGGGCCCCGCGCACCACGTCGTCGGGGACGCCGAGCCGCTGGACGATCGCCGGGACGGAGAGCAGCGCCTTCGCCTTCGCGGTCTCCTTCGCGACGCGGTCGGCGGAGCTCTTCGACAGGTGCAGGCCCTCCTTCTCGCGCGTGCCGGGACGGTACGTCGCCAGGTCGCCGAGCTGCAGGCTCATGCCGCCGATGTCGGTGGAGATGCCACGGTCGCCGTTGCGCTGGATGCGGGCGTCGGCGCGCACCTTCAGGTCGTGGCCCGCGACGGGCAGCGTGCCGCGCGCGAGGACCTGGTCGCGGCCGTTGCCGGTGAAGGTGACCTGGGAAGCGCCCAGTTCACGGTTGAGGTCCTCGAAGGAGAGCAGCACCTCGCCGTTCATCTCGCCGATGCTGGCGCCCTTGATGGAGGTGGGCCCGTCGCCGTTGATCGTGACGTTCGTGGCGGTCGCGGAGACCTTGGCGAGCGAGACCCGGTCGGCCGCGACGTCGGGGACGGTCACCTTGACCTTGTCGACGCGCTTGTCGAAGACCTGGGTGAGGAAGGGGAACCCCTCGATGTCGACCTCGGGCGCCGCGCTCAGGTTCATCTGGTCCTTGAGCTTGTCCGCGGCCTCGTGCTCGGCGTAGAGCAGCGCCCAGCGGTCACCGAGCGCGAGGAAGGCGGCGGCGACGAGGACGGCGACCAGGGCCTTCGCGGCGATCGGCAGCCCCGCGAACCGGGTGCGGCGGCGGCTGCCGCGCCGGTGGTTCGGCGGCGTCCAGGGAACGTCGGCGCCCGGTTCGTCCTTCTCCTCGTGGAGGAACTCCTCCAGCGGGCTCGGGGCGAGGGCGCCCAGCTCGTCGTACGGATTGGTGTACGAGGAGACCGGCAGCCGGGCGGTGTCGTTCCTGGTGCCGTTCTCGTGGTCGTCGTGGTCGTCGCGTGGGGCATCCGCAGGACGCGTGGCTATGCGGTGGGGGGAACGCATCAGGTGATCCCACCATACGTTCACACCCCACCCCAAGCCTTACACCCGGTAACACCCGGTTTGGGCCGCTTCTTTAACGCGCTGTTTTCACGGCACGCCATCCTGTGGCCATGCGTCGGCCAGCTGCGTGACGAGCTACCGCACGCCCTGCTTCACGACCGTGATGCGGTCCGCCTTCGGGGGCGTGATGGGCTTGTCCGCCGAGGAGTTGGCGGTCAGGTAGTCGTTGAACGCCTTCAGGTCGTCGCTGCCGACCAGCGGCTTCGTCCCCTTGCCCAGCTCGGCGAAGCCGTCGCCACCGCCCGCGAGGAAGGAGTTCATCGCGACGCGGTAGGTGGCCGCCGGGTCGATCGCCTTGCCGTTCAGCTTGATGGAGCCGGCGACGACGCGGTCCGCGCCCGACTTGGTCATGTCCAGCGTGTACGTCAGCCCGTCGGAGACCTGAAGGATCTTCGGCGCGGCCTCGTTCGACCCGCTGACCTGCTGCTTCAGACCGGTGACGAGCTGCGCGCCGGTCAGGTCGACCAGGTTGACGGTGTTGCTGAACGGCTGCACGGTGAACGCCTCGCCGTACGTGACGACTCCGTCGCCCTCACCGCCGCTCGCCTTGTGGACGATGTCGGAGCGGATGCCGCCCGGGTTCATCAGCGCCAGATCGGCCTCGGGGTCGAGGGACTTGGCGTGCGCGAGCTGCGCGTCGGAGATGAGGTCGCCGAGCGGCGACTCGGGGGTGCCGGCGCCGCGGCCGGGGATGTCCGCCGAGATGTAGCCGACGGGCTTGTTGGCGACGGGCGCGGCCAGCTTGTCCCAGCGCGAGATGAGCGAGGTCATGTCGGGCGCCTTGGCCTGCTCACGGCTGACCACGTGGTTCGCGGACTTCACGCTGGTGCGCACGATGTCCTTGGTCTTGCGGTCGTACGTGAGCGTGGTGTCCGTGTAGAGCTTCCCGAAGGAGGACGCCGAGGTCACCATGCGGGGCTTGCCCGCCGGATCGGGGATCGTGCAGACGTACGCGTTGTGCGTGTGCCCGGTGACGAGCGCGTCGACCTTGGGCGTGATGCCCTTGGCGATGGCGGTGATCGGCCCGGAGATGCCGTCGCCGGCCCCCGGGGAGTCACAGTCGTAGTTGTACGCCTGGCTCGCCGGGGCGCCGCCCTCGTGGATGAGGGTGACGATCGACTTCACGCCCTGCTTGTCGAGGATCTTCGCGTACTTGTTGACGCTCTCGATCTCGTCGTGGAACTTGAGCCCCTTGACGCCGTCGGCGGAGACGATGTCGGGGGTGCCTTCGAGCGTCACACCGATGAAGCCGACCTTGACGCCCTTGTGCTTCCACACCCAGTAGGGCTTGAGCAGCGGCTTCCCGGTCTTCTCTTTCGTGACGTTGGCGGTGAGATACGGGTAGTCCGCCCCCTCGAACCGCTTCCCCTCCCCCTTCTTGTCCTTCTCGAAGCAGCCGTCCTTGGGGTGGCAGCCACCGTTCTGCATCCGGGCCAGCTCCGTGGCCCCCTCGTCGAACTCGTGGTTGCCGACGCTCGAGACGTCCAGGTCGAGCTTGTTCATCGCCTCGACGGTGGGCTCGTCGTGGAAGAGCCCGGAGAGGAGCGGGCTGGCACCTATGAGATCGCCGGCGGCCGCGGTGACGCTGTAGGGGTGCGCCTTGCGGGCGTTGCGCAGCGAGGTGGCGAGGTACTCGACGCCGCCTGCGTCGATCTTCTTCTCGCTCCCGTCGGCCTGCTTCTCCGTGACCTGCCCCGAGGACCCGGCCGGTGCCTGCAGGTTCCCGTGGAAATCGTTGAAGGACAGCAACTGCACATCGACGGTGCGCTTCTTGCCGCCCTTGCCCCCGCCCGCCCGGTCCTGCCCGGCGTCGGCGGGAAGCGCGGCGGCCAGCGCGCCGACGGTGGCGAGCGAGGCGGCCGCGACGAGCACGCGATAGGCGCGGCGTCGGGGCCGGCGCGGCTGGGGTGTGGCTGACACGTGTCCCCCTGGGGATGGTGTGAGACGACTGGGACGGCAGACCTGCCGCCCCGCAGCCTAAAGTCAACGCGCGTAGCGCGACAGAGGGTTGCCGGTTACATCCTGGTTGCCGTCAGGGGCGAAACGAGCGAGCAGCACGCCTCACAGCCCGCCCGGCACTTGAGGACGAGCGCGCCGCACGACACCCCACCACGCCCCGCACCCGAAGAGCGAGCAGCACGCCTCACAGCCCGTCCGGCGCTTGAGGACGAGCGCACAGCGCGACATGAAGCCCGTCCGGCGCTTGAGGACGAGCGCGCAGCGCGACACCCCACCACACCCCGGAAGCAGACGAACCCCCAAAACCCCCCAATCCCCCCACCCCCCAAGGCGCCCCGCCAGACTACGCTCGGGGGCATGACAGACGACCGCCCCGCCGAGGCACCCCCCGCCGCCGCCCAGCTCCGGACCATCGACACCCTCGCCGAGCTCACCTCCGCGCAGGCCGACGCGGTCCTCGCGCTGCTCGCCGAGGCCGCCCGCACGGACGGCCAGCAGGCGGTGTCCGAGCAGGGGCGGCTGCAGCTGAGGGGCGGCGCCCGCGACGGCGTCCGGCACCTGCTGCTGAGTGTCGGCGACGACCTCGTCGGCTACGCGCAGCTGGAGGACACCGACCCCGTGGAGGCGCCCGCCGCCGAACTGGTCGTGCACCCCGCGCGCCGCGGCCACGGGCACGGCAGGGCGCTCGGCACGGCACTGCTCGCCGAGTCGGGGCGCCGGCTGCGCGTCTGGGCGCACGGCGGCCACTCGGCGGCCCGGCACCTCGCGCAGGTGCTCGGCCTCGCCCTCTTCCGTGAACTGCGCCAGATGCGGCGCCCGTTGGCGGACCTCGACCTGCCCGACCCCTCCCTCCCCGAGGGCGTCACCCTCCGCACCTTCGTGCCCGGCCAGGACGACGCGGCCTGGCTCGCGGTGAACGCCGAGGCCTTCGCGCACCACCCCGAGCAGGGCTCCCTCACCCAGCGCGACCTGGACGACCGCAAGGCCGAGCCGTGGTTCGACCCGGCGGGCTTCTTCCTCGCGGAGAAGGACGGCGCGATCGTCGGCTTCCACTGGACGAAGGTGCATGCCGAGGAAGGGCTCGGCGAGGTGTACGTGGTGGGCGTACGGCCCGGCGCCCAGGGCGGCGGCCTCGGCAAGGCCCTGACCACCACCGGTCTGCGCCACCTCGCGGCGGCGGGCCTGCCGACCGCGATGCTGTACGTGGACGCGGACAACAAGGCGGCCGTGAGCGTCTACGAGCGCCTCGGCTTCGTCACGCACGAGACGGACCTGATGTACCGCACGGAGTCCTGAGCGCCGGCCGCCACCTCCCTTCCACCGCACCGCACCGCACGACGGAGGGCGTGACGTTCCCGCGGGAACGTCACGCCCTCTTCGTACACCCGAGGCCTCGCACAGCCGGCCTCGCACACCCGCGCCCTCGTCCGGACGCGGCCCGGGTTCGGCCTACTTGGCCCCGGCCGGCGTCAGGCACAGGGAGAACTGCACCCGGCCGCGGCGCGTCTGCTCGTAGCGCGACCGCCCCGGCTCGCACTCGCGCTCCTGCGTGCCGGCCACCTTGTACTCGGCCTTGGCGTCACCGCAGTCGACGACCTCCATGTCGGGTTCGTCGTCGGACCCCTCGTTCTGGACGCAGTCGCCCACCTGGGCCGCCGCGGGCTGCCGGGCCGTGTCGCTGTCGGGCCCCGTGGTGTTGCCTCGGCTGGTGTACATCCAGACGCCGGCGATGACGGCCGCGATGACCAGGACCGCCACCTTCATCAGGGGCGAGAGGCCGTTGAAGGCGCCGCCGCCACCGCCCGCCGGGAAGTGCCGCGACGGCCCGGACGGCCGGTCCTGCTGGAACGTGGACAAGGCAATACCCCCGCATTTCGTGCGTGTTCACGTCAATTTTCGGCGGCAGACGCTACAAGATCGCGACCCCGGCACCGAACCCGCCCCCGCGGCTCCCCGAAACCCCCGCCGCACGCCCCTCTTGACTGCGCACCCCCTCTTGCACCACCCTTTCACTACTCAATTAGTGAAAGGGTGGTGCAAGGCAGTGGTCGAATACCGCATCGACCGACGCAGCGGCGTCGCCACGTACCTCCAGATCGTCCAGCAGACCCAGCAGGCCCTGCGCCTGGGCCTGCTGGAGCCCGGCGACAAGCTGCCGACGGCCCGCGAGGTGGTCGAGGCCACGGCCATCAACCCGAACACGGTCCTGAAGGCCTACCGCGAGCTGGAGCGCGAGGGGCTGGTCGAGGCCCGGCGCGGCCTCGGCACGTTCGTCCGGCGGACGCTGGGCAGCGCACCGGCCCACTCGCCGCTGCGGGGGGAGCTCGCCGAGTGGGCCGCGCGGGCCCGGCGGGCGGGTCTGGAGAAGGACGACGTGACCGCGCTCTTCCACGCCGTACTGGAAGAGCAGTTCACCGAGCAGCACACCGAACCGCACGGCGCGCGGCACGCCCACGCGCAGGGAACCAGGGCGCAGGGCACCAAGACGCAGGGAACCAAGGGGGATTCCGCATGACCGACACCGCCATCGAGGCGTCCGCGCTGACCAAACGCTACGGACGGCGGCGCACCGCCCTGAACGACTGCGCGTTCCGCCTGCCCACCGGACGCGTCTGCGCGGTCGTCGGCCCGAACGGCGCCGGCAAGTCGACCCTGCTGGCCCTGGCCGCGGGCCTCGACCGGCCCACCGGCGGCACCCTCACCGTGCTCGGCACCGAGCCCGGTCAGGCCCGTCCCCGTATCGCCTACGTCGCCCAGGACAAGCCGCTCCACCCGCACCTGACCATCGCGGACACGCTGCGTCTCGGCGCCGAACTCAACCCGGACCGCTGGGACATGGACATCGCCGAGCGGGTCGTGAACGGTGGCGGGCTCGACGCGAAGGCCCGTGTCCGTACGCTCTCCGGCGGCCAGCGCACCCGCGTCGCGCTCGCCCTCGCGCTCGGCAAGCGCGCCGAACTGCTGCTCCTGGACGAGCCGATGGCCGACCTGGACCCCCTCGCCCGGCACGAGCTGATGGGCACGCTCATGGCCGAGGCCGCCGAGCACGGCACGACCGTCGTGATGTCCTCGCACATCGTCACCGAACTCGCCGACTCCTGCGACCACTTGCTGCTCGTGTCCGGGGGCCGGATCCGCCTCGGCGGCGGCATCGACGACCTGATCGGCGCGCACCGTCTGGTCACCGGGCGCGGGTCCGCCGGCCGTCTCCACCCGCACACGGTCGTCGAGTCCCGTGCCACCGGCCGCGGTGTCACGGCCCTGATCCGCACCGAGGGCCCGGTCGGCGACGACTGGGACACCCAAGAGCCTTCCCTGGAGGAGCTGTTGCTCGCCCATCTGCGCACTCCGGACACCGCGCCGCTGCTGACACCGGGCACCGCCCCCGTCGCCCCGGCGGTGACCGCGTGACCACGTTGACGAGCGCACCCGCGCCCACGCCCGCCGAGTCGCGGGGCCGCCGCACCGCCCTCTCCCTGCCCGGGCCCTGCCGTGCGGTCCTGCGCCAACACCGAACGGCCCTGTGGATCACGGTCGCGCTGTTCGCGCTCGCCGCCGCGGCGCTGATCGCCGACCGTCTGTGGGTCTCCCACGCGGCCGACGTCTTCGCCGCCTCCGACTGCTCGATCCGGCACACCACAAGGGAGTGCGGCGCCTCGGTCCGCGGCTACCTCGATGCCGAGCGGCAGTTCGACCGCATCCTCGACTACCTGGGCATGGGCCTGCTCGCGCTGCCCTGTCTGATCGGGGCGTTCGTCGCGGGGCCGCTCATCGGGCGGGAGCTGGAGACCGGCACGTACAAACTCGGCTGGACCCAGTCGCTCACCCCGGCCCGCTGGCTCGCCGACCGCCTCGTCGTGTGCGCCGCGCTCGTGGTCACCGGGACGACCCTGCTCGTCGCCGTCCAGCGCTGGGCCTGGACGACCGGGCCGGAGCACGCGTACACCAGGGCCCCCTGGTACGAGCGGGCGATGTACGGCTCGGTGGGCCCGGTCGCCCTGGCGTACGCCCTGCTCGGCCTCGCCGTCGGAGCGCTCGCCGGGATGCTTCTGCGCCGCACGGCGGCCGCGGTCGGCGCCGCGGTGGCCGTCACCGCGGCCGCGGTCGTCACGATGCCGCTGATCAGGCCCCGACTGTGGCCGACCGAGACGGGCAACTGGGCCGTGAACGGCCCGGTCACGGTCCCGGACTTCGCCCACGAGGTGGAATGGGGCCTGCTCACCGCCGACGGCAGGCGGATCCCGGAGTCGCGGTGCTGGGTGGCGGAGGTCGAGCGGTGCTTCGCCGACAACCACGTCACGGGCCGATACGGCGAGTTCCACCCCCCGTCGCACTTCTGGCCCCTCCAGCTCGTGGAGACCGGCATCATCCTGGTCCTCGCGGCCGCCGCGGCCTGCCTCGCGTTCCGCGTCCTGCGCCGCCGCGCGGCCTGAACCAGTGGTCCGGCCCCGGCCGGAACCCTGCGACCGGCCACGACCCCCGGGCGGTGGACGCCCGGGGGTCGTCGGCCGATGTCCCGCACGTCATGTCGCCGTAACCGGCGATTCAGACAGGCTTGCGACGCTCACTGAATGCAGCCCGCCGTGCCCGACCCCTCCCCGCAGAACGGGAAGCTCCGCCTCGCTCCCGCGCTCTCCGACGCGCCCATCGGCGTGCCCGCGCGGAAGAATGGGGACATGAGCCAGCCGAACACGCAAGGTACGGTCCAGCACGCCCAGCCCTCCGTAGGCTCGATCGCCGCACACCGGCCGCACACCATCGCCGCCACCGTCTCCGACCTCGACCCCGACATCGACGCCGATCTCGACGCGTACGACGAGGACGCCCAGGTCGGGCACGACGGCGCCGAGCTGCCGCAGGGCCGTTTCCTGGACCGGGAGCGCAGCTGGCTCGCCTTCAACGAACGGGTGCTCGAACTCGCCGAGGACCCCCACACGCCCCTCCTGGAGCGGGCGAACTTCCTGGCGATCTTCGCCTCGAACCTGGACGAGTTCTTCATGGTCCGGGTGGCCGGCCTCAAGCGCCGCATCGCGACCGGGGTCGCCACCCGTTCGGCCTCCGGCCTGCAGCCCCGCGAGGTCCTCGAACTGATCTGGAACCGCTCCCGCGAGCTCATGGCCCGGCACGCCGCCTGCTACCAGGACGACGTCGCCCCCGGCCTCGCCGACGAGGGCATCCACCTGGTGCGCTGGCACGAGCTGACCGAGAAGGAGCAGTCCCGGCTCTTCACGCTCTTCCGGCAGCAGATCTTCCCCGTCCTGACCCCGCTGGCCGTGGACCCCGCGCACCCCTTCCCGTACATCTCGGGGCTCTCCCTGAACCTCGCCGTGGTCGTGCGGAACCCGGTCTCGGGCCATCAGCACTTCGCCCGTGTGAAGGTTCCTCCGCTGCTCTCCCGCTTCCTTGAGGCCTCCCCGCAGCGGTACGTCCCCATCGAGGACGTCATCGCCGCGCCCGCACACCTCCAGGAGCTCTTCCCGGGCATGGAGATCCAGGAGCACCACATGTTCCGGCTCACCAGGAACGAGGACCTGGAGGTCGAGGAGGACGACGCCGAGAACCTGCTCCAGGCCCTGGAGAAGGAGCTCATGCGGCGCCGCTTCGGCCCGCCCGTGCGCCTGGAGGTCGAGGAGTCCATCGCCCCGAACGTCCTCAGCCTGCTGGTGCGCGAGCTGAAGATCAGCGAGGCCGAGGTGTACCCGCTGCCGGGCCCGCTCGACCTCACCGGCCTCTTCAGCATCGCCAAGCTGGACAGGCCCGAGCTGAAGTACCCCAAGTTCGTGGCGGGCACCCACCGCGACCTCGCCGAGGTCGAGTCGGCGTCCGCCCCCGACATCTTCGCTGCCCTTCGCGAACGCGACGTACTGCTGCACCACCCGTACGACTCGTTCTCCACGTCCGTGCAGGCGTTCCTCGAGCAGGCGGCGGCCGACCCCGACGTCCTCGCCATCAAGCAGACGCTGTACCGCACCTCGGGCGACTCCCCCATAGTCGACGCGCTCATCGACGCCGCCGAGTCCGGCAAGCAGGTCCTCGTCCTCGTCGAGATCAAGGCCCGCTTCGACGAGCAGGCCAACATCAAGTGGGCGCGCAAGCTGGAGGAGGCCGGCTGTCACGTGGTCTACGGCCTGGTCGGCCTGAAGACCCACTGCAAGCTCTCCCTCGTCGTGCGCCAGGAGGGCGACACCCTCGTCCGCTACTCGCACGTGGGCACCGGCAACTACCACCCCAAGACCGCCCGCCTCTACGAGGACCTGGGCCTGCTCACCTCCAACCAGGAGGTCGGCGCGGACCTCTCCGACCTCTTCAACCGGCTCTCCGGCTACTCCCGCAGGGAGACCTACCGCCGCCTCCTGGTGGCCCCCAAGTCCCTGCGCGACGGCCTCGTCTCGCGCATCAACAAGGAGACGCAGCACCACAGGGCGGGCCGCCCCGCCCACGTCCGCATCAAGGTCAATTCGATGGTGGACGAGGCGGTCATCGACGCGCTGTACCGCGCGTCGCAGGCGGGCGTCGAGGTGGACGTGTGGGTGCGCGGCATCTGCGCGGTGCGCCCCGGCGTCGCGGGGCTCTCGGAGAACATCCGGGTGCGCTCCGTCCTCGGCCGCTTCCTGGAGCACTCCCGCGTCTTCGCCTTCGGCAACGGCGGCGAACCGGAGGTGTGGATCGGCAGCGCCGACATGATGCACCGCAATCTCGACCGCCGTATCGAGGCGCTGGTCAGGGTCCAGGACCCGGCGCACCGGGCGGCCCTCAGCCGGCTCCTGGAGACCGGCATGTCGGACACCACCGCCTCCTGGCACCTGGGCGCGGACGGCAGCTGGACCCGCCACTCGGTGGACCCGGAAGGCCAGCCCCTGCGGAACGTACAGGAGATGCTCATAGACGCCCGGAGGCGCCGGCGTGGCACAGCAACACCATGAGATGACGGGTACGGGCACGGGTTCCGCGGGCGAGGCCCTCACGGCCTACCTGCAGGACCAGGCCACCGGGTTCCTCCGCTCGCTGCGGCTGCACCGCGAGTCCACGGCGGACGCGCAGGGCGCCGAGGAGGCTCTCGCCGCGGCCCGCTCCCTGCGCGGCGCGGCCCGCCGCATCGGCGGCACCCTGCACACCTTCCGCCCGCTCCTCGACGCGGAGTGGGCCACCTCGCTCCGCCCCGAACTGGCGTGGCTCTCGGGCACGTTGGGCCAGGAGTACGCGTACGAGTCGCGGCTCGCCCGCCTCCTGGAGGCGCTGCACCGCCTGTCGGGCCCGGCACCGGTACCCGGCCCGAGCGAGGAGCCACGGGCGGCCGCGGCCGATGTCGCCGCCGCGGGCAGGCACTCCGTACGGCGGCCGGGGGCTCCCCTGCCGGAGCGGGGCCGAGGACTCGGGGACGGCTGGGCACAGCCCACAGACACCCGCCCGAGCGGCGGCGCCCCGCGCGGCCTGACCGTGGGCGCGGCCAAGGCGGCGGCCCTGCTGGAGCGCCAGCTGACGCTCGCCAGGACGCGCGCCCACTCCGCCGCCCTCCAGGCCTTCGGTTCCTCCCGCTTCCACGCGGTGGCGGACAACGTCGCCGTCCTGGCGAGCGACGTCCCGCTGAGCGGCGCCACGGAGGACCTCAAGCCCGGTGCGGAGCGGGCGGAGTCGGCCCTCGCCGAAGCGGTCGCCGCCCTCCCCCTCGGTCAGGCGGGCCACCCCTACAACGCGGGCGCGCTCGTCCACGGCCTCGCGTCGGACACCGCCCCGGACGCCCAGGACGCCCCCTGGCTCAAGGTCCGCTCCCTGCTGCGCCTGCACCGGTACGCCCAGGAGGTCCTCCTGGGCGTACCCCCCGAGCCCCGCATCGCGGACGCGAGCCACGCCCTGAACGTCCACCGCGAGGCGGCCGCGGCCGCGGCCGCCGCCGCCCAGGCGGCCCGCACCCCGCGGATCGCCCCGGCCACGGCGTACGCGCTGGGCGTGCTCCACGCCGACCAGCGCCACGAGGTCGAGGCGGCACGGTTCGCGTTCCAGCGGGCATGGCTGTACGAGGAGGCGAGGACACGGTGACGTACAGGGAGGGCACCCGCGGCGAGGGGACCACCGTCCGGGCGGCGGGCTGCGTCCTGTGGCGCCCGGCGCCCTCGGCCGTGGGCGGCATCGAGCTCGCGCTGGTCTTCCGGCCCAAGTGGGAGGACTGGTCCCACCCCAAGGGCAAGCTCAAGCGCGCGGAGTCCGCGGCCGACGCGGCACGGCGCGAAGTGCTCGAAGAGACCGGCATGCGGTGCGAGCTCGGCGCGGAGCTGCCCACCGCGCACTACCGGGACGCGCACGGGCATCCGAAGGAAGTGCGGTACTGGGCGGCCGAGGCGGTCTCCGGCACCTTCGCCCCCAACTCCGAGGTGTCCCGGCTGCGGTGGCTGGACCCCGAGGCTGCCCGCCGTCGCCTGACCCGGCCGCGGGACGCCGAACTCGTCACCGAACTGCTCGCCGTGCTCCACCCGGCGGAAGGTGACCGCTAGCCGGTCACGCCGGGACGGTCACCTGTGGCCGGTCACGTTTCTCCGCCGCGTTCCGTCATCGCCATGACAGCAGCGCGAAGGCCCGAGGTCTTGAGGAGACAGCGATGGAAACAACGACGAACGCAGCGGTGGGCACACGTCCGGTCACGGCGGAGATCCCGATGGTCCCGCGGATGCCCGAGGACCCCGCGGAGCTCGTCCCCGAGCTCGCGGACGTGTCGGCGGCCCTGTTCCGGGCCGTCGGCAACGGTTCGATACCGCGCTCCACGATCAGCCTGGTCCAGCTCCGGGCGGGCCAGATCGTCGCCAGCACGTACCTGACCGTCCTGCACACGGGATTCCTGCGCAAGGCCGGGGAGTCGGAGGAGCGGATCACCTCGGTGTCCTCGTGGCAGGACTCGCCGTACTTCACCGGCCCCGAACGGGCGGCGCTGGCGCTCGTGGAGGCGGTGCTCCAGCCGCCCGCGCGCGGCGAGCGGGTCTCCGACGAGCTGTACGCGCGGGCCGCCGAGCACTACGGGCCCAAGGCGCTCGCCACCCTGATCTTCGCGATCGGGCAGGTCGGCTTCTTCACCCCGGTGGCACTCATCGCCAAGCCGGTGCCGGGCCGGTCGTTCACCGACCCGTGGAAGTGAGCGGGCCCGGACGAGGACCGCGTACGACACGTACGACAGCACGTACGCGACGACGTACGAACTGAGGGCCGTACCCGGCCGCCACGGCGGGTACGGCCCTCAGCCGTGCGAGCGCGCCGCGGCGCGCGCACATCCGTCACGCACGCCGTCGCGCCCGGCACTCCCGGCAGAACTCCAGGCCCGTCCAGACGGCCACCGCGGCGACCGTGACCAGGACGGTTACGCCGACGACAAACGGGATGATCATGCGCTGAGCGTAGCCCGTACGGTCGCCGGGCGGCCCGCAAGGAGGCCGCCTCCCGGCTCCGGGGCCCCCGGCCGCCCGCCCGGCAGCGCCCCACGCAGCGTCCCTGACGCTGCGCATCCGACCGGTTACTTTTTGTAGCGCGGCATCTCACCGGGCCGACCGCCGAGGTTCACCCGCCGTTCACTCGTGCCCATCGGCCGCTTCACCTGTCCTGCCTAATTTCGGCCTTACAACACGACGCAAGTCATCGCACGCCGCCAGCAAAGGGCCGGCGGCTCCCGGAAGGAAGACCCGAAAGTGAAGCTTCAGCGCAAGAACCGGCTCCGCGCCCTCTCCCTCGGCGCCATCGCCGTCTCCGGCGCCCTGGCCCTCACGGCGTGCGGCTCCGACGACACCAGCGACTCGGGCAGTGGTGGCAAGGAGACCAGCGCCAACGCCAACATCAAGTGCGACGACGCCAAGGGGCAGCTCGCGGCCTCCGGCTCGTCCGCGCAGAAGAACGCGGTGGACGCCTGGCGGAAGGTCTACACGACCAACTGCAAGGACGTGCAGCTGAACTACAACCCGACGGGTTCGGGCGCCGGCATCACCGCGTTCCTCCAGGGCCAGACCGCGTTCGCGGGATCCGACTCGGCGCTGAAGCCCGAGGAGATCGAGAAGTCGAAGAAGGTCTGCAAGAGCAGCCAGGCCATCGACCTGCCCATGGTGGGCGGCCCGATCGCCATCGGTTACAACGTCCCCGGCGTCGACAACCTGACCCTGGACGCCAAGACCCTGGCCGACATCTTCAACAACAAGATCAAGAGCTGGGACGACAAGGCGATCGAGAAGCTCAACCCCGGCGTCAAGCTCCCCAGCACCAAGGTCCAGGCCTTCCACCGCTCCGACGAGTCCGGCACCACGGACAACTTCACCAAGTACCTGAAGGGCGCCGCCCCGAGCGCCTGGCCCTACGAGCCGGGCAAGTCGTGGGAGCCCAAGGGCGGCCAGTCCGCGAACGGCTCCGCCGGTGTCGCGGGCCAGGTCAAGCAGACCGCGGGCGCCATCTCGTACTTCGAGCTCTCCTACGCCGGTGAGGGCGTCAAGACCGTCGACCTGAAGACCGAGGCCAAGGAGCCGGTGAAGGCCACCGTCGACAACGCCTCCAAGGCCATCTCCGAGGCCAAGGTCGTCGGCAAGGGCAAGGACCTCGCCCTGGAGCTGAACTACAAGCCCACCGCCGAGGGCGCCTACCCGATCACCCTGGTGACGTACGAGGTCGTCTGCGAGAAGGGCAACAAGGCCGACACGCTCGCCGCCACCAAGTCCTTCCTGACCTACATCGCCAGCGAGGACGGCCAGAACGTCCTCAAGGAGAACGACTACGCGCCGATCCCGGCCGAGATCATCTCCAAGGTCCGCACGACCGTCGCGGGCCTGAGCTAGCTGAACCGCGTGCGGCCGGCCCCGCAGCTCCGGGCCGGCCGCACCGTCCGGTGCACCGCCGCCACGGAGCGCCTGCCTCAGCGCACGGCGCCTCCGCAGACCGGAGAACCCCATGGACATACCAAGCAATACGACCGCACCTCCCCCCGTTGACGACGCGAAGCCGACGGCCCCGGCCCCGGTCGACAAGGCAGCCGCACGCGGCGCCACCCGCCCCGGCGACCGGATCTTCCTCGGCCTCTCCCGCGGCTCCGGCATCGCGCTCCTGGCGATCATGGCCGCCATCGCCGCGTTCCTGACGTACCGCACGGTGCTCGCCCTCTCCGACAACACGGGCAACTTCCTCACCACCTTCGAGTGGGACCCGGCCGGTTCCACCACCGGCGGCAAGCCGTACTTCGGCATCGCCGTCCTGGTCTTCGGCACCGTGGTGAGCTCGCTGATCGCCCTCTTGATCGCGGTCCCCGTCGCCATCGGCATCGCGCTGTTCATCTCGCACTACGCGCCGCGCAAGCTGGCCGCCCCCATCGCCTACGTGATCGACCTGCTGGCCGCCGTGCCCTCGATCGTGTACGGCCTGTGGGGCGCCCTCGTGGTCGCACCCAACCTGACCGGCCTCTACAGCTGGCTCGACGACTACTTCGGCTGGACCGGCATCTTCGAGTACGAGGGCGGCGCCCCGCGCTCCCTGATGACCGTCGGCATCCTCCTCGCCATCATGATCCTGCCGATCATCACGAACGTGAGCCGCGAGGTCTTCCTCCAGGTCCCGAAGATGCACGAGGAGGCCGCGCTGGCCCTCGGCGCCACGCGCTGGGAGGTCATCCGCATGTCGGTGCTCCCCTTCGGCCGCTCCGGCATCATCTCCGCCTCGATGCTGGGCCTCGGCCGCGCGCTCGGCGAGACGATCGCCGTCGCCACCGTGCTCTCCCCGAACTTCCTCATCAACGCCTCCGTACTGGACTACGGCGGCGGCACGTTCGCGCAGAACATCGCGAGCAAGTTCAACGAGGCCACCGAGTACGGCCAGGACGCGCTGATCGCCTCCGGCCTGGTCCTGTTCGTCATCACGCTGCTGGTCAACGGCGCCGCCCGCCTGATCATCGCGCGCCGCAAGGAGTACTCGGGGGCCAACGCATGAGCACCACGACACCCACCCAGCAGCCCGACCCGCTGGTCAAGCCGCCCTCCACGCTCAAGGCGGCCAGCCTCCCGCGCTGGACCCCCGCGGCCGTCGCGCTCGGCTCCGCCGCCGTGGCGACAGCCGTCGGCGCCGGAGCGGGCCTGGACAGCCGCATCCAGTGGGGCCTCATAGCCGCCCTGCTCTTCATCGTCGGCTCGTACGCCCTCGCGGTGGCCGTCGAGGGCACCCGCCAGGCCAGGGACCGTCTCGCCACCTCGATGGTGTGGGTCATGTTCCTGCTGGCCGTCGTCCCGCTGGCCTCGCTGATCTACGAGACCGTGCAGCGCGGCATCAAGGTCTTCGACGTCTACTTCCTGACCCACTCGATGGGCGTCGTCGCCGACGACGAGGTCGGCGGCGGTGTCTACCACGCGCTCATCGGCACCCTGGAGCAGGTGCTCCTGGCCTCCGTGATCGCCGTGCCGATCGGCCTGCTCACCGCGGTCTACCTCGTCGAGTACGGACGCGGGAAGCTCTCCAAGGTCATCACGTTCTTCGTGGACGTCATGACCGGCATCCCCTCGATCGTCGCGGGCCTGTTCGTCCTCAGCTTCTGGATCCTCATCCTCGGCTTCGACTTCTCCGGCTGGGCCGGCGCCATGGCGCTCGCCATCCTGATGATGCCGGTGGTCGTCCGCTCCACCGAGGAGATGCTCAAGCTCGTCCCGAACGAGCTGCGTGAGGCCTCCCTCGCCCTCGGCGTACCGAAGTGGCGGACCATCCTCAAGGTCGTGCTGCCCACCGCGATCGGCGGCATCACCACGGGCGTCATGCTCGCGGTGGCCCGCATCGCCGGCGAGACCGCGCCGGTCCTGCTCCTGGTCTGGGTGAACCCCCTGATCAACACGAACCCCTTCGAGGGCTCGCAGGCCTCGCTGCCGCTGTACATCTACCAGCAGTACGCGGCCGGCAACGACGCCTCGTACGACCGTGCCTGGGCCGCGGCGCTCGCCCTCATCGGCTTCATCATGATCCTCAACCTGGCGGCCCGCGGCGTAGCCCGCTGGAAGGCCCCCAAGACGGGCCGCTAAGGCCTCCATCGGTCGGCTCCGCCGACGGGCGGCCACTCAGCGGCCCTCTCGAACTTCCTCGAAAGAAGCAGTGATCCCCATGGCCAAGCGAATCGACGTATCGGGCCTGACCGCCTACTACGGTTCCCACAAGGCGATCGACGACATCTCGATGACCGTGGAGCCCCGCTCCGTGACGGCCTTCATCGGCCCGTCCGGCTGCGGCAAGTCCACGTTCCTGCGCACCCTGAACCGCATGCACGAGGTCACCTCCGGCGGACGGGTCGAGGGCAAGGTGCTCCTGGACGACGAGGACCTGTACGGCCACGGCGTGGACCCGGTGGCCGTGCGCCGCACGATCGGCATGGTCTTCCAGCGCCCCAACCCGTTCCCCACGATGTCGATCTTCGACAACGTCGCGGCGGGCCTGAAGCTCAACGGCTCGTACAAGAAGAGCGAGCTCAACGACGTCGTCGAGAAGTCCCTCAAGGGCGCGAACCTCTGGAACGAGGTCAAGGACCGCCTGAACAAGCCCGGCTCGGGCCTCTCCGGCGGCCAGCAGCAGCGCCTGTGCATCGCGCGGGCCATCGCGGTCGAGCCGCAGGTGCTCCTCATGGACGAGCCGTGCTCGGCCCTGGACCCGATCTCGACCCTCGCCATCGAGGACCTGATCGGCGAGCTGAAGGAGCGCTTCACGATCGTCATCGTGACGCACAACATGCAGCAGGCGGCCCGCGTCTCGGACCGCACCGCGTTCTTCAACCTCGCCGCCGTCGGCCAGCCCGGCAAGCTCGTCGAGATCGACGAGACCGAGCGGATCTTCTCCAACCCGTCGGTGCAGGCGACCGAGGACTACATCTCGGGCCGCTTCGGCTGAGCCGCCCCCACGACTCCCCGCGGTGCTGCATGGCGGTGCCACCGCAGGGACACCAAGAAAGGCCCGCCCCTGGCTCCCGGGGGCGGGCCTTTCCGTACGTCGTTCGCGCTGGAGTCCGCGCTACAGGAACGCGAGATTCACGATCCAGAAACTCACCGCGGCGACCAGCGCCGCGGCCGGCATCGTGATGAACCAGCCCAGGATGATGTTCTTGGCGACGCCCCACCGGACCGCGTTGACCCGCTTCGTCGCCCCCACACCCATGATCGCGGAGGTGATGACGTGGGTCGTCGAGATCGGCGCGTGGAACATGAACGCCGTCGTGAACATGATGCCCGCGCCGGTCGTCTCGGCCGCGAAGCCCTGCGGCGGGTCCAGTTCGATGATCTTGCGGCCGAGGGTACGCATGATGCGCCAGCCGCCCGCGTACGTACCGGCGGAGAGCATCAGCGCACAGGCGATCTTGACCCAGATCGGGATGGGCGCGTCGGCGCTCTGCACGTCGGAGATGACCAGGGCCATCACCACGATGCCCATCGTCTTCTGCGCGTCCTGCAGGCCGTGCCCGAGCGCCATGCCGGCCGCGGACACCGTCTGCGCGATGCGGAAGCCGCGCTTGGCCTTGTGCGGGTTGGACTTGCGGAACATCCACATGATGGCGCACATCACCAGATAACCGGCGACGAGGCCGACCACCGGCGACAGGAACATCGGGATGACGATCTTGTCGACGACCCCGGACCAGATGACCCCGATCCCGCCGGCCAGCGCCGCGCCGACCATGCCGCCGAACAGCGCGTGCGAGGAGGACGAGGGCAGCCCGAAGTACCAGGTGATGAGGTTCCACACGATCGCGCCGATGAGGGCGGCGAAGAGGATCCACATCCCCTTGTCACCGTGCGGGGTCTCGATGATCCCCTCGCTCACGGTCTTGGCGACCCCGCTGCCCATGAAGGCACCGGCGAGGTTCATCACCGCGGCCATGGCGAGCGCCGCGCGGGGTGTCAGGGCACGGGTGGAGACGGAAGTGGCGATGGCGTTCGCGGAGTCGTGAAAGCCGTTCGTGTACGTGAATCCGAGCGCGACGCCGATCGTCACGATCAAAGCAAAGGTGTCCATGGCGAGGCCTCAGGACTCCTTTACCGCGATGGTCTCCACAGTGTTCGCCACATGCTCGAAGGCGTCGGCGGCCTCTTCCAGCACATCCACGATCTGCTTGAGCTTCAGCACCTCGATGGCGTCGTACTTGCCGTTGAAGAGCTGCGCGAGGAGCTTGCGGTGGATCTGGTCGGCCTGGTTCTCCAGGCGGTTGACCTCGATCCAGTACTCGGTGAGGTTGGACATCGTCCGCAGGTTCGGCATGGCCTCGGCGGTGAGCTCGGCGGCTCGCGCGAGCACCTCGATCTGCTGCTCGACGCCCTTGGGGAGCTCCTCGACCTGGTACAGAACGACCAGGTCGACGGCCTCCTCCATGAAGTCCATGATGTCGTCGAGGGACGACGCGAGGTTGTAGATGTCCTCACGGTCGAACGGCGTGATGAACGAGGAGTTCAGCTGGTGGAAGATCGCATGCGTCGCGTCGTCTCCCGCGTGTTCCGCGGCCCGCATTCGCTCTGCGATCTCGGCCCGTGCGGAGGAGTCCGCTCCGAGCAGTTCCATGAGGAGCTTCGAGCCCGTGACGATGTTGTCCGCGGATGCGGCGAACATGTCGTAGAAGCTCGTCTCCCTGGGGGTCAGACGAAAGCGCACGTGGGGTCCTCGGGGTGCTTTGGATGCGGTCAGGCTGATGCTAGGCGCATCATCCGGCCACGGCTAACCGGCCGCCCCCCAGTGTCGCCCATCAGGCACAGTGATCAGCACACCCCCCGAGAAATCGGCTACCATATACCCACCGGGGGTATATGGATCTGCAGAAATGCGGGAAGGTCCGACGGGAAGCCCCGTAGGAAGTCCAGGAGGACGCGATGACGACCACCGAGGCGGCCGACGCGGCCGTGCCCACCCCGGGCACGCCCGAAGCGCCCACCACCGACCACGACCGCGGGGTGCACGGCTACCACAAGCAGAAGGACGAACACCTCAAGCGCCTGCGCCGCATCGAGGGCCAGATCCGCGGCCTGCAGCGCATGGTCGAGGAGGACGTCTACTGCATCGACATACTCACGCAGGTCTCGGCGAGCACGAAGGCCCTCCAGTCCTTCGCGCTCCAGCTCCTGGAGGAACACCTGCGCCACTGCGTGGCCGACGCGGCGGTCAAGGGCGGCGAGGAGATCGACGCGAAGGTCGAGGAGGCGACGAAGGCGATCGCACGCATGATGCGGACGTAACGCTCCCGCGAGGGGAACCAGCGCCACGGGGTGGGCCCGCGCCGTGTCCGGCACGGTGCCGGGGCCGGGGCCGCTGCCCGGCCGGCGCGTCGCCGGGGCCCGCGGCGCACCACGTCGGCCCGTGCCGTCGCCTCGGGCGGCATCCGTTGACCGGCCTGCGTGGCACCCGGGCACACGCCAGCCTGCGGCGCCACGGCGGCCCGCGCCGGACCACGGCGCCGCGTCGGCCCGCCCCGTCACCTCGGGCGGCGTCCCTTGACCGGCCTGCGTGGCACCCGGGCACACGCCAGCCTGCGGCGCCACGGCGGCCCGCGCCGGACCACGGCGCCACGGCGGCCCGCGCCGCCGCGTGGGACAGCAATCGCCGCCCGGTCCGCGCCGACGCGTCAGCCGGTACCGCTGCCTGGTCGCCCGCCACCGGGCCCTGCGTCGGCCCGAACGTCATCGCGGCCCGCGCCTCCGCCTCGCCCTGCGACGGAACGTGCCGCATGCCCGCTTCGCGGGCCTTTCCCCACCCGTCCGCCCGAATCTCCCCATTCCCGGCGCCGGGGGGCACCGGGAACCCCGAACGCCCACCGCGCGGTGGCCGGGCAAACGGGTGGGTGGGGGGGGAGGTCTCGCCGCGAAGCGGCGGACAGGTCTGCCACGACGGCGGACGCGGAAGCACACGAGACGGGGACCAGCACGGCCAACCGCCCCGCACGGGCCGGGGAACGAGTGGTCCAACCCCGGCGAGGGGGACGTCGTGCGCGGACCCGGGAGGGGGCGGGCCGCGCCCGAGCGGGGCTAGGCGTCGTCGCCGGAAGCCCCGCCCTCCCACCCGTCGGAGACCTTCAGCACCTCATCGATCCGGTCGAAGCTCAACCGCTCGGCCGCCGCACTCGCCGCGATGATGAGGTCGCCGCACAATTCGATCTCGGCGAGGGCGACGTGGTCCTGAACCGCCGTACCGCCACGCATCGGAGCCACGTTCATCACCTCTTCCTGACTGACTCGCGTACCCGTTCCCCCGTCGGCACCGCCGTCCCGGCCGATGCCGACTTCCTAGGGTAGGGAGCGGTCCGCACGACGCGCATGGCACGGACGGACCATTTCCACCAGTCGTACGCGACTACTGCTCGGCAATCTTCCCGGCGAAGATGTCCTTCTCGGCCGGAAGTCGCACCTTCGACGGCGCCCCGAAGTCGTAGAGGAGTGTGGTCGACGCCACGTTCGCGTCGGCCACGCGGAACTGCTGCCGCACCTTCCGCACCCGCCCCCGCTCGTCGAGGTAGACGTCGAAGGGCACGCTCCCCTTGCTGAACCCTTTCGCCGCCGCGACCCCCAGCGCACCGCGCTGACCTGCGGAGGCCGCCCGCGCGGCGGCGCGCAGGTCCACGACCCCGCGATAGTGGCGGACCTCGGCCCCACCGACCCGCTCGTCCCCCACGAACCTCACCTTCCTCGCCCCGCGCAGCAGTTCCGCCGCCGCGAGGGGGTCCGTGGCTCCGCCGGTGACGAGGTTCCCGTCGGGGAGCGAACCTGTCTCGATCCGTACCCACTTGTCGGAGGGCACCCCGGCCCCGCGGTTCTTCATGTAGAGCGCTCCGGCGGCCAGCAGTTCGGTGATGGGCCGGTGCTCGTCCGTGCCCGCGGGATCCTTCGGCAGCATCACCTCGAACCGCCCGGCCTGCCGCCCGAAGTCGTAGACGCCCTCGCCGCGGATGGTGACGCGCGTACCGCCGCTGGCCATCTCCATGGAGGTCGTCGCCTTCGAACTGCCCGCCCTGACCAGGGAGTCCGCGGACCGCCGCACCACGTCCCCGGCGCCCCCGGGACCCCCGGCGCGACTGCCGTCGGCGGCGGCGCCGGTGGACGAACATCCGGCGGTGACGGCCATCAGACCTGCCGCCGCCACCGCGACGGCCACCGTCCCGCCCGTGCGCCTGTGCCGCTGCACCATCGCCTGTCTACCCCCAAGCGTTCCCGCGCCTGTCCGGTTCCCCCGTCGTTTCCCTAACGACGGGTACGTTGACCCGTCACGCGGACGGGTACCCGACGGATCCGTCGACGGCCGTTCACCCCGGGTCGGTACCGTGACCGCGTGGCCGATCAGCAAGCCCCCGCCCCCCACCGGACGACGACGGTAGAGAAGGGCCGTTTCATCGCGGCGCACTGTGCCTGCGGCTGGCGCGGCCCCGCCCGGCGCGCGCGCAGCAAGGCCCGCTCGGACGCGGCAGAACACGAAGCATCCCCCTGACCCCACACCTCCAACTCCACCCCTGACCGCCCCACCGAACGGAACCCCCGCGCCCCGCACACCGTCTCGTTCTCCGGGAAGCAACGGGAGGCGTCATGGAACGACGTACGTTCATCGGCACGACGGCGGCCACACTGGCCGCGGCCACGGTCGCGGGCTGCTCCGGCAGCGACCCGGCCGGCGGCGACACCGCCACCGGCACCGCGTCACGCGGCGGCAGTGGCAGCGGGAGCAGCGGCGGCGGCACGCCCATCAGAACGTCCAGCGCCGCCTCCACCTCCCCCGCGACCCTCAAGGCACTCGCCCGCGACCTGGACGGCACCCTCGTCCGGCCCGGCGAGGCCAAGTGGGCGGCGGCGCGCCAGCTGTACAACACGCGCTACGACGACCTGAAGCCCACCGCGGTCGCCTACGTCGCGCACCCCGACGACATCCGCACCGCCTTCGCGTACGCCCGCGCCCACCGCACACCGGTCTCGATCCGCAACGGCGGTCATTCGTACGCGGGTTGGTCCTCCGGCGACGGACGCCTGATCATCGACGTGTCGAAGCTGAACAAGATACGGGCGAGCGGGAACAGCGCGACCATCGGCGGCGGCGCGAAGCTCATCGACGTCTACCGCTCGCTCGCCGCGAAGGGCGTGACCATCCCCGCGGGCTCCTGCCCGACCGTGGGCATATCCGGCCTGACCCTCGGCGGCGGCCACGGCGTCGTCTCCCGGGCCTACGGCCTGACCTGCGACAGCCTGACGTCCGCGACGCTCATCACGGCGGACGGCAAGCAGCTCACGGTCTCCAAGTCCGAGAACAAGGACCTGTTCTGGGCGCTGCGCGGCGCGGGCAACGGCAACTTCGGCGTCGTCACCGAGCTCGGCTACCGCACGCACGCCGCGCCGCAGGGCGTCTCCGCGTACATGACCTGGCCCTGGTCGAAGGCTGCGGCGGTCATCAAGGCGTGGCAGGAGTGGGGTCCGGACCAGCCGGACGAGATCTGGTCCTCCGCGCACCTGGCGAACTCCCCCGGCGGCACGCCCACCGTCTCCGTCGCCTGCTTCTCGCTCGGCACGTACGGCGGCCTGCAGAACGCCGTCGACCGCCTCGCCGACACGATCGGCGCCCCGGCGCGCAGCGTCTCGCTGAAACGGCGTACGTACGAGGAGTCGATGGAGGTGTACGCGGGCTGCTCGTCCTTCTCGGCGGACGCCCAGTGCCACCTGCCCGGCGCGACACCGGGACGCACCCCGCAGGGCGCCCTCAACCGCGAGACGTACGCGGCCGGTTCGGACTTCTTCGACCGTTCCCTGTCGGCGGCGGGCATCCGCACGCTGCTCTCGCAGATCGAGAACGTGACGGGCGCGAGCGCGGGCAGCATCGCGCTCACCGCGCTCGGCGGCGCGATCAACCGCGTCGACCCGACGGCGACCGCCTTCGTGCACCGCCGCTCGCGGATGCTGGCGCAGTACATCGCCTCGTGGCGCGCGGGCACCTCCGGCAAGCCGGCCCAGGCGTGGCTGAAAAAGGCGCACGGGGCGATGGGGCGGTACGCGTCCGGCGCGGCGTACCAGAACTACACCGACGCCACTCTGACGAACTGGCGCGAGGCGTACTACGGGGACGCGGCGCCGCGTCTGAAGAAGCTGAAGAAGCAGTACGACCCGACCCGCTTCTTCGACTTCCCGCAGGCGCTGTAGGCGTCAGGGGATGCGCCGTGGGGCCACTCCGCTGCCGATCGGGCTGCTTTCCCCACCCGTTCGGCCCCGCCGGCACGCCCTCGGGTGGCCCACCGCGCCGGACGGCGCTGCTCTGAGGACATGACTCGACGCCGCAGCACCCCGCGCAGCCCGCGCAGCGCCTCTCGCTCCCGAATAGCCGCCGCAGCGACGGCCACCGCCGCGCTGGCCCTCACCCTGACGGCCCCGGCACTCGCCGAGGCCCAGGCGCCCGAAGCGCCCCGCCCCGCCGGGGCCGCCCGCACGGCCGGCCCCGAGCACCCCGCGTCCGGCCCGCTGACGTTCGCCTCCGCCGGGGTCACCGGCGCCGCGGCCGGCGTCGGGGTCTGGCTGCTGCGCCGCCGCAAGGCCCGCGACACGGGCACGGAACAGCGCTGAGGCGCAGGAGAGGCACACCCTGCGGCGCGCCTTACGCGGCCAGGTCCCGCTCGTCCGGATCCGCCGCAGTACCCGGCGCCGTCGCCGGGCCGCTCAACGGAGCGGCGACAAGAGCGACTTTCCGGTCCCACACCAGCCATCCGGCGCGCCCGGAGCGGCCGATCATCTTGGTGAGCGGCGTGAGCAGCGCCATGGCGAGCGGTGACAGGAGCAGGGCGACGGCGGTGCCGAGCGCGAATCCACCGACGACGTCCGTCGGGTAGTGCACGCCCATGAAGACCCGGCAGAAGCCCTCCAAGGCGGCGAGGCCGAGGCCGACGAGCCCGAACTTCCGGTTGGCCACGAAGAGTCCGGCGCCGACGGCCATGGCGAGCGTCGCGTGGTCGCTGACGAACGAGAAGTCGTTCTTGCCGTCCACCAAGAGCTCGATGCCGCGGTGGTCCCGGAAGGGGCGTGGCCGTTCCACGAAGCCGCGGATGGGGATGTTGACGAGGACGGCGATGCCCGCGGCGAGCGGCGCCCAGACGACGGCGGCCACCGAGGAGGCGGCGTCGTCGAGGGTGCCGCGCTTGCGCTGGCCCCACCAGCACCACACGACGAGGAGCACCAGGGCGAGCAGCAGCCCGTACTCCCCGACGAACGCCATGACGCCGTCGAACCAGGACGGGGAGTCCTTGGCGAGGCCGTTGATGTCGTAGAGCAGGCTGATATCGGGGTTCGACCCGGATTCATCGAGTCCAGCCATGGCGCAGCGGCCCCTTGTCTCCTAGCCCACGGGCGCACCTTTCTGTGCGCCCTGCCCATCAACCCCCGTGGTCGGTCCAGTCAAGGGAACGCCCTCTCCCCCGTCATACGTTCCACCCTCCACCGAAAGATCACTCAGACGTTATCGAAGAGAGATACATCGCCGCAGCTCAGGGAAGTGTTCTAACGGAGAGTTCAAGCCACCTCACCCCTCGCGTCCACCACTTCGCGCCACCGTCCGGCCGTCCCTCAGACCGCCGACGGCTTGGCGGGCAGGGCCTTGGCGCCGTCCTCCGTGACACGAGTCGCGCCAAAATAGTCAGGCGTGTCGACCGGGTCGAAGCGGATCACCGCGCCGGTCCTCGGGGCGTCGATCATGTAGCCCCCGCCGACGTAGATCCCGACGTGCCGGATGGTGCGGGAGTTGGTCAGGTCGTCCGAGAAGAAGACGAGGTCGCCGGGGAGCAGCTCGTCCCGCTTGGGGTGCGGTCCCGCGTTGTACTGGTCGTTGGCGACGCGGGGCAGCGTGATGCCGACGGAACGGTAGGCGGCGAGGGTGAGGCCGGAGCAGTCGAAGCGGCCGTTCTGCTCGGGGGTGCCGTTGCCGCCCCAGAGGTACTCGGTGCCGAGCTTCTTCTGCGCGTAGTAGATGGCACCGGCCGCCTGCCGCGAGGGCGCCACCCTGCCGACGGGCCGCGCGAAGCTCTTGGAGAGGTTGGTGATGGTCTTCACGTAGTTCTGCGTCTCGCGGTAGGGCGGCACGCCGCCGTACTTGATGACGGCGTACGCGCCCGCGTTGTACGCGGCGAGCATGTTCTTCGTGGCGTTGCCGGGCGCGTCCTTCACGTACCCAGCGAGCTTGCAGTCGTACGACGCCGCGGAGGGGATGGCGTCCTCCGGGTCCCAGACGTCCCGGTCGCCGTCACCGTCACCGTCGACGCCGTGCGCGGCCCACGTGCCGGGGATGAACTGCGCTATCCCCAGGGCCTTGGCCGGACTCTTCGCGCGCGGGTTGAACCCACTCTCCTGGTAGAGCTGGGCGGCGAGCAGGGCGGGGTTGATGGCCTTGCAGAGATTGCCCCACTTCTGGACGAGGGGCTGATAGGTGGCCGGCACGGCCCCCTTGGCGAGGCCGACGGACCCACCGCTCACGCCGCCCGCCAGACTTCCCGCGGCCATGTACGTCCCGACGACGAGCAGCGCGATGAAGCTGAGGGCCCCGCCGATCCCGACGGACGCGACCAGCCACGCCTTACGCACCGTCAACCACCCCTCACCCGCCGGTAGTCCACCGGCGCTCAGTGTAGAGCCCGCACGTGACAGCGCCAGGACCCCTTCCCCAAATCTCCCGGAACCCCGCGGCCGCTGCCGGCCGCCCCCGGCCCGGGGCCATTCTTCGCACTGGCGAAACCGCACACCCCGTGGATAGCCTCATTCGGCTCATGACACCCTCGCCCCACCGAGGAGCAGGAATGGCGGAGAAGCTGAGAGTCGACGCGGTCGAGCTCGATGACTTCATGAAGTTGCTCAAGGGGTCGGTCACCTCTCTGAAGGGCCTGCGTACCGCCCTGGCCGGCGCGACCGTCGGCGGCCTCGGCACGGAGGACCTCGACAAGGCGTGCGAGGACTTCCAGGCGGACTGGAAGTACGGCGCGGAGCAGATCGGCGAACAGACCGAGAACCTGAGCAAGATCATCGAACAGAACAAGGACGCCTTCATGGAGGTCGAGGACGCCCTTGCCAAGGCGATGGACAAGGCGGGCAAGACCAAGGACGACATCGTGGAGGTCCCGAAGTGACGAGCGCCGCCGCGTATCCGGACCTCGGGTTCGATCCGACACCCGGAGACTGCGACACCGTCAAGGCGCTGCACAAGAAGCTGGACAGCTGTGTCACCGTCCTGCGCGACACCCGCAAGGTCGTCACCAAGCTGATGGACGGCAGCTACTGGGAAGGCGATGCGGCCGTCGCCTTCCGCGAGACGATCGAGGACGGACCGCTCACGCTCAACCTCAAGAACGCCGCCCGCTCCATCGAGAAGGCGGCCGCGCAGCTGGTGCGCTGGGAAGGTGAGCTGGACGACTTCCAGCGGCGGGCGAAGGGCCTGAACACCAAGGCCAAGGAAGCCAGGGAGGCACTCGCGGCGGCCAAGGGGCAGGCCGACACCGCGGGCGACGACCCCGCCCTGGACAAGAAGGGCACCGGACAAGAAGACGCCAAGAAGGCCCTGAAGCTCGCCGACGGCAAGGTCGAGGACGCCCAGGCGGAACTCGACCGGATCCTCGGACGGGCGCGGGCGCTCCAGCACGAGCACAGCGAGAAGTCCCAGTACCGCGCACGCAGGATCCGCGACGCCACGGACAAGCTGGCACCGCATGAGCCCGGCTGGCTGGAGGACGCGTGGGACTGGATCAAGGAGAACCTTCCGGACATCCTCAGCGCGATCGCGGGGGTTCTGGCCTTGGCGGCGATGATCGTCACCGGCCCTGCGTGGGTGGCCGCTCTCGTTCTGGTGGCAGCGGCTCTCAGCGCGACCGCGCTGGTGACTCGCCTTTCGGATCCGGTGGTCCGGGAGTCGCTGATGGACGGCTTCACCAAGGGTGAATTCGACGCAGACTTCTTCAGCAACTTGGTCTCTGTGGGGGCCGACGGCCTCGGAATGGTTCCGGGCCTCGGGGCCACCGTCAAGGGTGGTCTCGGAGCCGCGCGATCGGTGCGGACCGGAGAGACGGCCCTCAGCCTCGGGCAGAAGCTGGCCCTCTACGGCAGCAAGACGGCGGAGAGCGCACGCGACGTGAGCGGCGTGGCAAATCCCCTCCTGCAGCGCGTGTTCAGCCGCACCAGCAACCCGGGCGTGGTGATCGACGCCATCGGCAAGGGCTCAGGCGCCATCGGCCTTGTGACGGCCGGCTACGGGCTGGCCTCCGAAGACGAGATCAAGGGGCAGGTGGGCACCGGGATCGACGGCACACGGCTCGGCATCGATCTTCCCGCGCTCCCGGGTCTCCTGCGCGCCGCCGTCTCCTAATGTCTTCCACCGTGGAAAGAGTGTCCAAGTGAACCCTGTCGAATTCACCGCTGCCTGGGACCATCCGCCTACGCGTCGTGCCTGGACGCTGCACATGTTCCTGAACGTGGCCGGCCTGATCGGTTGGGTCGGCGGATGGATCGCCCTGCTCGAAATCTCCACCAGAACGCCGAACTGGGTCGTGTGGATCTTCATGCCGTACTTCATCTACGGCTTCTACCGGGCATACGTTCAACTGCGCTACTTCCCCGCGGCACTGAGCATGCGGCGCATCCTGCGCGCCTTCCCGTGGCAGGTGCTGTCCCATGTCCCCCGCGGCCTGACGGACTATCCGGGAGTTGTGGGCCCCCAGCACGGCTGGTTCGAGTTTCCCAATCCGGCCGCCCCGGAGCAGAAGCTCCCCCTCGTCTTCACCCAGCACTACCGGCTGAACTGGTGGAGCAGGCGGTTGGCGCCCCGCGCGAATCCCCGGCTGAAGGCAGAGATCGAGACCATTTGGTTCGCCGGTGACCCGCGCATGATCGGCCTCATCGCCGTACCGACTCCGGCTGGACAGCGGCCCCGCCGCTTTCAGATCCTCGACCAGGGACTGGGGAAAGCCGACGGCAACCGCCTCACGGAGTGGGGTGTCACACCCGCGGACCTCGAACGCGGCCGACGCGCCGGAGTCACGGTCAACCCCTGACATTTGGAGAATCCCTGTTGAGCACGCCCGAGTTCGTTCTCGACGAGTCTGCCGGTGACCCCAAGGGTGATGTCTGGTTCGCCGAGCCGGCGGGGTTCACTTCGATCCCTGTCAACGCGCTCCTGCATCGTCCTGGCTCCTCCGGGGCCGACGAGTTGCGCACTGCCGTCGAACCACTGCTGAACTCTGCCCCGGACGACGCCGCCCGCAGGCAATTCCTCACTCACGTCGCCGGCAGCCAAATAGTGTTGGCAGCTCTGGCCGAAGCCGGCACCGCCCACTGCTCGGTCGGCGTGCACCGCGACGACGTGTCCGACCAGAGCGACCACGCGCTCCTCTTCTCCCTCTTCACCCTGTCCTGGCGAGACATCGCCACAGCGGCGCCCGCCGTCACCGCCGCCCGTGCCGTAGCGGGTGCCGAAGGGCACACGAACGTCGAGTACCTGGAGCTTCCCTGCGGCCCGGCCTCGTTCAGCGAACGAGTACGTACCCCGAACGCCGACTCCGGTCTCCCCCAGGACCCACTCCTCCAGGTGTTCGCCCACCTCCCGCACCCCGACGGGAAACGCCTCGTGGTGCTCACCCTGGGCACCCCCGCCGTACACCGTCGCGCGGAGTACCGGAGCCTGCTGCACCAGATCGCCGAGAACGTCAGCTTCGAGAACCCGCTTCCCGAGCGCGAAAAGGCCACCTGCTGACGCCCCAGCCCCGCTGGCCCCACCGGGCCGCAGCCGCACGCGCGCCGGAGGGGGCGCGGGGGTATGTGCGCACGGAGCACCGAGCGCACTGTGCCGCCTTTGTCCGTGCAGCGTGGCGCAGGGATAGCGAGTACGTACATACCCCCGCGACCCCGCCCCACAGCCGGACCCGGGGCGCGCAGCAGGTCAGGGCCGCGCTGGACGTCCCTCCCTAGCCCACCGGCATCTCGGCGACGACCTCCGTGCCGCTCAGTTCCCCCGTCGGCCGGAACCCGAGCCCCAGGTAGAAACCCTCGGGCCCGCCCTCGCCCGGCGTCCACGTCACCGTCACGGTCGGCTCGCCCCGCCGCCGCAGCTCCTCACGGACGGCCGCCACGGCGAACCGCCCGTACCCGCGCCCCTGGCGCCCCGCGGCCACGTTCAGCCGCCAGAGGCCCGAGCGGTACCGGTCGCCGGGGTTCTCCGGAGCGAAGCGGACCCGTAGGAATGCCATGACGAAACCGACCATCTCGTCACCGTCGAAGATCAGGCGCGGCCAGGCGACGTCCGGCGAGGCGTACGCCTGGGCGAGGGACGTGGCGACGGGCGACACGAACCTCCGCTGCTCCGGCAGCACTTCCAGCTCGACCGCGGACTCCACGTTCTCGGGTGTGATCTTCTCCAGGCGGAGGCGAGGCGTCGTCATCCGCGCACCGTACAAGTGCCCGAGCACACATCCCACCGAGATTCACCGGCACGCGCGGACGTGCTGGTCGCGTCCCACGCCGGCGTCCCAGGGGGACGATGTTTCCCCAGGTCAGCCCCCTGCCCGCATCCCACCGTCCCTGATCCCCCGCCGTCCCTTGCCCCGCCCCGACGGCCCCCGCTTCGCTGTTCACCAGGCCGATCCGACCGCCACGGCCCCGTACGGCGGAAACCCGTACCCACCACACGACACACCTCACGGGGGACCTTCATGAAGCATGCCCACGCCACCAAGACCCTGCTCGCCGGCCTCGCCCTGATCAGTGCCCTGGGCCTGACCGCTTGCAATGGCGACGACGACGGCAGCGGCAGCGGCAGCACGGGTTCGGCCGGCTCCGACGCCTCCTCCAACGCTCCGGCCGACGGAAACGACAGCAACAGCGACGGCGGCGGAAACAGCGACGGCCAGGGCACCACCACCGGTGCCGGCACCGACACAGACACAGACACCGGCACCGGCACCGGCACCGGCACCGGCACCGGCGAGAACGGCAAGGCCGGCATCTGCCGCAGCGACGATCTGGAGATGGCCGCCACCAACAACTCCACCGACAAGACGGAGGGCGTCGTCACCGTCCAGTTCAAGAACGGCGGCGGCCGCGACTGCACCATCAACGGCTACGCGGGCGTCGACCTGCGGACGGCCGCGGGCGACACGCTGTCCGTGGGCCGCAACGGCGAACAGCCCCGCCCCGAGGTCCTCAAGAACGGGGAGTCCGCGGCCTTCAACATCACGTTCGCCGCCAACACCACCGGCGGCTCGGGCGTGCGCGTTGTCAAGCTCCTGGTGACGCCGCCCAACGAGACGAAGACCGTCACCCTCGACTGGCCCGCCGGTTCCCTCCCGGTGAGCGACTCCACCGGCACGAAGCCCTCGCTCTCTCCGGTCGGCAAGGTCAGCGACTCCCCCAGGGGCTGACGGATCCAAGCGGGCGAGTGGACGGGCGCGGGCGCGGGCCGAGGTACTCAAGTGACTCCTGTGGTCAGGGAAACCCCCTGGTCACAGGGGTTCAGCCCGTTCCTTCACCGCCGATTGACGTGCCCTCAACGATCCCCGATGGTAGGTGAATTGGCCGTCAGGCGACCGCCGCGTGCCGCCGCGGCACAGGGGTCACGGCTGGGGGGAGCCGCCGATGGATGCCAGGGACGACCGTGCCGCCGATTCCGCGGGCGAGCCGGAGGACCGCCGCCCCGACGAGTTCGGACCGCCACCTCAGGAACCACCCCCGCCCCAGGGACCACCGCCACCTCAGGGACCGCCCCTGCCCCAGGGACCACCGCCACCTCAGGGACCACTTCCGCCCCAGGGGCCACCCCCGCCTCCACCACCGGCATCACAGCCGCCCACCCCACCCTCCACAGCACCAGCGCCAGCACCAGCGCCAGCACCAGCACCAGCGCCATCACCAGCACCCGCACCCCCAAGAACAGCACCGCCCCCTCTCCCACCCCACCCCTCCTACGCCCCCGAGCCCGTGCTCACCCCCACCCCCACACGCACCCCCGACGACCCCACCCACCCCCGCACCCCCCTCCGCCCCGCAGCCGTCGCCCTCCTCAACCTCAGCGGTCTCGGGCTCGGCTATCTCCTCATCCGGCACCGGCTCCTCACCGCCCTCTGCTGTGCCGTGACCGTCACCCTGCTCCTCGTCGCGCTGCCCGCCGACGTCGACCGCGTGCCCACCGGCGTCCTCGTCGGGTACGCCGCCCTCCTGCTGCTGGCCGCCGCGCACGGCGCGTACCGCGCGAGCCGCGACCGGAACCGGTGGCCGCTGCGGGCGCCGCTCGCCGTCGCGCTCGGCGTCGTCCTGCTCGCCGTGCCCGCGGGCGGCTCCTTCGCGTACGAGTCCGCGCACGACGAGGCGGTCGAACAGATGCTCCTCGACCGCCTCGACAAGGCCGACCGCATCGTCGCGGGCCTCGAAGGACGGGCCTTCGGGCGCGCGACGGAGCGGCAGTACGAGCGGGCGCTCGCCATCTACCGCGGCCTCGCCGGGGACCACCCGGACTCGAAGGCCGCAGGCCGCCTGCCCGCCAGCCTCGCCACGTACTACAAGGCGGCCGCCGCCCCGTACGCCGCCAAGCGGTACTGCGACGCACTCGCCCCGCTCCAGCACCTGCGGACCGTCCCCGCCACCCTCGGCGCGCGCGGCAAGGACCGCCTCGGCACCCTCGCCACCTGGCCCGACGACCGCCTCGCCACCTCGCTGTACGAGTGCGGGGTCGCCGGCCTCGGCAAGGCGGACGCCCATGACCCGCTGGGGAAACTCCTGACCACCTTCCCCGAGTCGGACCAGGCCGCGAAGGTCGAGCCCGCCCTGCGCGACGCCATCGACACGCGCGCGGCCGCCCTCAAGGGCGCCGACCCCTGCCAGGGCGTCACCGAGCTGCGCGCCCTCGCCGGGACCGCGGCGGCGCTGCCCGGCGACCGGGTCGACACCGAGGCCCTGCGCGGCGCCACCGACCGTGCCGTGGAGCGCGGGGTCTACGCCTGCGGGGTGGACGAGTTCGAGGACGCCGACTTCACGAAGGCCGCCTCGACCCTGAACGGCTTCGCCGAGCAGTACCCGGGCAACAAGAAGCGCGACCGTGCCCAGGACATCGCGGTCGCCGCGGAGATCGCCGCCCTGCGCCCGGCCGCGGGCCGCCGCCTGCCCCCGGCCCGCTCGTCGGGCGGCGGCCCGGTCGAGTTCGTCGTCGCCAATCTCGGCCCCGGCGAGCTGGAGCTCCTCTACACCGGCCCCACCACGGGCTCCCTGAAGGTCAAGGACTGCGCGTCCTGCCGCATCTACGCCACCAAGTCCCAGGGCGACGCCGCCTGCAAGGCCGGCGTATCGACGTACCCGAAGAGGACGCTGCGGCTGCCCGCCGGCGAGTACCACTTCCTCTACAAGCGGGCCACCGTCCGCGATCGAGCCGACGGCGGGAGGCTCAGCACCTCCTACCGTTACACCGACTGCTCCTTCGTGACCCGCGGCACCGCCGGGCTCGGGCTCACTTAACACCTGGTCAGGGGCACGCCGGACCGTCATTGCCCGGCGTCGTACCGCGTGATACACAGAGTGACCAGACCTCATGTACGAGGAAACGTACGAAGTCAGCCAACGAATGGCGCCAAGGCGACACTCGCGGGCCCGATTGTCGGCGAGAATGAGCTGTCCTCTGCACCGAGGCGGGCAGAGACGGCAGAACAACCCACTACGGGCGGTGAGTTACACATGCTTTTGGCAGCCGAGAAGGGCGACATCACCACCATCATCGGCGGGATCGCCCCCGACTGGGGTCCCTTCGGGACCCTGGGCAACGAGGCACGCGTGATGATCGAGGTCGTGATGGCGATCGCCATCCTCCTCTGTCTCGGCATCGCGATCTGGGGCGCGGCGAAGCAGCGCATCGGCGCGACGGCGCTGCGTGACACCTTCAGCGCGGAACAGGGCAAGGGCCTCATCGTCGCGGGCCTGACCGGCGTCTTCATCATCGGATCGCTCGGCACGCTGTTCACCATCGTGTACGGCATGGCGGTCTAGCCGGCGCGGGCCCCACCCCGCGACCGCCGCCCGCCGCCCTTCCTGTCCCACCCCGACCCGTCCCGCCCCACCCCGCCCCTCTTCGTCCCCCTTACTCCCCCACCCGTTACTCCCCCACCCGTCCGTCGTGCCCACCGGCTGAGGTTGCGTCTCCCTGATGTCGAGTCACCACACCGCGCCCGCGCGGGAACCAGCAGGGCTACCGTCGTACGTGGCGGTTCAGCGAGAGGTTGAGGGGGCGTACGCGGAATGAGTCTCGACGACGAGCGGAACAACGGACTCTTCGGCGGCTCGGGAGAGACCAGGACACGGCTCCCCGAGGGCGAGGGCGGCGACGACGTCTACGGCAACGCGCGCAGATCCGGCCGCGGCGGCCGGTCCTCCTCACGCAGCCTGGTGACGGTCGTCGGGGTCGTGGTCCTGCTCATCGCGGCCATCGCCTTCGCCAACCGGGGAGGCGACGAGTCCTCGTCGGGGGACGGTGGCGGGGACGGCAAGAAGGCGGGTTCCTCACCGACGGCGGCCTCGGGGACGAAGCCGGTCGGGGGCAAGAACGACGGCATCGCTTCCGGGTTCGCCAAGAGTGAGCAGGGCGCCCAGAGCGCCGCTGCGAACTTCGCCGTGCCGCTCGGCTCCGCCGAGATGTTCGACAAACCCAAGCGCGACACGATCCTCAACACCGTCATGGCTCCGTCCAGCGTCGCCAAGTTCCAGGCGCAGCTGGACAAGGCGTACACAGGGCCGTTCTTCAAGAACGTCGGTCTGAACGAGGACGGTTCGACGCCGAACGGCTACCAGTTCATCTCCCGCACGACCCCGATCGGCACAAAGGTCACCGAATTCTCGGCGGACAAGGCGACCGTCGAGGTCTGGTGCAGTGGCTTGCTCGGCCTGGCCGGGGAGAAGTCCACCAAACCAGTCACCAACAGCTGGTTCACGATCACCATGAAGCTGGCGTGGCTCGACGGCGACTGGAAAGCCGTCACACACTCCCAAAAGGACGGTCCCGCCCCGGTCCCGGGCGACGACCGCGCATCGAATTCCGACGAGATCGCCAAGGCGGTCGAAGGATACGGAGGGTTCACCTATGCCCGGTAGCCGCCGTGTACTCCGACTCAGTGCCGCTGTCGCGGCCGTGCAGGCCACGGCGGTGCTCTTCGCGACCCGGGCCCTCGCCGCGCCGGATCCCAAGGACGACAACGCCTGCGACCTGATCCACGGCCCCGCCAAAAAATACTGCGAAAAAGGCAAAGAGGGCGGCAGCGGAGGCGGCGGCGGCAAATACCCCGCCGACTCCCCCCTGGGCGACACCCTCGACCCCCTCAGCTCCCTCGCCAAGGGCTGCGCCGACGCCGCGTCCTGGACCGTCGACAAGCTGTCCGACGCCGTCAAGGACACCGCGAACGTCGACTTCACGAATTCCAAGTTCCTCCAGCAGTACGCCGTCGTCTTCGCCGCCTCGACCGTCCTGACGCTGCTCCTGTGGCTGATGGCGGTCGCCAAGCGGGCGGTGCGCGGCGTGCCGCTGACCACCGCGATCTCCGAGGCCATCGGGTTCCTGTGGCTCACCGTCCTGGCCTCCGCCTTCACCCCGCTGATCCTGTACACGGTCGTCTCGGCGACCGACGGCGTCACGGATGTCATCGCGAAGGCGACGGGCGGTCAGACGGACACGTTCTTCGGGACGTTCTCGGGCGCCCTGAAGAAGGGCGAGGACATCGGCGGCGGCCCGATCATGCTGATCGTCGTCTCGCTCGTGTCGATCCTCGCGGCCGGCGTGCTCTGGCTGGAGCTCGTCATCAGGGCGGCGCTCCTGTACGTAGGAGCGCTCCTCGGCACCGTCGTGTACGCGGGCCTCGTCGACAAGAACCTCTGGTCGCACGTGCGCCGCTGGGCGGGGATCATGATCGCCGTCATCCTCGTCAAACCGATCATCGTCATCGTGCTGGGCCTCGCGGGCGCCCTCTCGGCCGACGACGGGCCCGACTCGTTCTCGGCCGTCGTCTCCGGGCTCTCGATCATCCTGCTCGCCATCTTCGCGAGCGCCATGATCTACCGCTTCGTGCCGGGCTTCGGTGACGAGATCGCGGGTTCCCGCAACAACCGCATCATGCGCGGCGCCGAGAACAAGGCCGCCGCCGTCATCAGCTCTCCCGCCTCCCTCGTCTCCCAGGGCATCAAGACCCACAGCGCCCGGGGCAACGGCGGCGGTGGCGGTGGCGGTGGCGGGAGCAGCCAGCCCCGGCCCGCCAACCCCGCCAGCGGCGGTGTCGCCGCACACAGCAGTCGTCCCTCCGGGGGCGGCGGCTCCTCGAACGGCGGCGGATCTGTCCCCTCCGCCGCACCCCAGCCGCGCGGCAGCGCGACGAACACACCGCACGCGGGCAACCGCGGCGGGTCCGGCAAGAGCAGTACCAACCGCACGGGAGGTGAAGGGCGTTGACGACCCAGTCCCACGTGTCCCAGCCGGTCGCGCCCCGCCGCACATATCTGATCGGCCGGGCCCGGCCGAGCGCGATCGTCGGCAAGAACCGCGAGACCGGGGAGATCGCCCTGATCATCGTGGGGGCGTTCCTCGGCATGATGTGCGGACTCCTCGTCCCCGTCCTCTCCCTGCGCATCGTGCTGCTCACGGGCCTGCCCATGCTCGGCATCGCGGCGGTGTACGTCCCGTACAAGGGCCGGACGTTCTACAAGTGGTTCGAGATCAACCGGAGTTACAAGCGCTCCCTCAGGCGCGGCACCGCCTACCGCTCCGCCGCGCCCGAGGCGGGCCTGCGGCTCGACGGCCGCGAGGTGGAGATCGGCCCGCCGCCCGGCATCGGCCGCATCAACTGGCTGGCCGCGCCCTTCGGCCCCGACGAGATCGCCGTGCTGCTGCACGCGGACCGCAGGACCGTCACGGCGGCCATCGAGATCGAGGGCCCCGGTGTGGGGCTGCGCGACTCGGAGGACCAGGAGGCGCTGGTCGACCGGTTCGGCACGCTCCTCAAGCACGTCGCGAACGGCGACGGCTTCGTCACCCGCCTGCAGATGCTCGCCCGTACGCTGCCCGCCGACCCGGACGCCCACGCCAAGGACGTCAGCCAGCGCGGCGACGACCGGTCCCTGCCCTGGCTCCAGCAGTCCTACGACCAGCTGCAGTCGATGGTGTCGACCAGCAGCGAGCAGCACCGCGCCTACCTCGTCGCCTGCATGCACTACTCCCGCGACCTGGCCGCCGAGGCGCAGGCGATGGCCCGCGCGGCCCGGCCGCACGGCGGCAGGAAGCTCGACAAGGACGCCGGTCTCGCCGTCGTCATGGCGCGCGAGCTGACCGACATCTGCTCGCGGCTGCAGGAGGCGGACATCCGTGTGCGGCAGCCGCTCGGCCAGGGCCGCCTCGCCTCGCTCGTGCACTCCATGTACGACCCGGACCACCCCATCGACCACATCCAGGCGATGACGAAGCGCAACGCCTGGCCGGCCGAGCTCGACGCCATGGAGGCCACCTACCTCCAGGCGAAGACCCGCGAGTCCTCCACCCGCGCTCCCTGGTGCCACTCGACGGCCTGGGTGAAGGAGTGGCCGATGACGCCCGTGGGCGTCAACTTCCTCGCACCGCTGCTCGTGCACACCCCGGACGTGATCCGGACGGTGGCCGTGACGATGGACCTCGAACCCACCGAGGTCGCCATCGAGCGGATGCTGACCGAGAAGACGAACGACGAGGCGGAGGCCAGCCGCCAGGCCAAGATGAACCGCACGGTCGACCCCCGCGACATCGCCTCGCACTCCCGCCTTGACCAGCGCGGCGAGGACCTGGCGAGCGGCGCGGCGGGCGTGAACCTGGTCGGCTACATCACGGTCTCCTCCCGTTCCCCGGAGGCGCTCGCGCGCGACAAGCGCACCATCCGCGCCTCCGCCGGCAAGTCGTATCTGAAGCTGGAGTGGTGCGACCGCGAGCACCACAGGGCCTTCGTCAATACGCTGCCGTTCGCGACCGGCATCCGACGCTAGACGTAGAGGCAGGCTGTTGAGATGCGGGATCCGCTGACCGTCCTCACGGACGCCTTCACCGCCTTCCTGTTCGGGAAGGTCGAGACGACCAGGCTTCCGGTGCGTACGTCGACGGGGCAGGCCCAGGCGGTCTACCTCCCGACGGCCGCACCGGGCCTCGGCGACTCGGGCGTGATCATCGGGCGTGAGGTCTACTCCGGCAAGGGCTACATCTACGACCCCTTCCAGCTGTACGGGCAGCAGCTGCCCGCGCCGCACTGGCTGGTGCTCGGCGAGTCCGGCAACGGCAAGTCGGCCCTGGAGAAGACGTACGTCCTGCGCCAACTGCGCTTCAAGGACCGCCAAGTGGTCGTCCTGGACGCACAGGGCGAGGACGGCGTCGGCGAGTGGAACCTCATCGCGCAGGAGCTGGGCATAACGCCGATCCGGCTCGACCCGACGGCGGCCCTGGACATGGGCATCCGGCTCAACCCCCTCGACCCCGCGATCACGACGACGGGCCAGCTCGCGCTGCTCCGCACGATCATCGAGGTCGCGATGGGGCACGGCCTGGACGAGCGGTCGGGTTTCGCGCTGAAGGTCGCGCACGCGTACGTGAACGAGACGATCGTGGAGCGCCAGCCGGTCCTGACCGACATCGTCGAGCAGCTGCGCCACCCCGAGCCGGAGTCGGCCGAGGCCATGAACGTGGCCATAGACGACGTGCGGGCGTGGGGTCTGGACGTGGCGCTGGTCCTGGACCGACTGGTCGACGGTGACCTGCGGGGCATGTTCGACGGGCCGACGACGGTGGGCATCGACCTCGACGCCCCGCTGATCGTCTTCGACCTGTCGCACATCGACCGGAACTCCATCGCCATGCCGATCCTGATGGCGATCGTCGGCGTGTGGCTGGAGCACACGTGGATCCGGCCCGACCGCAAGAAGCGGATCTTCCTGGTGGAAGAGGCGTGGCACATCATCAACTCGCCGTTCGTGGCCCAGCTGTTCCAGCGGCTGCTGAAGTTCGGGCGGCGGCTCGGCCTGTCGTTCGTGGCGGTGGTCCACCACCTGAGCGACGTGGTGGACGGGGCGGCGGCCAAGGAGGCGGCCGCGATCCTGAAGATGGCCTCCACCCGGACCATCTATGCCCAGAAGGCGGACGAGGCACGGGCGACGGGCATGGTGCTCGGGCTGCCCAGGTGGGCCGTCGAGATCATTCCCACGCTCACGCCCGGCATCGCGGTCTGGGACGTCAACGGCAACGTGCAGGTGGTCAAGCACCTGATCACCGAGACGGAACGGCCACTGGTCTTCACGGACCGCGCCATGACCGAGTCGTCGGCGGACCTCCCCGACGACGCCCCGGCCGACGACGCGCTGCGGGCGGCCGAGCTGGAGGCGGAGGAGCGGGCGGCATACATGGAGCAGCATGCGGGATGAGTGGGAGCGGGGCCGTTCCTCCGACGGACGGCCCGCTCACGGACGGGGCCCCGACCGGGGAGGCCGACCCGAACGCGGCGTTCCCGACGGCCTCTTGGTGGGCTTCCTGGCCTTCCTGATCGGGGCCACGGTCCTGGTCTGGTCGGCCACGAACCTGGCAGGCCGGTTCGCGCACGGGGCGTGGCCCCGGAACGTCTCCTTCGGCGATACGCCCCCGGCGGTACGCCACTTGATCGGCAGCCCGCAGGACGTGGCGGGCGCCTGGCCCACCACACCGGCGGGCGAGCTGTCGGGGTACGGCCTGTTCTGGGGCCTGTTCCTCGGCCAGCTGATGATCCTGATCGTGCTGACGGTCTTCGTGATGGGGACCCTGGCACGCTGGCGCGCGGTGCGCAGGGAACGGCGGGAGGCGCGGATGTCCCGCGGCCGGCCCGCGGGCGCCGGATCCGGCGCCCCCTCGTCGCAGACCGCTCCCGCCGCGCCCACGCAGCCCACGCAGCCCTCTCCGGCGGCCCAGGACGCCCAGCCCGCCATGGGCGTGGAGCACGCGGCCCGCGCGGACGCACCGCTCACGGACGCACCGCTCACGGACGCACCACTCTTGGAGAAGCCGCTCGTCGGCGGCGCGGAGACCTTGATCCCGGCCCCGGCCCCGGCCCCCGCACCTGCCCAGGCTCAGGCTCCGGCCCCGACCTCGGGTTTCGAGTCCCCCCACGCCGGAGGACCCCCGGGAACCACCGTCCCGACCCCCCGTGTCCCCCTGGTCCTCGGCAGCGCCGAGGACCGCCGGCCGCACGCCGTCCAGGCCGTCCGGGACGCCGAGGGTGCCGCCCTGGTCCTGACCTCCGACCCCACCCTGTGGGCCGAGACGAAGGACGCCCGCGCCAAGCTGGGCCCCGTCCTGCTCTACGACCCCTCCCACCTGTGCGACACCCCGGCCCGCCTCCACTGGTCCCCCATCACCGGCTGCCAGGACAGGGCGACGGCCGACGCACGGGCCGCCGCGCTGCTCGCCCCGACAAGACCGGCCGCGAAGCTGGACCTCGCCGTGGCCGACACGGCCCGGGTCCTGCTGCGCAGCTTCCTGCACGCCGCCGCCGTGGCCGACAAGCCGATGAAGCTCGTCCACCGCTGGTCCCAGGGCACGCAGATCCAGGAGGCGGTACGCATCCTCCGTACGCACCCCAAGGCGTCGTCCGGTGCCGCGGGCGAGCTGGAGGCAGCCCTCACCGCGTATCCGGAACGGCGGGACATCGCACAGGAGTTGACCGCCCGCACCCTGTCCGCGCTCTTCACCGTCCACGTCCGCGAGTCCTGCACCCCGAACCGAACTGACGCGCTCTCCCTGGATTCCTTCGTCGATGAAGGGGGCACGCTTTTTGTGGTGGGTGAGGCGATCGAGGATCCCAAGTCCCGCCAGGGCCCGGGTGCCATGCCCCTCTTGACGGCACTCGCCTCCAGCGTGGTCGAGCACGGCCGGCGCATGGCCGAACGGTCATCCTCCGGTCGGCTCGACCCACCAATGACGCTCGTCCTGGACGACGTCGCCGCGGTGGCTCCGCTGCCGCAGCTGCCGGAGCTGCTGGCCGGCGGGGCGGACCGGGGTCTGCCGACCTTGGCCCTGCTCCGGTCGCGGGAACAGGGCAGGGCGCGCTGGCCGGACGGCGAACTCCCGTCCCTGTGAAGCCGGGGCGCCGGGGCGGGGCGCCGGGGCGGGCCGCCGGGAGCGCGGCGGTCACTCAGCGCTTCCCGCCGTCCACGTCCAGCGTCGTCCCCGTGGTGAACGAGTTCTCCATCAGGTAGGCGGCCGCGTGCGCGACCTCCTCCGCGGTGCCGGGCCGCCCCACCGGCAGCCGCCCACCGGTCTCCTCGCGGTAGGCGCGGTGCTCCTCGGGGGTCATCAGGTGCGCGTGCGTGTCGGTCGGGCCCGGCGCGACCGCGTTGACCCGCAGCGGGGCGAGCTCCATCGCCAGGGACTTCACGGCGGCCTCGACCGCACCGTTGACGGCGGCGAAGGCGAAGTAGCCGGGGTCGGCCTTCCGGTAGAGGTAGCCGGAGACGAGGGTGACCGACCCGGTCGTCTTCGGCATGTACGGCAGCGCGGCCCGCAGGCACCGGTACTGCCCCCACCACTTGATCTCGAAGAAGCGCCGCACCTGCGCCTCCGTGAGCTCGCCGAAGGGGGCGATCACGCTGCCGGACGCGCAGGTGAAGAGGTGGTCGATGGTGCCGACCGACCCCATGACCGCTTCGACGGCCGCACCGTCGGTGACGTCCAGGGCGCGGAACTCCGCCTCGGCGCCGGTTAGTTCGCGGATCCGCTCGGCGTGCGGGCGTACCGCGTCCGCGCTGCGGTCGGTGAGGACGACGCGGGCGCCGCGCCGTGCGACGAGTTCGGCGGTGGCGAGCCCGATGCCGCCGCCCGCGCCGGTGATGACGACGGTGCTGCCGGAGAGATTCACAAGAATCACGTCCCCTTCGATTCCCAAGCGATTCGACTTCTTCGCTTCGAGTCTCACAGCGTCACCCTTCATTGACCTTCGAAATCCCGGTGCATAATCGTGCGATGCACGATGACGCACATGCCGCGGACGCCGTGGGCGCCGCCGAGGACCCCGGCGCCGGCTGTCGGTGCACCGGCACCGCCGCCGCCCCCTGCGCCGAGGGCCTGAGCCGCTACCGCGCCGCCGTCGTCAAAGGGTGCCTGCCGCGCGCGACGGCGCCCCGCTGCCTCGTACGCCTTGGGCTGCTGACGCCACCGCCGGACGACCCGGCCGTCCTCGTGCCCGTATCGCCGCAGACGGCCGAGTCGGAACTCCTGACCCCGGTAAGGGAGTTGCTGGAGAGCCAGCAGGAGCGGCTGCGGTCGATCAGTTCCGGGTTCTCGCCGGTGCACGCCATCTACCGGGCGGCCCGGCGCGAGTCCCAGGACTGGCTGACCGCGGTCGACGGCGCGGAGGCCGTGCCCGCACTCCTGGAGCAGGCCGTACGGGGATGCCGCACCGAACTGCTGACGGTGCAGCCGTCGGGCGACCGAGGCCCGTACGACCTGACCGACCCGGCCCTCGTCCCGCCGGGCGTCACCCACCGCGCCCTGTTCCCGCACGCGGCCCGCACGCACGCCGCGCAGTGGCGGCACATCCAGGAGATCGAGCGGGCGGGCGGCCGGGTGCGCACCCTGCACCGGCTCACCGGCCGCCTGATCCTCTGCGACCGCACGACCGCCTACCTCGCACACCGCGAGGAGAGCGACGGGATGCGGCCCGGGGGCCGCGACGGGAGCGGTGACACGCGGCCCGGAGGACACGACGAGGGCGGAACCGCGGGAACCGCGGGAACCGGGGGCGCCGGAGCGGTCCGGGCCCACCGGGGCGCGGTCGAGCTACGCCACCCCGCCGTCGTCGCCCACCTCGCCGCGGCCTTCGACGACGCGTGGGAGCGGGCCGTGCCGGTGGCCGAACCGGCCGCCGCCCGCACCCGGGAGCCGCTGATCGTCGACGAGGTCCGCCGCGCGGTCGTGCGGCAGCTGGTCGCGGGCCTCACGGACGAGGCGATCGCGCGCCGCCTGGGGGTGTCACGGCGTACGGTCGCAGGTCATGTGGCCGCCATCTCCAGGGAGTTGGGGTCGCGTTCGCGGGCCCAGCTCGGCTACCTGATCGCCCGCGCGGAACCCGACCTCCACCCCTGAGGAGCCCCCGGGCCGACCGCCGCGTCACACGCCACGGCCCCGACTCACCCCGCACGACCTCCCTCACCCCGCCCGTAGAGCAGCAGGAAGATCTCCACCCCGTCCCGCACGATCTCCTCGACCTGGGCCTTCTCCAGCGGGAGCGCCCCGAAGTACGACTCGGCCGTCACCCCGCCGCCCACCATGAGCGCGAAGTGCCGCGCCGCCTTGCGCGCGTTCGTCTCGTCGACGGCGAGATGGCCCTGCCGCCCGAGCTCCAACAGCCAACGCCCCAGCGCCTCTTGAGAGGCCTGCGGCCCGACCCGCTGCCACTCCTCCAGGACGTCGAGGGGCAGCCGGCCGCCCTCCGGGATGATCTGGCGCACGACGGAGAAGTGCGCGGGGTGCGCCGCGCTCTGGCCGACCCAGTCGCGGGCGAGGTCCAGGAGGTCCTCGTCGACGTCCCGGATCTTGCGCAGATGCCGCTCGAAGAGGGCGTCCGCGGCCGCCGTGACCGACGCCGCGCTCTCCAGCAGCACGGCGCGGAAGAGGCCCGCCTTGTCGCCGAAGTGGTTGTAGATGGTGCGCGTGGAGACGCCGGCCTCGGCGGCGATGGCGTCGATGCTCGCACGCGTGTAGCCCTCGCGCCCGAAGACGGTGCGGGCACCGCTCGTGATGGCCCTGCGCTTCTCCAACATCCCCTTGCGCGGGGGCTTCTGCCCCTCTTCACGCCGCCCTGCTTCACCCTGTTCTGCCTTGTCCGCCATCTCACCTCTCCCAGAAAAATTACAATGACCGTTGTAATCATTACAACGTTCGTTGTACTTTACTCGCATGCCTACCGAGACCGCTCCGCAGGCCCCGCCGCTTGTCCGCAGGGGCCGTCCCGTCCTGACCCTCCTCGTCGTCCTGCTCGGCATGCTCACGCTGCCGATGGCGATGTCCGGCACCACCGTGGCCCTGCCCCGCATCGGCTCCGACCTCGACGCGTCGGGCGCGGCCCTCCAGTGGGTGGTCGTCGGCTACTTCCTCGCCGCCTCCTCCTTCATGCTCGTCGCCGGCTCGCTCGGCGACATCTTCGGCCGCCGCCGCGTCCTCACCACCGGCGCCGCGCTCTACTCGGCAGGCACGCTCGCGGCCGCCTTCGCCCACCACATCCTGCTCCTGGACGCCGCCCGCCTCCTCTCCGGCGCGGGCGCCGCCGGGGTCATGGCGAGCGGCGGCTCCCTGCTCGCGGCCACCTTCACCGGCGCCGCGAGGACCAGGGTGTTCGCCGCCCTCGGCACCACGGCGGGCGTCGGCCTCGCCATCGGCCCCACCTTCTCCGGATGGATGGTGGACGGACTCGGCTGGCGCACCACGTTCCTGGTCTTCGCCGCCGCGGGCGCCCTCATCCTCACCGGCACCCGCTTCCTCGCCGAGTCCCGCGCCGCCGCCGCGCCGCACGTCGACAAGGCCGGCGCCGCCACCTTCATCGGCGGCCTCTCCCTGACCCTGTTCGCCGTCACGCAAGGCTCCAAGTCCGGCTGGGGGTCGGTGGGCACGCTGCTGCCGCTCGCCGCGGGCGTGGCGCTGCTGATCACCTTCGTACGGGTCGAGAAGCGCCTCACCGCCACCGGCGGGCACCCCATCCTCGACCTCTCCCTGGCCCGCAACCCCGCCTTCCTCGGCTGGTCGCTCGGCTCGTTCGGGCTCGGCGCGGGCACCACCGGCGTCCTGGTCTTCCTGCCCACCTACCTCCAGGGCACCAGCGGCACCACGGCACGCGAGGCGGGCCTGATCCTGCTCCTGATGACCGTCCCCGTCCTCGCCCTGCCCCCGCTCGGCGCCCGCCTGACCAACCGCGGCGTCCCGGCCCGCCACCTGCTCGTCCTGTCCCTGCTCCTGATCGCCGCCGGCAACGCCTGGCTGACCACCCTGCACCCCGGCATCTCCACGGCGGCGCTCGCGGGCCCCCTGCTGACCGTCGGCGTCGGCCAGGGCCTGTCGCTCGGCATCATCGACGCCCAGGCGCTCGGCATGGTCGAGCCCGCCCAGATCGGCATGGCGTCGGGCTTCCTCAACACCGTCCGCGGCGGCACCGGCGCCGTGATGCTCACCCTCTTCGGGGCACTCCTGCTGGCCCTCGTGGAGTCCCGGGTCGGCTCGGCGGAACTCGCGGGCCGCGTCACGGCCGGCGCGGGCGGCCACGCGGGCCCGTTCACGGAGGCCTGGCGGATCACGCTCTGGACGGTGGCGGGCGGCGCCGCCGCACTCGCGCTCCTGACCGCCCGCCTGCTGCGGCCACCCGCCGCCCGCCCCACGACGGACACGACCTCACCGGCACGGCCCGAACCCAGGACCCCGGCCCGGACGCACTGACCCGGCACGGCTGGGCCCGGCTACCACCCGGCACGGCTCAGCCCGACTACCACCCGGCCCAGCGCACCACGGCCCAGCAAGGCCACAGAACCGACCGACTTCCCGCCCTTACGCACCTACGGGCACCACTCTTGAGGAGAACGCCATGTCCACCACCCCGAACGCCACCCCCGCCTCCGCCACCGAGGCCCCCGCCCCGCTGCGCCTCGCCGTCATCGTCGGATCGACCCGCGACGGCCGTTTCGGCCCCACCGTCGGCACCTGGTTCACCGCCCTCGCCGAGCGCCACTCCGGCTACACCGTGGACGTCATCGACGTCGCCGGCCTGGTACTGCCGTCGGCGCACCCGGACTGGGGCACCGAACGCACCCCGGCCCTCACCGCGCTCGCCGAGCGGGTCGACGCCGCCGACGCGTACGTGGTGATCACCCCGGAGTACAACCACAGCTTCCCGGCGGCCCTGAAGCACTTCATCGACCTGCACCGCACCGAGTGGGAGGCCAAGCCGGTCGCCTTCGTCTCGTACGGCGGCCTCGGCGGCGGCCTGCGCGCGGTCGAGCAGCTGAGGCTGGTCTTCGCCGAGCTGCACTGCACGACCGTCCGCGACGTGGTCAGCTTCCACAACGCCTGGGACCACTTCGGCGAGAACGGCCGGGCGCACGAGGAGAACGGCGCGGCCGGCGCCGCCAAGGTCATGCTGGACCAGCTCTCCTGGTGGGCGAGGGCCCTGCACACGGCCCGCACGGAAACCCCGTACAACTGATCCGCGTACGACTGGCCCGCGTACAACTGACCCGCGTACAGCGGCCCGCGCCACACGAGCCCAGAAGCCACAAAGCCACCCAAGACCCCACGCGCCGCCCGGACCGTCTCCGGGCGGCGCGTCCTCGATCCCGTCTCCCGGCGGCGCGTCCTCGACGCCCGGCCCGTCAGCCCCGCTTCAGCACCATCTCGAACTCCCGTGAAGCGGAGTCACCGGGCACCGGAACGGCGACTCCGCTGCTCACGAACCCGAACCGCCGGTAGAACGCCTGTGCCCGCGGATTGTTCTCGTGGACGTACAGCCGTACCCGGTCGAGGTCGGCCAGGGACCACGCCCAGGCGACCGCCGCCTCGAACAGCGCGTCCGTCGCGCCGCTCCCCCGGTGCTCCGGCCGCACATAGACGGCCACGAGATGCGCCTGCCGCTGCGCGACGACCCCGCCGAACACGTCGTCCGCCCCTGCCTCCTCGACCAGCACGGTCACCGTGCCGGCCCACACGCCGTGCGGCCCCTCCGCCACGAACTGCCGGACGGCCGTCCCCCGCGCGGCGCCCGCCGCCCGCTCCCGCCAGAACGCGTCCGGTTTCGCCGCCGCCTCCTCGTACGTCTCCAGGAAGGCGACCGGCGCCGCCGGGTCCCGCAGCGCGGCCAGCCGGACCTCCCTGACCTGCGGCCATTCGTCGGCGCGGACGGCACGCACCGTGTATTCGCGGTCCAGCCCGCGACCTGTCCCGTGAGCCGGCCCCTGAGCCATCCCTTGATCCATCCCCTGATCCTAGATTTCTCGGGGTCGCCGTCGTACCGGGGTACTACCCCCGGCCCGTACTTCCCGCCCCCGGTCCGACGATCCGCGCCCCCGCCGACGCCAGGATCGACACCATGATTAGGGCATACGGACTGACCAAGCAGTACGGCGGCAAGCCCGCGAAGAAGGCGGTCGACGACCTCAGCTTCGAGGTCCACCCGGGCACCGTCACCGGCTTCCTCGGCCCCAACGGCGCGGGCAAGTCCACCACCATGCGGATGCTCCTCGGCCTCGACGCCCCCACCCGGGGCCGCGCCACCGTCGGCGACCGCGCCTACGCGGCCCACCCGGCGCCCCTGCACGAGGTGGGCGCCCTCCTGGAGGCCCGCTCGGTCCACCCGGGCCGCTCCGCGTACCACCACCTCATGGCGCTCGCCCACACGCACTCCATCCCGAAGAGCCGCGTGGACGCCGTCCTGGAGCTGGCGGGCATCAACGAGGTCGCCCGCAGGCGCGTCAAAGGGTTCTCGCTCGGCATGGGCCAGCGCCTGGGCATCGCGGCCGCCCTGCTCGGCGACCCCGCCACGGTCATCCTCGACGAGCCGGTCAACGGACTCGACCCCGAGGGCGTCCTGTGGATCCGCAACCTCCTCAAGTCCCTTGCCGCCGAAGGCCGTACGGTCCTCGTCTCCTCGCACCTCATGAGCGAGATGGCGCTGACCGCCGAGCACCTGATCATCATCGGCCGCGGCAGGCTCCTCGCGGACACCACCGTCGAACGATTCGTACGGGATGCGGGCACCGGATCCGTCAAGGTCGTGACCCCCGAGGCCGGCCTCCTGAGCGAACTGCTCGCGGGGCCCGACGTACGCGTCACCGGCGAGGTCCCCGGCGTCCTCGACGTGCGCGGCGCGGACGCCGAACACATCGGCCGCACCGCCGCCTCCCACGGCATCCCCCTGTTCGAACTCACCCCGCACACCGCCTCGCTGGAGCAGGCGTTCATGGACCTCACCCGGGACTCCGTCGAGTACGTCGCCTCGGCCGTCCCGACCGACGTGACCGGCACCCGCCGACCGGAAGGAGCAGCGGCATGAGCAGCAGCACCGCCACCCGACCCGCCCCGCAGACCCCCGGCGCCCGGGGGAGCGCCGCCCCCGCCTGCCGTCTGAGCGCCAAGGGCATCGCCCGCTCCGAATGGCACAAGCTGTGGACGCTCCGCTCCACCTGGATCACCCTGGGCACCGCGAGCGCCCTGGTCATCGCCGTCGGCATCACGATGGGCGTCACCTACGACGGCGACGACTCCGAGATCGACACCATCGTCTTCACCCTCTTCGGCACCCAGCTCTCCCAGATCTGCCTGGCCGTCCTCGGCATCCTCGTCACCGCGGGCGAGTACTCGACGGGCATGATCCGGGCCTCCCTCGCGGCGGTCCCGGCCCGCCTGCCCGTCCTGTGGGCGAAGGCCGGTGTCTTCACGGCCCTCGTCTTCGTCAGCTGCCTCGTGACGAACATCGCCACGTTCCTGCTCGCCCAGATCTGGCTCTCGGGCAGCGACAAGGAACTCTCGCTCACGGACTCCGGCGTCCTCGGCGCCCTCACCACGAGCGCCGCCTCGATCACCCTGCTCAGCCTGATCGCCCTGGGCCTCGGTGCCCTGCTCCGCTCGGTACCCGGCGCCATCGGCGCGTTCGTCGGCGCCGTCCTGATCCTCCCCGAGGTCCTGTCGATGCTGCCTTTCGGCGCCGTCGACACCGCCATCAGCTACTTCCCCGCCCAGGCCGCGAGCTCCCTCGGCTCGATCGCCCGCGTGGAGGACACCATCGCCCCGGGCACGGCCTTGGTCACCCTGGCCCTCTGGGCCGTCGCGATCACCGCCGCGGCATCGGTGCTGCTCAAGCGCCGCGACGTATGACATGCACCGCGAGGTGCTCCTGCGAGAGAAGCCCTTGCGAGAAGAACTCTTGTACGAGGATGAGGCCGTGACCGAGCCCCACCCCCTCACCCAGCTCCTCCAGCGGTCGACGCAGCGGGTGCGCGCCTTCGACAGGCGCCGCCCGCTCGTCTGGGACCTGCTGGTCACCGGCTTCTTCGTGGTCGCCGCCCTCGTCGACGCGAGCGGCGGCTGGCGCACCACCGCGCCCGACGACGACGTGCCGGGCCCGCTCATCCTCCTGATGAGCGTCGCCCTTTCACTTCCGGTGCTGTGGCGCCGCCGGCACCCCCTGGCGGTCCTCGCCGTCATGGCGGCCACCAGCCTGGTCAGCAGTTGGACCGGCGCGATGCTCCAGGCCTCCCTGATCCAGATGGTCGTCCTGTTCAGCATCGCGATGCGGCTGCCCCTGCGGACGCTCGGCTGGGCCGGGCTCATGATGACGGCACCCCTCGTGGTGGGCGCCGTCCGCTATCCCGAGGACAGTTGGGACCAGCAGGTCATCCCGTACGTATGGGCGTACGCGCTCGTGGCCCTCTTCGGCATCGCGGTGCGTTCCCGCCAGGACTACACCGAGGCCCTCGTCGAACGCGCCCGCCGCCTGGAGGTCGAACGCGACCAGCAGGCCCAGCTCGCCGCCGCCGCCGAACGCACCCGCATAGCCCGCGAGATGCACGACATCATCGGCCACAACCTCTCCGTCATCACCGGCCTCGCGGACGGCGGTTCGTACGCGGCCGCCAAGTCCCCGGAACGTGCGGCCCAGGCCCTCGAAGCCATCGGCGCCACCAGCCGCCAGGCCCTCACCGAACTCCGCCGCCTCCTGGACGTCCTGCGCCACGACGCGCCCGCCACCGCCGAACTCGCCCCGCAGCCAGCCCTGACGGACCTGGACCAGCTCATCGACGGCGTACGCGCCGCGGGCCTCCCGGTACGCCACACCCTGCGGGGCCGCGCCGGCCGGCTCCCCGCAGGACGCCAACTCACCGTCTACCGGGTGGTGCAGGAAGCCCTCACCAACACCCTCAAGCACGGCGGTCCCGACGCCACCGCCACGGTAGACGTCTCCTACGCGGACGACGGCGTGACGGTGGAGGTCACGGACACCGGAGCGGGCGGCGTCCCGGGACCGGGCGGCGGCCGCGGACTGACAGGAATGCGCGAGCGAACCTCGTTGTACGGCGGCACACTTGACGCGGGGCCACGCCCTCATCCGCCGGGCGGCTGGCGGGTGCACCTCCATCTCCCGAAGGACGACGAAACCCCGTGACGACCGTGCTCATCGTCGACGACCAGCCCATGCAGCGCTTCGGTTTCCGCATGCTCCTGGAGAGCCAGGACGACATGACGGTGGCGGGCGAGGCCGGGAACGGCAGCGAGGCGGTCCGCATGACGGCCGACCTCCACCCGGACGTCGTCCTCATGGACATCCGCATGCCCGGCCTCGACGGCATCGAGGCCACCCGCCGCATCGTCGCGTCGGGCGCCCGCACCCGCGTCCTGATCCTCACCACGTTCGACCTCGACGAGTACGCGTACGCGGGGCTTCGCGCGGGAGCGTCCGGCTTCCTCATCAAGGACGCCCTGCCCGAAGAGCTCCTCGCCGGAATCCGCGCCGTCGCCTCGGGCGACGCGGTCGTCGCCCCGAGCCTGACCCGCCGGCTCCTCGACGCGTACGCGGACCGCCTACCGGAGACCGGCTCCGCCCCCTCCGATCCGGCGGCCCACCCGCGCCTCTCCTCGCTCACGCAGCGGGAACGCGAAATCCTGACGGTCATGGGCCAGGGATGGACGAACGCGGAGATCGCGGGCCGACTGCACCTGGCGGAGTCCACGGTGAAGACGCACGTGGGCCGCATCCTCGCGAAGACGGGCGCGAGGGACAGGGTCCAGGCGGTGATCCTGGCGTACGACACCAAATTGGTGAGCCCGTCGTAATCTCACGCCCTCGCCCGGCCCTCGGACGTCCTCGCAGAGGAAAAGACCCCAGAACGCAGAAAACCCCCGCACCAGAGGTGCGGGGGTTTTCCTTAAAAGGAGTTCGGCGGCGTCCTACTCTCCCACAGGGTCCCCCCTGC
>NZ_JBVIXD010000005.1:272190-689725 GCF_055593965.1 Streptomyces sp. NPDC040622 | reverse complement strand
GAGTGCGGGTCGATCATCCAGGTGATAGGGGCGGGGTCGGGGCGGACGTTCGACCTTGACGGGGCGCGTTACGGCAAGATCATTTTGTTGGTGGATGCGGATGTGGACGGGGCGCACATCCGGATTCTGCTGTTGACGTTGTTCCAGCGGTATATGCGGCCGATGGTGGAGGCGGGGCGGGTGTTCGCGGCGGTGCCGCCGTTGCACCGGATCGAGCTGAGTCAGCCGAAGAAGGGGCAGGACAAGTACGTCTACACGTACTCCGACCGGGAGTTGCGGGAGACGCTGCTGGAGCTGCAGCGCAAGAATGTGCGGTACAAGGAGTCGATCCAGCGGTACAAGGGTCTGGGTGAGATGGACGCGGACCAGTTGGCGGAGACGACGATGGATCCGCGGTTCCGTACGCTGCGGCGGATCAACATCTCGGATCTCGACTCGGCCGAGCAGGTCTTCGATCTGCTGATGGGCAACGACGTCGCGCCGCGCAAGGAGTTCATCACCAGCTCCGCGGCAACACTGGACCGCTCACGCATCGACGCGTAACGGCGCGTAGCGACGCCCGGTCGGCCACGGAACCCCGTCGGCACCCAGCAGCACAGGAGCCGTGATCTCCACCCCCGGGTGGAGATCACGGCTCCACCCGTGTTCAACCCCTGCTCCGATCCCGTGACCAGGACATTTCCGTAGCGTCGAAGGCGTCGGTCCTTCTCGGATCGGCCTCGTCCCGTTCGTCGTACGGAGGCTGACATGTCCGGGCTCACCAACGCACTGGTGATCGGCGCCGTCGTGGTGCTGGTGGTCGTCCGCCAGTTCAAGGCGCAACAGATCGGCACCGACAGGCGCTGGTGGCTGATACCGGCCGTGCTGGTCTTCCTGGCCGTGCGCGACCCCGACCTGATCGATCCCCAGCACCGCGTGGCATCCGTGACCCTGCTCGCCGTCGAACTGCTCGTCGGCCTGGCGATGGGGGCCGGCTGGGCGCGCACCTCGCACGTGTGGACCGAGCGGGACGGGTCCGCGTGGAGCAAGGGCACCAAGGCCACCGCCGTGGTCTGGGCCGTCGGCATCGGACTGCGGGCCGCCCTGTACGGAGTCGGCTCGCTGCTGGACGTGCGCCAGGGCAGCGCCACGCTGATGCTCGCCCTCGCCGCCACCCTGCTGGTCCGCAGCGGCCTGCTCGTGCTGCGCGCGGGCACCGGACGCCCGACGTACGGTGTTGCCGACCCGATGCGGAAGGAACCCGTGTGAGTGCGGACCGGTGGACGAGATGGCCCTCCCGCGAGGCGCTCACCTGGGCCGGGATGAGCATGGCCCGGCTGTGGTTCGTCAGGGTCCTGCGCGTGGTGATCCTCGCCGGCCTGCTCTGGGACGCCTTCCACGGGGACCGCGGCCTGCATCTGGTGGCGGGCCTCGGCATGGTTCTGGTCGTCGCGGGCGCGGGATGGGGGTTCTTCCGTGTCTCCTTCGCCCATCGCCTGGGGCCCTCCTTGGCGCTGATGGTGTTGCTCATAGGGGCCGCGTTCGTGGCGGAGGCCGGTGACTGGCGGGTGTTCGCCCTGGTCCTGTGGTGCGCATCCGGAGTCTGCGCCCTGGAGCGGCTGCCCCTGGTCGCGGCCGCGCCCTGCGTCCTCGTGGCCATGGCCGGGTACGCCGTGAACAGCGGCGACAGCTGGCCCGTCACGGCACTCGTGATCATCGGCCTCGTACTCGCCGGATACACCCTGCGCCTGGACGCGGAGGCGCGGGGCAGCGCCCATCGGCTGCTCGCCCAGGAGCGGGCCGCGCGCGCCGCCGAGGCGGAGTCGGCCGCGCTCGCCGAGCGGGCCCGCATCGCCCGTGAGATCCACGATGTGCTCGCGCACAGCCTCTCCGCGCAGCTCGTCCACCTGGAGGCGGCCAGACTGCTGATCGAGAAGGACGCGGCCAAGGAACAGATCCTGGACCGCGTGGTGTCGGCCCGGTCCATGGCCAGGGAGGGCCTCGCCGAGACCCGGCAGGCACTGTCCGCGCTGCGCGGGGAGATGACGCCGGTCGAGGACTTCCTGCGCGAGCTGGTCACGGCGGACCGCGCGGAGGTCGCCGTGACGGGGGAGCGGCGCGCCCTGCCCGCCGAGGCATCCCAGGCGGTGCGCAGAGTGGCGCAGGAAGCGCTGACGAACGTCCGCAAGCATGCGCCGGGCGCCAAAATCCAGGTGCGCCTTCAGTACGGGCAGGGCGAAGTGAGGCTGGACGTCAGGGACTCGGGCGGGCAGTCGCCGGGGGAACTCGCCGGCTCCGGGGCCGGGTACGGTCTGCTCGGGATGCGTGAGCGTGCCGAGCTACTGGGCGGATCCCTGGAGGCAGGGCCGGGCGAGGAGGGCTTCGTGGTGACGCTGAGGGTGCCGGGATGACGGGGAACGAAGGCACCGCGAGTGCACCGGGCGACAGCCCGGCCGGGGTGGCCGGGGGCGATGACAAGCCACTCGCGCGGGTGGTCGTGGTCGACGACCAGACCGTGGTGCGTGAGGGCATCGTGATGCTGCTGGGGTTGCTGCCCGGCATTGAGGTCGTGGGTTCCGGAGCCGACGGGATCGAGGCGGTCCGCCTCGTCGCCGAACTGGCCCCGGACGTGGTCCTGATGGACCTGCGCATGCCCCGGTGCGACGGCGCGGAGGCCACCCGGCGCATCCGTGCCGAGTATCCGGGGACGCAGGTCGTCGTGCTCACCACCTACGCCGACGACGATTCGCTGTTCCCCGCACTCAAGGCGGGCGCGCGCGGCTATCTGACCAAGGATGCCGGGGGTGAGGAGATCGTCCGGGCCGTCCAGGGCGTGATCTCGGGTGACGCGGGACTCTCCCCGCAGATCCAACGACGCCTTCTTGAAAGGCTGTCGGAGCCGGATGCCGCTCCGGCGGCGCCTCCCGACGGCCTCACCGTGCGCGAGACCGAAGTGCTCGTGCTGATCGCCGAAGGGATGTCGAACCACGAGATCGCCCGGGCGCTGCACGTCTCCACCGCGACGGTGAAGACCCACATCAACAACCTCTTCGCCAAGGCGGGCCTCAAAGACCGCGCGCAAGCCGTCCGGTACGCCTTCCGGCACGGACTGACCAAGCCGGAAGGGAGCTCGCGAACCTGACGAGGCTTCACCTGATGGGGTGAAGAGCACGGGGAGGGGAGTCAGGGAGCTTCCCGTTCTGCCCATCCTTGGGCACGTGGCCGAACAGGGCCGCGGACTAAGGAGAGTTCGGTGGAGAAGCACGACGGGCCCGATGTGGTGCCGGGCCGGGCCGAAGCCGGCCGGGGCCGGTCCGGGGATCTGAGGGATCCCTGGTACGACGCGCTCGCCTCCGGCTGGGGAGAACTGGACGGCACGGGGGCACCGGCTTCCGTGGTGCCGCCGGTGACCGTACCCCCGCAGCGGAGCGCGAGCCCGGCCGACATCTACCTCGAAGTGCAGCGCAGCGACGCCTTCCAGGAGGTGCGCGGCCGCTACCGCCGGTTCGTCGTCCCCGCCACGGCCGTCTTCTTCACCTGGTACGTCGCGTACGTCGTGGCCGCGACCGCGGCGCCGGACCTGATGGCACGTCCCGTCGCCGGCGCGGTGAACGTGGCGATGCTGGCGGGACTCGGACAGTTCCTCACGACATTCCTGCTGACCTGGGCGTACGCGCGGCACGCGCGGTTGCGGCGGGACCGGGCGGCGCTCGATCTGCGCTGGGCCGTGTTCGAGCAGAAGCGGGAGCAGGAGCAGGAGCGGCGACGGGAGACGGACGCGGCGCGGGCGCAGGGCACGGCACGGGAACAGGGGGCGTAGCGATGATGGGAGATCACCAGAGTCTCGCTCTTGTGCTGTTCGGCGTGTTCGTGGCGGTCACGCTCGCGATCACCACATGGGCGAGCCGCAACCGGCACGGCTCGGCGGAGGAGTTCTACGCGGGCGGACGCCTCTTCTCCCCCATGGAGAACGGTTTCGCCATCGCCGGCGACTACATGTCGGCCGCCTCCTTCCTCGGCATCTCCGGCCTGATCGCCCTCTTCGGGTACGACGGGCTGCTCTACTCGGTGGGCTTCCTCGTCGCCTGGCTCCTCGTGCTGTTCCTGGTGGCCGAACTGGTGCGCAACTGCGGCCGGTTCACACTCGGCGACGTCGTGGCCGCGCGGATGAAGGAGCGCCCGGTGCGGATCGCCGCGGGCACGTCCTCGGTGACCGTCTCCGTGCTCTACCTGGTGGCGCAGATGGTCGGCGCGGGCTCCCTCGTGGCGCTGCTGCTCGGCGGGACGAGCGAGGCGGCGCAGACCTGGACGGTGATCGGCGTCGGCGCGCTCATGGTGATCTATGTGTCGATGGGCGGGATGCGGGCCACCACCTGGATCCAGATCGTCAAGGCCGTCCTGCTGATGGGCGGGGCGATCGCCCTGACCGTGCTCGTCCTGCTGCGCTTCCACGGCGACTTCAACCAACTCCTGCGGAGCGCCGCCGACCGCAGCGGCCACGGCGACCGGTTCCTCGCGCCCGGCCTGAAGTACGGCGGTGACTGGACGGCGCGGCTCGACTTCATCAGCCTCGGACTCGCGCTGGTGCTCGGCACCGCCGGGCTGCCGCACATCCTGTCCCGCTTCTACACCGTGCCGACCGCCCGGGCGGCCCGCCGCTCGGTCGTCTGGTCCATCGGCCTCATCGGCGGCTTCTACCTGATGACGATCGTGCTGGGCTTCGGCGCGGCCGCCCTCGTGGGTTCGGAGGCGGTCCGCGGGTCGAACGCCGCAGGGAACACGGCAGTTCCGCTCCTCGCGCTGGATCTGGGCGGCGGCGCGGATTCCACCGGCGGAACGGTTCTTTTCGCGATCGTCGCCGCCATCGCCTTCGCCACGATCCTCGCCGTCGTCGCGGGCATCACGCTCGCCTCCTCCGCGTCCGTGGCCCACGACCTGTACGCGTCCCTGCGGCGACCGAACGCGAAGCCCCGCAGCGAGGTGGCGGTGGCTCGCCTGGCCGCGGCCGGGATCGGTGTGGTCGCGATCGGCCTCGGCCTGCTGGCCCGCGATCTCAACGTCGCGTTCCTGGTGGGCCTCGCCTTCGCGGTCGCCGCCTCCGCCAACCTGCCGGTGCTGCTCTACTCCCTGTTCTGGCGGAACTTCACCACACGCGGCGCGGTGTGGTCGGTGTACGGGGGACTCCTGCCCGCGCTCGCGCTGGTGGCCCTGTCGCCGGTGGTCTCCGGCGGGCCCAGCTCCCTCTTCCCGGGGGTGGACTTCCAGTACTTCCCCCTGGAGAACCCGGGCCTCGTCTCCATCCCGCTGGGCTTCCTCGCCGGCTGGTTCGGCTCGGTGACCTCGCGCGAGGAGGCCGACGAGGCCAAGCACGCGGAGACGGAGGTGCGCTCGCTCACCGGCGCCGGCGCGGCGTAGCGATTCCCTCCGCGGGCCCGAGGGCTACGGGCCGGTCAGCCGCTGGCCGCCCACGCGTAACGGTGCTCGGGGCGGCCCGTGTCGCCGTACTTGAGGCTCAGCCTGACCCGGCCCGTGCGCTCCAGGAGCTTCAGATAGCGCTGTGCCGTCTGCCGGCTCAGCTGTGTGCGGTCCGCCAACTCGTGGGCCGAGAGCGGGCCCTCCGCGGACATCAGCGCCCGGCGCACCAGCTCCGCCGTCGTGGGGGAGTGCCCCTTGGGCAGTTCGGGCGCGGGAGTCGCCGAGAGGGCACCGAAGATGCGGTCGACCTCGGCCTGCTCGGCCTCGCCGCCCCCGTCCAGCGTGCGCCGCAGCGTCGCGTACGCGTCGAGCTTGGCGCGCAGCCCCGCGTAGGAGAACGGCTTGACCAGGTACTGGAGGGCGCCGTGCCGCATCGCCGCCTGGACCGTGGCGACGTCGCGGGCCGCGGTCACCATGATCACGTCGGTCTGGTGGCCCCGCTCGCGCAGGCTGCGTACGACCGAGAGGCCCGTCTCGTCCGGCAGATAGTGGTCGAGCAGCACCAGGTCGACGGCGACATCGTCGACCAGGCGCAGGGCCTCGGCGGCGTTGTGCGCCTTGGCCGCCACGCGGAAGCCGGGGATCTTCTCCACGTAGGCGGCGTTGACATCCGCGACCCGGACGTCGTCGTCCACGACAAGGACCTCGATCATCGCGGCTCCTTCGGGACGCTGCTCATCGTCGCTCCTTCGTGCCGCCGGTCGTGCCGTCGGTCCTCGTGTGCGTCCGCGGTGGCGAGCCCGGGGTCGGTGAGCGCCTCGGGCAGGACGACGGTGAACTCCGCGCCCCCGTCCGGGGACGCACCCACGCGCGCGTTGCCGCCCTGCCGTTCGGCGAGTCTGCGCACCAGGGCGAGTCCGATGCCGCGTTTGCCGTGCGCCGGGGGCTCCTTGGTGGTCCAGCCCTCGGTGAAGATCGTCTCCCACTGCTCCGGGGGGACTCCGGGGCCGGAATCGTGCACCTGAAGGACCACGGTGCGCCCGTCGGCGCGCAGATCGACCTCCACGCGTGCGTGCGGGGTGCCCGCGGCGGCGTCGAGCGCGTTGTCGACGAGGTTGCCGACGATGGTGACGAGGCCGCCCGGGTCGACAAGCCGGTCGGGCAGGGTGGCGGCGCCCGGCACGGACAGGGTCACGCCCCGCTCCGCGGCCACGGTGGCCTTGCCGACCAGCAGGGCTGCCAGCAGCGGATCGCGGATCTTCTCGGTGATCTGCTCGGCGGTCACCCGATGGGCGCCCGCCACCTCACCCACGAACTCAGCCGCCTCCTCGTACATCCCCAGTTCGAGCAGGCCCAGGAGCGTGTGCATACGGTTGGCGTGCTCGTGGTCCTGGGCGCGCAGGGCGTCGATGAGACCGTGAGTGGAGTCGAGTTCGCGGCCGAGCTGTTCCAGCTCCGTGCGGTCGCGCAGGGTGGCGACGGCACCGCCGTCGTCGGTGGGCATGCGGTTGGCGACCAGGACACGCTGCCCGCGAACGGTCAGGAGGTCCGTGCCGGTGACCCGGCCGGCCAGGACGTCGGTCGTACGGCCCGGGCCCAGCGCGTCGTCGAGGGGCCGGCCGATCACCTCCGTGCCGAGGCCGAGGAGCCGCTGCGCCTCGTCGTTGAGCAGCCGGATCCGGCCTTCGCGGTCCAGGGCGACAACTCCTTCACGGATGCCGTGCAGCATCGCCTCGCGCTCCGCCAGCAGGGCAGAGATGTCAGAGAAGGCCAGGTCACGGGTCTGCCGCTGCACTCTGCGGGAGATCAGGTACGCGGCGAGGGCACCGACGGCGAGGGCCCCGCCCGCGTAGGCGAGCAGCCCGGGGATCGAGTGGACCAGGCGGGCCCGCACGCTGTCGTACTCGATCCCGACGGAGACGGCACCCACGATGTCCCCGTCGGCGTCCCGCAGCGCCACCTTGCCGCGTGCGGAGCGGCCCAGGGTGCCGTTGTCGATCTCCATGACGTCGCGGCCCGCCAGGGCGTCGCTGGGGTCCGTGGAGACGACCCTGCCGATCTGGTCGTGGTCGGTGTGCGACCAGCGCACGCCTTCCTTGTTCATGATCACGACGTACTCGGCGCCGCTCGCCCGCCGGATCCGGTCGGCCGCTGCCTGGACGGGGCCGTCGGTCGTGGGCCGCGAGGCCGCCAGGTCCTCGGCGATCCGGGGCTGGGCGGCCGTCGTCTGTGCGATGGCGAGCGCGCGGCGCATCGCCTGGTCGTCGAGCTGATCGCTGAGCGGCGCGAGGAAGAGGCCCGTGGCGAGCACCGCGACCCCGGCGGCGATGGCCAGCTGCATCAGCAGCACCTGCGAGAACACTCGCCGCGGCAGGCCGAGGCGGAGGCGTCGCGCGGGGGAGGTCGGGCTCATGGGTACGAACGGTACGGCCGTGAGCGGGCTACTCCGAAGCCAGTGTGGCGGGGATCTCTCGTACGCGGGGTCTACGGAGAGGGCGTTTTCACTGGGCCTGTGTGCGGATCCGGGCCAAGGAGGGCGTGACGCCGGGCTCGGGCTCCGGGCCCGGCTCGACCGGAGCGAGGCATCCCGGCCGGTGTGCCTGGAGCCGGCCCTCGGGACCAGCTCCCGAGAAGCAGGCCTTCGGGGGCAGCTCCCGAGTCAGGCTGTCCCGGCCTCGACCGCGCGTACCGCCACCACGTCCATCCGCGCGGGCGACCCGAGGGCCGCGCCGCAGCTCTCCGGGCGGGGCGGCAGCGAGGCGCCCTGCTCGACGGTGACCCGCCACCGGCGGCCGTCGGCGTGGGCGACGGTCACGTTCCGGGCCGAGGCCACGTCCCGGGCCGGGGCCGTGCCGTCCGTCCCTACGACACTGAGGACCCCGGCCGCGTCCTCGCCGGTCGCCGTGCGGACCGCCAGCTCGGCGGCCTGGCCGGGGCGATCCCACGCGGAGTTGCCCCGGCAGCCCTCGGTGACGACGCGTCCTGCGGCCGCCGCGCCGAGGATCTCCTTGACGGCAGGCATGCCGGTGCGGCCGTACGCGTATCCGTGGGGCAGTACGAGCAGCGTGGGGGAGAAGCGATGGCCACCGAGATGAGTGATTTCCCAGATGCCCTGTTCACCTGAGGCGGTGAGTTCGGCGGCGAGCGGCCTGCCGAGCAGGGCACAGCAGCGGTCGCGCTTGCCGTTGGTGCAGACGAGGGCGAGCGGGGCGCCCGTGTGCGGGGTGCCGAAGCCGCCGTGGTCGCCGGCGCCGAGGGCCGCGAGGTCGAGGTCGAGCAGGCCGCGCGGGTCGTCGACCACCGCACCGCGCAGCCACGTGCGGCCGGGAACGGTGTGCGCGACGTACACCTGATGCCGGCCCTGCGCGTGGCAGTCCGCGTGACGACCGGGGCGACGGATGAGGGCGACGCGCACGCCGGTCCCCTCGGAGGCCCTCTCCAGGGCGCGGCCGACCTCCGGGTCGAGATGGCTGGACGTCAGCGCCTTGGCGCCCCAGGGGCCGGGCTGTTCCAGCAGAAGCCATGTCCTGGCGGTGGCCGCGGTGCCCGCGAGAGGCTCGTCAAGGTCCCGCGATGCGGTGGCGCACGTACTCACGCAGGCGAGCCTAACGCGCGTGCCGCCCAGGGCCGGGCCGAAGGCCCGCGTCGGCCCGGGAGCCGGTCGCAGAGGCGGAGGTGGTCGATGAGGGCATCGGCTGGGGCGGGCGCAGACCGACGTACTGGCCGCTGGGCCGCATACGCAGCGGCCGCTCCTCGTACTCCTCCAGGGCGTGCGCGATCCAGCCCGCCGTGCGTGCCACCGCGAAGATCGTCTCGCCCGCCTCCGCGGGCATCCCCGAGGAGACCGTGAAGACGGCGAGGGCGAGATCGACGTTGGCCCGCAGGTCGGTGTGGCGGGCGGTGGTGGCCACGATGTCGCGTGCCGCGGCGAGGGCCGGGCCCGCCTTCGGCATCACCTCCAGGAGGGCGAACAGGGCCTGCGCGCGCGGGTCCTCGCCGGGGTACAGGCGGTGTCCGAGCCCGGGTACGCGCCGTCCCGCGCGGAGCTCGTCGGCCACCACGGGAGCCGCGCTGCCCCGGTCGAGCACGTCGAGCAGCATGCGGTGGGCGAGACCGCTCGCCGCACCGTGCAGCGGGCCCTCCAGGACGCCGAGCCCCGCGGACACCGCCGCGTAGGGGTGGGCGCGCGCCGACGCGGCGACCCGTACGGCGAGCGTCGACGCGGCGAGGTCGTGGTCGACGAGCAGCCCGAGGGCCGTGTCCAGGGCGTGCAGCGACGCCTCGTCGGGCTTGGTGCCGGTCAGCCGGGCCCAGAGGCGGCGGGCCAGGGGGCCTTCGTCCCGGTGGCCGGACGGGACCGGGGGGAGCGCGGCGACGAGGGTGGGGATCAGTGTGCGTCCGGTGCCGATGACGGCCTCTTCGGAGAGGTCGAAGCGGAGCGGGTCGGCGGCCGCCGCGGAGATGGCGGCGACGCGCAGCCGGTCGGTCGGTCCGCTGTGCTCGGGCAGCGCGTTGACGGCGCGACGGGCCGCGGAGGTGGTCTCCCTGGGAGCGGTGAAGCCGGCTCCGGGGCGCAGGACACCGGTCCACAGCCACTCGGCGACCTCTTCGTAGGAGTGGTTCAGGGCGAGCCCGACGGCGTCGACTCCGCGGAAGTAGTAGCGGTCCTTCTCGATGAGGGTGATGCGGGTGCGCACGGAGAGTTCGTTGCCCGTGGCCGGCGTCGCGGGCTCCCGGCGGTTCCTGCGGGCCAGCGCCTCGACCTCCTTGGCGTCGAACGTGCTGCCCCGCGCCCCCGGGCCGCGGCGGCTGCTGAGCTGTCCGCGGCTCACGTACGCGTACACGGTCTCGGGCTTCACGCCGAGCAGCTCGGCGGCTTCCTTGGTGCTGAGCCGTCGGCCTTCGTGCGTGGTTCCTTGATCCGTCATGGGCGTCACCGTATCCGTATCCAGACGTCTGCATTGATGTATTGATTGAATCAATATTGACAGGAATCCAGTCAAGCATGGACAGTCGAATCAAGTCCATGGAGGAAGTCGAGGAATCACATGCCGATCAATGGCTCCGCCGCCGCCCCCGCCGAGCGCACCGCCCCCGTCGAGGTACCGCGAGGGCTCGCGGGCGTCGTCGTCACCGAGACCCAACTCGGCGACGTCAGGGGGCACGAGGGCTTCTACCACTACCGCCAGTACTCGGCCGTCGAGCTCGCGCAGAACCGCAGCTTCGAGGACGTCTGGCACCTGATGTTCCACGGCGAGCTGCCGGATGCCGGACAGAGTGCCGCCTTCACCGCGCACACCGCATCGCTGCGCCACCTGCCCGACGAGGTGCGCGACGCGCTGCCCGCCATCGCCCGCGCGAGCGCGCTGTCGGGCCCGCTCTCCGGGCTGCGCACCGCACTGTCGCTCTTCGGAGCGTCGAAGGGCTTCCGTCCGGTGTACGACCTCGACGACGAGCGGCGCCGGACCGACGCCCTGGCCGCGTCCGCCGTGGTGCCGACCCTGCTGACCGCGCTGTACCGGCTCGGACAGGGGCTCGACCCCGTCGAACCGCGCGACGACCTGTCGTATGCCGCCAACTACCTCTACATGCTCACCGGTTCGGAGCCGGACGCGGACCGCGCCCGGGCGATCGAGCAGTACTTGATCTCCACCATTGACCACGGGTTCAACGCGTCAACGTTCACGGCTCGGGTCATCACGTCGACCGGCGCGGATGTGGCGGCCTGTCTGGTGGGAGCGGTCGGTGCGCTGTCGGGTCCGTTGCACGGCGGTGCGCCGAGCCGGGCCCTCGACACCCTCGACGCGATCGGCACGCGCGACCGCATCGACGGCTGGATCCGTGAGCGGGTCCTCGCGGGCGACCGCATCATGGGCTTCGGGCACCCCGTCTACCGGACCGAGGACCCGCGCTCGCGCATGCTGCGGGGCATCGCCCAGCAGTTCGGCGGCGAGATGGTGGAGTTCGCGGTCGAGGTCGAGCGGCACGTCGAGGCGATCCTGGCGGAGCTGAAGCCGGGGCGCGCGCTGCACACGAATGTGGAGTTCTACGCCGGCGTGGTCATGGAGCTGTGCGGCCTGCCCCGCGAGATGTTCACGCCGACGTTCGCGTCCGCGCGAGTGATCGGCTGGAGCGCGAACATCCTGGAGCAGGCGCGGGATTCGAAGATCATTCGTCCGGCGGCGCGGTATGTGGGGGCGGAGGCTCCGGTGCCGGTGCCGCCCGCCCGCTGAGGAGAGTGAACGCTTCCTTGAGTCAGGGGGCCTGGCCGCTACCGAGCGCCCAGGCCCTGTGGTTCGCCCATGTCCTGTGGCTCGTCGATGTCCTGCGGTTCGTCGCCGTGAGGCTCTGGAGCTCCGGTCCACTGGTGCGGACCCGGGACCGGAGCGTCGGCTCATCGATCAGACATCAGGGATGTCGATCTTGGCTCGAAGTAGTGTCTCGCGCGTGATGACCACGATCCGCTCGTCACTTGAACGCCCCGCGTCGGACGGGAGTTTGCTGTCGAGTGCCGCGGTCCGGTCGGCGCCGATGACGGCGAAGGAGCCGTCACTCAGCTCGAAGATGTCCGGGCACGTGTTGCCGTCGAGGCTGCCGCGCTGACGAGGTGAGGCGCCGATGCGGCGGGTGATGTCTGGAGTGGTCACGATCGGTACGTTGCCATCCACCAGGGGGTAGAACTTGCCGATTTCACTCGCGGAGACAGGCGAGAATAAGCCAACCTGCGTGAGGGTGTCGGCACGGGGCGTCGGGTCAGGGAGCGTGCGGCGGGGTGCCGGGCGCAGGCGGGGTGAAGTAGGCGGCTGCCGAGATCGGCGGCCCACTGGCCACGGCGGCCGCGAAGGCCTCGTCGGCGATGCGGACGAAGGCGCGCATCCGGCGGTCGGAGCCCGATTCCGAGAGCCGGTGCCATGAGGGCCCACTGTTCGCCCAATAGGCACGGCCGATCTCGCCGCGGAAATAGTCCTGCATCAGAACGCGCAAGGTGGGCTCGTCGCACAGGTTCAGTGCGAAATCGCTGCTCCACATGCTGACGATCAGATTACTCACCAGGAGTTGACGCCAACGCTCGCGCGTCATGGGTGTATTGGGCGGCTCCCAGCACAGAAGGAAGTCCGGGTCGCTCAGAGTGAGTGCGGTGAGCTCGCGGTGCGCGGAACGGTGGGATTCCACGTTCTGTATCCGGGTCTGCCGCGCTTGATGGGCTATGGAGAGGACGACACCGACCAGTGCGGCGGCCGAGAACAGCACGGAGAGCGCGCCGTACGTCTGGCTGATGTCGCTCAAGCGGTTCCAATTCATTCCGCGCGGCGCGAGGGCGTCGAGCAGGAAAGGGGTGGCCGCGATGATCGCGAGCGAGGCGACGGCCGCGCCGCCCCAGGTCGCCGTGGAGCGGCGCCTGCCGCTGAGCCGTGCCACTGGGGCGCCTCCTCCCGGCCTCCCGGTCGAGGTGAGGCCGTCCATCCGTGTGCGGAGTCGGGTGGGCGGTACGAGGGTCCAATCGTCTCCGTACCGCCCACCTGTCGGCTACCGGTCCGTCCGGCTACACGTCGGGAATATCCACCTTGGCGCGAATCAGCGTTTCCCGGGAGACGACCACGATGCGCTCATAGTCAGCCCGCCCCGCGTCGGGCGGCAGCTCCGGATCCAGTACATGAGTGCAGTCGGTACCGATGACGGCGAAGTTCCCGTCGGACAGCTCGAAAATGTCGGGACAGTTCTGCCCGCCGAAGCAGTATCGCTGGTTCGGGGGCACACCGATGCGGCGCACGATCTTCAAGGGGATCCCAGTCCTGTTGTCTCGGTGGACGTGTTGCGCGGGTACGTTAGCGCCACAGTTGGGTTAATGCGCCGATACGACTTCTTTCGGTGACAGGTGATCCGTCTGTTACTCGGGCGGCGTGCCGACCACCCACCATTCCTCGGTGTCGGCGTCGTCCAGTTCATGGATCAAGTGGTCCACCATGCGGCCGACCCGGGCCTCTACGGAGCCCTCCTCCAGGCTCGCCCGGGCGGCCCGGGTCACCTCCCAGTACTCGCGGAAGATGGGATTCTGGAGTGTGCCGCGAAGGTGACCGAAAAGCTCCACCCGGCTCACGTTGCCGATGCGGTAGGCGAGCAGGGCATTGGTGTAGAGGGCGTTCGCGAAGAGGAATTGGCGGTGCTTGGTGGGTGGCACGGAGCCCTCGTACGTGTCGAGCACCGCGGCCAGCTCCGGGTCCTCCATCGCCTTGCTCAGCAACTCCCACTGAAGACGCTGCTGGTTGGCGAGGTCGACGTGCCGTTGCTGCTCGCTGCGGTCCGTCTGCTCACACCGCTCGAGCCGCAGCCGCAGCTTCTTGAGCTGGTGGTGCTGGGCGATGAGCGTACTGACGGTGCCGACGGTCAGGGCCAAGCCTGCCGCGGCGGAGCCGGCCCCCCGTATCCATGATTTCTGTGTGGCCATGTCAACCCCCGAATCGGCGACCGTCCGCCGGTCGTCGGATGCGGGTCGACAGGGAGCGGACCGGCGAGCGGTGGGCGGTGCGCTTGCCGCCTCCCAGGGTGCCGAGCGGCTCTGATCGGCGGGGAGGCGGAGAGGAGGCGCACGGAAGGAAGCAGTGGTCGCAGATCCCGGCGCCGTGCCTAACGTGTGCCCCGCGAGCGCCGCTAACAATCGTTCACTCCGCGACCCGGCTACGCGCACCTATCCTGGGGCTGTCTTCATTCGTCGTACGGGATCCACCGCGGTCCGTACCAGCGTCGACACGAGAGGTCCGCGTTGCAGAGGTCCGCGTCGCACCACCGTCAGATCCCCGTCGTCGTCCTCGCCGGCTTCCTCGGCTCCGGCAAGACGACCCTGCTCAACCATCTGCTCCACCGCAGCGGCGGCAGCCGGATCGGGGCGATCGTCAATGACTTCGGCTCGATCGAGATCGATGCCATGTCGGTCGCGGGACAGCTCGGCGACTCGACCGTCTCGCTGGGCAACGGCTGCCTGTGCTGCGCCGTGGACGCGAGCGAGCTCGACGTCTACTTGGAGCGCCTCGCCGCGCCCGCCGCGGGGATCGACGTCATCGTCATCGAGGCGAGCGGGCTCGCCGAGCCGCAGGAACTCGTGAAGATGCTGCTCGCCAGCGAGAACGCGAACATCGTCTACGGGGGACTCGTCGAGGTCGTCGACGCCGCCGAGTTCGACGCCACCAGGGAGCGGCACCCCGAGGTGGACCGGCACTTGGGCCTCGCCGATCTCGTCGTGGTCAACAAGGCCGACCGGGTGCCCCCGGAGGAGTACGAGCGCGTGCTCGGTGTCGTCCGCGGGCTCGCGGGCCGCGCGGCCGTCGTCCCCGCCTCCTTCGGCCGTGTCGACGTGGAGCTGTTCTTCGACCGCGCGCCCGTGGGGGAGCGGGTCGGGCAGCTCTCCTTCGACGACCTCCGGGACGACGAGGCGGGCGATGCGGAGGGCGGTTCGCGGGACTGTTCGGACCGAGGGCACCAGGGGCACGGCCACTCCCACGACCACCTGCACTCCGCCTACGAAAGTCTTTCCTTCACCTCCGACGTGCCCCTGGGGCCCCGCCCCTTGATGGCCCTGCTCGACAGCAGGCCCGAAGGGCTCTATCGCATCAAGGGGTACGTCGATTTCGGCCCCGCCGACCCGCGCAACCGCTACGAGGTGCACGCCGTGGGGCGGTTCCTGCGTTTCTACCCGGAGCCGTGGGCGCCCGACGCGCCTCGGCTGACCCAGCTCGTGCTCATCGGGTCGGGCGTGGACGTACCGGCCCTGGAGAAGGAGCTCGCGGCCTGTCGCGACTACGCCCCACAAGCCGATGAACGCGGCATGTGGGGCGTACTGCGGTACGTCCAGGAGCCGGACGTTCAGGAACCGGTGCGGGAGTCGGAGCGGGAGTGGGAGCTGGAGTCTGGCGTTCCGGAGCCGGACGAGAACGCCGGCTCCGGAGACTGAGCCCGGTTACACCGGGCCGGCCACCGCCGCCACCGGCTTGGCCAACGACACGCCCGAGCCGTCCCGGCGCGGGTCGATCTCCGGCAGCTCGGCGGGTGCGCCGTTGCGCTGGGCCGCGTGCGGCGGCGTCGGACCCGTCCAGGCGAAGCTCAGGCAGTCCTCGCCCTTCAGGAACCGTTGGACGCGCACACCACCCGTCGCGCGCCCCTTGCGCGGGTACTGGTCGAACGGTGTGAGCTTCGCCGTCGTCTGCACCGAGTCGTCCAGCGTGCCGCGCGAGCCCGCCACCGTGAAGACGACCGCGTCCACCGCGGGGTCCACCGCCGCGAAGGAGATCACCTTCGCGCCGTCGGTGAGCTTGATGCCCGCCATGCCGCCCGCGGGGCGGCCCTGGGGGCGGACCTGCGACGCCTGGTAGCGCAGCAGCTGTGCGTCGTCCGTGATGAAGACCAGGTCCTCCTCGCCGGTGCGCAGCTCGGCCGCCCCGACGATCCGATCACCGTCCCTGAGGGTGATGACCTCCAGCTCTTCCTTGTTCGACGGATAGTCGGGGACCACGCGCTTGACGACACCCTGCTCGGTGCCGAGCGCGAGCCCCGGGGACGACTCGTCGAGCGTCATCAGGCAGATCAGCTTCTCGTCCTTCTCCAGGGGGAGCAGTTCCGAGACGGGCGCCCCTCCGGAGAGGTTGGGCGCGCCCGCCGTCTCCGGCAGCTGGGGGAGGTCCACTACGGAGAGGCGCAGCAGACGCCCCTCGGAGGTGACCGCGCCCACCTCGCCGCGTGCCGTCGCGGGCACCGCGGAGACGATCGCGTCGTGCTTGACGCGCTTGGCGTCACCGTCGGCGAAAGGCTCGCCGTTGGCCGTGCGCGCCAACAGGCCCGTCGAGGACAGGAGCACCCGGCACGGGTCGTCCGCGACCTGCAGCGAGACCGTGGCGGCCGGTGTGCCGGACGACTCCAGGAGCACCGTGCGCCGGTCCGTGCCGAACTTCTTGGCGACCGCGGCCAGTTCGGCGGAGACCAGCTTGCGCAGCTCCGCGTCCGAGTCCAGGATCCCGGTCAGCTCGTCGATCTCGCCGTTGAGCTTGTCGCGCTCGGACTCCAGCTCGATGCGGTCGTACTTGGTGAGGCGGCGCAGCGGCGTGTCCAGGATGTACTGCGTCTGGATGTCGCTCAGCGAGAAGCGCTCCATCAGGCGCTCCTTGGCCTGCGCGGAGTTGTCGCTGGAACGGATGAGGCGGATGACCTCGTCGATGTCCAGGAGGGCCACCAGGAGGCCCTCGACCAGGTGCAGGCGGTCGCGCTTCTTGCCGCGGCGGAACTCGCTGCGGCGGCGCACCACGGTGAACCGGTGGTCGAGATAGACCTCCAGGAGCTCCTTGAGGCCGAGGGTGAGGGGCTGGCCGTCCACCAGGGCCACGTTGTTGATGCCGAAGGACTCCTCCATCGGCGTCAGCTTGTAGAGCTGCTCCAGGACGGCCTCGGGGACGAAGCCGTTCTTGATCTCGATGACCAGGCGCAGGCCGTGCGCGCGGTCGGTGAGGTCCTTGACGTCGGCGATGCCCTGCAGCTTCTTCGAGCCGACCAGGTCCTTGATCTTGGAGATGACCTTCTCGGGGCCGACCGTGAAGGGCAGTTCGGTGACGACGAGGCCCTTGCGGCGCGCCGTCACGTTCTCCACGGAGACCGTCGCGCGGGTCTTGAAGGTGCCGCGGCCCGTCTCGTAGGCGTCCTTGATGCCGTTCAGGCCGACGATTCGGCCGCCCGTGGGCAGGTCGGGGCCCGGAACGTACTTCATCAGCGTCTCGAGGTCGGCCCCCGGGTGCTTGATCAGGTGCCGGGCGGCGGCGATGACCTCGCCGAGGTTGTGCGGGGGCATGTTCGTCGCCATGCCGACCGCGATGCCCGACGCGCCGTTGACCAGGAGGTTCGGATAGGCCGCCGGGAGGGCGGACGGCTCCGTCTCCTGGCCGTCGTAGTTCGGCTCGAAGTCGACGGTGTTCTCGTCGATCGACTCCGTCATCAGCGAGGTGGCGTCGGCCATCTTGCACTCGGTGTAGCGCATGGCGGCCGGCGGGTCGTCGTTGCCGAGCGAGCCGAAGTTGCCGTGGCCGTCCACCAGCGGCAGGCGCATCGAGAAGGGCTGGGCCATGCGCACCAGGGCGTCGTAGATCGACGCGTCGCCGTGCGGGTGCAACTTACCCATGACCTCGCCGACGACACGGGCACACTTCACGTAGCCGCGGTCGGGGCGCAGGCCCATCTCGTTCATCTGGTAGACGATCCGGCGATGCACCGGCTTCATGCCGTCGCGGGCGTCCGGCAGGGCGCGGGAGTAGATGACCGAATACGCGTACTCGAGGAAGGAGCCCTGCATCTCGTCGACGACGTCGATGTCGAGGATCTTCTCCTCGTACGAGTCGTCGGGCGGCGGGGTCTTCGTGCTGCGGCGGGCCATCGCTGCTGCGGCTCCTTCACCAACAAGTGCGGGATCTGACGCCGACCATTGTGGACTGTCCCACTGACAACGCCGACCACGACCCGTGCGACGGCGGTGTCGCGCGACTACGCCGAGGGCGGAGCGGGAACTTCGTCAGGTGTCTGCACGCTTGCATACAGTGGCAGGACTGGCAGCAATTGTTCTGATCCAGCGATGATCCAGCGATCGAAGGGACGTACATGCCCATGGGTCACACGGCCACAGCCGAGGCCGGCTCCGGCGGCCTGACAGCGACCGAGCACCGGCTGGCCAACGGCCTGCGCGTGGTGCTCTCCGAGGACCACCTGACCCCGGTCGCCGCGGTCTGCCTCTGGTACGACGTCGGCTCGCGCCACGAGGTCAAGGGGCTTACCGGCCTTGCCCACCTTTTCGAGCACCTCATGTTCCAGGGCTCGAAGCAGGTGCACGGGAACGGCCACTTCGAGCTGGTCCAGGGCGCGGGCGGCTCCCTCAACGGCACGACGAGCTTCGAGCGCACCAACTATTTCGAGACCATGCCCGCCCACCAGTTGGAGCTCGCCCTCTGGCTCGAGGCCGACCGGATGGGCTCGCTGCTCTCCGCGCTCGACGACGAGTCCATGGAGAACCAGCGCGACGTCGTCAAGAACGAGCGCCGCCAGCGCTACGACAACGTGCCCTACGGCACGGCGTTCGAGAAGCTGACGGCCCTCTCGTACCCGGAGGGCCACCCCTACCACCACACGCCGATCGGCTCCATGGCCGACCTGGACGCGGCCACCCTGGAGGACGCGCGCGCGTTCTTCCGCACGTACTACGCGCCCAACAACGCCGTCCTGTCGGTCGTCGGCGACATCGACCCGCAGGAGACGCTCGCCTGGGTCGAGAAGTACTTCGGGTCGATCCCCGGGCACGACGGCAAGCAGCCGCCGCGCGACGGCTCCCTGCCCGAGCGCATCGGCAAGGAGCTGCGCGAGGTCATCGAGGAGGACGTGCCGGCCCGCGCCCTGATGGCCGCCTACCGCCTCCCGGAGGACGGCACGCGCGCGTGCGACGCGGCCGACCTCGCCCTCACCGTCCTCGGCAGCGGCGAGTCCTCCCGGCTCTACAACCGCCTCGTGCGCCGGGACCGCACCGCGGTCGCCGCCGGGTTCGGCCTGCTCCGCCTCGCCGGTGCGCCCTCGCTCGGCTGGCTCGACGTGAAGACGTCCGGCGACGTCGAGGTTCCCGTCATCGAGGCCGCCGTCGACGAGGAACTGGCCCGCTTCGCCGCGGAGGGTCCCACTCCGGAGGAGATGGAGCGCGCTCAGGCACAGTTGGAGCGCGAGTGGCTCGACCGGCTCGGCACGGTCGCGGGCCGCGCCGACGAACTGTGCCGGTACGCGGTCCTGTTCGGCGACCCGCAGCTCGCCCTGACCGCCGTCGGGCGGGTCCTCGACGTCACCGCACAGGAGGTGCAGGAGGTCGCCAAGGCCCGTCTGCGCCCCGACAACCGCGCGGTGCTCGTGTACGAGCCCGTGGCTCCCGAAGAGGGCGCCGAGGGCACGGCAACCGCCGAGGACACCGCGGACGCAGACGAAGAGGAGGCGGCGAAGTGACCGAGGCCGCGACGATGCAGTTCCACTCCATGCCGCAGGCCGGCACGGCCAAGCCGTGGGCCTTCCCCGCGCCCGAGCGCGGCACCCTGCCCAACGGCCTCACCGTGCTGCGCTGCCACCGCCCCGGCCAGCAGGTCGTCGCCGTCGAGATCCATCTCGAAGCGCCCCTGGACGCCGAGCCCGAGGGCCTCGACGGCGTCGCCACCATCATGGCGAGGGCCTTCAACGAAGGCACCGACAAGCACTCCGCCGAGGAGTTCGCCGCCGAGCTCGACCGGTGCGGCGCGACGCTCGACGCGCACGCCGACCACCCCGGTGTGCGGGTCTCCCTGGAGGTCCCGGTCTCCCGGCTCCCGAAGGCGATGGGCCTGCTCGCCGACGCCCTGCGGGCCCCCGCCTTCTCGGACAGCGAGATCGAGCGGCTCGTACGCAACCGCCTGGACGAGATCCCGCACGAGGCGGCGAGCCCGGCGCGGCGCGCCGCCAAGGAGCTCTCCAAGCAGCTCTTCCCGCCGACCGCGCGCATGTCCCGGCCGCGTCAGGGCACCGAGGAGACGGTCACGGCCATCGACTCGGCGGCGGTGCGTGCCTTCTATGAGAAGTACGTCCGGCCCGCCACGGCCACCCTCGTCGTGGTCGGCGACCTGACCGGCACCGACCTGGACGCCGTCCTCGCGGACACCGTCGGAGCCTGGACGGGCTCCCCGGGCGAGCCGCGCCCGGTGCCGCAGGTGACCGCGGACGACCACGGCCGTGTCGTCATCGTGGACCGTCCCGGAGCGGTCCAGACGCAGCTGCTGATCGGCCGCGTGGGGGCCGACCGGCACGACCGGGTGTGGCCGGCGCAGGTCCTCGGCACGTACTGCCTGGGAGGCACCCTCACGTCCCGTCTGGACCGTGTCCTGCGGGAGGAGAAGGGTTACACCTACGGCGTACGGGCGTTCAGCCAGGTGCTGCGTTCGGCGCCGGACGGGACGGGCGCCGCGATGCTCGCCATCAGCGGCTCCGTGGACACCCCGAACACCGGACCGGCGCTCGACGACCTCTGGAAGGTCCTGCGCACCCTCGCCGCCGAGGGCCTGACCGACGCCGAGCGCGACGTCGCCGTGCAGAACCTGGTGGGCGTGGCCCCGCTCAAGTACGAGATGGCCGCGTCCGTGGCGGCCACCCTCGCCGACCAGGTCGAGCAGAACCTGCCGGACGACTTCCAGGCGCAGCTGTACCGGCAGCTGGCGGCCACCGGCACCGTGGAGGCCACCGCGGCCGTCGTGAACGCCTTCCCGGAGGACCGCCTGGTGACGGTCCTGGTCGGGGACGCAGCGCAGATCGAGGAGCCCGTCAGGGCGCTCGGGATCGGTGACGTGAGTGTCGTCACGGGCTGAGTGAACGTCAGGACATGAGGGGACCCCGGTGGCCGATGTGGCCACCGGGGTCCCCATATGTCCGAATTCATATGGACGTTGCCCGTCTGCCCTGTGGCGTGCGCTACAAAAGTCGCGTTCTGTTTGTCGATTGAAAGACGCCCCGTTTAGCGTCGGTCCGGCTGTCCGTCACGCAGTACGTCGCATCCGCGGCACCGGGCAGTCATCGCCGAGTCCCCGTACGGCGCGAGCCAGGGGAGCCGGGGACCCACATGTCCCCTGGGGTGAATCGGGCACCTTGCCTTCAGGTGAGGGACCCGTAGGAGACCTTCCTGCTCCGAACCCGTCAGCTAACCCGGTAGGCGAGAAGGAAGGAAAGGAACACCCGCCACATGGCGTTCACCCGTGCCACCGGGAAGCACCGTCGTCCGAGCCGCATCACGCGGACCACCGCGAACGTCGCGGGCGTCGCGGCGCTCACCACCACCGGTGTCATCGGAGGCCTTGCCGCCCCCGCCCTCGCCGCCGCCGACGAAGCGGCCGTCGAGCACACCGGCTTCACCCAGGCCGTCTCCGTAGGCGACTCCCTCGCCGAGAGCATCGACGCCCAGGCCGCCGCGCAGCGCCAGGCCGCCGACGACGCCGCCGCGGCCAAGAAGGCCGAAGAGGCCGCCAAGAAGAAGGCCGCCGAGGAGAAGCGCAAGGCCGAGGCCGAGGCCAAGGCGAAGGCCAAGAAGGAGCGCGAGGCCAAGGAGCGTGCCGCCCGCGAGGCCGAGCGCAAGCGCCTGAACACCTACGTCGCGCCGGTCTCCGGCTCGTACGTCTCCACGGGCTACCAGACCGGCGGCGCCATGTGGTCCTCCGGCAGTCACACCGGCATCGACTTCCACGCCGCGTCCGGCACCTCGGTCCACGCGGTCGGCTCCGGCACCGTCGTCGAGGCCGGCTGGGGCGGCGCCTACGGCAACAACGTGGTCATCAAGATGAACGACGGCACGTACACCCAGTACGGCCACATGTCGTCCCTCGGCGTCACCGTCGGCCAGACGGTCACCCCGGGCCAGCAGATAGGCCTGTCCGGCTCCACCGGCAACTCCAGCGGCCCGCACCTCCACTTCGAGGCCCGCTCCGGCGAGCAGTACGGCTCGGACATGGACCCGATCGCCTACCTGCGCGGCCACGGCGTCAACGTCTGACCCGCCCGGTCCGCGCGGACCCCGCAGCACTTCACCGAAAGCCCCGGCTCACCGCGAGCCGGGGCTTTCGCCGCGCTTGGCCAAAAGATATCCATGGATTCCGGTCCGCCGTCGGAAATTCCCGCGCTCTGCAATAGAGTCACCGAACGAGCGTCGGTCGACCGCGTTTCGCGGGGATTAAGGCGGAGGTCCGATCATGCGCATTCCCGCGCACTCGGTATGCACGGCCATCCGGGACGACATTGTCGCGGGTGTCTACGAAAGGGGCGGCCGGCTCACCGAGGACCTCCTCGCGCGGCGCTACGGCGTCTCGCGCGTCCCCGTGCGCGAGGCCCTGCGCACCTTGGAGGCCGAGGGCTTCGTCGTCACCCGCAGGCACGCGGGCGCGTGCGTGGCCGAGCCGACCGAGCAGGAGGCCGCGGACCTCCTGGAGGTCCGGGCGCTGCTCGAGCCGCTCGCTGCCGCACGGGCCGCACAGCGCCGCACGGACGCGCACCTCAAGGTCCTGCGCGGCCTCGTCAGACTGGGCCAGGAGCGCGTCAGGAACGGCCGGGGGGAGGATGTGCGCTCCCTGGGCGGCTGGTTCCACGAGACGCTCGCCCAGGCGTCCGGCAGCCCGGGCCTCAGTGCGCTGCTCACCCAGCTCCGGCACAAGATCGCCTGGATGTACGTCGTGGACTCCCCGGCGGCGCCCGCCGAGTCCTGGTCCGAGCACGCCGCGATCGTCGACGCGGTGGCCCGCGGGGACGCGGAACGGGCCAGGACGCTCACCGCCGCGCACGCGGAACGGGCGACGGCCGCCCATCGACTGCGCCGGCCGCGGCGGGGCGAGCGCGTGAGGGAATCGCAACATGCCGTAAACACGGTGAGCCTGCGGAATTAACGGAGACGCCGTATACAAAGAGAAGCTATTCCTTGCCCGCCCCCGGGAATTCATGCATTTCTTTTCGGGGTGCGTTCACGCACATACGCCGATGGGGCCACCCGTCATTACGGATGACCCCATCGAGGTACTGCTGTACTGCTGAAGAACGTGTCCCAGAAGGGGAACGTGTCCTAGACCGTCTCCGGGAGCTCCTCGAGCCCCTCCGCGACGAGCTTCGCCAGACGGTCGAGGGCGGCGTCCGCGCCCTCGGCGTCGGAGGCGAGCACGATCTCTTCGCCGCCCTGGGCGCCCAGGCCGAGCACCGCGAGCATCGAGGCGGCGTTGACCGGGTTGCCGTCGGCCTTGGCGATCGTCACGGGGACGCCGGCGGCCGTGGCCGCACGGACGAAGATGGAGGCGGGTCGGGCGTGAAGGCCCTCGGCCCAGCCGACGTTGACGCGGCGCTCAGCCATGTGTTGCTGCCCTTCCAGGTGTCTCACACTTGTCTAGACCAGTGTCTCATGCCGTCACGGGTGCTCTGCCGGACGTACGTCCCGCTCCCGGGCGCCTTTCGACCTGTCCTAGCCTGCCCCGGCCCGGGCGGCCGCGCGACCCGTACCCTGGCCCCATGCAGACCCCGTCGGATCAGCACGATCGGCACGGCTACCCCGCCCACTGGGAGGCCGACGTGGTGCTGCGTGACGGAGGCACCGCCCGGATCAGGCCGATCACGGCCGAGGACGCGGACCGCCTGGTCAGCTTCTACGAGCAGGTCTCGGACGAGTCGAAGTACTACCGCTTCTTCGCGCCCTACCCCCGCCTGTCCGCCAAGGACGTGCACCGTTTCACCCACCACGACCAGGTGGACCGGGTGGGGCTCGCGGTCACCGTGGGCGGCGAGTTCATCGCCACCGTGCGCTACGACCGCATCGACGAGCGCGGCATGGCCGCCAGCGCCCCCGCGGACGAGGCCGAGGTCGCCTTCCTCGTGCAGGACGCCCATCAGGGGAGGGGCGTCGCCTCCACGCTCCTCGAACACATCGCGGCCGTCGCCAGGGAGCGCGGCATCCGGCGCTTCGCGGCCGAGGTGCTGCCCGCCAACACCAAGATGATCAAGGTGTTCACGGACGCGGGCTACCAGCAGAAGCGCAGCTTCGAGGACGGCGTCGTCCGCCTGGAGTTCGACCTGGAGCCGACCGACCGCTCGCTCGCTGTGCAGCGCGCCCGCGAACAGCGCGCCGAGGGGCGGTCCGTGCACCGCCTCCTGACGCCCGGCTCGGTCGCCGTGATCGGCGTGGGCCGCGCCCCCGGAGGCGTCGGCCACAGCGTGCTCGACAACCTCCGGGAGTCCGGTTTCGCCGGGCGCCTGTACGCGGTCAACAGCGCGTTCGACGAGGGCACCGACGCCCCCGAAGGCTCCGGTTGCGCCGCCGTGGACGGGGTACCCGCCCACCGCTCCGTGGCCGCCATCGAGGAGCCCGTGGACCTCGCGGTGGTCGCCGTGCCCGCCGATCGGGTGCCACAGGTCGTCGCCGAGTGCGGCGAGCGCGGTGTGCGCGGCCTCGTGGTGCTCTCCGCCGGCTACGGGGAGAGCGGCGCCGAGGGCCGTGAACGCCAGCGCGAACTGGTCCGCCAGGCGCGGTCGTACGGCATGCGCATCATCGGCCCGAACGCCTTCGGCGTCATCAACACGTCTCCGGAGACGCGGCTCAACGCCTCGCTCGCCCCGCAGTCGCCCGCGCGCGGGCGCATCGGTCTGTTCACCCAGTCCGGCGCGATCGGCATCGCGCTGCTCTCCGGACTGCACCGGCGTGGCGCGGGCCTGTCCACGTTCGTCGGGTCCGGCAACCGCGCGGACGTCTCCGGCAACGACCTCCTCCAGTACTGGTACGAGGACCCGGACACCGACGTCACGCTGATGTACCTGGAGACCATCGGCAACCCGCGCAAGTTCACCCGCCTCGCCCGGCGTTCGGCGACGGCCAAGCCCCTCGTCGTCGTCCAGGGCGCCCGGCACAGCGGCATCGCGCCGACCGGCCACGCCGTACAGGCGACCCGCCTGCCGCACGCCACGGTCTCGGCGCTGTTGCGCCAGGCGGGCGTCATCCGGGTCGACACCGTCACGGAGATGGTCGACGCGGGCCTGCTGCTCGCGGGGCAGCCGCTGCCCGATGGACCCCGGGTGGGCATCCTCGGGAACTCCGAGTCCCTCGGCCTCCTCACCTACGACGCGTGCATCGCCGACGGCCTGCGCCCGCTGCCGCCGCGCGACCTCACGACCGGTGCCGTGCCCGCCGACTTCCGGGCCGCCCTCGCCGAGGCGCTGTCGGACGACGGCTGCGACGCGGTGATCGTCAACGCCATCCCCTGGGTGGGGGAGGACGGGGCCACCACCGACCCCGAGACGCTCGCCACGGAGCTGCGGGCGGCCGCTGCGGGCTGCCCCGCCAAGCCCGTCGCCGTCGTCCACGTCGAGCTCGGCGGCCTCGCCGAAGCCCTGGCCGCGGCCACCAGTACCCGCCCGGACGCCGCCACCCCGGCCTCCGGTACCGGGCCGCACTCCCGCGCGCAACGTCCACCCGCGCGGGACACCTCGCCCGCCCCCGCACCGGAGCCCCCGCAGCCCTCGGACCCGTACCGCATCCCCGCCTACCCCGCCGCCGAGCGCGCCGTGCGTGCCCTCTCCGAAGCGGTCAAGTACGCCCAGTGGCGGCGCGAGGCCGCCGAGCCGGGCAGGGTGCACGAGTACGACGACATCGACGAGAACGGCGCCGCCGCACGCATCGAGGAGCTGCTGGCCAAGGACGCCGACCCGCGCGGCAGCACGCTCGCCCCGGCCGACGCCCACGACCTGCTCGGGCGTTACGGCATCCGCGTACACGAAGCGCTGCCCGCGCCCGATCCGGACGCGGCGGTGGCGGCCGCCCGGGAGCTCGGCTACCCGGTGGCCCTGAAGACGACCGCCCCCCACCTGCGGCACCGCGCCGACCTGGGAGGGGTGCGCCTCGACCTCGCGGACGAGGAGCAACTGCGCCGGGCGTACCAGGAACTGACCGACGCCTTCGGCAAGCCCGCCGAGCTGCGCCCCGCCGTGCAGGGCATGGTGCCGCGCGGTGTCGACACCGTCGTGCGCGCCGTCATCGACCCGGCGGCCGGAGCGGTGCTCTCCTTCGGCCTCGCGGGCGCCGCCTCCGAGCTGCTCGGCGACACCGCCCACCGGCTCGTCCCCGTCACCGACCGCGAGGCGGGCTCCCTGGTGAGGTCCATCCGGACGGCGCCGCTCCTGTTCGGCTGGCGCGGGTCCGCGCCCGTGGACACCCCGGCCCTGGAAGAGCTGCTCCAGCGGGTCTCCCGGCTCGTCGACGACCACCCCGAAGTGGTCGCGGTCGCCCTGGAGCCCGTGGTCGTCGCCGAGCACGGCCTCTCCGTGCTCGGCGCCTCCGTGCGCCTGGCGCCCCCGCCCGCCCGCGACGACCTCGGACCGCGCACCCTTCCCGGGTACTGAGCGCCTTCCGGGGCGCCGAGCGCGCCGAGCGCGTTGAAGCACCCTTTCCGGGTACGTGAGCGCTCCGCCCCCGACCGGAGGCGCCCGCGGGGCACCGTGCGCCCCGCACCGGGCCGTAGGATGGACGGCATGGCAAAGACCGGTACGACGACCCAGGGGCTGCGCGCGGCGATCGAGCGCAGCGGCTACTACCCGGCCCTCGTGGCCGAGGCGGTGGAGGCCGCGATCGGCGGCGAGGCCATCGGGTCGTTCCTGGTCCACCAGGAGACGACGTTCGACGCCAACGAAGTGCGCCGGCACGTCACCGTCCTCGTCCTGACCGGCACGCGCTTCATCGTCAGCCACACCGACGAGCAGGCGGCGGACAGCACGTCCCCGACGCCGTACGCGACGACCTCCACGGAGTCGGTCAAGATCGGCCGCATCTCCTCGGTCGTGGTCAGCCGCGTCGTCGCCAACCCCGAGAAGTACGTCCCCGGGACACCGCCCCGCGAGGTCGTCCTGACCATCGGCTGGGGCGCCGTGTCCCGCATCGACCTGGAGCCCGCGGCCTGCGGCGACCCCAACTGCGAGGCGGACCACGGGTACACGGGCAGCTCCACGGCCGACGACCTGAGCCTGCGCGTCAGCGAGGCCGGCGACGGCCCCGACGCCGTGCGCCAGACCCTCGCCTTCGCCCAGGCGCTGTCCGAGGCGACCGCGGACACCGCCCGCTGATGGCGCTGCCCTCCTGGGACGACGTACAACCGCTCTCCCTCGACACCGCCCCCGTGCCCGCGTACGGCGCGGGATCGCTGGCCGACCTGCTGCCCACGCTCGTCGCCCACCAGGGCGTCGAGGGCTTCGCGCCCGTCATCCCCGAACTCGCCCCGGCCGACCGGAACTGCGTCTTCCTGATCGACGGCCTCGGCTGGGAGCAGCTCAAGGCGCACCCGGCAGAGGCGCCCTTCCTGACCTCGCTGCTGCGGAGCTCGCGGGGCGGCACGGGCCGGCCCATCACCGCCGGTTTCCCCGCCACCACCGCGACCTCGCTCGCCTCGGTCGGCACGGGCCTGCCGCCCGGCACGCACGGCCTGCCCGGCTACACCGTCCGCAACCCCGCCACCGGCGAGCTCATGAACCAGCTGCGCTGGAACCCGTGGACCGATCCCTACGCGTGGCAGCCGCACCCCACCGTCTTCCAGCGAGCCCACGACGCCGGGGTGCACACCGCGCAGGTCTCCGCCCCGACCTTCGAGCACACCCCGCTCACCAAGGTCGCGCTGAGCGGAGGTTCCTTCCGGGGCAGGCTCTCCGGAGAGGACCGCATGGACCTCGCCGCACAGCAACTGGCGGCGGGCGACCGCTCCTTGGTCTACACGTACTACGCGGAAGTGGACGGCAAGGGGCACCGCTTCGGCGTCGACTCCGACGCCTGGCGCGGCCAGCTCATGTACGTGGACCGGCTCGTCCAGCGCCTCGCCGAGCAGCTGCCCCCGCGCAGCGCCCTGTACGTCACCGCGGACCACGGCATGATCGACATCCCCTTCGACGAGGCGTCACGCTACGACTTCGACGAGGACTGGGAGCTGCGCGCCGGGGTCGCCCTGCTCGGCGGCGAGGGCCGCGCCCGGCACGTCTACGCGGTGCCGGGCGCCGCGAACGACGTCCTCGCGGTCTGGCGCGATGTGCTCGGCGAGCAGTTCTGGGTGGCGGGACGCGACGAGGCGATCGCCGCGGGCTGGTTCGGTCCACAGGTTGATCAACGTGTGTACGAGCGCATCGGCGACGTCATCGCGGCGGCCCACGACGACGTGGCGATCATCGCCACCGAGCGCGAGCCCAAGGAGTCCGCCCTGGTCGGCATGCACGGCTCCATGACCCCCGTCGAACAGCTCGTCCCGCTCCTCGAAGTACGCTCCTGACCGCTGCCCCGCCCGACCGCTTCTCCGTCCGACCCGAAAGGTCCTCGACTCCCCATGCCCGAGCTGGTGTTCTTCTCCGGAACGATGGACTGCGGAAAGAGCACGCTGGCTCTGCAGATCGAGCACAACCGGTCCGCCCGCGGGCTCCAGGGGATGATCTTCACTCGGGACGACCGTGCCGGCGAGGGCAAGCTCTCCTCCCGGCTCGGCCTCGTCACCGACGCGATCGAGGCCGCGGACGACTTCGACTTCTACGCGCACCTCGTCGATCACCTCTCGCAGGGCGGCCGCGCGGACTACGTGATCGCGGACGAGGCGCAGTTCCTGGCCCCGGAGCAGATCGACCAGCTCGCCCGGATCGTCGACGACCTGGGCCTGGACGTCTTCGCCTTCGGCATCACCACGGACTTCCGCTCCAAGCTCTTTCCCGGCTCGCAGCGCCTGGTCGAGCTCGCCGACCGCGTCGAGGTGCTCCAGGTCGAGGCGCTGTGCTGGTGCGGGGCCCGCGCCACGCACAACGCGCGCACCATAGACGGTGAGATGGTCGTCGAGGGTGCCCAGGTCGTCGTGGGCGACGTCAACCAGTCGGCGGACGTGGTGGGTTACGAGGTGCTGTGCCGCCGCCATCACCAGCGCAGGGCGACGGCGGCGACCGCGCGCGCGGGCGCCCTGTCGCCCGACGTCCTGCCGGTCGACGCGGCCGCCGCCCGCGCCTGAATCAGCTCTCGGCCCGTGAGCGCACGACGCTGAAGACCGCGCCCTCCGGGTCGGCCACCGTCGCCGTCCGGCCGCGGGGGTCGTCCCAGGCCGGTTTGACGACGTGGCCACCGAGCTCGATGACCCGGCTCACCGCCTCGTCCACGTCGGCGACCTCGAAGTACGTCATCCAGTGCGGGCCCAGGTCGCGAGGCAGCGCCTGGCCCACGCCGTGCACGGACGCCACGGGCCGGCCGTCCACGTGCAGCGTCACGTAGTCGAAGTCGGCCGAGACGACGGCCTCGTCGGTGCAGCCGAAGACCGACTCGTAGAACTTGACGACGCTCGCGCTCTCCCGGGTCACCAGCTCGTTCCAGGCCGGTGCGCCGGGCCTGCCGACCACCGCGATGCCCGGGTGGGCCGCGGCCTGCCAGATGCCGAACACGGCGCCCGAGGGGTCGGAGGCGATGGCCAGCCGGCCGGCCTCGCCCGCGTCGAGCGGGCCCACGCCGACCGTGCCGCCGCAGTGCCGCACCACCTCCGCCGTCTCGCCCGCGTCGTCCGACGCCAGATAGGGCGTCCAGGCGATGGGCAGGTGGCGGTCGGTGGGGAGCCGCCCGATACCCGCCACATCGTTGCCGTCGAGCAGGGCCCGCACGTACGGGCCGAGCTGCTCGGGCCCCGGCCGGAACTCCCAGCCGAAGAGCGCTCCGTAGAACTCCTGGGTCGCGGCCAGATCGTGCGCCATCAGGCTCACCCAGCAGGGTGTACCGGGCGTGGCCCGGCCGCTCCCCGCGCCCGCACGCCACACCTTCCCCAAGGAATCCGACGAGCTCTGTCCAGGGGAGACCCCATTCGCCCGCGCCTCGGTCATCGTCACCCTCTCCTCGGCCTTCGTACCGGCCGCTCAGTTTCCGTTCTGAAATGTCTCGAATGCGCGTGCCATCGCCGCGCGAACTCGCGCCCGTGCAGATGCTCGCACCGCCCGTCGCGCGGCGCCCCCCGACCGCGCCGCACTGTCCGGCATCCCGCGGTAGATGCCCGATTTTCGGTGCATCATCCGTAAACACGTGATGGCCGGGCGGAGACCATCCGCCGTACAGGGCGTGCATGGCTCCGTACGCCCCGTGGTCGGGCGGCACCCGGCGGAGCAGGGTAGCCGGACCTTGGCGGCGCGACCACCCCGTACGCAAGGATGGGGCCATGAATGCCATCATCTCCGCATCCGAACTCGCGAGCGAGCTGGCGGGCGAGAATCCGCCGGTCCTGCTCGACGTCCGCTGGCAGCACGACGGCTCCCTGCGCCAGGCGTACGAGGAAGGGCATATTCCGTCGGCCGTCTTCGTCGATCTGGACGCCGACCTGGCCGGACCCGCCGGTGCCAGGGGCCGTCACCCGCTCCCCGACCTGGACCGTTTTGGTGCCGTGATGCGCACGGCCGGCGTCTCGCAGGACCGGGGTGTCGTCGTGTACGACGGTGGCCAGAACTGGGCGGCCGCCCGCCTGTGGTGGATGCTCCGCTGGACGGGTCACGGCTCCGTCCGCGTCCTGGACGGCGGTATCGGCCAGTGGACGGGCCCCCTGGAGCAGGGCGCGGGCACGGCCCCGGCCGAGGGCTCCTTCGAGCCGGCCCCGAACAGCAAGGACCTGCTGGACGCGGACTCCGCCGCGGCGCTGGCCCGCTCCGGCCTGCTCCTGGACGCCCGCGCGGCCGAGCGCTACCGCGGCGAGGTCGAACCGATCGACAACGTGGCCGGACACATCCCCGGCGCGGTCTCGGCACCGACCACGGAGAACGTCGCGGCGGACGGCCGCTTCAAGCCCGCCGGCGAGCTGGCGGAGCGCTTCAAGGGGCTGGGCGCGTCCGACACCTCGGAGATCGGCGTCTACTGCGGCTCGGGCGTCTCGGGCGCCCATGAGGTGCTGGCCCTCGCGGTGGCGGGCATCCCGGCCTCGCTGTACGTCGGCTCCTGGTCGGAGTGGTCGGCCGATTCCTCGCGTCCCGTGGCGACGGGCCCCGACCCGCGGTAGCGCTGGTCGTCGCTCCACGGATCGGCTGCTACGGAGAGGGGGCCCACACCGACCGGTGTGGGCCCCCTCTCCGTAGCAGCCGATCGCCGGTCTGCGCCTCGGTTACTCCTGCTTCTTGCGGCGCGTGCCGAAGACGATCTCGTCCCAGCTGGGCACCGCGGCGCGGCGGCCGGGGCGGACGCCGTCGGCCTCGGCCTGGCGGTCCGTGGAGCCGACGAGGCGGTCCCGGTGGCTCGCCACCGAGCGGGGCATGAGGACGTCCGCGTAGGCCGCGCCGGCACCGGCCGACGCCGCCGGGGGCTCCTCCGCGTCCGGCTCCTGCTCGGCCTCCTCCTGGGGGGACGGCGGCAGTTCCGCGGCGGGCGTGACCGAGGGGCGCTCGGGCACGATCATGTCGCCTCGGAAGCTCGGCACCGCCTCCAGGAGGCTCGTCAGGGAGTCGCGCTCCTGCTCGGCGACGGCGGAACCCGCGCCCGTGCCCTCCTCCGACGGGTCGACGGGGGCGGGGGGGATGCTCGGCCGGTCCAGCTGGCGGTCCAGGGCGCGGTCGAGCGGCCGGTCCGTGGGGCGGTCCCGGGGGAGCCGGGCGATGCGCGGTACGAACGGGAAGCTGGGCTCGGGCGCGGCGATGTCGTCCGTCTCGCCGATCAGCGAACGGGCCTCGTCGTCCACGGCCTGGACGAGCCGCCGGGGCGGGTCGTACGTCCAGCTCGCGGCGTGCGGTTCGGTCGCCACGCGGTAGACGAGCAGGACCTCCCACGTGCCGTCGTCGCGGCGCCAGGAGTCCCACTGGACGGTGTCCTTGTCGGCGCCCCGCAGCAGCAGGCGCTCCTGCACGGCCTCGCCGAGCTGGGGACCGGTGTTCTCGCCGGGACGGCGTACGGGGGTCTTCCTGGCCCGCTCCGCCATGAAGGCGCGCTCCGCGAGCACGGGGCCTTCGAAGCGGCGGACGCGGTCGACGGGGATGCCGGCGAGCTGGGCCACTTCTTCCGCGCTGGCGCCTGCACGTATCCGTGCCTGGATGTCGCGCGGGCGGAGGTGGCTCTCCACCTCGATCTCGATCTGTCCGAGTCGGGGCCGGTCACCGCGGACGGCCGCACGCAGCCGCTCGTCGATCGGAAGCGTGTACTCCGTGCTGTCCGCAGCTTTCAGCACCAGCCGTGTGCCGTCGTTGCTGACGGCCACGACACGCAGTTCGGGCATGGGGACCTCCCGGGTGGTGCCTGCCGACGTCACGTGCGTCGCTGCTTCCGCTAGTCGAGTGTGGCCTGCCCGGGTGCAGCCTGCCACAACCTTGCCGAGTTGCCCGGCGTGTCGGGCATGGGCCCTGGAGCGCCGTTATGGCACGGTTACCATTTCGCAACGCTAAGTGACGACGTTCGTCACCCTGTGCAGCGAGCCCCCCACCCGGCGGTCCTGGAAGGCCCCGGGCACCCTGGCGGGAGACCGGACCCAGGGCTCGCAACAGTACTCCATTCGGGCCACGCGGGTGGACCGCCGCGCCGCCGAACTTGTCGTGGCGGAAGGGAGTTGACGGCCCCTCCCGCTCCGGCGATCCCGCGCGAGGGTGGCGCACTTCACGGAAAAGTCAGAAACGGAACTAATCACTTCTCCCGTCCGTCCCTTTCTCGTGCAGTCAGTCGTGAAAGGGAGGCAAGGGTCGGAGATGCGTGAAAAGCCGGATTCCGGCAAGGAGTCGAAGGACCAGGAGGAGCCGGGCGAGAAGCGGCGCCTCGATCTGAGCGTTCCGCAGGTGGCCGGGAGTGCCATCGCCGCGGTCGTGGCGGCGAAGCTCGCCTCGAACCTCGGTGTGTACGGGACGATCCTCGGCGCCGGTGTCGTGAGCGCGATCGCGACCTGTGGCGGCACGGTCTTCCAGCACTTCTTCAGGCGCACGGGCGAGCAGATACGTGACGTCACGGTGCAGGCCAAGCCGAGGGCCCGCCAGGTCCCGGTGCCGGGGGCGGTGCCGGTGCCGGTGCCCGAGACGTTCAGGACCGCCGCGTACACCGGAGCCCGGGGGGCCACCGGGCCTGTGACCACGACGTGGGGCAGGCCGCAGGCCGCAGCACCGGACGCCGAGGCCGACGCGACCACGCTGCTGCCCACGGTCGACGACGCGGACCCGACGACCGTGCTGCCCGCCGCGGGAACGGACCCCGCGTCCGTGCCGCCCGCCGCGGGAGACGCGGACGCCACCACGATGCTGCCCTCCGTGGGCACCGGCGCCGACGCCGAGCGGACCCAGTTCCTCGGGGCGGTCGACGCCACCCGCGCGGTGCCCCGCGACGACGCCACGCGCGTGCTGCGCACCGGGGGCTCCGCAGGGCACGCCCCGGTGCCGGACGAGTTCACCGAGGGCACCACGCACCGCGCGCGGATCCGCAGCTGGAAGCGGCCGTTGATCGCGGCGGCCGTCGTCTTCGGTGTCTCCATGGCCGGCATCACCACGTACGAGCTGGTGTCCGGGCATGACCTCAGCGGCGGCAAGGGCACCAGCATCAGCAACGGCTTCTCGGGCAGGAACAGCTCCCAGGACCGGCAGTCCACGCCCTCCGAGGAACCGTCCGAGCAGCCCTCGGACAACGGCACCGCAGGGACGGGCGACGGCTCGCAGCAGGGTGACGGGAACGCGTCGCAGGACCCGAACGGGCCCGGCGACCAGACCCCCGGCAGCGGCACGGGCAACGGCACCGACAAGGGATCGGGCGACGGCACCGGCTCCGGCTCGAAGGACGACCCGGACAAGGGCACCGGCACGGACCCCGACAAGGACAAGGGCGACGACTCCGGGGACGACGGTTCCAAGACGGATCCGACGACCCCGCCCGCCCCGACGCCCACGCCGTCGAACGGAACGGGTACGGGGACCGGCGAGGGTGCCCAGAAGGGCGGGACGCCCACTCCGTAGCGGGCGTCCACGGAGCCGTTCAGTCGCCGAGGACCCGCCGCAGGTAGTCGTTGCCGAACAGGCGGTCGGGGTCGAGGCGGTCGCGCAGGGCCGTGAACTCGGCGAAGCGGGGGTACGCCTTGGAGAAGTACTCCGCGTCGCGCGTGTGCACCTTGCCCCAGTGCGGCCGCCCCTCGTGCGCGGTGAAGATCCGTTCGGCGGCCGTGAAGTACGCCTGGTAGGGCGTGCCCCGGTACATGTGGACGGCGATGTACGCGCTCTCCCGGTCCGATGCCGTGGAGAGCGCGATGTCGTCCGAGGGGGCCGTGCGGACCTCCACGGGGAAGCTGATCCGCAGCCGCGAGCGGTCCACCATCGCCTTCAGCTCGCTCAGGGTCTCCACGAGGGCCTCGCGCGGAACCGCGTACTCCATCTCCATGAACCGCACTCGGCGCGGGCTGGTGAAGACCTTGTAGGGGATGTCCGTGTACGTCCGCGCGGAGAGCGCCCTGCTGGACACCTTGGCGATGCCGGGGATGGCCGCGGGCACGGCACGGCCGAGGGAGTTGACCACCTGGAAGAGGCCGTTGGAGAGCAGTTCGTCCTCGACGAACGCGCTGATCCTGCCGGGCGGGGCCGCAGGGCCGGGGCTGCGGTTGTTGCGCTTGGTGTTGCAGTTCCCGGTGTGCGGGAACCAGTAGAACTCGAAGTGCTCGTTCTCGGTGACGAGCGCGTCGAACTCATCGGTGACCCGGTCGAAGGTCATCGGCTCCTCGCGGGCCGTGAGGTAGAAGACCGGCTCCACGGCGAAGGTGATCGCGGTGATCACGCCGAGCGCGCCGAGCCCGATGCGGGCGGCCGCGAAGACGTCGGGATTCTCGTCCGCGGAGCACGTCAGTACCGTGCCGTCCGCGGTGACCAGCTCAAGCGCCCTGATCTGGGCGGCGATCGAGGCCGAGTCGCGGCCCGTGCCGTGCGTCCCGGTGCTGACGGCACCGGAGACCGTCTGCTCCATGATGTCGCCCATGTTCGTGAGGGACAGGCCCTCACGGGCGAGCGCCGCGTTCAGGCGCTTCAGCGGGGTGCCGGCCTCGACGGTGACCGTGCCCGCCGCGCGGTCGATCCCGCGGATGCCGGTGAGCAGGCCGGGGCGTATGAGCACGCCGTCGGTCGCGGCCGTCGCCGTGAAGGAGTGGCCCGTGCCGACGGGCTTCGCCCTGAGGCCGTCCTCCTTGGCCCGGCGCAGCGCGGCGGCCAGCTCGTCCACCGAGGCGGGAGTGACCTCGCGGACCGGCCGCGCGGCGACGTTGCCCGCCCAGTTACGCCACGTCGGTGTGCTTTTCCCGCTGCCCGTGCGCGTACTCATGGGTCCCTCCCCGTTGTGGAACCGGCCGCTTCAGCCGGCGATACCCAAGGAATCCCACCGCGACCGCGACGGCCCCGGAGACGCCCGGCACCGCGTACCCGGCGTCCGATCCCGCGGCGTCGATGACCCAGCCGGCCGCGGAGGAGCCGAGCGCGACACCGACCGCGAGTCCGGTGCTCACCCACGTCATGCCCTCGGTCAGTTTCGCGCGTGGTACGTGCTGCTCGACGAGGGCCATTGTCGTGATCATCGTCGGTGCGATGGACAGGCCCGCCACGAACAGCGCCACGGCCAGGAACGGAAGGTTCCCGACCAGTTGAAGCGGGATCATACTCACGGCCATCGTGCAGACACCCAGCAGCCACCTGGGGGCCGGTGCCCCCTTGAAGTGCAGCAGCCCGAAGGCCGCGCCGGCCAGGCAGGAGCCCAGCGCGTAGACCGCGAGGACCAGGCTCGCCGCCGACTTGTGGCCCTGGTCCTCCGCGTACGCCACGGTGACCACGTCGATCGACCCGAAGATGGCGCCGGTCGCGACGAAGGTGGCGACGAGCACCTGCAGCCCCACGGAGCGCAACGCCGAGCCCTTGGAGTGGTGTTCGCGCGAGTGCGGCACCGGCTCGGTGGCCCGCTGCGCCGTCAGCCAGAAGACGCCCACGGCGAGGAAGACACCGGCCAGCAGGGGACCGGCCTCCGGGAACCACACGGTGGAGAGCCCGATCGAGATGATCGGCCCGAAGATGAAGCAGACCTCGTCCACCACCGACTCGAAGGAGTACGCGGTGTGGAGCTGCGGGGTGTCGCGGTACAGGACGGCCCAGCGCGACCTGATCATCGAGCCGACGCTCGGCACGCAGCCGACCAGGGCGGCGAAGACGAACAGCGTCCAGTCGGGTGCCTCGAACTTCGCGCAGAGCAGCAGCCCGGCGACCGCCGCCAGGGAGACCAGCGTCGCGGGCCGCAGCACCCGGCGCTGGCCGTGCCGGTCCACCAGGCGCGAGATCTGCGGCCCGATCGCGGCGGCGGACAGCGCGACGGTCGCCGACAGGGCACCCGCCAGGCCGTACCGGCCGGTCAGCTGGGACACCATGGTCACGATGCCGATGCCCATCATCGACAGCGGCATGCGGCCGAGGAACCCGGCGCTGGAGAAGGCCTTCGTGCCGGGGGCGGCGAAGATGGCGCGGTAAGGGCTGGGCACGTGGACTCCGCTGAGGCTCCGGGCGCCGCGGACGGGCGGCAGCTCCGGGTAAGGCGTGAAGGTGGCCGATACAGCTTACGGCTCCGGGGTGGCGGGACGCACCGTGATTTTCCGATCGGCGGAGGCCGTTTTCCGGCTGTCGGTGGCGGGTGGCAGGATCGACTGCATGTCCGATGCGCTGGATCCCACTCCGTACGACGCCCTGCTGCTCCTCTCGTTCGGCGGCCCCGAGGGCCCGGACGACGTCGTCCCGTTCCTGGAGAACGTGACGCGCGGACGCGGCATCCCCAAGGAGCGGCTCAAGGAGGTGGGGCAGCACTACTTCCTGTTCGGCGGGGTCAGCCCGATCAACGACCAGAACCGCGCCCTGCTCGACGCCCTGCGCAAGGACTTCGTGGAGCACGGCCTCGACCTGCCGGTCTACTGGGGCAACCGCAACTGGGCGCCCTACCTGACCGACACCCTGCGCGAGATGGTCACCGACGGCCACCGTCGCATCCTGGTCCTCGCCACCAGCGCGTACGCCTCGTACTCGGGCTGCCGCCAGTACCGCGAGAACCTCGCGGACTCCCTCGCCGTCCTGGAGTCCGAGGGCCTGGAGCCGCCGAAGGTCGACAAGCTCCGGCACTACTTCAACCACCCCGGCTTCGTGCGCCCCATGGTCGACGGCGTCCTGAAGTCCCTCGCCGAGCTCCCCGACGACGTGCGCGAGGGCGCGCACCTGGCCTTCACGACGCACTCCATCCCGAACGCCGCGGCGGACACCTCGGGCCGGACCGAGGACCACGGCGACGGCGGCGCGTACGTCGCCGAGCACCTGGACGTGGCCCGCGTCGTCGCCGATACCGTCCGCGAGGAGACCGGCGTCGAGCACCCCTGGCAGCTCGTCTACCAGTCGCGCAGCGGCGCCCCGCACATCCCGTGGCTCGAACCCGACATCTGCGACCACCTGGCGGAGCGGCACGCGGCCGGGGCGCCCGCGGTCGTCATGGTCCCCATCGGCTTCGTCTCGGACCACATGGAGGTCCTGTACGACCTCGACACCGAGGCCGAGGCCAAGGCGGCGGAGCTCGGCCTTCCGGTGCGCCGTTCGGCGACCGTCGGCGCCGACCCGCGGTTCGCCGCGGCGATCAGGGACCTGGTCCTGGAGCGCGCCGCCGCGGAGAGCGGCACCCCTGTCGCGCCCTGCGTCCTCGGCTCGCTGGGCCCGAGCCACGACCTGTGCCCGGTGGGCTGCTGCCCCGCCCGCACCCCCAAGCCCGCGGCCGCGGGCGCCGACAGCCCGTACGCGTAAGGAACCGACGTGACCGACCTCAAGGCAGAACTCCTCGGTGTCGCCCTGGAGGCCGCGCACCGCGCGGGCACCTTCCTGCGCGAAGGACGCCCCGACGACCTGGGTGTCGCCGCCACCAAGTCCAGCGCCGTCGACGTCGTCACCGAGATGGACATCGCCTCCGAGAAGCTGATCACCGACTTCCTCGCCGAGCGCAGGCCGGCCGACGGCGTGCTCGGCGAGGAGGGCGCGAGCTCCGAGGGCACCAGCGGCGTCCAGTGGGTCATCGACCCCATCGACGGGACCGTGAACTACCTCTACGGCCGCCCCGACTGGTCCGTGTCCATCGCCGCCCGCAAGGACGGTCAGACGCTCGTCGGGGTCGTGCACGCCCCGATGCGCGGCGAGACCTACCGCGCGGTCCTCGGAGAGGGCGCCCACGTCAACGACACACCCACGCGCGTGCGCCCCGCCCCCGCCCTCGAACAGGCCCTGATCGGCACGGGCTTCGGCTACCTCGCCGAGCGCCGCGCCCAGCAGGCCGAGGTGGCACGCCACCTGATCCCCCGGGTGCGGGACATCCGGCGCGCCGGGTCGGCCGCGATCGACCTGTGCGACGTCGCGACGGGCCGGCTCGACGCGTACTACGAGCGGGGCCTGAACCCCTGGGACTTCGCGGCCGGTGACCTCGTCGCCCGGGAGGCGGGCGCGCTGACCGGTGGCCGCCCCGGAGAGCCCCTGTCGGGCGAGCTGGCCGTCGCGGCCCCGCCCGCCCTCTTCGAGACGCTCCAGGGCATCCTGGAGGACCTCGGCGCCTGGCGCGACTGACCCCGCCGGGGTGTCGGCGTACGCGAAAGGGCCCGCACACCTTCGTCAAGGGGTGTGCGGGCCCTTTCGCGTAGGTCTTGCAGGAGGGTCGGTCAGGCGTGGAGCACGCCCACCTCGACACCGTGCTCGGCGGCCAGGCGGTGGAGATCTTCCAGTTCCGCCAGCTCGACCTCGGCAAGGAAGTCGTCTCCCGTCTCACGGGCCATCGTGAGGTCGGACTCCGTGGCCTTTATGCGCTGCAGCAGGCCTGCTGTGAATGCGTCCATGGTTGCGCCCCCTCGGCTGGGTCGTGGGTCGATGGCACGGGGGTGTGCCCTCAAGGAAGGGGCGATCACGTCCAAGCCGCTCCATCCGACTCCGTGGCGTGGAGCGCCTCCACCGGGGGTGGTCGGGCGACGGGTGGGCGCGGTTCGTGGCGTGCCACATACAAAGCGTGATCGCGGGTGTAAGGCCGTCCTCCCCTGGCTCCCTTCCGCAGAAACCTCAACCGCCGGAGAAAATCAGGCATTCCCGCGCCCCGAGAACCTCGACAGGCCGTCTTACAGCCGGTTTATGGCCGAAAGGGGCAGGATGGAGGCCTACCCCACGACAGACCTGCCCGCAGGGGCACAGAGGAAGGACAGCGACGTGCGCGTACTCGTCGTCGAGGACGAGCAGCTGCTCGCCGATGCGGTGGCCACCGGACTGCGCCGGGAGGCCATGGCCGTCGACGTCGTGTACGACGGAGCGGCCGCCCTGGAGCGCATCGGTGTCAACGACTACGACGTCGTGGTGCTCGACCGGGACCTCCCGCTCGTCCACGGCGACGACGTCTGCCGCAAGATCGTCGAACTCGGCATGCCGACCCGCGTCCTGATGCTCACCGCGTCGGGCGACGTCAGCGACCGCGTCGAGGGCCTGGAGATCGGCGCCGACGACTATCTCCCCAAGCCCTTCGCGTTCAGCGAGCTCACGGCACGCGTGCGTGCGCTGGGACGGCGTACCAGCGTGCCGCTGCCGCCCGTCCTGGAGCGCGCCGGGATCAAGCTCGACCCCAACCGCCGCGAGGTCTTCCGCGAGGGCAAGGAGATCCAGCTGGCCCCCAAGGAGTTCGCCGTCCTGGAAGTGCTGCTGCGCAGCGAGGGCGCGGTGGTCTCCGCGGAGCAGCTCCTGGAGAAGGCCTGGGACGAGAACACGGACCCGTTCACGAACGTCGTCCGGGTGACCGTCATGACCCTGCGCCGCAAGCTCGGTGAGCCCGCCGTCATCGTGACGGTGCCCGGCTCCGGCTACCGGATCTGATCCGCGGTGGCCGCGACCCCGGCGCCACCAGCCGCGCCCCCGAAGCCGACCTGGGACCCCAGGAAGGTCGAACCGCCCTTCCCGTGGCTGCGCCCCACGATCCGCATACGCCTCACGCTGCTGTACGGCGGGATGTTCCTGATCGCGGGCATCCTGTTGCTCTCGATCATCTACCTGCTCGCCGCGCAGGCCCTGAACGTGGGCAGTGACCTGCCCTTCAGGGTCACCGGCAAGTCCACGGTGAGCAGCAGCACCTGCGCCAACTTCCAGGGGCTCCCCGAGCACCCGAGCGAGACGGAGCTCAACCACGCGCTGAACGAGTGCGTCAACCAGGTGCGCCAGAACGCCCTGGACAACCTCCTCAGCCGTTCGCTGCTGGCCCTGCTCGGCCTCGCCGTGATCGCCTTCGCGTTCGGCTACGCGATGGCGGGACGGGTCCTCTCGCCGCTCGGACGCATCACGCGCACCGCGCGCAGGGTCGCCGGCACGGACCTGACCCGGCGCATCGAACTGGACGGACCCGACGACGAGTTGAAGGAGCTCTCGGACACCTTCGACGAGATGCTGGACCGCCTCGAGCGGGCCTTCACCGCCCAGCAGCGCTTCGTCGGCAACGCCTCGCACGAGCTGCGCACGCCCCTGGCGATCAACCGCACGCTCCTGGAGGTGCACCTCTCCGACCCCGGGGCGCCACCCGAACTCCACCAGCTCGGCAAGACGCTGCTCGCCACCAACGAGCGCAGCGAGCAGCTCGTGGAGGGCCTGCTGCTGCTCGCCCGCAGCGACAACCAGATCGTGGAGCGCAAACCGGTCGACCTCGCCGAGGTCGCCAACCGCGCCGTCGACCAGGTGCGGGCCGAGGCCGACGCGAAGGGCGTGGAGATCCGCGGGGAGCGGGGTCTGGCGGTCGTGCAGGGCAACGGCGTCCTCCTGGAGCGGATCGCCCTGAACCTCGTCCAGAACGCCGTCAGGTACAACGTGGCGGACGACGGCTGGGTCCAGGTCACCACGGAGGCCCAGCACGGTCAGGCGGTCCTGGTGGTGTCGAACACGGGACCGGTGGTCCCCGCGTACGAGATCGACAACCTCTTCGAGCCGTTCAGGCGGCTGCGGACCGAGCGCACGGGCAGCGACAAGGGGGTCGGACTCGGCCTGTCGATCGCCCGGTCGGTGGCGCGGGCCCACGGGGGCCGTATCATCGCGGAGCCGCGTGAGGGGGGTGGCCTCGTGATGCGAGTCACCTTGCCTCTCTGAGATGCTGCCGCGGGCAGTTGATGTGTTCGCTTTGCGCTGAATTTTCGGGGGTTCCCCCCGAGGAGGATGTGTGCGATCGATCACAGAGGCGATTTTTCGGCCATCTACTCTCTGTGATCGTGAAAGTCGTCGGAAAGCCGGGAAAATCCGGGTTTTCGGGGGTCTTGATCACGGGAAGTACACGGGGTGGCGCCCGTGAAGTGCGACATTCGGACCGTGTACGGTCCGATCGCCATCCAACCTGATCACCTCTTCAGGGGTGCGGTTGGGTGTCGATTGAGTAACAGACCTTGATGTGAGGCAAAATCTCCGCCTCGGGTCGGGCACAAGTCCGGCCTCTCACGCGTTACGTGCGCTGGAGACACCGCAGACACCCAGAGGGGGAGAGCGACATGGCAACGGACTACGACACCCCACGTAAGACCGACGATGACGTCAACGAGGACAGCATCGAGGAACTCAAGGCACGGCGGAACGACAAGTCGACCTCGTCGGTCGACGTCGACGAGTTCGAGGCCGCAGAGGGCCTCGAACTGCCCGGCGCCGACCTTTCCAACGAGGAGCTCGCCGTGCGCGTGCTCCCGAAGCAGCAGGACGAGTTCACCTGCATGAGCTGCTTCCTGGTCCACCACCGCAGCCAGCTGGCCCGCGAGAAGAACGGCCAGCCGATCTGCCGCGACTGCGACTGAGGCGGGGTCGGCCGTGACTGGCTCGACCCCGTCCAGGAAGCGCCGCTTCCGCAGGTGGGGAGCGGACCAAGCCGGCGTCCAGGACGCCGGCGCGCATGACGACGGGCGAGGCTCTTCCGCAAGCGGAGAAGCCTCGCTCGAACCGGCGAACGCCCTGGAGGCGCGGCCGGACGAGACGGCGGTGGACAAGGCACCCAGGGCCTCTGGGACCGGCAAGGCCGGGTCCAGGGTCAGCCGCGTTGCCGCCGTCACGGTCGGAGTGAAGGAAGGCGTGCGCAAGGGCGGGCGCGGCGCCAAGGCCGGCATCGGTTTTCTCGCCGACCGGCTCATCGAGAACGCCCCGCGGATCCCGGTCCGGGATCTGGCGACCCTCCGCAAGCAGTTCCCGGGCCTTGGCCCCGAGCAGCTCGCGGACAAACTCGTCGCGGGCGCGGCCAACGCCACGTCCACGGTGGGCGCGGGAGTGGGGGCCGCGGCGATGCTGCCGGTGCCGCCCGCGATGCCCGCCGAGCTCGCGGCGGAGATCACCGGCGTCGCCGCCATCGAGCTGAAGCTGATCGCCGAGCTGCACGAGGTCTACGGCATGCGCCCGGACGGCACGCTCGGGCAGCGCAGCACCGCGTATCTGAACTCGTGGTCCGAGGAGCGCGGCATCGACGTCGCGAAGCCCGCGACCCTCAACGCCGCGCTGGGCGGCCAGATGAAGCGCGAGCTGCGCCAGCAGATCATGAAGCGGATGGTCCGCAACCTGCCGAACCTCATGCCCTTCATGGTGGGCGCCGCGGTCGGCGCGGTCATGAATCGCAGGGACACCAAGAAGCTGGCCGCACAGATCCGCCAGGACCTGCGCAAGAACCAGGTGCCGTGGGACGCGCTGCCGGAACTGCCGCCCCTGGAGAAGCCGGACAACCCCCTGCGGATGGGGGAGATCCCCAAGGAACTGGGGCGCTGAGCCCGCCGCCGCCTACGCGGCGCTCTCCCGCACCGACTTCAGCGCGGCCGCCAGCTCTTCCGGGTGCCTCGTCGAGACGTACACGTACGGCGTCGGGTCGTCGGGGTCCGTGATCGTCACGCGCAGCGCCGTGGGGATGTAGGCGCGCAGCAGCATGTAGGCGCGCGGGTCGGCCTTGTAGGTGCGCCAGGCGCGGGTCTCCTCGCCCGTCAGGACCTCCGCGTCACCCAGGGCGGAGACCGGGATCTTCGCGTCTCCCGCGACCAGCGAGCCCGCCACCACACGGATCCGCACCGCGCCGTACGCGCTGGTGACGACCGCCGCCACGGCCGTGCCGCCGACCAGGCCGCCGAGGAGCGGCAGCGTGCCGAACGGCAGCAGGATCAGGGCCATCGCGACGCCCACCAGGACCGAGGTGAACCACCACGAACGGGGCGCGGTCAGGCGTTCTTCGTAAGGCTGCATGGAACCAAGCTTGGCACGGTGCGGTTGCCGCGCTGACGCGGAGGTAAGGTCTGCGCCTGTGAGTGGTACATCTGCAGCTCTGACGCCCCCGGCCGACGCCATAGCGCCCGTCCGCCACCCCGACGCGCCCGCCCCCGGTGAGCTCATCGGCGCCCACTACGAGCACTGTTTCGGCTGTGGCGAGGGGCAGGCGCACGGACTGCACCTGGAGTCGCGGGCCGGTGAGGGCGTGGCGATCACCGCCGAGTTCACCGTGCGCGAGGCGCACCAGGGCGCCCCGGGCCTGGCCCACGGCGGTGTTCTCGCCACCGCTCTCGACGAGACGCTCGGCTCGCTGAACTGGCTGCTGCGCGTGATCGCCGTGACCGGACGGCTGGAGACGGACTTCGTGCGGCCGGTGCCGCTGGGCACCGTGCTCTTCCTGGAGGCCGAGGTCACCGCCGTCGCCGGGCGGAAGATCTACTCGACCGCCACCGGGCGGCTCGGCGGCCCCGACGGACCCGTGGCGGTCCGCGCCGACGCCCTCTTCATCGAGGTGAAGGTCGACCACTTCATCGACAACGGCAGGCCGGAGGAGATCCAGGCCGCCATGAGCAACCCGGACCAGGTCCGGCGCGCCCGCGCTTTCGAGGTGAACCCGTGATGCCCTCCACCCCCCTGACCGGCTCGACCGAGCTGAACGTACTGATCAGGCGCGTCGACCCCGAGGTGCCGCTGCCGGCGTACGCGCAGCCCGGCGACGCGGGCGCCGATCTGCGGACCACACAGACGTGCGAACTCGCCCCCGGCGAGCGGGCGGTCCTGCCCACCGGGGTGTCCATCGCGCTCCCCGAGGGGTACGCGGCCTTCGTGCACCCCCGTTCGGGCCTCGCCGCCCGCTGTGGTGTCGCTCTGGTGAATGCCCCGGGGACGGTGGATGCCGGGTACCGTGGAGAGATCAAGGTGATCGTGGTGAATCTCGACCCGCGCGAGAGCGTGCGGTTCGAGCGTTTCGACCGGATTGCCCAACTGGTCGTCCAGCAGGTCGAGAAGGTCCGCTTCCACGAGGTGGCGGAGCTTCCCGAATCGGCGCGGGCCGAGGGGGGCTTCGGGTCCACCGGCGGCCATGCCGCCGTGGGCATCGGCTCGGGCGTGAGCTCGGCCGAACAAACGGGTGGGAATCGATACGCATCGGTCGTATCCGACCGGGAAGGACAGTGACGTGTTCGGACGTCGCAAGAAGGACAGTGCCGCCGAGGACGCGGCGGGCGCGGACGAGCAGGTCGTCGACGGCGTGGACGGTGCTGACCGGTCCGACGTCGCGCCCTCGCGCGTGAGGCTCGAGCCCGAGCCCCGTCCCGACGGCCCCTGGGACCTCGCCGAGGTCCGGGAGCCCGGCGAGGGCCGCGTGGACCTCGGTGGGCTCTTCGTGCCGGGCGTCGAGGGCATGGAGCTGCGGGTGGAGGTCGCGGGCGACGCGATCGTCGCGGCCACCGTCGTGCTCCAGGACAGCGCCATCCAGCTGCAGGGCTTCGCCGCCCCCAAGAAGGAGGGCATCTGGGGCGAGGTCCGCGAGGAGATCGCCTCGGGCATCACCCAGCAGGGCGGCGTCATCGACGAGGTCGAGGGTGCCCTCGGCTGGGAGCTGCGCGCCCAGGTGCCGGTGCAGCTGCCGGACGGCACGGGCGGCGTGCAGGTCGTGCGCTTCATCGGCGTCGACGGCCCGCGCTGGTTCCTGCGCGGCGTGATCTCCGGACAGGGCGCGGTGCAGCCGCAGGCCGCCGGCCTCCTCGAGCAGATCTTCCGGGACACCGTCGTGGTGCGGGGCGAGGGTCCGATGGCGCCGCGCGACCCGATCGTCCTGAAGCTGCCGGAGGACGCCCAGATGGTCGCCGAGGGCGTGCAGCAGGAGCGGCAGGAGGGCTCGCGCTTCTCCGGCGGCATGGGACAGCTGCAGCGCGGTCCCGAGATCACCGAGGTGCGCTGACCTCCGCCAGGGGGCGACGACTTCTCAGCTGTTGAGTGGCCCGTGAGGGTTCCGGCTCGTCCGGATCCGTCGCGGGCCACTTTTTTGTGCGTGGGATGAAGGTCTTTGGAGTGGTCGTTCACGTGGCTGGACGGAGCGGGGTGGCCATGAGGTCGCCGGAGGGGGCGGGTCCGGCGACTTCGGGTGAGGTCTCTTGCTTCACGCCTTGACGGAAGGCAGGTCCGTACCTATGGTCACGGGCCAACACGCGTGTTCAGAAAGGCGCTTGCCGTTCATATACGAGAACACAAGACCTCGCAGAGAGAACGGATGGTCCCCTCCATGCCGTACGCCCCCACCTCCGCACGCCCCCGCCGCCGTCGCAGAGTGCGCCTCTCCCTGGGAGCCGCGGTCGGCTCCGTGGCGGCCGCCCTCGTCGCCGGACTCGTGGCCTGGCCCGGTGCCGGCAAGGCCGAGGCGGCGCCCGCGGCCTTCGTCCACCCCGGCGTCACCGTCTCCCGCGGCCAGCTGGACTTCACCCGCGAGAAGGTCACGGCCGGCGCCCAGCCCTGGAAGTCCGCCTACGACCAGATGATGGCCAGCAAGTACGCCTCCCTCTCCCGCACCGCCAAGCCCCGCGCGGTCGTGGAGTGCGGCTCCTACTCCGACCCCAACTACGGGTGCACCGACGAGCGCGAGGACGCGATAGCCGCGTACACCACCGCCCTGGCCTGGTACATCACGCGTGACGAGCGCTACGCGAAGAAGTCCATCGAGCTCATGGACGCCTGGTCGGGCACGATCAAGGACCACACCAACAGCAACGCCCCGCTGCAGACCGGCTGGGCGGGATCGAGCTGGCCGCGCGCCGCGGAGATCATCAAGTACACGTACGCCGGGAGCTGGGCGAACTCCGGCCGCTTCGCGACGATGCTGCGCACCGTCTACCTCCCGGAGATCATCAACGGCTCCAACTCCAACGGCAATTGGGAGCTGTCGATGATGGAGGCGGCCGTCGGCATCTCCGTCTTCCTCGAGGACAAGGCGTCGTACGACAAGGCGATGGCGACGTTCCGCACGCGGACGGCCGCGTACGTCTACCTCGCCTCCGACGGGGCGCTGCCGAAGACCGTGCCCAGCCAGCACCTCGACACCCGCGACAAGATCGTCAAGTACTGGCAGGGCCAGGGGACCTTCACCCCCGGGCTCACCCAGGAGACCTGCCGCGACTTCACCCACACCGGCTACGGCCTCTCCGCGATCTCCCACGTCGCCGAGACCAGCCGTATCCAGGGCCAGGACCTGTACGGGACGGACGTCGGCGAGCGGCTGCGCCAGGGCCTCGGCTTCCAGGCCAAGTACGAGCTGGGCGAGGCGCCCCCCGCCTCGCTCTGCAAGGGCACGGTCCACCGCGGCCTCGGCCCCGTCACCGAGGTCGGCTACAACGCCCTCGCGGGGCGCCTCGGCCATGCCATGACCAACACCCAGAAACTCACCGAGCAGAACCGTCCCGCCGGTTCCAACAACCTCTTCGTCGCCTGGGAAACCCTGACGCACGCGGGCAATCCGCGCTGATCGGTCCCTCGGCGGCCTTGCCTCGGCGGCTTTGCCAGGACTTGTCCGGCTTTATCGGGCCTTGTCGGGCCGGACGCGCGGTGACGATACTGGCGCCCCGCCCCTGCGCACCCAGGGGCGTACCGGGGGAGTGAGCGGTGGCAGTGGGCGCGGACGACATGGTCGTCGTTGAGGACCTTCATCGGCCCCCTGCGCGCGCGAGGAGCGCGTCGCCCTCCTCCTCGCCCTGGTGGGCCTCGCCGGCCACGCGCGGCAGCGGCCCGGCGAGCTCTCCGGAGGGCAGCAGCAGCGCGTGGCCATCGCCCGTGCCCTGGCCAACAAGCCCGCCCTCCTGATCACCGGCGAACCCACCGGCCGGCCCGACGCGGGAACCGGGCTCGCCGTGATGGAGCTGCTGCGCGCCGTCGTCCGCAGCGAGGGCGTCACCGCCCTGGCCGCCACGCACGACGCCACGCTGCTCGACCTGGCCGACCGGGTCCTCGAGCCGCGCGACGGCGAGGTCGTCGCGCTCTGACCTCCGAGGAGGCCGCGGGCGACGGTGCGGCGCGCACCCGCGCGCATCAGGGTTGTGTCAAGGACGGCACCCCCGTACCGCCTCGTCCCTATTGCCGGAATTGTTGGCCGTAAGGTCGACGCTGCGTACACAGCAGTTTCAGGAAGACAATGGGGCCATGGCACGCGGCAAGCTTCGGATCTACCTCGGTGCGGCACCGGGCGTCGGCAAGACGTACGCCATGCTCTCCGAGGCGCACCGCCGTATCGAGCGCGGCACCGACTGCGTGATCGCCTTCGTGGAGCACCACGACAGGCCGCGCACCGAGGTGATGCTGCACGGCCTGGAACAGGTCACCCGCAAGGACCTGGAGTACCGGGGCACGGCCTTCACCGAGATGGACGTGGACGCGGTCCTGGCGCGCGCCCCCGCCGTCGCCCTGGTCGACGAGCTCGCCCACACCAACGTCCCCGGCTCGCGCAACGCCAAGCGCTGGCAGGACGTCGAGGAGCTCCTGGCGGCCGGCATCGACGTCGTCTCGACGGTGAACATCCAGCACCTGGAGTCCCTCGGTGACGTCGTCGAGTCGATCACCGGCGTGCGCCAGCGCGAGACCGTGCCGGACGAGGTGGTGCGCAGGGCCGACCAGATCGAGCTGGTCGACATGTCGCCCCAGGCGCTGCGCCGCCGCATGGCCCACGGCAACATCTACAAGTCCGACCGCATCGACGCGTCCCTGTCCAACTACTTCCGGCCGGGCAACCTCACCGCGCTGCGCGAGCTCGCGCTGCTGTGGGTCGCCGACCGCGTCGACGAATACCTCCAGCAGTACCGGGGCGAGCACAACATCCGCTCCACCTGGCAGGCCCGTGAGCGCATCGTCGTCGGCCTGACCGGCGGCCCCGAGGGCCGCACGCTGATCAGACGCGCCTCCCGGATGGCCGCCAAGGGCTCCGGCAGCGAGATCCTCGCCGTCTACATCGCCCGCAGCGACGGCCTGACCGGCGCGTCCCCCAAGGAACTCGCCGTCCAGCGCACCCTCGTCGAAGACCTCGGCGGCACCTTCCACCACGTCATAGGCGACGACATACCGGCCGCGCTCCTCGACTTCGCGCGTGGCGTCAACGCCACCCAGATCGTCCTCGGCTCCTCGCGCCGCAAGACCTGGCAGTACATCTTCGGACCCGGCGTCGGCGCGACCGTCGCCCGCGAATCGGGCCCGGACCTGGACGTGCACATCGTCACGCACGGCGAGGTCGCCAAGGGGCGCGGCCTGCCCGTCGCCCGCGGGGCGCGCCTCGGCCGCTCCCGCGCCATCTGGGGCTGGCTGGTCGGCGTCGCGGGGCCCGCGCTCCTGACGCTGCTGCTCACCCATGTCGACGCCGACCTCGGCCTGGCCAACGACATGCTGCTGTTCCTGACGCTGACGGTCGCCGCCGCGCTGGTGGGCGGGCTGCTCCCGGCGCTCGCCTCCGCGGCCTTCGGCTCGCTGCTGCTCAACTACTACTTCACGCCGCCCCTGCACCTGTGGACGGTCTCCGACAACAACAACATCGTCGCGATCGCGGTGTTCGTGGGCGTCGCCGTGTCGGTGGCTTCGGTCGTGGACCTCGCCGCCCGGCGCACCCACCAGGCCGCCCGGCTGCGGGCCGAGGCGGAGATACTCTCCTTCCTCGCCGGCAGCGTGCTGCGCGGCGAGACCAGCCTGGAGGCCCTCCTGGAGCGCGTCAGGGAGACCTTCGCCATGGAGTCCGTGGCCCTGCTGGAACGGGCGGGCGACACCGACCCCTGGACCTGCGCGGGACGCGTCGGCGACGGCCGTCCGCTGGGACGCCCCGAGGACGCCGACGTCGACATGCCCGTCGGCGACCACATGGCCCTCGCCCTGTCGGGCCGGGTCCTGCCCGCCGCCGACCGCCGCGTGCTGGCCGCGTTCGCCGCGCAGGCCGCCGTCGTCCTGGACCGCCAGCGCCTGCAGTCCGAGGCCGACCAGGCCCGCACGCTCGCCGAGGGCAACCGCATCCGCACCGCCCTGCTCGCCGCCGTCAGCCACGACCTGCGCACCCCGCTCGCCGGCATCAAGGCCGCCGTGTCCTCGCTGCGCTCCGACGACGTGGAGTGGTCCGAGGAGGACGAGGCGGAGCTCCTGGAGGGCATCGAGGCGGGCGCCGACCGCCTCGAACACCTGGTCGGCAACCTCCTCGACATGTCCCGGCTGCAGACCGGCACGGTCGCCCCGCTGATCCGCGAGATCGACCTCGACGAAGTCGTGCCGATGGCGCTCGGCGGCGTACCCGACGGCAGCGCGGAGCTGGACATCCCCGAGACCCTGCCGATGGTCGCCGTCGACAAGGGCCTCCTGGAGCGGGCGGTCGCCAACATCGTCGAGAACGCGGTGAAGTACGCCCCCGAGGGCGCGGCCGTGAAGGTCTCCGCCAGCGCGCTCGGCGAGCGCGTCGAGATCCGCGTCGTGGACCGCGGCCCCGGCGTCCCCGACAGCGCCAAGGACCGCATCTTCGCGCCCTTCCAGCGATACGGTGACGCTCCGCGGGGCGCAGGTGTGGGCCTCGGCCTCGCGGTCGCCCGCGGCTTCGTCGAGGCCATGGGCGGCACCCTCGCCGCCGAGGACACCCCCGGCGGCGGCCTCACCATGGTCCTCACGCTGCGGGCGGCGGCCGGACGCCCGCCCCTCAGCCCCGAGCTCTCGGCCCGGGTCACGTCGTGATCCAGGACCGCACGGGTCGCCTCACGACCCCGAACCGCCCCGGTCACGCAGTGACCCCGAACCAGAAGCCGGAAAGGCAGGCAAGCATGACCCGGGTGCTCGTGGTCGACGACGAGCCGCAGATCGTACGCGCCCTCGTGATCAACCTGAAGGCGCGCAAGTACGAGGTGGACGCGGCCCCCGACGGCGCCACCGCGCTGCAGGTCGCCGCCGCCCGCCACCCCGACGTGATCGTGCTCGACCTCGGTCTGCCCGACATGGACGGCGTGGAGGTCATCAGGGGACTGCGCGGCTGGACGCGCGTCCCGATCCTGGTCCTCTCCGCCCGGCACAGCTCGGACGAGAAGGTCGAGGCGCTGGACGCGGGTGCCGACGACTACGTGACCAAGCCGTTCGGCATGGACGAGCTCCTCGCCCGGCTGCGCGCCGCCGTCCGCAGGGCGGAGCCCACCGGGGCGGGCGACGACGACGTCATGGTCGACACCGGGGACTTCTCCGTCGACCTGGCCGCCAAGAAGGTCCACCGCGGGGGCCGCGACGTACGTCTGACGCCCACGGAGTGGCACCTCCTGGAGGTCCTGGTGCGCAACACCGGCCGCCTGGTCAGCCAGAAGCAGCTGCTCCAGGAGGTCTGGGGGCCCTCGTACGGCACGGAGACGAACTACCTCCGGGTCTACATGGCGCAGTTGCGCCGCAAGCTGGAGACGGACCCGGCGCATCCGCGCCACTTCATCACCGAACCCGGAATGGGATACCGGTTCGAGAAGTGACCGGATCGGTTGCTTCAGTCGGCCTCCGAACGGGTAGTGAGCGGACATAAGCACAGATGAGCGCACCCCTTTCGGTACTGTCGTCACCCCCCGGTACGCTTCTTGCATGAGTGCTGTTCCTGGTTCCGAAAAGCCGGCGGGCCGCTTCCGGCGCATGCTCGACCGGCTCTCCTCCTCCCAGGAGGATCTGGAGTCGGAGGAGCTGCGGGAGGACGCGGAGACAGCGGGCTGTGTCCGTATCGGCGACTGCCACGACCGCCAGATCGTCACCGTTACTGGTACCTTGCGCACGGTCACTCTGCGACCACGCGCCGGGGTTCCCGCCCTGGAGGCCGAGCTGTTCGACGGCTCGGCGGCACTGGACGTGGTGTGGCTCGGCAGGCGCTCCATCGTCGGGATCGAACCGGGGCGCAGGCTGATCGCATCGGGCCGGATCTCGATGAGCCGGGGCCGCCGGGTGCTCTTCAACCCGAAATACGAACTCAGACCCCTCGGACGGGAGTAGCCGGTGACGTCCCTCGACAAGCCGACGGACCAAGGGAAGACGGATCAGGACGCCGATTCCCGGGCCGTGACCGAGGCAGCGCTCTTCGAAGCCTTCGGCGGCGTGCGGGGCATGGTGGAGACGGTCGTCCCCGGCCTGCTCTTCGTGACCATCTTCACGATCAACAAGGACCTGCACATGTCGGCCATCGCGGCCCTCGCGGTGTCCCTGGTGCTCGTCGTGGTCCGCCTGGTCATGAAGGACACCGTCAAGCACGCCTTCAGCGGTGTCTTCGGCGTCGCCTTCGGCGTGGTCTTCGCGATGATGACCGGCAACGCGAAGGACTTCTACCTGCCGGGCATGCTCTACACCCTGGGCCTCGCCCTGGCGTACATCATCACGACCCTCGCGGGCGTCCCGTTGATCGGCCTCATCCTCGGCCCGGTCTTCAAGGAGAACCTTTCCTGGCGCACCCGCAACCCGGGCCGCAAGAAGGCGTACGCGAAGGCCAGTTGGGCCTGGGGCCTGATCCTCCTCGCCAAGTGCGCGGTCCTCTTCCCCCTGTACTGGTGGGGCGACACGACCCAGTTCGGCTGGGTCCTGGTCGCCCTCAAGATCCCTCCGTTCCTGCTCGCCGTCTACCTGACCTGGGTCTTCCTCGCGAAGGCCCCGCCGCCGATCGACGTCTTCGCGGAGATGGAAGCGGCAGAAAAGGCAGAGGAGGACCGCAAGGCGGAGAGGGAACGGGAACGCCGCGACGCATAGAGCGGTCTGGCGTCCGGCGTCCGGCGTCCGGCGTCCGCTCAGGCCTGCCGGCCCGGCTGGCGCGGCAGCCCTCGTGGGCGCGGACGGCAAGGGCGCCGCTCGGCGCCCGCCCCCGGGGCGCGAGGAACTGCGCCCCCGAGCCAGGGCGGTCCGCAGCCGCCCGACGGTGATCGCGGCAGCCTCCTGGGCTCTCGGCACTGAAGCGACAGTGACGGCAGACGCCCTGCCCAGGGGCGCGGGGAGCTGCGCGCCCGGCTACGGTCGGCCGGCAGTCGCCCGGCGGGGGGTTGTGGCGGCCTCGTGGGCGCGGGCGGGTAGGGCTCCGGCGGGCGCTGTCTGGGGGGCACGGGGAACTGCGCGCCCGGCTACGGTCGGCCCGCAGTCGCCCGGCGGGGGGTCGTGGCGGCCTCGTGGGCGCGGACGGCATGGGCTCCGGCGGGCGCTGTCTGAGGGGCGCGGGGAACTGCGCGCCCGGCCAGGGACGGCCCCGCAGTCGCCCGACGGGAAGCCGCAGCAGCACCCCACGGCGCCCGGCCCGGCGCCGAACCCAGCAGCGCCGGCAGCGCCGACAACGTCGGCAACAGCTGAGGGGCACCCGGAAGTCTCCGGGTGCCCCTCAGCCACGTTCGCCGGGGCGGCCTCAGCCCACCGCATCCTCACGCCGCACCGAAAGCAGATCCTCCAGCTGCTCCTCGCGCGCCTGCGCGGCCACGAAGAGGAGCTCGTCACCCGCCTCCAGGGAGTCGTCCGCGGTCGGCGCGAGCACGCGCGTACCGCGGATGATCGTGACCAGCGAGGTGTCCTCGGGCCACTGGACGTCGCCGACCTGCGTGCCCGCGAGGGCGGACTCGGGCGGCAGCGTCAGCTCGACGAGGTTCGCGTCGCCGTGGCTGAAGCGGAGCAGGCGCACGAGGTCGCCGACGCTGACCGCCTCCTCGACGAGCGCGGACATCAGACGCGGCGTGGAGACCGCGACGTCGACGCCCCAGGACTCGTTGAAGAGCCACTCGTTCTTCGGGTTGTTGACGCGAGCGACGACCCGCGGGACGCCGTACTCGGTCTTGGCGAGCAGCGAGACGACGAGGTTGACCTTGTCGTCACCGGTCGCGGCGATCACCACATTGCAGCGCTGCAGCGCCGCCTCGTCCAGCGAAGTGATCTCGCAGGCGTCGGCGAGCAGCCACTCGGCCTGCGGGACGCGCTCGACCGAGATGGCGGTCGGCGCCTTGTCGATGAGAAGGACCTCGTGGCCGTTCTCCAGGAGCTCACCGGCGATGGAACGACCCACCGCACCGGCTCCGGCAATGGCGACCCTCATCAGTGACCGCCCTCCTCGGGGCCTTCGGCGAACGCCGCTTCGACCTTGTCGACCTGATCGGTGCGCATCATCACGTGCACCAGGTCGCCTTCCTGCAGGACCGTCTGCGAGGTCGGCAGGACCGCCTCGCCCAGCCGGGTGAGGAAGGCGACGCGGACGCCGGTCTCCTCCTGCAGCTGGCTGATCTTGTGCCCGATCCACGCGGGGGACGCGTGCACCTCGGCGAGCTGCACACCGCCGGTGGGATCGCGCCACAGCGGCTCGGCACCGGACGGCAGGAGCCGGCGCAGCATCTGGTCGGCGGTCCAGCGGACCGTGGCGACCGTCGGGATGCCCAGGCGCTGGTAGACCTCGGCGCGGCGCGGGTCGTAGATGCGGGCCGCGACGTTCTCGATGCCGAACATCTCGCGGGCCACGCGGGCGGCGATGATGTTCGAGTTGTCGCCGCTGGAGACGGCGGCGAAGGCGCCCGCCTCCTCGATGCCGGCCTCGCGCAGGGTGTCCTGGTCGAAGCCGACGCCGGTGACGCGGCGGCCGCCGAAGCCGGAGCCGAGGCGGCGGAAGGCCGTGGGGTCCTGGTCGACGACGGCGACGGTGTGCCCCTGTTGTTCCAGGTTCTGTGCGAGAGCGGACCCGACTCTCCCGCAGCCCATGATGACGATGTGCACCTGTCTTTTACCCCGCACTCCTGGTCATCCCGCTGACCTGCGAAAACATCGTGCTCACTCTTCTCTCTCAGTCTGCTGGCAACAACGGGGCAACAGCGTGCGGCGTTGCCAAGAGACGAGCTTAAGCCGCAACCGGTCCCTTGCACTCACTCGTGTGGACGCGAGAGCGGACGCGGGAGGAGCCAGGGTTCCGTGGGTTCAGTCCACGCTGCGGAGCAGGCCCTCGACCTTCTCCAGGCGGTGGCCGAGCTCGACGAGCTGCAGACGGTTCGCCTCCTGCTCCGACCTGGCCCGCTCCACGGCCTCGCGGTAGCCGTGCATGGCCTCGGCGTACTGGCGGTCGCGCTCGCGGTTGCGCTGCGACTGGAAGTAGGCGACGGCGACGATGGCGCCGGCGAGTATCAGGAAAAAGGCGACCGGGATGATCACGTCGTCCACTAGGACGTCCCCCTTGATGAGTGCTGTTCGTCCTCGCCCGCCTGGTCCTGGTGGAGGGCGGCGACGATCGTATCCACGTTCAACCGCACGTCGAACGGCGCCAGTTCGAAGTACTTGAGCGCCTTGCCGTCGTCCGACAGCTCCAGGCGGCCGACGACGAGGCCGGCCTTCTCCATGCGTTCGAGATGCATGTAGAGGAGGGGACGGGACACCCCGAGCCGCCGGGCGAGTTCGCTGACGTACAGCTGTCCCGCGGAGAGCTCGTTGATGATCCGGATGCGCTGCGCGTGGCCGACCGCCGCGAGAAAAGCCAGTAGCTCCTCGCTGTCCATGGCCCGCCTTCGTGCTGGTCCCGAAACCTGTCAGTCAAGGCTTACGCATGACGGGTTCCGCTGTCAATCCGCCTCCGGCCGCCCATGTCGGGTCTACGAATGACAGTTGACGGCTCAATCCTTCACCTGTCAGTCTCCGCTTACACATGAAGTACTGAAGCACTGAGGCGCTGAGGCGCTGAGGCGCTGAAGCGCGAAGAGGGTGCGACGGACGTGCCACGGGATGGGGGAGAGATGAGACAGCGATCGGTCACGGTGCGCGTGGCCCGATGGAGCGCACTGCATCCGGGGCGGGCGATCGTCGGATGGCTGGTGTTCGTGGCGCTCTGCCTAGGGGGCGGGATCGCCGCGGGGATGAACAGCGCGACCTCGCAGGACTTCCGCGTCGGCGAGGCGGGCCGGGCCGAGGCCCTGGCGACCGAGGGCGGCGTGCAGCTGCGCTCCACGGAGCAGGTCCTGATCCGCGCCGCGTCGGGCCCGCTGGACGAGGCGGCGGCCGCGGCGGCGGTCAAGGACGTCACCGCGCGGATGAAGGCGCTGCCCGAGGTCGCCGCGGTGGCGGCGCCGGTACGCTCCGCGGACGGCCGGGTCCTGCGGGTCCAGGTGGAGCTGAACGGCTCCGAGCAGGACGACCAGGAGCACGTGCCGCCGCTGCAGGCCCAGACCGAGAAGGTGGCCAAGGCCCACCCGGACCTGGTGATCGAGGAGACCGGCGACGCCTCCGTGAGCAAGGGCGTCGGCGACCAGCGCAACAAGGACCTGCAGTTCTCCGAGGCGATCACGCTGCCCATCACGCTGCTCACGCTGGCCGTGGTCTTCGGCTCGGTCGTCATGGTCGGCGTACCGCTGTTGCTCGCCGTCACCTCGATCATGGCGTCCATGGGCCTGGCGATGCTCGTCTCGCACCTGCTGCCCGACACCGGCGTCGGGATGAGCATGATCCTGCTCATCGGCATGGCCGTGGGCGTCGACTACACGCTCTTCTACCTCAAGCGCGAACGGGAGGAGCGGGCCCGCGCGGGCGGCCGGCTCACCTCCGAGGCGCTCGTCGAGGCCGCCGCGGCGACCGCGGGTCGCGCGATCGTCGTCTCTGGCATCGCGGTGATCGTCTCCACCACCGCGCTCTTCCTCGCCGGTGACGTCATCTTCGACTCGCTCGCCAGCGGCACCATCCTGGTCGTCGCGGTGGCCGTGGCCAGCTCCGTCACGGTGCTCCCCGCGCTCCTGGTCAAGCTCGGCCGCCGGGCCGAACGCCGTGCGGCCAAACGCCTCGCCCGGGGCAAGACGGTCCGTACGTACGGTATGTACGGCACGCCCACGCCCGACACGGCTGGCACGCCCACCACGCCCGGCACACGCGACATGCCCAGCGCGCACGACACGTACGGCGAGAAGAAGCCCGGCCGCGTCTGGAACGCCCTGCTCGCCCCCGCCCGCAAGCACCCCGCGCTGACCCTGTGCCTCGCGGTCCTCGCCATGCTGGGGCTCGCGGTGCCCGCGCTGGACATGAACCTGAAGAACCCGGCGCGGGACAGCTTCTCGCGCGACATCGAGGCGATGCAGGGGTACGACAGGCTGCTCGACGCCTTCCCGGAGCAGCGCGTCCGGCACCTGGTCGTGGTGCGGGCCGAGGCGTCGCACGCCGGTGACGTGCGCGAGGCCCTGACCGCGCTCGACCGCCGGGCCGCGTCCGACCCCCTCTTCTCGCACCCCTCAGGTGCTCCGCTCATCCGCTCCTCGGAAGACCGGAGGACCACCACTCTGGAGCTGAACGCCCCGCACCCCACGTACTCGAAGAAGGCGGAGGACTCGCTCGACCACCTCCGCGACGACTATCTCCCCGCGACCGTCGGCAAGCTGTCCGGCGTCGAGACGGCCGTCACCGGCGAGGTGCCGCGCGGCACGGACTACGTCGAGCACCAGAACGAGAAGCTGCCGCTCGTGCTCGGCTTCCTGCTCCTGATGACCTTCGTCATGACGGTGTTCGCCTTCCGCTCGGTCGTCCTGGGGCTGCTCGGCGCCGTCCTGAACATGCTCTCCGTCGCCTCCGCCCTCGGACTGCTCGTCCTCGTCTTCCAGGGCGACTGGGCCGAGGAACTGCTGTCCTTCGTCTCGCTCGGCGGCATCTCCTCGCGCGTCCCGCTCTTCCTCTTCGTGATCCTCTTCGGGCTGTCGATGGACTACCAGGTCTTCGTGGTCAGCCGGATCCGCGAGGCCGCCCTGAACGGCGTGCCGACGCGCCAGGCGGTCCTCGAGGGCATCGCGTCCTCCGCCAAGGTCGTCACCAGCGCGGCGATCGTCATGGTCACAGTCTTCGCGAGCTTCGTGATGCTGCACATCCTGGAGATGAAGCAGATGGGCTTCGTCCTCGCGGCGGCCGTCCTGCTCGACGCGTTCGTGATCCGCGTCATGATCCTGCCCGCGGCGCTGCTCCTCCTCGGGCGCGCCACCTGGTGGCCGTCCCGCGCGATCCACAGGGCGCAGGCGTTGGCCTCGCGGCGGTACGGCGGCCCGGTGACGGAGGAATCCCGTCCGCTCAGCGGACAGTACTGAAGGATCAGTGGACGACGCCTAAAAGTCCGGCCGGACGCCGGAAAACGGGCCCTCGCGGCCGCCCTGCGCCCCTCTTCCAGGCCTGATGCCGGAAATGAAGAGGGGCGCAGGATCGCACAAGGCCGAGAACGGGTGCAGATGGGGGTGGTGGGTGGGCGCGCCCCCATTCGAACGCTTACGATCCTCTGCGTGTCCAAACTGACCGACGTGCCCAAACGGATCCTCATCGGGCGCGCACTGCGCAGTGATCGGCTCGGAGAAACGCTCCTGCCGAAGCGCATCGCACTCCCCGTCTTCGCGTCCGACCCGCTCTCGTCTGTGGCGTACGCGCCGGGAGAGGTCCTTCTCGTCCTCTCCATCGCGGGTGTGTCGGCCTACCACTTCAGCCCGTGGATCGCCGTCGCGGTCGTCGTGCTGATGTTCACGGTCGTGGCGTCCTACCGCCAGAACGTGCGCGAGTACCCGAGCGGCGGCGGTGACTACGAGGTCGCCAACACCAACCTCGGCCCCCGCGCCGGACTCACCGTCGCGAGCGCCCTGCTCGTCGACTACGTCCTGACCGTGGCCGTGTCGATCTCCTCGGGCATCGAGAACCTCGGCTCCGCCGTCCCGTTCGTGGTCGAGCACAAGGTGCTCTGCGCGGTCGCCGTGATCGTGCTCCTCACCGTGATGAACCTGCGCGGCGTGCGGGAGTCCGGGAAGCTCTTCGCCATCCCGACGTACGTCTTCGTGGCCGGCGTCTTCATCATGATCGTGTGGGGCGCCTTCCGGGGCATCGTCCTCGGCGACACGATGAAGGCACCCACCGCCGACTACGAGATCAAGCCGGAGCACCAGGGCCTGGCCGGTTTCGCCCTCGTCTTCCTGCTCCTGCGGGCCTTCTCCTCGGGCTGCGCGGCGCTCACCGGCGTCGAGGCGATCAGCAACGGCGTCCCGGCCTTCCGCAAGCCGAAGTCGAAGAACGCCGCGACGACGCTCGCGCTCATGGGCGGCCTGGCCGTCACCATGTTCTGCGGCATCATCGGCCTCGCCATGGCGACCAACGTCCACATGGCCGAGAAACCGGCGCACGATCTGATCCACAACGGCGTCGCCGTCGGCAGCGACTACGTCCAGAACCCGGTGATCTCCCAGGTCGCCGAGGCGGTCTTCGGCAACGGCAGCTTCCTGTTCATCGTGCTCGCCGCGGCCACCGCGCTCGTCCTCTTCCTCGCGGCCAACACCGCGTACAACGGCTTCCCGCTGCTCGGCTCGATCCTGGCCCAGGACCGCTACCTGCCGCGCCAGCTGCACACCCGGGGCGACCGCCTCGCGTTCTCCAACGGCATCGTGCTGCTCGCGGGCGCCGCGGCGCTGCTCGTCGTCATCTACGGCGCGGACTCGACCCGCCTCATCCAGCTCTACATCGTCGGCGTCTTCGTCTCCTTCACCCTCAGCCAGATCGGCATGGTCCGGCACTGGAACCGCCACCTGGCCAAGGAGAAGGACCCGAACAAGCGCCGCCACATGATCCGCTCCCGCGCGATCAACACCTTCGGCGCCTTCTTCACGGGCCTGGTCCTGGTCGTCGTCCTGGTCACCAAGTTCACCCACGGCGCCTGGGTCGCGCTGCTCGGCATGTGCATCTTCTACGCGACGATGTCGGCGATCCGTCGCCACTACGACCGCGTGGCCGAGGAGATCGCCGCCCCGGAGACCCCGAACGACGACAGCGTGCGCCCCTCGCGGGTCCACTCGATCGTCCTGGTCTCCAAGATCCACCGCCCGACGCTGCGCGCCCTGGCCTACGCGAAGCTGATGCGTTCCCACACCCTGGAAGCCCTCAGCATCAACGTCGACCCGGTGGAGACCAAGGCCCTCAAGGAGGAGTGGGAGCGACGCGGCATCACCGTGCCGCTAAAGGTCCTCGACTCCCCGTACCGCGAGATCACCCGGCCGATCATCGAGTACGTGAAGAACCTGCGCCGCGAGAGCCCGCGCGACGTCGTCAGCGTGATCATCCCCGAGTACGTGGTGGGCCACTGGTACGAGCACCTGCTCCACAACCAGAGCGCGCTGCGCCTCAAGGGCCGCCTGCTCTTCACGCCCGGCGTGATGGTCACCTCGGTCCCGTACCAGCTCGACTCCTCCGAGGCCGCCAAGAAGCGGGCCCGCAGGCGCTCGGAGTGGAACGCGCCGGGTGCGGTGCGGCGGGGCCCGGTGGAGAAGCCGAGGCGCACCAAGGAGCAGAACAAGAAGGAACCGACGAAGAAGGCCTGACCCTGGCGGGCACCCTCCTTGGAGGCCTGACCCTGGCGGGCACCCTCCTTGAAGGCCTGACCCCGGCGGGGCACCCTCCTTGAAAGCCTGACCCCGGCGGGGCACCCTCCTTGAAGGCCTGACCCCGGCGGGGCACCCTCCTTCGACCGGCTCGTGGCGAGCGGCCGGACGACACCCACGTAGACTGGTGGGCTGTTGTCCGGCCGTTCCCCTTTTACGTTGTGGAGTCACCCCGCCATGCAGGCAGAACCGAAGAAGTCGCAGGCGGGGAACGCCCGGGCGGGTGCCGCCGAGCCGGGCGTCCCGCTGGTCGGGCAGGAGTACGAGGTCGAGATCGGCCCCGTCGCCCACGGCGGCCACTGCATTGCCCGTACGGACGAGGGCCAGGTGCTCTTCGTACGGCACGCGCTGCCCGGCGAGAAGGTCATCGCGCGCGTGACCGAGGGCGAGGAGGGCGCGCGGTTCCTGCGGGCCGACGCCGTGACGATCCTCGACCCCTCCAAGGACCGTGTCGAGGCCCCCTGCCCCTACGCGGGCCCCGGCCGCTGCGGCGGCTGCGACTGGCAGCACGCCAAGCCGGGCGCCCAGCGCCGCCTCAAGGGCGAGGTCATCGCCGAGCAGCTCCAGCGCCTCGCGGGCCTGACCCCCGAGGAGGCCGGCTGGGACGGCACGGTCATGCCCGCGGAGGGCGACAAGCTGCCGCCCGGTGAGGTCCCCGCCTGGCGCACGCGCGTCCAGTACGCGGTCGACCCCGACGGCAACGCGGGCCTGCGCCGCCACCGCTCGCACGAGGTCGAGCCCGTCGAGCACTGCATGATCGCCGCGACCGGCGTCTCCGAGCTGGGCATCGAGAAGCACGACTGGTCCGGCATGGCGTCGGTCGAGGCGATCGCGGCGAGCGGCTCCCAGGACCGTCAGGTGATCCTCGCCCCGAAGCCGGGCGCGCGCCTGCCCCTGGTCGAGCTGGACAAGCCGGTCTCGGTCCTGCGCGTCGCCGAACAGGACGGCGGCGTCCACCGCGTCCACGGCCGCCCCTTCGTCCGCGAACGCGCCGACGGCCGCACGTACCGGGTCGGCAACGGCGGCTTCTGGCAGGTCCACCCGAAGGCGGCCGAGACGCTGATGCTCGCCGTCATGCAGGGCCTGACCCCGCGCAAGGGCGACACGGCCCTCGACCTCTACTGCGGCGTCGGCCTCTTCGCCGGCGCCCTCGCGGACCGCGTCGGCGAGAAGGGCGCGGTGCTCGGCATCGAGTCCGGCAAGCGCGCGGTGGAGGACGCCCGCCACAACCTCGCGGCCTTCGACCGCGTCCGCATCGAACAGGGCAAGGTCGAGGCGGTCCTCCCGCGCACGGGCATCACGGAGGCCGACCTGATCGTCCTGGACCCCCCGCGCGCGGGCGCGGGCAAGCAGACGGTGAAGCACCTGGTGGGCCTGGGCGCCCGCCGCATCGCGTACGTGGCGTGCGATCCGGCCGCGCTGGCGCGGGACATCGGGTACTTCAGGGAGGGGGGGTATCGGGTGCGGACGCTGAGGGCGTTTGATCTGTTTCCGATGACGCATCATGTGGAGTGCGTGGCGATTTTGGAGCCGGCCGCGAAGGGCTCCTGATCTGCGGTTTCGTGCGTGCGCATTATGTGCGATGTGGGCGTTACGGGCGATATCTTGACGCATGAGTGACGCACGCGGAGCCCTCGTGACGCACGTTTGACGCACCTTCTGATGGGGCGTCAGGCGTGCGTCCTCGCAGATGGCAGGTATCGGGCGTGAAGTCCTGCGGCCCCGTCTTTGCCGTTTCTTGGTGCGCCCCTGTCGGTTATGGCCTCATTTGCGAATGAGGGGAAGTGCGGTTTGCAAACGCCTTCTGGGCGAGGAGCGGTGCGAGATCGGCGCTGCTGGGTGTTGGCGGCGTGGGCAGTGTCGGCGTCGTGGCGGTGTCGATGAGCTCTTGAAGGTGGGCTTCGGCGAATGTGAGCCACTCCTTGATCTCAGTCCGTTCGTGTCCGGGGGGGGGAGGGGTGTGGCGCGTTCGCGTACCGCTGTGACGTACTCGGCCAGACGCTTGGCTTCGTGCCAGGTTGCTGTCTGTTCTTCGAGGCGCTTGACGCGGTAGGCGTGGGCGTACGCGGCGTGGGCGTTGCGCCGGGCGTTTTCCTGATGCTGCAGTGCCGCTTCCTCGGCCTGCGCCTCTGCTCGGCGGTTGCGTTCGGCGGCTTCGCCGCGGAGGTTGACTTCTTGGATGATTTCGGGGAGTTGGTCTTCCAGCGGCCGGCTGTCGAGGTCGGCCCATTCGGTTCCGCGGTGTGGGGTGCCGCCTCGGAGGGTGAATCGCAGTCTGTTGGCGGGGGTGTAGTCGAAGCGGGGGACGCACATCCATGTGTGCTTTGCGGCGTCGGCGCGTTCTTTGTCGGTGGGGATGTGTTTGTGGTGGTCGAGTTCCTGGAGGATGGGGACGTCGAGGCGCTCACCCTGGGCGGTGATGGTGAAGTGCGGTGCTGCGTGCCGGCGGTGACGGGACGGGGGAGTGCTCGGTACAGGGCTTGGTGCTGTTGTGTGGCCGTGTGATTCGGTGGCTGTAACGAGCGCTTGGGTGAGGCGCAGGGCTCGGTTGAATACGGCTTTGGTCAGTCCCATGTGGCGTGGGTGTTGTTAGAGTGCGGCGACCACGCGGTGGGGTCGGATGAGTTTGGTCGGGACGGTGATGGGGGTGAGATCGATGAGCTGCCAGGCGGGGATGTCGGTCAGCCTGATTTCGTAGCCGTAGTCAGTTTGCTTTCCACGGAGCTGCTGCGTGTGGGGGATTTTGCCGGATTTACGTGCGGCGCTGACCCGCGATGACCAATTCACCGAGCGTGGACCGGATTCGACTGGTTTGACGGGGTAGTTGTTGTTGGCTCTCAGCTCTTCGAGGAGCTGGTCGGTGTAGTTCGTGCGTGCCTCGGGCGCGGCGCCGAGATGCGGTGGATTGTCGGCGAGAGCTCGCCGTCCCTTGTCGGTGAGCGCGGCGTTCCAATGCCCACGCCGCTTGGTGATTCTGATCAGTCCTCGGCTCTGCAGGGCCTGAGCGCTGACCTTGTGGGTGCTGTCCGGCCAGATTCCGTCGGGACAGCCCTGGCCAACCCAGCTGAGGACATGATGTTGTCGCTCGTTGAGGTCGCCGTGCATGCGGTCCTCCCGTGGCCCCGGTGTGCTCCTCGGGAGGGACAGTTCCCGCCGCTTCCGTAGTAATTCCGAACGCGGTGAGGGGACCTTCGTTCGGACGGGACGTACTGCACGGTCTACGTACGGAGACGGTGGCGCTTATCGGGAGCTCGCTCTGTCGACGTGTCAGTGACTCCCGGTATGAATCAGGGTGCATGTGGCTGAGTGCCGAGGCCACAGCTCACTGAAAGGGGCAGGGCGTGACGGATCAGCCGGTGTTCTTGCTGGGGCAAGGGCTGCAGGCGCTGGAAGTCGCCGGGTTCGAGACAGAAGCAGAGTTCCAGGAGTTGCTGGCGCGGCATCCTCGGGTGCTGGACTTCGGCACGTTGGGGGACGGACGTCCGTTGCGTCTTGTGCTGGTGGCGCGGGAGATGGGAGTGGCCACGAGCGCGGACGGCGGTTCCGCGTACTGGCTGGACCACCTCTTCGTCGATGCCGAAGGCGTACCGACGCTCGTGGAGGTCAAACGAGCCACCGACACCCGGATCCGCCGCGCGGTGGTGGGGCAGATGCTCGACTACGCCGCCAACGGAGCCCGCTACTGGCCGGCGGCCCTGCTGCAGCGCTCTTTCGAAGAGACCTGCAGGGCTGATGGCCGTGATCTGGCTGAGGTGTACGGGGAGTTGCTGGATGAACGCTCCCCGGACGACTTCTGGGCACTTGTGGAGGAGAGGCTGGCAGCTGGACAAATGCGTCTGCTGTTCGTCGCCGACAGAATCCCACTGGAGCTCCGCGCGATCGTGGAGTTTCTCAATCGCCAGATGCGCCACACCGACGTGTACGCAGTGGAACTGACCCAGTACCGCGGTGCTGGTGAGCTGAAGGTTCTGGTGCCCCGTGTCTACGGTGAAGTCGCTACAGCCGCGAAGTCCCCCTCGGGCCAGCAGCGCAGTGCACCTCGCACGCGTGAGGAACTGGAAGCCGCCCTCGACAGGCGCTGCACGCCCGAGGTGCGTCGTGTCGCCAACGCCTTGTTGGACCACGCACAGGAGCGGGGGCGACTCGTGGGAGGCACCGCCAGGTATCCGAGCATGAATCTCCACTACCAGGCTTCAGGTCAGTGGGTGCCGGTCGGGACCTTGTCGCTGTACGACGGAGACGCGGCCGGAGAACTTGCCTTCAGCTTCGGCTCCATCACCAAGCGGTTGGGACGTGAAGCTGTGGCCGGATTCGCGGATGCGTTACCGCCCGTGGGCGAGTTGGGGAAGAAGCTGGCCGCGCAGCGGGAGTCGGGCTTCAACGGCTGGCCAGGCGCCTCTCTGTCAGCCCTTGCGGCCAACCCGGGAACCGTACAGCACATCATCCAAGCGATTGATCAGCTCCTGGACCGGTAGCCGACGAGACCACGATGCGCTGGTCAGGCCGTGTCTGGCAGGCGGCCGACTCTTGTCCGGCGAACGGAGGGGGCTGCCCCTTCGCTGACTGGCCTCGATCGCTCCGCTACACCGGCAGAAACGGACTCGGCTGCCCGTGCCAGGAGATGCGCAGCGCGTCGCGGGCCCGAGTGGTGGCGACGAAGAGCTGGTTGCGGGCCTTCTTGAGTTCGCGTTCGTAGCGGTTCGGGTCGCTCGTCGCATATTTCTCGATGATGGAGGTACGCGGCACGACGCCGTCGCCGACTCCGATGACCGCGAGCTTCTGGTATTCGAGGCCCTTGAAACGGTGCATGGTGCCAATGTGGACCTCCCCGTCGCCTTGCGGACCGTCCTTGGTGAGCGTGGCAGTGGTGATGTCGTGCCTCTGATAAAGGTCGGCTGCGACGCGGCCGGCCATGTCGCCGTCGGCGACGCATACGGCGATGGCACCGCTGGGGTCGCGTACGGTGCCGTCCTCGGCAGGGCGTGTGATTTCCTGGCGCCAGATCTTGAGGGCCTTGGCGAGCTGGCTGATCTCGTCGGCCCAGTCTGCGCAGGCGATCATCTCCGGTACGGGGCCGCGGAGCAGGGAGTGGTAGCCGGTCAGGGTGTCGGTGCCGTCGTCGAGGTCGTCATAGCCGGTGGTGGAGACGACCTTGGCCGCTTGGTCGAGGATCTCCTGGGTCGTGCGGTAGCTGAGGGTGAGCTTCGAGGAGCGGCCGCGGATGTTGATGCCGACGGTGGACAGGGTGACCTGGCGGTCGTAGATCCGCTGGTGGGTGTCGCCCGCGATGCACAGGTCGTTCGGGCCCTCCGCGACCATTGCGCGGAGCATCTTCCAGTGGGCGGGACTGAGGTCCTGGGCCTCGTCGACGACGATGTGGCGGTAGCGGTGGCTGAGGTAGCGCTGGGCGGAAGAAGTGGCGTCCCGATGGATGAGGTCGCCACCGCCGATGGCTTCCTTGAGTTCACCGCGCGCCTGAATTTTGCGGGCGCGCTCCATTTCCAGGCGGGCGGCGCGCTCCGCTGCCTGGGCCCAGGTTTCCCGGCCCATGCCGAGGCGCAGGGTGAACTGGTCGATGAGCTTCCACAGGGCGGCGCGTTCGGGGCGGGTCAGGGGGCGTCCCATGCCGGCGCGACGGGCCTTGAAGTAGTCCTGGCGGGTGGCGATCGACTGGCCGAGGATGACCTGCTCCCACTCGTCGAGCAGGAACTCGGCGCTCCAGCGCCGCTCGTCGTGCTCGAAGAGGACTTCGGTCAGCAGTTCCAGAGCGCGTTCCTGCGGGAGCAGGCTGCGCTGGGCGCCGGGGGCGATGTTGTCGTTGAGGACGCTCTGGGCGAGCTGGTCGATGTGCTTGATGTCGACTCGGGCGAGCAACTCCTGGCCGATCAGCGACGTGAGCCTGGAGCGGAGGTCCGCGGTGAGGTTCTTGGTGTAGGTGGTGAGCAGGATGGGCTTGGAGTGGCCGGGCGGGAGTGCTTGGGCGAGGCGTGCGACGCGGTGCAGGGCGACGATGGTCTTGCCGGTGCCGGGACCGCCGCTGACTCGGGCCGGACCGCTGTAGTTCCGCTCGACGATCTTGCGCTGGGTGGGGTGGAGATAGACCTTCCAGGCACGGAAGTTGCCCTCGGCCAGGACGTTGCGGATGTCGTCGTCGACAGTGGTGACCGCGGTCCGCACGAGGGCGGCGGCCATGTCGTCCTCGAAGCCGGGTTCGAGTTCGGCGGCCGCGGGCCGGGTGATCTCGCGCTCGACTTCATCGAAGCTGAGACCTGCGCCGAGGCCGGTGAGCACCTCTGCGGTGAGCCGGGGTGCGCCGGAGATGAGCTCGTCCAGTTCCTCATCGGTGGTGACGGTGAGGGCGAGCTCGATGAGGGCTTCGGCCACGCCGAGCGTACGCAGTTGCTCTGCGGTGCATCCGGCGAGCACAGGTGCGGCCGGGGCTGGGGACGGCGGTTCGGGAACCGGGGCGCCTGCAGGCTGGGGGCTGTCTCCGCTTGCCTTGCCTTGTGCATCGTCGCGGTCGTCGCCATGTTCATCTGGCGCCGGGGTGAGTTGAACCCCCGCGCGTTGCAGCACGCTCTGCCCGACCACGCCCAGGTCGACGAACTCGATCTCACCGGTGATCCGGTTGATCGCGACGGTGAGTTCCTCGTAGACGTGCTTGCGGTGGCGCACGGCCACGATCAGCCACTGCTCGACGCCGTCCTTGCCGATGCCTGTCTTAGACAGGAGCGCCCGGTAGGACCTGTCGATCTTGGCGCGGAAGATCCGGCCATCGCCCTTGAGCGGTTTGAGGTCAAGGCTGGGATGGTCGGGGTCGAGACGGAACTGGTGGCAGAAGTCGTAGAACTTCGTCTTGACCGAGGAGTCCATCTTGTACAGCTCGTTCTCGGCCTTCTGGTACAGGCTCAGGCGTGCGGTCATCGGTCGGCACTCGGTTCTTCGTCGGGGCCTCCGGACCAGGTCCGGAGGCCGGGGCGTCAGGCGCGGTGGTCGGTGGTGTCGGGCAGCAGAGCGAGAAGCCCGTCGAGGTGGTCCAGCCACTCGTCGGCGGTGCGGACCGTGAACCCCGCATCGCGGTAGGCCCGCCAGGTCTTGTCGCTCTCCTCGTCGTCCGTCTGGTGCGGCTCGGCCATCACGGCGATCCGCAATCCCTCGACGTTCCAGGCGAAGTCGGCGACCCAGCCGCGCTCGCCGAGCTCATGTCCGAACGCGGGAGCGGACTTCCCCGCATCGGCCAGCGCGTGTCCGAGGCGGCCCAACGGAGAGTCGGGTTCGTCCTCGTCGAGGAATTCGAGGAACTCCGTGTCCCAGAGCAGATCCCGCAGCGCGGCCTCGACTGCTGTGACCTCCGCCGATACGGGAAGTTTGGGCGCTGTCCCGTGTCGCAGAACGAGCGTCTCGAGTTCACCGATGCCGCCGAGAGCCTTTAGCGTCCCGGGATCGAAATCGGCGGCGGTGGAGGTAGTGAGCTGCACGCCGTCGCCGCCGTGGTGGGCGAGAAACTGCAGGACGTTCGACCACTGCAGCCAGGCACGCCATCGCAGCTTGTGCTCGGCGGACCCGGTGCCGTCGGTGCCGGCGCGGGTGTCGTCGAGACAGGCGAGAGCGGACCAGTGGCCGGTGGCCGCGTCGACGTAGAAGGCGAGCGATAGACCGGCCTGGTCGGTTCCCTGGAAGAGGTTGAGCGCGCCGCTGCCTTGGACGGGAGCGGGATCGATGCCGTCGTGGGAGGGACCGGGAGCAGTGGGAGCTGATGCGCGGACCGCGGTGGCCCGGTACCAGTCCGGTTTCTGCGGGCACAACTCAGGCGCGCAGGTGCGCCCGGACGAGGACTCGTGCGGCGGTGACGCGGTCGAGTCCTTGTTGGTGGCTTCGGTGCGGGAGACGCCGTGTAGGCGTTGCTTCCCCGGTCCTGCCGGTCGGAGAAGATTAGGCGGGTGCCAGTCCTTCGTGCCCACGACGACGAGGACCTTCGGGGTCATCCCCTCGAAGGCGGTCGTGGCGAGCGGTGCGTAGGGCTGGGCCGCCGGGCCGTTTGACGGGCATGCTCGCCGTAGCTCGGGTCGGTGATCGCCGACGGGTTCACGAACTGGCCGACGCGCGCGGGCCGTCGGCCGGCGAACCGCTCGGCGAAGAAGGAGGGCATCCTTTCGCCCTCCGATTGCCGAGCAGCCGTGGAGAACCGTGCGGCGCACGTCGGCGGCGAACGGCCCGTCGTAGGAGGCATGGCCGTGCGGCTCCGTGGCCGATGCCGCGGAGTCGCACGGTGGTTACCGTCAGAAGCCGACGCTCGGATCGTCCGTGTCCTCTTCCGGGTCCACGCTGTACAGCGGGCGGTCCTCGATCCCCAGGGCGCGCATCAGCTCGTTGGTCGGAATCCTGTACCTGCGTCCGATGCGGAGGACGGGGCAGGGGAACTCGTCCTCGCGGATCAGCCGGTACGCGGTCGTCGAGCCGATTCCGAGTGCTCGGGCCGCCGTTCGCAGGTCCACCGCGACGGGCAGGTCGAACATCTCCGCGAAACTGAGGCGGCCCTCTGCCGGGTCCTTCACCCCCGCCTCCCCGCAGGGCGGACCGGCCGGGTGTCCGCGCGGCGCCCGGGCCGTCGCCTCTTCCCGGGGCTGTGACCCGCCGGGCGGTCCTGCGACCCGCCGTCGGTGTCGATGAAGATTCCCTGTCGGCGCAGATGCTCCGGGTGCACCCGGAAACGCAGCGGTGCGCACAGCCCGTCCGGGCCGTCCGGACGGTCGACCCGTACGTCCAGGCCCTCCGCTGCCGGAGCGTCCGCCTCCTCGCCGGACGCAATGAGAGCATGCTCCTCGGTGATGCGTTCGATCTGGGTGGAGGGAAGCTCCCGCAGCCCTTCCCGGGCGAGATGCCAGGCCCTGGCGCGCGCCGCGTGCAGCAGGGAGGAGTCGGTGAGACAGCTCGCGCCGTCCCGATCCGCCAGCTTCTCCAGGAGAGCCAGGACCATCTCGGCCTCTATGTCTGACCGGTCGGCCCGCAGGCGCGTACAGACCCGGTGGACCGTCCCGGTCAACCGGGGCAGGGCCAGCCAGATCGCCAGGAGTTTCCCCGAGCTGTCTGGAGTCAGGTCGCTCTGCGCCGTGCGGATGACCTCCTTCCAGACCGCGGTGGCGAACTGCGGGTCGGAGTCGGAGCCGTACAAGGCATCGTGCGTCTCGGCGGCGGTCAGCCGGACCGGATCAGCCCCATCGGCGTCCGTGGGGACGAGCACGAAGACCGCGTCACTGGTCCGGGGATCGTCGAAGTGCCGCCTCACCGAGGCGAACGCACTGCTGCGCGGTGGATACATCAGGAAATATCCTTTCTTCGGACTGAGGGAACCTGAGTCCAGAGGTGCTGGAGATGCCGAGATGCTGGACGAGGTGGGTCCTGTGGTGGGGGCGTACCGCCTCGTATCCGCGTCAAGCGGAGATGAGGCCCACCAGCCTCGCTTTGACGCGTGAGTATGCGGTAGTGGTCTTCTCGACCCGGTAACGCCGCCTTTGACCACGAGCGCGTGACGAGTGCTGCAGCCAGGCCGCGAGCTCGCCGGTGACGGAATTCGCGAGGCGGGTGGGTGCCCGTTCAGAACGGGCACCCACGAAGTGTTGCGCTCAGGCGGTCTCGGAGGACGAGGTGTCCGGCGTCTCGTTGGGCGGGGTCGCCGGGGTGGTGTCCTCGGTCCGGACGGCCGCCCGCCGGCGGCGGCTCGGCGGCCAGTCGGGGGACTGGCGCAGACGGGCTGCCCGGCGGTTGCGCTGACGGCTGTTCATCGGGTTCGCGGTTCCTCTCTGATGGGTCGATGGATGACTAAGCCGCCGTTTCGTGCTTCTGCGAGCGGCTGGTGCCATCGTGCCCGGGGGAGAAGCGGGGCCGCAGAGCCATAACTGAGGGATAACTGAGTCCTCCGGGGGGCGTGAAGAAGCAAGCGCGTGTGAAGCGGCACAGCGCGGCGCACAGATGAAGGAGCGCCGACGCGGGGCCGGATCACTGACTGCGGCGCGGTGAGGGGGAGTGCGATGGAGGGGTACGTGCTGGGCCCGGTGCGAGCAGAAGGGGACGGCGGCAGAAGGGTGGTCGAAGGGTCGAAGGTGGCGGCCCTGTTCGCTCTCCTAGTGACCTCACCAGGCTGCCGGTGTACCAGGAAGGACATAGCCGAGGTCCTGTGGGAGGGCGACGAGAATGTCGGCGTCCGGGTTGACCGTGCCGTCGCCGACCTGCGAAAGCGGCTGGGCCAGGAGTCCGTGCCCCATAGCGGCAAGTCGGGTTACTGCACACTCCGTGTCCCGGTGGGAGACGTCGACCTGCTCCGTTTTCGCGAAAGGGTGAAGCAGGCTGAGGGACTGACCTGCAAAGCGCAGTTCGAGCTGCTCGGCGCGGCCTTGGAGGAGTGGAACGGCGAGGACGAACCACTGCACGGACTGTCCGAGACCGGCTTCGACTTGCGTCGGGAGGAGCTACGGGCCGAGTTGATGGCCGCCGTGTACGCGCGGCTGGACGCAGCCTACAAGTCCAGGGAGGTCAAATGGCTGCGCGAGGAGACGGAGAAATGGTTCGAGCGTGCGCCGGAACTGCCCCAGATCTTCCGGTTCTACCTGCTCGCTCACGCAGACCTGCCGGAGTCCCAACTTGAGCGGCTCATCAAGAAGTGGGAGAAGCGCAACGGAAAAGCGGATGTCGATGTACAGAGCGCCATAGACCAGGTCCGGGGAGAGAGCCACCGGCCGGGCGGGGTGCTCCTGCCCCCCGTTCCCGACCAGTTGCCCGGCGGCAGGCCCACGCCGATCGGGCAGGACAAGCTGATCGGCGACCTCTTCGAGGCAGTGTGCGAGGAACAGGATGCCGGCAATCTGGCGCTGGTCCTGATCAGCGGCATGGCGGGTGTCGGGAAGACCACGGTGGCCGAGAACCTCGCCGGTCGGCTGCGGGAGCGGTTTCCCGACGGGGTGCTGCACGGCGAACTGAACGGATTCGCCGACGGAGACGTGCGGCCCGCCAAACCGGACGAGGTCCTGGACGGCTTTCTGGCCGCGCTGCCGCCCTACACCACGGTGACCGGAACGGAGAGCAAGAGCAACGCGCTGCGGTCGGCGCTGGCCCACCGGTCGATGCTCATCGTCCTCGATGACGCGCTCAGCGCCCAGCAGGTGCTGCCGCTGCTTCCCGGAGATGGTACCTGCGCCGTGATCGTCACCAGTCGTAACGACCTCTTGCGACTGCAGTCCGAGAGAAAGGTGCTGTTCCGCAAGATGGAGCCGCTGCACGAGGCGGACGCCTTGGAGGTACTCCAGGAGAAAGTGTCAGCCGAGGACCGGGCCAAGCACGCCGTGCCCTTCAGCAAGCTGGTCCACCTCTGCGGTCGGCTGCCGTTGGCCCTCGTGGTGGTGGCCCGGCTCCTGGAGGGCGGTGCGCGTCCGCTGCACACCCTCCCTGCCCTGGTGCGGGAGATGGAGAAGGAGCTGGAGCGGGCGAAGCTGGACACCCTGGACCTGCCCGAGCACGAAATGTCGGTCCGCGCCGCGCTCAACTGCTCCGTGCGCGTGCTGAATGAGGAAGCCCGGCTGCTGCTGTGGCAGCTCGCCGTCCACCCCGGGCCCAGCGCTTCCTGGGAGGCGGTGATGGATCTGGGACGGGCAGTGGACGAAGGGACGCGTACCGACCGGGCCCTGGTGGACCTCGTGGCGGCGAACCTGGTGGAACATCACGGCGACCGCTACGGGCTGCACGACCTCGTGCGGGCCTTCGCCCTTCGGCACGTGCGGCCGGTGCCGGACGGAGTGAACGCGGAGATCGAGAGGGCGACCGTACGACAGGTGCTGGAACACCAACTGCACAACGTCCGTGCCTGCGACCGGGTGCTCGACCGCGAACGCACCTTGCCCACCGGTGAGCCCGGAGCGGTCAGGGTCACCGACCCCGCGGACCTCGCGGAGGCGATGGCGTTCCTGGACGAGGAGTACGCCACCGTCCAGCGAGGCATTCACTTGGCGATCAATCGGCGTATCGACCGGTACGTATGGCTGCTTCCGATGGCCCTGGTCATCTACCAGTGGCGCCGCCGCCTGCTCGATGATGCGCGGCAGAACCTCCTGTACGCCGCCGAGGCGGCGGAAACCGTGGCCGCGCCGGTCGATTGCGCCATGGTCCGCCGTTCGCTGGCAGGAACCCATTGGCGGCTCGGTGAGTACGACTTGGCGGTGGGCGCCCTGCGCAGGGCCGTCCGGCTCAGCGAGGAGGACCGCACCTCGGAAGGCCAGCTGAGTCTGGCCCGTACGCTGCACCGGCTCGGGCTCACCCTGCGCAAGCAGGACGACCTGACGGGAGCGGACGAAGTGCTCCGCCGTGCACTGGAGTTGTGCCGGGAGGTGTCTGACCGGGTCGGGGAAGCGGCTGTTCTGAACGTCCTTGGCGCGATCCACCTCGACCGGGGCGAGCACGAGCGGGCGCTCCGTCGGTGCGCCGACGCCCTGGGCGTGGTGGAGCGCACGACGGAGCGCAGCGGCCTGGCCGATGTGTTGTTCACCCTGGCCAAGGTGCACCTGGCCCGTGCCGAACGGGACGAGGCCATCACCCTGTACCGGCAGGCCTCCGACATCTACCGCGAACAGGAGAACTGGCCCAACGAGGAGAAGGTACGGATGCTCTTCGCTGATGTCCTGGTGTCCGCCGGCGACACCGACGGGGCGGTGCGGGAGTTGGAGAGAGTCATAGTGCTGCGTGAGCTGATGGACGGTGAGGGGGTGCGGGAGGTCCGGGCGCGGCTGGAAGGGCTGAGGTGACCCGCCCAGTCGGTGGCCGTCGGCTCACCGTCATAGCCGGGGCGGATGCGTGCGGTAGTACTCGGTCGGGTCCGGGCGCAGGCGTTTCGGTGGCCGTCGCGAGCCGAGCCGGGGCAGATACGGCCGGAGCCGGTCGAACACCTCACGGACGTCCGCCGGGCGCTCCGCCGCCTCCCACCGGACCATCCACAGCGCCAGGGAAGAGAACTCCGGGGGTAGTTCGGCGAGCCGGTCGGTCGGCAGCACCGGGGTACCTGCTTCCGCCAGCTCTTCGAGCCCGCCGTAGGGCAGCCGCATCACGGTCATCTCCAGCAGGATGCAGCCGAGTCCGAAGATGTCGGCCCGTCGTGTCAGCCGCCCTGCCGGGCAGGCGTCGGACTGCTCGGGAGAGGCCCAACCGCGGGTGCCACGTGACCAATCAGTCTCTTCACCCGCCACGACCGCGAGGCCCATGTCGATGAGCCGGAGGCGACCGTCCGGTTGCACGATGACGTTCTCGGGTTTGAGATCGCAGTGCACCAGATTCCGGTCGTGGACTTCCGCCAGGATTTCGCACAACTGGCCGATGACGGACGCGATAATCCCTGGATGCTTAACGGGCCGAGCCGCCCACAGGACGTTGTGCAGTTGGCGGCCCTCGACGAACTCCATGATCAAGCATCGGCGTCGTCGGTGTGTCCCCATGGCGATGATTTCGGGGATCGCCTGGATTCCCGACAGCATCATCATGTGTGACCCCTCCTTGACGAGATGCATGCCGGCCGAGCGGAAGGCGCTCTCGGGACCGAGGTCCCGGGCCTTCTGAAGCTTCAACGCCACCTTCTGCCCGCTGCTGCGGTCACGCCCGAGGAAAAGGTCGCCTTGGCCGCCGTCGCCGACCATGTCCAGCACTTCGTAGTGCCTCTCCACATCGCCGACCTCCTTGATCTCCCTCACGGCCGTCCACCTTTCCTCCGTACGGAAATGGAGCATGAAATGTCACAGCCATGGCTGCCACCCGACGGGGTGACTCGCACGTCCGACGTCATCACGGTATCCGCCGGAATGTTCAAGGGGGGAGAGTTCCGATGCCCCGCCGCTGACGCTCTCAAGACCCGCGGTTACCACACCACCGACCCCGTACCGCGCCGCCGTGAGCGGCTGGAGCACTTCGCCCTGGGCCCCTTCATGGCTGCCTGCGACATCCGTTCGGGGCCTGCCGGCCACCCGCCCCGGACACGTACCGGGCCCTTGCACGACGGTCTGCGGACCTGGTCCAAGCACGGCGTGACGTTGTACGAGGCGGCTTTCCCCCTCGACCCGGAACGCCCCCTGCACGAGGTGCCCGAGCCGTGGACGTACCGCTACCGGCCGTCCGGTCCCGACCCGCGCGACGCCCAGGAGTACCGCCTCACCGTGTGGGGCCGCTGCCTGGCTTCCCCCGACGGTGCCTACCGCGAGCTCCGTCTGCCCGTGCACCGCCTGCGGGACCTGCCGCCCGACGGGTTCACCGCGGCCGTCGCCCTGGTGCTGGCCGAGGGCGCCCCCGGACCACCGCCGGAGCACGTACGGATCGTGGAGTTCGCGCTCTTCGACGGCCGTACGCGGGAACTCTTCTCGGGAAGCCGGGAAGAGGCGCGAGCCCGGTACCGCGAACACGGCCCCGCTGCCCTGGCCGGTGTACTGGACGGGCGGGAATACCGCCCGGGGTCCGCCTGCGGCGGATGCCCCTACCTGTCGGTGTGCCCGGCCCTGCGCACAGCGCCCGGACTGCTGGGCGTCGAGACGAACGACCGGCCCCGCCGCAGCTGGTCGGTCACCAACGGGCGGGCCTACCGAGCCTGCCCGGCGCGTGACCACATGCGCCGGCTGCACCTGCCCACGGCGGATTCCGTCGAACGCGAGGTGACGGCCGAGCGCGGCCGGGCACTGCACGCCTACCTCGCCGAGCGGCACGCCCACGGATCGCCTCGGCCCTGCACGGTCGAGGTCCCCGAGGAGTGGGTACCGGAGGGATTCGACCTGCCCGCACACGAACGCGCACTCGGCGCCCTGCTGTTGCGGCGGCACGCCGCGGTCTGTCCGCTGCGGTACGTCCGGGACGGTACGGATGTGCGGACCGAGCCCCGGGTGGTGCGGCACGACACAGCTGCCGATGTGGTGGTCCTGGCCGCGCCCGACCTGCTCTACCGGGATGCCGGGTCATGGGTGTGGCGCGAGGCCAAGACCTCGGTTATCGATCGGCGGTCCGACCGCCCCCTGCTGGAGCGTTATCCGCAGTTGGCCCTGGCCGTCGTGCTGATCGCCCGCGGTGACCTGGGCGGTGATCCGTTCCGCGCGCGGGTCGAGTTGGAGGTGCTGCGCCCCGGCGGCGCCGACCTGGAGGTCATCGATCCCTTCGCCCCGGCCAATCGAGTCACCGCCGAGAAGGTGCTGCGGGCGATGGTGGCCGACTGGCACGGGGACGACCAGTACGCGGCCCGGCCCGGCCGCTCCTGCGAGCGGTGCGAAGTGGCACGCTGGTGCACGGTGTCGTCCGTCAGCGAGGCCGTGGCATGAGTGCGAGGTCGGCCGGTCGAACCGATCGGCTGGATGCCGGCGGGGGGCCCGAGGGCGTGGGCAGCGACCTCTTCGGCGAACTTGCCCGCATGGTGGCGGCTCTCTCCGAGGTCCAGGGGCTCCGCTCCTTCACCCTGCCCTATCCCGGCCTCGCCCAGCGGGCGCTGGATCACACGGTGATGCGCTGCGTCGATGTGGGGGAGGCGCCGCCGAGGAGTCTTCCGGAGCTGTGGGAGTGGTGCCGGACCAGGCCGTCCGACGACCCACTCTTCGCGGTCCCCTCCTCCCTGGTCTCGCCGGGCACCACGCTGGTGCACCGGGTCGGCCGTATGCCGACCCGGTCGTGTCTCGAGGTGGCCTCGCACGGACCGGACGGAGGCGTGGCGGGACACGCCCGCGCGCTTCTCGGGGACCTGCACGCGCGGAGTGGAACGGAGGAGCGCTACCGGCAGTGCAGGGCGTTCCTGGCGCGTCACCCGGTCGTCCACCAGCAGGACCGCTTCGCGCCGGGTTGGAACAGGGCGGTCTGGAGCCGGGTCAAGAACCTCTACGGTCCTTTGCCCGAGTTCCTGCTCGTCGACGGAGACTTCCTGTACTGCGCCTCGTGCAAGCTCCCCGCCCTGCCCCAGGATAGCGCGGTGCCCGTACCCGGACCGTCCGGCACCGGCGCGGAAGTCTGGTGCGAGGGGGAGGACTGCCCGCGCGACGCCCCTCCGCAGTTCATCCGTGAGCCGGACCAGGCGTGGATCCTGCAGCGCTCGCTGCGGTGGTACCTCGTACTGTCGCACCGCACCGACGAAGCCGCCTGGGAGGCACTGGAGCGCGCCGGCGTCGCGTACGAGACCCTGCCCGGTCCTTTGCCCGCCTACCGGCTCAGGGACACCGGCCCCCGCATCGTGGACATCCAGGTGTACGACCGCCTGCAGCCAGCGCTCCTCGCAGCCCATCTCACCGACAACACACCCCTCGCGGACCGCACCCTCGTCGTGGTCCCTGACGCGCTCGCCGGACGGGACGGCTACCGGCAGGCCTTTATCGATGCGCTTCCCGCGCTCCTGCGGGACCGGCTGTTGCTCACCATCCCCATGGACCTCGTGCCCGACCTGGGACAAGCCCGGCGAGAGGTGAAGGACGATGCGTAGTATCACCCCGCCCTTGACAGACGTGTTCAACGCGCTCAAAGCATTTCTGGGGTCCTCCGTGCCCCAGCCCGCGCTGGAAGCCCTCTGCCAGGTCGAACTCGGCCTGTACCTCCAGCAGAAGATGATGCCGGGCAGCCCCGCGGGCAGCGCCTGGGTGCTGTTCAGCGGGTACGGGTTCGCCGAGGCGCACTGGGCGCCGATGCCATCCGATGCGGCGAAGACCCTGCGTATCGCCAGGTACTCGCTGTGGACGCTGCGCCGGAGCCGTACCTGGCTCGAGGCGCTGGACACCTACCAGAGGTTCGACCCCAGGGTGCGCGCCTACGACGTACCGGACGCCGAGACACCCGCTGCCCGCCGCGACCTCTCCGTCGCCGGCGACCGCTTCTCCGTCTACGAGCAACTGCTGCGTGCCGCACCACCACTGGCGGGCAAGCGCCTGTCGGTTGCAGGTCAGGGCCCGCACGCCTTCCCCGTCAGTCGCACCATGGCCGTCGTCGACCTGCCGCCGGTCCCCCGCATCCCCCTCGTCGCCCACGACATGGACCTGGAACCGGCCGGCGGCGGCGAGCCCTTGATCTTCACCAGGAAGAAACTGGAGCGCACGGCGGCGGAGATGGACGCCCAACACGCTCGCTCCGGCAAGGGCCGGGCACCGCGGTGGCTGGAGCGGCTACGGTCGTTCGACCTGTCCACCAAGGAGAACGGAACCTTCCGCAAGGCGAGGGAGGACGAGGACTTCGCCTTCACGGTCGATGGCATCCAGCATCTGCTCGGCATCGTCGGCGCAGGCAAAAGCACACTGCGCGACATCATTGCCGTCCATCTCGCCAAGCTGGGCAAGCGCACCACCATCGTCGTCACCGATGTCGCTGAGGTTCTCAAGCTCGTCCGGCTCTACGACCTCTACACCGACGGCGCCGCCGCACCCGTGCTCGGCTCCTCGGGCCGTGAGCGGCACGCCCAGCGATTGCACCGTCGGCTGGCGGGCCGGGGCGAGCACCGACTGCTCGCCCACGACGACCCCGCCTTCGCCTACCTCGGCACGTCCTGCCTGCTCAACGTCAGACGGCAGGGCGCCACGTCGACGACCGAACCACTCGCCTACGGTGAGGCCCCCTGCTCCCGGCTCCGACCCCCTTCGGCTCTGCGGCGTGACCCGAGCGACGGACGGCACTCCGAGTGGCATAAGAGGGCGACGAGTTGCCCGTACTGGTCCGCCTGTCCCCGTCATCACGGAGCACGCACCCTGGTCGGCGCCCTGATCTGGGTGGCCACGCCGGCCGGACTGATCGATGCCGAGCCGCCCCGCCCCCAGAACGGCGAGCGCATCCGCTTCCTCGAACTCGCCTGCCGCCGTAGTGACCTCGTGATCATTGACGAGGCCGACCGTGTCCAGATGCAGCTCGACCAAACTTTCGCACCCGCCGTGGTCCTCGCCAGCGACGAGGACAAGGGCCTCATCGACCAGCTGAGCCGGCACAAGATCCGGGAACTCGCGGCCGGTGGACGCACTCAGCTCTCCGAACGGGACGTCGAGACCTTCGCCGCCGCCCTCAACACCGCAGGCGCGGCCACCGACCGGCTGTACGCGATGCTCGTCGCCGGGTACGAGCTTCGCAAGTGGGTGCGGACGGGCTACTTCAGCGCCTGGACGCTCCAGCTGGGGCTCCTCGACGAACGCTACGAACTCCCCGACGACAGCGGCCCGGACCACCCTCATCACGCCCCCCGCGAGGCTCTCGGGAAACTGCTCGACGCGTTCCGGGACAACCCCTTCGGTGACCGTCACCGCAGGACGGAGGAGGACTTCAGCCGGTTGACCGCCCTCCTCAACGAACTGCTCCACACCGGCAACCCGGAGAACACCCGGCGCCGCCTTACCGAGGTCATGGACGAGGTCTTCGCCATCGACCCGCAGTACATGACCGCCCGGCAGCGGAAGTACCAAGAGGCGTACGACAGGTGGCGGCGCGAGGAGGAGGAACAGGAGAAGAAGCGCGGACGCCGCAGGAAGCCCAAGCCTCCGCCCCAGACTCCCGAGGAATGGCGGAAGCAACTCGCGGAGCGCTTCGAGTTCACACTGTTGCTCAGCGCCCTGGAACCACGGCTCGCCATGATCAACGCCATGTGGCCACGCGCCGAGGCCGCCCTCAGCCTGGGCTTCAATACGATGTACCGTCGGCCGCCTGACTATGGCCCGATGGTGCCCGAGGCCCCGATGGGCAATGTGCTCGGCTTCCAGTTCCGCGTCCCGGGTGAGGACAAGGGCGGAGTCCGCAGTGGCGAACTGACCTTCTTCCGGTGCAGCGGCGTGGGACGTGAGCTGCTGCGCGCCATCCCCGATCTCACCTCCGTCGACGGCAGGCCCGGTGCTCACTTGCTGCTCATGTCGGGCAGCAGCTGGGCGGGCGCGTCCAGCCGCTACCACGTCTGCGTCCCGGTCGGTGTGGTCATCGAACCGCCGACCAAGGTGACCAAACGCATCGCCGACGAGAGCTCCATGCGCTTCGAGTTCATCGACGACGGCGACGAGAAACTGCGCATGTCGGGAACCGATCCGGACGACCGCCCGGAGAAGTTGCGCCGCATCGCGTGCCATCTAGGTGAGGGCGGAGACGAGTACGAGGTCACTGAAGGTGGTCCGCTCCAGCAGGAGTTGCGCTCTCTTCCTCCAGGGCGCGACCAGATCCTTCTACTGGTCGGCAGCTATGCCGAGGCCCGTGTGGTGGCCGACACGCTGCACAACCTCAACGTCCGCTGGCGCAACAAGGTGCTGTGCCTGGTGTCGGACGACGAGGAGATCACCGCAGAGGACGAGGCGCCGTCCGCCTATCACGCCCGATCACTGCGCCGGGGCGACGTCGAGCATCTGAAGGACCTCGAGGCGGACATCCTGGTGGCGCCACTGCTCGCGCTGGAACGCGGCCACAACATCCTCAATGAGGAGGACGAGGCGGCCATCGGCACGGTCTACTTTCTGGCACGGCCCCATCCGCACCCAGAGGACCTCCACCTGGCCGTCAATGCCGTCAACGACTGGGTCGTCCGCGCCGTTACCGGCGGTGACTTCGCCACCCTGGTACAGGGAAAACCCACCGTCGAGGAAGGAGCGGAGGAGTTCCGCCGCCTCGCCCGTTCGTACTGGTACCAGGTACTCGCCCGTTCGATGGCGTGGAGCCGTCTCGACGACGATGTACGAGAACAGATCACCTGGGACATGCTGGTCCTGTTGTGGCAGGTGATCGGGCGACTGGTACGCGGTGGCGTACCGGCCCGGGTGGTCTTTGTCGACGCCGCCTTCGCCCCCAACCGCGGTGCCGTACCGGCGCGGCCCGACACTCCCGAATCCAGTCTGCTGCACAGCGTCCTCGCCGTCCTGGACCCGTATTTCGACGGCGGCACGACGACTGCGGAGGAGCAGTTCATCGTCGGCGCCCTGTACGCGCCACTGCGCAGCATGCTCACCCGGCTGCTCGCCGCCGTACCCGCCCACCCGTAAGTGCCGAACCCCTGTCCCAGGAGGTAATTCCGTGTACCACCACATTCGCGTCGCGGCCTACGAACCCGATCCGCTCCACGGACCCTGGCGGGAGGAGATGAAAGTGCTGCGGCTCGGCGAGAACCTGCACGCCGAGCTCACGGGGATGCATGCCGAGGCGGACAAGAACTCCGTCCACCCCCACCGGCTCCCCGTGCGCAGGCTCAACTCCCTGCTCCAGGCGATGGCGCCAGGCGTCATCGCGACCGGTCGCAACGCCGGGACGGACGGCCGTCTGCCGTGGCTCTACGCGCGGGAAGCCGCCCCACCGGACGTGCTGGCCCCGGTGGTAGGAGCTTGGGCGGCGGGCATGCACCGGGAGGACGACGACTCGGAGGGCGCCGATCTCGAGGAGAGGCTCCGCTCCGGTGACCCGGCCGAGACGGTACGTCTGCCCCACTGGGAGACGGAATCGGTCGACCTCGCCGAGAGCGTGCTCTCGGCGGGCGGAACCGCCGAACCCGCCGCGCGACTCTACAGCCTGCTGCCCGAGTGGATCGCCTTCCGGCTGGCCGCCCGGACGTTCCGCACGGGCGGCACCACACTCCACTTCCGCGTCGAGAGCTCGGGTGACGGCGCGCGACTTGTCTCCTGGCCGCCTCAGCGATACGAGCGCCGACGGCAGACCTGGTACTACTCGGCCTGCCTCACCATCACCGTTCACACCGTGCCGTTCGCCCCGCGGTTCCGCGTCCATGTGTCCACCCAGGTACGCCGGTGGGCCACCCGACTGGATGTACGCCCCCACCAGCTCGGCGGTACGACCGTCCTGCTCGACACCCCACTGCCGTGGCCGGAAGGGCCGGACCGGGGCCACCGGCTGATGGTGAACACGATGGGCTACGACCGGCGGTCGAAGGAACTGGCCTGGCGCCGGCACAGCCCCGCACCGCTCGTGCCCGAACTGGACATCGTGCGCAATTATCCCCGGCCCGAAGCGCTCTTCTCCGACCCCGAACGCTGGATAAACGGCTCCGGGGACGTGGCCGCCGGCATCGTCTACCACCCGTCGATCGGCCCGCACGAGGTCGGACCCGGGCTCATGCCACGGGAGCGGGCGGATCTGGACGCCTGGGTCGAGGAAGGGCTGCGCCCCCTGCTGACCCGGGTCCCCGACCTCACGCGCGTCACCCGGAGCAACACACCCACCCTGCTTCCCCGTTCGGGCGCCGGACGCGTCCCGAGCGTCCGTGACGCCCAGCTGGCTCTGCAACGGCGGGCGGCGCTGACACGCGAACTGAATGGCCGCCCCCTGGAGATCGACGTCTTCTGGCAGTCCCCGGAAACCCGTGCGGCGCTGCTCGCCGAGCTGCCCAAGCTCATTGGTCTTCCCGCCGGGCAGCAAGTGCCGTCGGCCGACGGGGAAACCTGGCAGTGGCAGTGCGAGGGGGTCGACATCCGCGTCCGGGCCCGGCCCGCGGGACCTTTGGCCGAAGCCCTGCCGACCACCCGAGCCCGCGGGCGCCTCAGGGCCGTCCGGCTGGCCGAAGCCATCGAAGGGCGCTGCGGGCTCGTGGCGGACCGGGCGGCCCCGCTCCTCGGCGGGGCCGGAGTCGTGATCACGGAGATCGCCGGCAAGGAGCGCTTCGCAGCCGTCCCGGACTCCGACCCCAAGCACGCGCTGCGCATCGCCTGGGCACGGCAGGGACGGCTGACCCAGTTCGTGAACTCGCCCGACGACACCGACAGCGCTCTGGAGCACCGGGCCAGGTGGACCTGGCTGGATGCCTTCCGGCAGCTGGGCGCGATCAGCCCGCCCGCCCATCGGGTGGGAGCCGGCATTCCGGGCGACCTTCAGTACGCGGCCCTCTGGCTCGTGCGCCACACCAGGAAGGGGCCCACGCGATGCCCCGTCCACCGGCTGGTGGCGGTGCGGGTGCGCCCCGGGGACGGATCGGGCGTCATCGAGGGGTGGGACGCAGACCGAGCCGAATGGGTGCCGTATCCGAAGCTGTTGTTGCTGCTCTCCCAGGCACGGGAACCGGCGGCGAGCGGTGGGAAGGAGACCGGCACGGGGAAGCTCGTCGATGACTCGGCAGCCCCGGGGGGATCCCGGCCCACTGCCCGCCCGGGCGTGGAGCAGGACAGGCAGCGGGAGACCGAGCGGCAGATCCGAGCACTGCTCTTCCAGCTCCGCGACCGCCCGACGCTGCTGCTGGCGGACGCCGGCAATCTGCGCCAGTGCTGGCCTGGCCTGCGCAACGGTGCACTGGACCGCGACATGCTCGGCTTCGGGGCCGAACCCGCACAGCGGCACACGCTCTACGGCCACGACCTGCGGGTGCTGCTCGTACGGGACGCCAACGCCCGGGGCGAAGTGGCGGAGTGGTACGCCCACGACACCGAGGACGGGGTGGGCTTCGCCGAGGGTGTGTGGGGGACGGCGGCTACGGAGGGCCGTGTATTCGCGAGTACGGCCTCGAAGCCGCACACGGTGGCGAATCTGCCGAAGGGGCTCATGAAGCTGGTGCCCACAGCACAGGGCCGGACAGCGCCCGGGAAGACCGCGTGGAACCCCGGGCAACTGGAGATCACCGTGCTCGGCTGTCTGTCGGAGAAGGCGCTGACGGACTCGGGGCGTGCGGGTGACTCGCCCGACAGGCCAGCGGAGTGGGCGACGCTCGCGCACCAGCTGCGCTACCACGACGACTATCCGCCGCTTGCCCGGCCTCTCCCGCTGCACTGGGCGCGTCTCGCCGGTGAGTACGTGCTTCCGGTGGCCGGTACGAAGTCAGCGGAGAGTACGTCATCCGCTTCCTGAGCGAGGTGCCGCCTGCATGGAACGGCCCAAACGATCGACGCTGCTAAGAATCGATGCTTCCCGCGTGTGGGTGCCCGAAGCCGGCACCTGACCACGGTGGACGACGCGTGGTGCACTCCCTGCTGGGGTCACTGGGCGTCATTGTTTTCTCCGCCGTGACGCTCGTTTGACGCTCTTCGCGCCTGGTGGCTCCAAGGCGGACGAGAGACTTCACCTGACCTGCGGTTTTCTCTGATCCCACCCGGGTGACATGCTTCCGATGACTCATCATGTGGAGTGTGTGGCGATTTTGGAGCCTGCTGAGAAGGGCCGCTGACCCGCGGGTTCTCTGCGGCATCCGCCCCCCCCGGCACACACCCCCCGGCCCCCCCCCGCATCCGCCTGTGGCACGCACCTCCGTGCGGGCCACAGGCGTCTCGTGGTGTTCCGTCCCGTCAGCGGAGCGATCGGTGTGCAGGTGTTGTCTTCCGCTTTTGCGCCTCTGCTGGATGCTCTGGTCGAAGAGGAGGCGAAGAGGGGGCGAATAAGGTGTTCGGCGGGGTGCGTGTGCTCAGCGTCGAGCGTTCTCCGGCACCATGATCTGGCGCTCGCCCCAGCTCATCCGGGTCGTCGCCGTGTAGTTCACCGTCGTGCCCGCGTCGAGGCCCGCCTTCCGGGCGTCGGGCGACGGAGCGACCAACACCGTCTGGTCGGCGAGCATGTCGCCGGTGGACGGGTCCACGATCAGTCGCTGTTCCACGGTTCCCAGGGGTGTCCGTGTCGTGCCCGGGGCAGTGAATCCGGCGCCCGCGCGGCCCAGCGGATCGGTGACGCGTCCCAGTCCTCGGACGCCCGGCAGCTCCGCCATCACCCGGTACGCCGCCGCCCTGACGGCGGGCTTCACCGGCATCGTGATGAGGTCGGCCGCCACCCGCAGTACGTAGGTCGTGCGGCCGGCGCGGGTTTCGGCTCCGTCGGCGTCGGTTCCTTGGTCCTGCGCGTGCAGCTTCTCCAGCTGTCGGCGCAATTCCCCGCTGTCGGAGGGCAGTTCGCGCAGGTCCTGGTAGGAGACGTTGCGCGGGCCGAGGGCGTAGATCTTGTCCTCGGAGTCCGTCCGCATGACCGTCGGACGTGCGGGGCCCATCGTGTGACCGAGCGTGCCGCCCCCGTCGTTGCCCGGGACCTTCGCCTGCAGCGTGGCGGGGGAGCCGGCGGCTCGCCACCGTGCGGCGTCCGCCTCGGTACGGGGCTCGGTCACCGCGCGCAGACCGGAGACCAACAGACTCCGGGTCCCCGGGCGCACGCCCACCGACCACTCTGAAGTCGACTTGGTGCGTACGGCGATGGGGCGTCCCTTGTCGCCGTCCGCCGGGCCGGCGACGTTCACGTCCTGCGAGCGCGTGGTGGTCTGCCAGTACGTTCCTTCGGCGGTCGGTGCCTCAGCCTTCTTCGCCACGGTGAGCAGTTGGAGGCGGGTGTCTCGGGCGTCTCCGTGGCCGTTCGATGCCGATGAGCCCGGCTCCGTGGCCGCGTTGGAGGACTGCGCGGGGCCGCCGCCCGGTGGGTTCTGGTCGAGGGTGCTCACGACCACCGCGGTCGCCGCGACGGCGGCCAGGGCGGCTGCGGTTCCGAGCGGCCGGATCCCGAACGGTCCTCGCAGTCGTCGGGGCGCGCGCAGCCGTCGGGGCGCGCGCAGGCGTGCCGCGTGACTGGCAACATCCGTATCCGTATGCGCATCCGTCACCTCGGCCATGATGCGCGTCAAGTCCTCCTGCATGCGCGGGGAGTTCGCCAGACCGGACGGGTCCAGTTCGTCGGGCCGGGCGCTCGCGAGCACCTTCATGACGTCAGTCCTCGCGGACCGTTCGCGGGTGTTCTTCTTCATGTGAGTGCTCCTTTGCGGTCACTGCCGCAGGGGGGCTGTGCGAGGGGTGCGGGGGGTGCGGGGGGCGTCCTGCGTTCGGAATCCGGCTTCCGCTCGGGTACCGGTCCCGGCACCGGGGGCGTATCCGCCCCGTACGCCGGCTCCAGCGCCTTCCCCAGGCGGCGACGGGCCCGGTGCAGCCGCACGGTCAGCGTCGCGGTGGCGCATCCGAGGACCCGTGCGGCCTCTTTGGCGGTCAGCCCGTGCCAGGCGATCAGGGTCAGCAGTTCCCGGTCGGCGTCGGACAGGCTCGCCAGAGCCTGCAGCGCCGCTTCGCGCTCGGTGACGTCCGCGGCGACGTCGCCGACCGCAGCCCTGTCACCGCCGGTGAGGCGCTGGGCCTCCGCGGCGGCCAGGAGGTATTGGTGGCTGTCCCGGCGGCGCAGCTCGCGCACCAGGTTGCGGGCCACTCCCAGGAGCCAGGGCAGCGCGGGCTGCGGAATGTCCCGCACCCGCCGCCAGGCCACGGTGAACGTCTCGCTGGTCAGGTCTTCGCCCACCTGGCGTCCCACCAGGCTCGTGGTGTAGGCGAGAACGCGTGGATAGCACTCCTCGTAGATGTCCCGGAAGCGTTGGGCATGTGTCATGCGCCGTCCCTCGTATCGGCTCTCTTACCGAGCAATGCGCGCCGAGGACCACTTCTTACACAGGGAGCCGAAATTCATGCGATGGATGAGCTGTTCCCGGGCGCGAGGTGTCGCTGAGGCGCGTCGCCGGTGAACGGGACATCATGGCCATCGGCATGGCGATGGGCGGCATTGCCATGAGCGGCTTCGTAGTGGGCGGAAGGAACGGTACGTGGAGGAGTCGGCGTCAGGAGCTGTCTCGGGGAAGCGGGAGCGGGAGCGCGAGCTGGGGCCGGGGTCTGAGCGGAGGGTGCCGCCGGAGCCTGAGCAGCAGGCGCTCTTCGGGTGGGCGGACACCTCATCGGCACCGCCCGCCGCCACGCACGGCGCCTTCCGCGACAGTCCGCGGGCCCGCCGCATGCTCGACGTGCGCGAGGTCTACGCGGAGCGCGCCGCCCTCGACTCCCCGCGCGGTCAGCAGATCATGGCCCGGTTGCCGGGAGTGCGCGTGACCGAGGTCGACAGCCACTGGCGCATCCCCGCCCTCCACGGCAACGACGGCAACATCGCCCGGTGGGTCCGCACCAAGACCGAGACGCTCGTCCTCGGCGTCAAGCACACGCTCGCGACGCGCCCCAACGGCAGGTCGGCCGACTGGATCGCCCCCGGCCCTTCCAACGGCTGCGCGATGGCCTGCGCCTACTGCTACGTCCCCCGCCGCAAGGGCTTCGCCAACCCCATCACGCTGTTCACCAACATCGAGGCGATCGTCGCCCATGTCCGGCGCCACGTACGGGCCCAGGGGCCCAAGACCGAACCCAACCAGTGCGACCCCGAGGCCTGGGTCTACGACATCGGCGAGAACGGCGACTGCTCCGTCGACGCGCTCGTCTGCGACAACACCGCGGACCTCGTCGCCGCGTTCCGCGCGCTGCCGACGGCGAAGGCCTCCTTCGCGACCAAGTTCGTCAACCCCGACCTGCTCGCCCTCGACCCGCAGGGCCGCACCCGGGTGCGGTTCTCCCTGATGCCGCCGGACGACGCGCGCCTGCTGGACATCCGCACCAGCCCGGTCGGCGAACGGATCGCCGCTGCCGCCGACTTCCTCGACGCCGGGTACGAGGTCCACTTCAACCTCTCACCCGTCGTACTCCGTCCGGGCTGGCAGCGGGACTGGGCCGAGCTGTTCGATCATCTCGACGACGTCCTGCCCGCCCGCGTGAAGGAGCAGGCGGCGGCCGAGATCATCATGCTGACCCACAACCAGGCGCTCCACGACGTGAACCTGGGCTGGCACCCGCGCGCGGAGGACGTGCTGTGGCAGCCGGCCGCCCAGGAGACCAAACGCTCCCAGAACGGCGCCCTCAACGTCCGCTACGCCCAGGAGGTCAAGCGGCAGTCCCTGGCCCGCATCCAGGAGCTGCTGGCGGGCCACGCGCCGTGGCTGCGGGTCAGGTACGCGTTCTGAGCACGGTCAGGTACGCGTTCTGAGCACGGTTCGGCGTGCGGACCGCGGATCCAACTGACCAGGCACCGTCGTCCCCGTTCGCACCGACACCCTCCACCCTCATTGATACCTTTCGCTTGTCGAGTGAAAGCAAACGATGTCACTCGCGAGGAGAGGGGTAAGCGGCGTGCTGACCGAAGAGCGGCGTGAGGCGATTCTGCGCATGGTGGAGCGGCGGGGGGCGATCAAGGTCAAGGAGACGGCGGCCGAGCTGGGCGTCTCCGCCGTGACCCTGCGCCAGGACGTGCGGGACCTCGCCGGGCGGGGGCTGGTCGTGCGGGTGCACGGCGGTGCCCTGTCGAACGCCGCCGCCCAGCAGGCCGAATCGCCCGGACCCGCCGCCCCTGGCGCCGTGCCCCGGTCGACGGCCACGGGGCAGACGTACGCCCTCGGCCTCGTCGTTCCGCCGGGGAGCTACTACTACCCGGAGGTCATCCGGGGCGTGCAGGACGCGGCGCGCGCCCACGGCGTGCGGGTCGTCCTCACGGTCTCGGGCGAGACACTGGCCGACAACCAGGAGCAGGTGCGGCGGCTCGTCGCCTCCGGTGCCGACGGGCTGCTGCTCATGCCGCGCGCCGGGCTCGAACCGGCGGAGCGGGCCGAGCAGTGGCTGAGCGGCATCGACGTGCCCGTCGTCCTGATGGACCGCCGCGCCGGTGCGCAGGCAGGACGGCTGGAGCAGGTCGCGTCCGACCACGCGTACGGCGCGGGCCTCGCCGTACGGCACCTCGCCGCTCTGGGACATCGGCGGATCGCCCTCGTCGCCCGGGTGGAGAGCCCCAACACCCCCCTGATCCGTGAGGGTTACGCCGCCGCCTGCCAGGAGCTGGGCCTTGCGGCGGGGCCGGAGTGCCGCATCGGGTCGGCCGGTGAGCCCGCCCCCTTCGAGGCGCAGCTCGCGGAGCTCGTACGGGTCGTCGAGGCGGGCGAGGTGCGGGCCGCGCTGGTCCACAACGACCTGGACGCCGTCACTCTCGTCGGGCTGCTCCAGGCCCGTGGCCTGCGTGTTCCCGAGGATCTCGCCATCGTCACCTACGACGACGAGGTCGCCGAGCTGAGCGACGTGCCGCTCACCGCCGTGGCGCCGCCCAAGCGGGCGGTGGGGACGTGGGCCGTGGACCTGATGATGCGCCGGCTCGCCGACGTGGGCGGGCCGCTCGCCGAGTTGCTGCTCCGCCCCGAGCTGCGGGTACGTGCCTCCAGTGGGGCTGCTTCCGGTGGATCTTCCACCCCTTAGGCAGGAGGTCTGGGCGACCATAAACATCATTTGCTTTCGTTTGGCATTGAATGAAAGCAAAAGCATTGACGATGTGCTGCACCTGGCGAATGCTTTCGTTCGACACCCCAGCGAACGATCGGTGAACGTCATGCTGCGCAGAACCTCAGCCACCCTGGTCGGCTCCGTCACCGCCCTCGCCCTGCTCGCCACGGCGTGCGGGGGAGGGGGAGACGGTCAGGGAGACGGCGACTCCGCGGCCGAGAAGAGCGGAAAGATCACCTTCTGGTCCTTCGTGAAGGGTTCCGACGAGGTGGCCGCGGCCTTCAACCGGAGCCACCCGGACATCAAGGTCACCTTCGAGACGGTGCCTTCGGGCCAGGAGTACTACTCCAAGCTCACCAACGCCGTGAAGGCCGGCACCGCTCCGGACGTCGCCGTCGTCGAGTACCCGAACCTGCCGGAGTTCGCGTCCCAGGGGAAGATCGAGGATCTGAGCGGATCGCTCGGTCCCCTGGTCGAGGACCGATTCCCGGAAGCGTCCCGCCAGTTGGTCGACCTCGGCGGCAGGACCTGGGGGGTTCCGCGCGACGCGGCGCCGCTGATGATGATGTACCGCAAGGACTTCTTCAAGCAGCACGCCATCGGCGTACCCACGACCTGGGACGCGTACCGGGCCATGACCGAGAAGGTGAAGAAGGCCGACTCGCGCGCCCGCGGCGGGGTGCTCTTCACCGACAACCCCGGCCTGCTGAGCGCCCTCAGCTGGCAGGCCGGCGGGCAGTGGTTCAGCGCGGGAAAGGACGCCTGGAAGGCCTCCGTCGACGACGGGCCGTCCAAGAAGGTCGCGAGCTACTGGGGCGACCTCGCCCGCAAGGACCTCGTCCGCTCGCTGAGCACCCTCGACCCGTTCTGGACGAGCGTCCAGAAGGGGCAGACCGTCGCCTATGTCTGCACCAGCTGGTGTGCGGGGGCGCAGCAGGCGACCGTCCCCGACCAGAAGGGCAAGTGGGCCGTGGCCCCCGTGCCGACCTGGGACGGCAAGCCCGCATCGGGCATGTACGGCGGCTCGTCCTTCGTGATCCCGAAGGGGTCCGACCACAGGGGTGCCGCCGCCGAGTTCATCAAGTGGATCACCACGGACCCCGAGGGCATGAAGGCGTGGGTCACGTCCGGCACCAGCAGCATGTTCCCCGCCGACCCGAAGCTCGTGCCGGTCACCAAGGCCGCTTTCGGGACGGAGTACTTCGGCGGTCAGGACGTCTATGCCATCGGGGCGAAGTCCTACAAGGCGATCCGGCGCGGCTGGACCTGGGGACCCGTCATGGGCACCACCAACACCGCCATCGTCGACCAGCTCCCCAAGGTCGCCGACGGCAAGGCCGACCTGCCCGCGGTGCTCGCCCGCGCCGAGCGGACCACCGTCGCGCACATGAAGCAGCGCGGCATGAAGGTCACCACACCGTAAGCGCCGCCGGCTCGCGCCGCCTGCCTCCGCGCCCCGGCCGCCCCCGTCGCGCGCCGCCCCGCCGCGCCCCGCCCGACCGAGAAAGGCCGGTATGGCCACCCCCTCCACCCGTGGACAGCGCAGGACAGCCGCGCTGCTCCTGTCACCCTTCTTCGTTCTGTTCACGGCCGTCACCCTCGCCCCGCTGGTGTACGCGGGGTGGCTGAGCCTCTTCACCACCCGCACCTCGGGCCTCGGCTTCGGCGGCACCGAGGACGTCTTCACCGGCCTGGACAACTACGCGCGGGCGCTGAGCGATCCGGAGTTCCTTGGCGGCTTCCTCGTCGTCCTCGCGTACTGCGCCGTCTACATCCCCGTGATGATCGGCGGCGCGCTGGCCCTCGCCCTGCTGCTCGACACGGGCCTGGCCAAGGCCCGGTCCTTCTTCCAGCTGGCGCTGTTCCTGCCGCACGCGGTGCCGGGGCTGATCGCCGCGCTGATCTGGGTCTACCTCTACACACCGGGCCTGAGCCCGGTGATCGACCTGCTGGGCTCCGCCGGCATCCACGTCAGCTTCCTGTCGGCCGGCAACGCCGTCTTCTCCGCGGCCAACATCGCCGTCTGGGAGTGGATGGGCTACAACATGGTCATCTTCTACGCCGCCCTGCAGGCCGTGCCCCGCGAGACGCTGGACGCGGCGAAGGTCGACGGCGCGGGCGCCCTGCGGACGGCGCTGTCCGTCAAAGTGCCGATGATCCGCCCCGCCGTGGCGCTCTCCGTCCTCTTCACCGTCATCGGGTCGATCCAGCTCTTCACCGAGCCGAAGGTCATCTACAACGCCTCCAGCGCGATCGGCAGCAGCTGGACCCCCAACATGTACGTCCAGACGGCCGCCTTCCAGAACAACGACTTCGGCCTGGCGGCAGCCGCTTCGCTGCTCATCGCCCTGTTCGCCGCCGTCCTCTCGTTCGGCGTCACCCGTCTCTCACGCCGCGGGAGCAAGCCGTGACCAAGTCCTCCACCCTCGAATCCCGCGCCCGCGCGCCCAAGGACCCGCCCGCGACCGACCCCGCCCCGCGCGCCCGCAAGCGGCGGCGCTCCGCCAAGCCGCCGTCGGTCCTGCTGTCCAAGGCCGGGGTCACCGCGCTGCTGGCGCTCGCCACGCTCTACACCCTGCTGCCCCTGACCTGGCTGCTCCTGTCGTCCACCAAGAGCCGCGAGGACCTGTTCGGCACGAACGGGTTCGCCCTCGGCGGCGGGATCCACCTCGGCGAGAACCTGCGCCGGCTCTTCGACGCCGACGGCGGCGGCTACCTGCGCTGGGTGCTCAACACGGTGGAGTACGCCGGTGTCGGCGCCCTGCTGGCCTCGCTGTTCAGCGTCGCCGCGGGCTACGCGTTCGACAAGCTGACCTTCCCCGGCAAGGAGCGACTGTTCTCGCTGGTACTGCTCGGCGTGATGGTCCCCGGCACGGCCCTCGCGATCCCGCTGTACCTGCTCGCCGCCGAGGTCGGCGTGGTGAACACGTTCTGGAGCGTGTTCGTCCCCGGCCTCGTCTTCCCGTTCGGCGTGTATCTGGCGCGCGTCTTCAGCGCCGCCTACGTGCCGGACGAGGTGCTCGAAGCGGCGCGGATGGACGGCGCGGGGGAGTTCAGGGCCTTCTGCCGCATCGCGCTGCCGATGCTCGCACCCGGCTTCGTGACCATCTTCCTCTTCCAGTTCACGCAGATCTGGAACAGCTTCTTCCTGCCCCTGGTCATGCTCTCCGACAAGGACCTCTACCCGGTCAACCTGGGGCTGTACGTCTGGTACTCCTCCGCGCTCTCCCAGGGCCACCCCGAGGACTACCTGCTGGCCGTCGTCGGCTCGCTGGTCTCCGTCGTCCCGCTGATCATCGTCTTCCTGATGCTGCAGCGCTTCTGGAAGTCCGGCATGACCGCCGGCGCCGTCAAGTAGGCCACCACCGTGAGGAATCCCCGTATGCCCGCGCACGCAGCCTCCCGCCCCCGCGCCCTGTTCGCCATGGGCCGCCGGCACCGGGACGCGCTGTTCCCGCCCTGTGAGACACGGCGTCTGACGGCGTACGCCGACCTCGACCCGGACCACGTGGCCGAGGACTTCGACGGCGAACCGGCCCTGCGCGACGTGGAGGTCCTGATCACCTCCTGGGGGTGCCCGGTCATCGACGGGGACGTCCTGTCGCGGGCGCCCGCGCTGAAGGCGGTCGTGCACGCCGCAGGAAGCGTCAAGCACCATGTGACGCAGGCCTGTTGGGACCGCGGGATCGTGGTCTCCTCGGCGGCGGCGGCCAACGCCGTGCCCGTCGCCGAGTACACCGTCGCCGCGGTCCTCTTCGCCAACAAGCGGGTCCTGGAGATCGGCGGCCTCTACCGCGACCACCGGGCCGTGTCCGACTGGGCACGCCGCTTCCCCGGCTTCGGCAACTACCGCAGGACCGTCGGCGTCGTCGGCGCCTCGCTCGTCGGCCGCAAGGTGCTCGAACTGCTGCGGCCCCACGACCTGGACCTGCTGCTCGCCGACCCCCATGTCGACGCGGGACAGGCCGCGGCGCTCGGCGCCCGCCACGTCGGCCTCGACGAACTCGTCGCGGGATCCGACGTCGTCTCGCTGCACGCCCCGGCCCTGCCGGAGACCGACCACCTCATCGACGCGCGCAGGCTGGCGTCGATGCGGGACGGCGCCACGCTCGTCAACACGGCCCGTGGCTCCCTCGTCGACACCGCCGCGCTCACCGCCGAAGCCGTCACCGGGCGCCTCCACGCGGTCATCGACGTCACCGAACCGGAGATCCTGCCGGCCACCTCACCGCTCTACTCCCTGCCGAACGTCCTGCTCACCCCCCACATCGCGGGCTCGCTCGGCGGGGAGCTCCGGCGCATCTCCGCCGGCGCCGTGGACGAGGTCGTGCGCTACTGCGAGGGCAGACCGTTCGCCCACGCCGTGCACCGCGCCGCCCTCGCGACCTCCGCCTGACGGGCGGCCCCGTGCCGATCCCGCGATGCCCCGCGCTTCCGCGCGGCCCGCCAGCCCCTCCGGGTGCCCCCTCACGCCAACGCACCGCAAACCGAAGGAGTTCACATGCGACCACCCCAGCCGACGAGCAGGCGCAGCGTGCTGCTGGCGGGCGGCGGAATCGCGCTCACGGCCGCGGCGGCACCGCTGCTCGCCGCGCCCGCCCCCGCACACGCGTCCGCCCAGGCAGACCAGGACCGGCCCCGCGTCCGCATCACCGACCTCGGCCCCGGCCTCGTCCAGTTCTCGCTCATGAGCGGACTCCAGGTCGGCGACACCGTCTACATCGGATCCCGCAACCTGGCCCCCACCAAGGTCATCGGGTTCCACCTGCCGACCCGCAAGGTCGTCTCCGAGACCGTGCTGTCCTCCGGGCAGTCCGTCCAGGCGCTCGCCGCCGACCCGACCGGCAGGTACCTGTACGCGGGCGTCCTGTCCAAGTCCGGCGACGACAAGGCCAACCTCTTCCGGTGGGACCTGACCGCCCCCGACGAGCCGGCCGTCGCCCTGGGCAAGACCGGCGACCGGGACGTCCGCGACCTCACGGTCGCCCCGGACGGCACCGTGTACGCCGTGGGCGGGATACCGGGCAAGGCCCCCGCCCTGTGGCGGTACGCCCCGGCCGACGGCAAGGTCACGAGCCTCGGCGTCCCCGACCCGAAGGCCACCCTCGCCAGGGCCGTCACCGCGACGGACACCACCGTCTTCGTCGGAGCGGGCAGCGTCCTGTCCGGCGGGGGCGGCGCGGGCAGGGCGTCGCTCTACGCCTACGACCTGTCGGCGCGTACGTTCACCGACGTCACGCCGGCGGAGCTCGCCAAGGATCCCAGCATCCGGGAACTCGCCGTGATCGACGGCCGGTTGGTGATCGGCACCTCGGGGTCGACCGAGCCCGCGAAGCTGGCCGTGCTCGACCTGGCCGGCCTCTCCTCCGGCGGTGACCGCACGGTGGTCGCCACCGACGGCACGACGGTCAAGAACTTCACCTCGGACGGCGAGGGGATCTACTTCGCGGGCGACACCGGCCTGTTCCGCTATTCGACGAGGACGAAGGAGATCGCCCCCGTCGATTCCGACGCACCCGACCTCGGCGAGATCTGGGGCGTGGACCACGCCGACGGCACTCTGGCCGTCGTCTCCGCGTACGGCTTCGTCGCCGCACTGGACGTGGCCGCCCGCACCTGCGTCGTCACCGAACTCGCCGCCGCGGGAGCGCCCCTGGCCCCACAGCTCGGCATGGGAATCGCGGCCGACCGCCGCTACGCCTACCTCGGCGGCAACGGCGCCATCGCCCGCCACGACCTGCGCACCGGGAAGGTCGTCAACCTCCGGGCGCCCGGCGAGGCGAAGGACGCCGGCGTACTGCACGGAGTGCTCTACACCGGCCAGTACAACGCGCAGGGCATCTGGACGTACGACCCCGCACGGGGCAGGCCGCCGCACCAGGCCGCGGACTTCCCGAGCGAGCAGAACCGGCCGCTCGACCTCTGCTACGACCCGGTCAACCAGCTGCTGCTCACCGGCGTGCAGTCCGACACCGAGGGCGGCGGCGCCCTGTGGACGTACTCACCCGCCACCGGCCGGTCCAGGGCCCACGCCAACCCCATCGACGACCGCCAGCTCGTCCGGGCGGTCGCCACCCGGGCCGGCATCGCCTACCTCGGCGGCGACAACCCCTACAAGGAGGGGCCGCGCGGCACGCTCGTCGCCTTCGACCCCGTCGTGGGACGCGAGCGGTGGCGCCTGGATCTGCCGCTGCCCACCGGCGTGGCCGCGCTGGCCGTCCGCGGCGGGCACCTGTACGGGCTCACCCTCAAGGGCGGCTTCTTCGTCGTCGGCCTGCGGGCCCGCGAGCTGGTGCACACCGCCGACCTGCACGGCATCTGTCCCGGCTTCTCGGCCCTGGTCACCAGCCGGGGGGTGGTCTACGGCGTCTCGGACACCACCCTCTTCCGCTTCGACCCGAGGACCTTCGCCGTCACCACCGTCGTGCCCGAGATCAACGGCGCCTGGTACAGCGGTCCACACGTCAACGCCGACGACCGCGGTCGGCTCTACACGATGCGCGGCCACCACCTCGTCCGCGTCGACGACAGGCAGGTGAGCTGAGAATGGGGAACAGCATGCGGAACACGACGCGGCGGACGCACACGCGGTCGAAGAAGAACAGGATGCGCACGCGGGTGGCCGGAGCCGCGGCGCTGGCGGGGACCTTGACGGTCGCTTTCCTGGCCACCGCCGAGGCCGGTCAGGACACGTCGGACCCCGCCGCGCCCGGCAGGGCGCGCGGCTCCTCGACCCTGCTGGACGTCAACTACAAGGACGGCAGCAAGAATTCGGGCATCGCGGGGCTGACCACGAGCCACGCCGAGGCCAAGGACGCGTCGTACGTGGTCGACTCCGGGGACGACCACGCGATCGCCCACAAGGTGACGCTCGGCGATCCCGGCTACGAGTCCGACGGGGCCCCGCGCAGCGAGAGCGCCACCAACGACGTGCCCGGCGGGAAGATCCACGTGGGCGACGAGCACCGGTACGAGTTCAGCGTCCTGCTGAAGGACTGGAAGACGTACGAGCCGGGCGACTCGGACACCGGCGACATCATCTTCCAGGGCAAGCACGCCGGCGGCAACAAGCCGTCGTTCTACCTGATGACCAAGCGGAACGGCATCGCGTTCCGGTCGCCGGTCCTCGGCCTGCAGTCCACCGTGGTCGAGGACTTCAAGCCGCACATCGGCCAGTGGATGACCTTCCGCGTCGACGTGAGCTGGACGGACGACAAGACCGGCTACTACAAGGTCTCCACCCGGATGCCGGGCGAATCGGACTTCACCCTGCGCACGACGTACGACCACGTGCAGACCTTCCACCCGGAGAACCCGACCGACTTCGGTTACATCAAGTGGGGTCTCTACCGGCCCGACGAGTCGATCGAGAACGGAGACGTCCCGACGCGCTTCGTCTACCACGACGACATCCGCGTCACAGATCTCTCCTGAGACTGTCCCTGGTCGGCCGGCTTGCCGGGCTGGTCGTGGGTGGAGCAGTGGATGCCCCCGCCGCCGGAGGCGATGGTGTCGATCGGGATCTGCACGATGTCGCGCTGGGGGAAATGTTCCCGCAGGATGCCCTTCGCGCGCTGGTCGGCCTTCCTGTCGCCGAACTCGGGCAGGAAGACCGAGTCGTTGGCGACGTAGAAGTTGGCGTACGTCGACACGAAGTCGTCACCCTCGCCGGTGATCTCGTACAGATCGGGCTGCGGCAGGTCGATGATCTCGAAGGACCGGCCCTCGGCGTCCTTCGCCCCGCTCAGCACGTCATGCGCCTGGTCGGCCGCGCGCGACCAGGAGTCGGCGGGCGTGTCGGGGTGTGCGCGGTCCAGGAGCACCACACCGGGCGCGGTGAACCGTACGAGACTGTCCACATGGGCGTCGGTGATGTCCTGGCCGCGCACGCCCGCCAGCCAGATGACCTTCCTGATGCCCAGGGTCTCCTTGAGCTCGGCCTCGATGGTGTCCCGGCTCTTTCCGCGGTTGCGGTTGTCGTTGACGATCGAGCTCTCGGTGATGAGCAGCGTGCCCTCGCCGTCGGTCTCGAAGGACCCGCCCTCGGCGACCAGCGGCGCCTTCGCGCGGGGGATGTCGTACTCGGCGAGGAGGGTGCGGCCGACCTTGCCGTCGTGGGGGTGCTCCTGCTTGTTGCCCCAGCCGTTGAAGTTGAAGTCGACACCGACGACCTTGCCGTCGTCCTCCACGAACACGGGCACGGTGTCGCGGGCCCACAGGTCGTCGACGGCCAGCGGGATGACCTCGACGTCGCGCCCGCACGCCTTCTGGGCGGCCTTCTGCTGGTCGGGCCTGGCCATCATCACGACGTACTCGTACTCCGCGATCGCGCGGGCGATGCCGGCGATGTCCTCGCGCACGTCACGGAGGTCCTCGTGCCACACCGACTCCAGCGCGGGCCACGACATGAAGGTGCGCGCGTGGCTCTCCCACTCCGCTCCCATGCGCAGCCCGCCGGCGGCCGTGTCCTCGTCGCCCGCGGTGCTCGCGGCACCCGCGAGGTCGTCGCCGGGGCCGCAGGCGCAGGCGCCGAGCACCACGGTGCCGAGGCCGGCGAAGGCGCGGAGGGCCGAACGGCGGGAGGGGAGGGCGAACGACACGGTGAACTCCGATCATCGTGAGGGGATCAAGCTATCCGTCGGCTCGGTGGGCCGCCCGGCGAGCGGCTCCGACTCTGACACGGACTGAAAATTCAGTCAAAGCTGTCGCGTGGGCCGAGTGGGCCGAGTGGGCCGAGCGAACGGTCACTGGCCGCGGACGGAGGCCGCGGACGGAGGGGCGCGTCGCCGGTGCGCCGTCCCCGTCTCACAGGGCCCGGGTGTCCTCCGGCGGCCTGTCGCCCGAGATCACCGGGGCACGGCGCGCCCGGTAGGGTTCGGCTCCATGGCGCCTCGCACTACTCGGATCCTCGAAGCGGCCGCACGGCTCATCGCCCGTCGCGGAGTCCGTGGCCTGCGCGTCGAGGAGCTCGCCGCCGAGGCCGGCGTCTCGACCGGGCTGATCTACTACCACTTCAAGGACCGCACCGGGATCCTGCGCCACACGCTGGAGTTCATCAGCGACCGCGCCGAGCGCTACACCGCGGGCGGCGTGACGGACGCCGTGCCGCTGCCGCCGCGCGAGGAGCTCGCGGAGACCCTTCTCCTGGAGCTGCAGGACACCCCGGTGGTCAGGGAGAACAGCTCCGCCTGGGGCGAGCTGCGGGCGAGCGCCGTCTTCGACGAAGTGCTGCGGGAGGACCTCGCCAGGGCGACCCTGGTGTGGGTGCAGGAGGTGGCGGCCCTGCTCGGCCAGGTGCGGCCGACGGCCCCGGCGCCCGCTCTCGCCGCGGCCGGTGAGCGGCTCACCTCGCTGCTCGAAGGGCTCAGCATGCGCTGGCTGAGCGGCGGCCTCCAGATCGATCACGCGCGTGACCTGATGCGCGGCGCCATCGACGCCGAGCTGGCGCTGCTGCGGGAGAAGCAGCGCCAGGCCATCGACTGAAAATTTGATCAGTCGCCGCGAGGCTGCACGGCCCCATCGGTGACAGGGCCCGGTCCACCGACCGTGACAGGGGCGGGGTGACCGAGGGCGGCGCCTTGGATACGGTCTGGGATGTGCTCACGGAGGAGAGCACCGCAGGGCCCACGTATCCCCGTGTGCCCGGATCCCGAGAGGTGGAGGCCGCCCGTGAGTGACAACCAGATCCCGGCAACGCCCGGCGTCGTGGCCCCCGTCGGGGAGACGGGCACCGCCGAGTCCCCCGTGGACGGCGTGTGGTCGACGGAGGAAGGACTGCGGGTGGAGGCCCGGACCCTGCGCGAGCGGGTCTCGGGTCTGGAGAAGCAGGTGCGGGCCCGCACCCGGGTCGCCCTGGCCCAGGGCGTGCTCGTGGGCCGCTACGGCCTCGCGGACGCGGACGAGGCGTTCGAGGTGATGCGGGTCGCCTCGCAGCGCTCCAACATCAAGCTGCACCAGATCGCCGCGGCCCTGACGACGACGGCCGCCCCCGAACCGGGCGCCGCACAGTGGTTCCCCGGGCGCAAGCGCACACCTCCGCCCTCGCTGTCGGGGCTGCGCGCCGGCACGCTCGACGCGAAGAACCAGGCGCAGGTCCTCGGTGTCGCACTGGACCGCGTGCGGGAGATCACCGGGGGCGACGCGGGCAACGCCCAGCTGGCGGAGGCCGGGACGCTGCGCATGGAGAGACACGTGAACCACCCCCAGGCGTTCACGGACTACTTCGCCTTCGTCGAGGGCGGTACGTCCTGCTCCCGGGCTGCCGACGCTTCCCTGCAGGTCACCGTGCGCGACGTCGCCGTCGCGGACGTCTTCGACGACGAGACCCGCCAGGTGATCCTGGCGAGCGGCAGCCGGGCCTGCCACAGCGTGCCGATGAGCGGCCCCGACGGCCTGGTGCGGTGCGTGATCTCCAGCCACCACGCCCGTCCGCTCAAGGGCCTCGCGCAGACACAGCTCGGCGCGCTGGCCCGGGTCCAGGAGACGGTCGGCCCGTGGCTGCAGTGGTACGGCGACACCGTGGTCCTCGACGCGCTGGAATACCTTCACCACAGTGCCCGGAGCGCGACGCGCGACTCCTGACGGACGGCCCCGGGGCCGTCGCCGCAGTCGAGGGTGTGCTCCAGGACGTCCCGCAGCGGGTCGTCGATCTGGCCGGTGTTGACCAGGCCGGCCGTGGGGGCGTTGTCGTGCGAGTTCTCGAGCACGGATCGCTCACCCTGGGGCAGCCCCGGCACGGTCGGGAGGTCACCGACGATCACACGAAGGCGATCATACGAATGGGTCGTCTTTCAGGTGACTCATGTCGTTGTAGAACACGAGCGTCGCCGGGCGGCCGGGCGCGTAGCGGATGAGGGTCAGGGCCGCGTTGAAGTGGTACAGGCCGAGCCAGCGCGACGGCGGGGCGTCCAGTGCCGCCCGGATCAGCCAGGCGATCAGGAAGTTGTGCGTGACGAGGAGCTCGTGGCGCGGTTCGTCGCCGGGGACGGGGCCCGTGAAGCGGGTGACCGCCTCGCGGGCGAGGGCGGGGCCGGGACCGCGCTCCTCCTCGGGGAACTCCGCCAGGCGCCGCAGCGTCATGTCCGCCGTCTCCGGAGGCAGTTCCTCCCTCGCCGGGATGTACGGGACGTAGTCGCCCGCGGCCGCCGAGGGGCGCAGGGGGACGTCGTCGAGCTGCCCGGCGATCAGTCGGGCGGTCTGCTCGGCCCGGGGGAGCGGGCCGTGGTGGATCGCCGCGAGGGGAACGGTCCGCAGCCGCTCGCCGAGGAGCGCGGCCTGGCGGCGGCCCGCCTGCGACAAGCCGCTCTCGTCGGGCGTCGCCTCGCCGTGCCGGGTGACGTAGAGATGCCGTTCGGCGGTGGCGGGCGCGGTCGCGGATCCTGTCATGGCGGTGGGGCCCTCTCCGTTACGCATACGAGCCGGTGGCGTGCGCCCGGCGTGGCAGTGTCCAGGGACGCCGTCGCGCCCGCCCCGGTTCCGCCGGCGCGCTGTCGCCCGTGCCGCGTACGTACAGTGGCGGGACGCGAGAGACGAGGAGTGCGACATGGCCGCCGCGGGAAACGCCGGAGCGAAGCCCAGGGCCCTGGAGGGGCTCGACGCGATCAAGGGTGAGCTCGCCGGCCTCTATCGCGACCTGCACGCCCACCCCGAGCTGTCCTTCGAGGAGCACCGCACCGCCGCCGAGGTCGCCCGCCGCGCCGCCTCCTACGGGTACGAGGTCACGAGCGGAGTCGGCAGGACCGGCGTCGTGGCCGTGCTGGAGAACGGCGCGGGGCCGACCGTGCTCCTGCGCGCCGACTTCGACGCGCTGCCCGTCACCGAGGGCACCGGACTTCCGTACGCCTCCCGCACCGAGGGGGTCATGCACGCCTGTGGCCACGACATGCACGTCACCTGTCTGCTCGGCGCGCTGAAGCTGCTCGCGGACTCCCGCGCCGACTGGTCGGGCCGGATCGTCGGCGTCTTCCAGCCCGCTGAGGAGATCGCCAAGGGCGCGCAGGCCATGGTCGACGACGGGTTCTACGCACGGTTCGGCACCCCGGACGTCGTCCTCGGCCAGCACGTCGCGCCGTTCCCCGCGGGGACGATCGGCGCGCACCCCGGGCCCGCCTTCGCGGCGACCGACGCGCTGCGCGTGCGCATGTTCGGCAAGGGGGCGCACGGCTCGCGGCCCGAGGCGTCGATCGACCCCGTGGTGATGGCCGCGTCGACCGTGATGCGGCTGCAGACCGTGGCGTCCCGGGAGATCGCGGGCACCGAGACGGCCGTCGTCACCGTCGGCTCGCTGCGGGCGGGCACGAAGGACAACATCATTCCCGACGAGGCCGAGCTGCAGCTCAACATCCGCACGTACACGCCCGAGGTCCGCACGCGGGTCCTCGCGGCCGTCGAGCGGATCGTCAGGGGCGAGGCGGTCACCGCGGGCGCGGAGAAGGAACCGGAGATCACGGAGATCGACTCGTTCCCCGTCCTGGAGAACGACGCCGACGCCGTCGAGCGGACGATGGCCGCGATCGGGGGCGTCATCGGGCCCGACCGGGTCTTCGACCCGGGGCCGGTGACCGGCAGCGAGGACGTCGGGCACTTCGCGACCTCCGCGGACCGCGACATCCCGCTCTGCTACTGGCTGTTCGGGGGCGCCGACCCGGCGAAGGTCGCCGCGGCCCGGCAGGCGGGCACCTTCGAGCGGGACATCCCCTCGAACCACTCGCCGTTCTTCGCGCCGCTCGTCGAGCCGACCCTCAGCACCGGGGTCACCGCGCTGACGACGGCCGCGCTGGCCTGGCTGGACGGCCGGCCGTCGCGATGACGGCCGGCCGCCGGGCGGCGACGGGGGCTCAGCCCTCGTCGCCCCCGTCCTCCAGATTGCCCTCGGTCTCCAGGTAGGCCTGCTTCAGGGCCTCCAGGACCGCCGGGTCCGGCTTCGCCCACATGCCGCGCGACTCCGCCTCCAGGAGGCGCTCCGCGATGCCGTGCAGGGCCCAGGGGTTGTTCTCCTGGAGGAACTGCCGGTTGGCCGGGTCCAGGACGTACGTCTCCGTGAGCTTGTCGTACATCCAGTCGGCGACGACGCCCGTCGTGGCGTCGTACCCGAACAAGTAGTCCACGGTGGCGGCGAGTTCGAAGGCGCCCTTGTAGCCGTGGCGGCGCATCGCCTCGATCCACTTGGGGTTGACGACGCGGGCGCGGAAGACGCGGCTCGTCTCCTCCACCAGCGTGCGCGTGCGGACCGTCTCGGGGCGGGTCGAGTCGCCGATGTACGCCTGAGGGGCCGTGCCCCGCAGCGCGCGCACGGTCGCCACCATGCCGCCGTGGTACTGGAAGTAGTCGTCGGAGTCGGCGATGTCGTGCTCACGGGTGTCCGTGTTCTTGGCCGCCACCGCGATGCGCTTGTACGCCGTCTCCATCTCGGCGCGGGCCGGGCGGCCCTCGAGGCCGCGGCCGTACGCGTAGCCGCCCCACACCGTGTACACCTCGGCGAGGTCCGCGTCCGTGCGCCAGTCGCGGGAGTCGATGAGCTGGAGCAGGCCCGCGCCGTACGTGCCCGGGCGCGAACCGAAGATGCGGGTGGTGGCCCGCCGCTCGTCGCCGTGCTCGGCGAGGTCGGCCTGCGCGTGGGCGCGGACGTAGTTGTGCTCGGCGGGCTCCTCCAGCGACGCGGCGAGCCGCACCGCGTCGTCGAGCAGGCCGATCGTGTGCGGGAACGCGTCGCGGAAGAAGCCCGAGATGCGCAGCGTCACGTCGATGCGGGGACGGCCCAACTCCTCGTACGGGACGGCCTCCAGGCCCGTGACCCGGCGCGAGGCGTCGTCCCAGACGGGGCGGACGCCGAGCAGCGCCATGGCCTCGGCGACGTCGTCGCCCGCGGTGCGCATCGCGCTCGTGCCCCACAGGGACAGGCCCACGGAGGTGGGGTAGCCGCCGTTGTCCGACTTGTAGCGCTCGACGAGGGAGTCGGCCAGGGCCTGGCCCGTCTCCCACGCGAGGCGGGAGGGGACGGCCTTGGGGTCGACCGAGTAGAAGTTGCGGCCGGTCGGCAGGACGTTGACCAGGCCGCGCAGCGGGGAGCCCGAGGGGCCGGCGGGGACGAAGCCGCCGTTCAGGGCGTGCACCGCGTGATCGAGCTCGGCAGTGGTGGCCGCCAGGCGCGGGACGACCTCATGAGCCGCGAACTCCAGGACGGCGGCGACCTGTTCGCCCTGGCCCGCGGCCACCGAAGCCACCGCCGCCGGGTCCCAGCCCGCGTCGTCCATCGCCTGCACCAGCGCGCGGGCCCTGTCCTCCGCCTCGTCGGCGCCGGCCCGCGTGGCGGCGGACTCGTCCAGACCGAGCGCCTCCCGCAGGCCGGGCAGGGCCGTCGTGCCGCCCCAGATCTGGCGGGCCCGCAGGATCGCGAGGACCAGGTTGACGCGGTCGCCGCCCGCCGGCGCCTTGCCCAGCACGTGCAGACCGTCGCGGATCTGCATGTCCTTGATCTCGCAGAGCCAGCCGTCGACGTGCAGCAGGAAGTCGTCGAAGCCGTCGTCGTCGGGACGGTCCTCCAGGCCCAGGTCGTGGTCGAGCTTCGCGGCCTGGATGAGCGTCCAGATCTGCGCGCGGATCGCGGGCAGCTTCGCCGGGTCCATGGAGCTGATCTGCGCGTACTCGTCGAGGAGCTGCTCCAGGCGCGCGATGTCGCCGTAGGAGTCGGCGCGCGCCATCGGCGGCACCAGGTGGTCGATGAGCGTGGCGTGCACGCGGCGCTTGGCCTGCGTGCCCTCGCCCGGGTCGTTGACCAGGAAGGGGTAGATCAGCGGCAGGTCGCCGAGCGCCGCGTCGGGGCCGCAGGCCGCGGAGAGGCCGGCGTTCTTGCCGGGCAGCCACTCCAGGTTGCCGTGCTTGCCGAGGTGGACCATCGCGTCGGCGCCGAAGCCGCCGTCGGCCGCGGGCGCCGCGATCCAGCGGTAGGCCGCCAAGTAGTGGTGCGAGGGCGGCAGGTCGGGGTCGTGGTAGATCGCGATGGGGTTCTCGCCGAAGCCGCGCGGCGGCTGGATGAGGACCAGCAGGTTCCCGCGGCGCAGGGCGGCGAGCACGATGTCGCCCTCCGGGTCGCCGCCCCGGCCCACCCGGCTGCGGTCCAGGAACATCTCGCCGGGCGGCGGGCCCCAGTGGCCCTCGACGGACGCGCGCAGCTCCGCGGGGAGCGTGGCGTACCACCGCTTGTAGTCGGCGGCGGGTATGCGCACCGGGTTGGCGGCGAGCTGCTCCTCGGTGAGCCACTCCTGGTCGTGGCCGCCCGCGTCGATGAGCGCGCGGATCAGCTCGTCGCCGTCGCCGGAGACCAGGCCGGGGATGTCGGCCTCGGGGCCGAAGTCGTACCCCTCGGCGCGCAACCTGCGCAGCAGCTCGACGGCGGAGGCGGGGGTGTCGAGCCCCACCGCGTTGCCGATGCGGGAGTGCTTCGTCGGGTACGCGGACAGCACCAGGGCCAGGCGCTTGTCGGCGGCCGGGATGTGCTTCAGGCGGGCGTGGCGCACGGCGATGCCGGCGACGCGGGCCGCCCGCTCGGCGTCGGCCACGTACGCGGGCAGGCCGTCCTCGTCGATCTCCTTGAAGGAGAAGGGGACCGTGATGAGGCGGCCGTCGAACTCCGGCACCGCGATCTGGCTCGCGGCGTCCAGCGGCGAGACGCCCTCGTCGTTCTCCTCCCAGGCCGCGCGGGACCCGGTCAGGCAGAGCGCCTGGAGGATCGGCACGTCGAGGCCGGTCAGGGCGCCCGCGTCCCACGACTCGTCGTCGCCGCCCGCGGAGGCCTCGGCGGGCTTGGTGCCACCGGCCGCGAGGACCGTCGTCACGATGGTGTCGGCGGCGCGCAGCGCGTCGATCAGCTCGGGCTCGGGGGCGCGCAGCGACGCCACGTAGAGCGGGAGGGGCCGCGCGCCCGCGTCCTCGATCGCACCGCAGAGCGCGTCCACGAACGCGGTGTTGCCGCTCATGTGGTGGGCGCGGTAGTAGAGCACGGCCACCGTCGGGCCCTCGACCTCGCGCGCGGTGCGCTCCAGCGGGCCCCAGGAGGGTGCGGGCGCCGGCGGCTCGAAACCGTGCCCGGTGAGCAGCACGGTGTCGCAGAGGAAGCGGGCCAGCTGCTCCAGGTTCGCGGGGCCGCCGTGCGCGAGGTAGGCGTGCGCCTCGGCGGCGATGCCGACCGGCACGGTGGAGGAGGCCATCAGCTGGGCGTCGGGCGCCTGTTCACCGGTGAGCACGACGACCGGCAGGCCGGTGGCGATGAGCTGGTCCAGGCCGTCCTGCCAGGCGCGGACGCCGCCGAGGAGGCGGACGACGACGAGGTCGACGCCGTCGAGCAGGGCGGGCAGCCCGGTGAGGTCGAGGCGCGAGGGGTTGGCGAACCGGTAGTCGACCGGGCCTCCCGCCGCGCGGGCGCTGAGCAGGTCGGTGTCGGAGGTCGACAACAGCAGAAGCATGCGGGCGCAGGCCTTCCTCGGGGTGTCCGCGCCCCGGGTGGTCGTATGGACGGCAGGAGTTCCTGGCTCACCCCACACGGGTGGGGCTCACAGTGGCGGGACCGCGCCGGAATCGCACCGGGCTTCCTCCCTCGGGTCCTGGTGGACCCACGCCGTCGCTGGCGTCGGCGGACCTGTCGGACCGCCGCCTGCATAGTAAGTCCTGCCCGCGTCCGGCGGGGCGGCCACCTGCCGCGACGGCCCGTCCCGGCAGGCGACCGGCCGGATCCGCGTGGGTATGCTCGCCGCCATGCCGCCCACCCCAGCTCTCCCCCCAGACCAGGGCGAATCCGTCATACGCGACCGGGGTGACGCCTGCCCCGGAGCGCTTCGCCTGCACCTCGCCGACGACGGCCGGCTCGCCCGACTCCGCCTGCCCGGCGGCCTTTTGACGACCCGTCAGGTCGTGGCGCTGGGGACGGCGGCGGAGCGCCTGGGGGACGGGAACCTCAGCATCACCTCGCGCGGCAACATCGAGCTGCGCGGCCTGGGCGAGACGTGCGGCGGCGAGCTCGCCCGGCTGCTCGCCGACGCGGGCCTGCTCCCCTCCGAGCGGCACGAACGCGTCCGGAACATCGTGGCGTCCCCGGCCGCGGGAACCGACGGACTCGGCCACGCCGACGTGCAGTTGTGGGTCCGTGAGCTGGACGGACTCCTCTGCGCCGAGGAGTGGACCGCGGAACTCTCGGGCCGCTTCCTGTTCGCCCTGGACGACGGGCGCGGGGACGTGGCCGGGCTCGGCGGCGATGTGACCTTGATCGCAGAATCCGGCGGGACGGCGGTCGTACGGCTCGGGGACCTCGCCCGCCGCGTCGCCGCGCCGGACGCCCCGCGCGCCGCACTCGCCGCCGCCGGCGCCTTCCTCGCCGCCGCGCGCGCGGCGGGCAACGGGGCCTGGCGGGTGGCGGAGCTGCCCGGCAGCCCGGGTGCGGACCTTGCGGGGGCGCTGGAGCGGGCGGGCATCTGGGCCGAGTCCGTCGGGGCCGGGTCTGGCGGGGCCGGGTCCGCCGGGACCGTGCCGGTCGGGACCGTGCCCATCGGGGTTGCGTCCGCCGAGGCGGTGCCCGCCGGGGCCGTGCCTGTCGAGATCGCGTCCGCCGGGGCGGTGCCCGTTGGGGCTGCGCCCGTCGGGACCGTGCCCAGCGGGGTTGCGTCCGCCGAGGCGGTGCCCGCCGGGGCCGTGCCTGCCGGGACCGCGTCCGCCGGGGCGGTGCCCGTTGGGGCCGCGCCCGTCGAGGTCATGCCCAGCGGGGCTGTGTCCGCCGAGGCGGTGCCCGCTGGGATCGCGTCCGCTGGGATCGCGCCCGTCGGGGCCGCGCCCACCGGGACCCCGCCCGCGGGGACCGCGCCCGCCGGGATCGCGTCCGTCGGGGCGGCGCCCACCGGGGCCGCGCCCACCGGGGCCGCGTCCGTCGGGGCGGCGCCCACCGGGGCCGTGCCCGCCGGGCCCCCGCCGGTGACCCTAGGTGCCCCGCCGGCCCCGGGCGTCACCGGCCGCGCGGTCGCCGTCGACGTTCCCCTCGGCCGCGTCGACGCCGCCCAGTGGCGGGCCCTCCTGCCGCTCCCCGCCGACGAGCTGCGCGTCACCCCGTGGCGCGGCTTCGTGCTCCCCGGCTTCGCCGACGCGGACGCGGCCCGGGACCGCCTCGCCGTCCTGGCCGACGCCGGGTACCTCACCACCGCCGACTCGCCCTGGCGCGGCGTCGGCGCCTGCGCCGGCCGCCCCGGCTGCGCCAAGTCCCTCGCCGACGTGCGCGCGGACGCCGTGCCGGGCCTCGACGACGGGATCCCCGCCCACGGCGCGCTGCCCGTCCTGCCGGTCCATTTCTCCGGCTGCGAACGCCGCTGCGGACACCCGCGCGGCGACTGGGTCGACGTCCTCGCCACCGGCGGCGGGCGGTACGAGGTGACGGCGCGCACGGCCGGCGAGGCGATCCCCGTGCCCGACGGCACCCTGACCGACCGCGTCACCACGGCACGTACCCGCACAAAAACGGTACGTACCACCACGAACACCGCATGCACCACCACGAGAACGACGGCCACGAGATGAGCGAGAGCACAGTGTTCGACTACGAGAAGGACGGCGCGGCGATCTACCGCGAGTCCTTTGCCACCATCCGCGCGGAGGCCGACCTGAACGGGCTGCCCGCCGACGTCAGTCAGGTCGCGGTCCGGATGATCCACGCCTGCGGCATGGTCGACCTCGTGAAGGATCTCGCCCACAGCCCGCGGGTGATCGCCGACGCCCGCAAGGCGCTGCGCGACGGCGCGCCGATCCTTTGCGACGCGAACATGGTCGCCAGCGGCGTCACGCGCAAGCGGCTGCCCGCCGGCAACGACGTGATCTGCACCCTCGCCGACCCGTCCGTGCCGGACCTCGCGGCGCGGCTGGGCACGACCCGCAGCGCCGCCGCCCTCGAACTCTGGCGCGACCGCCTCGAAGGCTCGGTCGTCGCCATCGGCAACGCCCCCACGGCGCTCTTCCGCCTCCTGGAGATGATCGAGGAGGGCGCGCCCCGCCCCGCCGCCGTCCTCGGCATCCCGGTCGGCTTCGTCGGCGCCGCCGAGTCCAAGGACGCGCTCGCCGCGCACTCCTCGGGCCTGGAATATCTGGTCGTACGGGGTCGCAGGGGCGGCAGTGCGATGGCCGCGGCGGCGATCAACGCGATTGCGAGCGAGGCCGAGTGAACACCGAACAGAGGACCGAACGGCTCACCGAACAGAGCACCGAACAGAGCACCGAACAGCGCACCGAGAACGCGACCCGGGCCGCCGGGACCGCGCAGGGGCGGCTGTACGGCGTCGGGCTCGGCCCGGGCGACCCGTCGCTGATGACCCTGCGCGCCGTCGAGGTGATCGCGGCGGCCGACGTCGTCGCCTACCACTCGGCACGACACGGCCGTTCCATAGCCCGCTCGATCGCGGCCGCGCACCTGCGCGCCGACCACATCGAGGAAGCGCTGGTCTACCCCGTCACCACGGAGAGCACCGACCACCCCGGCGGCTACCGCGGCGCCCTCGACGACTTCTACGAGGAGGCCGCCGCCCGCCTCGCCGTCCACCTCGACGCGGGCCGCACGGTCGCCGTCCTGGCCGAGGGCGACCCGCTCTTCTACGGCTCCTACCAGCACATGCACAAGCGCCTCGCGCACCGCTACCCGACCGAGGTGATCCCCGGCGTGACCTCGGTGAGCGCGGCGGCGGCCCGCCTCGGCGAGCCGCTGGTGGAGGCCGAGGAGGTCCTCACCGTCCTGCCCGGCACGCTCCCCGAGGAGGAGCTGGCCGCGCGTCTGGCGGCGACGGACTCCGCGGTCGTCATGAAGCTCGGCCGTACGTTCGGGAAGGTGCGCGGCGCCCTGGAGACGGCGGGCCGCCTGGCGGAGGCCCGCTACGTCGAGCGGGCCACCATGGCCGGCGAGCGCACCGGCAGGCTGGCCGACGTGGACCCGGATTCGGTGCCGTACTTCTCCGTGGCGGTCCTGCCCAGCAGGGTGGCGCCGCTGACCGGCGGCCCCGCGCCCGAGCCGCCCGCGCGGGACGCGGAGCGCGGCGAGGTCGTCGTGGTCGGCACCGGCCCCGCGGGCCCGCTGTGGCTGACCCCCGAGACGCGCGGCGCGCTGGCCGCCGCCGACGACCTGGTCGGCTACACCACGTACGTCGACCGGGTGCCGCACCGGCCGGGACAGCGGCGGCACGGCTCCGACAACCGGGTCGAGTCGGAGCGCGCCGAGTTCGCCCTGGAGCTGGCGCAGCGCGGGCGGCGCGTCGCCGTCGTGTCGGGCGGCGACCCGGGCGTCTTCGCGATGGCCACGGCCGTCCTGGAGGTCGCCTCGCAGGACGCGTACGCGGACGTGCCGGTCCGGGTGCTGCCCGGGGTGACCGCCGCCAACGCGGCGGCGGCCCGCGCGGGGGCGCCGCTCGGCCACGACTACGCGACCCTCTCCCTCTCCGACCGTCTCAAGCCGTGGGAGGTCATCGCGGAACGCCTCGCGGCGGCGGCCGCGGCGGACCTCGTCCTCGCGCTCTACAACCCCGGCTCGCGCAGCCGCACCTGGCAGGTCGGCAAGGCCCGCGAACTGCTCCTTGAGCACCGCACACCGGACACGCCGGTGGTCCTCGGCAGAGACGTCGGAGGCCCCGAGGAGAACGTACGCGTCGTACGCCTGGGTGACCTGGACCCGTCGGACGTCGACATGCGCACGCTGCTGATCGTCGGCTCCTCCCAGACCCAATGGGTCCAGAGGAACGACGGCAAAAAGCAGATCGTCTGGACACCCCGCAGATACCCGGAGACCACACCGACGTAGACCCACGGCGCGCCTCGCGGACGGTACGGGGCACCCCGCGCCGGGGCGCAGGGTGTCCCAGGGGCGCGGGGAACCGCGCGACCGGCCACCACGGACGGGCGGGGCGGAGGGACTACGCCCCGCCCCGCGGGAGGAGGCGTACCCAGTCGGCCGCCTCCCCGGGCGAGGCGGCCACCGAGGCCGCATCCGGCACCGCGGGCCGCCGGACCACGACCACCGGAACCCCCGCCTCACGCGCGGCAGCCAGTTTCGGCGCCGTCGCCCCACCCCCGCTGTCCTTCGTCACCACGACATCCACCCCGTACCGGCGCAGCAGTTCACGCTCCCCGTCGAGCGTGAAGGGCCCCCGGTCAAGGAGCACCTCCATGCGGGCGGGACACGGCGGCTCGGGCGCGTCGACGGACCGTACGAGAAACCACAGCGCCGCGAGTCCGGGCCCCGAGAACGCGGCGAGCCCCATCCGCCCGGTCGTGAGGAACACCCGCTCGCCCAGCGCGGGCAGCACACGCGCGGCCTCGTCCAGGGAGCCGACCGAGTGCCAGTCGTCCCCCTCACCCGCGACCCAGCCGGGCCGACGCAGGGCGAGCAGGGGAACATGGGCCGACGCGGCGGCGGTCGCCGCGTTGAACGAGATCGTCCCGGCGAAAGGATGGGTGGCGTCGATGAGCGCGTCCACGCGGTGCTCGCGCAGCCACGCGGCCAGGCCCTGCGACCCGCCGAAACCACCCACGCGGACCTCGCCCGGCGGCATCCGGGGCGAGGCGACCCGTCCCGCCAGGGAGCTGGTCACCCGCAGTCCCGCCTCGTCCACGAGGAGCTCCGCCAGGCGGCGGGCCTCGGTCGTTCCCCCCAGAATCAGTACGTGCACGGAGTTCGGTTTCCTTCATGAGTGAGGCAAGCAAGCCAGACGAGCCGGGCCGGGCGGGCAAGCCGGGCAGGGCAAGTGAGGCCGAGGGCGGGCGCAGCGCCCAACTCAAGCACACCGGCCTGCGCCCCGGCTGGACGACCGGCGCCTGTGCGACCGCCGCCACCACCGCCGCGTACACGGCGCTGCTGAGCGGCGACTTCCCCGACCCCGTGACCATCACGCTGCCCAAGGGACAGACGCCCGCCTTCGCGCTCGCCGCGGAGGAGCTCGGCGGCTCCCACGCCATGGCGGGTGTCGTCAAGGACGCGGGCGACGACCCGGACGTCACGCACGGCGCGCTGGTGCGGTCCACGGTGCGCCGGCTGCCCACCGGGTCGGGCGTCGTCTTCAGGGCGGGCCCCGGCGTGGGCACCGTCACCCGCCCCGGGCTGCCCCTGGACGTCGGCGAGCCCGCGATCAACCCCGTGCCGAGGCAGCTGATGCGCGACCACGTGGCGCTGGTCGCCGCACGTGCCGGGGTCGCCCCGGACGTCGAGATCACCGTCTCCGTCGACCACGGCGAGGAGATCGCCCGCTCCACCTGGAACCCCCGCCTCGGCATCCTCGGCGGCCTGTCCGTCCTCGGCACGACCGGGATCGTCGTCCCCTACTCCTGCTCGGCGTGGATCGACTCGATCCGGCGCGGTGTCGACGTGGCGCGGGCCGCGGGGCGCACGCACGTCGCCGGGTGCACGGGGTCGACGTCGGAGAAGACGGTCGTCGCCGAGTACGGCCTGCCCGAGGACGCGCTCCTCGACATGGGGGACTTCGCGGGCGCCGTCCTCAAGTACGTACGACGCCACCCCGTGGACCGGCTCACCGTCTGCGGCGGCTTCGCCAAGCTGTCGAAGCTGGCGGCAGGACACCTGGACCTGCACTCGGCCCGCTCCCAGGTCGACAAGGGTTTCCTCGCGGAGCTGGCCCGCAGGGGCGGTGCCGGTGCCGGCCTCGCCGGACAGGTCGCCGCCGCCAACACGGGCCTCGCGGCACTTCAGTTGTGCGCGGCGGCGGGCGTGCCGCTGGGCGACCTCGTCGCGGTGGCGGCCCGCGACCAGGCGCTCGGGGTGCTGCGGGGCGCACCGGTCGCGGTGGACGTCATCTGCATCGACCGGGCGGGGAACGTCGTGGGGCGCAGCGGCCTCACGTGACGGGGCCGGCGCTCCCGCACGTCGCCCCGTCCCGGCCGGGAGTGTCAGCAGTCGTGCCGGTCCCGTTCCGCCGAGTACAGGTGACTGTCGCGGAACTGCGAGGCGCCCAGCGTCCGCCCCACCATGATGACGGCGGTGCGCACGATGCCCGCCTCCTTCACCTGGCCCGCGATGTCCGCCAGCGTGCCGCGCAGGATCACCTCGTCGGGGCGGCTGGCGAGGGCGACCACGGCGGCGGGGCAGTGCGCGCCGTAGTGGGGGAGGAGCTCGTCGACCACGCGGTCCACGTACCCCGCGGCCAGGTGCAGGACGAGGAGCGCGCCGCTGCGGCCGAGCGTGGCCAGGTCCTCGCCCTCGGGCATGGCCGTCGCGCGCTGCGCGACGCGCGTGAGGATCACGGTCTGGCCGACGGTCGGCACCGTCAGCTCCCGCTTGAGCGCGGCCGCCGCCGCGGCGAACGCCGGTACGCCCGGCACCACTTCGTAGGGCACCCCGGCCGCGTCGAGCCGCCGCATCTGCTCGGCCACCGCGCTGAACACGGACGGGTCGCCCGAGTGCAGCCGCGCCACGTCGAGGCCCTGCTCGTGCGCGTGCGTCAACTCGGCGGTGATCTCGTCGAGGTTGAGCCGCGCGGTGTCCACCAGCCGTGCCCCGTCCGGGCATTCGGCGAGCAGTTCGCGCGGCACCAGGCTGCCCGCGTACAGGCAGACCTGGCAGGCGGCGATCCGCCGCGCGCCGCGGACCGTGATCAGGTCGGCGGCGCCGGGTCCCGCGCCGATGAAGTACACGGTCATCGTTCTTCTTCTCCAGACTTGCTGCCGGACTTGCTGCCGGGCTCGGTGCCGGATGTGGCGCCGGACGGTGTGACGGACTCGGTGTCGGCCTTGGTGACGGACCATTGCGTGACCGGCATGGCCTGCCGCCAGCCGGTGAAGCCGCCCACGGGCACGGCCTGCGCGACCGCGAGCCGCACCAGCTCACCGCCGTGGAGCCGGTACCACTCGGTGAGCAGCGCCTCCGACTCCAGCGTCACGGTGTTCGCGACGAGGCGTCCGCCGGGCGGCAGCGCGGCCCACCCCGCGTCCAGGAGGCCGGGCGCGGTGAGGCCGCCGCCGATGAACACGGCGTCCGGCGCGGGGAGCCCGTCGAGCGCGGCGGGTGCGGCGCCGGTGACGACGCGCAGCGCGGGCACGCCGAGCCGTTCGGCGTTGCGGGTGATGCGCTCGGCGCGCACGGCGTTCTTCTCGACGGTGACGGCGCGGCACGACGGGTGCGCCCGCAGCCACTCCACGGCGATCGACCCTGAGCCCCCGCCGATGTCCCAGAGCAGTTCGCCGGGGGCGGGCGCGAGGGCGGCGAGGGTGGCGGCGCGGACGTACCGCTTGGTGAGCTGTCCGTCGCTCTCGTACGCGGCGTCGGGCAGCCCCGGCACGACGCCGAGCCGCAGGGCGTCGGGGGAGCGGCGGCACTCGACCGCGACGACGTTCAGCGCGGCGCCGGGCGCGTGCGTCCAGTCCTCGGCGACCCCTTCGTACGACGACTCCCGCTCCCCGCCGAGCTGTTCGAGGACGCGCAGGCGGCTCGGGCCGAAGCCGCGGTCGCGGAGCAGGGCGGCGATCTCGGCGGGCGTGGCCGCGTCGGCGCTGAGTACGAGGAGGCGGCGTCCGTCGTGCAGGGCGGCGGCGAGCCGGGCCGCCGGGCGGCCGACGACCGTGACGACCTCGGTGTCCTCGACGGGCCAGCCCAGGCGGGCACAGGCCAGGGAGACGGAGGACGGGTGCGGCAGCACGCGCAGCGCGGCGGCGCCGAGCTCCTCGGTCAGGGCCCGTCCGATGCCGTAGAACATGGGGTCGCCGCTGGCGAGGACGGCGATGCGGCGCCCCGCGTGGGCGGCGAGCAGACCGGGCACGGCGGGCCGCAGCGGCGAGGGCCAGCCCACCCGTTCGCCCGGACAGTGCGCCGGGGGCAGCAGGTCGAGCTGGCGGGGTCCGCCGATCAGCACATCGGCCTCGGTGAGGGCGGCGCGCGAGGCGGCCGGGAGCCCGTGCCAGCCGTCCGCCCCGATCCCGACGACGGTCACGGCCGGTATGCCTGCGGGGGGTGCGGGGGTCACTGCTGGTACCTGACCTCGGGTTTCGGGAAGAGTTGCGCAGCCGCACTCTACTGGGGACCGGGCGGCGTACCCTTATTGCGAACTACTTGCAATAAGCTGCGCGGCCGTACCGCGCGGCCCCCTGGGCAGAAAGGCCAACCCGCGATGGGCTCTCCGGTGGTGCTCGGCATCGAGTCGTCCTGCGACGAGACGGGCGCGGGCCTCGTCCGCGACGGACGGCTCCTCGGCCACGCGGTGGCGTCGAGCATGGACGAACACGCGCGCTACGGCGGCGTCGTCCCCGAGATCGCCGCCCGCGCCCACGTCCACGCCCTCACCCCGGTCGTCCGCCGCGCCCTGGACGAGGCGGGCCTGCGCAAGAGCGACATCGGCGCGGTCGCCGTGACCACGGGACCCGGCCTCTCCGGCGCCCTCCAGGTCGGCCTCGCCGGCGCGAAGAGCCTCGCCTACGCCCTGGACGTACCGCTGTACGGCGTGCACCACCTGGCCGGGCACGTCGCCGCCGACACCCTGGAGCACGGCCCGCTGCCCGACCCCTGCATGGTCCTCATCGTCTCCGGCGGCCACACGTCCCTGCTGCTCGTGCGCGACCTCGCCCGCGACCCCATCGTCCACCTCGGCGACACGCTCGACGACGCCGCCGGGGAGTGCTTCGACAAGGTCGCGAGGGTCTTCGGGCTGCCCTACCCGGGCGGGCCCGCGATCGACCGCGCCGCACGCGACGGGGACCCGGCCGCCGTGTCCTTTCCGCGCCCGCTGACCGGACCGCGTGACACCGCGTACGCCTTCTCCTTCTCCGGCCTGAAGACCGCCGCCGCGCGCTGGGCCGAGGGTCACGCGGGACGGGAACTGCCGGTCGCCGACGGGGCGGCCTCGCTCCAGGAGGCCGTCGCCGACGTCCTCACCCGCAAGGCGGTCGCCGCCTGCCGCGAGCACGGCGTCGGCACGCTGGTCGTGGTCGGCGGCGTCGCGGCGAACTCCCGGGTGCGCGCTCTCGCCGAGGAGCGCTGCCGGGCGGCGGGCCTCACGCTGCGCGTCCCGCCGCTGCGGCTCTGCACCGACAACGGCGCGATGATCGCGGCGGTCGGCGACCTGCTGGTGCGCGCGGGCGCCGAGCCCGCGCCCCTGAACGTCTCGATCGACCCGTCGGCGCCGCTGGAGTTCGCCTCGCTCAACCCGGTCGGCACGTTCGGCCGGGCCGTGGCCGCGTGACGCGGGCCGCCGCCGTCCTGCGGGTGACCGGCGCCGAACTGCTCACGGCCCACGCGCACGGCATACGCGCGGTCTACGCGGCGGCCTTCGGGCAGCCGCCCTGGAACGAGCGGCCTGCCGCGGCGGACGCCTACCTGGAGCGGCTCGCGGCCGATGCCGCGCGGCCCGGGTTCACGGCGGCGGTCGCGTTCGACGGTGCCGGGCCACCGGCCCGCGGCGCGGACCCGGCGCCGCGGACGATCGGCTTCGCCACCGCGTGGACGACCGGTACCCCGCTGCCCGACAGCCGTTCCTACCCCCTGGTCACCGCCGCACTCGGCCCCCGGCGCACCGAGCGGTGGCTCCACGGCGCCCTGCAGGTCGACGAACTGGCCGTCCGGCCCGAGGTCCACGGCCTCGGCGCGGGCCGGGCGCTGCTCGCCGCGGTGACGCGGGACGCGCCGGACGGCCGGTGCTGGCTGCTGACGTCGGCGCGGGCCGTGGACGCCGTGCGGTTCTACCGGCGCGTGGGCTGGCACGAGGCCGTCCGTCCCGGGGAGGGTGACGGGGACGTGGCGGTGTTCGTGGGGCCCGGCCATCCGGCCGCCGCCGAACTCCGGGACTTCGCGCGAAGGGCAGGCCGACGGAAGGCGTGATTAGCTTAGGCTAAGCTAAGTTGACGTTGGTGTGCCGGGGGTGAGGCGGCCTCCGCCGGTGCTCGCGAGGGCCGTTCTCCGTCGTGCGCTCTCCGGGGGCGTGCCGGAAATCCCGGAGCGAAAGGGGCGGTGGCCATGCGTACGGGGCCGAACCCCGGAGGACTCGTGGGGTCACACCCCGCGCGATCCACCGGGACGGGTGACGCGGACTCGGCGCGGGCCGACGCGGACGCCGCCGGCGACCACCTCCCCACCCCCGGGCTCGGCCCCACCCTCCAGGCCCTCGCCTCCCGCGTCGCCGCCGCCACCGAAGGGGAACTTCCCGTGCTCCTGGAGCGGTTCTGGGACGAGGCCGTCGCGCGCGGCGGCACTCCGCTGGTCGAGCCCCTCGACGGCGACCCCCGGCACCGGGACGTCACCTTCCTCTGGCGCGGGCACCGGAAGACCCGGCAGGTCCTGCTGATCGCCAACCGTCTCGTCGACCGCGAGCGGCTCGCCGACGCCCTGCTGACGCGGCTGCCCGGCACAGACGTCTGGTACCTCACGCACCGGCTGCGCGCCGACCACCGCGGCTCGTACCGGATCGCCGCCGACCTCGGTGACCTTGCCGACCGCCCTGGGAGCGGCATCCCCGCCGAGCCGGAGGCCCGGCTGCGCGCCCTGGCGACGCACGCGGCCCACGATCCCCTCAACCCCCACCGCATCGGCGACCGTTGGGGCCGGCCCGACGGATCCGTCTTCGCCCTGCCCGAGGCGCCCGCGCAGCCCTGGACGCGGCGGCGCGACGGCATCCCGCGCGGCCGCGTCGAGCGGCACCGGCTGCCCGCGGGGGCACTCGGCGCCGAGCGTGACGTGTGGGCGTATCTGCCACCCGGTGGCCCGCGGCCCGACAGTCCCGTGGTCGTCCTGTGTGACGGCGACATGTGGTTCGGCAGGCTCGCGCTCCAGGACACCCTGGACGCCCTCGTCGCCGACCGCGCCGCCCTGCCGCCGGTCGTCCTCGCGCCGGACGCGGTCGACCTGCTGACCCGCTGGCAGGACCTCACCGCCAGCGACGCCTACGTCCGGTTCCTCGCCGACGAGGTGCTGCCCTGGGCGGCCGGACGCTGGCCGCTGACCGGCGACCCGGCCCGCACCGTCGTCGCCGGCCAGAGCCTCGGCGGACTCACCGCGTTGTACGCGGGGCTGCTCAGACCCGAGCGGTTCGGCGCCGTCCTCGCCCAGTCCGCGTCCCTGTGGTGGCGGCCCGGACTGCCGCAGGGCGTACCCAAGTTGGCACCCAGCGACGAGACGCCGTGGCTCGTCGAGCGCTTCGCCGAGCAGCCGCGGGGCCCTCGCCCCCTCCTCAGGGTCCGACTCGACGTCGGACTCCACGAGGGTGCGATGGTCGACCACAGTCGGCACATGGACCGGACGCTGACCGCACGTGGCCACGCCGTGACCCGTACCGAGTACAACGGTGGCCACGACTACGCCTGTTGGCGCGGCGCCCTGGCCGACGGGCTCGCGGCCCTGCTCGCCCCCTGACCGGCCGACCGGCCGACCCGCCGGACCGCAGCGAGTGGCGAACCTCACGCAGTCGGCGTTCGAGGGCCCTTCGAAAGCCCTTCGAGGGACCGTTGACCCGGTGTTGAGGCCCTCGCCGCCGGCCGCCGCACCGAGCGCCCTCCGTGTCGCTGTTGGGCTGAACGGGTGACTTGGCGTAAGAATTGGCCGGTGCAGAGAACAAGTGCGAGCCAGGACGGGGTGGGCAAGTGAGCAGCAGTCAGCGCCACGACGTCACCGATGAACAATGGGAGGGGCTCGCCCAGGTCGTACCGTTGCGCAGCCGCAACGAATGGCCTTCCTGGCCCGGGCACCGCGCGCTGCCCGAGGCGGAGACGGAGACGCGCCGCCGCTTCGTGGTGATGCGGGTCAACGTCTTCTCGGACGCCCGAGAGGTCGCCGAGACCGTGATGGCGCAGATCCCGGTCCTGCTGGACCTGACCGGCGCCGAGACCGAAGTCGCCAAGCGCGTCCTGGACTTCAGCAGTGGCGTGGTGCTCGGCCTCGGCTGCGGAATGCACCGGGTCGACAAGAACGTCTTCCTCCTCGCGCCGCCCGGCACGGAGGTCCAGGGCCTCGTGGAGGCGGTGTCCCAGTCCTGAGACGGGGACAGGAACGGTGGCGGGGCGGGCGGTTCTGAGTTCCGGGGCAGCGGAGTCTCAGAGCGGGTGCCGGTTCGGCGCCTGCGCCGCGTCCACGTACTCGGGGTACTCGGGGTACTCGGGCAGCTCCACGACGGTGACCCCCTCGACCCCGAGGCGCCCCACGCCTTCCGTGTCCGCCTCGCCCGCCTCACCGTCCGCGCCGGGCGCCCGCCACGCGGTGACCACGCGCCGGATCCCCGCCTCGCGGACGAGCCGGGCGCAGGGGCGGCGGCGTGACGCGCGCCGCGTACAGGGCTCCAGGGGGCTGTGGAGCGTCGCGTCGGCCCGGCGCGGGTCGGCGGGACCCGAATCGGTGCGGCGGGCTAGGACGGCGTCCTCGGCGTGGACGTGGTCCTGTCCGTCGGCGCCGGTCGCGCGGGAGCGACCGCGGGCCAGTTCCGTGCCGTCGGCGGCCACGAGGACCGCGCCCGCGGCGAACGCGGTCCCGCCCGGCGGGTACTGCGCGGCGAGCTGGCGGGCCACCGCCGGCCACGCCCGGTCCGCGGTGGTCACTCCGGTGCCGGGGCCGGGCAGGCCGCAGGCTTCAGAGGTGGGGGTCACGTGATCCCCTTCGGTGCGGGGAGCAGTACCCACAGGTGCCGGTCCTCCGGGGGTCCTTCCGGGCGAACACGTGCGCGGCCGGCTCGCATCGCGTCCGCATCGGGCCCGCTCATGCGTACTCCCCCGATGGCCGGGGCGGGGGATCTTCGGGGTGAATCCCTCATACGTAGGAAGGTCGGTTGGGCGTAACGGTTATGCGGGTTCGCCGCCGCTTACCTTCCGGACATGACGGTGCATTCCCGGACCCCGGCCGCTGAGCCACCGGCGGGCACGGACCGGCCGCAGGTCACCGAGCTGCGGCTGTCCGCCTTCGCCGGGCACCGCGCCACGGTGCTCCCGCTCGGCCCGCTGACCCTGCTCGCGGGGCCGAGCGGCAGCGGCAAGTCCAGCGCGCTCGGCGCGTACGAGGCGCTGGCGCGGCTCTGCGCCGGGGCCGAACTGCCCGACGTCTTCACGGACCCCGTGGCCTGCGTGCCCGAACGCGCCCGCGCCGACCGGCAGCGGCGGCGCGGCTTCCGCATCGGCTGCACGGTCGACGGGCCCGCCGGAACGGTCCGGCTCGACCTCGCCGTGCAGGCCGAGCCGGAACTGCGGGTCGTCGGCGAGCGGCTGACCCGTGACGGCCTGGTCCTTCTGGAGACCGCGCTGCGCGATCCCGGCAGACGCGTGGTCCAGGCGGCCTGGCACACCGCGGGTGCGGCGCCCGTGACGCGCGCCCCGCTGCCGGACGACCGGCTCGGCACGGCGCTCGTACCGCTGCGCGTGGCGGGCAAGACCGACGGGCAGCGGCTGGTGCTCGCGGCGGCGGAGCAGGTCGTGGTCGCGCTGCGCTCGGCGTTCGCCTGCGATCCCAGGCCCAGCCGCATGCGCGCCCCGGTCCCCGCGGGACGGCTCGGCACGGGCCGCCTGCTGAGCGGCTGCGACAACCTCGCCGAGATCCTGCTGCGCACCCGCGCCGAATGCGGGGTGCGCCACGGGATGCTCGTCTCGGCGGTGCGTTCCGGGTGCGCGGGGCCGGTCGCCGACGTGCTGGCCGAGGAGGCGGCGGACGGCACGGTGCACGCCTTCGTCGACCGGGGCGGTGGTGTGCGCACCCCGCTCGGGCGGCTCGGCGACGGCGAGTTGCGGTACCTGGCCCTGACACTCGTGCTGCTGACCGGGCCCGGCGTGCTCGCCGTCGACCCGGCGGCCGAGGTGCCGCAGGCCTACCAGACCCTCACGGTCCTCGCCGACGGCCTGGACCGGCGCCTGGACGCGCGGCAGTCGCGGACCCTCGGCGACCTGGCGGCGCGCACCTGCGGGCGCGGGCACATCCGTCTCGTGGGAGCGGTGGGGGACGCGTCCTGGGCGGCGGGAACCGGAGCCTCGGTGGTAGACCTGGAGTCGTGACGGAACGACTTGATGTGGCGGGACTGCAGCGCAGGCTGGCCGAGTTCGCGGCGGCCCGCGACTGGGAGCAGTACCACACCCCGAAGAACCTGGCCGCCGCGCTCAGCGTGGAGGCGTCCGAACTGGTCGAGATCTTCCAGTGGTTGACGCCGGAGGAGTCCGCGCGCGTGATGCGGGATCCCGGCACCGCGCCCCGGGTGGCGGACGAGGTGGCCGACGTCCTCGCGTACCTGTTGCAGTTCTGCGAGGTCCTCGGGATCGACGTGCTGGCCGCGCTCGCGGCGAAGATCGAGCGGAACGAAGGGCGGTTTCCGGTGCCCGAAGGCCCCTGAGCCGGTGGCGCGACACGCCTCTCCAGAGCTCTGGAATCCCTGATTCCGATACTTTCGTCACTCTCCGGAGTGGATGCCTTGGCCAAACTCGACTGCTTGTCCACAGATTTCCGGCTTCCCCTGGCTTTTCGCCCGGATGGGTATCACTCTGGGTAGTGGACAGGGGAGTTCGGGCAATCGTGCGGCGAGTGCGCGCGGGATGGAGGGGCCGGGCATGAACGCGATGCGGCTCATCGAGGCGAACCGCCGCGCCCTGGCACACAGTCAGGAGCCCGCGGACATCGTCCTGGAGGTCTGGCAGTCCCAGGCGCTCGCGCAGGCGATCGGCAGCCACCTGGCGGTCGCGGGCCCTCCCGAATTACGGGGTGAGGCGCTCGGCCTGAGCGAAGTGGGCGGCAGAGCGTGCGGGGTGCTCGACGTCCCGCACCTCGGCACCGAGGACATACGGGCCACCCGGCTCACGGAGACCGGGGACGCGCAGCAGGTCCTGCTGGGACTCGGCAGGCTTCTCGGAGAGGTCGGCATCGCCCTCGTCGGCGTCGCCATGGGCGCCGAGGAAGAAGGGGTGTACTGGCAGTGCATGGAGGCGATCGACGCCGCCGACGAGTCGAGGGACCGGGTCCTCGAAATGCTGCGCAGGCTCGCGGTGCGGGAGGAGAGCCTGCCCGCGCCCGACTCGGCGGCGGGACCGTCATGAGCAGGCTCCGTGCCGACCCCGCCGCGGGGCAGGGCCGCACAGGCGGGGCGGGAGCGCCGGTGCCCTCAGCAGCGGCCGGGCTCGGCGTCGCCCTGCGGACGGACGCCCGCGGAAGGGGCGCCGGGAGGCGTGGACTGCTGCAGATCGGCGTCGAGCTGGGTCAGATCGGCGTTGAGCGCTGCCATCAACTCCTCCATCTGCTGCAGCAGGCCCTTGGGCGCGCCCTCCTGCGCGGGCACGGGCGCATCGTGCGCGGCCCCCTGTTCCGGCACGGCTTCCTGGGACATCACGGCCTCCTCGGCCCTCGCCCTCCCGCTGGGGGACGGCAGTTGACGCAGGCGACGCACCGGCATCGGCCGCCGGCGCGGGTGCCGGGCGGTCCGGCTCCGCCCGAGCCAACGATCACCCGAGGGACGGGGTCACTGCGGCGGGCCCGCACCGGCCGCCGTGTTGACGGATTTTCACTCGACCGGGGCGGCGGGGGATCGGCGGGACCGGCGGGGTTGACGGGCGTTCGAGCGTGCAGGATGGAGCCATGGATCTTCGAATCTTCACGGAGCCCCAGCAAGGGGCCACCTACGACACCCTGCTCACCGTCGCCAAGGCGACCGAGGACCTCGGCTTCGACGCCTTCTTCCGCTCGGACCACTACCTCCGCATGGGGTCCGCCGACGGCCTGCCGGGGCCCACGGACGCGTGGATCACGCTCGCCGGGCTCGCCCGCGAGACCAAGCGGATCAGGCTCGGCACCCTCATGACCGCCGGCACCTTCCGGCTGCCGGGGGTGCTCGCGATCCAGGTGGCGCAGGTCGACCAGATGTCGGGCGGCCGGGTCGAACTGGGCCTGGGCGCGGGCTGGTTCGAGGACGAGCACAAGGCGTACGGCATCCCCTTCCCCAAGGAGAAGTTCGCCCGCCTCGAAGAGCAGCTGGAGATCGTCACCGGCCTGTGGGCCACGGAGGTCGGCAAGACCTTCAGCCACGACGGCAAGCACTACCAGCTCACCGATTCCCCGGCCCTGCCCAAGCCCGCCCAGACCAAGGTGCCGGTCCTCATCGGGGGTCACGGAGCCTCGCGCACCCCGCGGCTCGCCGCGCAGTTCGCCGACGAGTTCAACATTCCCTTCGCCTCGCTGGAGGACAGCGAGCGGCAGTTCGGCCGCGTCCGCGCGGCCGCCGAGCAGGCCGGACGCAAGGGCAGCGATCTCGTGTACTCCAGCGCCCTCGTGGTCTGCGTCGGCAAGGACGACGCGGAGGTCGCCCGGCGCGCGGCGGCCATCGGCCGCGACGTGGACGAGCTCAAGGCGAACGGCCTGGCGGGCTCCCCCGCCGAGGTCGTCGACAAGATCGGGCGCTACGAGGCGATCGGCGCGAGCCGCGTCTACCTCCAGTGCCTGGACCTGGCCGACCTGGACCACCTGGAGCTCATCTCCTCGCAGGTCCAGTCGCAGCTGTCCTAGCCGCCGGACCGGCCCTCACACGTGGCCGCCGGGCGCACCCCTCCGGTGCCCGGCGGCCACCTCCTCGTCCGACGGGACTGAGCCCCCCGGGGGGCCCGGGGGAGGTTACTGCGTGGAGCCGGTGGAGCGGCCGAGGAACTCCAGCTCGGCGATGGCCACCTGACGGTTCTTCGCGACGCCGTACGCGGAGCGCAGGACCAGACGGGCGCTCACCGCGTTGCGTACGCGCACGTCGATCTTCTGCACGCCGCCGTCGTTGATCCGGCGGTGCATCGTGTGCTCCTTGCCCGCCGAGTCGTTGACCACCAGATCGAACTCCATGGGCCTGGCCTGCTCGGCGGCCTGCGCGCTGCGCGACGAGGTGCCGGGCGTGATCAGGAGGTTGAGCAGGTCGGTGGGCTGGCCGAAGTCGGCCTGCAGCCACTGGCCCGCCGCGTCGCCCGCGTAGCCGGTGCCCCACCAGGTGTTGGAGTAGCCGTCGAAGGCGAGCTTGGCCGCCTGCTTGGGGGCGGAGTGCGAGGCGCTGTAGCCGGTCGGGTGGACGGGGACCCGCTTGGCGAAGTGGTCCTGCACGGCCCGCGCGGCCGGCGGTCCGCCGAAGATCCCGCCGACGATCAGCCCGACGACCACCGCGATGCCCACGGCACGGGCGATCCAGCGGGTGCGGTCGCGGTGCAGCCGGGGCCGCTGGCCCGCGTAGGGGCCCTCGGCGTTCGGGGCGGCCGAGTCACCGAGGGGGATCGCGCAGTTGCGGCAGAAGTGGCGGCGGGGCGCGTTGGGCGTCCCGCAGCTCGGGCACGGCGGTCCGGACTCGGGCTCGGCGGCCACGGCGGCCTGCCGTACGCGGGGCCGGGGGGCGTCGGGCCTGCCCGGCAGCACACTGCCCGGCGTCTCCGGGGGCGCGACGGGCTCGGAGGCCTCGGGGACCGGGACGAGCAGGGACCGTATCGCGGTGTCCGAGGGGGCGCCGGGGGAGCCGGGAGCGGCGGGCGCGCGGTTGCTGACGTCCTGGCCGGTGGGGCCGGCCGGGGGGAGCGGGACGGTGGTGTCGTGGGACCCGGGAGGAGCGGCCGGGGGCGGCCCGGCCGGGCGCTCCGGCGCGGGGGCGTGGTGCGGCCGGCCCGTGTCGGGGGCGGTGGCGGGGGCAGCGGGGGTGCTGGTCGGGCCGCCGGCCGGGGTGTCCCAGCGCAGGAAGGCGCCGCAGGAGTCGCAGAAGGACTGGCCGTGCTGGCGGGCCGGGGTGCCGCACTCGGGGCACGGGGGTGTGGAGGAGGAGTTCGGCATCTCGTTCATCTCGGGCTGCTCGGGCATTTCTAGGTCCCTTCAGGGGAAGGTGCGGCGGTCACCTCGGCCGTGAAAGGGAGGTGGGCGGGGCGGGCTGCGGCGACGACGGACCGCAGGCGGTGCGGGTCCACCGACGCGGGGTCGCGCACGCGCAGGGCGACGTGCAGCGAAGGTCGAGGGGTGCCGGGGAAACCGCCGAGCGGGCGCGCGGACCAGGTCGCGCCACCGCTCTCGGTGATCTGCGGGCGTACGCCGAAGGCGAGTTCGACGGCGGCGGCGAGGCCGCGGCGGGTGCCACGGACGCGGTGCAGGTCCACGGCGGAGGCCACGGCGTGGCGGCGCATCCGCAACGGCTCGGTCCCGTCGAGCTCCGTGCCGACCCAGTCCGTCAGCCAGCCGAGGAAGTCCTCGGGCGCGAGCGAGGGCGTGAAGTACGCCTCCAGGCAGTCAAGGACGGTGAAGACGGGCGCGAGGACGACGTCGAGGCCGGAGACGAAACGCAGCGCGAAGTCGTCGTCGGCGAAGACGGCGGGCAGCTGCTCCCCGATGGGGTGGGCGGAGGACAGCCCCGGCAGCGAGCCGCGCAGCGAGTCGGACCCCGGGTGAACTCCCGCGCCGGGTTCGAGCGTTGCCACGGGGACGTCCTTGACCCACGAGACGGGCCGCCCCGCACCGGAACCGGCGTCGCCTCCCGCGGTGGCCGCGGCCTGCGTCGCCCCTGCCGATGCCTCGGGCGCAGAGGCGTGGGCGCCCGTGAGGTGGCCCGGCACCGTGAACTGGCCGGTGGCCGAGGAGGACTGCGCTCCCGGCACGCGCCAGGACCCCGTCGCGTGGCTGCCGTCCGGACCGGGCAGCTCGTCCGTCAGACGCGTCACTCCGGTGGAGGTGGTCGACCCCGGGGGAAGCTGCGCTCCCGGCGCGTCCCCCGACCCCTTGACGGGACCCGCTCCCGGGCCCGCCTCCGCGCCTTGGCCGGCCTCCGCGGCGGAGTGCTCCGCTCCTGCGGGGTAGGGCTGCGCGCCCGGCGAGCGGCCCGCTCCTGAGGCGGAGTTCCCCTCCGAAGGGTGCTCCGACCGCGCGGCGTGCCGTGCTCGCGGTGCGGGCCGCGATCCCGGGGCGGGCGCTGCTCTCTCGGCTCCCGAGGCGTGCCCTGACGTGGCGGGCCGACCCGTCTCCGCAGGCGGCTGCGCTCCCGGCGCGGGCTGCGCGCCCGGCCCGTGGCCCGCGCCCGGCGTGTGGTCCGGGGTGGGATCAGGGCCCGCGGGCTGTGCCCCCGGCGCATGGCCGTGCCACGCCCCCGACGCGCCGCCCGCCCTCGGGTCGGAGGCGGCCGGCGGACCGGGCTCCGCCCGCGGGGTGTCCTCGGGCCGCGCACGGCGCCTCGGGGCGTCTTGCGAGGAACCCTCACGCGCGGCGCCCCCGGAACGCCCGGAGCCGTCCTCCCGCTCCGGACCCCGTACGTCCTCGTTCTCTCCGTCGCCGTTCGTCATCGTGCCTCGATCACGCGGACGCGGTGGTCGAAGGGGAACAGCAGGGCGGACGGCGCGAGTTCGATGCGGTCCGTGGCGTCGCCCCGGCGGCCGGTGAGCGGGTCGGCGGGGTGCAGCAGGACCTCGTCGACCAGCTCCACGCCGGGAACCCGCTGGAGCGCGGCGAAGATCTCGCCCGCGCGCAGCGGACGGCCGAACTGCCAGCCCTCGCCGTGCGCACCGCCCGTCAGCGGGTCGAGATAGGCGTACAGCGCGTCGAGCGCCTCCGTGCGGACCCGCTCGGCCTGCGCCGCGCGGAAGGAGTGCAGCGTGGCGACCACGGTGACGCCCTGGTAGTAGGGCGGGCCCACCGAGAGGCGGGTGCCCAGCGGGCGGCGGTCGTCGAGGAAGTCGGTGACGCGGGAGAGGAGTTCCTCGCCGGGCACCAGCTGCTCGAAGCGGAGCCGGCCGCCCCGGTCCGGCACGGCCTGGGGGACGACGAGGACGCGCACCGCGTTCTCGCCGACCTCGTTCGAGTCCGCGGCCAGACAGTGGATCCGGGCCGTCTCGGGGGCGGCCCGCCGCGCCAGTTCCTCGTAGTCGCGCGCGGTCACCGCCCGCTCCTGCGCGCGCAGCGCGATCGGCGCGCGGATCTTGGCCTCCTCCACCGTCTCGCCGTCCACGCCGCCGCGCGCCGCCTCGCGGTTCTCCACCCGGGCGACGTAGGGAATGGAGCTGCGCAGGACCTGGATCGCGGAGCGGGCCACGTTTCCGGGGCGCCCGCCGCCGGTGCGGTAGCGGGTCGCGCGGATCGCCGCGCCCTTGCCGGGCACCGCGCCGTACTGCCGCAGCGACCCGTCCGGTTCGCGCACCGCGGGGCCGAAGGCGATCTCGCCGGTGGCCGCGTCGAGCGTGACGTGGCGGTCGTACGGGCCCGAGGCGGCGAAGTGGTCCACGACCTGCCACTCCTCCCAGCCCGTCCCCTCGCCGTCGGACACTTCGAGGACCAGCGGGGGCCGGTCGGCTACCACCGGGGCCTGGGCCAGGCGCACCCGCTGTCCGGGCACCCCCGTGGAGTCGCCGAGGAGTTCGTCGCGCACGACGTCGGCGTGCGCGACGGTGGTGGTACCGCCGATGGTGAACGCGGCCGCCGAACGCACCGTCGGCGACGAGCTGTAGAACGGCTGGCCTGGGGCGGCCTCGAGGACCCGGCAGCGCAGCCAGCCCGCGTCCTGCCGTCCGACGCGCGAGACGATGTGCCCGGCCGGGATGTGCAGGATGACCTCGCCGGGCCGGTTGAGACCGCCGGTGGAGTCCTCGTCCACCTCGCACTCGGTCCAGCCGTCGGCGGTCCACGCCTCCCACACCAGCGGCGGCTGGCGCGGGTCGACGCCGACGCCGTCCACGCGGCTGTCCAGCTGCAGCACGGCCGCACAGCGCGGCACGGCGTTGCTCAGCCCGAACAGGAGGGTGTCGCCCGGCTGCGGGGAGGCCGAGAAGACCGCCACGTCACGGTTGCCGAAGATGTCCTGCCCGCAGTCCTGCGGTGTGCCGCCCGACTCCTGGCGCAGCACGGACTGCAGCTCGCAGGGCACCACCGTCAGGTCCGCCTCGGTCGCGAAGGCCACCGCCTCCTCGGTCTCGGTGCGGCCGGTCGCCACCTCCGTGCCGACGGGCAGGATCACCGGCTCGGCCTGCGGCGCGGAGAGCCAGAAGGTGACGTCCGCGCGGGCCGCGGAGGGCGGGAAGAGGGTGACGCCGAGCAGGTCGAGGAAGGCCAGGTGGTTCTTCTCCGGCACGCGGTTGAGCCGGTAGACGATCTGGTCGGCCATGTGCGCGACCGCCTCGACGAGGGTGACACCCGGGTCGGAGACGTTGTGATCGGTCCACTCCGGGCAGCGCTGCTGGATGTAGCGCTTGGCGTCGTCGACGAACTGCTGGAAGCGCCGGTCGTCGAGGTGGGGTGCGGGCAGGGCCATCGGACTTCAGACTCCGCTCTCTGATTCCGTGGACGGGATCACGTAGAAGGGGAAGACGAGACTGCGCGGATTGTTGGTGCCGCGCACGCTGTAGCTCACGTCGATGAACAGGACGGACGGGTCGTCGGGCGCCGGACTGACCTCGACGTCCAGGACCTCGATGCGCGGCTCCCAGCGGTCCAGTGAGGAGCGCACCTCGTACCGGATCCGGCCCGCCGTCGCCTCGTTGACCGGCGCGAACACCATGTCGTGCACGGCGCAGCCGAACTCGGGCCGCATCGGACGCTCGCCCGGCGCGGTGGCCAGCACGAGCCGGATCGACTCCTCGATCTCGCGCTCGCGCCGGGCCAGGGCGATGCCGCCGGCCGCGTCCGTACGCAGCGGAAAGGTCCAGCCCGCGCCGACGAACTGTTCACTCATGTCCGGTGACCCCCTTGAGGCACACGTCGCTCAACTCTCTCCAGCCCCTGGAAGGGAATGCCGTTAGAAGGGAATGCCGTTGCGCAGGACGGCCGGTGCGCTCAGCGCGACGGTGGCCGGCGAGCTGATGGCGGCCGCCGCGCCCGCGCTGACGGCCACCGCGCCCGCCGCGGTGACGGAGACCGCGCCGACCGCGTTGACGGCCACCGCGCCGGCCGACTTGAGGCTGACGGCACCGGTCGCGTTGATGTCCGCCATGCCGCCCGCCGCGACGCCGAACTTCGCGCCGGCCTTGATGTCGACGGCCCCGCCCGCGCTCATCGTCAGGGAGCCGCCCGCGGTCAGGGAGAGGTTGCCGCCCGCCCTGATGCTGACGTTGCGGGTCCCGGAGATGGACACCGAGCCGTCGCTGCGGATGGTCACGCTGGTCCGCGTCTGGTCCAGGTGCACGGTGAGGCGGCCGTTGCCGGTCTGCAGCCGGATGCCGCTCTTCATACGGGACTTGGCGTCCACCAGCTCCATGGTGTGGCCGCTGCGCGAGGAGATGGAGCGCCAGTTGACGCGCCCGCTGGTCGGGTCGATCGGCTGGAGGCCGTCCGTGTTGGGCGTCGGCTTGTCGACGCCGTTGTACAGGCCCGCCAGCACGTAGGGGTGCTCCAGCGAGCCCCGGTCGAAGGCGACAAGCACCTCGTCGCCCACCTCGGGCAGCATCAGGCCGCCGCCCCGGACGCCGCCCATCTGCGCGATGCGGCACCAGTCGCTCTCGTACTTGTCCGAGAGCCACGGGAAGCGCAGCTTGACGCGGCCCATCCTGAGCGGGTCCTTGGCGTTGCTGACCAGCGCCATCGCGACGCCCGGCATGGGCGGCGCGGCGTCCGCGCCGCCGGAGGCGAGACCGTACAGGGAGCGGAACTGCCGGCCCGAGACGGTCAGCCACGTCGTGAACGGCCGCCCGGACTCGAAGAGATGGCGCACACCGGTCGCCGTGTACTTCCCCTCGAACGGGAATCCGGCCCCCTTCAGCGCCACCGGCTGCCCCGGCTTCAGGTCGGGATTGCCGGTGACCGCTACCTCGATCTCCGCGAACGACCCCGACACGTCGTCGGCCAGCGACTGCGCCGCGTGCGTCACCTGGGCCTGCGTCGTGTAGGGCGTCCCGGTGTCCGTCAGCTCCGCCTTGCCGAACGGCTTCGAGAGCTGGGCCGGGGTGATGTCGGCGACGATGTCCTTGCTGCTGATGGCCGGCGACTTCGCGGACAGGGCGCGCTTGGCCCGCATGTCCCACCCGCGTACCCCGGCCTTGGAGACCTGGCCCGCGGCGGTCACCGAGACCCGGCTGTGCTGCGCGTTGTGCCCGAACTCCAGCACGTACGGGCTCTGCGCGGCCGGTGTGGTGTCGGACGGCGCTCCGGAGGCGGGCTTGAGCTTGCCGAAGCAGAGCTTGCCCTTCTCGTCGAAGGAGAGGTGGGTGTCGTTCTCCTGGGCGAGGCGGGAGAGGAAGTCCCAGTCGGTGATGTTCGGCTGGGTGGCCAGCTCGTAGACCGTCGGCGTGGACTCGATCTTGCCGAGCTTCAGGCTGCTGAGGGCGGCGACCCGGCGCACGATGTCCGAGGCCGTCATGTTCGGGTAGCCCTGCACGCGGCGGTTGCGCAGCAGCCGGTGCCCCGGGTCGTAGCCGCGCACGACCAGGGACTTGCTGCCTCCGTCCGAGTCCACCTCCAGGGCGGTGACCTCACCGGTCAGCATCGGCTTGCCGCGCACCCCGTCGGTGAAGGGACACAGGACCGCCTCGGCGCCCACCTTGATCTGCGGGAACTTCTCCAGGATGTCCCCGCCGTCGTCGGCGAAGGTCAGCTGGAAGGCGGACGGCACGTTCATGCTGGCGTCCACCCAGCCCTCGACGAGCAGCACGGCCAGCTTGTCGGGCAGTACGGAACCGCCGATCTCGGCGTGCAGGACGCTCGTGTACGTCTTCTCGGTCATGCGGACTCCACGTGCGCGGGGGTGGGGCGGGCCTCGTCGGCGGCGGGCAGCAGCAGTTCGGTGCCGGGCCGCAGCCGCATCGGGTCGTCGATCTGGTTGGCCTCGGCGATCAGCCGCCAGCGCGTGGCGTCCCCGTACTCCCGCCAGGCGAGCGAGGCCAGCGAGTCGCCGGCGACGGTGCGGTGCACACGGCGGGCGGAGAGGGCGCCGGAGGTCGGGTTCTGCCCCTTGGTGGGCATCGAGACCTCGGTGAGCGAGAGCGTGCAGGTCGCGCGGATCGGCTCGCCGGTCGGGTTGAACAGGGTGTACGAGGCGCTGACGTTGGTCACGTACGCCACGAACTGGACCGTGTTGAACGATCCCCACGAGAACCGCACCCAGGGCGGCGAAGGACGCTTGGAGGTGACGCTCTGCGGTGTCACCTCGCAGCACGAGAGGAGCAGCTCCACCTGCTTCTGCACCTTGCCGGAGTTGGGGGTGCCCGAGGAGTCGAGGAAGACCTCGAGCTGCAGGGTGGCGGGGGCGGCACCGGTGAACTTGGGCGGGGCGCCGCGCGTGTAGGCGACGGCCCGCTGGGTCCGCCACTCCGCGGAGCGGCCCATCTGCAGCTGCGTCGGGTTGAACTGGAACTCCACCTCGCCGATCCGGCCGCCCATCGACCCGCCGAGGTCGGTGGGCGGCTGGTGGATGGCGAGGGCGGCACGCACCAGGCTGGCCCCGGCCTTGCCGCCGGTCGGCGCGGCCATCTCAGGCACCTCCCGCGTCGGTGAAGCCGTGATGCGCGATCTCCAGCGTCTCCGTCGCCACCGCCGGACTGTCCGGGCTCAGGCTCGGGCCCTGCCAGCGCACGGGCAGCACCTCGACGAGCCCCCACTGCGCGACGATCGAACCGTCCGCGCGCAGCGCCGCGATCTGCGCGGTGGGCCGCGTGATCCCGGTCGCGATGGACGAGATCCAGGAGGCCACCCGGGAGGTGTCGGCGGTCAGGGGCCGGGTGAGGCGGATGGTGGAGAAGGTCACGCGGGTCGGCAACTGCCAGACGAACCCGTTGTTGCCGCCCTCCTGCCGCTGCTCGACCTCCACCTCGGAGGACAGCCCGTCACAACCGTTGAACAGGCCGAGGTCCTGGCCGTCGATGGTGAGCTTGAAGAAGACGGTCGAGCCGGGATCCTTGGTGGAGGGCATGGGTTCTTTCCTGGTTCTTCCTGCGGTGGCTGGGACGGGTCGGGGTCGTGGGGTCGGGGTCAGCGGCCGTGGTCGCGCAGTCGCCCGATGCGCTCGCGGTCACTGCGGAGTTCCGCCCGCAGCAGCCGGGAGAGGGGGGCGAGCAGGCGCCGGGCGAGATCGTCCAGTTCGGCGGGGCTGGTTTCGGCGGTGGGCTTGGCGGCGGAGCCGGACCCCGAACCCGACCCCGAACCCGAGCCGGCGTCGGCGGATTCGGCCTCGGCCGGACCGCTCTTCGCCGAGCCGGAGCCGGAGCCCGCGGGGGTGCGGGCGACGGTGACCGGCCGACGGGGCGCGGCGAGCGGCTGCGGCGCCGGGGCGGGGGCGGGTGCCGGGGTGGGGGTGGGCGCCGGCGCGACCGCCCGCCGTTGGACGGCCGGGTTGGCCGGGGCAAGGGGGGAGGTGCGCACGGTCGTGGTGCGGTCCGGGCCCGGTGCGCGCGCGGGGGACGCGGCGGGCGTGGGCATGCGCCGCGCGGTCGGGGCGGCGGGCTTCCCGAGCGGTACGACGACGGGGGCGGCCTGCGCGGGGGCCTGACCGCCCGTGCCCTGCGGGCCGGCACCGGCGGACCGCTGGAGCGGCACGGGTACGGGGGCGGGCGCCGCGCCTGCCGAGGTGGCGGGCGGGGGAGCCGCCGCCGCGTGACGTGTCCCGGCCGCCGGAGCGGGCGGCGCCGGCGCCGGCGCGCCCGTTGCCGCCGGCGCGACCGTCAGGCCGCGGGAGGGGGCCAGGGGGAGGGGCCTGTGCCGGGCGGCGGAAGCCTCGGCCGGACGGTAACTGCCGGGCGCGATCCGCCGGTTGACCGGCACGACGGGCAGCGGCTGAGGCTCGGGGGCGCGTACGGGCTCGGGAGCGGCGACGGGGGCCGGGACCGGGGCCGGGGGCGTGTCGTTGTGGGCACCGCTGTCGGCGGCGGGGGCGGGCTCCGCCGGGGGCGCGGGAACGGGTGCGGGGGCGGCGACGGGTGTCGTCCCGCCGCGCGCCGCCTTCTGCACGGGAGTGATCGGCGCGCCGATCGGCGTCCGGCGCGGCCGGTCCTGCGGCGCGGGGCCGGGGGACGGCGCGGACGACTGGGGCAGGGGCTGGCCGAGTCCCGGGCGCGGGGCGCCCGTCGGAGCGCCGCCGCCGTCCGGCGCGCGCCGGACCCGTCGTACGTGAGGCCGCCGCTGTACGGGCTGAACGGGGGATTCCGCCCGCACAGCGACGGGGTCGGTGGCCGCCGGGGCGGCTGGAGCCCCCGGGCCGGCGGGGGATGCCGGCCCGGGGACATCGGTGGGCCGGACGCGGGTGGCGGCGTCCGGCGCGGCAGGGGTCGAGGGGGTGGCGCCGTGAGCTGCGGCAGCGGACGGGGCGGTGGCGCCCGTGTCGGTGCCGGGCGTCACCGGGACGGCGCGCTGCGCGGTGTCGTTCGGGGTGGCGGCGGACGGCTTCGTACGCGCCGCTCCGACGGGGAGCAGCCGCCGCTCCGGCACGACCGGAGGCATCGCCGACACGAGCGGGGAACGCGCGGACCTGGCCCGCTGCACGACCGGTACGGCACCGGAACGCGCCGGGGCGTCCGAGCCGGGCGCCCGGTGCGAGGGCCTTGCCTCGCCGACGCCCTTCGCCTGGGCGGCGGGCGCCGGGGTGCTGTCGGCGCCCGCCGGGGCGCCGGGGACGCCGGGGACGGGGAGGGCTCGGGCGCTGGCCAGGGGGGCGGTGCCGGTTGTGCCGGTGCTGCCGCTCGTGCCGGGCCTGCTGGACGTGCTGGTCCTGCTGGTCTTGTCCGGCCCCTCGGCCTTGTCGGTGGCGGCGCGCTGCACGGGGGAGCCGGGTGCGGGGCTCCCGGGGGCGGGGGCGGTGGTGCCCGGGCGGGAGCTGGGGCTGGGACCGCCGCCGGGGGTGTGCGGCTGCTGCGACTGGGGCTGGGACTGCTGTGGGGTCGGGGCGGTGGGCGTGGTGCCGGGGGCCGGGGCGGTCGGCGCGGTCGGGGCCGTCCGGGTACGGGTGCGCGGCGGCTGTGCGCCGGGCGTGGCGCGGCGCTGGACGGGCCGGTCCGCTTCGCCGGCGGTGCCGTAGCCCGCGGAGTCGGAGCCGGCGGAGTCGGCCGGCTTCGGAACGTCCGTTCGTGAGGCGGGAGTCGACGCTCCGAGGAGCGGCTTGTCCTTGGGCGTGTCGGCGCCGGTACCGCGCGTACGGCTGTCGCGCGCTGCCGTGTTCCTGGCCGGTGCGGGCTGTCCGCCGGACGTGGCCGCACGGCGCTGGACGGGCCGGTCCGGGGTGGAGCCGGGGGCGGCGGGGGTTCCGGACGCGGGGGACGGCCGGGCGTCTGCCGCCGGTTCCGGACCCGTCCCCTGACTCGGAGCAGGTCCGGGAGCGGGCGCTGGGCGCAGCGGCTTGCCCGGGGACGTGTTCGTACGGTCCGTGCTGCTGCCCGCAGCGGGCGGCGGGGATGCCTGTGCGGGCGGCTGCGAGGGCCGGCCGCCGGACGTGGCACGCCGCTGCACGGGCGGCCGGTCGGCCGCGGTTCCGGAGTCGACCGGCCGCTGAACCTCGGTCTCCGAGGAGGAGGCGGGAGCCGGAGTTCCGAGGAGGGGCTTGTCCTTGGGCGTGTCCGTACGACCGCCCTGCGCTGCCGGTGCTGCCTGGCCCTTGGGCGGCGTGGTGCGGGTACCGGGGCTCGGCGGGGTGGCGCCCGACGGGGACGACGGCGTACCCGAGGGGCCGGACTCCGGGGTACTGGGTCGGGACTTGGGCCCGGGAGCGCCGGACTTCGCGGCGTCGACACCCGAAGCGGCGGGCTGCGAAGAGCCGGGCCGCGAAGCGTTGGGCTGCGAAGCGTTGGGCCGGGAAGAGCCGGTCCTGGCAGCCGGAGCGTCGCCGGGCCCCGCCGCCACGCTCTTCTCCGCCCCGGCACCCCGCGCCGCCCGCTGTACGGGCCGACCGGCGGGGGGCCGACCGGCAGAGGGCTGAGCCGGGGAAGCGGCGGGCGACGACGCGGAAGCCGGCGCCGGAGCCGCCGGGGAAGAGGAAGCCGGAGCCGCCGGGGAAGGGGAGGGGGCGGAAGGAGAAGAGGAGGCGGCACGGGGTGCTGCCGTCCGAGAAGCCGGCGCGGCGCCGGGCCCGCCGGGAGCGGGCGAGGCGGAGCGGGCCGAGGGGGTCGAGCGGGCCGAGGGGGTCGAGCGGGCCGAGTGAGAGGGGAAGACGACGGGCGGGCCTGCGGGCTCGTCGGGCTCGGGCTCCGACCGCCCCCGCACCGGCAGCCGCAGCGACGGCAGGTCGAGGTCGCCCGGCCGTCCGGCCACCGGCGTGAGGACGTCGCGCAGCAGGCCTCCGGGGGCGGAGGACCGTACCGCGTGGCCGAGCTCGCCGCCGAAGGACGGGTTCTGGTGCGTGGCGAGCATCGCGCCGAAGCCCTGCTCGGCGACCGTACGAGGCGCCGCGAGGACACGCTGGACGGGCGGCACGGCGGCCCAGCCGCCACCGCCGCCACGAGCGCCGTCGCCCCCGGCACGCGAGCCGCCGTCGACCGCGGGCGAACCCTCGTCGAGCACACGGGAGCCACCGCCGTCACCGTCGTCCGTACCGGCACGGCCGTCCGCACCGGCCCGCGGCGCATCCGCCGCGCCCGGCACCGTCGCGTCGTCCGGCGCCGCAGCACCGTCCCGCGACCCCCGCCGCCACCTGAACAAGCCCATCACTTACCTCGACTCACCGACCGGCCACGTCACCGCCGCCCCGACCCGTCCTGCCCCGTCACTTCACTGCCTCGCCTCCGCCTGCTCCACCAACGTGGCGGTCCGCGACACGTACGCGCGCCGGTCCGCGTGTTCGAGGTCGAGGATGTCGTTCATGCCCCAGTGGAAGTGGTAGGCGAGGTACGCGACTTCCTCCTCGATGCGGTCGGCCGCGTACGTCACGATTCCCCCAGGCGGCTCCCGGCCAGCTCCACCTCGAAGGACTCCGAGCAGTGCGGGCAGGCCACCGCCGCGCGGGTGTGGCCCTCCGCGTTGATCTGCCGGTAGAAGTCCTGCAGGAAGGCCAGGTCGGAGGCGAACATGTTCTCCACCGTGCCGTCGTGGACGGAACCGAGCGTGCCGAGCCGGGTGATGACCCGGCCGAGCAGCACCACGGACAGATAGGCGGGGTTCTCGCGCACCCGCACGTCCCGCAGCGGCACCAGTTCGTCGCGTGCCGTCGCGAGCCGCATCGCGCCGTTGCGGTGCACGGCGCCCGACTCGTCCACGAACCCGCGCGGCAGTTCGAACTCGAACTCCGTGCGCAGCGGTTCACGCTCGCCGGTCACCGTCGCTCCGGGGGCTGCCGTGCCGGGTGCAGGCAGCCCCGCCGGGCCTTCGCGCCGCATTATTCGATGACCAGCTCTTCGAAGACGATGGTGACCTGCTCGGTCAGGGCGGCGGCGTCGCCCGCCTTGACCCCGCTGGTCTCCACCTTGCTGCACCAAGCGTTGCGCAGGTTGTACCGCTTCACCGGGCTGTTCTGGTAGTCCATCATCATGATCGTGGCGTTCTTGCGCGCCGAACCCATGTCACCCGCGATGGACTTGTTGATCCACTCGCTGAAGACGGGGCTCTGGGTCATGCCGCGGGTGACCGTGCACTCGCCGGCCTTCTTCACGCCGGGCATCTTCTTGACGACGGGCTTGCCGTCCGCGGAGACCTGCTGGTACTCGATGACGTCCTGCTCCATCGAGAGGCCGCTGACCTCCTGCAGGTACTCGACCATGACGCCGTCGATCTGCAGGCCGAAGTTGTGGGTAGTGAGCGCGTCACCGGGCTGAAGGGACAAGGAAGTTCACTCCTCTTGCGGATCGCGCGGACGCGTGGGCCTCAGGGGCCCACGCGTCCCGCGGATCTTCTGGATCTTGCGGGTGGCTGAGCGGAAGCGGGGTGGTACGGGCGGGGACTACTCCTCCAGCTCGCCGCCACCGCCGGAGAACTGCGCGAGGCGGAACACCACGAACTCGGCGGGCTTGACCGGCGCGATGCCGATCTCGCAGACGACCCGGCCGAGGTCGACCGACTCGGCGGGGTTGGTCTCCTCGTCACACTTCACGTAGAAGGCGTCCTCGGGGCGCGCGCCGAACAGGGCGCCCGAGCGCCACTCGTTCACCAGGAACGCCGAGACGTTGCGCCGGATGCGGGCCCACAGGGCGTGGTCGTTCGGCTCGAAGACGACCCACTGGGTGCCGATGAGGATCGACTCTTCGAGGTAGTTGAAGTAGCGGCGCACGTTCAGGTAGCGCCAGGCCGGGTCGGAGGCCATCGTGCGCGCGCCCCACACGCGGATGCCGCGGCCGGGGAACGCGCGGATGCAGTTCACGCCGACCGGGTTGAGCAGGTCCTGCTCGCCGCGGGTGATCTGCAGCTCCAGGTCCACGGCGCCGCGCACGATCTCGTTGGCGGGCGCCTTGTGGACGCCGCGCTCGGCGTCGTTGCGGGCCCAGATGCCGGCCATGTGGCCCGACGGCGGCACGACGACCGACTGGCCGGACGCCGGGTCGAAGGACTTGATCCACGGGTAGTACAGGGCGGCGTAGCGCGAGTCGTAGCCGGCCAGCTCCTGGCGCCACTGCCGGACCTGGCGGGCGTTGAGCGAGGGCGGCGGGTCGATGATGGCCATGCGGTCGCCCATGAGCTCGCAGTGCGAGATGAGGCCGAGCTGGACTGCCTTGACCTGCTCCTCGTCGATGAGGCCCTGCTGGTAGGCGGCCATCAGGTCGGGGACCGCGACCATGTTGACCTCGTCGAGGGCCTCCAGGCCGCCGAAGCCGGTGCGGTCCGCGGAGTCGCCGATGAACTGGGCGGTCTCGACGCGGGACACGGCGCCGTTCGACGCGGGCACGGCCGGCGGGGCCGCGGGAGCCGGCGGCGTGAGGGTCACGGTCTGCGCGTCGGGCTTGGCGAGCTGGCCGCCGGTCGTCGCCTCTTCCAGGGCGATGGCCTTGGAGCGCTGCTTGACCTGGGTGACGACGTAGTTGCGCGCGGTCTTCTTGGCGCTGACGTCGAAGCTCTCGACGACCTTGTCGCCGTCCTTGACGATCAGCTTGAAGCGGTCCGCCGTGCCCTCGCCCTCGCCGTCCTGCACCTCGACGGTGAGGGCGCCGCCCTCCGAGCTGCCCGCGGTGATCGCGGAGACGGAGAAGCCGCCGAGGGCCACCGGCTCACCGGCGGTGAGCTCCTTGGGCGCCTGCGCGGGGGCCGCGGGGCGCTGCTGCGGCTCGTCGCCGTCGGTGCCGCCGACGCGGACGACGTAGGCGGCGGAGCCACCGTTGTTGAAGAACCCGTACACGGAGTGCGCCAGGTAGTACCCGTCCGTGAACTCGCCGAACGCGGCCACGTACTGGGACCAGTTGGTCACCAGTGTCGGCTCGTTCAGCGGCCCCCGCGGTGCCAGACCGACGAAAGCCGCCACCGACGTGCCGACGCCTTCGATGGGGCGCGAACCGCTGGCGACTTCCTCGATGTAGACGCCGGGGGACAGGTAGTTGGGCATGCTGCTGTGCTCCAAGGTTCGAGGGTGGAGGACCGGCGCACAGCCGGCACGTGTTCGTACCGTGTCGACGATGTCTCACGCGCGGGCCGGTGCGTAGAGACGGAAGGACGTCAACGAGGGCAGATGCCGCTGCCCGTTCAGCCGCCGCGGGGCAGCCGCGGACCCGGGACCGCGCCGCGGTGCGCGTGCGGTCCCCGGCGCGGCGGCGCGCGTTGCCCGTCCGGTCACTCGTGCGGAACGCGGTCCCGGCGCCGGTCGGCGCCCGCACCGCCGCGTCGGCCGAATGTGGACGGTGGATGGCGCATATGGCCCGCCCCGGGTGTGCACAGCGTCAACACCTGGTCAACAAGGTGTGGTGAGTGCACCGCACGGGTCAGGTGACCTTTGGGGTTGACGTAACGTTTGGTGCGTGCGGTCCGGCGCGGCCGGTACGAACGGGCACTTCGCGGTGCGTCACAGGGCAAGGAGTACGGGCTGACAATGCAGGACGACGCGGACGGACTCCCGGGCCGGAGCGGCGAGAGGGACGACGGCCGGGACGACCTGGGCGGTGCGCTGTGGTTCCAGGTCCTCGGCCCGGTGCGGGCCTGGCGGGACGGGCAGCCCCTGGCGCTCGGCCCGCCGCAGCAGTGCGCGACCCTGGCGGCGCTGCTGCTGCGCGCCGGACACCCGGTGTCCGCGGCGGAGCTCGTCGACGCGCTGTGGGACGAGGAGCCGCCGCCGCGCGCGGTCGGCACGCTGCGTACATACGTCTCCCGGCTGCGCGCCCTGCTCGAACCGGACCGGCGCGCCCGCGAACCCGCGAGGCTGCTGGTGTCGGCGGGCGACGGGTACGTCCTGCGGGTGCCGCGCGGCGCCCTGGACGCCTGCGAACTGGAGGACCGCGTCGCCGCGGCCCGCGCGCTGCGCGTCGCCGGTGAACACGCCGGCGCCTACACCGAGTTGACCGCCGCGGTCGCCCTCTCGGACGGCACCCCGCTGGCCGGACTGCCCGGCCCCTACGCCCAGCGCCAGCGCGACCGGCTCAGCGAGCTGTCCGTCACCGCGCAGGAGGAGTTCTTCGCCTGCGCCCTCGAACTGGGCTGTCACGGCGAGACCGCCGGTCCCCTGAGCGTCTTCGCCGCCGAACACCCGCTGCGCGAGCGCGCCCAGGCACTCCTGATGCTCGCCCTGCACCGCGGCGGCCGACGCGCGGACGCCCTCGCCGTCTACGAGACCACGCGCCGCACCCTGGCCGCGGAACTCGGCGTCGACCCCGGCAGGGAACTCAGCACGTTGCACGAGGGACTGCTGAAGGGGACACCGCTCCCGGCCGCCGCCCCACGCCCGGAGCGGGCGCAGCTCCACGGCACCGACGGCAACAGCCGCGCCACGGAACGCCACCGCGCCGCGGTACCGGAGGAGCCCCGCGGCCGCACGGCCCCCGCGCCCCGCCCCCTGTCCCGGCCGCTGCCCCCGCCCCCGCCCCTGAACGGCGGCACCGCGCCCCCGACCCACTCCGTACGCAGCTCCGTCGCCGCTCCCGCGCCCCTCACACCCGCCCAACTCGTCCCCGACATCACCGACTTCGCGGGCCGCGAGACGGAGACGCGCCGGCTGACCGAGACGCTGCGCGCCGCCGCGTCCGGCAGCGCGATGGCCGTGGCCACCCTCACCGGCCTCGGCGGCGTCGGGAAGACCGCGCTCGCGGTGCACGCCGCCCACGCCGTGCGCGAGGAGTTCCCCGACGGGCAGCTCTACGTGGACCTGCGCGGCTCCGACCCGGCGCCCGGCGTGGACAGCGGCGGTGCCCTCGCCGGGTTCCTGCGCGCGCTCGGCGTACCCGAGAGCGCCGTGCCCGACGGCCTGGACCAGCAGACCGCCCTGTACCGCTCGCTCCTGGCCGGGCGCCGCGTGCTCGTCCTCCTCGACAACGCCCGCGACACCGCCCAGGTGCGGCCCCTGCTGCCCGGCACCCCGGGCTGCGCCGTGCTGGTGACCAGCCGCTCGCGGACCATCACGCTGCCCGGCGCCCGCCTCGTCGACGTCGAGACGATGGACGAGCGGCAGGCGCTCGGCATGCTCTGCGCCACGGCGGGCGCCGACCGCGTGGCCGCCGAACCGGCGGCGACCGGCGAACTGGTCGCCCTCTGCGGCGGCCTGCCCCTCGCCGTGCGGATCGCCGCCGCCCGGCTGGCCGCGCGCCCCGGCCGCCCCGTCGCCGACCTCGTGGCACGGCTGCGCGACGAGCACCGCAGGCTGGACGAGCTGCGGGTGGACGACCTGGGCGTCGAGGCCAGCTTCCGGCTCGGGTACGAGGCCCTGGAACCGGACCTCGCGCACGCGTTCCGCATGGTCTCGCTCTGCTACATGCCGTCCTTCTGCCGGGGAGCCGCGGGCGCGCTCCTCGACGTGAGCGACGAGGAGGCGGAGTCCGCCGTGGAACGCCTGGTCGACGCGGGCCTGATGGAGCTGCACGGCGAGGACCGCTACCGCTTCCACGATCTGGTGCGGCTCTTCGCCCGACGGCAGTGCGAGCGCACCGAGAGCGCCGGCGAGCGCGCCGCCGCCCGGCTCCGCTTCCTCGACTACGTGCTGGCCACGGTCATGACCGCGATCCGCCGCACGAAACCGCACAGCGTGCTGCCCGAACTGCTGCACACCCCCGCCTCCAGGGGCAAGTCGCTGCCCGACGAGAACGCCGCGCGCGACTGGCTCGTCGTCGCGCACTCCCGGCTGTGCGCCGCCGCCGAGAACGCGCTGCGGGACATCCCGGATGTCCCGGACGCCCCCGCCGACCCGTCCCGCACCCCCGCCGGCGGGCCGCCCGGCCTGCGCCCCACCGTCGACCTGCTCACCGCCTGGTCGCACCTGATCGTCGGCACGGCCCGCCACCGCGACCTTGAGCCGCTCGCCGAACTGGCCCTGCGCATCGCCCGGGGCCACGGCGACGACCGGTCGGCGGCCCGCGCCCTGCGCCTGCTCGGCGCCCCGCACTACGGCACCGAGACCTACGGCCGCGCCGAACGCGCGCTGCGCGAGAGCCTGCGCCTCGCCGCGGCCTCCGGCGACCTCCTGGTCGGCGCCGAGGGCAGCCACGAACTGGGCATCGTCCTCATGGGCACCGGACGCTACGCGGAGGCGCTGGAGCAACTGCGCCTGTCGTACGCCAGATTCGGCGCGCTCGGCGGGCACGACGACCGGATCCGCATCCTGTCCCACCTGGCACGGGCGTACGTCTGTCTCGGGCGGCGCACGGCCGCCGACGCGGCGATCGTCGAGGCGGTGAGCCAGGCACGCCGGTCGGGCAGCACGTCGATGCTCGCGCACGTCCTCTACCAGGCCGGGTGCGCGCTGCTGCGGGACGGCCGGGCGGCCGGGGCCGCGGAACAGCTGCGCGAGGCGCAACGCCTGCACGGCCGCTCCCACAATCCCCGCTGGGAGGCGCTGTGCTGGGCGCGGCTCGCCTCCTGCGAACTGGCCGAGGGCCGCCCCGGCGAGGCCATCCGCTGCGCGGACGCGGCGCTGGCCGTCGAGGGGGAGCTGGGCGACGCGTTCTGTCACGCGCTCGCGATGGCCGCGCGCGGCCGGGCGCTGCTCGCCCTCGGCGACCTCGACCGGGCCAGAGCCGCGCTGCGGATCGCGCACCGCGTCATGGAGCGGCGCGGCGCCCTGGAGGCCGCCGAGATCGCCGAGTTGCTCGCCCGGTGGCAGCCGCGCGCCAGGGCGCCGGGGCCCGTGCTGTCCGCGCACGGCTGAGCCGTCGGCGCGGCTGCCCGCGCCACCCGGCCGGGAGGGCAGCCCGGCCTGCCCCTGACGTCGCCCTTTCGTACAAGGAGAGAGCCCCGGGTGCCCTCTACCGTGCCCGTATGACGTGGTGGAACTCCCTTGACCCGGCCGCGGTGACCGTGGACCCCGGTGGCCGAGCGACCGTACGCCTCCGCGTACGCAACACGGGAGACACCGTCGAGGAGTACCGGCTGGGAGTGCTCGGCGCGGCGGCGGGCTGGTCCCGCGTCGAACCCGAGGTCCTGCGGCTCTACCCGGGCAGCGAGGGCACCGCCGAGATCTCCTTCGCGCCGCCCCGCTCGCCGGACGCGGCGGCGGGACCGACGCCGTACGGCATCCGCGTCGAGCCCCGCGAACACCCCGAGGCCCGCGACGTCGTCGAGGGTCAGGTCACGGTCTCGGCGTTCTCGCAGGTCCGGGCCGAGCTGCTGCCGCCCACCATCGTCGGACGCTTCCGCGGCCGGGCCTCGGTCGCCGTGGACAACCTCGGCAACACCCCGCTGACCGCGTCCCTCGTCGTCCGCGACGGCGCCGACCGGCTCTCCTTCGACGTCACCCCCACCACCGTCCACATCGCCCCGGGGCGCGCCGCGTTCGCCCGTCTCGCGGTCCGCCCCAAGGAGGTGCGGTGGACCGGGTCCGCCCAGCCGCACCCGCTCACCGTCTCGGTGCGCAGGGCCGGTGACGACCAGGCCCACGAACTGCCGGGCAGCTTCGACCAGCGTCCGGTCCTGCCGCGCTGGGTACTGGCCCTCGGCAGCCTGGTCGCGGCATCGGCCGTCGCGTTCGCGGCGCTCTGGTTCTTCTTCGCGCCCGACCTCAACGGGTCGACGCGCGAGGACCGGGCGGCCGCCGAACCGGGACCGGTTCCCCAGGGCGGCGACAAGGACAGACTCGACGACGCCCCGCCGCCGCCCAAGGACAAGACGGGTGGCGGCGGCCGGGGTGTCGACGACAGCACGGGTTCCGACGGCGGGGACGGCGAGGGGTCGGGCGGCGGCTCCTCCTCCGGCGGCGGTTCCTCCTCCTCCGGTGGAGAGAGCGGTGCCGTGGAGAGGGCGACGTCGGGCGAGGACGGCGGGAAGACCCGCACCGGCCCGCCCTGGCGGCGCGGCTACGCGTCCGACGTCGTGGTCGAGTACGCGCAGCGGCGCCTCGCGGCCCTCGGCTCCAAGAACCCGTGCACGCTCACCGGCGCCTGGAAACCCGGCGTCATCGATGCCACTACCGAGGCCAAATTGATCTGTTACCAGAAGGCCGTGGTTCGCACCGGCCAGAACTCCGGGCACAACAGCGCCCAGATATTCGAGACGGACCAGGAGGGCACGCTCGGCCGGGCCACCCTGACCTCCCTGTGGGCCCAGGGCATCCGCCCCGAGGACGTGAAGTCCGGTGCCGACACCTGGGAGGTCGTGCAGTTGCAGGCGGCGTTCTGGTGGGCCTCGCAGGCCGGCATCAGCGACGACGACCTGGACCGCGACCGGGCCTACGCGAAGCACGGCGTCGCCTACTTCAAGGACGACCGCACCCCGCCCACGACGGCCAGGTACAGCAGCAACACCGCGGCGCACATCAAGGACTACCAGGCCTCCGTCGGCCTGAAGGAGACGGGTGTCGCCGACACCGCGACCCTTCGGGCGCTCGTCGGCGGCAGCGTCAACCACCCCGGCGTGGCGGGGCGGTGAGCGGCATGTGGACCACGCTCGAACCTTCCGCGACCACCGTCGAGCCCGGCGCGGCGACCACCGTGCGCCTGCGCGTGCGCAACACCGGCGACACCGTCGAGGAGTACCGCCTCCAGGTGGTCGGCGCCGCCGCGGGCTGGGCCCGTGTGCAGCCCGACGTCCTGCGCCTGTACCCGGGTGCCGAGGGCACCGCCCAGGTGGAGCTCGCACCGCCGAGGACCCCGGACGCGCTGGCGGGCCCGACCCCGTTCGGCGTCCGCGTGGCGCCCCGCGAGGCACCGCACGCCACGGACGTCGCCGAGGGCCAGGTCACGGTCGGCCCGTTCGCCGAACTGCGCACGGAACTGCTCCCGTTGGTCGTACGCGGCCGGATGAGCGCCAAGGCGTCGGTGGCCGTCGACAACCTCGGCAACCAGCAGCTGACGGCCTCCCTGTCCGGCCGTGAGAACGGCGACGCGCTGGAGGTCGAGGCCGAGCCCGGCTCGGTGCAGGTCTCGCCGGGGCGCGCCGGCTTCGCGGACCTGCGCATCAAGCCCGGCGCGGTCAGCTGGGTCGGCGGCACCCGCAAGCATCCGTTCACGGTCTCCGTGCTGCGGGCCGGGGTGCCCGAGCCGGTGGAGCTGCGCGGCACGTACGAGCAGCCTTCGGTGATCCCCCGCTGGGCGATGGCCGTGCTCTCGGTCCTGGTCGCGCTGGGGCTCGCGTTCGCCGTGATGTGGTTCCAGCACAAGCCGACCATGGCCACGCAGGCCAGGGAGAAGCCCGGCAGGGACCAGGTGCTGCCGCACGACGACGGGATGAAGGAAGCCCCGAGCCCGTCGGCGAGCCCCAGCAAGGAGGAGGAGAAGAAGGAGGAGGAGCCGCCTCCGAAGGAGGAGAAGCCGCCCGCCGGGGGTGGCGGCGGCGACAAGAAGGACGACAAGCCCAAGGGCCCCAAGACGCACGTCATCCGCAGCAGCGAGGGCAGCGGCTGGTTCCTCGAGGTCAAGGAGGGGGCGCAGGCCGACGGCACGTACGTCGGGCAGAGCCCCTCGCGTCCCCAGGACAAGGCCGCCAAGTACCAGGACTGGATCCTCCACCACTACCCGGAGTCCGACACCTACGCCCTGGAGCCCGCCAACGCGCCGGGGGCCGTCATGGACCAGAAGGTGAACACCAACATCGTCCAGATCTTCCACGCCCCGCCGGAGAACATCAGGACCGGCCGGCTGCCCGGCAACCAGAAGTGGAAGCTGGAGAAGCGCAACGACGGCCTCACCCGCATCGTCGCCGTCGGCTCCGGCGAGTGCCTCGTCGACATGCAGAACGACAAGAGCGCCGTGACGTGGAAGTGCGACGACCGCAACAGCATGGGCTGGACGATCTCCGGCTGGCCCGAGTAGCCCGAGCAGCCCGAGCAGAGCGGACCGGAACGCGGCGCCGAACGACAGGAGCGGTGGCACCCCCTCGGGGGTGCCACCGCTCCTTCGTTTCACTGCCCGGTGCTCCCGCGGCTCACTGCCAGGGCAGCGACCCGCCCGGCACCAGCCGCCCCATCTTGCGGTACTCGCGCAGGGCCCCGGCCCGGACGTCCGCGCCCGACACCGGCCCGCCGTGCCCCGCCGCCAGATAGGCGGCGGTCACCGCGGCGGAGCGGATGGCGCCGCCCGCGAGCTCGAACTCCTTGGCGCAGAGCGTGAGTTCCGCCTCCAGATCCGGCGCGGTCGGCGTACCGGCCAGACAGGTCCGCCACAGGGCGACCCGCTGCTCGACGTCCGGGAACGGGAAGTCCACCACCAGGTCGAGGCGGCGCGTGAACGCGTCGTCGATGTTGGCCCGCAGGTTCGTGGTCAGCACCGCGATCCCGTCGAAGGCCTCCAGGCGCTGCAGCAGGTACGCGCTCTCCAGGTTGGCGTACCGGTCGTGCGAGCTCTTGACCTCCGAGCGCTTGCCGAAGACGGCGTCGGCCTCGTCGAAGAGCAGCACCGCGTCCGTGCGGTCCGCCTCCACGAAGATCCGCTCCAGGTTCTTCTCCGTCTCGCCGATGTACTTGTCGACGACCGCCGACAGGTCCACCACGTACAGGTCGAGGCCGAGCTCACCGGCCACCACCTCGGCCGACAGCGTCTTGCCGGTGCCGGAGTCCCCGGCGAACAGCGCGATCACACCGCGCCCGCGCCCGCCGCCGGTGCGCAGCCGCCACTCGCCGAGCACCTGGTCGCGGTGCCGGGCGCGCAGCGCCAGCTCGTGCAGCAGGCCCAGCGGTTCGTCCGGCAGCACGAGGTCGTCGAAGCCGACCTCGGGGCGGATCCGCCTGGCGTGCTTGTCGAGGGCGGGCGCGGACTGCAGCCGGGCGCTGAGCTGGAGGTGGGCGGCGGTCGGCGCGGTGCCGTCGAACGCGGCGAGACCGGCGGCGTCGCGTGCCGCCCGGCGGATCTGCGGCTCGCTGAGCCGGTAGGGCGCGACGGCCTCGCCGAGGTCGAAGTCCGGCTCGTACGCGGGGGAGTGCACGGCCAGTTCGTCCCGCCAGGTCCCGGCCACGTCGACGCCGTCCTGCGGTGCCTCGAGCGCGAGCAGCCCGACGTCGGGCGCCCAGCCCGGGTCGTATCCCTCGCTCCCGAAGAACACCACCGGCACGTCGCCGGTGGCGAGGGAGCGGACCAGGGCGCCCGGTTCGGGAGGCAGCGGCCCCACGACGAGCGCGGCCCGCCGCAGCCGTGCCTCGCGCACGAGCGCGGTGGCCACCGCAGCCGGGGCGTCCGACGCGCGCGCGGGCGGCCGGTACCGCAGGACGGGCGGACCGGTCGCGCTGAGCGCGTCCACCACCGGGCCTGCCGCGGTGCCCTCCCTGCGCTCGCGCAGGTGGACCAGGAGCGGTCGCCCGGCGGCGAGCGCGGCGAGGCGCACGGCGAGCGGATGGACGGGAGCGGTCGCTCCGCCGGGCACGAGATCGACCTGGAGGCCGACCAGTTCGGGATCCAGCGCGTCGTCGCCGAGCAGGTGCGACACCACCCGCTCCGGTACACGCAGGGCCCGCCCCGGCAGCGGTCGCTCCTCGTCCTCCAGGGCGATCAGGCCACCGGCGCGCAGCGGGGCCAGCGGGTGGAAGCGGGCGCGGGCCGAGGGGTCGTGCGGCCCGGTGCCCGCGAGGTCGAGGGCCAGCGCGACCGTGGCCCTGCGGCGCCCGACGTCGTCGTTGAGGTAGCCGTACAGCGGCTCGAAGCGACGGTCCACGTCGGGTGCGAGGGCGGCGAGGAGGATCTGCCGGTCGAGCGGGCTCAGCCCGAACCGCGCCGCCAACTCCTCCAGCGGGTCGCCCGGTTCGAGCCCTTCGTCCTTCGGCGGGGCGGCGGGCTGCGACGGGGGAGCCGTGGCGATGCGGTGCGCGGCCTCGGGCGTCACGTACAGGCCGCGCAGCGGATCGGCGGCCGTCGGGTCGTCCGAGGCGCGCCGCGCGACGAGCTCCGCGACGCGCCCGCGCAACGACTCCAGGCGCGCCGGTATCGCGTCGCCGCTCACCGCGTGCCCTTCCCGCTGCTCCCCTTGCTGCCGGTACTGCCGTTACTGCCGCTGTCGCCGTTGCTTCCGCTGTTCTCCTTGCCCCAGTCCGTCTCGGCAGGCCGCGGCGGATCCTCGGGCCGCTGCTTGCGCAGCATCCGGGGCCGCGCCTCGCTCGGCTCGCCGCCGAGGCCGCGCACGCCGACGGCCGCGCCCTCGGTGACCGGCGCTGCCACCTCGTACGTGGGCGACACCGGGAACGGCACGGTGATCACGACGTCCAGGGACGGCTTGAGCTCACCGCCGAGCGCCGACCAGATGTCCGCGATGGACCGCGACTCGGGCGGCGGCACCGCGACCGTCAGCGGCAGCGTGGCGCCCAGCGCGGCGAGCGCGTTTGGCAGCCGGTCCGGCGGCAGCAGCTCGTGCGCGAGCAGGGTGCCGAGGGCCGCGGACAGCAGCCGGTGCTCGTCCTCCGGGCGGTTGGTCCAGGCGGTGAGCAGGTAGGACAGCCGGAACCAGCGCGGCGGCTGCCGCCTGCGCAGCACCGTCCCGTCGGCACCGCGCTCCGCGAACGCGCCGCGCTCGCGCCGGGCCACGTCCTCGCGGATGTCGTACAGGTACGAGTTGAGCGTGGGCGCGTTGCGGCGCGCCGCCCAGTCGCGGGTCGGCGCCTCGAAGACGACCTCGCCGGTTCCCTCGGGCAGCGCGCCGCGCAGCAGCGCCCGCAGCGCCTCGTCGACTTCGTGGATCACGGCCGGACTCCCCGGGTGTGTGGCCGGGCTCCCCGGAAGTGCGGGGGGAGGTGGTTCGGTCGCATCAGATGTATCCCTCCCGCAGCGCGTACGCGACGGCATGCGCGCGGTTCTGCAGCTGCAGGCGCGTCATCAGCGCGTGCAGGACGTTCTTGACGGTGCGTTCGGAGTAGGCGAGCTTCTCCGAGATCTGCTTGGTGTCCAGGCCCTCGGCGATCAGCCGTACCACGTCCACCTCGCGGGGCGCCATGCCCAGCGTCGGCACGTGGTTGCCGGCGCCGGACGGCGAACCGTCGAGCGCCGAGAGCCGCAGGCGGCCCAGCTGCGTCATGAGGCGGTTGATGAGGTCGGGCGGCAGCTCCCCCTCGCCGCGCGCGGCGCTGTGCACGGCACGCAGCAGCTTCTGCGGGGTCGCCTGGTGCCGCCAGAGGATGGCGCGTACGCCGTACTCGACGACCGCGAGCAGCTCCGGCTCGCGCAGTTCGCTCGCGATCAGGACGACGCGCTGCTCGGTGGACCGGGCGAGGCGGCGCAGCTCGGCGCCTGCCGGATCGTCGAGCCGGTCCACGAGCATGACCGCGACCCGGTCCGCCGTGCTCACCGTCGCGTGCTCGGGGGGCGGGGTGGTCTGGGTGCCGTCCCCGACACGGTCGACCAGCTCCACGGTGGGTTGATGCCGGAGGTGACTGATGACCCCGGCCCGGCTGAGGGGGTCGGTGGCATGCACGGCCACCGGTATTCGTGTATCCGACAACTGACGTTCCCTGTCTCCCCCGAATAGCGACGGGCACAGGGTGCGACGGACCGATCAACAAACGATTGCCGATGAATCAACGGGGACGTTTACCGGGGCGCCCGGAAGGGATCCCGGCCCGGCCGGACCGGCCCCGACCGCCGGCCGAAGGGGGACGAACGCCCCCGTCGTCGGCAGGGCCGCGCCGATCTTCGTGAAGACGATGATCTCACCGAAGTGCCTCGATTCCCAGGCGTGGGCAGCGCCTTCCTTAAGAAGTACAGCTCCCGGCAGCGCGGTTCCCCTGCCTGGTGGGTTTGGTGAGCCGTTCGGCCGCGTACCCACGCACTCGCGGACACGGGACTTTCGTAACTGCCGTCCGTCCCCTCCCGTCTTGCAGCATGGAGGCATGAACAGCCAACCCGTCATCACAGCAGTAGACGGCTCCGACCACAGCCTCAAGGCGCTCGAATGGGCGCTGTCCGAGGCACGCGCGCGGGACGCGGAACTTCTGGTGGTGCACGTCAGGGGCGACTACGTGAAGGCCCTCTCGGTGCCCGGCGTTCCCCCGGTGATGCCCCCGCCCGTCGACGACGTGCCGGTGCTCTCGGCCGTCAGGGAACTCATCGAGGGGCGCCAGGACCTGCCGCCCGTGCGCTACAGCACGGTCGACGGCAGCCCGGCCTCGACCCTGGCGCTCCTCGGCGACGACGCGCAGTTGCTCGTGCTCGGCTCACGCGGGCGCGGCGGCTTCGCGAGCCTGCTCCTCGGCTCGGTCAGCAGGGCCTGCGCGGCGCGCGCCGCCTGCCCGGTCGTCGTCGTCCCGCACGCCGCGCGCGCGCACGACCCGCAGAGGGAGGAGGGCCCGGCGACCGTCGTGCTCGGTCTGGAGCCCACGGAGACCAGTGACGCCGCCGTGGAATTCGCCTTCGAGGAGGCGCGGCGGACCGGCGCGCGGCTCCAGGCGATCACGACGTACGCGGTGCCGCTCTCCAGCCTGACCCTGATGGGCGGATACGTCGACAGCGTCCGTGAGGCCGAAGGACCGGGGATCGAGAAGGAGTTGGGCGCGGCCCAGGAGGAGCGGCTGCGCCCCTTCGCGGAGCGCTTCCCCGAGGTCGACGTCGTCCCCGTGGTCACGGCGGCGGACGCGGCAGGACGGCTCGTCGTCGCGTCCCAGGCGGCGGACCTGCTCGTGGTGGGGCGGCACCGCAGGCGCCTGAGCGCGGACTCCTTCCTCGTGGGGTCGGCGGCCAACGCCGTACTGCTGCACGCGCACTGCCCGGTCGCGGTCGTCCCCGCGGAACGGGAGAGGGGCGAGGGCGCGGGGAGCGCGGAGGGCGCCTGACAGGCACCCTCGGCGAGGCGCGACCACGCCGCGCAGACCCCCCGCCCCACTGTGCGGGGCGGGGGACCTCGGGGTTTGGGCCCGCGCGATCGGGGGAGTTCGTGCCGGCGGCAGGGCAGCCGAGCCTCCCCGGGAGGGTTCGGAAGTGAGCCCGCCCGTCGCCCCTTGCCCATGGGCAAGGGGCGCGCCGATGGGCCGACGGGCAGCGGCGGACGGGACGGGTTTGCCCGGGGCCCGCGGGGTGAATATTCCCGGGTGCGTCCAGAGCGTTCGCTGTACGTTGTAGAGGCGCGCCGGAGAGGAAGGGCGAGGAGCCGTGCTCCCCGAAGCGCGCATTCCCGCCGCTCGGGCCCACCGGTGTCGGACGCGCCCGCGACGGTTGTCCGCCGCATCCGGCAGTTCGCTGAGGACCCGCAGCTCAGACCGTGTTTCGAGGCATGCCCAGTGTTCCTGACGATCGGCACCACCGGTACCTCCGAACGCCCCGCCACCGACCTCGGGTTCCTGCTGCACAAGCACCCCGACAAGACGCAGGCGTTCTCCACCTCCTACGGCACCGCCCATGTCGTCTACCCCGAGGCGACCGCCGAACGCTGCACCGCGGCGCTGCTCCTGGAGGTCGATCCCGTCGCGCTGGTGCGGCGCGGCAAGGGGAAGGGCAAGGGGCGCGGCCAGGCGCCCGACGCGGCGCTCGCGCAGTACGTCAACGACCGGCCCTACGCGGCCTCGTCGCTGCTCGCCGTGGCGCTGAGCGCGGTGTTCTCCAGCGCGATGCGCGGCGTGTGCACCGCCCGCCCCGAACGGGCCGCGCGGCCGCTGCCGCTCCACATCGAGGTGCCCGCCCTGCCCGCGCGCGGCGGCGCCGCCCTGGTGCGGGCGCTCTTCGAGCCGCTCGGCTGGACGGTGACGGTGACGCCTGTTCCGCTGGACGAGCGGTTCCCCGCGTGGGGCGACTCGCGGTACGTGCGGCTCGTCCTCGAAGCGCCCGACGGGGCCCTGACCCTGGGCGAGGCGCTGCGGCACCTGTACGTGCTGCTGCCCGTCCTCGACGACGCCAAGCACTACTGGGTCTCGCCGGACGAGGTCGACAAGCTGCTGCGGGCCGGCGAGGGCTGGCTCGCGGACCACCCCGAGCAGCAGGTCATCACCAGCCGCTACCTCGCGCGGCGCTGGTCCCTGACCCGTCAGGCCAGGGAGCGGCTCGAACTGGTGCGGCTCGCCGACGCGGACGACACGGACGTCGAGCAGCTCGACAACGCCGTCGACGAGGAGACGGACACCGAGGAGCAGCCGGTGCCACTCGCCGTGCTGCGCCGCGAGGCACTCGTCGCGGCACTGACCGCCGCGGGGGCCGGCCGGGTGCTCGACCTGGGCTGCGGGCAGGGCCAGCTGGTGCAGGAGCTGCTGAAGGACACACGGTTCACGGAGATCGTCGGGGTCGACGTGTCGATGCGCGCGCTGACCGTCGCCGCGCGGCGTCTCAAGCTGGACCGCATGGGCGAGCGCAGGGCGGAACGCGTCACGCTCGTCCAGGGCTCCCTCGCGTACACCGACAAGCGGCTCAAGGGGTACGACGCGGCGGTGCTCAGTGAGGTCGTCGAGCACGTCGACCTCGAACGCCTGCCCGCCCTGGAGTACGCGGTGTTCGGCTCCGCGCGGCCCCGCACCGTCCTGGTGACGACGCCGAACGCCGAGTACAACGTCCGCTGGGAGACGCTTCCCACAGGCCACGCGCGCCACGGCGACCACCGCTTCGAGTGGACGCGCGAGGAGTTCGGGGACTGGGCCCGCCAGGTCGCCGAACGACACGGCTACGGAGTGGAGTTCGTCCCCGTCGGCGACGACGACCCCGAGGTGGGGCCGCCCACGCAGATGGCCATGTTCACCCAGGCCGACCAGGCCACTCCGCCCACCCCGCGCACCGCGCACGCGACGAACACCACGAAGGAGGTGCGGGCCGCATGACGAACGACACCGACACCGGCATCGGGACCGGCACCGAGGCCCCGGGCCCGCGCCGCACGCTCACCGTCACCGACCTCTCCCTCGTCGTCCTCGTCGGCGCCACCGGCTCCGGCAAGTCCACCTTCGCGCGCCGCCACTTCAAGCCGACCGAGGTCATCTCCAGCGACTTCTGCCGGGGCCTCGTCGCCGACGACGAGAACGACCAGGGCGCGAGCCGTGACGCCTTCGACGTGCTGCACTACATCGCGGGCAAGCGCCTGGCCGCGGGCCGGCGCACCGTCGTCGACGCGACGAGCGTGCAGAGCGACAGCCGCAAGCAGCTGATCGAGCTGGCCAGGAAGTACGACGTGCTGCCCATCGCCATCGTGCTCGACGTGCCCGAGGACGTCTGCGCCGCGCGCAACGCCCGGCGCGAGGACCGGGCGGGGCTGCCGCGCCGCGTCATCCAGCGCCACCAGCGCGAACTGCGCCGCTCCCTGCGCCACCTGGAGCGCGAGGGCTTCCGCAAGGTGCACGTGCTGCGCGGCACGGACGAGATCGAGGGCGCCACCGTCGTCACCGAGAAGCGCTACAACGACCTCTCCCACCTCACGGGCCCCTTCGACATCGTCGGCGACATCCACGGCTGCGCCGCCGAACTGGAGACCCTGCTCGGCAAGCTCGGCTACGTCGACGGCGTCCACCCCGAGGGCCGCACCGCCGTGTTCGTCGGCGATCTCGTCGACCGTGGCCCGGACACCCCGGGCGTGCTGCGCCGCGTCATGTCGATGGTCGCCGCGGGCACCGCGCTGTGCGTGCCCGGCAACCACGAGAACAAGCTCGGCCGCCACCTCGCGGGACGCAACGTCCAGCACACCCACGGACTCGCCGAGACCATCGAGCAGCTGGACGGCGAGAGCGGGGAATTCCGCACCCAGGTGCGGGAGTTCGTCGACGGGCTCGTCTCGCACTACGTCCTCGACGAGGGCAGGCTCGTCGTCTGCCACGCGGGTCTCCCCGAGAAGTACCACGGCCGTACGTCGGGCCGGGTGCGCTCGCACGCCCTGTACGGCGACACGACCGGTGAGACCGACGAGTTCGGCCTGCCGGTGCGCTACCCGTGGGCGGAGGAGTACCGGGGCAAGGCCGCGGTGGTCTACGGCCACACGCCGGTGCCCACCGCGACCTGGCTGAACAACACCATCTGCCTGGACACCGGCGCCGTCTTCGGCGGCCGGCTGACCGCGCTGCGCTGGCCGGAGCGCGAGCTCGTCGACGTACCGGCGCAGCGGGTCTGGTACGAGCCGGCCAAGCCGCTGCGCACCGAGGCGCCGGGCGGCCACGACGGGCGGCCGCTCGATCTGAACGACGTGCACGGCCGCCGCGCGGTGGAGACCCGGCACGCGGGCCGCGTCGCCGTGCGCGAGGAGAACGCGGCGGCGGCCCTCGAGGTCATGAGCCGCTTCGCCGTCGACCCGCGCCTGCTGCCGTACCTGCCGCCGACGATGGCGCCGACCGCCACCTCGCAGCGCGAGGGCTACCTGGAGCACCCGGCCGAGGCCTTCGCCGCGTACGCCCAGGACGGTGTCGGGCGCGTGGTGTGCGAGGAGAAGCACATGGGCTCGCGCGCGGTGGCCCTGGTCTGCCGCGACGCGGACGTGGCCCGCGAGCGGTTCGGGGTCGAGGGCGGCCCGACCGGGTCGCTCTGCACCCGTACGGGGCGCCCCTTCTTCACCGACGCGGCCGTCACCGAGGAGATACTCGGCCGGCTGCGCACCGCCGTCACCGAGGCGGGCCTGTGGGAGGAGCTGGAGACGGACTGGCTGCTGCTCGACGCGGAGCTGATGCCGTGGTCGCTGAAGGCGTCCGGCCTGCTCCGTACGCAGTACGCCGCGGTCGGCGCCGCTTCCGGCGCCGTCTTCCCCGGCGCGCTCGCCGCCCTGGAGGCGGCGACGGCACGCGGGGTCGACGCGGGTGACCTCCTCGCCCGCCAGCGGGAGCGCGCCGAGGACGCCGCGGCGTTCACCGACGCCTACCGCCGCTACTGCTGGCCGACCGAGGGCCTGGAGGGCGTGCGTCTCGCGCCCTTCCAGATCCTGGCCGTGCGGGGGCGCAGCCTCGCCGGGCTCCCGCACGACGAGCAGCTCGCACTGATCGACCGCATGGTGGAGCACGACGGAACCCAGGGTTCCGACCTGCTGCAGACCACTCGCCGCCTCTACGTCGACACGGGCGACGAGGCGTCCGTGCGGTCGGGCGTCGACTGGTGGCTGGAGATGACCAGCCGCGGCGGCGAGGGCATGGTCGTCAAGCCGGTCGAGGCGCTGGTCAGGAACGCCGAGGGGCGGCTCGTCCAGCCCGGCGTCAAGTGCCGGGGGCGGGAGTACCTGCGGATCGTCTACGGGCCGGAGTACACGCGGCCGGAGAACCTGGCGAAGCTGCGTGGCCGCTTCCTCGGCCACAAGCGCTCCCTCGCCCTGCGCGAGTACGCGCTCGGCCTGGAGGCCCTGGACCGCCTCGCGGACGGCGAGCCGCTGTGGCGGGTGCACGAGGCCGTCTTCGCGGTCCTCGCGCTGGAGTCGGAGCCGGTGGACCCGCGGCTCTGAGCCCGGCGACGAGTGGGCGGGCATTGGCCGCAAAGACGGGCGTCGGCCGTCCGGCCGGGGAAAGATGGACTCCATGGGATTCCATGTCGACTCCGAGGCCGGGCGGCTGCGCCGCGTCATACTGCACCGCCCCGATCTGGAGCTCAAGCGGCTGACTCCGAGCAACAAGGACACCCTCCTCTTCGACGACGTCCTGTGGGTGCGCAGGGCCCGTCAGGAGCACGACGGCTTCGCGGACGTGCTGCGCGACCGGGGCGTGGAGGTCCACCTCTTCGGTGATCTGCTGACCGAGACCCTGGACGTGCCCGCGGCCCGGCTGCTCGTCCTGGACCGCGTCTTCGACGAGAAGGAGTACGGGCCGCTGGCCACCGACCACCTGCGTGCCGCGTTCGAGACCATGCCGTCGGCCGAGCTGGCCGAGGCGCTGGTCGGCGGCATGACCAAGCGGGAGTTCCTCGCGGCGCACCCGGAGCCGACCTCCGTGCGCTTCCACTGCATGGACCTCGACGACTTCCTGCTCGGCCCGCTGCCCAACCACCTCTTCACCCGCGACACCTCCGCCTGGATCTACGACGGCGTCTCCATCAACGCCATGCGCTGGCCCGCCCGGCAGCGGGAGACCGTGCACTTCGAGGCGATCTACCAGCACCACCCGCTGTTCCGGAGCGAGCACTTCAACATCTGGTCGCAGGGGCAGGCGGACTACCCCTCGACCATCGAGGGCGGCGACGTCCTGGTGATCGGCAGGGGCGCGGTGCTCATCGGCATGAGCGAGCGGACCACGCCGCAGGCCGTCGAGATGCTCGCGCACAAGCTGTTCGCGGCGGGCTCCGCGCAGACGATCGTGGCCCTGGACATGCCGAAGCGACGCGCCTTCATGCATCTGGACACGGTGATGACGATGGTCGACGGCGACACCTTCACGCAGTACGCGGGCCTCGGCATGCTCCGCTCGTACACCATCGAACCCGGCGTCGGCGAGCGGGAGCTGAAGGTCACCGACCACCCGCCCGAGCACATGCACCGGGCCATCGCCGCGGCCCTCGGCCTGGACGGCATCCGGGTGCTCACCGCGACCCAGGACGTGCACGCGGCCGAGCGCGAGCAGTGGGACGACGGCTGCAACGTCCTGGCGGTCGAGCCCGGGGTCGTCGTCGCCTACGAGCGGAACTCGACCACCAACACCCATCTGCGCAAGCAGGGCATCGAGGTGATCGAGATCCTGGGGAGCGAGCTGGGGCGCGGCCGGGGCGGGCCGCGGTGCATGAGCTGCCCCGTGGAGCGCGACCCGGTGCCGGGCGCGTAGCACGTCCCACCGCCGTCTCGCGGGCGGACACGCACCCGCCGTATATAAATGTGGAGCGTCGTATATAGTTTCAACGTCAACATGGCCTCGTCGTCCTTGTTGCCCCGTCGTCCCCCGTTCCCCCCTCCGCATCCCTGGAGCGCCCCATGGCCACCGACCTCACCGGCCGCCACTTCCTCAAGGAGCTGGACTTCACCGCCGAGGAGTTCCGCGGCCTGGTCGGCCTGGCCGCCGAGCTGAAGGCGGCCAAGAAGGCCGGGGCCGAGACGCGCCGGCTCCAGGGGAAGAACATCGCGCTGATCTTCGAGAAGAGCTCCACGCGGACCCGCTGCGCCTTCGAGGTGGCCGCCGCCGACCAGGGCGCGTCGACCACGTACATCGACCCCTCGGGCTCGCACATCGGCAAGAAGGAGTCGCCGAAGGACACCGCGCGGGTGCTCGGGCGGATGTTCGATGCCATCGAGTTCCGCGGGGACGCGCAGGACACGGTCGAGGCGCTCGCCGCGCACGCGGGCGTCCCCGTCTACAACGGCCTGACCAACACCTGGCACCCCACCCAGATGCTCGCCGACGTGCTCACGATGACCGAGCACACCGCCAAGCCCCTCACCGAGGTCGCCTTCGCCTACCTCGGCGACGCCCGCTACAACATGGGCAACTCCTACCTGGTCACCGGCGCCCTGCTCGGCATGGACATCCGCATCGTCGCGCCCAGGGCCTACTGGCCGGCCGAGGAGATCGTCGCGCGGGCCCACGAGCTCGCCGGGACGAGCGGCGCCCGGATCACGCTCACCGAGGACGTCGCCGAGGGCGTGCGGGGCGCCGACTTCGTCGGCACCGACGTGTGGGTGTCGATGGGGGAGTCCGTCCAGGTGTGGGCCGAGCGCATCGCCGCCCTCGTGCCGTACGCGGTGACGATGGACGTCCTGCGCGCCACCGGCAACCCCGACGTGAAGTTCCTGCACTGCCTGCCGGCCTTCCACGACCTGGACACCACGGTCGCCCGCGAGCTCCACGAGACGTACGGCCTGGACTCCCTCGAGGTGACCGACGAGGTGTTCGAGTCGGCGCACTCCGTCGTCTTCGACGAGGCCGAGAACCGTCTGCACACCATCAAGGCGATCCTGGTGGCGACGCTCGCCTGACCGGACCGCCGTCCGATCGCCCTCCCCGCCCGACGGGTCCCCCGTCCGATCGGCCCCGCGAACCTGCCCGATCCGCACCACCGGCACAGACTGGTGGAGCCGGAACACCACATCCGGCCCACCGGTACGCGGCCACCCTCGCCGCACCAGCACCACCAGAAACGAGAACCACCCCATGAGCCCCACGCGTACCACCGGGCTGCGCATCAAGTCCCCCGACCAGCTCGTCGCCGAATCGGGCGCGGACCTGGAGGGGCACGGCCTCCGGCGCACCATGGGGCTCTTCCAGCTCGTGTGCTTCGGCGTCGGTGCCATCGTCGGCACCGGCATCTTCGTCGGCCTCTCCGACTCGGTCGCCGAGGCGGGCCCCGCCGTCGCCATCTCCTACGTCCTCGCGGCCGTGACCTGCATCTTCACCGCGTTCTCGTTCGCCGAGCTGGGCGGCGCGATCCCCGTCTCGGGCAGCTCGTACTCCTTCGCCTACGCCTCGCTGGGGGAGCGCACCGCGTTCCTGGTGGGCTGGTGCCTGCTCCTGGAGTACGGCGTCTCGGTCTCCGCGGTCGCGGTCGGCTGGAGCCAGTACCTGAACGAGCTGCTGCACAGCCTCACCGGCTGGGAGCTGCCCGCCGCGCTCTCCGCAGGGCCCGGCGAGGGCGGCGTGGTGAACCTGCCTGCCGTCGTCGTCATCCTGCTCGCCGCCGTGCTCCTGGTGCGCGGCATCAGGGAGAGCGCGGGGGCCACCGCGGCCATGGCGGTGCTGAAGATCGGCATCCTGCTGCTCTTCCTCGCCATCGCCTTCACCGCGTTCGAGGACGGGAACCTCACGCCGTTCGCGGGCGCGGGCGTCTCCGGCATCACCGCGGGCGCCTCGCTCGCCTTCTTCTCCTTCATCGGCTTCGACGCGGTCACCACCGCCGGCGAGGAGGTGAGGAACCCGCGCAGGAACATCCCGCTCGCGATCATGATCTGCATCGGCGTCGTCACCCTGCTCTACGTCGCCGTGGCGCTCGCGGCCATCGGCGCCCTCGGCCCGGACGCCGTCGCCGACAAGCCCGCCGCGCTCTCCCTCATCGTCAACCAGGTCACCGGATCGACCGTGGGCGGCGGCATCATCGCCTTCGGCGCGGTCGTCGCCATCGCCTCCGTGGTGCTCGCCGTGATGTACGGCCAGACCCGCATCCTGATGTCGATGTCCCGCGACGGCCTCATGCCGCGCGTCTTCGAACGCGTCTCGCCGAGGACCGCGACGCCGGTCGCCAACACCTGGATCGTCGCGGCGGTCGTCGCCGTCCCCGCCGCGTTCTCCTCGCTCGACGTCGTCGTCAACCTCACCACCATCGGCACCCTGTCGATCATGGTCGTGGTGAACGTCGCGGTGATCGCGCTGCGCCGCTCGGCCCCTGACCTGCGGCGCACCTTCCGCGTGCCGCTCTACCCCGCGAGCCCGATCCTCGGCGTCGGCTTCTGCCTGTACCTGATCTGGGGCACGGGGTGGACGACGTGGGTGCAGTTCGCCGTGTTCCTGGTGGTGGGAGCGGTGGTCTACGCGCTCTACGGCCGAGGCCACTCGCGCCTCGGCAGGGCCGCCGTCAGCTCGGGCGCGGGGGCTTCGCGGGAAGCGTGAACCAGACCGCCTTGCCGGAGGCGGTGGGGCGGTGGCCGCAGGACGAGCTGAGGGTGCGGATCAGGAGCAGGCCGCGGCCGTGCTCCTGCCAGGGGTCCGGCTCGCTGTGCGGGCCCGGGTCGGTGAGATCGCCGGGCGGCAGCGGGTTGGAGTCATGGACCTCGACCTGACAGCCCGTCGGCAGCAGCTCGATCACCAGCTCTATGGGGTCCTGCCCCCCGGTGTGCTCCACGGCGTTGGCCACCAGCTCCGCGGTCAGCAGCTCGGCGGTGTCGGTGTCGGCCGACGACTCGATGTCGTTGAGCGCCGTACGGACCAGGGCGCGCGCGACAGGCACGGCTGCCGTGGTGTGCGGCAGCGCGATGCGCCACGAGGCGGGGGAAGAAGGTTCGAGCAAGGCGGGTCCGTTCAGGGCAGCAGGTGGCGGTCCTGCTTTCAACCGTACGAATCTTAAGCGCTATGTCGACAGAGGCGACCGGCGGGCATTTCCGGGACGTCCGTCCCTGCGGCGTCCCAGGGGACAAGACACGTATTTCGGTATTCCGTTCCCTCTCGAGGCTGCCGGGGCGGGACGGGCCGGGCCGTGGCGGGATCCGTCGTATCGCGCACTCATGACGACAGTCACAGAACGGTGATAACTTGGTGAGGCAGTCGACCGGCTCTCTCCGGCTGACTCCGCACACCAGGCAGCCCACTCCCGCCCCCAGGCCGAGGAGGCCGCACCTCGATGAGTCCCTTCACCGGCTCCGCGACCCGCACCCCCGACTGGCGTCACCTGCGCCTCGCCGTCGACGACGGCGTCGCCACGGTCACCCTCGCCCGCCCCGACAAGCTCAACGCACTCACCTTCGGCGCCTACGCCGACCTGCGCGACCTGCTCGCCGAGCTCTCCCGCGACCGGTCCGTCCGCGCCCTCGTGCTGGGCGGCGAGGGCCGCGGGTTCTGTTCCGGCGGCGACGTCGACGAGATCATCGGCGCGACGCTCGCCATGGACACCGCCCAGCTGCTCGACTTCAACCGGATGACCGGGCAGGTCGTGCGGGCGATCAGGGAGTGCCCCTTCCCGGTCGTCGCCGCCGTGCACGGGGTGGCGGCCGGCGCGGGCGCGGTGCTCGCCCTCGCCGCGGACTTCCGCGTCGCCGATCCCTCCGCGCGGTTCTCCTTCCTCTTCACCCGGGTGGGGCTGTCCGGCGGCGACATGGGGGCCGCCTACCTCCTGCCGCGCGTCGTCGGCCTCGGCCACGCCACGCGGCTGCTCATGCTGGGTGAACCGGTGCGGGCCCCCGAGGCGGAACGGATCGGCCTGATCAGCGAGCTCACGGAGGAGGGCCGGGCCGCCGAGGCGGCCCGGACCCTGGCCCGGCGCCTCGCCGACGGCCCCGCCCTCGCGTACGCCCAGACCAAGGCGCTGCTCACCGCCGAACTGGACATGCCCCTGGCCGCCTCCGTGGAACTGGACGCGGCGACCCAGGCCCTCCTGATGAACGGCGAGGACTACGCGGAGTTCCACGCCTCCTTCACGGAAAAGCGCCCGCCGAAGTGGCAGGGCCGGTGACCCCGATGCCGCCCACACCCCCGAAGCCCCGCCGTCCCCGCACGCCCCCGGCCGCCCCCTCCACCGAGACACCGACACCGGGCGCCGTCCCGCGGTGGCCCGCTGCTGCGCATGCCGGGCCGGAGGCGACGGACGCTGGACCGACCCAGCCGGACTCTGCCGAGCCCGCTCCGGCCGCTGCCCCGGCCGCACCGCCGGCCGGTGGCTTTGCCGGGGTGGCGACGGCGGGTGGCGGGGCGGGGTGGGTTGCGCCCGTCGTGTGGGCCGGTGGTGCGTCTGCCGGGTCGGTGACGGTGGCTGCCTGGCCGGCGCAGCCTGGTCCTGCCGAGCCGGCTGCACCGCCGGCCGGTGGCTTCGCCGGGGTGTCGGCGGCGGGTGGCGGACCGGAGCCGTCCGGCCCCGCCGCGCTCGCCGCCCAGGCGGCCGGTGGCTCCGTCGGAACGGCGGGCTCGGGGGCCGCCCCGAAGACGTCCGGGGCGGCGGCGCCCCCAGCCGGGTGGTCCCCGGTGGCCGGGCCCGGCGCCGCCCTGCCGTCCACGCCGCCCGAGGCGCACCGCATCGCCGTCATCGGGGGCGGGCCCGGCGGGCTCTACGCCGCCGCGCTGCTCAAGCGGCTCGACCCCGCGCGCGAGGTGACCGTCTGGGAGCGCAATGCCCCCGACGACACGTTCGGGTTCGGGGTCGTGCTGTCCGACGAGACCCTCGGCGGCATCGAGCACGCCGACCCCGCCGTCTACGCCGCGCTCCAGGCCGAGTTCGTGCGCTGGGACGACATCGACATCGTGCACCGCGAGGAGCGGTACACCTCCGGCGGGCACGGCTTCGCGGCGCTCGGGCGGCGCAGGCTCCTGGAGATCCTGCACGCCCGCTGCCGCGATCTCGGCGTCGAGCTCCGCTTCCGCGCCGAGGCGCCGCCCGCCGCCGAGCTCTCCACCGCGTACGACCTGGTCGTCGCCGCGGACGGGGTGCACAGCCTCACCCGCGAGGCGCACGCCGACGTCTTCGGGCCGCGCCTGACCACCCACCGCTGCCGGTACATCTGGCTCGCCGCCGACTTCGCCTTCGACGCGTTCCGCTTCGAGATCGCCGAGACCGAGCACGGCGTCATGCAGCTGCACGGCTACCCCTTCTCCGCGGCCGGCTCCGGCGCGTCCACCGTCATCGTGGAGATGCGCGAGGAGGTCTGGGAGGCGGCCGGGTTCGCCGAGCTCGACGAGCGCGAGTCCACCGAACGCTGCGCCAAGATCTTCGCGGACGCGCTCGGCGGCCGCCCGCTGCGCGGCAACAAGTCCGCCTGGACCACCTTCCGTACGGTCGTCAACGCCCGCTGGTCGCACGGCAACACCGTCCTCATCGGCGACGCCGCCCACACCGCGCACTTCTCCATCGGCTCCGGCACCAAGCTCGCCGTCGAGGACGCCCTCGCGCTCGCCGCCTGCCTCCAGGAACAGCCCGACATCCCGGCCGCCCTCGCGGCGTACGAGACGGAGCGCCGCCCCGTCGTCGCCTCCACGCAGCGCGCGGCGCACGCCAGCCTGGAGTGGTTCGAGCGGCTGCCGGACTACCTCGACCAGCCGCCGCGCCAGTTCGCCTTCAACCTGCTCACCCGCAGCCGCCGCGTCACCCACGACAACCTGCGCCTGCGCGACGCCGGTTTCACCCGTGCCGTCGAGCGCGCCTTCGGCTGCCCGGACGGCACGCCGCCCATGTTCACGCCCTTCCGGCTGCGCGGTCTCACCCTGCGCAACCGCGTCGTCGTCTCCCCGATGGACATGTACTCCGCGGTGGACGGCGTCCCCGGCGACTTCCACCTGGTGCACCTGGGCGCACGGGCGCTCGGCGGCGCCGGACTGGTCATGACCGAGATGGTGTGCGTCAGCGCCCGCGGCCGCATCACGCCGGGCTGCGCCGGGCTCTACACCGAGGGGCAGGCCGAGGCCTGGCGCCGCGTCACGGACTTCGTCCACGCGCGGGCGCCCGGCACGGCGATCGGCGTCCAGCTCGGCCACTCGGGCCGCAAGGGCTCGACGAAGCTGATGTGGGAGGGCATCGACGATCCGCTGCCCGACGGCAACTGGCCCCTGGAGGCCGCCTCACCGCTCCCGTACAAGCCGGGCGGCCAGACCCCGCACCAGCTCTCGCGCGCCGGACTGACCGAGATCCGGGAGCAGTTCGGCGAGGCCGCCCGTCGCGCCGCGTACGCGGACTTCGACCTCCTCGAACTGCACTGCGCCCACGGCTATCTGCTCTCCGGCTTCCTCTCCCCGCTCACGAACCGGCGCACGGACGCGTACGGCGGCTCCCTGGCGGGCCGTCTGCGTTTCCCCCTCGAAGTCTTCGACGCCGTAAGGGAGGTGTGGCCGGACGACAAGCCCATGACCGTCCGCGTCTCCGCCACCGACTGGGCCGAGGGCGGCACCACGGCCGAGGACGCCGTCGAGATCGCGCGCGCGTTCGCGGCCCGCGGTGCCGACGCGATCGACGTCTCCACGGGCCAGGTCGTCGCGGAGGAGCGCCCCGCGTACGGCCGCTCCTACCAGACCCCGTACGCCGACCGCATCCGCAACCTGACCGGCATCCCCGTGATCACCGTCGGCGCCGTCTCCTCCTGGGACGACGTCAATTCCCTGCTCCTCGCGGGCCGCGCGGACCTCTGCGCCCTGGCCCGCCCCCACCTCTACGACCCGCACTGGACCCTGCACGCCGCCGCCGAGCAGGACTACGCGGGCTCGGGTGCGGTCTGGCCCGTCCAGTACCGCGCGGGCAGCCGCCGCCCCCAGACCGGCCGCACGGACGCCCCCAAACCCCGGCTGAGGCTGGGCGGTTGACCTCGCGGGAGGGGGCCGCTCAGGAGGCGGCGTGCACGAACCCCGCCCCGGCCTCCCGCAGCCAGCCGTCCAGCGCCGCGAAGACCTCGGCGGAGCGGGCGCCGGGCCAGTGCGCGGGCAGCAGGTCGGCGGGCAGGCCCGGGTCGGCGTAGGGCAGCCGGCGCCAGGAGTCGAGTGCGAGGAGGTAGTCGCGGTACGCCTCCTCGGGGTCCGGCGGCGCGCCCTTGCGGGACTCCCAGGAGCGGAGCACCGGCTCGTGGCGGTCCAGGAACGCCTCGTGCTGCTTGGCGAGCGCGGCCAGGTCCCACCAGCGCCCGACCGCCTCGGCCGTCGCCGCGAAGCCCAGGTGCTCGCCGCGGAACAGGTCGACGTACGGGTCGAGTTGGAGCCGCTCCAGGGTGTGCCGGGTCTCCTCGTAGAGGTGCGCGGGGGCGATCCAGACGCCGGGCGCCGCCGTGCCGAAGCCGAGGCCCGCGAGGTGGGAGCGCAGCACGTGCCGCTTGTTGCGTTCCGCCTCCGGGACGGAGAAGACGGCGAGGACCCAGCCTCCGTCGCCGCGCGGTGCCTGATCGCCGCCCTGGACCGGGCGGGCCCCGGCGGTCCTCGGGGACGCCTCGGCCCGGTAGATGCGGCGGTCGCCGTCGTCCAGGAGCTGGCGGGCGTCGGGCGAGAGCGCGTACCCCGCCGCGCCCGTTCCCGTGCGCGCGGGCACGAGGAGCCCGCGCCGTTTGAGGCGGGACACCGACGACCGCACCGAGGGCGCGTCGACGCCGACCGGGGCGAGGAGGCGCACCAGTTCCGCCACCGGGACCGGGCCGGCGTCGGCCCGCCCGTAGGCGCCGTAGAAGGTGACGATCAGGGACCGTGGAGTGTGCTGCTCGGACACGTGATCACTCTACGGGCCCGGCTCGGCCGGCGGCCCCGGGCGCAGCCGGAACCGCTGCAGCTTCCCCGTAGCCGTCCTCGGCAGCGCCTCCAGGAAGACGATCTCGCGCGGACACTTGTAGGGCACGAGTTCCCCTTTGACGAACTCGCGCAGCCGGTCGGGGTCCTGCGTCGCGCCCTCGCGCGGCACCACGTACGCCACCACGATCTGCCCGCGCAGCTCGTCGGGGCGCCCCACGACCGCCGTCTCGGCCACGTCGGGGTGGCGGAGCAGGGCCTCTTCCACCTCGGGCCCCGCGACGTTGTACCCGGCCGAGATGATCATGTCGTCGGCGCGCGCGACATAGCGGAAGTAGCCGTCAGCGTCGCGCACGTAGGTGTCGCCGGTGATGTTCCAGCCGTGCCGTACGTACTGCGTCTGGCGCTCGTCGGCGAGGTAGCGGCAGCCCACCGGGCCGCGCACGGCGAGCAGGCCGGGCTCGCCGTCCGGCAGCGGGGCACCGGACGCGTCGACCACGCGCGCGTGCCACCCCGGCACGGGGCGGCCCGTCGTGCCGGGCCGGATCGACTCGTCGGCGGCGGAGATGAAGATGTGCAGGAGCTCGGTCGCGCCGATGCCGTTGATGATCCGGTGGCCGGTGTGCCGGTGCCAGGCCTGCCAGGTGGCCGCGGGGAGGTTCTCGCCCGCCGATACGCAGCGGCGCAGCGAGGAGACGTCGTGCGCGTCGAGCTGTTCGAGCATCGTGCGGTACGCGGTCGGCGCGGTGAAGAGCACCGAGATCCCGTGCCGCCCGATGGCGGGCAGCAACTGGGTGGGCCCCGCCTGTTCGAGCAGGACCGAGGAGGCGCCGAAGCGCAGCGGGAAGATGACGAGGCCGCCGAGACCGAAGGTGAAGCCGAGCGGCGGGCTGCCCGCGAAGACGTCGTCGGGCACCGGCTTGAGCACGTGCCGCGCGAAGGTGTCGGCGATGGCCAGCACGTCGCGGTGGAAGTGCATGCAGCCCTTGGGGCGGCCCGTCGTACCGGAGGTGAACGCGATCAGCGCGACGTCGTCGGCCGCCGTGTCCACCGCCTGGTAGCGGCCGGGCTGCCGGGCGGCGCGCACGAGGAGGTCGTCGGCGCCCTCGCCGCCGTAGGTGGTGATGCCGAGGCCCGGCACCCCGGCCTTGATCAGGTCGTCCACCGACCGGATGTCGCACAGCGCGTGCCGCACCTCGGCGAGGTCGCACAGCGTGGCGAGCTCCTGCGGGCGCTGCTGGGCGAGCACGGTCACGGCGACCGCGCCCGCCTTCATCACCGCGAGCCAGCAGGCCGCGAGCCACGGCGTGGTGGGCCCGCGCAGCAGGACGCGGGCGCCGGGACGCACGCCGAGCTCGTCGCTCAGCACGTGCGCGATCCGGTCGACGTGTGCCCGCAGCGTGCCGTACGTCCAGGTCTCGCCCGCGGGGGTGTGGAAGGCGGGGCGCTCGGCGCCGAACCGCCCTGCGGTCCGGTCCAGAAGCTCGGCGCCGCAGTTGAGGCGGGCGGGGTAGTGCAGTTCGGGGCGGTCGTGGACCAGCACGGGCCACTGTTCGCGGGGCGGGAGGTGGTCCCGGGCGAAGGTGTCGACGTGGCCGGACGGTGCCGGCCCCTGGTCGGCCGGATTGCCGGTGGGTTCCATGGCGGCTCTGCCCCCTTGCCTGCCGGTCGGGCGCTGTGGTGGGCTCGCTCCATGAGCGTATCGTGATGGTGACGGCAGTCAACGGTGCGCGATAAGAAAGGGTCCGGGGTGACGGCATTCTCGCTCAATCCTGAACAAACCACCCGTTGTGCGGAACTGCGCACGCTGGCCGCCGAGCGGCTGCGCCCGCTGGCGGAGAAGGGCGAGCCCGGCCGCGTGAACCGCCCGCTGCTGGCCGCCCTGGGCGAACTCGGCCTGCTGGACTGCCTGTTCGAGGCCGCACCCGCCGGCCGGGGCGCCCCCGCCCTGCCCGGCACGGACACCCCCGTGGCCCCCGGCGAGGACGGCCGGGCGGCGCCCCGCGTCGCGGGCGCGCGCCCGCGCGGCTCATCGGGCGCCCTCGGTCTCTGCCTGCTGCGCGAGTCGCTCGCGTACTCCTGCACGGAGGCCGAGACGGCCCTCGCCCTCCAGGGTCTCGGCGCCCACCCCGTGCACGCGCACGGCTCGACGGCGCAGCGGGAGCAGTGGCTGGCCCCCGTCCGCGCGGGGCACGCCGTGGCCGCGTTCGCGCTCTCCGAGCCCGGCGCGGGCTCCGACGCGGCGGCCCTGGCCCTCGCCGCGGCGCCCGACGGCTCCGACGGCTGGCGCCTCACCGGCGAGAAGTGCTGGATCTCCAACGCCCCCGAGGCCGACTTCTACACCGTCTTCGCCCGTACGTCCCCGGGCGCGGGGTCCCGCGGCGTCACCGCGTTTCTCGTCCCCGCCGACCGCGCGGGCCTCACCGGCACCCCCCTCGACATGCTCTCCCCGCACCCGATCGGCGCCCTTGCCTTCGACGGCGTGCGGGTCGGCGCGGACGACGTGCTCGGCGAGGTGGACCGCGGCTTCCGGGTCGCGATGACGACGCTCAACCGGTTCCGGCCGAGCGTCGGCGCGTTCGCGGTGGGCATGGCGCAGGCCGCGCTCGACGCGACCCTGGCCCACACCGCCGAACGGACCGCGTTCGGCGGCCCGTTGAAGGACCTCCAGTCCGTCGGCCACCAGGTCGCCGAGATGGCCACGCGCACGGAGGCGGCCCGCCTGATGGTGTATGCGGCGGCTGCGGCGTACGACAGCGAAGGCCCCCAGGCGCCCGGCACCGCCCGGCGCGCCGCCATGGCCAAGCTGATCGCCACCGAGACCGCCCAGTACGTGGTCGACGCGGCCGTCCAGCTGCACGGCGCCCGCGCCCTGCGCCGCGGTCATCTGCTCGAACACCTCTACCGTGAGGTGCGCGCACCCCGTATCTACGAGGGGGCGAGCGAGGTCCAGCGCACCATCATCGCCAAGGAGCTCTACGCCGACCCGCAGCGCCCCGCCCCGACGTCCGCCCAGGAGCCGCCCGCATGAGCAGCCTGCACCGCGTCAACCCCGCCGAACTCTCCCCGGCCACCGGCTTCTCGCACGCCGTCACCGCGACCGGTTCCCGCCTGGTCTTCCTCGCGGGGCAGACCGCGGTGGACGGTGCGGGCGAGGTCACCGGCGCGACCCTGCCCGAGCAGTTCGAGCGCGCGCTGACCAATCTCCTCACCGCCCTGCGCCACGCGGGCGGCACCCCCGCCGACCTCGCGCGCGTCACCGTCTACGCCACGGACGTCGCCGACTACCGGGCCCACGCCCCCGAACTGGGCCGCATCTGGCGCAGGTTGGCGGGACGCGACTACCCGGCGATGGCCGTCGTGGGCGCGGTCCGCCTGTGGGACGAGCAGGCCCTGGTGGAGCTCGACGGAGTGGCCGTCCTCGACTGAACCGCCGTCGGCCGAGCCGCCTTCGAGGGGCCGTGCCGGGTCAGTGGACGGCGAGCCCGGCGCCGGCCGTGTGCCCGACGTCCCGTCGCCGCGCCGCGGCCAGCGCGTGCTCCGGGGCACGGGTCCCGGTGATCACGCACAGCGTGTACGTGACGTCGTCCAGCTGCCGACGCAGTGCGGGGTCGACCGCGCCGGACGTGGTCCGCGCGCGCAGTGTTTCGTAGCGCTCGACCAGATCGGCGAGGACGGTGGGGTGCGCCTGCAGCATGGAACGGTCTCCTCGGGGAGGCGGTGGGGGCGATGCCCTGACGTGTCTGTCGCCTCGGTTACCCCCGGTTCCGAGATCTCATTCACCGTTCTGTTCGACGTCCCATTCACCGCGCCTTTCCGCGCCGCGCATTCCCCCTTTTCGTCATGCCATGCCGGAAAGAAAAGTGCTTCCCGTCGCTGCAGGCGGAATGGGGGATACCGCGTGAGGGAGGGGAATCGCTGGGTACGTGGTGACGACCGCGGCCACCGGGGCCGTGGGGAATCAGGACGTCCTGGCGTTCTGTGGAGAGGTGGCGACGTGCGCACGAGCAAGGTTTCGGGTCTCATCGGGATCACGGTGCTTTCGGCGGCTCTGCTGACGAGTTGCGGCGACAGCGACGGGGGAGGCGAATCCGGAAAGCCGTTCGCCAAGGACTCCGCCGATCAGATCGCGGCCAAGGCCGTAGCGGCCACCAAGGGCGCCGAATCGATGCGGCTCAAAGGTGACCTCCAGCAGACCGACGGGAAATCGGTGAGCCTGGACGTCGCGGTCGACCAGGAGAAGAACTGCGAGGGGACCATCGGCACCGGAGGCTCCTCGGCGGATGTCCGGCACACCGAGGGGGCGCTGTACCTGCGGGGCGACGAGCAGTACTGGAAAAACGCGCTCAAGAACAAGCCCGGCTCCGAGAAGGTGATTTCCAAGGTCGCCGACAAGTGGGTCAAGATGCCCGCCGACGACGCCTCGACCTCCGGCCTCTGCGACAAGCAGGGCCTGGTCGCGTCGATGGACGAGAACAAGTCGGAGCGCAAGGGCCTGAAGAAGGGCGACACGACGTCCATCGAGGGCAAGGAGGCCATCGCCCTGACGAAGAAGGCCTCCGGCGGCGAGACGCACACGCTGTACGTCGCCACCGAGGGCAAGCCCTACATCCTGCGCACCTCGGTGAAGGGCGGCGACAAGCCCAACGAGGCGACGTTCACCGACTACAACAAGCCGGTGAGCCCGAAGGCACCGGGCAAGGACGAGACGGTCGACCTCAAGGAACTGGCGGCTTCGGGGCAGTGACGTCCCGGGGCGGTGACGGCGGCGGCGCACCCGCCCCGCGGTGACGCGGGGCGGGTGCGGGGCGCGGTGCGTCGGGTGCGGGGCGCGGTGCGTGCCGTGCGACGGGCCGGATCAGATGTCCCGGAACGTCTCGATCTGCGCGCCCACCGAGTTGAGCCGCTCGGCCAGTTCCTCGTAGCCGCGGTTGATCACGTAGACGTTGCGCAGCACCGACGTGCCCTCCGCCGCCATCATCGCGAGGAGCACGACGACCGCGGGCCGCAGCGCGGGCGGGCACATCATCTCCGCGGCACGCCAGCGCGTCGGGCCCTCGACGAGCACGCGGTGCGGGTCGAGGAGCTGGAGGCGGCCGCCGAGGCGGTTGAGGTCGGTCAGGTAGATCGCGCGGTTGTCGTACACCCAGTCGTGGATGAGTGTCTTGCCCTGCGCCGCCGCGGCGATGGCCGCGAAGAAGGGGACGTTGTCGATGTTCAGGCCGGGGAACGGCATGGGGTGGATCTTGTCGATCGGCGCCTCCAGCTTGGAGGGCCGGACGGTGAGGTCGATCAGGCGCGTACGGCCGTTGTCGGCGGGGTACTCCGCCGTGCGGTCGTGGTCCAGGCCCATCTCCTCCAGGACGGCGAGCTCGATCTCCAGGAACTCGATCGGCACCCGGCGCACCGTCAGCTCCGACTCCGTGACGACGGCGGCGGCCAGCAGGCTCATCGCCTCGACCGGGTCCTCGGAGGGGGAGTAGTCGACGTCGACGTCGATGGTGGGGACGCCGTGCACGGTCAGCGTCGTCGTGCCGATGCCCTCGACCTCGACGCCCAGCGCCTCCAGGAAGAAGCACAGGTCCTGGACCATGTAGTTCGACGAGGCGTTGCGGATCACCGTGGTGCCCGCGCTGCGGGCGGCGGCCAGCAGGGCGTTCTCGGTGACGGTGTCCCCGCGCTCGGTGAGGACGATGGGGCGGTCGGGGGTGACGTCGCGTGCGACCTCGGCGTGGTACAGACCCTCGGTCGCCGCGATGTCCAGACCGAACCGGCGCAGCGCGATCATGTGTGGCTCGATCGTGCGGGTGCCCAGGTCGCAGCCGCCCGCGTACGGCAGCTTGAAGCGGTCCATGCGGTGCAGCAGCGGACCCAGGAACATGATGATCGAGCGGGTCCGGATCGCGGCCTCCGCGTCGATGGCCTCCATGTCCAGCTCGGCGGGCGGCACGATCTCCAGGTCGACGCCGTCGTTGATCCAACGGGTGCGCACGCCGATGGAGTTGAGGACCTCCAGGAGGCGGTAGACCTCCTCGATGCGGGCGACGCGGCGCAGCACCGTGCGCCCCTTGTTCAGGAGGGACGCGCAGAGCAGCGCCACGCAGGCGTTCTTGCTCGTCTTGACGTCGATGGAGCCGGAGAGCCGGCGGCCGCCGACCACCCGCAGGTGCATCGGCCCGGCATAGCCGAGCGACACGATCTCGCTGTCGAGCGCCTCGCCGATCCGGGCGATCATCTCAAGGCTGATGTTCTGGTTGCCGCGCTCGATGCGGTTCACGGCGCTCTGGCTGGTGCTGAGCGCCTCGGCGAGCTGCGTCTGTGTCCAGCCCCGGTGCTGCCGGGCGTCACGGATGAGCTTGCCGATGCGTACGAGGTAGTCGTCTGCCATGCGTCGCAGGCTATCTCAGATATGAGATGACGTACGCGCTGGGGTAGGCCATCCGGGGATCGGCCGTCCGGGGGGCCTTCCGGGCCTTTCCCGCCCGGCGGTTCAGCCGCAGCCGCACGAGGCGTGCCGTCCTCCGTGCACCGACGCGTACGCCGTGGGCCGGGGCCCCGCCGCCGCCCGCGTCACTCGGGCGGCGGCCGCGCGTCCTGCCGACGACTGTGCGTCGTGCACCACTGTGCCTCCGACGAGCGTGAGGCGCACCTCGGCGGAGCTGATATCAGCCACCGGACACCGCGTCACATCGCGGTCGAGCAGCACGAGATCGGCTGCTTTTCCCCTCTCGACGGTCCCGGTCATGTGCTCGGAGCGCAGTTGACGCGCGGTGCCCAAGGTGTGCATGAGCAGGGAGGACGTCCGGCTGATGGCTTCCTGGGCGCGATAGAGATCGCCCTCGCCCTCCATGCCCTCGCGGTCGACCGCGGTGCGTATCTGGTTCCAGACCTGCAGGGGGTCGACCGGCCAGTCCGAGCCACCCGCGAGCGCCGCGCGCCGGCTCCGGAGGCTGCGCGCCGGGTACAGCCACCGGTGGCGTGCGGCGCCGATGTAGGGCAGCAGGGAGTCCATCGTCCAGGTGTTGCGGGTCGCCCACTGGAGCTGCATGCAGGCCACGACGCCGAGTGCGGCGAAGCGGGGGAGGTCGGCGGGGTCGACCAGTTGGAGGTGGGCCGTGGTGTTGCGGAGATCACGGCGGCCGGTCCTGCGCAGGGCGTACGCGTACCCGTCCAGGGAGGTGCGCACGGCGCGGTCGCCGATGGCGTGGGCGTGCATCTGCCAGCCCTCGGCGTTGAAGGCGGCGCTCAGCCGGCCGTAGTCGGCGGCCGACACGTACAGGTCGCCGCGGTGGTCGGTGGGCCTGCCGTCCTCGTCGAGGTAGGGCTCCAGGAGCGCCGCGGTCTGCGCCGGGTGCTCGATGACGCCGTCGAGGAAGACCTTGACCGTGCCGAAGCGCAGTCCCCGTACGCCCTTGAAGTCCGCGCGCAGCTCCTTCGCGTACGCGAGTGCCGCCGCCGGATCCTTCGTCAGATCCGTCTCGACGCGCAGGGCGGGCACGATGCGCTGGGGGAGGCGCCCCGACTCGGCGAGCCGTTGATAGAGCGTCAGCTCGGCGCGGCCGACCACGGCCTCCATGAAGGTGGTGATCCCGGACGCGGCGGCCTCCGCGAGAGTCTTCGCCGCGGCATCCGCCAACCGGGTCTCGTCGGGCTCGGGGATGTGCCGGGAGACGAGCGGCTGCGCGTCGTCCTTGAGCACACCGGTCGGCTTGCCGTCCGCCCCCTTGACGATCTTCCCGCCGACCGGGTCGGGGGTGGACGCGGTGATCTTCGCGATGTCCAGGGCGCGCTGATTGGCCCACAGGTTGTGGCCGTCGCCGCCGCGCAGGGCCACGGGGCGCCGGGTCGGCAGGGCGTCGAGCATGGAGTGGTGCGGGGCGGTGCCGCGGGGCAGCAGCCCGACCGGGTTCCAGTCCTCCACGACCAGCCAGCCGTCGGGCTCCTGCTCGGCGGAGTCCTTGAGGAACCCGGTCAGCGTCTTCTGCAGCTCCTCGACGCTCTGCTCGGCGCCCGCGAGCGAGGGCCGCAGCGACCGGTTCGCGGCGTCCATCGGGTGGGCGTGCCCGTCGTGTACGCCGCTCATCACGGTGCCGCCACGGGCGTCCACGACGTCGGTGTCCCGCCCGACGAAGCGCCTGACGGCGGCGTCCGAGCCGACGGCGAGGATCCGCCCGTCCCGCCCGACGGCCACGGCCCGGTGCCGGTCGCCGTCCGAAGTCCCGGTGAAGACACGGGCGTTGTGCACGACGAGCGCGGCGGACCCGCGGGGCGAGGACGCGGCGGCGGGGCCCGTCACCGTGATGAGCCCGGCGGCCCCCGCGGCTCCGGTGGCCCCTGCGGCGGCCAGCAGGCCGCGCCGGGAGAGCGGTGACACGTACGACTGGGACACGACTACTCCAACGCGTGGACGACAGCGAGTGGAGGGAACCCTCGACGAGTAATCCGTTAACCAGAACCCGCCCCCGGCGACGGATTCCGTACGATGACCCGCGTGCCAGGGCCGACTCTCGCCGACATAGCCCGCGCCGCGGAGGTCTCGACGGCGACGGTCTCGCACGCCCTCAACGGCACCGGCAGGGTCGGCGACGCCACCCGCCGCCGAGTCCGCGAGACCGCGACGCGCCTCGGCTACGGCACCCCGGGGCCGCCGCGCAGCCGCACGCTCGGCATCGCGGTCACCACGTTCCCCGGCGCCTGGAACTACACGGAGATCGCCTACTTCTCCCGCGCCGTCACCGCGGCCACCTCCGCCGCCCACGCCCACGGCTACGCCCTCATCACGCTGCCCGCCGACCGCGCCGCCGACGACTCCTGGCACCGCCTCGCCGTCGACGGCATGCTGATCATGGACAGCCCGCGCGGCGACCCCGTGGTCCGCGCCCTGCGCGCCCGCGGCATCCCGCTCGTCTTCGACGGCGTTCCCGGCGACCCGCACCCCGGCGATCACTGGGTCGACAACGACCACGACGCGACCACCCGCACGGTCCTCGACCACCTCGCGGCCGTCGGCGCCCGCCGGATCGCCCTGCAGTCCGGCAACGGCGACGAGCACTACGCCCGTGCCGTGACGGCCGCCTACGCACAGTGGAGCGCGGAGCGCGGAGCGGCCCCGCTGGTCGTGCCCTTCGACGCGGACGACGCCCAAGGCCACGCGTTCGACGCCCTGTTGAGCGGCGAGGAACCCATCGACGCCGTCTACGCCGCCTACGACCCGGGCGGCCACCAGCTCCTCGCCGCGGCGGCCCGGCACGGCCTGCGCGTCCCCGACGACCTGCGCGTGGCATGCGCGAGCGAGGACCCCGGCTACGCGACGACGACACCGCCGGTGACCACGGTGACCCTCGACCCGGACCGCACGGCCCGAGCGGCCGTCACGGCTCTCATCACCCGCATCGAAAGCGGCACCCCGCCTCCCCCCGGTCCGGTCGTCGTCCCCGCCACGCTCCAGGTCAGGGGGTCGTCGGGAGGTCACCCCGCGGCGGGGCAGGCGCCGTGAACGGCGGATCCGCGCGCACGGCCCCGGTAGTACGCGGCGGGGACGCCCACCGCAGGCCGGACGTCGTCCGCAGGGCCGGGCGCCGTCCCACCGGGCCGGCCCACGGAGATGCGCGGCGCGTGGGCCGTCGCGGAGTCGCGGAGGAGACGGTGCTCCCGCGGCGCCACGCCCGCTGAGCGGAGGCCGTCCTCCTCGACGGCGCGGTGGGCCTGATCGTGGCACCGCGCGGACGCCTTCGCCTCGCGCTGCTCCTCACCGTGGAGGGCGAGCGGGTGACGGCGTACGAGGTGACCGCCGACCCGGTGAGGCTGCGCGCGCTGGACATGACGCTGCTCCCGCCGGCCTCCTGGCAGGGCCTCGCTCCCGTCGGCCGCGAAGCCCTTCACCCCTCCTGAGCCCTCTCCCCCCAAGACCCCCCGCCCCCCGGCGCCACCGCACCTCCCACCACCGACGTCACGACCTTGCGGACCGCGTCGGCGTCGGGCCGGGCGCCCTCCCGGTCCGCGAACAGCAGGTGACCGCTGCCGATCAGGGTCAGGGCGAGGGTGTCGACGTCGGTGTTCGAAGCGAGGCGGCCCGAGGTGCGTTCCGCGGCGAGGTAGCCGGAGAGCATCGTCCCGGCCTCGGTCAGCAGGGGGACGCCGACCGGCGTGGTCGCCCGCAGCCGGGTGCGCAGGGCGTCGCGCGAGGTGATGAGCCCGAGGACCGCCACGGCCAGCGGCCCGAAGAGCTCCGTCAGCGCCCCGGTGAGGTGGTCGACGACCGAGCCGCTCCCCGCGGCCCCGCGCAGCGCCGCCCCCTGGGCACCCACCCGCGCGATGCGGTCGCGCACGAGCTCGGCGAGGAACGCGTCGAAGTCGGCGAAGTGCCGGTGCAGCACGCCCTTGGCGCACCCCGCCTCCGTGGTGACGGCGCGGCTGGTCAGCGCGTTCGGGCCGGCGCGGAGCAGCACGCGCTCGGCGGCGTCGAAGAGCTGCTCCCGGACATCACGGATGGCCACCCCTGTCGGCATGCTGCGTCCCTTTCTCGTCACGAAGTCCCGCCACGAAGTCTCGTCGCGAACGTCGTCAACTTTGCCCGCTCCGTTGACGAGTGGGCGCGTGCCCACCAGAGTGGGCGCATGCCCACTATCTCTGAGAACGAGCCGCACCGGCACCGTCTGCTCGCGGAGTCCTTCGGCGTGGACGCCCCACGCTACGACCGGACCCGCCCCCACTACCCCGGCACCCTGGTCGACCGGATCCTCGCGGGCGCCCCCGGCCCCGCCGTCCTCGACGTCGGCTGCGGCACCGGCATCGTGGCCCGGCAGCTCGGGGCGGCGGGCTGCGCGGTCCTCGGGGTCGAGCCCGACGGGCGGATGGCGGAGCTCGCCAGGCACCTGGGCACCGAGGTGGACGTGGCGACGTTCGAGGACTGGGACCCGGCGGGCCGGGAGTTCGACGCGGTGGTCGCGGGCCAGGCCTGGCACTGGGTCGACCCGGTCGCGGGCGCGGCCAGGGCGGCGCGGGTACTGCGGCCGGGCGGCCGCCTCGTGGTGTTCTGGAACGTGCCCGAGCCGCCGCCCGCCGTGGCGCGGGCGTTCGCCGGGGCGTACCGGAAGGTCGCGCCCGACGTGCCGTTCGACGTGACGGCGGCGCCGCGGCCGGCCCGCGAGGGATACGGGCCGATGCTCGAAAGGACCGCCGACGGCGTGCGGCGGGCGGGTGGGTTCGGCCCGCCCGAGGAGTGGCGCGTCGACTGGGAGACGACGTACACGCGCGACGCGTGGCTGGACCAGCTGCCGACCCAGGGCACCCTCACGCGGCTCGCGCCGGCCGAGCGGGCCCCGGTGCTCGACGCCGTCGGCGCGGCCATCGACGCGCTGGGCGGCACCTTCACCATGAAGTACGCCACGGTGGCGGTCGCCGCGGAACGCGCGGCGGCCGACTGACCGAGAGGCCCGGCCGGGGCGGGGCCCGACCGGCGGCCCTGGCTAGGATCACCTGCCCATGAGCGCGAGCGCAGGACCAGAGATGACCGCCGTCCCGCCGGGCCCCGTCACGCTGTCGGACCGGCGCACCCGGCGCAGCTGGCAGGTCGAGGTCGCGCCGTACCGGCTCTCGGTCTTCCCCGTCACCCGGGGGCTGTACGCGGAGGTCACCGGGGAGCGGCCCGGTGCCGCGCAGGGGGTCGAGGGGGAGCGGCTGCCGGTGGAGGGCGTCTCCTGGTGGGACGCGGTCCGCTTCTGCAACGCGTTGTCCCTGCGTGACGGACACGACCCCGTCTACCGTCTGCCCGCCGGGCACGAGGACGCGGCCGACGGCATCGCGGCGGCCGATGACATCGCATGGGACACGTCGGCCGACGGATACCGGCTGCCGACCGAGGCCGAGTGGGAGCACGCCTGCCGCGCCGGCACGACGGGCCCGCACTACGGCCCGCTGGAGGAGATCGCCTGGTACCGGGGCAACTCGGGGGAGCGCCTCCACGAGGTGGGCGGCAGGCGGCCCAACGCGTGGGGCCTGCACGACATGCTCGGCAACGTCTGGGACTGGTGCTGGGACGTCTACGACGCCGAGGTCTACGGCGGGTACCGGGTGCTGCGCGGCGGCGGCTGGTTCGACGAGCACTGGAGCTGCCGCGCCTCGGCCCGGCGGCGCAGCCACCCGAGCTATCGGGTCGACGACGTCGGCTTCCGCGTGGCGCGCTCCGTCGCACGCTGAGTCGTGGACCGGCCCCCTGGGGGTACGCGGCCCGGTGCGGGCAGGCGGGCGCGCCTCGTCGTACCCGCGGGTGATGTACTAGAGTTATCTCGACATCGAGATATCTGCCGAGGCGCACCAGAAGCCGCCACTCGGTAAGGGTTACCTAACTAAGCCTTACCTTAGCGGATCGACGAGGAGTCGTGGCGGCAGGATGTGACGGAACGCGCATAAAAATGAAGGAGACTGTCGTGTCGGCGAACAGCTTCGACGCCCGCAGCACGCTGCGCGTGGGCGACGAGTCGTACGAGATCTTCAAGCTGGACAAGGTCGAGGGCTCCGCACGGCTCCCTTATAGCCTGAAGGTCCTCCTTGAGAACCTGCTCCGTACCGAGGACGGCGCGAACATCACCGCCGACCACATCCGTGCGATCGGCGGCTGGGACTCCCAGGCCCAGCCCTCGCAGGAGATCCAGTTCACGCCGGCCCGCGTGATCATGCAGGACTTCACCGGCGTGCCCTGTGTCGTCGACCTCGCCACCATGCGTGAGGCCGTCAAGGAGCTCGGCGGCGACGCGGACAAGGTCAACCCGCTCTCCCCGGCCGAGCTGGTCATCGACCACTCCGTCATCGCCGACAAGTTCGGCACCGCCGACGCGTTCGGCCAGAACGTCGAGCTGGAGTACGGCCGCAACAAGGAGCGCTACCAGTTCCTGCGCTGGGGCCAGACCGCCTTCGACGACTTCAAGGTCGTCCCCCCGGGCACCGGCATCGTGCACCAGGTCAACATCGAGAAGCTGGCCCGTACGGTCATGGTCCGGGGCGGCCAGGCCTACCCCGACACCCTGGTCGGCACCGACTCGCACACCACGATGGTCAACGGCCTGGGCGTGCTGGGCTGGGGCGTCGGCGGCATCGAGGCCGAGGCCGCGATGCTCGGCCAGCCGGTCTCCATGCTCATCCCGCGCGTCGTCGGCTTCAAGCTGACCGGTGAGCTGCCCGCCGGCACCACCGCCACCGACCTGGTGCTCACGATCACCGAGATGCTGCGCAAGCACGGCGTCGTCGGCAAGTTCGTCGAGTTCTACGGCGAGGGTGTGGCCGCCACGAGCCTCGCCAACCGCGCCACCATCGGCAACATGTCGCCCGAGTTCGGCTCGACCGCCGCGATCTTCCCGATCGACGACGAGACGCTGAAGTACCTGCGCCTGACCGGCCGTGACGAGCAGCAGGTCGCGCTCGTCGAGGCGTACGCCAAGGAGCAGGGCCTCTGGCTCGACCCGGCCGCCGAGCCCGACTTCTCCGAGAAGCTGGAGCTCGACCTCTCCACGGTCGTCCCCTCGATCGCCGGTCCCAAGCGCCCGCAGGACCGCATCGTCCTCGCCAACGCCGCGCAGCAGTTCGCCCTCGACGTGCGCAACTACGTCGACACCGCGGACGAGGCCGGCGAGGAGTCCTTCCCGGCCTCCGACGCCCCGGCCACCAGCAACGGTGTCCCGTCGCGCCCGACCACGGTCACGGCCCCCGACGGCTCGACCTACGAGATCGACCACGGTGCGGTGACGGTCGCGGCCATCACCTCCTGCACCAACACCTCGAACCCCTACGTGATGGTCGCCGCCGCGCTCGTCGCGAAGAAGGCCGTCGAGAAGGGCCTGACCCGCAAGCCGTGGGTCAAGACCACCCTCGCGCCGGGCTCGAAGGTCGTCACCGACTACTTCGACAAGGCCGGTCTGACGCCGTACCTCGACAAGGTCGGCTTCAACCTCGTCGGCTACGGCTGCACCACCTGCATCGGCAACTCGGGCCCGCTGCCCGAGGAGGTCTCCAAGGCCGTCAACGACCACGACCTGGCCGTGACGTCGGTGCTCTCGGGCAACCGCAACTTCGAGGGCCGCATCAACCCCGACGTCAAGATGAACTACCTGGCGTCCCCGCCGCTGGTCGTCGCGTACGCCATCGCGGGTTCGATGAAGGTCGACATCACGACCGAGGCGCTCGGCGCGGACCAGGACGGCAACCCGGTCTACCTCAAGGACATCTGGCCCTCCGAGGCCGAGGTCAACGACGTCGTCGCCAACTCCATCGGCGAGGACATGTTCAACAAGTCCTACCAGGACGTCTTCGCGGGCGACGCCCAGTGGCAGTCGCTCTCGATCCCGACCGGCAACACCTTCGAGTGGGACACCGAGTCGACGTACGTCCGCAAGCCCCCCTACTTCGAGGGCATGACGATGGAGACCACCCCGGTCTCCGACATCACGGGCGCCCGCGTCCTGGCCAAGCTGGGTGACTCGGTCACCACCGACCACATCTCCCCGGCCGGTGCGATCAAGGCCGACACCCCGGCCGGCAAGTACCTGACGGAGCACGGCGTGCAGCGCCGCGACTTCAACTCGTACGGCTCGCGCCGCGGCAACCACGAGGTCATGATCCGCGGCACGTTCGCGAACATCCGCCTGCGCAACCAGCTCGCGCCGGGCACCGAGGGCGGCTTCACGCGCGACTTCACCCAGGCCGACGGACCGGTGTCGTTCATCTACGACGCCTCGCGCAACTACATCGAGCAGGGCACCCCGCTCGTCATCCTGGGCGGCAAGGAGTACGGCTCCGGCTCGTCCCGCGACTGGGCCGCCAAGGGCACCGCGCTGCTCGGCGTCAAGGCCGTCATCACCGAGTCGTACGAGCGCATCCACCGCTCGAACCTCATCGGCATGGGTGTCCTGCCGCTGCAGTTCCCCGAGGGCCAGTCCGCCGACTCCCTCGGCCTGACCGGCGAGGAGACCTTCTCCTTCGCCGGCGTGACCGAGCTGAACAACGGCACGACCCCCCGCACGGTGAAGGTCACCACCGACACCGGCGTGGAGTTCGACGCGGTCGTCCGCATCGACACCCCCGGCGAGGCGGACTACTACCGCAACGGCGGCATCATGCAGTACGTGCTGCGCAGCCTGATCCGCAAGTAAGCGGTCAGGAAGCGTAGTTGAGGGCCGTACCCCCCGGCGTCGACCGGGGGGTACGGCCCTCTCGCTTGCCCGTGCGTCACCGCGTCACCGCGTCACGCGGTGACGAGGGCCGCCGGTGAACCGGAGCGCATCATGTGGTCGACCTGGATCAGGCGGGCGATGAACCTGCCGTTCGCCACGTTCCCCTCGATGCCCACGGGAGCGAGCGAGTTCCCGTCCGGGAGCCCCGCGTAGTACAGGCCGGGGAGGGCGCCGATGAGGCCCCTGCGCTGGAGCGGGGCGCCGTTCCCGTCGAGGACGTGGCGCGGCAGGATGCCGTAGTCCGGGCCGAATCCGGTGCACCAGACGATGCTGGTGACGCCGTGGTGCGCCAGGTCCAGGGTTTCGCCGAAGGAGCGCACGCCGGCCAGCGGCATCTCGGGCGCCGGGTGCTCCTCCGGCGCCGCGAAGCCGTGCTCGCGGACCACGGTGTCGATCACGTCGAGGGCCCGCACGAATGACCGCGCGGACTCCTTTGCCACCGCGACGACGTTGTCCTTGAGCAGGAGCCTGCCGCCGTCCGCCGCGCTCACGGAGCCGACCAGGGTCACGCCCTTCCCGGCCAGCGTGCCGACGTTGAGGTCACCGCTCTTGTCGTTCACGGCGGTGACCGGCAGACCGGGCAGGACCGGTCCGCCGTCGCCACCCGCCGCGCTGAACTCCTCGTACAGGGCGGGGAGCAGGCGGAGCCACTCCTGGACGCCGCGCCCGCGGTAGTGGCGCGGCCACGCGCGATGACGGCCGACCGACAGGAAGGTGCGCCGCCCGGACTCCGCCAGCTCGTCAGCGATCTGCTGGCCGCTGATGCCCGCGCCGACCACCAGGACGGCGCCGTCCGGCAGGGACCGGGGGTTGCGGTAGTCGCGGGAGTGGAGCTGGTGGACGGCCGGGTCGACGTCGGCGGCCGGGGCGGGGGTGCGGGGAGCGGCGTAACCGCCCACCGCCGCGACGAGGTTGCGGGATCCGACCACGCCGCCGGAGGCCAGGTGCGCCCTGAACCGGACGTCGTCGCGGGCGGAGACGTCCGGCGGGCACTCGACCCGCCGGACGGTCGTGTGCGGGCGCACCCTGAGCTGCCGTTCCGCCGCGTAACGGCGCAGGCGGTCGGCCACTTCGGGACCCGAGGGGCAGCCGTAGGGGTCGTCCCCGTCGTAGTCCTGTCCGGGGAAGCGGACCGACTGGTTGCCGCTGCCCACGAGCAGGCTGTCCCAGCGTTCGTGGGCCCAGGCCTGGCCGATCTCGCCCCGCTCCAGGACAAGTGCTTCCCTTCCCTGCTCCTGGAGGGCCCCGGCCACTCCGCACCCTTGCTGTCCGGCGCCGATGACGACGGTCTCCGCGTATTCGTCTGCTGCCATGGCTGAACCCCTCCGCCGCGCGGACGCAGCTACTTAGGCTTACCTAAGTGAGACCTTGCCTCGTCACGTCGTCTTGATGTCAACTGGGCTCATGGCGGGACGAAGTGCGGTCCTCATCGGTGAAGCGGCGGCTCTGTACGGGCTCGCGCCGTCCGCGGTGCGGTGGTGGGAGCGGCAGGGGCTGCTCGGCCCGCCCGCCCGTGCGGGCGGCAAGCGGCTCTACGACGACATCGGCCTGCGCCGCATCGGCCTCGCCTATCTGTGCCGTGTGGTCGGGCGGATGCCGCTGGGCCAAGCTGCCGTCGTCACGTCGGGGAAGGCCACGCGCGAGGCCTGGCGGCACGCCGTGGACGCCCAACTCGCGCAAGTGGAGCGGGAGATCGCGCGGTTGGAGGCGGCCCGTGGGTACCTCCGGCATGCGCTGGACTGCACGGACGACGACATCGCGGGTGACTGCCCCGTCCTGGACGCCGAACTGTCCGCGCACACCCCGCGCGGCCGCTTCCCGGGCTCCGACCTCGTCACCGCCGCCCGTGCGGCCCGCGGCGGCACTCGGGGCGGGCCCCCGCGTGACGAAAACGCGGCGGCCCGCCCCGAGTGTGACGAAAGTCCGGTGCTCTGCCCCGGCTGCCGGGGTCCGGTCACGGGGTCGTCGCGCGGACGGCCCCGTACGTACTGCTCACGCGCCTGCCGGCAACGCGCCTACCGCGCGCGACACCGCGCGTGACAGCTCACGGGGACGGCTCCCGATGCCCGGCCGGGGTTCGGCTACGCCTGCGGCTGCGGCCAACCGCCGTACGGCACCGTGATCAGTTCCATCGCGTGGCCCGCCGGGTCGAGGAAGTACACGCCCCGGCCGCCGTCGTTGGTGTTGAACTCGCCCGGTTGCTTCTTGTGCGGATCGGCCCAGTGGGTCAGGCCCCTGGCCCGGATCTTCTCGTACGCCGCGTCGAACTCCTGCTCGGAGATCAGGAAGGCGTAGTGCTGCGGGGTGATCGACTCCGCGGGGATGGTGGCGAAGTCCAGGGTGACCGCGTTCCCCAGGGCGACCGCGATGAACGGGCCCCATTCCTGGGCGATTTCGAGTCCCATGAGGTCCGCGAAGAACTCGGCGGACTCCCGGTTGTCCCGGGCGTGGACGATCGTGTGGTTCAGCTCGACTGACAAGGAATGCCTCCAGCAGGCATCTCCTGACACCTCCATGCCTCACCCGGTCGGTGACCGGCACGCGATGTCGGCGTGGATCTTAGACACATCGACATCGCGTTGTCGAGCGTGTTCGGCGACGGATGTCCGCGACAGCCTCCCGGGCGGGCCCGGCGCGGCTACTTCTCGCGCAGGGCCAGGAGTACGCCCGCCGCGGCGGCCAGCACGCCGATCGCCGCCCACCCGAACGCCGCCCGGAAGTCGGCTCCTTGGGGGCTCGAGCCGCCGACCGCCGTACCCACCAGGACCGCGAGACCCAGCGAACCGCCTAGCTGGTCGACGGAGCGCTGCACGCCCGACGCCGTGCCCGCGTCGTCCTCGGTGACGTCACGGAGTGCGGCGTTCTGCAGGGCCAGCAGCCCGATGCCCATGCCGGCCGCCACCGTCAGCATCCCCGGCACTACGTCCACCCACAGTCGGCCGTGGTCCGGCAGCCGGGCCAGCCATCCGAGCCCGCCCGCCGTGCACAGCAGACCGGTCAGCGCCGTGCGCTTCGTGCCGATGACGCCGATGAGCCGGGACGTCAGCGCGATGGCGAGCAGCAGCGCGGCGCAGAACGGCAGGTAGGCCAACCCGGCCTGGAACGGGGTGAGTTCGACGACTTCCTGCAGGTAGAGAGTGAGCAGGAAGAACGTCGTGGAGAGCCCGGCGCTGAGCGGCACCGTCGCCGCGTTCGCCACGGCGCGGGTGCGGTGGGCGAAGAAGGAGAGCGGGACGAGTGGGCTCCTCGTACGCGATTCGACGAGGACGAAGGCGGCGAGGAGCACCGCTCCGAGGAGCAGTGCGGCCGGTGCCGTGTCCACCGCGCCGTAGACGAGGGTGAGCGGGCCGCAGGTGAGGAGTGCGGCCCCGGACAGGTCGAGCCCGCGCCCCGACGCGCGTGGGCCGTCGGCCCGTACGACGCGGGGAGTGAGGGCGACGACGACCGCCACGATCGGCACGTTGATGCCGAAGATCCAGCGCCAGTCCATGAGTTGGACGATCGCGCCGGACAGCAGCACGCCGACGACGAGACCGCTCGCGGAGATGGCGCCCCAGACACCGAGCGCCCTGGCCCGCTCCTCGGGGGCGGGGAAGAGGAGCGCGATCAGGGACATGGCGGCGGGGGAGGCCAGCGCCTCGCCCGCGCCCTGCGCGAAGCGGGCGGTGACCAGCGTGGGGAGGTTTGGCGCGAGTCCGGCGGCGAGCGACGCGAGGGCGAAGAGCGCGGCGCCGAGCAGGAACATCCGGCGCCTGCCCAGCAGATCGGTGAGCCGCCCACCGAGCAGCAGCAGACCGCCGCCGACCAGGGTGTAGCCCGTGACGACCCAGGACAGGTCGGCCGGGCCCGCGCCGAAGCGGTCGCCGATGGCGGGCAGCGCGACGTTCACGACGGTGACGTCGACGGCGATGAGGAACTGCAGGAGCGAGAGCAGCGCCAGTGCGGGCGTGCGCCGCGCGGCGGCCCCGACGGGAAAGGTGTTCATGAGTGGGCACTCCAGATCGGCCCCGGGCCGGCGGAGCGGCGGGGGCTGAGAAAGACGGACGCTTCCGTGCCACGGACCCGCGTGGGGCGGGCGGGGCACCTGGAGTTACTTGGTCACGGACACGCTGGGCACGGTAGTGGACGGGGTGGCGTCACGCACGCGAATTGACCGGGGGCCGGGATCACCGCGGCGGCCGGACGGCCAGCCGGTGGCGGAACACGTCGCGCGGATCGTAGACCGCCTTGATCCGCTGCAGACGCGGGTAGTTGTCCTTGTAGTAGAGCGTGGACCAGGGCACGCCCGAGGTGTTGTGCTCCGGGTCGGCGAGGTCCGCGTCCGGGTAGTTGATGAAGGCGCCGTCGCTGACGTCCCCCGGCACCGGGACTCCGCCGCTGTCGGCGTACACGTCGCGGTACATCGACCGCACCCACTCGATCTCGCGGGCCCCGTCCTGCCGCGTCGCGTCCCAGCCCGCCATGTAGACGGCCTTGAGGACCGAGTCGCGCTGGGCGACGGCGGTGGCGTCGGGCGCGACGTCGTGGGACGCCCCGCCGTACGAGACGAGCCACAGCGTGCCGCTGATGCGCTTGGCCGGATCGTCGTCCGGGCGCAGGTGCTCGTGCAGCACGTCGATCTGACGGTCCGTGAAACTGCGGCGCAGATAGGCGCTCTTGACCTTGAACGGTGTGATGCCGGTGTCCCGGATGCCGGCCAGCGCGTTCAGCCACGACAGTGGCTGCTTGCGGTACGCGGGCTCCGCGCCCACCCCGCGCCCGACGGCGGCGATGTACTCGTCCACGAGCCGCTCCGCGCCGGGCACGCCCGCGTCGAGCACCCCGGCCACGACGGCACCGGACCCCGCCGCCGGGGTGGTGTTGACCATCAGCACGCTGAACAGGCCCGCGTACGGCGAGTCGGAGGCGCTGTTGTGCTCGTACCACTCGCCGTAGTTGCGCATCAGGCGCTTGAACCCCCGCGCGTCGAGGTCCTGCCAGGTCCAGCCCGCCCGGAACGCCACGAACGACGCCGGGGCCTTGGGCAGCAGCTCGGCCGGGTCGTCGCCCCGGGCGTCGGGGCTGCGGAACCAGTAGCGCGTCACGACCCCGAAGTTGCCACCGCCCCCGCCGGTGTGCGCCCACCACAGGTCGTGGTGCGGATCGTCGGGCTCGCGCGTGGCGACGACGGCGCGGGCGGTGCCGTCCTCGTCCACGACGACGACCTCGACGCCGTGCAGATGGTCCACGGACAGGCCGTGGCGCCGCGACATCACGCCGTATCCGCCGCCGACCACGTGCCCGCCGATGCCGACCTCGGCCGTCGCTCCCGCCGGAATGGTCACGCCCCAGCCGAGGAATAACTCGCGGTAGACCTCCGCAAGTTGGGCGCCGGGCCGGACGCAGAAGGCCCGTCGCCCCGCGTCGTAGGAGATCTCCCGCATCGGTGACATGTCGATGACGGCCTTGATGTCCGGGCTGTCGACGAAGTCCTCGAAGCAGTGGCCGCCGCTGCGTACGGCGATGCGTTTCCCCTCCCGGACCGCGCGCCCTACCGCCTCGACGACGTCACGGGTCGAGTGGGCCAGGCGGTAGTAGTCGGGCTTGCCGACGAAGCGCAGATTGCAGCCGCGGAGGCTGAGGGAGAGGTAGCGGGGGTCGTCGGGACCGATCGGACCCTCGGCCGCCTCGGCCGCGGCGCTCGCCGGGGCCGCTGTCGTTGGGGCCCCGCCCGACCCTCCGATCCCCTCGGCCGAGGCGGCCGCGGCCGCGGGGGCGCCCGGCGCGGCGAGCGCCGCGCCGCCCGCCGCCGCGGTGCCCACGGCGGCCGCAAGGACGCGCCTGCGGGTCGCTCCGGGCGACACGACTTCCCGCTCGGGTGCCGCCCGCTTCGGTACGGTCCGTTCGGGCGCTGTCTGCGCCGGAGCAGTCTGGTCCGGCACAGTCTGCTCGGATGCTGCTTGCTTCGGTACGGTCCCCCCGGCTGCCGCCTGCCCCGGCGTAGCCTGCTCGGGCACCGACTGTTCGCGCGCCGACCGCTCCGGCACCGCTTGCTCTGGCGCCGACCGCTCCGGCGCGCACCGATCCGCCCCCGCGGTCCCGGGCCCACGCTTCCGCTCCGTCATGGATCGTCCCCCGTCCGGTGAGGCGTGCTGACCCCACCACCATCGGGCCGGGCGTGACCCGCGGCATCCACCGTGAAGCCAAGGGTCCCGTGCTCCGCAGGGTGGAGAAGGACCCCCTTAGGGGTGGACCGGAGGCGGAGCGAGTTCCGGCCATGCTCGCGGAGTCGCGGGTCGGCGGCGATGGGGAACGGCCGAGATGCGCCGCCCCGGCCCTGGACTTGTCCGCGCGGCCTCAATACGCTCTCCCGGACCACACTCAGAGAGCGCTCTCAGAGAGTCAACTCCGCTCCACCACCCCCCTGTTGGAACGACGAGAGGTCCCCTTGTGAGACGCAAGACGAACATACGCGTCGGCCTGACCGCCTTCCTGCTGACCGCGGCCTGCGCCGGCACCGGCCTCGCCTCCACCGCTGCCGCCGCCCCCGCACCCGCGGCCCCCCAGGGCGAGTCGAAGGCCCCCGCCTCCGCGGCCCTCCTGGACGCGATGCGGCGCGACCTCGGCCTCACCTCCGCCGCTGCCCGCGAGCGCCTCGCCGACGAACGCGAGGCCGTCACGACGGAGCGCGCGGCACGCAAGGCGGCAGGCGCGGCGTACGGCGGCTCCTGGTTCGACGCGGAGAGCGGCAGACTCACCGTCGCCGTGACCGGACGGCAGGCCGCCGCCGACGTGCGCGAGGCTGGCGCCGACGCCCGGCTCGTCCAACGCGGCGCGGCACAGCTCGACGCGGCGAAGAAGCGGGTCGACCGGCTCAAGGCGCCCTCGGGCGTGGCCAGTTGGCGCGTCGACCCCAAGGCGAACAGCGTCGTCGTCGAGGTCGTCGACGGCCACCGTGCCGACAACGATGTCACCGCCTTCCTGCGGCGCGCCCGCGCCACCGCTCCCGTCCGCGTCGACACGGTCCCCGAGGGCCCCAGCACCTTCGCCGCGGGAACCGTCGGCGGCGACCCCTATTACACGGGCAACGTCCGCTGTTCCATCGGCTTCTCGGTGCACGGCGGCTTCGTCACGGCCGGGCACTGCGGCCGGGCGGGCGCGGGGGTGCGGGGCTGGGACGGCTCCGACATCGGCACGTTCCAGGGCTCCTCGTTCCCCGACAACGACTACGCGTGGGTGTCCGTCGGCAACGGCTGGTGGACCGTGCCGGTCGTGCTGGGCTGGGGCACCATCCCCGACCAGTTGGTGCGAGGCTCGGCGGAGGCGCCGGTCGGCTCCTCGATCTGCCGCTCCGGTTCCACGACGAAGTGGCACTGCGGTCGGCTCCTGGCGAAGAACGAGACCGTCAACTACTCGGACGGCACCGTCGTGCACCAGCTCACCAAGACCAGCGTCTGCGCCGAGGGCGGTGACTCGGGCGGCTCGTTCATCAGCGGCGACCAGGCCCAGGGCGTGACGTCCGGCGGCTGGGGCAACTGCGGCAGCGGCGGCGAGACGTGGTTCCAGCCGGTCAACGAGATCCTCCAGCGCTACGGGCTGACCCTGCACACCGCCTGACCCCGCACCCGTACTCCCCGCACACCCTCCCCATGAACGGCAGGACCCCGCACCCTGCGGGGTCCTGCCCGGCGGCACCCACCCGCGGCCGGGCGGCGGCGTGGCTGCATGATCACGTCGTACCGGTGGCCCAGGCGCCGCGTCGTGTCCAGGACCGATTCCCGCACGCCCTCGCGGACGTGCCCCACCGCTTCGAGCGGGACCGGGGCATGCGGCGGGGCGCGCTGCTCTTCCGCCACGACCGGGGCCGGCCCCGACCGAGGACCCGCACGGCCCGCTCGCCTCGGGCCGTCGGCCGGACGGGCGTCGGCAAGTGGCCGCACCGCCGACTCCTCGACGCGGATCCCGAGCGCGGCGACGCCCTCCTGCCGGCGCACCGGGCCGTGGCCGAGCACGCGGACCCGGCCCCGCTGATGGCGGCGGGGCAGGTGCCCGACGTCGTAGGAGGGGCGCTGCGCGAAGGGTGCGCAGAGCCTGTGCACCCGTGAGGGCGCGTGGTCGGGTCAGCCCGTGAAGGCCTCGATGAGCGTCCAGACGGCGAGTCCGGCCATGCAGACGGCGCCGATGCGCTGGACGGTCTTCAGGGGCACACGCTGGGCGATGAACCGGCCCACGAGCAGTGCGAGGGCGGAGACCGACATCAGCGCGAGGGCGGAACCGATCGCGGTCGGCAGCCAGCCGTTGCTGGCCGCCAGGTTGGCCGTGGTGATCTGGGTGAGGTCGCCCCACTCGCTGATGAAGACGGCCATGAACGCCGTGGTGTAGACGGGCCAGAAGCCGGTGACCGTCTTGGCGCCGCCGTCCTCGTCGTCATCGTCCCCGCCGCGCAGCAGTACGAACGCGCCGAAGGCGAACAGGGCGGCGGAGACCAGCTTGACGGCGATGTCGGGCAGCAGGCCGAGGAGGCTGCCGGCGCCGACGGCGAGGCCGACGTGCACGAGGAACGCGGTGGACGTGCCGAACCACACGTACAGCGGCCGCATCCGGGTGCCCATGGCCAGCGAGGCGAACATGGTCTTGTCGGGGAGTTCCGCGAGGAAGATCAGCCCGAAGGCGGTGAGGATCGCCAGGGGGTCGAAGGACATTCCCTTTGCTTTCTGCTGGGGCCGGGCCGCTCGGCTCGTACGGCACCCAGGAGGCGACGGGAGGAACCACTCGGCCCGGCACGACGGAACGACCCGCACACAAGTGCAGGCCGGATCATGCCTTGGCCGAAGGTCTCGTCCGCCCCGCACGCCGTGCGGAAGCCCGGTGGCCGGGGCGCCCTGGGGCGTCCAGTGTGTCGACCAGCGGTTTTCGGGACTACTCCCCTTCGCTGACATTCAGCCTAACAGGTGATCGGCGTCACCTGTCCGCCGCGAGGGCGAGCGACATGAGACGGCCGCACGACGTGAAAGGGCCGTGCGGCGCCGGACGTGTCACGGCACCGCACGGCCCTGGTCATGCCGGCCGGGCCCGGATCAGCTCAGGAGTTCCACCTCCGCCAGCGTCGACGCACCGTCCGGGACGAGCCGGTAGTGCGCGTAGGAGCCCGGGCGGGCCACGGTGAAGACCCGGGTCTGCTGGTCCCACGCGAAGGTCTCGCGGGACCGTTTGTCCAGGTCCTTCCACTTCCTGCCGTCCGCGGAGCCCTGAAGGACCCAGCCGCGCGGCGCCTTCGCCCTGTCCGTGGACGACGTCAGCGTGTACTGGAGCGCCTTCGTCCTCTTGGCGACCGGCAGCTCCACCGCGGAGTCCGGCGTGGCGTCCGTGGCACTGGAGTCGTCGAACAGCGCGCCGTCGCCCACCGTCGCGTCCTTGCGGGGCGAGGGAACCTTGTCGTCCTTGGTGACCGACGCCGGCTGGGCGTTCTTGCCACTGCCCCACGCCGACGGCTTCGGTCCCATGTCGAACTCCAGGACCCCGCCGCGCGCGACGACGTCGTGCGGGAGCGCGGTCGACTTCCACGCCTTCCCGTTGACCTTCAGGCCCTGCACGTACACGTTCTTCGCGCTGTTCTTGGGCGCCTTGACGACCAGGTCGCGGCCGTTGTCCAGGTGGACGGTCATCTTGGTGAACTGGGGCGAGCCGATCGCGTACTCCCCGCTGCCCATCACCAGCGGGTAGAAGCCGAGCGAGGAGAAGAGGTACCAGCCGGACTGCTCGCCGTTGTCCTCGTCGCCGTGGTAGCCCTGGCCGATCTCGCTGCCCGTGTAGAGGCGGGAGAGGACCTCGCGGACCTTCTCCTGCGTCTTCCAGGGCTGCCCGGCCGCGTCGTACATGTAGGCGGCGTGGTGGGCGACCTGGTTCGAGTGGCCGTACATGCCCATGCGGACGTCCCGGGCCTCTGTCATCTCGTGGATGACGCCTCCGTAGGAGCCCGCGAACTCGGCGGAGCCGGTCTCGGGGGTCGAGAAGTACGTGTCGAGCTTGTCGCCGAGGCCCTTGCGCCCGCCGTAGAGGTTGGCGAGGCCGCGCGAGTCCTGCGGGGCGGTGAAGGCGTAGCCCCAGGCGTTGGTCTCGGTGTAGTCGTGGCCCCACACGCGCGGGTCGAACTTCTCCGAGGGCACCCGCCAGCCGCCCTTGGCGTCCTTGCCCTGGAAGAAGCCGGGGTCGGTGCCCGCCCCCGCCGCCTTGCCGTCGAAGAGGTTCACGTAGTCACGGGCGCGGTTGAGGAAGTACTCCGACTCCTCCTTGTAGCGCTTCTTGCCCGTCTTCTTGTAGAGGGCCTCGCCCATGCGGGAGATGCCGTAGTCGTTGAGGTAGCCCTCCAGCGCCCACGACAGGCCCTCGTGGGTCTCGCTGCTGGTGTAGCCGAGGAACGGCGAGGTCTTCATGCCCTTGCGGCCGACGCCCGAACTCGGCGGCACCACCGTCGCGTTCTTCACCGCCGCGTCGTAGGCGTCCTCGGCGTCGAACTTCACGCCCTTGACGTACGCGTCGGCGAACGCGACGTCCGAGGAGGTGCCCGTCATCAGGTCCGCGTAGCCGGGCGAGGACCAGCGCGAGGTCCAGCCGCCGTCCTTGTACTGCTGCACGAAGCCGTCGACCAGCTCGCCCGCCTTCTTCGGCGTGAGCAGCGAGTAGGCGGGCCACGTCGTGCGATACGTGTCCCAGAAGCCGTTGTTGACGTACGGCTTGCCCTCGACGATCTTCGCGCCGGTGTGGGTCGGGGTGTCCGGGCCCGTCTGCGGCGAGAAGGGCGAGGCGTACTTGTACGTCGGCTTCCCGTTCTGACCGCCGACCTTCTCGAAGCCCGAGTTGGGGTACAGGTAGAGGCGGTACAGGCTGGAGTAGAGGGACGTGCGCTGGCCCTCGCTCGCGCCCTCGACCTCCACCTTGCCGAGGATGTCGTCCCACTGCTTCTGGGCGCGGTTCTTGACGCGCTCGAAGGACGAGCCGGACGGGATCTCCTGGCCGAGGTTGGCCTTCGCCTGGTCCTGGCTGATCAGCGAGGTGGCCAGGCGCAGGTTGACCGTGCGGTCCTTGCCGGGCTTGAAGCGGAGGTAGCCGGTCACGTCACCGCCGCCACCGCCCTCCAGCTTGCCGCCCGCGGTCACGGGGGAGTCGAAGACGCCGTAGACGAACAGGCGCGTGGCCCCCGTGGACAGGCCCGACTTCACGTCCGAGAAGCCGGTCACGACGCCCTTGTCCTCGTCGAGGGTCAGACCGCCCTTCTCGGAGACGTTGTCGAAGATCACGCTCGCGTCGTCACCGGGATAGGTGAACCGCATCATCGCGGCGTGGTCGGTCGGCGTCATCTCGGCCTTCAGGCCGTTCTCGAACGTCACGCCGTAGTAGTGCGGGCGCGCCGTCTCCTTCTCGTGCTTGAAGGGCAGCGCGCGCTTGGTGCGGGACGCGGACGGGGTGTCCTTGTCGACCGACGGCATCATCTGGAACGTCTGACGGTCACCCATCCACGGGCTCGGCTCGTGGCTGGCGCTGAACGCCTGGATGGTCGGCAGGTTGTCCTCGTTGTTGCCGCGCGCGTAGTCGTACAGCCAGCTCAGGGAGCCCGCGTTGGTCACCGGCGTCCAGAAGTTGAAGCCGTGCGGGACGGCCGTGGCCGGGAAGGTGTTGCCGCGCGAGAAGCCGCCGCTGGAGTTGGTGCCGCGGGTGGTGTCGGCGTAGTCGGAGGGGTGCGCCTTCGGCTTCGCCGGGGCCTTCTCCTTCAGCGACACGTCGTCGAGCCAGCCGCGGAACTTCGCCGGGCCCTTGGGGGAGTCGTACGCCAGCAGGATCCGGTCGACCGTCTTGCCCGCGGCGACCTGGCCGACGCGGGAGGCGACGTCGTTCCACTGGTTCACGTACAGCGCCTTGGACGCGCCCTGGCCCTGCGGGTTCAGCGGGAAGCCGTGCTGGTCGACGGCCTTCAGGTCGCTGAGGTAGGTGCCGTCGGTGAAGGCGAGGTCCACGGCGACGTTCGTCGCCGCGTAGTCGAGGTCGCCCTCGGCCATCGAGGGGAAGACGCGGTAACCGAGCTCGGTGTTCCGTGCCACCTCGACGTCGACGTCGAAGACCTTGTTGTACGAGTAGCCGCGCCCGTCCGCCTGGTGGCTGCCCGCGTAGCGCAGGGCGTGCTTGCCGGTGAACCCGGCGCGGGACTTGGCGGTGGGGGAGCCGCTGGGACCGCGGTCCACCAGGCTCAGCATGTCCTCGGGCGCGGGGGCGTCCGCGCCGCCCACCGACAGCTGCACGTCGGCGAGCTGGAGGGCGTCGTCGGCGCCGTTGTTCGCGGTGACGTCCAGGCGGTAGTGCGCGTAGGCCGTGGTGCCGTCAGCGTTCTCGATGTCGTACTTCTTCGTCTTGTGGCGGCCGTCGAACGTCTCGCCCTCGCGCTCGTCGAGGACCTTCCAGTCCTTGCCGTCGGTGGAGCCCTTGAGGGTCCAGTCCTTCGGGTCGCGCTCGGCGTGGTCGTTGGCCGAGGTGAGCGCGTACGTCACGACCTTGGCGGGCTCGTCGAGGTCGAACTCGGCCCAGCCGTCCTTCGCGAACGTCAGCCACTTGCTCGTCGCCTCGCCGTCGACGAGGTTCGCCGCGACCTCGCCGGAGCCGCTGTTCTCGCCGCTCGCCCGGACCTCGGTCACGTGGTCGTTCACGCTGCCGGGCAGCCCGGAGCTGAACGCGCCGTTGACGCCGGACGCCTTCTTCTTGCCGTCGGGGCCGGTCTCGACGGTGTTCAGCCAGTCGGGCGTGGCCTCGCCCGCCTCGAAGGAGGAGGCGAACTCCTTCTCGGCGCGCGGCCCTCGCTCGGGCCCGGCGACGGCGGCCCCCTGTGCCGCCACGACGAGCGCGAGGACCAGCGTCCCGACGGCCGTGGCCGAACGGGGTCGTGGACCGGGCGGACGGTGGTGTCTGTAACGAGGTCTGCGTGCCCTGTGCGGCATCCCCGAGCCCCTCCCTGCGAGTTGGACAACGTTGTCACGGTCGCTGCGCAAGGTCTAGTAGGGCGTCAAGTGTCGAGCGGTGTCAAGGCTGTTGACGGGCTTCCTGATGGTGTAGAGGCGGCCGTGCGCGGAGGTCCTGACGGGGGTGGCGGGAATCGTGCGCGTGCTGCCGTGCCGGGCGTCGGCCGACGGTGGAGTCCGGCGCGGGGCTCCGGGGTGCCCTCGCTCTTCCGCCGACCCGTCGCCGGCCGGTCGCCTGTCCGCCGTCGGGCGCCGCGCCGGAAAGTCCATGGAAACCGCCACGAAAGTCCTCGCCTTCGTGCGGGGAGGTGCGAGAGGTTTCGAGGGGAACGTCGCAGGTCTCGCCGAGGAGAACACCGCAGGTCTCAACTCGGAAAAGCCTGCGGGGCAAACGTGTATTCGATCTTGCCCACCCGGCCGCAAGTGGACTATACCTGTCGGCGTCCGCGCAGGTAATTCCACCGGCCGCGGGCCCGGGGGCGCCGGGGCGGAAAGCACGGGGAAGCCAACTGCCTTTTCCGGCATTCGAATTCCGTCGTTCCACCGCTGTATCGCACGACCCCAGCTTCACACCACCGCGGTGCCGGGGAGGGTCCGGTTCACCGCCTGAGTCCTGGAGAAGGCGAGGACTTGAGCATGGGATCCACCAGCGTCAACCGTCGTGATGTCATGAAGAGGGCGGCCGCCGCGTCTCTGCTCGCGGTGCCGGCCGTCGGGGCGCTCAGCTCCTGCGCCAGCGGAGGCGGCGACGAGAACAAGGCCGAAAAGGGCAAGAAGTCCAAGAAGAACCCGCTCGGCGTGAAAGAGGACGCGGGTCTGACGGTCTACATCTTCAACGGCGGATACGGCGACAAGTACGCCCAGTTCGTCACGGACATGTATGCCAAGAAGTACCCGAAGGCCTCGCCGGACCAGAAGCCGACCGAGAAGATCGCCACCCAGGTCCAGCCGAAGATCGTCCGTGGCAAGCCCACGGCCGACGTCGTCAACAACTCCGGCGCCGACCAGATGAACCCGGGCAAGCTGGTGCACAACAAGCAGGTCGCCGACCTCGGTGAGGTCCTCGACGCGCCCTCGTGGGACGACCCGGACGTCACCGTGCGCGAGACCCTGGTGCCGATCGTCGAGCAGATGGGCCGCTTCGGCGGCAAGGAGTGTTATCAGCTGAACATCGCACTGACGGTGTACGGCAACTGGTACTCCAAGAAGCTCCTCGAGGACGGCCTGGACGCCGAGTACCCCAAGACGTGGGACGAGATGCTCGCGCTCTGCAAGAAGGCCAAGGCCAAGGGCATCCACGGCTGGAGCTACCCCGGAGGCCACCCGCGGTACATGTTCTTCAGCATGTACGCGATGTTCGCCCAGCGCGGCGGGCGCGACGTCACCACGGCGATGGACTACCTGGAGCCGAACGCCTGGAAGCACGACGCGGTCAAGGAGGTGTTCGAGGCCTGGGAGGAACTGGTCGCCAAGAAGTACGTGCTGACCGGCTTCGACGGCACCGAGGCGCACACCGAGATGCAGACCGCGTGGACGAAGGAGGGCAAGTGCCTCTTCGTGCCCAACGGTTCCTGGGTGGAGAACGAGGCCAAGGACACCACGCCCAAGGACTTCGCGATGACGGTGGGCGCGACGCCCTCCCTCGACTCCGGCGACAAGATGCCCTTCGGCACGCTCTACGCCCCGGCCGGTGAGCCCTTCATCATCCCGGCCAAGGCCCAGAACCGCCAGGGCGGCCTGGAGTGGATGCGGATGATGTACAGCAAGGAAGCCGCGGTCAACCTCTTCAAGGAGATCGGCTCCATGCCCGTCGTCAAGGGCGCCATCGACGGGCTCAAGCTCCCCTCGGGCGCGGCGAGCGCGCAGGCGGCGATCAAGGCGGCCGGCGAGAACGTCGTCATCCCCCAGTTCATGGACTGGTACAACGAGCTGTTCCGCGAGGACTTCAACAACATGATCCACAAGTTCATGCAGGGCCAGATCGGCGCCAAGCAGGCCATGGACACCATGCAGAAGGCCTCGGACCGGATCCAGAAGGACCCCGACATCACCAAGATCAAGAAGGCCTGATCCTCCGGCGGGTCCGGGGCCTCGCCGCCCCGGACCCGTACAAGCGAACCGAGCACGTAGGCATGTGAACGAGCGGGCGGGGCTGAGCTGTGAAGACCGACACCCGGGTGGACAATCCCCCACCTCCGAAGAAGCAGGCGGGCAGGACGCCCGCACCGGGCGCACCGAGCCTGCTGTTGTTCGTGGTCGCGGTGGTGCTGCCACCCCGCTTCACCCCCGAACGCGTCCGCTACGACCGGCGCTACCGCACGCTCGACAAGTACCGCTTCATCGTGGGCTTCCTGGCCGTGCCGCTCGCGTTCTACGCGCTGTTCGTCGTCTCGCCCTTCCTCCAGGCGATCTACTACTCGTTCACCGACTGGTCGGGCGGCCCGGTCGCGAACTTCGTCGGGTTCGACAACTACCAGAAGATGTGGAACGACGACCGCTTCTGGGACTCGCTGCAGATCAGCACGCTCCTGCTGCTCATCGCCCCGTTCGTGACGCTGGTCCTCGGCATGTTCTTCGCCTACATGATCACCTCGGGCGGCCGGCACCGCAGGGGACAGGCCATCGCGGGCGTCGCGGGCTCCTCGATCTACAAGGTCGTCTACTTCTTCCCGCAGGTCCTGTCCGTCGCGATCATCGCGGTGGTGTGGGGGCGCGTCTTCAACACCAACAGCGGCCTGATCAACGGCGGGTTGGACAAGGCCGGCATCGACGGACCCGCCTGGCTCGGCGGTGACCAGACCCTCGCCCTCATCGCGCTGCTCACCGTGATCAGCTGGAGCTTCGTCGGCTTCTACGTGGTGCTCTTCTCCGCGGCGATGGGCTCGGTCCCCAAGGAGATCTACGAGGCGTCGCTGCTCGACGGCGCGGGCCGCGCCCGCACCTTCTTCAGCGTGACGCTCCCGCTGATCTGGGACACCGTGCGCACCGGCTGGATCTACATGGGCATCCAGGCCCTGGACACCTTCGCGATCTGCCTGGTCATGGTGCCGCCGCACGTCCTGAAGGTCACCCCGGTCTTCCTCTACGAACGGTTCCGAGATGGCCAGTACGGCTACGCCACGTCCATCGGCGTCGTCCTTCTCCTCCTGAGCATGGCGTTCTCCCTGATCGTCATGCGGGTGGGGAACCGCGACCGGATCGAATACTGAGACCGCGGGAGCCACAGCATCATGACCACGACCACCACCACCGCGCCCGGCCCCGAGACGACCGCCGCGCCCCGCCGCAAGAAGGAGTCGGGCGGCACGCTCAACGTCTTCTCGCACGCCTTCCTCGTCCTGTGGGTCATCCTCGCCGCCGGACCCCTGATCTGGGTCGCGCTCACCGCGTTCCGCCCCTCGGCCGAGATCCTCAGCGACCCGATGGGCTGGCCCGCCTCCTTCCACTGGGAGAACTTCAGCAACGCCTGGAACAAGGCCAGCATCGGCCAGTACACCCTCAACTCGCTGATCATTCTCGCGGGTTCACTGACCGGCACCATGCTGCTCGGCTCGATGGCCGCCTACGTCATCGCCCGCTTCACCTTCCCCGGCAACCGCGTCATCTTCATGCTGTTCGCCGGCGGCATGATGTTCCCGGTCATCCTCGCCCTGGTCCCGCTCTTCGCGGTCATGGAGAACTTCGGTCTCCTCGACACCCGGCCCGGCCTCATGATCGCCTACATCGCGTACTCGCTGCCCTTCACGACCTTCTTCCTGACCTCCTTCTTCCGCACGCTGCCCACCGGCGTGCAGGAGGCGGCGATGGTCGACGGGGCCTCGCACACCCGCACCTTCTTCCAGATCATGCTGCCGATGGCCAAGCCCGGCCTGGTCAGCATCGGCATCTTCAACTTCCTCGGCCAGTGGAACCAGTACCTGCTCCCGCTGCTGCTCAACAACGAGGACGAGAAGAGCTACGTGCTGCCGCAGGGCCTCGCCTCGCTCGCGGTCTCCCAGGGCTACCGCGGCGACTGGGGCGCGCTCTTCGCGGGCCTGACGATCGCCATGCTCCCTGTGCTCGTCGTCTACGCGGTCTTCCAACGACAGGTACAGGCCGGTCTGACCGCGGGTGCCCTCAAGTGACCTGGTGAGGCGGGTGATTTCAGCTTGGCCACGAAAGTGGTCTAGGCCTGTCGAGGCGAATCGGGCCGTGAGTAGTGTCGGCGCCACGGCGCCGAGGGGTGCGGCTGGACGCGCTCAAGTCGACACCGATGTCGAAGGGTTGAATCAGGATGAGGAATCGAATAGTCGCCACCGGTGCGGCAACGCTGGCCATGGCGCTGGGACTCAGCGCCTGCAGCGGTGACAGCGACAGCGGCGACAGCAAGACCATCAAGCTCGTCGCCGCGGACTACGGCGACAAGGCCTCCAACGCCTCCAAGGTGTACTGGGCCGAGGTCAAGAAGGAATTCGAGAAGGCCAACAAGGGCTACAAGGTCGACGTCCAGGTCATCAACTGGAACGAGATCGACAAGTCCGTCAAGAACATGATCCAGGCAGGCAACGAGCCCGACCTGCTGCAGACCGGCGGTTATGCCGACAAGGTCGCCGACGACCTGCTCTACAAGGCGGACGAGGTGATGTCCGCGAAGACCCGCGACAACCTCATCCCGACCTTCGCCAAGGCCGGCGAGGTCGACGGCACCCAGTACGGCATTCCGTGGGTCTCCTCCAGCCGCGTGATGTTCTACAACAAGGCCGTGTTCAAGAAGGCCGGCATCAAGTCCGCGCCGAAGACCTGGGACGAACTGGCCGCCGCCGCAAAGAAGATCAAGTCCTCCAAGGCCGCCGAGACGCCCTACGCGCTGCCGCTCGGCCCCGAGGAGACCCAGGGCGAGTCGATGATGTGGGAGCTCGGCAACGGCGGTGGCTTCACCGACGCGGGCGGCAAGTACACGATCAACAGCCCGCAGAACGCGGAGACCTTCGACTGGCTCAAGACCAACCTGGTCAAGCCCGGCCTGACGTACTCCAACCCCGCCTCCACCGACCGCAAGACGGCCTTCGCGGACTTCGCGGCCGGCAAGGTCGGCATGCTCAACGGCCACCCGAGCCTCATCCAGATGGCCAAGGAGGGCAAGGTCGACTACGGCGTCGCCCCCATCCCCGGCAAGGACGGGCCGCTCAAGAGCACCCTCGGCGTGGCCGACTGGATGATGGCGTTCAAGGACGGCGGCGCGGAGAAGGAGGGCGTGAAGAAGTTCCTGGACTTCACGTACTCCAAGAAGATGCTGGCGTTCGACGAGATGTACAACCTCATGCCGGTCACCCAGGACACCCTCAAGACCATGCAGACCAACGGCAAGCACAAGGACCTGGAGCCGTTCTTCGAGGTGCTGCCGAACGCCAAGTTCTACCCGCTGGGCGACACCTCGTGGGACCTCGTCTCCGCCGAGATCAAGAAGACCGGCGGCAAGGCCGTCTCGGACGACCCGAAGCAGGTGCTCGGCGACCTCCAGAAGAAGGCGGAGTCGGCGGCGGCCGAGGCCAAGTAACTCCCGCACCTCGTCCCGCTCCGCCACGTCCTTACGTTCACAAGGAGTTCGTGTGTCGCTGAAGGCCCCTCCGTCCCCGGCCGAGCCCGGCCGGGGACGGAGCGGGCGCGCAACCAGGCCGGTGAGCCGCCGCAGCGGCATCGCCAGGCTCGGCCCGCTGCCCTGGATCGCGCCCGTCATCCTGCTGATCCTCGCCGTGGTCGTCTGGCCCGTCGTCGAGCTGATCCGCACCTCGTTCCTCAACATCTCCATCGCCGGCAAGGTGCGCGGCAGCGCCGGGACCGACAAGTTCAAGAAGCTCTTCGAGGAGAGCGACTTCAGCGCCGTCCTGATCTGGACGGTCGTGTGGACGGTCGTCGTCGTCACCGTGACGATGCTGCTCTCGCTGGCCCTGGCACAGCTCTTCAACCAGAAGTTCCCCGGCCGCCGCATCACCCGCTGGGCGCTCATCGCGCCCTGGGCGGCATCCGTCCTGATGACCGCCATCGGCTTCAAATGGATGCTGAACCAGACCGCGGGCGTGCTCAACACGCTGATGCTCGACCTCGGGCTGATCGACAGCTCCAAGGACTGGCTGGGCAAGCCGGAGACCGCGTGGCCCTGGATGATGGCCGTCGCGGTCTTCGTCTCCCTCCCCTTCACCACGTACACGCTCCTGGCGGGCCTGCAGACGATCCCGCAGGACGTCTACGAGGCCTCGCGCATCGACGGGGCGAGCCCCTGGCAGACGTACCGCCACATCACGCTCCCGATGCTGCGGCCCGCCTTCCTCGTCGGTGTCGTCATCAACCTCATCAACGTCTTCAACTCCTTCCCGATCATCTGGGCCATGACCCAGGGCGGTCCGGGCTACGACACCTCCACGTCGATGGTGTTCATGTACAAGCTCAAGGAGACCGACATCGGTGAGTCCGCGGCCATGTCGGTCGTCAACTTCCTGATGGTCGTGGTGCTCGTGCTGATCTTCCTGAAGGTCAGCCGGTGGAACGAGGAGGACTGATGGCCACCGCGACGGCGACCCGCCCCGCGCCCCGGAAGGACGGCGGGCCGAAGAAGGCCCGGCGTACGTTCCGGCCCCGCACCCTGGTCATCACGGCCTGCGCCTGGCTCCTCGCGGCGATCTTCCTCGCGCCGTACCTGGAGATGATCGTCACCGCGCTCCGGCCCAAGGAGGAGCTGCGGGACCGCACGTACCTGCCGCAGAATCTGGAGTGGGCCAACTTCATCGACGTGTGGAAGGAGTCGGACCTCGGCCAGAACCTGCAGGTGACCCTGCTGGTGGCCGGTGGCGCCACGCTCCTGGTCCTGCTCGTCTCGCTGCCGGCCGCGTACTACACGGCCCGCATGCGCTACCGGGGCCGCAAGCTCTTCCTCCTGCTCGTCCTGGTCACCCAGATGTTCCAGCCCACGGCCCTCCTGGTCGGTCTCTACCGGGAGTTCCACCAGCTGGACATGCTCAACTCGGTCTGGACCCTGATCCTCACCAACGCGGCGTTCAACCTCGCCTTCGCGGTGTGGATCCTGACGGCCTACATCAGCTCCATCCCCCCGGAGCTGGAGGAGGCCGCGATGGTGGACGGCACGAGCCGCTTCGGCGCGATGATCAAGGTGACCCTGCCACTCGCGCTGCCGGGCGTGGTCACGGCCGTGATCTTCACCTTCATCACGTCGTGGAACGAGTTCGTGATGGGCCTGACCCTGACCACGGAGCCGGACAAGCAGCCGCTGACGGTCGGCATCAACAACTTCATCGGCAACTACACGGTCCAGTGGAACTACCTGTTCGCCGCGTCCGTCGTCGCTATCGTTCCGGTCATCGTGCTGTTCGCCTTCATCGAGCGGCACGTGGTGTCGGGACTCACGGCGGGGTCGGTGAAGTAGGCACGACAGGAGCCGGGTTGCCGCGCACCGCACCGGGTCGGGCGGGGGGACGATCTTGAAGATGGTCCCCCCGTCCGGCCTGTCCGTCACCTCTTGGACGCACGAGCCCGGAACGAGTACCCCGCCGCCGATCCGCGCAGGTCACCTCACCCGGGTCACACGCGTCGTCCCGCGTCCGAACACCGTGCTCGTGGCGATCGTCGGGGCCGCTGCCGACCCGGTCGGATTTCCGTCAACGACTTGACTGCGGCAGCTCCTTCAGCGGAGTTTGGAGTTCACAACTTGTACATGGCCCGGTAGCCGTTTCCGGGGCCGGCGTCACGGGTGGCTACGGGGCGCCCGAAATAGGGCAAAGGGTGAGAGTCAATGGAGACTCCGGGGTCGCAGTCGTCTCTGCACCGGGCCAATCTCGAACGGGTCGTACGTGCCGTGCGCCTCGCCGGGTCGCTCACGCAGGCGGAGATCGCGAGGACGACGGGCCTGTCGGCCGCGACGGTCTCCAACATCGTCCGGGAACTGAAGGACGGCGGAACGGTCGAGGTCACGCCCACCTCGGCGGGCGGCAGGCGGGCCCGCAGCGTCTCGCTCAGCGGTGACGCGGGCATCGTCATCGGCGTCGACTTCGGCCATACGCACCTGCGCGTCGCCATCGGGAACCTCGCCCACCAGGTGCTGGCGGAGGAGTCCGAGCCGCTGGACGTCGACGCGTCCGCCGCGCAGGGCTTCGACCGGGCCGAGCAGCTGGTCAGCAGGCTGATCGAGGCCACGGGCGTGGACCGTACGAAGATCGCCGGCGTGGGGCTCGGCGTGCCGGGCCCCATCGACGTGGAGTCCGGCACCCTCGGCTCGACGTCCATCCTGCCGGGCTGGACCGGCACCAAGCCCGCCGAGGAGCTCCAGGGCCGCCTCGGCGTGCCCGTGCACGTGGACAACGACGCCAACCTCGGCGCGCTCGGCGAGCTGGTCTGGGGGAGCGGCCGGGGCGTCAAGGACCTCGCGTACATCAAGGTCGCCAGCGGTGTCGGCGCCGGGCTCGTGATCAGCGGGCGGATCTACCGGGGGCCCGGCGGCACCGCGGGGGAGATCGGGCACATCACGCTCGACGAGTCGGGGCCGGTCTGCCGCTGCGGCAACCGAGGGTGCCTGGAGACCTTCACCGCCGCCCGTTATGTCCTGCCGCTGCTCCGATCGAGCCACGGCACCGACCTGACCATGGAGCGCGTGGTCGGCCTCGCGCGGGACGGCGACCCGGGCTGCCGGCGCGTGATCGCCGACGTCGGGCGGCACATCGGCAGCGGCGTCGCGAATCTCTGCAACCTCCTCAACCCCTCCCGTGTCGTGCTCGGCGGAGACCTCGCGGAGGCCGGTGAGCTGGTGCTCGGGCCCATCAGGGAGTCGGTGGGGCGGTACGCGATCCCGAGCGCGGCGCGTCAACTGACCGTGCTTCCCGGGGCACTTGGCGGGCGCGCCGAGGTCCTCGGCGCGCTGGCCCTCGCGCTGAGCGAGATGGGCGATTCGACCCTTTTGGACGGAACGCTGACGGCGGGCGCACCTGCCTTCACTTAGATAACGCATGGCACCGTTGTCATCTCGTTAAGGATTTACTCCTTGACGCTGGTGTGGCGGCCGAGTTGACTTCGAGCCACCTCGGCCGCAACGACGCGGCCTCGTCAGGGAGGCACCCCACCATGAACGCAATGACGCGTCGCGTCGTCATAGGCACGGCCGCGGTTTCGATGGCACTGGCCATGACCGCGTGCGGCAAGGCCGGCGACGGCGACGACGACAAGGGCAGCGGCGGCGACAACAAGACCATCGGTCTGCTGCTCCCCGAGAACAAGACCACGCGGTACGAGACCTTCGACAAGCCGATCATGCAGGCGAAGATCAAGGAACTCTGCTCGGACTGCAACGTCAAGTACAACAACGCCGCGCAGGACATCGAGACGCAGAAGAAGCAGTTCGACGCCCTCGTCACCCAGGGCATCAAGGTCATCATCCTGGACGCGGTCGACTACAAGTCGACCAAGTCGTGGGTCAAGCAGGCCGACAAGCAGGGCGTGAAGGTCGTCGCCTACGACCGCCTCGCCGAGGGCCCGCTCTCCGCCTACGTCTCGTACGACAACGAGAAGATCGGCCGCCTGCAGGGCGGGGCCCTGGTCAAGGCCCTCGGCTCGAAGGCCGCGGACGCCAACGTTGTCATGATCAACGGCTCTCCGACCGACCCGAACGCCCCCTTCTTCAAGAAGGGCGCCCACTCGGTGCTCGACAAGAAGGTCAAGAAGATCGCGTACGAGCAGGACATCCCGGACTGGTCGCCGGACGAGGCGAGCCGCAAGATGTCCTCCGCCATCGACAAGCTCGGCAAGGACGGCATCCAGGGCGTCTACGCCGCCAATGACAGCATGGCGGGCGCCGCCATCACCGCCCTGAAGGGCCGCGGCATCAAGGTCCCTGTCGGCGGCCAGGACGCCGAACTCGCGGGCATCCAGCGCCTGCTGAACGGCACCCAGGACTACACGATCTACAAGCAGATCAAGCCGGAGGCCGAGACCACCGCCGAGATCGCCGTCCGCCTGCTCCAGGGCAAGAGCATCGACGACGTCACCGACCGGAAGGTCGACTCGCTGAGCGGCGACTTCAAGGGCATCCCCGCGAAGCTCTACGACGCCCAGGCGATCACCAAGGACGAGGTCGCCGACACGATCGTCAAGGACAAGGTCTACAAGGTCAGCGAGATCTGCACGCCCCAGTACAAGAAGGCCTGCGACGCCGCGGGTGTCAAGTAACTCCCGCTTGCGGTAAGTCCGTTCGTACGGGATGAGCCCCCGGGGGCGCGCGAGAGCGCTCCCGGGGCGCCTGTACGGGACGGACTCCGGAACCGGTTCGGTGCCCGCCCCATCAACCGCCCCGCAAACGGGGGGCGGGCGCCGGACTCGCCTTGTGGAGCACTGCTCTCCCCGGTGAGCGCCGCTTCTTCCGGCGAGTGTCGCCCTCTTTCGAGAGCGCCGCTCTCCTTCAGAAGCGCCGATCTCCTCGGTGAGCACCGCTCTGTGGGCACTGTCCTTCTGCACCACCATCCCCGCCGGTCAGGCGGCGAAGGAGATGATTCACGTGTCCGCTACGCCCGTGCTGGCGTTGCGCGGGGTCTCCAAGCGGTTCGGCGCCGTCCAGGCGCTCACGGACGTAGACCTCGAAATCCACACCGGTGAGGTGGTCGCCCTCGTCGGCGACAACGGCGCCGGCAAGTCCACGCTCGTCAAGACGATCTCGGGCGTTCACCCGATCGACGACGGCACCATCGAGTGGGAGGGCAAGGGGGTCCGCATCGGGCGCCCGCACGACGCCCAGAACCTCGGCGTGGCCACCGTCTACCAGGACCTCGCTCTCTGCGACAACCTCGATGTCGTCGCCAACCTCTTCCTGGGCAGCGAGCTGAAGACCGCTTCCGTCCTCGACGAGATCAAGATGGAGAAGCGGGCCAAGGAACTGCTCGACACCCTCTCCATCCGCATACCCAGCGTCCGCATCCCGGTCGCGGCGCTCTCCGGCGGTCAGCGCCAGGTCGTCGCCATCGCCCGTGCGCTGGTCGGCGATCCCAAGGTCGTCATCCTCGACGAGCCCACCGCCGCCCTCGGTGTCGAGCAGACCGCCCAGGTCCTCGACCTGGTGGAGCGGCTGCGCGAGCGGGGTCACGGCGTCATCCTCATCAGCCACAACATGGCCGACGTGAAGGCCGTCGCCGACCGGGTCGCGGTCCTGCGGCTCGGCCGCAACAACGGCACCTTCACGGTCGCCGACACCAGCAACGAAGAGGTCATCGCCGCTATCACCGGCGCCACGGACAACGCCGTGACCCGCCGCAAGGCGCGCTCGGCCTCGGTCACGAAGGAGGACGCGAAGTGAGCGACCTCGCCAAGAACCCGAAGCCCGTCACCGACGAGCCCGCCGGGGCCACCGTGCCCGGCCAGGCGGACAAGTCGGCGGCGCCGGTCCCGGCCGTGGACCCGCGCCTGCTCGTCCGCGAGGAGGGCCTGGCCGGCTACTGGACCGAGTTCAAGCGCAAGATGCGCGGCGGCGAGCTCGGCTCGCTGCCCGTCGTCGTCGGCCTGATCCTCATCGCGATCATCTTCCAGCTGAAGAACGAGCACTTCCTGGACGCGAGCAGCCTCGCGAACATCGCCGTCTTCACCTCCGGCCTCGGCATCATGGCCGTCGGCATCGTCTTCGTCCTGCTGCTCGGCGAGATCGACCTCTCGGTCGGCTCGGTGGCCGGCATGGGCGCGGCCGTCTGGGCCGTGCTGAACGTCACGCACGAGATGAACGACTGGCTCTCGGTGCTCATCGCCGTGCTGACCGGCATGGTCATCGGCGGTCTGCACGGCTTCTTCTTCGCCAAGATCGGCGTGCCGGCCTTCGTGGTCACCCTCGCGGGCTTCCTCGGCTGGAGCGGCGTTCAGATCTGGCTGATGGGCGGCGAGGGCAGCATCAACACGCCCGAGGGCAGTGTCGTCGAGGACCTCACCGGGCACTTCTTCGCGGAGAAGGGCGCGGCCTACGGCCTCGCGGCCGTCGCGATCATCGGGTACGCGGCCTCCCTGCTGCTGGACAGCCGTCGCCGCAAGGCCGCGGCCCTCCCGTCCCGTCCGGTCAGCGAGATCGTGCTGCGCACGGTCGTCGTCGCCGTCCTCGCGGGCGGTGCCGCCTACGAGCTGAACGAGCCCGTCGGCGCCCGCGGCCTGCCGCTGGCCCTGGTGCTCTTCCTCGCCGTCCTGGTCATCGCGGACTTCGTGGCCCGGCGCACCACCTTCGGCCGCCAGGTCTTCGCGGTCGGCGGCAACGCGGAGGCCGCCCGCCGGGCGGGCATCAACGTCGACCGCATCCGGATCACCGTCTTCGCCATCTCCGGCATGCTCGCCGCCTTCGGCGGGCTCTTCATCGCGAGCCTCTCCGGCGGCGCCACGAAGAGCCTCGGCGGCGGCAACACCCTGATGATGGTGATCGCGGCGGCGGTCATCGGCGGCACCAGCCTCTTCGGCGGGCGCGGCAAGGTCTGGTCGGCGCTGCTGGGCATGCTGGTCATCCAGTCCATCCAGCAGGGCCTGAACATGCTCGGCATGGCGAGCGAGATCCAGTTCATGATCACCGGCGCGGTGCTGCTGGCCGCGGTGGTCATCGACTCGGTTTCGCGGCGGACGCAGAAGTCGGCGGGGCGCGCGTAGCGTTTCCCTGGACCGTTCGGGCCTCGGCCCCCTGGACCGTTCGGACCGTTCGGACCGTTTGGTCCTTGGTCCCTGCGGCCGTTCGGTCTTCGGCCGCGGCAGCGTCGTGGCCGGTCGCGCAGTTCCCCGCGCCCCTCGACGGGCGCACCCAGCGCACCGGCTGGGGAACACATGTTCCCCAGCCGGTGCGCTGTTCGTGTGACCGGGAACGCACCTCCCGGGCGCGCCCGGCAGAGGCGGAACATTAGACTCGACAGACCCGGCAACGCTCGAACAGCACATCTCAGCTCTACTGCAAGGAGGCACGGGTGCCGCTGCTGACCCGCATCACGGGACCGCGCGATCTTGACCGGCTCAGCCCCGAGGAGCTGAACCAGCTGGCGGGAGAGATCCGTGGCTTCCTCGTCGACGCAGTCTCCAAGACCGGCGGCCACCTCGGCCCCAACCTGGGCGTGGTCGAGCTCACCATCGCCCTGCACCGCGTCTTCGAGTCCCCCCAGGACAAGGTCCTCTTCGACACCGGCCACCAGAGCTACGTGCACAAGCTGCTCACCGGTCGCCAGGACTTCGGGAAGCTGCGCAGCAAGGGCGGCCTCTCCGGCTACCCCTCGCGTGCCGAGTCCGAGCACGACGTGATCGAGAACAGCCACGCCTCCACGGTCCTCGGCTGGGCCGACGGCCTCGCCAAGGCCAACCAGGTGCGCGGCAAGGACGACCACGTCGTCGCGGTCATCGGTGACGGCGCGCTGACCGGCGGCATGGCCTGGGAGGCGCTGAACAACATCGCCGCCGCCAAGGACCGCCCGCTCGTCATCGTCGTCAACGACAACGAGCGCTCGTACGCCCCCACGATCGGCGGCCTCGCCGACCACCTGGCGACCCTGCGCACCACCGACGGCTACGAGCGGTTCCTGGCCCGCGGGAAGGACCTCCTGGAGCGCACGCCCGTCGTCGGCAGGCCGCTCTACGAGACCCTGCACGGCGCCAAGAAGGGCCTGAAGGACTTCATCGCCCCGCAGGGCATGTTCGAGGACCTCGGCCTGAAGTACGTCGGCCCGATCGACGGCCACGACCTGGAGGCCCTGGAGTCCGCGCTGCAGCGCGCCAAGCGCTTCGGCGGCCCCGTCATCGTGCACTGCATCACGGAGAAGGGCCGCGGCTACAAGCCCGCCCTGGAGGACGAGGCCGACCACTTCCACGCCGTCGGCGTCATCCACCCCGACACGGGCCTGCCCATCGCCGCCTCCGGCATGGACTGGACGTCCGTCTTCGGCGAGGAGATGGTCAAGCTCGGCCGGGAGCGCGAGGACATCGTCGCGATCACGGCCGCCATGCTCCAGCCGGTCGGACTGAAGAAGTTCGCCGAGGAGTTCCCCGACCGGGTCTACGACGTCGGCATCGCCGAGCAGCACGCGGCCGTCTCGGCGGCGGGCCTGGCCAGCGGCGGCCTGCACCCCGTCTTCGCCGTCTACGCGACCTTCCTGAACCGCGCCTTCGACCAGCTCCTGATGGACGTGGCCCTGCACAAGTGCGGCGTCACCTTCGTCCTGGACCGGGCGGGCGTCACCGGCACGGACGGCGCCTCGCACAACGGAATGTGGGACATGTCGATCCTGCAGTGCGTGCCGACCCTGCGGATCGCCGCACCGCGCGACGCCGACCAGGTCCGCCTGCAGCTGCGCGAGGCCGTCGAGGTCGACGACGCCCCGACCGTCGTGCGCTACTCCAAGGGCGCGGTCGGCCCGGCGGTCACGGCCGTCGGCAAGGTCGGCGGCATGGACGTGCTGCGCAAGGCGGACACCCACCGCCCCGACGTGCTCCTCGTCTCCGTCGGCGCGCTCGCCCCGATGTGCCTGGAGATCGCCGATCTGCTCGACAAGCAGGGCATCACGACGACCGTCGTCGACCCGCGCTGGGTCAAGCCGGTCGACGAGGCCCTGGCGCCGCTCGCCGAGAAGCACCGCGTCGTGGTCACCGTGGAGGACAACTCCCGGGCCGGCGGCGTCGGTTCGGCGATCGCCCAGTCCCTGCGCGACGCGGGCGTCGACGTCCCGCTGCGCGACTTCGGCATCCCGCCGCGCTTCCTCGACCACGCCTCCCGCAAGGAGATCCTGGCCGAGATCGGCCTGACCGCCCCGGACGTCGCCCGTCAGGTGACGGGCCTGGTGGCCAAGCTGGACGGCCGGTTCGAGCGCGGCACCGCCGCGGTGGACTCCGTGGAGCCCGCCCGCGACTGACGTCAACGCGCACCGCCGACGGGCCGGTCCCAGCACCCTGTACGGGTGGTGGGACCGGCCCATTCGCGTGAATGGGCCCGTCCCGGGGCTTACGGGGTACTCGGCCTCTCGATCATGTCGAGCACGACAACGTGGGAGGTACGCCCGTGAGCAGCACCCTCTTCAGGACGAAGAGCGTCGAGCAGTCCATCAAGGACACCGAGGAACCGGAGCACGCTCTCAAGAAGTCGCTGTCCGCCCTCGACCTCACGGTCTTCGGGGTCGGCGTCATCATCGGCACCGGAATCTTCGTGCTGACCGGAAAGATCGCCAAGGAGACGGCCGGGCCCTCGGTGGCCCTGGCCTTCGTCGTCGCCGGACTCGTCTGCGCGCTCGCGGCGCTCTGCTACGCCGAGTTCGCCTCGACCGTGCCGGTCGCCGGGTCCGCGTACACCTTCTCGTACGCCTCGCTCGGCGAGTTCCCGGCCTGGATCATCGGCTGGGACCTGATCCTGGAGCTCGCGCTCGGCTGTGCCGTGGTCGCCGTCGGCTGGTCCGGCTACATGCGCTCGCTGCTCGACACGGCGGGCATGCACCTGCCGCAGGCGCTCAGCGGCACGCACGGGGGGAAGTTCGGCTTCGACCTGCTGGCCGCCGTGCTGGTGCTGGTCCTGACCGCCATCCTCGTCGCCGGGATGAAGCTGTCCTCGCGGGTCACCAACGTCATCGTCGCGGTCAAGGTGACCGTGGTGCTGCTCGTCATCATCGTCGGCGCCTTCCTCATCACGGGCGCCAACTACGACCCGTTCGTCCCGCCGGCCGAGCACGTCGACGGTGGTGGCGGCATCACCGCACCCCTGGTCCAGCTGATCTTCGGCTTCACGCCCTCGCACTTCGGCGTGATGGGCATCTTCACCGCCGCGGCCGTCGTCTTCTTCGCGTTCATCGGCTTCGACATCGTCGCCACCGCCGCCGAGGAGACCCACAACCCGCAGCGCGACGTGCCCCGCGGCATCCTCGGCTCGCTCCTGGTCTGCACGATCCTGTACGTCGCCGTCTCCGTGGTCGTCACCGGCATGCAGAAGTACAGCGAGCTCTCCACGGACGCCCCGCTCGCGGACGCCTTCAAGGCCGTCGGGCACCCCTTCTGGGCGGGCGTGATCAGCTTCGGCGCGGCCGTCGGCCTCACCTCCGTCTGCATGATCCTGCTGCTCGGCCAGACCCGCGTCTTCTTCGCCATGAGCCGCGACGGGCTGCTGCCCACGACGTTCTCCAAGGTCCACCCCACGTTCGGCACCCCCTACCGCTCCACGGTCCTGCTCGGCGTGATCGTGGCGGTCGTCGCGGGCTTCACCTCCATCGACGAGCTCGCCGAATTGGTCAACATCGGCACGCTGTTCGCGTTCGTCGTCGTCGCCCTCGGCGTCATCCTGCTCCGAAAGCAGCGCCCCGACCTGCCCCGCGCCTTCCGCACCCCGCTGGTGCCCTTCGTGCCGGTCCTGTCCGTGCTCGCCTCGCTCTGGCTGATGCTGAACCTGCCGGCGGAGACCTGGCTGCGCTTCGGCGTCTGGATGGTGCTCGGCGTCGTCATCTACTTCGCCTACGGCCGCTCGCACAGCCGCCTGCACGTGCGCGACCCGCACACCGACGACGCACGGTAGTCGACCGGCTTTCGCCAGGTCTTCTTCCCCGGCCCCGTATGTCCCGATCCGATGGGGACTGCGGGGCCGGATAGCGTGCACCGTATGCCCGCCCCGCCCTCCGCATCACTACGCTCCGTACACAAGCCACAGGTGCCGGGCCCGCGCAAGGAGTACGTCCCCGACGGGGGCGTCCGGGGCCCGTACTGGGCCCGCCTGCTCCCGCTGCTCGCCGCCCTGGCGTGCGTGACCCGGCTGCCCTCCTTCCGGTGGCCGCTGTGGAACCCCGACGAGGGCTATCTCGCCGTCCAGGCACGGATGCTGGCGCACGGCGGTGAGCTCTACGACACGGTCGTCGACCGCAAGCCGCCGCTCGTGCCCTGGCTGTACGCGGGCGCCTTCGCGCTCTTCGGCGACGATTCGCTGCTCCCGCTGAAGGTCCTCGCGGTCGGCGCACAGCTCCTGACGGCGGTGCTCCTGGTCTCGGTGGCCCGGCGCCGCTGGGGGGACGGCGCGGGCCGCACCGCCGGCGTCCTGTACCTCCTGCTCTCCATCGGCCTGAACCCGGAGGACACCCAGGCGGCCGCCTTCGAGGTCTTCATGCTGCCGTGCACGGCGGCCGCCATGTGGTGCGCCGACCGTCGCAGGTGGGGCGCCGCGGGGGTGGCGGTGGCCGCGGCCTTCCTCGCCAAGCAGACCGGCGGCGCGGTCCTGCTGCCGGTCGTCCACCTGCTCCTCCGGTACGGGGCGCCGCGCCGGGACGCGGTGCGCCTGGCGGCCGGGCTCGGCGGGCCGATCCTCGCCGCGGCGCTCCTGACGACCCCCTCGGGCTTCCTGTTCTGGACGGTGACGGGCTCGGGCGCCTACGCCTCCTTCGCCGGTTCCGAACTCCACGTCCTGGTGCGGGGCTTGGTGAACGCGGCGCTCCTCGCGGTGGCCTGCGCGGGCATCATTCCGCCGGTCGTACGCGTCCTGCGCGTCGCCCGCACCGGGGCGGGGGAGCTGTGGCTCTGGCTCGCTTCCTCGGTCGCCGCGGTCCTCGTCGGCTTCCACTTCTTCGGCCACTACTACCTCCAACTCACCCCGCCGCTGGCGTTGTTGGGGGCGGGGGCGCTGCAGATCCTGCCGCACGAACGGACGGTGCGGGCGGTCGTCGCCTCCGGTTGCGCGTGCGCGGCCTTCCTCGCCTGGGGCCTGTGCGCGCCGCGCCCCGAACTCGCGCACGCCACCCGTCTGGCGCAGACGGTCCGCGCGCACACCGGCCCGCAGGACCGGGTCCTGTTCTGGGGCATACACCCCGAGGCGTACTGGCTCGCCGGCCGCCCGCCCGCGAGCCGCTACCTCACGGCCGGCCTGCTCACCAACTACAGCGGAGGGCGCAACGGCCCGCAGGTCGGCGAGAAGTACGCGGTCGAGGGCGCCTGGCCGGTCTTCCGCGAGGAACTGCGGACCCACCCGCCGGCCCTCGTGATCGACGACTCCCGGGGCGAGCCGTACGCCCCCGCCCGGGTCCCCTCGCTGCGACGGATCCTCGCGGCCGGGTACGAGCCGGTGCGGTGGGTGGAGGGAGCGGTGGTGTACGTGCGGGTGGCGGGTCGGTGAGGACGGCGCGGGACGTGGTGGGCGGGCTACGACTTCGGGCGGGCGCCCCTGTCCCACGCGCGCGTGACCTTCACCAGCTCGCCCACCACGTCCCGCGCGTGCCCCGGTTTCTCGCGGATCGCGGGCCCGAACTCGACGTGCAGGAAGGGCACGTCGTGCGCCGACGCGGTCCGCCCCTGGATGTTGGAGCGGCCTGCCAGCGGGCACGACCTGGCCCAGGCGCGGCAGACGTCGTAGCCGCGCCCGCGCAGGGCGTCCGCGAGGTCGCGGCCCTCGGCGACGGCCTCCCTGCCCCGGCCCGTGGAGGCGACGACGTCGTGGCGCGGCGCCGAGTCGTCGGCCATGCCGTGCAGTTGGAGGCCGGGCAGGCCGCGCCGGACCAGTTCGTCGCAGACGGCGTCGAACACGGTGTCCCTGCGGTGCGCGACGTCCGCCTCGTCGCCGCGTCCCGCGTCGCGGTGCGCGCCCGCCAGGACGAGGACGCCGCCGGGGGAGCGGCGCATCAGCTCCGCGCCGAGCCGCTCGGTGTTCCGGTCGGCCACCGGGTGCGGCACCTGCACGGACCAGCGGGCCGGGGCGTCGAGGTCGACGTAGACACGGCCCCAGCCGCGCGGGGCCGCCCCGCTCTCGGAGCGGTCGGCGATCTCCGCGTACCGGCGCCCCGCGCCCTCGTCGGTGACCGTGCGGACCGCCAGGTCCACGTCGGCCAGGCGCTCTTCGGCCTGCGAGCGCCGGCCGTCGAGGAGGAGGGCGAGGCCCGCGGCGACCGTGCGCCGGTCGGTGCGCGAGGGACGGCGGTATCCGCTGTCCTCGTGGAAACCGTCGGTGTAGGTGGTGATCAGCTCCGTGAGACCTTCGTCGCCCTGGTCGTCCTGGCCGCCTTCGTCGCTCCCGCCGTCGGGCGCCGAGGCGGACGATTCCCCGTCCGGCCTGGACTTCTCGCCGTCCCGGGAGGAGTCGGCCGAACACTGCGCGAGGCTGAGGACGGCGGCGGTGACGAGGCCGAGAACCCCGAGCTTTTGTGTGATCGCCGACGGCCGGGTGCGGAAGATCTTCATGATTGTATAAAGATAGCCCTGTGATGACACGTCCCTTCCGCAGGCATTTCCTGACCTGTGCAGCCTCCTCGCTCCTGTTGCTGGCAGGTACCGCCTGCGGTCCTTTCGGCGGCGACGACAAGCCCGCCGCCGACGGTGGCCCCTCGTTCACCGTCGCCGCCGCGGGCGACATCCTCATCCATCCCCAGCTCACCGAGCAGGCCCGCAAGGATGCCAAGACCACGGGCAAGGGGGAGAAGGGGCTCGACTTCCGGCCCATGATGGCCGGGATCAAGCCGGTGATCAGCAAGGCCGACCTCGGCATCTGCCACTTCGAGCCGGTGGTGGGCAAGCCCGGCGGCCCCTTCCAGAGCTACCCCGACTTCCTGGTGCCGCCGCAGATCGCCACGGCGGTCAAGGACGTCGGCTACGACCAGTGCTCGACCGCGTCCAACCACACGCTCGACCACGGTCCCGGCGGGGTCACCCGCACCCTGAACACCCTCGACAAGGCGGGCCTGCGGCACACCGGGTCGGCGCGGAGCGCGGCGGAGGCGAACAAGCCGCTCATCACCGAGGTGAAGGGCGTCAAGGTCGCGCAGATAGCCTTCGCCTTCGGGTTCAACGGCCGCGAGGTCCCCAAGAACAAGCCGTGGATCGTCAACCAGAACGACTTCGACGCGATCGCCGCCGCCGAGAAGAAGGCCCGCGGCGCGGGCGCGGAGGTCGTGATCCTGAGCATCCACTGGGGTCGTGAGAACCAGCCCAACGCCAGCGGCCCGCAGATCGGGCTCGCCCGCAAGATCGCCGAGAAGACCGGGATCAACCTGGTCATCGGCCACCACGCGCACGTCGTCCAGCCGATGGAGAAGGTCGACGGCACCTGGATCGCGTACGGACTCGGCAATCAGATCGCCCGGCACGACGTGCCCAGCGGGCTGACCGAGGAGGGCGTCGTCGGCTGGTTCGAGTTCGTCAAGCGCGGCGGGAAGTGGGACGTCGACGCCAAGTACGTCCCCACCTTCACGGACATCCCGCCGGACCCCGACGAGACCGGCGCCCTGCCGAAGGGCGCGGTCAAGGACCACCGGCTGCTCGACATCGCCGCGACGCTCAAGGACGGCAAGGACCTCAGCGAGCAGCAGCGCTCCCGCTACCGCCTGGCCTTCGAGCGCACCCAGGGCACGCTCCTGAACCGGGGTGCGGGCCACGACGGCCTTGAGCCGTTGGAGGCGCTCCCCGCCGACTGAGGCGGAGCCGTCGCCCGGCCCGGACGCGTGGGAACGCCTGTCCGAGCCGGGCGTTAAACGCGGCTTCAACGCGATCTAGCTCACATTCGCCTTACTTCGTACATCCCTCTCCCGGGGTCGCGTGTCACACCTTTCCGGAGCGCATCACTGTGTGCATCCACACCCCGCGTCACTCCAGGAGAGGAGCCCCCCTTGGCCGCTTCGCGTTCGAAGCGGCGGCACAAGGTCCGCCGAAGGACCGACATGTCACTGCTGGGCGGTATACGTCCCCCCATCGCCGTGTTGTCGGTCCTGCTCCTCGCCCTCGCGGGCATCACCGCCCTCACGCTCGGAAGAGCCGGTCAGGAGGCCGTCCCCAAGGCGGTCAAGTCGTCCCAGCAGCACTTCGCCGAGGACGGCGCCATCGCGTTGCGCGCCTCCATCGACGAGTCCGTCACCGACCTGACCCGCACCGCCGAGCTGTTCAGCGCGGGCGAGCCGGTGCCCGCCGATGCCGTCCTGGACAAGACCGGCAGCGTCTACCAGAAGTGGATGGGCACCGCGATCGTCGAGATCGCCTCGGGCAAGCTCCTCGCCGCCCGCGGCGAGAACCTGCCGCTGACCGCCATCGACCGCGGCGAGCTCGCGGACAAGGACGGTCTCGCCCCGCGCATGGTGCGCCTGGAGAACGGCGAGACCCGCCTCCTCTCCTTCGCCCTGCTCACCTGGAAGGGACAGCCGCAGCAGCTCCTGGTCGCCTCGAGCAGCCTGCGCTTCCCCGGCATCAGCCTCGGCAAGTTCCGCTCCATCGCCGTCGTCGACCAGGACGGCCACGTCCTGAGCACCGACGGCATCCCCGAGCCCGAGCAGGTCCTCACCGACCTGCAGCGCGAAGAGGTCGCCCAGTCCAACAAGCAGCTCAAGTCGTTCGCCGCGACCGCCGCCAAGAAGTCCCGCAAGCACCCGCTGATGTCCAAGGAGCCCGGCTCCGGCGGATTCCTCGGCGTCAGCGGCAACCTCACCGGCGAGCGCTACCTCGGTGAGCGCGCGGTCGCCGGGTACGCGAACCTCGCGGGCCCCGAGGCCGGCGAGTCCACCGTGGCCACCCGGCTCGGCCTCACCGTCGTCGCGATGGTCCCGGTCGCCGAGGACCCGACCGCCAAGAGCGACTCCGCCTTCGGCCTGATCGCCGCGGGCGCCCTGCTGCTCATCGGCGGCCTCACCGTCTTCCTGCTCCTGCGCACCGTGCAACGGCCGCTGATCCAGCTCTTCCTGGAGGGCCGCCGCCTCACCCGCGGCGACGTCGACCGGCCCGTCTCCGTACCCCGGTACGGGGAGGCCGCCCGCATCGGCACCGCCCTGGAGCGCCTGCGCCGCCAGCTCACCGGCGAGCCCGCGGCCCGGCAGGACAAGCCCGTCCGCCGCCGCAGGTTCGGCACCCGCACCCTGATCGCGGTCTGCGGGGTGATCCTGCTCGCCTGGTCCGCGCCGCTCCTGCTGCTGCTCAACCGGGCCGGCGACACCGTCGTCGTACCGCAGCAGATGGTCAACGACCAGCGCGAGCGCACCGACACCCTCACCGACCGGGTCCGCCGCGCCCTCAACGAGGGCCACGCCGACCTCACCTCGGTGGCCTCCCTCATGGGCGACCGCACCGAGGCCTCGGACATGGGCAAGGTCCTCGAGAGCACCCTGAACCAGCACACCCGCTACCAGTCCCTGTACGTCATGGACGCCGACGGCAAGATCCTCGCCCAGGCCGGCCACGACCCCCGCAGCCCCTCGGGCAAGGGCCCCTCGAACAAGCCCATCCGGGTCATCGACGAGGGCGGCAAGGAACCGGTGATCATCGGTACGGCCGAGGTGCCGGGCCGCGAAGGGGCCGCCGTCGTCGGTGAGCTCCGCATCGACTTCCTCAACTCGCTGCTCAGGCGCCCGGGCCTCGGCGAGGTCCGCGTGATCGACGGCGAGCGCCGGGTCATCGGCGCCAACACCGGCTACCGCGAGTTCGAGGACCTGCCGGGCGGACGCCTCAACGCCCTCGCCGAGGGCACCGGGCAGAAGGTCGGCCTCAGCCCGCGCCCGAGCGGTGTGCTCTACCGCGACGGCGACGACATCCAGATCGCGGCCGCGGCCCCGTTCGTCGGCGGCGGCGCGGCCGCCAAGCTGGGCTGGACCGTGGTCAGCTGGCAGCCCGCGTCCGGCCTCGCCATCCCCGAGTACAGCTACCAGAACCGCACGGTCCTCGCGGGCCTGCTCGGCATCACCGCCGCCGCGGCGTGCCTCGGCTGGCTGCACATCGTCGTCGTACGACCGCTGCGACACCTCGCGGACCAGGCGGAGGCGCTCGCCGACGGCGACCGCCGCACCGTCCTGTACCCGCGCCACCACGACGAGGTCGGTGCCGTCACCCGCAGCCTCGAACTCATCAGGCAGCAGCTGCCGACGGGCACGCAGCGCAAGCGGGACGGCGTGACGGCCGGCCTCGCCGGAAGGAACTGAACCCCCGTGCTCTTCCTCTACACCGTTCTCGTGGTGTGCTGCGCCGTGCTGCTCGCCGCGGGCGTCGTCGAACAGCGACGGCACTTCGCCAGCCTGGAGCACATCCCCACCCGGGTGCTGGTCAACGGCATCCGCGGCAAGTCCTCCATCACCCGCCTGTGCGCGGGCGCGCTGCGCGGCGGCGAGCTCGTCACGGTCGCCAAGACCACCGGCACCGCGGCCCGGTTCATCCACCCGGACGCCACCGAGGAGCCCGTCTACCGCAAGTTCGGCATCGCCAACGTCGTCGAGCAGATCGGCATCGTGCGGCGCGCCGCCGCCTACGACCCGGACGCCCTGGTCATCGAGTGCATGGCCGTCATGCCCGCGCTCCAGGAGATCAACCAGTCCAAGCTGATCCGCTCCACGATCGGCGTGCTCTGCAACGTCCGCGAGGACCACCTCGCCGAGATGGGCCCCACCCTGGACGACGTGGCGCGCTCGCTCTGCCGCTCCATGCCGGAGGGCGGCATCTGCGTCACGGCGGAGCAGGACCGCTTCGACATCCTCCAGGAGGAGGCCGACGCCCGTAACTGCGAGCTGATCTACGCCGACCCCGAGACGGTGAGCGACGAGGAGCTGCGCGGCTTCAGCTGGTTCACCTTCAAGGAGAACGTGGCGATCGCACTCAAGGTCGCCGAGCTCGTCGGCGTGGGCCGCGAGGTCGCCCTGCAGGGCATGTACGACGCCCCGCCGGACCCCGGCGTCCTCTCCGTCGAGCGGTACGCCACCGAGGACGGCAAGAAGGTCCGCTTCGCCAACGTCTTCGCGGCCAACGACCCCGAGTCGACGCTGATGAACATCAACCAGCTGCTCGACCTCGGCGCCATCCACCGCCCGCTCAACGTCGTCATCAACTGCCGCCCCGACCGCGTCGAACGCAACGGCCAGATGGGCGAGATCATCCCCGACCTCCAGCCGGAGAAGGTCTTCGTCATCGGCCACCCCGCCAAGTCCGCCATCGACGCCATCCCCGCCGAGTGGCGCTCCCGCGCCGTCGACCTCGGCGGCGACCGGCGCGACCCCGAGGAGTTCATGCGCGACATGCTCGCGCAGCTCGGCGCCGACTCCTCGCTCGTGGCGATCGGCAACATCCACGGCCAGGGCGAGCTGCTCCTCGAGCACCTCGCCGAACTGCCCGCCGACGAGAGCGAGGAGCCCGCCGAGGCCGTCGCGCCCGCCGGCGACCCGCTGGAGACGATGCCGCTGTACGTGCCGCGCATCGACCCCTACCAGCACTACCCGGAGGCGTACGAGACGCGGTACACGGCGCCGCTCCAGGTGCAGCAGGCGCAGATTCCCGCGCAACGCGCGCTGGAGCCGTCGTACGAGACGTACCCGCCGCAGGAGACCTACGCCTCGCACGACATGTACGCCTCCCACGACGCGTACGCCTCCCACGACACGTACGCACCGCAGCCGCAGGACGCCTACGCGCCCCAGGAGACCTACGCGTCCCCCGAGGCCGGTGCGCCGCCCCAGGACACGCAGGCCCAGCAACCCCAGCCCCCCAGGACCCGCGGCCTGTTCGAGCCGCGCGTGCCGCCCGTACCACCCGCCGCAGACGACAACCAGCAGTGGCACAGCCCAGGAGAGCCCCGTTGATTCCCTCCGTCCTCACCCCCGAGATCGCCGCGGTCGGCATCGCGCTCGGGCTGCTCTTCTCCCTGGTCTGCTATCTGACGACCAACCTCTCGCCCGGCGGCATGATCACCCCGGGCTGGCTCGCGCTGACGCTCGTCGAGGACCTGCAGCGCGCCGCGATGGTCGTCGGCGTCACCGTCCTCACGTACGTCTGCACGCTCCTCATGCAGCGCTTCGTGATCCTCTACGGCAAGCGCCTGTTCGCCGCGGTCGTGCTGACCGGCGTGGTGCTCCAGGCCACCGTGATGATCGTGCTCTCGCTCGAGTTCCCGCTGATGTACAGCAACCAGACCCTCGGCTTCATCGTGCCGGGCCTGATCGCCTACCAGCTCGTGCGCCAGCCCAAGGGCCCCACCCTGCTCGCCACGGGCTCGGTGACGCTCATGGCCTACGTCGTCCTCACCGCCGGGATCCTCCTCGGCTTCATGCCGTCCGCCTGATTCCAGGAGTCATTCATGCCGCCCAAGAAGAAGCGTCCCGCCCTGCACGCGGTGACCGTGCTCGCCCTGCTCGCCGGCAGTACGTACCTGACCGTGGAACTGCGCAAGGACGAAGAGGCCAAGGCGCCCAAGGTGCAGGCCGTCACCGACACCCCGGGGCTGAGCAGCAGCACCGGCCAGAGCGCCGGCAAGCAGAAGTGGGAGCGCCTCAAGGGCCCCGACCGCTCCGTGCTGCGCACCGAGGGCGGCAAGGTCCTCGCCACCTTCACGGACGGCGCCCGCACCGCGACGCTGACCGGCCCGAGCCGCACCTTCACCGAACCCGCCAACACCAAGTCGCGGGTCGTCACCAACGACTGGGTGCGGCTGATGCCGGAGAACTGGCGGGAGGGCGCGGAGAAGGAGAAGTGGTTCAAGGACTGGTACAAGGAGTTCTCCGGCAGCGAGGAGGACGACATCTTCGCGATGGCGTTCCAGTACGTGGAGGGCGCCCCCGTCAAGAAGGACGACGAGGGCATCGCGTACGCCGGTGACGCCAACTTCGGTCCGCTGAACCCCGAGGGCAGCGCGGGCAACGACCTGCGCCTGGAGCAGTCCGACTTCTTCGACTACCTCGGCATCCCGTACACCTTCCGCAACGGCACCACCATCCAGCCGGAGAAGGTACGGGCGCGCTCCATGGACTGCTCCGGTTTCGTCCGCACCGTCTTCGGCTACCGCGCCCGCTACCCCCTGATGGCCAACGACCAGGCCGGCGACGGCCTGCCCCGCACCGCCAACGGCATGGCGCGCGGCAAGGCGGGAACGGACGTCATCGCGCTCAAGGGCGTCAGCGCGGCGGACCGCCCCAAGTCCATCGACGTGGTGCAGCCTGGCGACCTGGTCTTCTTCAAGCTCGACGCCCGCACCAAGCAGCGCCTGGACCACGTCGGCATCTTCCTCGGCCACGACGCCGACGGCCACAAGATCTTCATCTCGAGCCGCGAGGAGGTCAACGGCCCGACGATCGGCGACAAGGGCGGCACGTCGCGCCTGGACGGCAACGGCTACTACGCCTCCACGCTGCGCAGCGCGAAGCGCCTCTGAGCGCCCGGACGGTCAGGGACGCACGGTACGGGGGCCGGCACACTCGGCCCCCACCTCGCCCACCCTGCGGCGCAGCTCACGGTCGGCGGTGATCACCAGACAGGGCCGCCCCGCGGCCTCGGCGGCCAGCTCCACGATGCGGTCGTCGCCGCTGCCGGGCGCGGAATCCACGTGCACGCCCGGCACGGACGCCACACCGCGCGCCGCTCCCTCGACGACCAGCACGAGCTCCACCGGGCCGGGGCGGTCGGGCAGCCCGTCGGCGGCGTAGGGGACCAGGGAGTCCCGCAGCCGCTCGGCGGCCCCGCGGCGGTCGCGCCACCAGCCGTCGGGCACGGATCCGACGACGTTCGCGGCATCGACGACGACCAGAGTTCTCATGCGGCAAACGTAAACTAATCGGCAAACGCTGTGCGTCCGTGATCGTGGAAGGGTTGGCGCCGAGCATGCCGTCGAGGTCCACCAGCACCGGTGCCCCGGAGACCGCCCGCTGGCTGCTGCGCGGCCACGACGGTCGCCTCACCGCATACGCCCGTGCCGAAGGAGGTCTCCTGCGCTGGACGGAGGCCCGGCCCGGCGGACCGGAGTGGGAGGGCCCCGACTTCTTCGAGGCGCCCGACCTGACCTGCCTCACCCTCGCCCAGGGGGTCGACGGGTACGTGCACTTCCTGGGCCGCAGGGAGCGGCGGGACGCGTCCGGCGACGTCGCCAAGGCCGTCGTGGAGATCGTGCACTCGATCCAGTACCAGCCGGGGCGGCCCCTCATGGACTGGCGCTCGCTCGGCAATCCGCACACCAAGCTCGTCGAGCGCGCCCCGCACCTCGGGGCGCCCGCCGCCGCGGTGGACGCCGCCGGCACCGTCCACGTCTTCGTGCGGGACGCGGTGGGCAGCGTACGGATGCGCCGCGAGGGCAAGGGCGGCAAGTGGGAGGGGTGGAAGGACTTCAAGGTCCGCGACACCCTGGACGGCATCGCGGCGCTCGCCACGTCGACCGGCCGCGTGGAGGTCCTCGCCCCCGGCGGCAAGGCCACCCTGCGCTGGGCCCAGGAGAAGCAGGGCGGCGACCTGCAGCGCGCCGACGACATCCCGCTCGCCCCGGCCCCCGGCTCGGGCACGGCCCTGGAGAGCGCCCCCGACCGCCTCACGTACTACGCGGCCGAGGCCGCGGGGGACGGCGTCCTCGCGTACCGCCCGGAGAGCGGCGCCCCCGCGATCTCCCTCGGCGGTACCCCGGGTTCCGGCCCCACGGCGGCCGTCAGGACGCCGATAGACGGTCACGACTGCACGGTCCTCGCGCACCGCGCGAGCACGGGCCGCCCCGCGCTCGCCGCGTTCCCCACCGAGGACGAGGGAGCGGGCCTGTGGTGGGCCGAGACCGGTGAACCGTGCCTGGGCGCCCCGTCGTTGGCGATCGACGCCCGGGGCCGTGTCGTCCTGGCGGCGATCGGCCTCGACGGCACGCTGCGCATCGCCCGCCAGAAGGCGGAGCCGGGCCTGGCGCTGGAGGCGTGGGTCAGGGTGTGACCGCCCCCGGACAGGGGCCCGGACAGGAATCCGGACAGGGACCTCCGACAGGAACCCCGGGCAGGAACCTCCGGACAGAACGCCAAGGGGCCGTACGGACACCTTCCGTACGGCCCCTCGGCGTTGCTGCGGGAGGCGTTACGCCGGGACGCTCGCCACGCCCTGCGCGAGGAACCGCTTCCCGTTCACCCGCTCGCTGACGCCCTCACGGTCCAGGTACGGCGTGATGCCGCCCAGGTGGAAGGGCCAGCCGGCGCCGGTGATCAGGCAGAGGTCGATGTCCTGGGCCTCGGCGACGACGTCCTCGTCGAGCATGAGCCCGATCTCCTGCGCCACGGCGTCCAGCACGCGGTCCCGCACCTGCTCCTCGGTCAGGACGACGTCGCCCTGCTTCAGGAGCGCGGCGACCTCGGGGTCCAGCTCCGGCTTTCCGGAGTCGTACACGTAGAAGCCGCGCTTGCCGGCCTTGACGACCGCCGCGAGGTTCGGGGAGACCGTGAAGCGCTCGGGGAAGGAGCGGTTGAGGGTCTCCGAGACGTGCAGGCCGATGGCCGGGCCGACCAGCTCGAGGAGGACCAGCGGCGACATCGGCAGACCGAGCGGCTCGACGGCCTTCTCGGCGACGGCGACCGGGGTGCCCTCGTCGATGACGTTCTGGATCTCGCCCATGAAGCGCGTCAGGATGCGGTTCACGACGAACGCCGGGGCGTCCTTCACGAGCACCGCGGTCTTCTTCAGCTTCTTGGCGACGCCGAAGGCCGTGGCCAGCGACGCGTCGTCGGTCTGCTCGCCGCGCACGATCTCAAGGAGCGGCAGGATCGCGACCGGGTTGAAGAAGTGGAAGCCGACGACCCGCTCGGGGTGCTTCAGCTTCGACGCCATCTCGGAGACGGAGAGCGAGGAGGTGTTGGTGGCGAGGATCGCGTGCGCCGGGGCGACGGCCTCGACCTCGGCGAACACCTGCTGCTTGACGCCGATCTCCTCGAAGACGGCCTCGATGATGAAGTCCGCGTCGGAGAAGCCCTCGGCCTTGTCCAGGACACCGGAGACCAGGCCCTTGAGGCGGTTGGCCCTGTCCTGGTTGACACGCCCCTTGAGCAGGAGCTTGTCGATCTCCTCGTGGACGTACGAGACGCCCTTGTCGACCCGCTCCTGGTCGATGTCGGTCAGGACGACCGGCACCTCGAGGCGGCGCAGGAACAGCAGCGCGAGCTGCGAGGCCATCAGACCGGCGCCGACGACGCCGACCTTGGTGACCGGGCGGGCCAGGTTCTTGTCCGGGGCGCCCGCGGGACGCTTGCCGCGCTTCTGCACGAGGTTGAACGAGTAGATGCCCGCGCGCAGTTCACCGCCCATGATGAGGTCGGCGAGCGCGGCGTCCTCGGAGTCGAAGCCCCGCTGCAGGTCGCCGTCCTTGGCGGCCTCGATGATCTCCAGGGCGCGGTAGGCGGCCGGGGCGGCGCCGTGCACCTTGGAGTCGGCGATGGCGCGGCCGCGCGCGACGGCGGCGTCCCAGCCCTCGCCGCGGTCGACCTCGGGGCGGACGACCTGGGTGGAGCCGTTGAGGACGGAGGCCGTCCAGATCAGCGACTGCTCCAGGAAGTCGGCGCCCTCGAAGAGCGCGTCGGCGATGCCGAGGTCGAAGACCTGCTTGCCCTTGAGCTGGCGGTTCTGGTTGAGCGAGTTCTCGATGATGACCGAGACGGCCTTGTCGGCGCCGATCAGGTTCGGGAGCAGCGCGCAGCCGCCCCAGCCCGGGACCAGGCCGAGGAAGACCTCGGGCAGCGAGAACGCCGGCAGCGCCTTGGAGACGGTGCGGTAGGAGCAGTGCAGGCCGACCTCGACGCCGCCGCCCATCGCGGCACCGTTGTAGTAGGCGAAGGTCGGCACGGCGAGGCCGGACAGCCGCTTGAAGACCTCGTGGCCGCCCTTGCCGATGGCGAGCGCGTCGTCGTGCTTCTTCAGCAGCTCGACGCCCTTGAGGTCGGCGCCAACGGCGAAGATGAACGGCTTGCCGGTGATGCCGACGCCGACGATCGCGCCCTCGGCCGCCTCCTTCTCGACCTGGTCGATCGCGGCGTTCAGGTTCGCGAGCGAGCCCGGGCCGAAGGTGGTCGGCTTGGTGTGGTCGAAGCCGTTGTCCAGCGTGATGAGCGCGAAGCGCCCGGCACCGCGGGGGAGGTCGAGGTGGCGTACGTGCGCCTGCGTGACGACCTCGTCGGGGAACAGCTCGGCCGCACCCTTCAGAAGCTCGGTGGTCGTGGTGCTCACTTCTCGCCTCCGGCGTCCTTGTGGTGGGGGTTCTCCCAGATGACCGTGGCGCCCATGCCGAAGCCGACGCACATGGTCGTGAGGCCGTAACGGACCTCGGGCTGCTCCTCGAACTGCCGCGCCAGCTGCGTCATCAGGCGTACGCCGGACGAGGCGAGCGGGTGGCCGTACGCGATGGCGCCGCCGTACTGGTTGACGCGGGCGTCGTCGTCGGCGATGCCGTAGTGCTCCAGGAAGGCGAGCACCTGCACGGCGAAGGCCTCGTTGATCTCGAAGAGACCGATGTCGGAGATGGACAGGCCCGCCTGGGCGAGCGCCTTCTCCGTGGCCGGGATCGGGCCGTAGCCCATGACCTCCGGCTCGACTCCCGCGAAGGAGTACGACACGAGCCGCATCTTGACCGGCAGCCCGTTCTCCCGCGCGAACTCCTCGGAGGCGATGAGGGAGGCGGTGGCGCCGTCGTTGAGGCCGGCGGCGTTGCCCGCGGTGACGCGGCCGTGCGTACGGAAGGGCGTCTTGAGGCCCGCGAGGCTCTCCAGGGTGGTGCCCGGGCGCATCGGCTCGTCGGCGGTGGCCAGACCCCAGCCGGTCTCACCCGCCTCCTCGTTGGTGCGCCTTACGGAGATCGGCACGAGGTCGGCCTGGATCTTGCCGTCGGCGTACGCCTTGGCGGCCTTCTCCTGCGAGCGCACGGCGTACTCGTCGGCGCGCAGCTTGGTGATGCTCGGGTAGCGGTCGTGCAGGTTCTCGGCGGTCATGCCCATGAACAGGGCGGACTCGTCGACGAGCTTCTCGCTCACGAACCGCGGGTTGGGGTCGACGCCCTCACCCATGGGGTGGCGGCCCATGTGCTCGACACCACCGGCGACGGCGATGTCGTACGCACCGAAGGCGACGCTGCCCGCGACCGAGGTCACGGCGGTCAGGGCGCCGGCGCACATGCGGTCGATGGAGTAGCCGGGCACGGACTGCGGGAGCCCGGCGAGGATGCCGGCGGTGCGGCCGATCGTCAGACCCTGGTCGCCGATCTGCGTGGTCGCGGCGATGGCGACCTCGTCGATCTTGGCGGGGTCGAGGTCAGGGTTCCGGCGCAGCAGCTCCCGGATGGCCTTCACGACGAGGTCATCGGCACGGGTCTCGTGGTAGATGCCCTTCGGGCCCGCCTTGCCGAACGGGGTGCGGACGCCGTCCACGAAGACGACGTCCCTGACGGTACGAGGCACGATGGCTCTCCTCCAGGGTGTGGGTGCGCCACACCTGCGGCGCGCTTCCTCGGTCCACCCTACTTGCCGGTAACTACACGGCCAAGGGTCGCCGGGCGCCGCCTCGGCGAGGCGAACGTCACACTTCGTGGTGGGCGGGGGTGTGGGGCCCCCGGGGGCCGGTCGGGGCCGCTCCTTGACCCGCCGCTGCGCGGCGGATGCCTCCCTCCCACACGGTTGCCCCGCACCGGTCAGTGCCGCAGGGGCCGGTGGCGCGGGGTGGCCGGGTGGGCGGGGAAGAGCCGCCGCGCAGCGGCGGCTCAGGGCACGGTCGCGGACGCCCCCGTCAGGAAAGAGCGGCCGTCAGCACCGGCGTGACCTGGGTGATCTGCCAGGCGCGGGCCCCGTGCCCGGCCAGCGCCGCCGCGACCGACTCCTCGTCCACCGGGGCCGGCGGCTCCCAGCAGACGCGCCGGACCGTGTCCGGAGTGATCAGGTTCTCCTGCGGCATGTTCAGCTGCTCGGCGAGCGTGGAGACCGCGGCCCGCGCCGCGGAGAGCCGCGCCGCGGCGGCCGGGTCGCGGTCCGCCCAGGAGCGCGGCGGCGGCGGACCGCTCACCGTCTGCCCGGGCTGCGGAAGCTCCGCGTCGGGCAGCGCCTTGGCGCGGTCGACGGCGGCCTGCCACTGCTCGAGCTGGCGCCGCCCCATGCGGTGCCCGAAGCCCGTCAGCCCGGCGAGCGCGTGCACGTTGGGCGGCAGGGAGAGCGCCGCCTCGACGATCGCGCCGTCGCTGAGCACCTTGCCGGGGGAGACGTCGCGGCGCTGCGCGATCCGGTCGCGGGCGGTCCACAGCTCCCGTACGACGGCCATCTGCCGGCGCCTGCGCACCTTGTGCATGCCGGAGGTGCGGCGCCAGGGGTCCTTGCGGGGCGGGGCGGGCGGCGCGGTGGCGATCGCGTCGAACTCCTCGCGGGCCCACTCCAGCTTGCCCTGCCGGTCGAGCTCCTTCTCCAGGGCGTCGCGCAGGTCGACGAGGAGCTCCACGTCGAGCGCCGCGTACCGCAGCCAGGGCTCGGGGAGCGGCCGCGTGGACCAGTCGACGGCGGAGTGCCCCTTCTCCAGTACGAAGCCGAGCACGCTCTCGACCATCGCGCCGAGGCCCACGCGCGGGAATCCGGCGAGCCGGCCCGCGAGCTCGGTGTCGAAGATCCGCGCCGGCACCATGCCTATCTCCCGCAGGCACGGCAGATCCTGGGTGGCGGCGTGCAGGACCCACTCCGTGTCGCCGATGGCCTCGCCGAGGCCGGACAGGTCCGGGCAGGCGACGGGGTCGACGAGCGCGGTGCCCGCGCCTTCGCGGCGGAGCTGGACGAGATAGGCGCGCTGGCCGTACCGGTAGCCGGAGGCGCGTTCGGCGTCGACGGCGACGGGTCCGGTCCCCGCGGCGAAGGCGGCGACCGTCGCGGCGAGGGACTCCTCGTCGGCGATCACCGGCGGAATGCCGTCACGCGGCTCGAGCAGGGGGATCGGCAGCCCTTCGGGTGCGAGGCCGTCGTCGTCCGGAGGGCCGCCTCCGGTGGTTCGCAGTGAGCTGTCTGCTGCGGTCTCTTGGGCGTCGGTCACCTGTCAAGGGTATCTGTGTATGGACGGCGCCCGTCGACGGAACGTTCCGTCGACGGGCGCGCGGGGGGTGTAAATCAGTCAGTGGATGATGCCGGTACGCAGAGCGACCGCCACCATCCCGGCCCGGTCACCCGTGCCGAGCTTGCGCGCGATCCGGGCGAGGTGGCTCTTCACGGTCAGGGCGGACAGGCCCATCGAGACGCCGATGGCCTTGTTGGACTGGCCCTCCGCGACCAGACGCAGCACCTCGACCTCGCGGCCCGAGAGCTCTCGGTAGCCACCGGGATGGCTCGGGGTGCCCGGAGGGCGGCGGTGCATGCGGGCGGCGGCCGAACCGATCGGGGCGGCGCCGGGACGGGTGGGGAGTCCGACGTTCGTACGGGTGCCGGTGACGACGTAGCCCTTGACGCCGCCCGCGAGGGCGTTGCGCACGGCACCGATGTCGTCGGCGGCGGAGAGGGCGAGGCCGTTGGGCCAGCCCGCGGCACGGGTTTCGGAGAGGAGCGTCAGGCCGGAGCCGTCGGGGAGGTGGACGTCTGCGACGCAGATGTCACGGGGGTTGCCGATGCGGGGACGAGCCTCCGCGATCGACGAGGCCTCGATGACGTCACGTACACCGAGCGCCCACAGGTGGCGGGTGACGGTGGAACGGACGCGGGGGTCGGCCACGACGACCATGGCGGTCGGCTTGTTCGGGCGGTAGGCGACCAGGCTTGCGGGCTGCTCGAGGAGAACGGACACCAGGCCTCCTGGGTGGGGGGACGGGACCGGCTCGGGGATGTCCCGGGACGAACCGTGCTTTCAAGGTCACAAACCTCTTCGGCAGCAATCCCGGCCGCCTTTAGGGAATGATCACGATTTGGTGAGCAATAATTGGGGCAATTCGGACGCGCGCTCGATCATCCGAAGATCAAACCGAACACGCCCACTTCCGGGTGACCCCGCGGCGGCAAACGCACGGAACAAGCCCTTCCGGCCGTCCCGGCGGGCACGTACGCGCGGCAGATGCGGCGGCGGACGGGGTCACGGCGCGCAAGACGAACCCCGCGGCACGCGGCCACGGGGCGGAGGGGGGAGCGCTCGGGCGAGCACGCGGGAAGAGGGAGGGGGATCAGGGGGAGAGCGGGCCCCTTCGCTGGGGCAGTGACACGACGGACCCGTCGCCGGGCCCGGCGGGCGGCAGCCCCGCGATCTGGCAGAGCAGATCGCACCACGCCGCGAGATGTGCCCCCGTGTCCGGCACTCCGCCCCGGTCCTCCCGGGGGGTCCACGAGGCCCGGATCTCGATCTGCGAGGCGGGCGGCCGTTCCGAGAGGCCTCCGAAGTAGTGCGAGCCCGCCCGGGTCACCGTGCCGCTCGCCTCGCCCGCGGCGAGCCCGCGCGCGTGCAGTGCCCCGGTCAGCCACGACCAGCACACCTCCGGCAGCAGCGGGTCCGCCGCCATCTCCGGTTCGAGCTCCGCCCGCACCAGCGTGACGAGGCGGAAGGTGCCCTGCCAGGCGTCGTGCCCGGACGGATCGTGGAGCAGCACCAGACGCCCGTCCGCGAGGTCCTCCTCGCCGTCCACGACCGCCGCCTCCAGCGCGTACGCGTGCGGCGCGAGCCGCTGCGGCGGCCGCGTCGGGTCGATCTCGATCTCCGGCCGCAGCCGTGCCCCCCGCAGCGCGTCGACCGCCTTGCGGAAGGGCAACGGAGCCGAATCCGCCACCTTCCCCTCCGAACTCTCCATCTCGCCAGCGCCGTCCGACCGTTGTCCCTGAGCCGCAGCCATGCGGGGAAGGTTAAGGGGAACGGCGCCTTCGCGCAGGGAGAGACACCCGTCAGGGGGTCGCCCGTCGGCCCCGGACCCGCCGGATCGGGCCGCACGGGACGCCCGCGACAGGGACCGCGCGGCCCGTGCGAGACTTTCCGCGTGAGTGCCAATGACAGCCGTGGCCCCGAGGGCCGGCAGAACACAGCGACGTACGACTCCCCCTTCATGAAGGCGTGCAGGCGCGAGGCCGTGCCGCACACGCCGGTCTGGTTCATGCGGCAGGCGGGGCGCTCACTTCCCGAGTACCGCAAGGTGCGCGAGGGCACGGCCATGCTGGAGTCCTGCATGCGGCCCGACCTCGTCACCGAGATCACGCTGCAGCCGGTGCGCCGCCACAACGTCGACGCCGCCATCTACTTCAGCGACATCGTCGTCCCGCTCAAGGCGATCGGCATCGACCTCGACATCAAGCCGGGCGTCGGGCCCGTCGTCGAGAACCCCATCCGCTCGCGCGCCGACCTCGCCCAGCTGCGCGACCTCACGCCGGACGACGTCCACTACGTCAGCGAGGCGATCGGGATGCTCACCGGCGAGCTCGGCTCCACGCCGCTCATCGGGTTCGCCGGCGCGCCTTTCACCCTCGCGAGCTACCTCGTCGAGGGCGGCCCGAGCCGCAACCACGAGCACACCAAGGCGCTCATGTACGGCGACCCGCAGCTCTGGGCCGACCTGCTCGACCGCCTCTCGGACATCACCGCCGCCTTCCTCAAGGTGCAGATCGAGGCCGGCGCGAGCGCCGTGCAGCTCTTCGACTCGTGGGTGGGCGCCCTGTCGCCCGCCGACTACCGCCGCTCGGTGATGCCCGCGTCGACGAAGGTCTTCGACGCCGTCGCCGCGTACGGCGTGCCCCGCATCCACTTCGGCGTCGGCACCGGCGAGCTGCTCGGGCTGATGGGCGAGGCGGGCGCCGACGTCGTGGGCGTCGACTGGCGCGTGCCGCTCGACGAGGCCGCGCGCCGCGTCGGGCCCGGCAAGGCGCTGCAGGGCAACATCGACCCGGCCGTCCTCTTCTCCACGCGCGAGGCCGTCGAGGCGAAGACCGACGAGGTGCTCGCCGCCGCGAAGGACCTGGAGGGCCACATCTTCAACCTCGGGCACGGCGTCCTGCCGAGCACCGACCCCGAGGCGCTGACCCGCCTCGTGGAGTACGTCCACACGCGTACGGCCGTCTGAACGGCGCCCGTCCAAAAGATGACCGAAAAGGGTCCCTGCCCGTAAGAGCAGGGACCCTTCTCCGTGCGGACCCCGACGGGGGCCGGGCCCGCGGTCGGTGGCGCCGGTGCCCTTCGTACTCGAAGGCCTTCAGGAGCGGCCCGAGCACACCGGGGCGGCGGATGTCGAGCCGGCGCTCCCCTTTCCGGCCGTCAGCTTTCCGGCCGTCAGCGCGGCTTCCCCACGGCCCGCGCTGCGGGTTGCGGAGCGCCGTCCGACGCCCAGAGCGCGGCGAGCGACTCCCGCAGGGTGAACCGAGGCCGCCAGTCCAGCTCCCACTCCGCGGCGGTGACATCGGCACACAGCCACGGCACCGGCGTCGAGCGGCCCACCGTGCCGGGCGCCTCCTCGACGCGCCCGGTGAAACCCGCCGCACCGACCAGGCCGTGTGCCAGGTCGCGGACCGGGACGGCTTGGCCGCTGCCGATGTTGAGCAGCCGCGGCAGCCGCCCCGGCAGCGCGAGCGACTGGGCCACGGCCTGCGCCACGTCACGCATGTCGACGAAGTCCCGGTGCGCGGACAGGTCGCCGACCCGCACCGTGCCGTGCGGCGTCCGCGCGACCGCACGGCCCAGTTCGGCGGTGAGGCGGCCCGGCAGGCCCGCGGGGGGCGCCCCGGGGCCCACCGGGTTCGTCACCCGCAGCACGATCGCGTCGAGTTCGGAGCCGACGACCGCGAGGGTGCCCGCCAGCTTCGTCGCCGCGTACGGGGTGATCGGGCGGGCGGGGGAGTCCTCCAGGGTCCGCTCGCCGATGGCGGTCCGCCCGTACTCGGCCGCCGAGCCGAGGTGCACCAGGCGCGCGGTCGGCACGGCCGCGGCCATGGCTTCGCAGAGGGCGGCGGGACCGCGTGCGTTGACCTCGGCGAGGGTCAGGGCGCCGCCGCCGGTCGCACCCGCGCAGTTGACCACCGCGTCGGGCGCCGCGCGCGTCAGCTGCTCGGCGAGGGCGGTCGCGGTGATGGTGGCGAGGTCGATGCGGATGGCGTCCACGGGGGCGCGGCCGGCGTGGAGCAGCCTTGCGCCCGGCAGGGCGCGCAGCCGCTCCGAGACGTGCCTGCCCAGGTATCCGGTGGAGCCCAGGACGAGGATGCGCACGGCCGCGTCACGCTCCCCGGAGGAGGAGCGGGCGGGGCGTGGTGCGTTGCGTCGCTCGTGCGGTGTGATGCATGCGGTGTGTGGTCCCCTCCACAGTCGGGCCGTGGGGGTGACGTCCCCACCCCCACCCCACGGCCCGCCCCCCCCAACGGCGCGTTCGCACGTCGCCGTGTGTGTCCGCGCCACTCTGACGTGTCACATGGTGCGGTCTGGCGGGGGGAGCTGTGCCGGTTCTGTGAAAGCTGGCGGAAAAGAGATCAAGCTCGATTAAGGGGGCGCGATGAGAGGCGCGAAGGGCGCGAGGCGCCCCCGGAGGAAAGAATTCCGCTGGAGCGTGGCCGCTCAGCGGGGTCGCGCAGGCCCGCCGAGACGTTGAATGCCGGATACATGTGTCGGCCGTGGGCGCGCTCCCGCGGGCCATGGAGAGGGAAGGCCGTGAACCATCCGAATCAGCCAGGCCGAACGCGCGTCGCCGGCACCGCACTTCGGTAGCAAGCGCGTTCTGACCTGCACGGCGAGCGCGTTCCTTGCCGAGGGGCGCCGAGGGGGAGGCATGAATCGGGGCGCGTTCGGGTCGTATTCGGAGCGCGTGGGGGCGCACGAGGGGCGCTTGGGGAGGGGGTGCGGCCGGCACCCACCCCTCTGCACCCACCCCTCTGCACCCACCCCCACCCTCACCCCCGCGCTCCCTCCGGCTCCCTCAGCCCCGGTCCGCCCGCACCGCCGCCACCGCCTTGCGCGCCGCCACCAGGACCGGGTCCCACACCGGCGAGAACGGTGGCGCGTACCCCAGGTCGAGCGTCGTCATCTGTTCCACCGTCATCCGCGCCGTCAGCGCCACCGCCGCCACGTCGACCCGCTTGCCCGCGCCCTCGCGGCCCACGATCTGGACGCCCAGGAGCCGCCCGGTGCGCCGCTCGGCGAGCATCTTCACCGTCATCAGGGCCGCCCCCGGGTAGTAACCGGCCCTGCTCGTCGACTCGATGGTCACCGTCACGAACTGCAGCCCGGCCGCCCGCGCGTCCTTCTCGCGCAGCCCTGTGCGGGCGATCTCCAGGTCGCAGACCTTGCTGACGGCCGTGCCGACGACGCCCGGGAACGTCCCGTACCCCCCGCCCACGTTCGAGCCGATGATCTGCCCGTGCTTGTTGGCGTGCGTGCCGAGCGCGACGTGTCGCTCGCGCCCCGACACCAGGTCGAGGACCTCCACGCAGTCGCCGCCCGCCCAGACGACCCCGCCCGCCTCCGCTCCGCGCACCCGCATCGCCAGGTCGGTCAACAGCCCGCCGTGCTCGCCCAGCGGCAGCCCCGCCTCGCGCGCGAGCCCGGTCTCGGGGCGCACGCCGATGCCGAGCACCACCACGTCCGCCGGGTACTCGGCGCCCTCCGTGACCACCGCCCGGACCCGTCCGTCATCGCCCGTGAGGATCTTCGTGACCTCGGCGTCGTTCACCATCGTGATGCCCATGCCGGTCATCGCGTCGTGCACGAGCCTGCCCATGTCCGGGTCGAGCGTGGACATGGGCTCCTTGCCCCGGCTGACCACCGTGACCTCGTACCCGCGGTTGATCAGCGCCTCGGCCATCTCGACCCCGATGTAGCCCGCGCCGATGACGACGGCCCTGCGGCCCCGCGTCGCGGCCAGGGTGTCGAGCAGCGACTGGCCGTCGTCGAGGGTCTGCACGCCGTGCACGCCGGGGGCGTCGATGCCGGGCAGCGGCGGCCGCACGGGCCGGGCGCCGGTGGCGATGACGAGCTTGTCGTACGACGTCCAGTACTCCTCGCCCGCCTCCAGATCACGGGCCAGGACGCGGCGGCCCGCGACGTCGAGCCGCACCACCTCCGTGCGCGTCCGCAGATCGATCGCGCGCTCGCGGTGCTGCTCGGGCGTCCGCGCGATCAGGTCGTCCCGCTCCTCGACGTCGCCGCCCACCCAGTAGGGGATGCCGCAGGCGGAGTACGAGGTGAAGTGGCCGCGTTCGAACGCGACGATCTCCAGCTCGTCGGGGCCCCTGAGCCTGCGTGCCTGCGACGCGGCCGACATGCCCGCCGCGTCGCCCCCGATGACCACCAGTCGCTCTCGTGTGCTGCTCATGGGGACACGCTACGGCGCACGGCCGTGCGCATCCTCCCGCGCTAGTCCTCCCCGTCCCGCCCGGCCGCCGAGCCGCGCGCCAGCCGGGGGCGTACCACCCGCAGCCAGAGCACCAGGAGCAGCGCGGCCACCGCCGCGAACGGCAGTGCCGCGGCGAGGACGATCGCGACCCAGCGCAGCGCCGTCACGAACGCGTCCCAGCCGCCCCCGAGCGCGTCCCCGAAGGACGGATCGTCGTCCTTGGCGTCCTTCCCGCCCTTCGCCGCGCTCTCGGCGAGCGAAAGGGTGATCGTCGCCATGCCCGTACGGTCCTTGAGGGAGGACTGCTGGGCGAGCAGCGCCTCCAGGTCGGACTGACGGGTGCTCAACTCCCCTTCCAGGGCGACCACATCGCTGAGCTTCGTCGCCTTGTCCATCAGCTCCCGCACCCGCGCCACACTCGCCCGCTGCGACGTGATCCGGCTCTCCACGTCGACCACCTGGTCGGTGACGTCCTGCGCCTTGGCCTCGCGGCCGACGAGCTCGCCGGTGCCTTCGAGCGCGTCGAGGACTTCGGCGTACTTGTCCCGCGGGACGCGCAGCACGACGCGGGAACGCTCGCGCCCCCGGTCGTCCCGGGAGGTGTTCTCGTCGCCGACCATCCCGCCCGCGTCCTCGGCGGCCGCGCGAGCCTCGTCGAGCGCCTTCGGCACGTCCTCGACGCGCACGGTGAGCTTCGCGGTGCGGATGATGTGCGTGGCGGCCGGCCCTGGCGGCTTGCGCCGGCCGGTACCGCCGTCACCGCCGTCACCGCCGGCACCGCCGTCACCGGGCTTGTCGGCACGCCCGCCGCCCGCGCCCTTCTGGTCCTCGGCGGCGGAGAGGCCCGCCGCCTTGCCGCCGCCGTCGCCCGAGTCGCCGCCCGCGGTGCACCCCGTGAGGGCGAGCGCGACCGCCAGCAGGACGCCGGAGAGGGCCCGGACCGTGCGGTGCCGGGACGCGGGGTGGGTGGACCTGCGGGACGCGCGCATCGGAGTACCCCCGAGTGACGTGGTGGCTGGTGCTCCTTCGACGCCGGAGAGGGGCGAAACGATGGTTGCCGACCGGTCCCGATGCGGTCACGGTCGGGACTCGCCGGTCTGAGAGAGTGGGGGCATGCGCGAAACGGACACACGTACGGGGAACGGCCACGCCGTCGTCATCGGGGGCGGGATCGCCGGACTGGCCGCCGCGCACCGCCTGCTCGCCACCGCGCCGGGGACGCGGGTGACCGTGCTGGAGGCCTCCGGCAGGCTCGGCGGCAAGCTGCACGCCGACGAGATCGCCGGGGTCCGCGTCGACCTCGGCGCCGAGTCGTTGCTCGCCCGCCGCCCCGAGGCGCTCGCCCTCGCCCGCGAGAGCGGCCTCGGCGACCTGCTGCAGCCGCCCGCCACCGCGACGGCCGCCCTCTGGACCCGAGGCGCCCTGCGCCCCATGCCCAAGGGCCACGTCATGGGCGTGCCCGGCGACGCGTCCGCCCTCGCGGGCGTCCTCTCCGAAGCGGGCCTGCGCCGCATCGAGCAGGACCGCGAACTGCCGCCCACCGAGGTCGGCGACGACGTGGCGGTCGGCGAGTACGTCGCCGCGCGCCTGGGCCGCGAGGTCGTCGACCGCCTCGTGGAACCGCTGCTCGGCGGGGTGTACGCGGGGGACGCGTACCGCATCTCGATGCGCTCGGCCGTCCCGCAGCTCCTCGAGGCGGCCCGCACGCACGCCTCCCTCACCGAGGGCGTCCGCGCCCTCCAGGCCCGCGCCGCGGCGAACCAGCGGACCGGTCCCGTCTTCATGGGCATCGACGGCGGCGTCGGCCGACTCCCGCTCGCCGTCGCGGAGTCGGTACGCGCGCGTGGCGCCGAGATCCTGACGGACACACCGGTCACCGAGGTGCGGCGGACCCCCGACGGCTGGCGCGTGGTCACGGAGAGCACCGTCCACGAGGCCGACGCCGTCGTCGTCGCGCTGCCCGCGCCCGCCGCCGCGAAGCTCCTGGACGCCGAGTCGCCCGCCGCGGCCGCCGAGCTGCGCACCGTCGAGTACGCCTCCATGGCGCTGACGACCCTCGCATACCGCCGCGACGAGATCGACCTCCCCGAAGGCAGCGGTTTCCTCGTGCCCCCCGTCGACGGGCACACCATCAAGGCGTCCACCTTCGCCAGCCGCAAGTGGGGCTGGATCGGCCGGCAGGACCCGGACCTGCTGGTGCTGCGCACGTCGGTGGGACGGTACGGCGAGACGGCGGTCCTGGAGCGGGACGACGCCGAGCTCGTCGACCTCTCCCGGCGCGACCTGCGCGCGGCCACCGGCCTGACCGCCACCCCCGTCGCGACCCGCGTCACCCGCTGGAACGACGGCCTCCCGCAGTACCCGGTGGGCCACCACGCGCGCGTGGCCCGCATCCGCGCCCATGTCGCCGGGCTGCCCGGCCTCGTGGTCTGCGGGGCGGCCTACGACGGCGTGGGCATCCCGGCCTGCGTCGCGAGCGCCAACGCCGCCGTCGACCAGCTGGCCGGAGACCTCGCGGGTGTGCAGGAGCTCACCCGCAACCCGGTGCAGAGCCTGCACGGCGGCGGAGGAGAATAGCCGCATGAGTGACGACGCCCCCGCCAAGACCCCCAACGCCGGCAAGAAGGCCAAGGACCTCAACGAGGTCATCCGCTACACCTTGTGGTCCGTCTTCAAGCTGCGCGACGTGCTGCCCGAGAACCGCGCGGGCTACGCCGAAGAGGTCCAGGACCTGTTCGACCAGCTCGCCGCCAAGGACATCACCGTCCGCGGCACGTACGACGTGTCGGGGCTCCGCGCCGACGCGGACGTCATGATCTGGTGGCACGCCGAGACCGCGGACGAGCTGCAGGAGGCCTACAACCTCTTCCGCCGCACCAAGCTGGGCCGTGCCCTGGAGCCGGTCTGGTCGAACATGGCGCTGCACCGCCCCGCCGAGTTCAACAAGTCGCACATCCCGGCGTTCCTCGCCGACGAGACGCCCCGCAACTACGTCTCGGTCTACCCCTTCGTGCGCTCCTACGACTGGTACCTGCTGCCCGACGAGGACCGCCGCCGCATGCTCAAGGACCACGGCATGATGGCCCGCGGCTACCCCGACGTGCGCGCCAACACGGTCGCCTCGTTCTCCCTCGGCGACTACGAGTGGCTCCTCGCCTTCGAGGCCGACGAGCTCTACCGCATCGTGGACCTCATGCGTCACCTGCGCGCCTCCGAGGCCCGCATGCACGTCCGCGAAGAGGTGCCGTTCTACACCGGCCGCCGCAAGTCCGTGGCCGAGCTCGTGGCGGGTCTTGCCTAGGTAATTCGGTTGCCGCGTCCGTCCGGTGCGGGTTTCATCGAGAGGTCGAAGCCAAGGACAGAGAGACGGTGAATGTATGCCCAGGGCCCTGCGGAACAGCTCGGAGTCATCCCCTTCCGCACAGCTCAGGAGTCATCCTCACCATGTCCCGCAACACCTCACGGCGGGCCCGCACTGAAGCGCGCGCCCAGTCCTTCCGCTGCCTCCAGTGCGGTCTCGACGTCTCGATGACCGCCCCCGGCACCGACCACCGCAATCACTGTCCCAACTGCCTGTGGAGCCGTCACCTCGACGACACCCCCGGCGACCGGGACGCGGACTGCGGAGCCCGGATGGAACCCCTCGCCATCTCCGTACGGGGAGACGGCGAGTGGGTTCTCGTCCACCGCTGCACCCACTGCGGCGTCCTGCACGCCAACCGCACGGCGGGCGACGACAACGCCCTGCCGCTGACCCGGCTCGCGGTGCGTCCGCTGGCCCAGCCGCCGTTCCCGCTGGAGCGGCTCGGCGCACTGTGAGCGGCCGCCCGGGGAGCGCCTAGCGCTCCCTGGGCAGCTCCGCCGCCCGCACGCCCGACGACGGCTCGGGCTCCTTGTGCGGTGCGCACGCCGCGTGCCGCACCGGGAGCCTGCCCTCCAGGAGATACGCGTCCAGGTGCTTGTTGACGCACGTGTTGGGGCCGCCCGCGATGCCGTGCGTGCCCGCGCCCTCCTCGGTCACCAGAACCGAGTCCGACAGCCTGTGGTGCAGCTCCCGAGCCCCCTCGTAGGGGGTCGCCGCGTCGCGCTCGGCGGCCAGGATCAGCGTCGGGGGCAGCGCGCCCGGCGCCGTGCGCACGTCGACCGGCTGCTGCCGGGGCGCCGGCCAGTAGGCGCACGGCAGGTTCATCCAGGCGTTGTCCCAGGTCTCGAAGGGGGCCACACGCGCGAGATGTGAGTTGTCGCGGTCCCAGGTCTCGAAGTCGGTGGGCCAGGGCGCGTCGTTGCACTCCACGGCCGTGTAGACGGCGTTGCCGTTCTCGTTCTCGGCGGCCGCGCGCGGCTCCGGCGAGGCCTGCTCGATCAGCGGCTTCGGGTCGCCCTTCAGGTACGCGGACAGCGCGGAGGCGCGCCGCGGCCAGTAGTCGTCGTAGTAGCCGGCCTGGAGGAACGCCGACTGCAACTGCCCCGGGCCGACCTTGCCGCCCGCCGGCTTGTGGGCCAGCTCGGCGCGCACCTTCTCGTAGCTGCGCAGCACCTTCGCGGGCGTCGTGCCCAGGTGGTACGTCCTGTCGTGCTTGGCCACCCAGGTGCGGAAGTCCGTCCACCGCCGCTCGAAGGCCGCCGACTGGTCGAGGTTGTTGGCGTACCAGATCTGCGCCGGGTCGGGGTTGACCGCCGAGTCGAAGACCATGCGGCGCACGTGCGAGGGGAACAGCGTCGCGTACACGGCCCCGAAGTACGTGCCGTACGAGGCGCCCATGAACGTCAGCTTCTTCTCGCCGAGCGCCGCCCGCAGCACCTCCAGGTCCCGCGCGTTGTTCAGCGTCGTGTAGTGGCGCAGTCCGGGATTGCGGGCCGCGCACCCGCGCGCGTACGACTTCGCCTGCGCGATGCGCTCCTTCTTGTACGAGGCGTCGGGGTGGGTCGGCGCCTGGGTCGGCGCCTTGCCGAACCGCTTGGGGTCCTGGCAGGAGAGCGGTGCCGAACGGCCGACCCCGCGCGGCGCGTAGCCGACCAGGTCGTACGCCGCCGCGATGCGCTTCCACTCGGGCAGGACGCCCACCATCGGGAAGTAGGTGCCGGACGCGCCGGGCCCGCCCGGGTTGAAGACCAGCGCGCCCTGCCGCGCGACTGCCTTATCTGCTTTGTTCGCCTTGTCCGGCGACTTCTTCGTGGCCCGCGTGCGGCTGACGGTCAGTTTGATGCGCTTGCCGTCGGGGCTCGCGTAGTCGAGCGGCACGGAGACCGTGCCGCACCGGACGGACGGGGGGAGGCTCTCGGCCTTGGCGCAGGTGCCCCAGCGGATCCCGGCGGCCTCGGCGCGCTGGGCGGCGACGGCGGTGCCGCGTGCCTCGGGGGAGGGCGGGGCGCCGCTCACGCTTCCCGCGGGGGCGGCGACGAGGGCGGTCAGGACCAGGGATCCGGCGGTTCCGTAGCGGGCTGCTGCTGCTCTCATCGCGCTTGTCTACCCCTTTTGATCGGCCATGGGTTGTTTGTTCGGCCGTGCGTTCCGAGCGATGCTCGGATAAAAGGGATGATTCGTGTGGTATTTGGCGAAGTAAAGCACCGGCCCGCCGGTGTCGGCCCTAATGACCCCGGCTGGCCGCGTCCCGGCGGGAGCGATGGGCGAAGGCGGCCCGCAGTCCGGGGTCGCCGGTCGCGCGGACCCCGCGCACGGCCACGGCCGTGAGCCCGTCGCCGCGCGAGGGCAGCGCGCCGAGCAGCCGCTGACCCGCCGGGGACGCCCACCGCGTGTACGGGTGGACCTCGACGCGGGCGATGATCAGGCAGCCCGCGCACAGCAGCAGCGGCAGCACGAACCAGATCGCGACCGGCGACTGCCCGCCGGCCGTCCGGTCCTGCGCCGGCATCAGCACCGCGAGGGTCCCGAGGGCGAGCACCGCAACGGTCGCGGCCCGCACCTGGCGCACCGCCGCCGCGACACCCGAGGAAACGCCATCGGGAACCGCGAGGCCCGCCGCGACGAGCCCGTCGGCGAGCGCCCGCACCGGATCGGCGCCGGCCGCGCCCACGCGTATCGGCGCTATCCGCGACTGACCCGCGGGGCCGATCGCGCCGAGCACCGAACGCTCCATGTCGTCGCGGCCCACCGGGTCGACGACGGTCGCCCAGCCGGTGTGCGCGATCAGCAGCCGCCGCGCCCCCGCCATCGCGACGAGCGTCACGTCGGCGACGCGGGAGGGGCCGCCGGACAGGAACGCCGCCTCGTAGAGGGTGAGTTCGCGCCCGCGGGGCACGGAGTCCTCCTGGGTGTCGGCGCGGCTCGTGGCGAGACACAGCCGCCCGCAGGACAGGCCGGCCGCGGCGCAGGCGAGGAGGAGCAGAGGGACCCAGAACATGGCGGTTTTCTATGCGAAGGCGCCGCGTCGCGCCATCACTTATTCACTATGTGGACACGGGGTGACGGGTAGGTAACGTTCCGTTTTTCCGGGCGGGCGTCGAGCGGTCACTTTCCTTCGTCCTTCCCGGGCTCGGGCGCGGGCTTCGGCCGGGAGGCCGCCGGGGGCAGCGGGAACGTGGGCGACGGGGTGACCGGTGTGGCCGAGCGGGGGGAAACCGTCGGGCCCGGCGGGGGCGGCGAGTTGGTGACCGGGCCCGCCGGGCCCAAGGACGCGGCGTCCCTCGCGAGGCCGTCGAAGTCGACGAGACCCGTGCCCTCAAGGACCTTGATGTGGTCGAGGACGGTCGTGTTGGCGTCGTCGGCCAGGGCGCGCACCAGCGAGTTGCGGGTGTTCGCGCGCACCTCGGCCACCACGGAGAACACCTTGCCGTGCGCGCGGCGCAGGATGTTCGCGAACTTCTGGTTGTACGCCTCCCCGCGGGCCCCGCTGAGCTCCGCGAGCCAGCCGCGCTGCTGGGGGTTCGGCTGGCTCGGCAGTTCGAGACCGAGCCGGGTCGCCACCTCGCGTACGCGCGCGTCCAGGAACGTGTGGCCCTCGACGAGGTGCTCGCCCGCGGTCCGTACGGCCTTGGTGGTGCCGCGCTCCTCCGCCTGCTGCCCCGCGGGCAGCTCCCACAGGCCCGCGAGCCGCACCTTGGTGACGAAGTCCCGGTCCAGGGCGGACAGCGGTCCGAAGTCGGTCGACACGCTCTCGGAGTCGAGCCGGTCGAGCGCGGTGCCCGAGCGGTCCTCGTAGGACCAGAGGGGGAAGATCAGCGCGGCCAGGGTCGCGACGAGGCCCGCGACGATGAGGCCGGTGCCGTTGATGGTTCTCAAGCGCATGGTGCCTCCTGTTGCGGCACCGCACGTTAGTGCGCCCCGGGAGGGGCGCGGCCCGATACGGACGGGAGTACGTCAACCGCCGTACCGGCGGCGTCGGGTGACTGGCGCGGCGCGCGCCCTCAGAAGGAGGAGGGCGGGCTGCTCGGCATGGCCCGGCGCCTCCGCAGAAGGAGCCACCTCGCCGCCCCTCCTCAGGAGGAGCCGCCCCCTCCACCACCGCACGAGGAGCCGCCGCCCCCGCCCCCGCAGGACGAGCCGCCCCCACCTCCGCAGGAGGAACCGCCACCCCCGCCGCCCGAGCACGAGGAACCCCCGCCGCTCGAACACGCCGAGCCACCCCCGGCGCACGAGGACCCCCCGCCACCCCCGCCACCCCCGCCGCCCGAGCACGCGAAGCCGCCGCCCCCGGCTCCACCGCCGGACCCGCACCAACTGGGCGTGCCACTTGCCCCGTTCCACGGATTCGGGTCCTGGTACGGAGGGAGGTAGGGGCCCGACGTCGTGGGGACGGGGATCCGGTGGACCCGGGCGGCCGTGACCAGCTGGCCGCGCAGGTCGGGGTGGGCCGCCGCGAGGCCGCGCGTCGCCACCAGGTGGGCCGCGCCCGTGATGTGGCCGGAGGAGGTGACGTACTCGCGCAGGGCGTAGCGGCCTGCGACGGTGAGCTGTTTCGAGGTGACCGCGAGGCAGATCAGACCGCTCAGCACGCCGAAGAGCAGCGCGGGCAGCAGGGCGAGGACGTCGTCGACCGGCGAGTCGGGGACGACGGGCTCCGCGGTGTAGACGCTGGAGTGGGTGTGGCTCGCCACGATCAGCATCGCGGCCGCGATGAACCCGAAGAGGCTCAGGAGGAACTGGACCCCGGCCCAGCGCCGCCACTTCCGCTGCCGCCCCGGACGCACGAGCAGACCGCGCCCGGCCAGCGCCTCGCCGGTCTCCTGCACGGGTGCGCTGCGCATCACGGCGCCCCGCAGCCAGTGCAGCGCACCCGTGGGCGCGGCGGCATGGGCGTCGATGACGGCCTGCTCGCCGGCGTTCCTCGCGGTGGGCCGGACGATGCCGACGACGCCGGGCCCCGCGACGACGAGCCGGCCGTCCTCGTGCAGGCCCGCGATCAGCGCGTCGGCGGCCCGGGCGGGGCCGCCGGAGAGGAACGCGGCCTCCAGGGTGCCCCGTACGTAGACGCCGTGCTCGGCGTCGAACGGTGGCCGGGGCTGGTGGGGGGACCTGGTGCGGCGGGCCGCCGTCACGCCCCGGATCAGCTCGGCGGCGGACAGCGAGACCACGAGCGTGTACACGATCACCACGACGTTCATGGCGTCACCGCCTCGTCAGGACGCGCCGGGTGGCCTGCAGGAGCCTGGCGGCGGGCCGCCGGGAGAGGGGTGCGGGGCCCGAGCGCTCCAGCCACCAGTCGCTCAACCGGCGCCGGACGCCGGCGTCCTCGGGTGCGCCGGCCAGCAGCAGGTGCTCGGCGAAGTGCAGCGCGTCGTGCCGGTAGCCGCCGGTCATGGGCCGGTTCCTGGCGTACGCGAGGAAGCCGGCGCGGTACGCCGTGCCGAGGATCTCCGGCAGTTCGGGCGCGACCTTAGCGACGACGTCCGCCCGCTTGGCCGCCAGGGCGCGGCTCTGCACCTTCAGGCGCGTGTGGTCGAACCCCTCGGGCGCCGGGGTGCCCGCGACGAGCGCGGAGAGCAGCGCGGTCTGGGCGAGCGCGGTGCGCTGCCGGGCGGCGGGGGAGGCGGGCGGTACCTCCCGCCCGACGCCGGGGGCGCCGGGGTGCGGCTCCCCGGATGTCTTCACGGTCGCCCGGATGGCGTCCAGTTCCCGCTCCAGTTCGGCCGGCTCGGGGAAGTTCTCGTCCCGCTCCAGCAGCACCCCCGGCGGGGACACGCGGGCCGCGAGGTCGGCGAGGATCGCGAGAACGGGCTCGGGGACCGGGTGTGCGTGGCTGTCGTGCCAGACGCCGTCCCGCTCGAAGCCGCCCGCCACGTGGACGTACGCGATGGCCTCGACGGGCAGTTCGTCCAGGGCCTTCGCCGGGTCCTCCCCTCGGTTGACGTGGTTCGTGTGGAGGTTGGCGACGTCGATGAGGAGTCGTACGCCCGTACGCTCGACGAGCTCGTACAGGAACTGCCCTTCCGTCATCTCCTCGCCGGGCCAGGCGACCAGCGCCGCGATGTTCTCGACGGCGAGCGGCACGGGCAGCGCGTCCTGCGCGACGCGGACGTTCTCGCAGAGCACGTCGAGCGCGTCGCGGGTGCGCGGCACGGGCAGCAGGTGCCCGGCCTCCAGCGGCTGCGTCGCGGTGAGGGCGCCGCCCGCGCGCACGAACGCGATGTGCTCGGTGACGAGCGGCGAGCCGAGCGCCGTCGCCCGCTCGGCGAGTGCGGTCAGGCGCCCCTCGTCGGGGCGGTCCGCGCCGCCGAGGCCGAGGGAGACACCGTGCGGCACGACGGTCACGCCCCGCTCGCGCAGCCGCAGCAGCGAGTCGGGCAGGTGCCCCGGACAGAGGTTCTCCGCGACCGCCTCGACCCAGTCGATGCCGGGCATCGCCTCCACGGCGTCCGCGATCTCGGGCCGCCAGCCGATGCCGGTCCCCAGTCGCGCCTCCGCACGCTCCATGCCGCTCCCCCTTCGTCCCCCGGACCCCGGGCCCCGGACACCGGTCCCCCCGGTCCGGTCCTGCCGGGTCACCCGGCTTCCGTCTCCAGGACCATGACCGGAGCGGGCGCGGGCGAACCCCGGGAAGGAGACGTTCAGAGCTACATTTGAGGTTCCGGCCGTGCGGTGTCGACCTCGCCGGGCGGCGCGGGCGAGGGGCGCGAGGTGGTGGACACGTCGCCGCTCGGCCCGGCGGGCGAGGGCTTCGGCACGGCCCCGGACGGCGGGGGCGGACCGGTGGGGCTGGCGGTCGCGGTCGACGCGGCGCCGTTCGCGATCCCGTCGAAGTCGACGAGCCCGGTGGCCTCCAGCATCGTGATGTGGTCGAGGACGGTCTGGTTGGAGTCCGTGGCGAGCTGGCGGACCAGGGAGTTGCGGGTGCTGTCGCGGACCTGGGCGATCACGCTGAAGACCTTGCCGTGCGAGACGCGCAGCAGGTTCGCGAACGTGTGCTGGTACGTCTCGCCGCTCGCGGCCGTCAGCTCCGCGAGCCAGCCCCGCTGCTGGGCGTTGGGCTGGTTGGGCAGCTCCACGCCGAGCTGCCCGGCGACCGCGCGGACCCGCCGGTCGAGGTCGGTGTGGCCGACGATGAGGTGGTCACCCGCCTCCTTGACGGCCTCGGTCGGCGCCCGTTCCACGGCCTGCTGCCCCGCCGGTATCTCCCACAGCCCGGCGAGCCGCACCTTCACGAGCAGGTCCCGGTCGGCCGCCGAGAGCGGCCCCCACCGGGTGGCCACGGATCCGGCGGCCAGGTTGGCGGGCCCGGTGCCGGAGCGGTCGGCGTAGGACCACACGGGGAACGCGATCGCGCCCAGCGTGGCGACGAGTGCCGCGATGATCAGAGCCGTGCCGTTGACGCGCCGCAAGGTGCCTCCCGTGTGCTCCCGAGTCGCCGGTGGTACGGGGGAGTACGGAAGATACGGGCGGGGCGTTCAGGCGCGCGAGATGTCGTACGGGAAGTGTGCGGGCGTACGCCCCAGGAGGGTCAGCGTCTCCTCCAGGGGCGAGGCGCCGTCCGGCGCGGGCTGCGGCGGCGCGAACGCGGCGCCGGGACCTCGGCTCCCGGGATCCGCGGGCACGCGCCGGGCGACGGCGAGCGCGGCGGCGGTCACGTCGTCGGGGAACGTGACGGGCACGCCGAGCGTGGCCGCTGCGTCCCAGGCGTGCACCACGTAGTCGACGAGGTGGAACCCGACGGCGACCCGTCCGGGAAAGCTCCCGCCGGTCCCGGGCAGCGCGAACCGCCGCTCCGCGCCTGCCTCTTCGTACTCGGCCTCGTACTCGGCGAAGGCGGCGACGACGTGCCGCACGGACTCCGCGTAGCGCGTCAGGGGGTCGCGGCCGAGGTCGTGCTCGATCCAGTACGTCCGGTCGTCGCCCGCACCGCGCGCGGCGGCCGCGAAGCCGTGGTGCTGCGCGGTCATGTGGGCGACGAGCCGGCGCAGGTCCCAGCCCGCGCAGGGGGTGGGACGCGCCCAGTCCGCCGCGTCGCGGGCGGCGGACAGGACGTCCAGCGAGGTGCGGACGGCGGTGCGGTCCAGGGCGACGAGACCGGTCATGGCGTTCCTGCTTCCTTGAGGAAGGCGGCGGCGGCCGCCCAGGTGCTGTCCGGCGTGAACGAGCCGGCGGTCCAGGTCGTGGCGCGCATCGTGCCGCGCCCCCGGTGCGCGCGGACGGTCAGCAGGTGGTCGGGGCGTGCCACGAAGGCCCGCAGCGCGGCTTCGTCCGTCCAGACGGAGACGGACCCCGACCGTCTGCGCGACGGATCGACCCACAGCCACATGCCGACGGCACCGGGTGTCCGCGGCCAGCCGCGCCGCAGGCGCAGGCCCGCCGAGGCGATGGAGAGCAGCTGCGCGTGCCGCAGGGCGGTGAAGTCGGTGACGCTGACCAGCACGGGATCCGAGGGGTACGGCTCGGGCCCGGCTCGCCAGCGCGTGCGCATGAGAGGGGAAGGCATGGGAGGAGCATAAAACTAAACGAACGGTCGTGCTGTTATTTTCCCGGAACGAGTCAGGAGCGGCCCGGCCGCCCGAGGGGGCGGCACGCGGGCAGTGGGTTCAAGCGGTTCGGGGAAGGCGGCTCAGGGGAGCTGGGCGACCAGGCCGGGGTCGGTCGCCGCCGCGCGCAGACGCGTCGTGATGCCCGCGCCCGCCCTGCGGTACGCCAGCGCCGTGCCGTGCAGCACCGAGTGCGCGTTGGCCGTCTCCATCAGGGCGATGAACTCGAAGGCGAGCTGCCCGACATCCGTGTCCGCCCGCAGTTCACCCGCGTCACGCGCATCGCCGAGGCAGCGCTCGACCTGCGCGGTCCAGCCCTCGTCGGCGCGCACCAGTGCGTCGTGCACGGCGCCTTCACGGGCGTCGTACTCGGCGATCACCCCGTAGAAGAAGCAGCCGCCGGGGAAGATCCGCCGCTCCGAGTACTCCAGCCAGCCCGCGCACAGCCGCCACACCCGCCCGACGCCGGGCGGCTCCTGAAGGGCCGGCTCCACCACCGCGTCGAGGAAGATGCGCCCGGCGGCCCTGACCGTCGCCAGCTGCAGCTCCTCCTTCGACCCGAAGAGGGCGAACACCCCGCTCTTGCTGAGCTCCAGCTCGGTGGCGATGCGCCCGAGGGACAGGGCGTCGAGCCCTTCGACGGAGGCGATGTCGACGGTGCGGCGCAGCACCAGGCGGCGCGTCTGGTTGCCGCGCTCGACCCGCCCGTCGAGCCGCTCGCCGCCCGCGGTCACGGACGTGCTCCGCGCATCGCGCTTCTCACCTGCTGTGGTCCTCCGTCTGGTCCGATGCTGTGGATCGTACGGCCATGACGGCGCTCGCCGGGCCGCCGGGCGACGGCCGCCCGGCGAGCGTGGGCCGCGGAGGTCAATTGTTGCGCGCGTAGAAGGCCAGCCCGCGCCGCCACCACGCGAGCCCCGACCAGAGCAGGGCGGCCGCCACGGCGGGGAAGGCGAACACCAGGGCTGGTGAGAAGGGTGCCGTGTCGGCGTGACCCGTCAGCCAGGCCGCGGGGTAGAAGCCGGCGAAGGCGATGGGCACGGCGAAGGTGAAGGCCCCCTGGAGCACCCAGGGGAACAGCCCCAGCGGGTAGTTGCCGAAGGTGCCCGCCGCGCTGTCCAGCCACCTGCGTACAGGGTGCGCAGGACGTCCTCGACCCCGGTGCCGTCGAAGACCACCGAGCGTACGGCGTGTGCGGACAGCAACTCGTCGGTGACCTCGCGCTGTTCGACACCGGAGTACGGGCGCAGCTGCACGGTCGCGCCGTCGGTGGACACCACCTCGGCGGTCCGCAGGCTCAGCGGTCCGGGCGGCGTCTCGAACTCCACCACGACCGTGCGCCCGTGGTGTGCCGCCGCGGCGAGTTCGCCGCGCTCGCCGTCGAAGACGACGTGCCCCTGGTCGATGACGACCAGGCGGCGGCAGAGCGCCTCCACCTCCACCATGTCGTGGGTGGTGAGCACGACCGTGTGGTCACCGGTGCGTGCCAGGTCGCCGAGCAGCTTCCGCACTTGATCCTCGGCGCAGGGCCGGGTGGTCGGCGACGACCGTGCAGGAGCCCGGGGCGATCTCGGTGAAGCCCGCGTCGCGGACCACGGGCAGGCCGCCCGCGGTCAGTTCGTGCCAGTGGGCCGTCCCCGCGGTGCGCACGGAGAGCGGGAAGCCTGCTTCGCGCCAGGCGGTGCGGTCCTCGTCCGAGAGCTCCCACCAGGCCAGCTGGGCGCCGTGGCCCGCCTGGGCCATCGCCTTGCCCGCCGACATGTCGACCTCGGGGCTCATCCACAGGACGGCGTGCGTCGGGTCGGCGTCGGCCGGGGGCTCGGGGTCGTCCAGGTCCGTGCCCGACACCTGCAGGCGTGCCAGGTCCTTGGGCCAGCCGTCCAGGGGGACCGGCGGGAAGACGCGGACCTCAGCCGATTTGCCGGTGACCGTGATGCCGGGCAGTGCCTCGGCCCTGCGCCACTCGGCGCCGCGGGCCCGGCGCACCACCTTGCGGATGCGGGCGTCCTGCCAGTCGCGCATCGCCTGTGCCCACGCGCCGTCGCCGACGGACCGTTCGTCGCTCAGCATCACCAGGACGGCGCGGGCCGCGGTCTCCAGGGCGTCGGTGCGGGCCGGGGGAGCGGCGCGCTCCATGCGGGCGACCAGCGGCAGCACGAACTGCGGTGCCTCGTCGCGCGAGGTGGTCTCATGCCGGAACGGGCTGTCCTGCGCGTCCGGCACGTCGGGGGTGGTCGTCTCGTCGCTGCTCACGCTCGCCAGTCTGCCAGCCTGCCGGGCGGAAGATCGGCCCCGGCTGCTCCCCGGGCGGGCCCCGGGCGGCCGTGCGCGAGGATGACCCGCATGGAACGTGATCTCGCGGTGCGGCTCGACGGAGTGGGCCGCCGTTACGGCATGCGCGGCGCGTGGGTGCTGCGCGATGTCGACCTCGGCATACGGACGGGCTCGCTGGTGCGGATCGAAGGCGCCAACGGCACTGGGAAATCAACCCTGTTGAGGATCGTCGCCGGTATCGACGCGCCCTCCGCGGGGCGCGTGAGCGGGCGCCCGCGCACGGCGTTCGTCCCCGAAAGGTTCCCCGCCGCACTGCCGTTCACCGCGATCGGCTACCTCACACACCTCGGCCGCGTCCACGGCCTCGCACGGGACGCGGCGGGGCGGCGCGCCACGGAGTGGCTGGAGCGCTTCGGCGCCGCCGGATACGCGCGGACCCCGCTGTCGGAACTCTCCAAGGGCAGCAGCCAGAAGGTCGCCGTGGCGCAGGCGCTGCTGGCCGACCCCGAACTCCTCGTCCTCGACGAGGCATGGACGGGCCTGGACGCACCCGCCCGCGCCGAACTCGACCGCGCGGTGGCCGAGCGCACGGCGGCGGGCGGCTCCGTGGTCTTCGTCGACCACGACCCCCGCCGCCTCCTGGGGGTGGCCGACGAGAGGTACGCGGTGGTCGGCACGGCGCTGAAGCGCCTTACGCAGGAGGGCACTTCGGGGCCGGAGCCGGGGTCGGAGGCGAGGGGTGGGCCGGCCGTCCTCATCGAGGTGCGGGGGCCACGGGGCGCGGAGCTCCCGGATTCGGTGGCTGCGACGGTCACGGCGGCCACGGCGGCCACGGCGGCCACGGCGGCCACGGCGGTGTCATCGGTGCCATCGGTCTCCGACGGCATCACGCGACTCTCGGTCCCGGAGCCCCACTCGGACCGGGTCCTGAGGGAACTCCTGACCGCACGGCCGCCGTGGCACGTGGTGTCGGTGTCGGTGTCGGTGTCGGGGGCCGTGACGGGGCCGGGGTCCGTGGCTGGATCCGTGTCGGTGGGGAGCGCGGCGCAGGCGCCGGGCGAGGAGGAGCTGTGATGCGTGCCCTGTTGAGCTACCAGGGCGCCCTGCTGGTGCGCTCCCAGCGCTGGCTCCCGCCCGTCATCCTGTACGCCGTGTTCCTCGCCGTCGGCGTCCAGTCCGGGCAGCCCGTCCTGGACTCTCTCGCGTACGCCGCCGCGGCCCTGCTGCCCGTGGCCGCCTGGCTCGTACGGATCTGCGTGACCAACGAGCCGCCCGCGGCCCGCAGTTGTGCCGCGGCGGCCGCCGGTCCCGGGCGGGCCCACCTCGCCTCGCTGCTCGCCGCGTTCCTCGCGTCGGCGGTGCTCGGCGGGGCGGCGGTCCTCGTCGTGACGGTCATCAGCAGGGCGGCGAGCACCGATGCACGGCTGCCGGTGCCGCGGCTCGGGGCGGGTGCGGCCGGTCTGCTCGCGATGCTGGTCAGCGCGTTGCTCGGCACCGCGATGGGGGCCCTCGCCAACTGGCCCCTGCTGCGCTCCGCCGGGCGCGCCGTCCCCGTGATGCTGCTCGGCGCGCTGCTCCTGCTCGTCACCACGGGCTCCCCGGCGAAGTCGGTCCTCACCGATCTGACCGCCGGGTCGAGGGAGGGCACGGTGCCGTTGTCGCTGGGCGCGCTGGCGCTGGCGGGGGCCGTCGCGGCGGCAGCGGTGTGGACGGCGTGCGCGCTCAGCTCTCGGCGGGGGTGATCGGTTCACCTCACCCCGAGAGGGCCGCACGCCACCCCGAGAGGGCCGTGCGTCACTTCCAGAGGGCCGCGCGTCACCCCGAGCAGGCCGAGCGCTGCGCCTCCTGCCACTCGCACACCGGGCAGAGCGTGCTGCCCTTCCGCGACTCCGGGTACTCGGTCGGCGCGCGGCACAGCACGCACTCGGCGAAGGGTTCGTCGGGCGCCGGCCCGGCCGGCGCCGGCGTGTCCCGCGGTGCGGCGCCGCCGTCCGTCCCCGGCCCGGAGCGCCCCGTACCGGCCGCCGCCTCGCAGTAGTTCTCGTCCGCCATGGGGCCAGCCTAGAGCCCTCTAGCCGCGCGCTCCCGCCGCTCCCGCCGCCGCCCCCGCGGCCCCGATCTGCTCGGAGACCCGGACGAACCGGAACCCGCGCTCGCGGAGCTTCGGGATGATCGTGCGCAGGGCGCGCTCCGTGGCGGGCGCCGCACTGCGGGTGCAGTGCATGACGACGACCGAGCCGGGCCGCACCCCTTCGAGCACCTGCCGGGCCACCGCGTCGGAGTCCGTCGCGAAGGCGTCGCCGCTGACCACGTCCCACTGCACGGCGGTGACGCCGCCGGGGGCCAGCGCGCGCAGGGCCCGCTGGTCGTAACACCCGCCGGGGAAGCGGAAGTACGGCACCGAGCGCCGGACGCCCGCCGCGCGGAACGCGGCGAAGGCGCGCTCCACGTCGGCGTGCATGCGGGCGGCCGGGACGGACGGCAGGCCGTAGCAGCTGCCGGTGAAGGCGTGGTGGCTGTACGAGTGGTTGGCGACCTCGAAGAGCGGGTCGCGTCCGATGTCCTTGGCCTGCGCGGGGTACTCCTCGGCCCACCGTCCCGTCATGAAGAACGTCGCCGGCACCTTCAGGCGCCGCAGCGTGGCGACGAGCGCCGGGTTGTCGAACCGTTCACCGCCCGCCGCGCGCCGCCCCTGGTCCGAGGTCATGTCGGCGTCGAAGGTGAGGGCCACGGTGCGCCCCAGGGTCCGGGACCCGTTCTTGAACACGGGGGTGAGCCCGGCGGGTCCAGGCGCGAGGGTGGGCGGCGCGGACGGCGCGATGGTGGTCGCCGCGGGGGTCCGGGCGGGGTGACCCGGGTGACCGGGCGGGGCGGTGTCGCCGGCGCAGCCGGCCAGGGCGGCGGTCAGGGTGCCGAGGGCGCAGAGCGCGGCGCATCTCCGTACGAGAGTGATCACCGGAAGAAGATATATACGGGAATGCCGTAAATCGGGTAAATGGGCCAAGGGTCGCGCTGTCTCACCGCATCGCCGGGCCGCTGCCACCCGTCCGCACCGAGTCGCAGGGTGGCGCCACGACGAGGCGGACGGAGGGCGCGGGCCGGGGGAGTCCGGCGCCGCCGCTCACGAAGGCGGAGGTTCGTGAGGCCGAGGTTCGTGAGGGCGAGGTTCGTGAGGCCGAGGTCCGTGAGGCCGGACTCGGGGGTTCAGGACCGCGTGGGAGATCTGGGACGCCGAGTGCGGGGTGATCGAGGCGTGCAAGACCGCCGGTGCCGCCCCGGGTGCGCGCCTACACCCACCCCTCCAGTGACGCCATGAACCCGTCGAAGTCGTCGCGGTGGATGGTGTGCCCGGCGCCCAGGACCGTCCGTACCTCGAAACCGCGCCGCGTCAGCTCCTTCTTGAGCGCCTCGTCGACGACGACGCTGGGGTCCGCGACCTGGACGAGCGAGGGGACCACGGGGGCGACCGGGGTGAGGTCGCCCGCGCCGGAGAGCGACAGCGCGGTGTCCGGGTCCCAGGCGGCCAGCGTGGCGACCTCGATGTCGACGTCGGCCTCGTCCCAGCGCGGGTTGAACTTCGCTATCACCCGGCCGGGGACCCGCTGGAACTCCACGAACGTCGCGGGGTCGGCGGAGCCCTCCGTGCCGAACCTCCACGCCGGGTCCGAGTAGACGGCCCGCGCGGGCGCGAGCCGCTCGGCCGCGAGGGAGAGGGCGAGGCCACCGAGCGAGTGCCCGAGCGCCAGCTCCGCGCCGGCCGGCAGCGTGTCGACGAGGTCGTCCGCGAAGATCTGCGCGCCGTACGCGCCGCGTCCGCTCGCGCCGTGTCCACGCAGGTCGACGCCGATGACGCGGTAGCCCTTCGCGGCGAGGGCGGGCCCCACGAGCCGCCAGGTGCGGTGATCCGACATGATCCCGTGGACCAGGAGGGCGACGCGATCGCCGCTGCCCCACTCGTGGGTGTGCAACTTCATGGTGATGGTGCCTTTCTGGTTGCGGGTTGCGGGTTGCGGGTTGCGGGTTGCGGGTTGCCAGCTGCTGGCTGCGGGCTGGTGTCTGCGCTTCTTGCTCGTCGAAGCATGGCGCGAGCCGGTCCCGGCCGTCGCACCCACCCGTTCTGAATCGAGTGCTCCAAAACGTGCTAGCGTCCTCACCCGTCAGTTCTGAAGCGGTCGCTCCAAAAGAAACGGGACGGCCGTACGTCGCCATCGGGAGGACCGCTTCCATGCCGCTTGCGGTGTACATAGTCGGGCTCGGCATCTTCACCCAGGGAACATCGGAGTTCATGCTGTCCGGCCTGCTGCCGGGCATGGCCGACGACCTCGGGGTGTCCGTCCCCGACGCCGGGCTGCTCATCTCGGCCTTCGCGATCGGCATGGTCGTCGGCGCGCCGCTGCTCGCCGTCGCCACCCTGGGCTGGCCGCGCCGCACGGCGCTCGTGTCGCTCCAGGCGGCCTTCGTCGTGGCCCACGTGGTCGGCGCCCTCGCGCCCGGCTACGCGGCCCTGTTCGTCACCCGCGTCGTCAGCGCCCTCGCGTACGCCGGGTACTGGGGCGTCGCCGTGGCCACCGCGGTGGCGCTCGTCCCCGCGGACGCCAAGGCGCGGGCGGTCGCGGTGGTGGCCGGCGGTCTGACCCTCGCCACCGTCGTCGGCGTCCCCGCGGGCACGCTGCTGAGCCAGCACTCCGGCTGGCGCGCCGCGTTCTGGGCGGTGGCCGCCGCCACCGCGGTCAGCCTGGTCTGCACGCTGCTCGTCGTCCCCGGCGGCCGGGGCGCGGGTGAGCGGCCCTCCGTCAAGGCCGAACTGCGCGCCATGGCCCGGCCGCAGCTCTGGCTCTCGTACGCCGTCACCGCCTTCGCCTTCGGCGCGGTCATCGTCACCTTCAGCTATCTGGCCGCCCTGCTCACCGACGTGAGCGGGGTCCCCGAAGGGTGGGTGCCCGCGGTTCTCGCCCTGTTCGGTGTCGGCGGGATGGCGGGCATCGCGATCGGCGGCCGCACCGGCCAGACGCGGCCCCTCGGCACGCTCGGCCTGGGGCTCGGCGCGCTGGCCCTCTTCTCCGCACTGCTCGCGCTCGCGGCGCACGTGACCGCCGTGGTGATCGTCCTGGTCTTCCTGCTCGGCCTCGCCGGATACGTCACCAACCCCGCCCTGCAGTCACGGGTGTTCACCCTCGCGCCGGGCGCCCCGACGCTGGTCGGCGCGGTCAACACGGCCGCGTTCAACGTCGGCAACACCGTCGCCCCGCTGCTCGGCGGCCTCGCCGTCGACGCCGGGTACGGCTATGCCTCGGTGGCCTGGGCCGGTGCCGCGCTGGCCGCCGTGGGGGCGCTGGGCGTGCTGTGGGCCGCGCGGCTGCGGCGGGTCGAGCGGGACCGGCCGCCGCTGATCGGCATCGAGGTGGCCGGAGCCGTCGAGCAGGTTTTGTAAGACAGTTCCAAAACCTTTACTGTGGACGCATGGCCAGACCACGAGAGTTCGACGAGGACCGTGTCGTCACCGCGGCCATGGAGACGTTCTGGCGCCACGGGTACGAAGGCACCTCCACGCGGGACCTGTGCGACAGCACGGGTCTTGGCCCCTCCAGCCTCTACAACACCTTCGGCGGCAAACGGCAGCTCTACCTCCGGGCCCTGCGGCGCTACTACGACACCGCCACCGCCGAGCAGGTCGCCATCCTGCGGGGCGCGGGCCCGGCGAAGGAACGGCTGCGCGCCATGATGATCCACGCCGTGGACGCCGACCTCGACGCGACGGGCACACGCGGCTGCTTCGCGATCAACGCGGCCGTCGAGCTCGCCGGACTCGACCCCGAGGTCAGGGACGCCGTGCGGCACAGCTTCGACCGGGTCGAGAACGAGCTGTGCACGGTCGTGGAGGAGGGCCGCCGCGCGGGCGAGGTCCGCTCCACGGGTGACGCGCGGACCGTGGCCCGCCGGGTGCAGAGCACGTACTACGGCCTGCGCGTCCTCAGCCGCGTACAGGACGACCGCGCGGTCCTGCTCGCCACGGTGGACGGGGCACTCGCCGACCTGTGAGCCGCCGGCGCCCCGCCGACGCCGGATTCCTCTTCCGTGCCGCTCGCCGCGGCCGCCGCCCCGCCCGCCCCGCCGCGAGCGGAACGGACAGCTGCTCGGAGCCCTCTTCCAGGATGGGCCGAGGCGCCCCCGGGAGCAGCCGCGCCCCACACGCCGACGTTCCGCTCACGCGCGCTGTCGCGGATCGGCCCCGGCTGTCTCCGGATATGCCCGGCATGGCGTATCACCTGCTCGTTTATCAGGTGTTGATTGGACACAGAGACGCTCCGCAGGTCCCCGTCCGGCCCGGACCGACACATGGTCCGGCGCGGACTCCACGGAAGTGACGGAGGTATCCCCATGAAGGCTGTCCGTTCCCTCAAGAAGAAGATCACCGGCGAGAAGAGCCTCAAGTCCTACGCCTGGTACATCTGGTACTAGACCGGCCGGCCAGGCACCGCGCGCATCCCGCGCGGATGCACATCCCTTAGGGACGTAACGCGCCGTCGAGGCCCGCGTCCGGTGTGCCCCCACGGGCCCGCCGGGCACGGGCCTCCCGCTCTGGGAGATCCCCGATGTCCATATCCGGTACCGACCGGCTCGCGCGGACGACCGTCTTCACGCCGCGCCTCGACGCCCTGCTGCGCGACCACCGCGGCCAGGACCTGTTCCGCCTGGACGACGACACCGTCGGCGTCGCCGGGCCCGCCCTGACCGACCAGATCCTCGCCGCGCGTCTGGCCACCGACCGCGAACGCCCCACCTTCAAGCCGCTGCAGGGCCGTTCCATCCCGCGCACCGAGGCGTCCACCGTCATGCAGGCCATCGGCCGCGACGTACGGGCGGCCCTCAAGAAGCCCGTGCCGGGAGACGTCGACCTCTCGGGGGAGTGGCCCCACGTCGGCCACGTGTACCTGCGCGACCTCATCCTCGGCGCCGACCCGTACCGGCTGCGCATCCTCATGGACCGCACCCTGGAGCTGACCCCCAAGCTCACCTGGACGGTCATCGCCGCCGGCGCAGCCCTGCCCGGCAGGCCCCGCCCCGGCGCCCCCGTCACCAGCATCGCGGGCCTGACCGCGAAGGCCGCGACCTACGGCGACCGCCGCTACGCCATGGGCCTGTACCGGCGGGCCGCCGCCCCGGTCTGCTTCACCATCTCCACGCTCGTCGCCAACGCGTACTGGCTCGGGGCGCCGTTCGACGAGGACACCCCCAACGAGCACATCCTGTACGAGGCGATGCGGCTGTTGCCGCCCTCCTGGAACCTCCTGCGCAACGCGTCCCCCGAGTACTGCGCCCTCGACGACCGCATCGGCACGGCCGACGACATCCTGATCCTGCCGCTGCTCAGCCACCGCGACCCCGGACTCTGGGACGACCCCGACGACTTCCGCCCCGGACGCTGGGCCGACCTCGACCCCGACGACCACCCCGGCTACCTCCCCTTCGGCCACGCCTCCGAACGCTGCTGGGGGCGGCACATGGTGATGCCGCTCGCCGGGATGCTCCTCGACATCCTGCGCGCCGACGGGGCGACGGTCGACCCGCGTCAGACCACCGCGAAGGTGCCGCTCGCGGGGCTGCTCGGCGTCGACAAGGTGCGGCTCGTGCGGCAGCCGCGCTGACCGGGCCTCAGCCGGCCGCCGCGTCGCGACGGAACAGGGCCGTCCAGAGGAAGGGCTCGCCGAAGAGCTCCGACGCGGGCGGCTCCTCGCGCATGCGGCGCACCTCGACCTCCGTCAGGTCGGCGAAGATCCGGCGCAGCGCGTCCGCGGTGTAGGCGAGGCCGCCGTGCAGCCGTGCCTGGCGGTAGAAGTCCGCGTCGGGCAGCTCGGACCCCATGCCCGCCTCGCCGGCCGCGAAGCAGGTCAGCGCGTAGTGGCCGCCGGGCGCCAGGCACCGGTCCAGGAGCGCCAGGTAGCTGACGCGGCGGTGCGGCGGCAGGTGGTGGAAGCAGCCCGAGTCGTAGATCAGGTCGTAGGGGCCCGCCAGGGCGGTCTCCGTGAGCGCGAAGGCGTCGCCGAGGTGGAACCGTACGTCGGCCCCCGCCTCGCGGGCGCGCTCCGCGGCCCAGTCGAGGGCGGCCGGTGACAGGTCGACGGCGTCCACCTCGTGGCCGAGGGCGGCGAGGTGGAGGGCGTTGCGGCCCGGGCCGCAGCCGAGGTCGAGGGCGCGGCCCGGTGTGACGATGCCCCGGTCGGCGTACGAGACGAGGTTCTCGTCCGGCTTGGCCGCGAAGAACGGCACGGGCCTGGTGCGGTCGCTGTAGAAGCCGTCCCACCAGGAGGCCCCGTCGGCGCTCCAGCGGTCGGCCTCCGGAGCGAACAGTCCGTCCAGGAGCCGCAGTACGTCGTCGACCGTGCGGATGTCGCGATCCATCAAGTCCCCTTTCCCCAGGGGGGAATTGTAGGCTGGGGGACCTGCGAAAGCCCAGCTCAGAGGCGTTCTCCGGGTATCCCCGGGAAGCCGTCTGCGGGCTCCTGGCGGCGGCTCGCCGGGGCGCCGGACCCTGCCGTCCACCCCCTCCTCGCAGAGGCGCCCGCGCGTCGGGGAACGCCGTCAAGGGGCCGTCCGGCGTCCCGCCGACGTGACTTTGCGGGCGGGGCCGGAACGCGTGTTCACCGGAAGTATCCCCAGAAGTAATCGCGGCTGGTTTGATGTCCGAGCGTCCGAACAAGGGCCGCTCCCGCACCGGTCGGAACAGCGGTCCCGCCCCCCACCCTCCTCCACCACCAGGAGTCTCCGTGCCGCACTCAGCGCTGCGCAGGACCCACGCCGCCGCGGTCACCTCGGTGCTCGCCGCCGCCACGCTCGCCGCCGTCGCCCCCTCCGCGACCGCCGACGCCGCCGCTCCTCCCTCGCTCAAGGTGCTCACGTACAACACCTTCCTGTTCAGCAAGACGCTCTACCCCAACTGGGGCCAGGACCACCGCGCCACGGCGATACCGGCCGCGGACTTCTTCCGGGGCCAGGACGTCGTCGTGCTCCAGGAGGCGTTCGACAACTCCGCGTCCGACGCGCTGGCGGCGCGGGCCGCGGACCGCTATCCGCACCAGACGCCCGTGCTGGGCCGCGGCAAGAGCGGCTGGGACGCCACCGGCGGCGCGTACTCGGCTGTGACGCCGGAGGACGGCGGCGTGACGGTCCTGAGCAAGTGGCCGATCGTGCGCAAGGAGCAGTACGTCTACAAGGACGCGTGCGGCTCCGACTCCTACTCCAACAAGGGCTTCGTCTACGCCGTCCTCGACGTGAACGGCGCCAGGACGCACGTCGTCGGCACGCACACCCAGTCCACCGACCCCGGCTGCGGCAGCGGCGAGGCGGCCTCGACGCGCGCGCGGCAGTTCAAGGAGATGGACGCGTTCCTGGACGCCAAGAACATCCCGGCGGACGAACAGGTCATCGTCGCGGGCGACTTCAACGTCGACTCGCACAGCGCCGAGTACGCCTCGATGCTCACCGACGGCGGCCTCGCCCCCGCCGACAGCCGAACGGGCCACCCGTACTCCTTCGACACCCGGGACAACTCGATCGCCTCCGAGCGCTACCCCGACGACCCGCGCGAGGACCTCGATCACATCCTCCACCGCAAGGGCCACGCGCGCCCCGCCACGTGGCACAACGACGTGATCAAGGAACAGAGCGCCCCCTGGACGGTGTCGAGCTGGGGCAAGAAGTATACGTACACGAACCTGTCGGACCACTATCCGGTGACCGGCGGGTGAGCATGCGCGAGTTCGACGTCCACCAGGCGGAGCGCCTGGTGGACGGGCCGACGTGCTACGAGGAGCAGGCCGAGCGGACCTGACCTCGGGACCTTCGGCTTCACCGATCCGCTCGGCGAGATGACCGACGAGGAGCGGGCGGAGCGGGCGAAGGGACTCGATGGGCTCTTCCGACGGCTCGACGCGCTGTGGGACGCGGGGCGCCTGCCTCAGAGGTTCACCGTCTCCTGAAGTCGTCGGCGGTTCTCCTCGACGTCGAAGGACGCCTTCGGGTAGTGCGGGTCCAGGTCCTCCAGGTGGTCCAGGAGGAGCCTGCTGATGGCCCAGTTGCGGTACCACTTGCGGTCGGCGGGGATCACGTACCAGGGGGCCGCCGTCGTCGAGCAGCGTTCCAGGGCGATCTCGTACGCCTCCTGGTAGGCGGCCCACAGCGCGCGCTCGTCGATGTCGCCGGGGTTGAACTTCCAGTGCTTGTCGGGGTTGTCGAGGCGTTCGAGCAGGCGGCGGCGCTGTTGGTCGTAGGAGATGTGGAGGAAGCACTTGACCACGGTGACGCCGTCGTCGGCCAGGGACTTCTCGAAGCGGTTGATCTGGCCGTAGCGGCGGCCGAGTTGGCTGCGCGGGACCAGCTCGCGGACGCGGGCGATGAGCACGTCCTCGTAGTGCGAGCGGTCGAAGATGCCGATCTCGCCGGGCTGCGGGAGCGCCTTCATGATGCGCCAGAGGAAGGGGTGGTTCTGCTCCTCCGCGGTGGGTGCCTTGAAGGCCTTGATGCGGCAGCCCGACGGATTGAAGAGGCCGATGACGTGCTTGACCGTGCCGCCCTTGCCGCTGGTGTCCATGCCCTGCAGGACCAGCAGGACGCGGCGGCGGTCGCCCGCCGTGCTCGCGGCGTACAGGCGTTCCTGGAGGTCGGCGAGGCGTTCGCCCATCCGGGCGGTGTCCGCGAGCCCCGCGCGCTTGCCTGCGGGGCCCGCGGGCGTCGCGTCGGCCGGGTACGAGGCCAGGTCGACGCGCTCGCCCTCGGGGACGCGCAGCAGCTCACGAAGGGAGGCGGGAGCCTTCTTCCCGGCCTTGGCGTCGGGCTTCGGGCCGTTCTTCGGGCCGTTCTTCGGGCCGGACGTGGCGCCGGACTTCTTGGCGTGCTTCGTGCTGCCCTTGCCGTCCTTGCCGGCCTTTTCCCGCTTCTTCGTGCCCTTCTCGGACTTCGCCACCGCGCACCCCTTCCGGTCGTCTCCCCCGATCGTGCGACCAGGGCCGAGGGGGCGCTACTTGTGCCAGGGCCCCGTCACCGCGAACGTCGTGCCGGGCGTGTAGCAGTTCACGTACATCGTGTCGTGGTCCGGCGAGAAGGTGACACCCGCGAACTCGCCCCACTCGGGCTCCTCGGGGGTGCCGATGTTCTGCCGGCCGCGCGCCATCGCGTACACCTCGCCGCCCCGGGTCAGGCCGTACACGTGCTGGGCGCCGCCGCCGTCCTCGCACACCATCAGGCCGCCGCTGGGCGCGAGGCAGATGTTGTCGGGGGACTCGCCGGGCAGCTGGATGTCGGTGCTCGGGCCGAACACGATCACGAGGGTGAGGCGGCGCCTGGACGGTTCGTACCGCCAGATCTGGCCGAAGTGGTCGCCCGCCGAGCCCTCCGCGCTGTGGGCGAAGGACGACACGAAGTAGACGGACGAGCCGCCCCAGTAGCAGCCCTCCAGCTTCTGCGCGTGCGTGATGCCCTTCTTGCCGAAGTCCTGGTGACGGATGGGGGTCTGCGCGGCCAGCGGGTCCGGTACGTCGACCCACTCGATGCCGTCGAAGGACGTGCCCGTCTCCTGGACGGAGGACAGGTCGGGCACGCCGGGCACCCGCATGGCCTGCAGCCTGCCGCCCGCGCGCAGCGACCCGCGGCCGCCCTCGGGCTTCTTGGGCAGGAAGCGGTAGAAGAGGCCGAACGGCTTCTCGAAGGCGTCCTCGGTCTCGTAGACGACACCGCGCCAGGGGTCGACGGCGATCGCCTCGTGCTGGAAGCGGCCCATCGCGGTCAGCGGCACCGCTCCGGTGCGGCGCGGATCCACCGGGTCGACCTCGAAGATGAAGCCGTGGTCCTTGGTGTAGCCGTTCGTGCCGGCCTTGTCCTCGGTCTCCTCGCAGGTGAGCCAGGTGCCCCAAGGCGTGGGCCCGCCCGCGCAGTTGACGGCGGTCCCGGCGATCGCGACGCGCTCGCCCAGGACGTTGTTTCTCCGGTCGAGCGAGAGCGCCGTACAGCCGCCCTTGCCCCCCGGGTCGTACGTGAGGCCCTTCACGGTCGGCACGCCGATCTTGCCGGTGACGCGGTTCTCGTGGTTGCGCACGAGGTGGACGCCGCCGTTCCGGCCCCGGAAGGCGGCCATGCCGTCGTGGTTGCTGGGCACCTTGCCCTCGCCCGACCGCAGGTCGTCGCCCTCACGCGAGAGGACCTTGTAGCGGAACCCCTTGGGCAGGTCGAGCAGGCCCTGGGGGTCGGGGACGAGGGGGCCGTAACCGGCCTTCCCGTGCGCGGCGGCGGTGCCCGCGAAGAGTTCCGACAGCGCGCCGGTGAAGGCGATTCCGGCGCCCAGGGCACCGGTACGGGCAAGAACCTGACGTCGTGTGGCAGTCATGATGGGCAACCTCCTGCTGGCGGACAGGAATGTGACCGGATGTGTGTACCACGCGCCTTGGTGCACGGGAACCACGCGCGTAGCTTCCGTTTCGCGTGCCGTCCCGCGTCCCCGCCGCAGCGGGGCCGCCGCTCCTCCCCGGCCGGCCCTACTCGCCCACGAGCCCCTTGGCGTCCCGCGCGAGCGCCGTGAGCCGCGAGATGGCCCGGAAGTACTTCTTCCGGTACCCGCCGTTCAGCATGTCCTCACTGAAGAGCCGGTCGAAGGGCACGCCGGCGGCGAGCACTGGTACCTCTCGGTCGTACAGCCGGTCGGCGAGCACCACAAGGCGCAGAGCGGTCGACTGGTCCGGCACCGGCGTCACGTCGGTGAGGCAGACGGCGGCGAGCTGGTCGGTCAGCGCGCCGTACCGGCTGGGGTGGACCTTGGCGAGGTGGCCGAGGAGGTGCGGGAAGTCGTCGAGCGAGGCGCCCGCGGTCGCGTACGCCGCCTTGGTGACCTGCTCCTGGGAGTACGGGGCCGGCGCCTCGGGCAGACCGCGGTGGCGGTAGTCGTCGCCGTCGATCCGCAACGCCTTGAAGTGGGCGGACAGGCCCTGGATCTCGCGCATGAAGTCTGTCGCGGCGAACCGGCCCTCACCGAGCTTGCCCGGCAGCGTGTTCGAGGTCGCGGCGAGCGCCACGCCCTTCTCGACGAGCTTGGCGAGCAGCGAGGAGACCAGGACGGTGTCGCCCGGGTCGTCCAGCTCGAACTCGTCGATGCAGAGCAGCCGGTGGCCGCCGAGGGTCTGCACCGTCTGCTGGAAGCCGAGCGCGCCGACCAGGTTGGTGAGCTCGACGAAGGTGCCGAACGCCTTCTGCTCGGGCGCGGCCGGGGTCGCGTGCCAGAGGGAGGCCAGCAGGTGGGTCTTGCCGACGCCGTACCCGCCGTCGAGGTAGATCCCGCGCGGCCCCGCCGGGGCCGCGGGCTTGGACCGCGCGAACCAGCGCTTCTTGCCGGCCCCGGAGGCGTGCGCGCCGCCGAGCCCTGCCGCGAAGCCGCTCAGGACGCGGACGGCCTCGGTCTGGCTCGGCTGATTCGGGTCCGGGATGTACGTGTCGAAGCGGACCGAGTCGAAGCGCGGCGGCGGCACCATCTCGGCGACCAGACGGTCGGCGGGGACGTGGGGCTCGCGGGCGCACAGGGAAAGGGGGGCCGTTTCGGCTATGGGGCCGGGACCGGGGGTGGTGGTGGAGGGCGACACGGTTCCCCAGCTTAAGGGGCGTGCAAGACTGCGGATATGCGACGCCTGTTCCCTGTGACCGACCAGACAGCCGATCGGAAGGCCACCCGCACGGAGGACCGGACATCTGACCGGACGGACGACCGGACACCTGACCGGGGGGACCACCGGGCGGATGGGACGGCCGGCCGGGAGTGGGGCCTCGACGAGCTCGCCGAGGCCTACGCCTACCCGGCGGGGGAGGCGACCTGGCTGCGCGCCAACATGGTGTCCACCCTCGACGGCGCGGCCCACCACGAGGGCCGCACCCAGCCGATCTCCGGCGCCACCGACATGCGGATCTTCGGCACCCTGCGGGGCCTGGCCGACGCCGTCGTCGTGGGCGCCGAGACGGTCCGCAAGGAGGGGTACCGCCCGGCGCGCCCGCAGGATGCCTTCGCGCGGCGCAGGGATGCGGCCGGTCAGCCGTCGGCGCCCGCCGTCGCCGTGGTCAGTGCGAGTCTCGACCTGGATTTCTCGGTTCCGCTTTTCGCCTCGCCGGTGACGCCGACGCTCCTGGTGACGGGGGCCGCCGCGCCCGCCGACCGGATCGCCGCGGCGCGGAAGGCGGGCGCCGTCGTGGTCCTCGCGGGCGAGGGCGCGACCGTGGAGCCGGAGCGGGTGGCGCCCGCCCTGGCCGAGCGGGGGCTGACCCGGCTGCTCACGGAGGGCGGGCCCCGGCTGCTCGGCCAGTTCGTGGCCGCCGGAGCGCTGGACGAGCTCTGTCTGACGGTGTCGCCGATGCTCACCGCGGGCGACGCGCAGCGGATCACCGGGGGGCCCGCGCTCGCGGTCCCGGAACGATTCGTACTGGCATCCGTACTGGAGGAGGCCGGGTTCCTCTTCACCCGCTACCGTCGTACCTGACAATCGGCGGAATCAGCCGTTCCGTTTGGCTTCGGCTGGGCACACTAGATCTCGCAGACCCCGTGCGGCCACGGGGCAGGATGGTTTCCGCAAGGGCCTCAGCACGGCCCACGGATGAGAAGGGCGCCTGGCGTGTTCACAAGCGTATTGATGATCGAGAAGGCCCTGACGTCCGCCGACGTGGAGTTCGTCACCACCTTGCACGGGGACGAGCCCGTGGCCTTCCACGTACTGCTCCAGCCCAGGGGCGATCAGGCGGACCGGCTGCTGCGTGCCATCGACGACGTCGCCCTGGGCGAACTGGACGAGGCGGCGCGCGAGGGAGAGACCCCCGAGGGGCAGGACGCGACCGGCCCCGGCGAGCAGGCGCTGCAGGTATCGCTGAGAGCGCTGCACGTGGCGGGCTGCGAGGCACAGGGGCGGCTCATCGAGGACCATCCGCTCGACGCACTCAAGACCCTGGTCGAGGAGGCCGACGCCGACGAGGTGATCGTCCTGACCGACCCGCACTACGTGGAGGAGTTCTTCCACCGGGACTGGGCCTCACGGGCGCGCCACAAGGTGGGGGTGCCGGTCCTCAAGCTCTTCTCGCACAGCGTGGCGGACGAGGAGTAGACGCTCCGCCCGGCGGGCGGGCGCGCGGTACGGCCCCGCGCCCGCCCGCCGGGCGCGGGCCGGCCGGGCGAAGGCAATAGGCTGGGGCCTGCTCGCACGTCGTACGGACGACGTGGCACCCGTCGTCACACCAGGGGAGACACACGCATGGCACCCGGCCTGCCCCAGTCCATGGCCGACATGGACCGCCCGCACTTCATCGGCATCGGCGGCGCCGGAATGTCGGGCATCGCGAAGATCCTCGCGCAGCGCGGGGCCAAGGTCGCGGGCAGCGACGCCCGGGAGTCCGCCACCGCCGAGGCGCTGCGCGCGCTCGGCGTCACGGTCCACATCGGGCACGACGCGGCCCACCTCGCCTCCGACGCGACCTGCGTCGTCGTCTCCTCCGCGATCCGCGCGGACAACCCCGAGCTGGCCCGCGCCACCGAGCTCGGCATCCCCGTCGTGCACCGGTCGGACGCCCTGGCCGGCCTGATGGAGGGCCTGCGCCCGATCGCCGTCGCGGGTACGCACGGCAAGACCACGACGACGTCGATGCTCGCCGTCACCCTCTCCACCCTCGGCCTCGACCCGTCGTACGCGATCGGCGGCGACCTGGACGCGCCCGGCACGAACGCGCTGCACGGCGCCGGCGACATCTTCGTCGCCGAGGCCGACGAGAGCGACCGCAGCTTCCACAAGTACGCGCCCGAGGTCGCCATCGTCCTGAACGTGGAGCTCGACCACCATGCCAACTACGCGTCGATGGACGAGATCTACGAGTCGTTCGAGATCTTCGCGGGCAAGGTCGTCCCCGGCGGCACCCTGGTCATCTCGGCGGACCAGGCGGGCGCGGTCGAGCTGACCCGGCGCCTGCGCGAGGTGTCCAGCCTGAAGGTCGTCACGTACGGCGAGTCCGAGGGCGCCGACCTGCGCATCCACAAGATCACCGCGCGCGGCCTGACCAGCGAGGTCACCGTGATGCTCGACGGCAAGCTGCTCACCTTCACGGTGTCGGTCCCCGGCCGCCACTACGCGAACAACGCGGTCGCGGCTCTCGCGGCGGGCGTCGCGCTCGGCATTCCGTCCCGGCAGCTGGCCGCGGCCCTGAAGTCGTACACCGGCGTCAAGCGCCGCCTGCAGCTCAAGGGCGAGGCCGCGGGCGCCCAGGTCATCGACTCCTACGCGCACCACCCCACCGAGATGACGGCCGACCTGGAGGCGATGCGCTCCGCAGCGGGCGACTCCCGCATCCTCGTCCTCTTCCAGCCCCACCTCTTCTCGCGCACCCAGGAGCTGGGCAAGGAGATGGGCCAGGCCCTCGCCCTCGCCGACTCCTCCGTGGTCCTGGACATCTATCCGGCCCGCGAGGACCCGATCCCCGGCATCACCAGCGCCCTGATCATCGACGCGGCCCGCGAGGCGGGCGCCGAGGTGACGGCCGCGCAGGACAAGGCGCAGGCCGTGCGGACCATCGCGGGAATGGCGAAGCCCGGTGATCTCGTTCTCACCATGGGAGCGGGCGACGTCACGGACCTCGGCCCGCAGATCTTGGCCCACCTGTCGAAGTAAGGGGATCTCACCCATGTCGTACGACGTCGAGAAGCCGGACGAGCAGTGGCGCGCGGAACTGACCCCCGCGGAGTACCAGGTCCTGCGCCAAGCCGGCACGGAACCGGCCTTCGTGGGTGAGTACACGGACACCAAGACCAAGGGTGTCTACTCCTGCCGCGCGTGCGGCGCCGAGCTCTTCACCTCCGGCGAGAAGTTCGAGTCGCACTGCGGCTGGCCGAGCTTCTTCGACCCGAAGGACACGGACGCGGTCGAGCTGATCGAGGACACCTCGCACGGCATGGTGCGCACGGAGGTGCGCTGCGCCCGCTGCGGCTCACACCTCGGCCACGTGTTCGAGGGCGAGGGGTACGCCACCCCGACCGACCAGCGGTACTGCATCAACAGCATCTCGCTGCGGTTGGCGGCGGACGAGGGCTGAGGCAGCCCTTCCTCCCTGTGGGCACGGCGGCGGGGTCGCCGTCGCCGTGCCGAAATACGTCAGGCGCGTAATGCTCCGGAGTGGGGAGTTGCGGCCCGATAGGTGCCCTTAGAGGCTATGGTCTCCGCAGCCGAGCCGAACGACGATGGCATACATATGAGTGCGCCCATGGCGGTGGCAGCAAGGGTGACCATAAGGAGCGGCGAGACGGTCTTCTGGTCTCCCGCGTTGTGCTTTCGTGCCATTTACTAGCGTGCTCCTTGTTGCTGAGTGGACGGAGGGGCGGCTTTGTGTCGCCCCGCCGGGATCCTGTCCCACTGGTAATCCTGGGCGCAACCGATTCGCCGAGTTCTCCGTCCGGAAATTTCCGAGCGCCCGATCTGATGGAGCGCCGATCCTCAAGCGGAGCGTCCCGCGTTCGGTTGTGGAGCCTGGGATTCCGATTCGATACCGGCGAGAGTCGCTCGCGCCCGCGCCGCTTCGTCGGCCGCTCCCGCGCTGTCGGCGGCGGCCACCGCCGCCGCGAGATGCCGGGCAGCGGCGGCCGGCCGGCCGAGCCGGTGCTCGGCCGCCCCCAACCCGTGCAGGGCCAGCGCCTCTTCGTGGGTCGCGCCGATGCTCCTGGCCAGTTCCAGCGCACGCGTGTGATGTTCGGCGGCCTCGTGGAAGCGGGCTGCCGAGCTCAGGGCGCTGCCCATTCCGTGCAGCGTGATCGAGGCGTTGCGTCGATCCCCGAGGCGGCGGAAAGAGGCAAGAGAATCCCGATACACCTCGAGCATTTCGCCGAGTTCTGAAAGTGCGTCCATGGTGTTGGCCAGATTTACTTGCGCCATGGCGTGTTCGGCGGTGGTTCCCGAGGTTGCGAGTATCTCTCGTGCTTCCTGCAAAGGATTCCGTGCGGATTCTCTGTCCCCTGTGTGCAGAAAGAGATCCGAGATGTTGTTCAGTACGTGTGCCTCTTCGTGTGTGTCGCCGACGGAACGGAATCGCTGGAGAGCGGAATTGAAATGCTCGTGGGCGGCCTTGAAGTTTCCCAGATAGAGATGCGTGATGCCCAGGTTGTTTTCCGAGCGCGCCATGCTCCATGGGTCCCCGGAGCGAGAGCGCAGTACCAGCGATTCCTGTTGATCTGCGAGGGCCTGCGGAAGGCGGCCGAGGTTCCATCGCAGTACGCCTCGCGCGTGCAACACCTCGGCCACCGCGGTGTGGTCGACTGTCCGTGCCGTCCGCAGTGCCTGTCCGAGCGCGGCGAGGGCCCCGTCGTGGTGTCCGCTGCGTGACAGGGCGGCTCCCCTGTTGATCAGCGCGTACACCTCGGCCTCCGGCTCGTCGGCGGTCCGCCAGTACTCCGCGGCGGCCAGATGCATGCTCGGTGCGTCACCCGAGTGTCTCTCCTCGTGGAGGAAGCCCGCCAGTGAGCCGGCGAGCAGTGCCGCTTCGTGCGGTCGGTCGTGCACCCGACAGTCGCGCTCCGCCGCGATGAGACCGGAACACTCCGCCGTGAGCCAGCGCCGCGCGTCGGCAGGGCTGTTCCATGCTGGTATCCGGTATCCGGAATCACGCCTGGGGGAGCTTCTGCGGGGGCGGCGCGGGGCGATGAGCCGGTCCGCCGCGTCCGACGCCTGTACATAGAAATCGATCAGTCGGCGAACCGCCTGATCCCGCTCTGCGGGCGTCAGTTCGGATGCCGCCAACATGCGCGAATATTCGCCGAGCAGATCATGAGTGGTGTACCGCTCGGGGCTGGGTTCCTGAATGAGGTGGGCATCCAGGAGGCCTTCGAGGGCACGTTCCGTGCGGTCGAGCGGAAGATCCGCGAGGGCGGCCGTCGTGAATGCGTCGTAATGCTGGCCTAGGTGGAGCCCGAGAAAACGGAATATGGATCTTCGGTCGCTGCTGAGTGCGTCGTACGAGACCTCGAATGCCCGGGCTATCTCCTCGGTTCCGTCCCTGATCTCCCGCAGCCTCCCGTGTCCGTGAGTGAGGCGATGCAGCAGATGCCCGGTTGTCCACGAGGTGCGGGAGGCCAGGCGTCTCGCAGTGATCTCCACAGCGAGCGGGAGGTAGCCGCAGAGCTGAACGATGGCCCTGACCTCATGGACGCGTGTGGTGCGGTGCTCGCCGGCCAGATTCCGGAACAGTGCGACGGCGTCCTCCTGCGGGAGCACGTCGAGCAGGACCGGTTGTACGCCCGGCAGTCCGGAAAGCCGACGGCGGCTGGTGACGATCATCAGTGACGGGGACGGGCCGGGCAGGAGCGGACGGAGATGGTCTGGATCGGTCACGTCGTCCAAGACGATGACGGCGCGTCGGCGGCTGAGCAACGTGCGCCACAGACCGACGAGGTCGTCGAGTTCATCGGGCACGTCTGCTGAGGGGATGCCCAGCATCCGCAGCAGCGTCGTGAGAGCGGCCTTGGCCGTGAGGGGTGCCTGGCCGGGTGAGTGCGCGCGCAGGTCCAGGTGGAGCTGACCGTCGGGGAAGAGTGATTCCAGGGTTCGTGCGGCGTGCAGGGCCAGCAGCGTCTTTCCGACGCCGGCCATGCCCGAGATGGTCTGCAGTGCGATGACGGTGCTGGCAGGGCGCCTCGCCGCCTGCAGGATGGCCGCCAGCTCCTCCCGGCGCCCGACGAGTTCCGCGTGCCGGGGCAGGGTGTGCGGGGTGGGGGCCTGCGGCTCCCTGCGGGGAAGCAGCTCGCTCAGAGGGGCTCCTTTCAGGACGAGGCGGTGCAGGTGGGTGAGGGTCTCGCCGGGATCGGTACCGAGGTGCTCACGCAGGTGACCGCGGACCGACTCGTACACGTGCAGGGCGTCGGCCTGCCGACCGCAGCCGTACGTCGCGGTCATGAGCTGTGCTGCCAGAGTCTCGTCACCGGGGTGCCGGTCGAGGAGGGCGGCCACCTCCGGCACCAGTTCGGCGAATCGACCGCGGCGGAGTTCGACTCCGAACCGTGTCACGTGGGCGGCCAACTGCTTCAGGGAGAGGGCTGAGCGGACGTTCTCCGCCCATACGCCGCTCAGCCCGGCGAGCGGCTCGCCGCGCCACAGGCCGGCCGCCTCCCGCAACAGGTCCAGAGCCGCGACGTCGTCCGTTCCGTCGGCGAGCGCCCGTGCGCGGAGGGCGAGTTGCTCGAAGCGGTGGCAGTCCACTCGCTCCGGGCTGATGTCGAGCAGGTAGGTGTGGGCTCGCTGCACGAGCATTCCGCTGCTGCCCGCGGCCCGGAGACGCCGGCGGATGCGGGCGGCATAGGTGTGCAGCCCTGCGCGCGGCTTGGCCGGTGGGGAGTCCTCCCACAGCCGGTGCACCAGGGTGTCCAGCGAGACCGGGCGGCCTGCGTCCAGGGCCAGTGCGGCAAGGACCAGGCGTTCTTTCGTGGAACCGAGGAGATCGACACGCCCGTCGCATTCCAGCGCGACGGTTCCCAGGACACGAATGTCGATCTCCACCAGTGCCCCCGTCCGTCGTCGGTCGGCCTGTGTTCCGAATAGGCGTCAAAGAATCGCATGAGGTCAATATCGTTCAAATAGCAACGCAAGTTGGTTCGTCTTATTGGCTTGTTCTGATGTGAATGTTCAGATCGGTGCGACGTTCGGTCTGACGCGAACACGGGGTGGGTAGGCCTCCTTGCGACGTGGGGCCGGGCACTGAACAGGGGGGGGTGGCGTGATGGACCAGGTGACGGCCCTGGAGCTGAGGGCTGCCCTGGCGGTGGCGGTTGCGAGGCCGGAGGCGGTGCGCGGGCTTCTGGAGGCGGCACGTACCGCGGCCGACCCCGGTACGGCGGAACTTGTCCGCGCGTGGGCCACGGCACTGCCGGGGGCCGACATCGGAGAGCTGCTGGGTTCTCTCTCCGTCTCCCTGGCCGAACAGGCGGCGCAGCAGCCCGCTCTGGCCGGCCAGCTCCGCGAGTGGCTCGGTGGCACGTCTCCCACCATGGCGCAGGCGGAAGTCGCCAACTCCATCGCAGGCACTGCCCAGGTGCAGGGGCCCGTCATCCAGGCGCGAGGGGTGCACGGCAGTGTCCACATCCATGCCGCAGCATCGCCCGCAGTGCAACGCGCTCGCGCGGCGCCTCGTCAATTGCCGCCTGTGCCGGGTCACTTCACCAATCGGGCACGGGAGCTGGCAGCGCTTGACCGCACGGTGGCCACCCAGCGCGGCGGCCCGGTGCTCGCCGTCATCAGCGGCCCGGCCGGCGTGGGGAAGACTGCCCTGGCCCGCCGCTGGCTGCTGGGACTGGCCGATTCCTTCCCCGACGGGCAGCTCTACGCCGATCTGCGCGGCCACTCCGACGGTGAGCCTGCGCGGCCGGGAGAACTCCTCGGACAGCTCCTGCGCGCCATGGGAGAGGAGCGGCTCCCCGCGGACCTCGGGGAGCAGTCGGCCCTCTGGCGATCGGCCACAGCAGGGGCGCGGGTCGCCCTGCTCCTCGACAACGCCCTCAGCGCGGCCCAGGTCCGCCCCTTGCTGCCGAGCGGCGCCGGAGCATTGACGGCGGTGACTAGTAGAGGCCTGTTGAGCGGCCTGGGCATGGACGGCGCGGCCTTCCATCCGCTGGAGGTCTTCGGGACCCGGGACGCAGTGGAACTGCTCCGTCGCCGGATCGGCCCGGAGCGGGTCTCTCGCGAGCCCGACGCCGCTCTGAAGGTCGCAAGGGCCTGCGCAGGACTGCCCCTCGCCGTGTGTGTCGCCGCGGCACGCGTGGCAGCGCGGCCACGACAGCCGCTCGCGGCCATGGCGGGAGCACTGGGAGCCAGGGGGGCCAGTGCTTTGGACGTGCTGAGAGTAGAAGGGGAATATGCGGTGCGCAGCGCCCTCGACGCGTCATACCGCCTGCTGCTTCCTGAACACGCGCGCGGCTACAGAAGACTGGGCCTAGCGCCGGTACCCGTGCTCAGTGTCGAGGTCGCAGCCGAGGCCTGTGCCCTGGCGCGGGACGAGGCGGACCGGCTCCTCGACGAGCTGACGGAGGTCAACCTCATCGAGGATCTCGGCCCCGACCCGGGCAGTGGTGCGGGAAGGTATCGATTCCACGACTTGGTGAAGGCTCACGCGGCACAGCTCGCCGACGCCGAGGGGCGTGCCGTTGCCGAGGCGGCGGTGCGGCGCGTGGTCGACTACTACCTGCTCGCCGCGACCGAGGCGGAGAGCCTGCTCACGCCCAGCCACCGGATCCTCCCGCGCGCCTACGCCCACCACCCCGCCGGGCACGCGCCGTTCGCTGACGCGCCCGGCGCACTCAGCTGGCTCGACGCCGAACGGGCCAATCTGATGGCCGTGTTGCGCACTGCCGCCGAGCGTGGCTGGGACGACGCGGCCTGGATGCTCACCGACGCCATGTGGCCGCTCTTTCTGCGGCTGCGCCCCTACGAGCTGTGGATCGAGGCTCATGAGATCGGCCTCGCGGCGGCCCGCCGAGTGGGAGACACGAGGGGCGAGAGCCAGATGCTCACCTCCGGCGGCGCCGGGCTGCGCAACGCGGGACGTCACGACGAGGCCGTCGACTGGTTCGGCCAAGCGCTGGAGGTGGCCAGGGAGCGGGCGGCGGCTGCGGAGGAAGGCCGGGACCGTGCTGCCGGCCAGGCGGATCCGGCGGAACGCACGGCCGCTCTCCGGGCCGAGGCCCAGGCTCTGCACGGTCTGGGGCAGTCGCACCGGCTGGCCGGACGGCTGTCGACGGCCGCAGGGTACTTCCGGCTGGCGCTGCCGTTACGTGAGGCGATCGGCTATCGGCGTGGCGCCGCCCTGACCCGAATCTGTCTGGGCGATGTCGCGGTGGCCGAGGGGCGACCTGCTGAGGCAGTGCCCCACCTGGCTGCCGCCCGGGCCGCGCTGCTGGGCGAGAACGACCCCTATGACGCGGCCCGAGCACTGGCCCTGCTCGGTCAGGCGGAACTGCGGTGCGCGGGTGAGGACGCGGCCGCAGTCGAGCGGGCGGAAGAACAACTGCTGGGGGCGAAAGCCGAGTTCGAGGCCACCGGGTCCTTGCACTGGCAGGGCCGAGTCCTGGAGATCCTCGGAGAGTCCGCCGAGGAACGAGGCGAGCCCGACCGAGCCAGAGCCTGGTACGCCCAGTCCCTGGCCCGCTACCGGACTGTCAGCGCCCCTGACGCGCATCGACTGGAGGGGCGCTTGCGGGCCGAGGGCTGAGGCCCGGTTCATCGGTCACAGCGGATTCACCTGCCCACCGCGCGGGCCGGTCCACCGCCAATGCTGCGTACCATTCGCGCACGAGACCGACAGCATCACGGTGTGTCAGTCCCGTTCCGCCCATCGGCGGCACGATCTGCGTATCGCCCCGGCGAGCGAGGGACGCCCAGTCACCGCACGTGCGGCGCACCACCACCAGTACGCACCCGGGGTAGCGCTCCAGAATCCTTATGGCCAGACGTGTCGCCAGTGGGCACGGGCGCGGACGGTCCGCGTAGAGAACGTCGGCGCACTGCCGCCAGGTCTCACCCGTACATAAGCCGGTGACCGGGCAGCGGCGAGGGCAGTCGAGGCAGACGATCACGGGTTCCTCCGGTCCCACGGCCGTGCTCATGCGGGTAACTCTCCGGTGGCGTCGACCTTCGTCCAGGGATCGGGGACGGGCAAGGGCGGCAACGCCGCCTCGAAGGCGGGCTCGCCGAGTCCGAGGATCCGGTACATCAGCCGCCGCATCCTGCGGGCGAACCGCCCGGGCTCCGAGGAGATGCGTCTCCCTATCCGTTCGTACTCCGTGTCGGGGTACTCGGCCCGCGCATAGGCGAGCTGTTCCGGCAGAGGATGGGCGGGGGAGAGAGCCGGCGCGACCTTGGCCAACTCGGCTGCAGGCGAATCGGGGTTGACGTCGCTGTGGGGGAAACGTGCCAACAGGACGGCCGCGCGGGTGAGCGTGGCGTACAGCGTGACCGAACCGTGGTCGCCGATCACCCAGTCGGCCGCGATCAGCGGCACACGCCAGTCGGTGTCCGGTGGCAGCACGATGATTCCCCGTCGTGCGGCGGCTGCCAGCCATGACCGCACTTGCCAGATGCCGTGACAGGCCCAGACGTTGGGGTGCACCAGGACTGCCACGAGGTGACGCTCCGGGTCGAGTTCCGTCACGAGGCGCGGCAGGAGGGTGTCCAGGCGGTTGAACGACGAGCCCGGCCCCCAGGTTGAGGAGACGAGAACCAGGCGCTGGCCGGGGTGCAGGCCGAGGGCGGCCCGGTAGCTTGCCCGCCGCGGGAGGCTCGCCACCAGGCGGTCGTGACAGGCGTCTCCCACGACCTCGCTGATGGGCAGCGCCTCCGGGCAGGTGCGGGCCAAGGTGGCCAGTTCTTCGTGATGAGCCAGCGCCAGCGCCTTTGGGATCACCTTTCCCTGCCATGTCAGGTACTGGCGGCCCAGCTCCCCGACCGTCCGGGGTGCCCCGGGGTCGCGGTCGTCCGTGGTGCGCGACAGCTTGATGTGTCCCGCGCCGTGGGGCATGCGCAGCAGCGGGCCGCGCAACCGTTCGATCCCCTGGGAGCCGGCCGCGAGCACGAGGTCGAACTCCGTTCCCTGTGCCTCCTGCCACGGCAACACCGTGCCGCCGAGCGTGCGCAGCAGGCGCTCCGCCCCGGCGTTGAAGGCGTGGGGTGCGATCGTGAAGTGCGTCTGGACCCGCAGGTCCGACTCCAGCAACGGGAGCAGATCCCGCAGTCGGCTGCCGTACACCTCGGTGTGTACGACGACGAGAACACGCTTGCAGCCGACCAGGGTCAGCCACTGCGGGGCATACCCGGATCCAGGGCGGACCCCGGATCCGGGTAACGCTGTCACTGACGTCGAGGTACTCTCAGCCGCCATTGTTTCCCCCATGGTTGTCGAGCGGTGATGGGCAGGACGTGCCAGGTCGGGGGATGCCCAGGAACGTCGGCGGAAAGCTTGCCCGCTGCTTGCGGAATCCTTGCACCGGTGTGCACCGGGCAGGGAGACAAGGTCAGAACGTCAGCTTCCAGCTGTTGATGTAACCCGTGTCCTGCGCCGCCACGTCCTGGACCCGCAGTTTCCAGGCGCCGTTGGCCGTTTCGGTGGACGCGTTGACCGTGTACGTCGCGATGACGTTGTCCGCCGAGTCGCTGCTGCTGGAGTTCTTCAGGCGGTACGCCGTGCCGTCGGGTGCGAGCAGGTCGACGACCACGTCTCCGCGCCAGGTGTGGCGGATGTCGACGTCCACCTTGAGGGTCGCGGGGGCGTTGCCCGTGCGGCCCGTCACGTTGACGGTCGAGGTCACCGCGGCGCCGTTGTCCGGGATGGTGACGTCCGTGGTGTTCTCGTAGGAGTCGCCGGGCGGGACCGGGGTGTCGTCCGTGCCGAGGGCCCAGACCGCGTGGGCGATGGCGTCGCTGTTGCGGTCCAGGGCGGTGTCGTTGATGTTCGACGTCGAGTCGCACGACGAGTGGTAGCAGCGGTCGAAGGCCTGGCCCGACGTGCCGCCCCACTTCTGGGCCTGCGCGCTGGACTTGGCGCGCTCGGCGCCGGAGAACAGGCCGCCGACCGGGATGCCCACGTTCTTGAACGGGGAGTGGTCCGAGCGGCCGTCGCCCTCGGTCTCGATCTCGGTGGGGACGCCGAGGCCCGCGTAGTAGTCCTTGAAGGTCTTCTCGATCGTGGGGTCGTCGTCGTAGACGAAGTAGCCCGGGTTCGGCGAGGCGATCATGTCGAAGTTCAGATAGCCGCTGACCTTCGAACGCTCCGCCGTTGGCAGGTTGTTGACGTAGTACCGCGAGCCGACCATGCCGAGCTCCTCGGCGCCCCACCAGGCGAACCGCAGGTGCTTGGCCGGCTTGAGCTGGGCGCGCGAGACGGCGAGCGCGGTCTCCAGGATGCCGGCCGAGCCCGAGCCGTTGTCGTTGATGCCGGGGCCCGCGGACACGCTGTCGAGGTGCGCGCCCGCCATCAGGACCTTGTTCGGGTCGCCGCCGGGCCAGTCCGCGACGAGGTTGTAGCCGGTCGCGCCGCTGGAGGTGAACTGCTGGACGCTCGTGGTGAATCCGGCCGCGTCCAGCTTGGCCTTCACGTAGTCGATGGAGGCCTTGTAGCCGGGCCGTCCGTGGGCGCGGTTGCCGCCGTTGGCCGAGGCGATGGACTGGAGCTGGGTCAGGTGCGCCTTGACGTTGGCGACCGGGATGTCGGGCGCCGCGAGCGTGGGTGAGGGAGCGGCGGCGGGGGAGGCGAGCGCCGTGGGCGCGGCGGTGGCGAGCAGCCCGGCCGCGGCGAGGACGGCGAGGCCGGCGGTGGTGCGTCCGAGGGCCCCGGGCATGCCGGGTCGGGCGGGTCTGGAGAGTCTCATGTGGGGCTCCGTATTCCGAACAGCGAGAGGGACGGAACGTGCGAGGCGCCCTGCGACGCGGGTGTCGCGGGGCGCCTTTGGAGCTGTGCGTTGCCTGATGTTGAAGCCGGGCCGACCCACCGTCAAGAGCGGAAACCGGTCACAATGCGGTCAGCCATGTTCGTATTGCGGACGGCTCTCCTTCGCCCGCCGGCGTCAGAAGAAGACCCCGCACCTCAGCAGCACATTGGCGTACGGCCGCGCCTCGCCGGTGCGCACCACCAGACGGGCCGCGGCCGAGCGGGCCTTGAGGTCCTCGTGCGGCACGAGGTCGAGCGCGGGCAGGCTCTCCCGCAGCAGCCGCGCCACCGCCGCATTGGCCTCCCGCACCTCCTGCGCCGCCGTGCCGCCCTCCACCACCAGCTCGGCCAGCAGACCGTCGAGGACCTCCGCGAAGGAGGGGACCCCGGCGCGGAACGCCAGGTCCACCACGCGCGGGCCGGGCGGGATCGGCATGCCCGCGTCGCAGATGAGCACGGTGTCTCCGTGCCCCAACTCGGCCAGCGCGCCCGCGAGATGGCGGTTCAGGATGCCGGACCTCTTCACGAGGACGAGCCCTCCGGCGCGAGCTTCGCCAGCTCCGCCGCGGTCGGGTAGGAGTCCTGCGCGCCCTTGCGGGTGACCGCCGCCGAGCCCACCCGTACCGCGTAGGCCGCCGCCGTCGCCAGGTCCTCGCCGAGGCCCAGGCGCCAGCCGAGCGCGGCGGTGAAGGCGTCGCCCGCGCCCGTCGTGTCCACCGCGTCGACGCGCGGGCTGGGGACCCGGACGAAGGACGCCGAGGGGTCCGACGACTCCGGCGCGCCCTCCGCGGTGAGCGCGCCCTCGGCGCCCAGCGTGATCACGACCGAGCGGGGGCCGAGTGCGAGCAGCCCGCGCGCCCACTCCTCGGGCGACTCGCCCGCCGTGTCGCCGAGGATGACCCGGGCCTCGTGCTCGTTGACCACGAGCGGGTCGCAGGCCGCGAGGACCTCGTCCGGCAGCGGGGCGGGCGGCGAGGGGTTGAGGACGAAGCGCGCTCCGGGCCGCAGACCGCGCGCCACCTCGGCGACCGTTTCCAGGGGAATCTCCAGTTGGCTGGAGACCACCCGCGCCGCCGCGAGCAGGCTGCCCGCCGCCCGGATGTCCTCGGGCGTGAGGCGGGCGTTCGCGCCGGGCGCCACCACGATGCTGTTGTCGCCCGACGGGTCGACCGTGATCAGCGCGACGCCGGTCGGCGCGCCGCCCACCAGGACGCCGACGGTGTCCACGCCGGCCGCGCGCTGCGCGTCGAGCAGCAGTGCGCCGTGGGCGTCGTCGCCGACCCGGGCGAGCAGCGCGGTGCGGGCGCCGAGCCGGGCCGCGGCGACGGCCTGGTTGCCGCCCTTGCCGCCGGGGTGGGTGGCCAGGTCGGAGCCGAGGACCGTCTCGCCCGCGGCGGGGCGGCGCTCCACGCCGACCACCAGGTCGGCGTTGGCTGAGCCCACGACCAGCAGCTCGTAGTCGTCGTTCATGTGCTGTTCCCTGCTTTCGTACGGTGCTGACGTGGCGCGCGGGCCGGGGGCCGTTACGGTCGGCCGGGCGGGCCCCGGGGCGGGCCGTGGTCCGGGCCGGGGTCCGGGCCGGGGTCAGGAGAAGTCCTTCACGTTCTTCGCCGTGACGACCTTCACCGGGACCTTCACCATCTCCTGGACCTTCTTGTCCTGCGAGGCCCGCACCGCGTTGCGCACCGCGATCCTGCCGAGCTCCTTGGGCTGCTGCGCCACCGACGCGTACAGCGTGCCCGACTCGACCGCCTTGAGGCCGTCCGGGGTGCCGTCGAAGCCGACCACGGGGACGCTCTTGCCGGCCTTGCCGCCGAGCGCCTTGACCGCGCCGAGCGCCATCTCGTCGTTCTCGGCGAAGACGCCGTTCACGCCCTTGTTGGACTGCAGCAGGTTCGTCATGACGTCCAGGCCCTTGGTGCGGTCGAAGTCCGCGGGCTGCTTGGCGACGACGTCGATGTCCGGGTACGCCTTGATGCCCTCGGCGAAGCCCTGCCCGCGCTCGCGGCTCGCGGAGGTGCCGGGCGTGCCCTGCAGGACGACGACCTTGCCCTTGCCGCCCAGCTTCTCGGCCAGCGCCTTCGCCGCCAGCTTGCCGCCGGCGACGTTGTCGGAGGCGACGAGCGTCGCGGTCTTCGCCTTGTTCACCCCTCGGTCCGCGGCGACCACCGGGATGTCCTGCTGGTTGGCGCCGCGCACGGCGGGGCCCGCCGCGTCGGAGTCCACCGGGTTCACGATGATGGACTGCACGCCCTCGCCGGTGAAGTTCTGCAGTTGGTTGGTCTGCTGGGACGCGTCGTTCTGCGCGTCCGTGACCGTCAGGTCGATGCCGGACTTCCTGGCCTCGGCCTGCGCGCCCTCCTTCATCTGGACGAAGAAGGGGTTGTTCAGGGTCGAGAGCGACATGCCGATCTTCGGATTCGTGCCGGAGGAGCCCGAGTTGAAGAAGGACACCGCGCCGACCACGGCCGCCACGACCACGGCGGCGAGCGCGTACCTGACCGCCTGCGGACCCTTGCCCCCGGCCCCCGCCGTTCCCGACGAGGCCCCGGGCGTCGCCCCGGCCCGCCGCCGCAGTGTGTCCAGGAGGACGGCGAGCGCGATGACGACGCCGATGACGACCTGCTGCCAGAAGGCGGACACGGACAGGAGGTTGAGGCCGTTGCGCAGCACCGCGAGGATCAGCGCGCCGATCAGCGTGCCGGACGCCTTGCCGACACCGCCGGCCAGGCTCGCGCCGCCGATGACGACCGCGGCGATCGCGTCCAGCTCGTACCCCTGGGCGGCCTGCGGCTGCGCGGAGACGAGGCGGGAGGCGAGGACGACGCCCGCGACGGCCGCGAAGAGTCCGGAGAGCGCGTAGATGACGATCTTCTGGCGCTTGACCCGCAGCCCGGACAGGCGCGCGGCCTCTTCGTTGCCGCCGATCGCGTACATGGAGCGGCCGATGAACGTACGTCCGAGGACGAGCGCCGTGACGAGACCCATCGCGACCATCACGATCACCGGAACCGGCAGCCAGCCGCCGATGGTGTCACCCAGGTGCGAGACCGAGTCGGGGAACGCGATCGGGCTGCCCTGCGAGATCACCAGGGAGAGGCCGCGGGCCACCGACAGCATCGCGAGCGTCGCGATGAACGGCGGGAGCTTGCCGTACGAGACGAGCAGGCCGTTGACGAACCCGCAGGCTATGCCGGTCGCGACGGCGAGCACGATCGCCAGCCAGACCGGCAGGCCCTGCGAAGTCGCCGTCCAGGCGAGGACGGTGGCCGACAGCGCGGCCACCGAGCCGACCGACAGGTCGATGCCCGCCGAGACGATCACGAACGTGACGCCGAACGCGAGGATCGCGGTGACCGCGGCCTGCACGCCCACGTTGAGGAGGTTCTGGGTGGTGAGGAAGTCGCCGGAGAGCAGCGACATCGCCACGACCAGGACGATCAGGGCGCTGAGCGCGCCGTTGTCGAGCAGGACACGGCGGAGCGTCGGTGCGCCACCCGCGTCGCGCTTCAGGGTTTCAGTGGCCACGGGAGCCCTCCGCTGTCTCGTCTTCCACTTGCTGTACTGCTGTGTCGCCGACGGCCTCGCCGTCTGTGTCGCCGGCCGTGCCGTCGGCCGTATCGTCGGCTGTGTTGCTGACCGCGAGGGCCATCACCGCGTCCTGGGTGGCTTCGTCCGCCGTCAGCTCGCCGGCGATCCGGCCCTGCGCCATGACCAGGACCCGGTCGCTCATGCCGAGCACCTCGGGCAGATCGCTGGAGATCATCAGGACCGCGTGCCCGGAGGCCGTGAGTTCGTTGATCAGCTGGTAGATCTCGACCTTCGCGCCCACGTCGATGCCGCGCGTCGGCTCGTCGAGGATCAGCACCTTGATGTCGGCGAGCAGCCACTTGCCGATGACGACCTTCTGCTGGTTGCCGCCGGACAGGGTGCGCACGTGCTGACCGAGCCCGGCCATCCGCACGCCCAGCTGCTCCGCGATCCGCGCGGCCGCCCGCTGCTGCCCCTTGAGGTCCACGAGCCCGGCCCGGGTCGCCGAACGCAGCGTCACCAGCCCCAGGTTCTCCCGCACGGACGCGTCCAGGACCAGCCCCTGCCCCTTGCGGTCCTCGGGCACCAGGCCGATGCCCGCGCCCATCGCCGCGTTCACGTCGTGCCGCGGCAGCCGTTCGCCGTGCACGTCGACGGTGCCCGCGTCGTAGGGATCGGCGCCGAAGACGGCGCGCGCCACCTCGGTGCGCCCCGCGCCGACCAGGCCCGCGAGGCCGACGACCTCGCCGGCCCGCACCTCGAAGCCGACGTCGTGGAAGACGCCGTCGCGGGTGAGGCCCGCCACGCGGAGCAACGGCGGTCCCGTGTCCGGGCGTTCGCGTGGATACTGCTGCTCGATGCTGCGTCCCACCATCAGGCGGACCAGCTCGTCCTGCGGGGTCGAGGCGGGCACCTGGTCGACGCTGCGGCCGTCGCGCAGGACGGTGACGCGGTCGCCGAGTGCCGCGATCTCCTCCAGGTGGTGGGTGATGAAGACGATGCCGACGCCGTCCGCGCGCAGCGTGCGCACGATCCCGAAGAGCTTGTCGACCTCCTCGGAGGTGAGCACGGCGGTCGGCTCGTCCATGATGAGCACACGCGCGTCCAGGCTCAGCGCCTTGGCGATCTCGACCATCTGCAGCCGGGCGATGCCCAGTTCGCGGACCTTGGCGCGCGGCGACACCCGGACGCCGACCCGCCGCAGCAGCGCCTCGGCGTCGGCCTCCATCTTCTTCCGGTCGACCAGGCCGAAGCGGCGCGGCTGACGGCCCAGGAAGATGTTCTCGGCGACGGTGAGGTCGGGGACGAGGTTGAACTCCTGGTAGATGGTGGCGATGCCGAGCCGCTCCGCGTCCTGCGCGCCGTGGATGCGGACCTCGCGGCCCTCGGCGAGGATCCGTCCGCTGTCGGGGCGGTAGGCGCCGGAGAGCATCTTGATGAGGGTGCTCTTGCCCGCGCCGTTCTCGCCGAGCAGGACGTGCACCTCACCTCGGCGCAGGTCGAAGTCGACGGAGTCGAGCGCGACGACGCCGGGGAACGTCTTGCGTATTCCCTCGATGCGCAGCAACTCGTCCTGGTTGCTCACGGGTTGCTCCTTCGTACGGAGGTGTCCTCGCCGCAGGAACGCCGGACGACGAGACGGGCGGGCAGGGTCACGGACCGCGGGCTTCTGCCCTCGATCCGGTCGATCAGCGCGTGCACGGCGGCCCGGCCGAGGTCGGCGGTGGGCTGGGCGATCGCGGTGACCGGCGGGTCGGTGTGCACGAACCACGGGATGTCGTCGAAGGCCGCGAGCCCGATGTCGTGCGGGACGCGCAGGCCGTGCGCGCGGATCGCGTCGAGGGCGCCGAGCGCCATCAGGTTGTCGGCGGCGAAGACGACCTCGGGCGGCTCGGGCAGGGCGAGGAAGCGCTCGGTGGCGCGTCGCCCGCTGTCGGCCTGGAAGTCGCCCTGCCCGATGTACGCGTCGGGCAGCGCGATGCCGTACGCGTGCAGCGCGTCCCGGAAGGCCTCGACGCGCTCGCTGCCGGTGGTCGTGGCGGCCGGGCCCGCGATGATGGCGAGCCTTCGGTGGCCGAGCCCGTGCAGGTGCGCGACCAGGTCGCGCACCGCCCGCCGCCCGTCGGAGCGGACCACGGGCACGTCGACGCCGGGGATCCACCGGTCCACGAAGACCATCGGGGTGCCGGTCCGCACGGCGTCGAGCATCAGCGGGGAGCCGCCGTCGGTGGGGGAGACCAGGAGGCCGTCGATCCGCCGGTCGAGCAGGGTCCGTACGTGGTGGTCCTGGAGTTCGGGGCGCTCGTCGGCGTTGCCGATGATCACGCTGTAGCCGAGCGCGCGGGCGGCCTCCTCGACGGAGCGGGCCAGCTCGGTGAAGTACGGGTTGAGCACGTCGCTGATGACGAGGCCCAGGGTGCGGGTCTGGTCGGTGCGCAGGGAACGGGCGACGGCGTTGGGCCGGTAGCCGAGTGCCTCGACTGCGGCGAGGACGCGGGTGCGGGACGCGGGGCTGACGGAGGGGTGACTGTTCAGGACGCGCGACACGGTGGCAACGGACACGCCGGCCTCGGCCGCGACGTCCTTGATGCTCGCCGAGCTCGGGGTCATCGTCGGTCCACCTCCTTGTGGAATCGATTACACGAGGGATTGGAAACGATTACACGGGCCGTGACAAGAGGGGTCGGGCAACTGCGGGCCGAGTGAGATCCGATCGTGATGTTCTGCGGGGACGCTTCGGGGACGCGGCGCGGTGCGTGGCTTGGTGCGGTGCGGTGCGGTGCGGTGCCTGGCTTGGTGCGGTGCGTGGTGCATGGCTTCGTGCGCGGTCGGTGCGCGGTTGCTGAGCGTCGGTGAGGGGCGGTCGGGGCCGGGTGCGGTCGCGCGCGCTCGGTCGAAGGCGGCGGGAGGCGGCGTCGGGCGCCCGGACGGCCGCCGTAGGCTGGCGCACGGATCCACGACGGCGCGGGGCACCGGTACGGGTGACGGCGCGGGACACCGGGACGCATACGGACACGGGAGAGCGTGGGGGGCCATGCAGGAGAACGAGCTTCGTTACGCACTGCTGGGGCCGGTCAAGGTGCACGCGGCCGGCCGGGAGCCGATCCGGCTCGCGCCCCAGCAGCGCGCGATCCTGGCCATGCTGCTGGCCCGCGGCGGCCGGGTCGTCACCGCCGGCGAACTCGTCGAAGGCGTCTGGGGCGGCCCGGCGCCGGCCCGCGCCCTGTCCACCCTGCGGACCCAGATCGGCCAGCTGCGGCGCAGGCTGGAGCCCGGCCGCCCGTCCCGCGCGCCCGCGGCGGTCCTGCTCTCCGCGCCCGGCGGTTACCGGCTGCGGGTCGCCGACGGCGCCTGCGACCTGGACCTCTTCCACCAGTACGTCACGGACGCCGAGCGTGCGGTCCGTGCCGACGACCCGTGGGGCGCGCGCCGCCTGCTCGGCGCGGGCCTCGACCTGTGGCGGGGCGAGCCCCTCGCCGGTGTGCCCGGACCGCACGCCGACCTGCTGCGCGCCGCGCTCACCGAACGGCGGCTCACCGCCCTGGAGACCAGGGTCCGCCTCGACCTGGAACTGGGCGCGCAGGCCGAGAGCATCCCCGAGCTGACCCTTCTCGTCGCCGAGCACCCGCTGCGCGAGGCGCTGCGGGCCCACCTGATGCTCGCCCTCTACCGCGGCGGCCGTCAGAGCGAGGCGCTCGCCGCGTACGCCGACGTGCGCCGCGTGCTCGACGAGGAGCTCGGCGTGGAGCCGGGGCCCGAACTGCGGGAGCTGCATGGGCGTGTCCTGCGGGCCGACCCGTCGCTGGGCGCCGCCTCGTACGGTCCGCTGCGCCAGGACCCGGTGCGGGCCACGGCCCCGACCGCCGCGGCCGGTACGCCCGATGGGCCCGGGCCCGCCGCGTACCGCGTCCCCACCCCGGCCCAACTGCCCGCGCCGCCCGCCGACTTCACCGGCCGCACCGAGGCGACCGACCGGCTCGTCGCCGCCCTGGGCACCGAGGCGCCGCAGGTCGTCGTCTCCGCGGTGGCCGGGCTCGGCGGGGTCGGCAAGACCGTGCTCGCCCTGCACGCCGGGCACCGGATCCGCGACGGCTACCCGGACGGGCAGCTGTACGTGGACCTGGGCGGCGCGTCGGCCGTGCCGGTCGAACCCACCGAGGTGCTCGCCCGGTTCCTGCGCGCCCTCGGCATCGGCTCCGTGCCGGACGGGCTCGACGAACGGGCCGCCCTCTACCGCTCCGTGCTCGCCGGGCGGCGTGTCCTCGTCCTCCTCGACAACGCGGCGAGCGCGCGGCAGGTCGCCCCGCTGCTGCCCGGCATGCCGGGCTGTGCGGTCCTCGTGACCAGCCGGGCCCGCCTCCCCCTGCCGACGGCCGAGTCCTTCGAACTCGACGTCTTCACCGAGGAAGAGGCCCTCGCGCTGCTCGCCGGGATCGTGGGCGAGGAACGGATCGCCGCCGAGCCCGGGGCCGCCGCCGCGCTGGTCGCCGCCTGCGGGCGCCTGCCCCTCGCGGTACGCATCGTGGGCGCCCGGCTCGGGCAGCGGCCGTCCTGGTCGATCGCCTCCCTCGCGGACCGGCTCGCCGACGAGCGGCGCAGGCTCGCCGAGCTCAAGGTCGGCAGCATGGCGGTCGAGGCGAGCTTCCGGCTCAGCTACGACCAGTTGCCACCGGCCCTGGCCAGGGCCTTCCGCCTGACCGCGCTCATCGAGGGCCCGGTGTTCCCGCTGCCGATGGCCGCGGCCGTACTCGACCGCTCCGAGCGGGAGACCGAGTCCCTGCTCGAGGAACTGGTCGACGCGGGCCTGCTGGAGGCCCCGGCCGCGGGCGGCTACCGCTACCACGACCTGCTGCGCCTGTTCGCACGGGCGCGGGCGGAGGAGGCGGGGGCCGGTGGTGACGGTGACGGCGGGGCTTTGGATGCCGGTGGGGAAGCGGGTGCCGGTGGGGAATTGGGTGCTGGTGGGGGATTGGGTGCCGGCGGGGCTGCGGGTGCCGACGGGGCTTCGGGCGCCGGGGGCGCGGGGGTCGGGCCTGAGGGTGGGATGTCCGGTGGTGGTGGCGGGGCGTCGCGTATCGGTTCGGGGGACTCGGGCGGCGAGGGTGCGGGGGTCGGGCCTGAGGGTGGGATGTCCGGTGGTGGGGCCGGGGCGGTCGGTGGTGGTGGCGGCGAGTGGGGTGGTGGGGCAGCGGCTTCGGGGCGTGGGGGTGCGGAGCCGGGCCGTGGTGGCGGGGGGCTGCGACCCGGTGGCGGTGGCGTAGACGCAGACGGTCCTGGTGAGGTCGAGCGGGCGTTCGGGCGGCTGGTCGACCACTGTGTGGCCGTGGTCCGAGGGGCCTATCGGCTCGCCCGGCCCGGCAGCACCACCCCCGACGAACTGAGGGCCACCCGCGCGGACGGCCTCGCCTTCGCGGATGCCGCCGCCGGTCAGGAGTGGGTGCGGCGCGAGCTCGACACCCTGCTCGCCGTGTTGCGCGAAGCCGTGGCCAGGCCCGGCGTGCCGATCGCGCCCGCCGTGGACCTGCTGCTCGCCCTCGACCCGTTCGGGGAGGCCGACTTCCTCTGGCCCCGGCTGAACGGCCCCGCCGCCGCGCTCGCCGAAGCGGCCGCCGCCAGTGGCGACACGGCCGCCGAGATCCGCGCCCGGTACATGCTGGGCGGCGGGCTCTGGCAGGTCGGCGACGAGGACCGGGGCCTCGCCGAGGTGAACCGGGCGCTGGAGCTCAGCCGGGCCACCGGCGACGAGGTGCTGCTCGGCCAACTCCTCAACGTCGCGGGCCTGGTGACCGACCAGGGACCCGAGGCCGGGCTCGCCCTCTTCCTGGAGAGCGCCGCCGTTCACGCCCGGCGCGGCAACCTCTGGGGCGAACTGGAGACGCAGGCCAACACCGCCTCGGTGCTGCGGGCCCTGGGGCGCGTGCCCGAGGCGCTGGACCGCCTCACCGCGGCGCTGGCCCGCGCGAGGCCGCTGGGCTGGACCGTCGTCCGCGTCTACTTGCAGGGCAGCCACGCCCGCACGCTGGCCCAGCTCGGCCGCCCCGCCGAAGCCGTGGCCAGTTACACCGAGGCCCTGACCGGGTGCCGCCTGACCGGGTCCGGGTACCTCGAACTGCTGGTGGAGCAGGGCCTCGCCGAGGCCGAGCAGGCGCTCGGACACACCGGCCCGGCCGCCGCCCACCTGGAGCGCAGCCTGGCCGCCGCCCAGCGGCTCGGCAGCGACCGGCTGCAGGCCGACGCGCTGCTCCAGCTGGGCCGCACCCTGGCCTCGGCCGGCCACACGGGGCGTGCCGAGGTGTGCCTGCGGACCGCGGGCGACCTGTTCGCACGCCTCGGGCTGCCGGTGCCCGGGGCGGACGCCTGACGCGGCAAAGCCCGGGCGCGGGTCACCCGAGCGTCTCCAGGCGCAGCGACTTGAGGCCGTTGATGAAGTGCGAGGCCAGGCGCCGGGGCGGTGCCGCGAGCCGCAGTTCCGGCAGGGCGCGGACCGATTCCTCGTAGAAGACGCGCAGTTGGAGCCGGGCGAAGTGGGCGCCCAGGCAGACGTGCGGCCCGTCGCCGAACGCCACGTGCGGATTGGGGGAGCGCGAGAGGTCCAGGCGGTGCGGGTCGGTGAAGACCCGCTCGTCCCGGTGGGCGGAGGCGTGGAAGACGACGACCTTGTCCCCGGCGGCGATGCGCGTCCCCGCGAGTTCCGTGTCGCGGGCCGCCGTCCGACGGAAGCTGAGCACCGGCGGGTGGGCGCGCAGCAGTTCGTCCACGGCGCCCGCGACGCCGACCGCGCCGGCGCGCAGCCGCGCGTACTCGCCGGGGCTTCCGGCGAGCGCGAGCAGGCCGCCGGGTGCCGCGCCGCGCACGGTGTCGTTGCCCGCGACGGTGAGGAGGAAGAAGAACATCTCCAGTTCGGGTCCGGTGAGTTCGGGGTCGGTGGCGAGGGCCGTCAGCACGTCGTCCGCGGGGGGTCCCGCGTGCCGGCGCTTGTGTGCGGCCAGCGTCTGCGCGTACGCGAACATGTCGCGCAGCATCGCGGGCGAGCGCGGATTCAGCGGCTCGCCGTCGGGTCCGAGTACGGGAGCGGCGGCCTCGTCCGGGTCCTGGTAGCCGATCACCCGCCGTGTCCAGTGCAGCAGGAGACCCCGGTCGGCCGGCGGGACGCCGAGCAGGTCGGCGAGGTTGAGCAGCGCGTAGTCGTCGGTGACGTCGGTGACGACGTCGAAGGTGCCGTCACCGGCGCGCCCTCGCGCCACGGCGTCCGCGAGGAGCGTACGGGCCCGCTCGCGCGCCCGCGCCTCGAAGCGCTCGATCCGGCGCGGCGTGAACGCGCGGCTGACCAGCCTGCGCAGCCGCCCGTGGTCGGCGGGACCCGCGCCGTCCGCCCCGGCCGGGTCCTGGTTGAGCATCATGCGCCGGATGAACGGCAGGTCGTCGGGGGCGGGATCGCGGATCTGGGTGGCGCCCAGGCAGGAGGAGTACGTCGACGCGTCCTTGAGGACGCGCACCACGTCCGCGTGCCGGGTGACCGCCCAGAAGCCGGGACCGGCGGGCCAGCCGAGGATCCCGGGCTCCTCCTGCCACGCCACGGGGTGGTGATCGCGCAGCACGCGGTAGCGGTCGTACGGGACGCCTTCGGCGTACAGGCGGGGGTCGAAGACGTCGGGCACGGGGACACCGGGCACGGGCGGTGTGCGCGGGGGCGCGTCGCGCAGGCTCACGCGGCGCCGCCCAGGGAGCCCCCGGCGAGCCCGCCCATGTCCGTGGCGTCGTCGCCGATCGCACAGTCGGCGCGCAGGAAGTCCTCCACCGTACGGATCAGTTCGAGGGGCACCTCGTCCATCGCGTAGTGCCCGGACCCCGGCAGCTCGGCGAGTTCGCCCTGGGGGTACCAGCGCAGCCACGTGCCGCGCATCAGGTCGGCGGAGAGCGCCGGGTCGAGCGCCCCGGTGACGGCGAGCGCGGCCACGGGCGAGCCGTCGACCTCGGTGTGGAAGTCCTCGCCCGCCCAGGAGTCCAGCCAGGCCCGGAAGGCCTTCGCGTCGCTGACCGCCAGCGAGCGGCGCACCATCCGGTCGAGCCAGGCCCTCGGCCGTACGCCGCCCGTGGTGATGTCGAGGATGGTGCGGCGGTTCTCCGGGGCGTGCGCGGCGGCGGCGAACAGTTCCCACTGGTCGGCGGGCAGCGGAAGCCCGGAGGCGGGCACCGGGGAGACGCCCACGAGGCGGCGCACCCGGTGCGGTGCCGCGGCCAGCACGCGCTGGGCGACCGCGGCCCCCATGGAGTGCCCGATCAGCGAGAACCGCTCCCAGCCGAGCCGGTCGGCGAGGTCGAGCACGTCGGCGCCGCCCTCACTGGTGGTGTACGAGCCGACGGCGTCCCTGGCCTCGCCGTACCCGCGCAGATCCACCAGCGCGTACTGGAACGCGTCGAGGTCGAGGTCCGCGAGCACCGGCCCGTACGCCGACCGGTCCGCGAACCAGCCGTGGACCGCGACCACCTTGTGCGGTCCCTCGCCGAGCAGGGTGTGGGGGAGCAGGAAAGGGCTCACGTCGACTCCGATCGCCGGCCGGGTCCGGGCCGCCGCCGTGCGGTGCGCGGCCCTGCTGTGCGAAACCGTGACCACGGTGTCCCCAACCACGGGCCCGCGCAAGGGCGCACGCCGGGCGCTCCGCGCCCGACCGGTGCGGATGAGGCGCGTCGGGACGGGGGTGAACTTGGCGGACGGCCTGCGGCCGGGTGCCGCGGGTGGTCAGAATGTGGCATGGCCATCCGACGCCTCAGCTACCGGCTCGGCCAGGAGCCGAACACCGGAATCCTCCGTCCGACCCCCGCGGACACCGACGTGTCCGAGCAGCAACGGCACGACATCACCGGCGAGTTGAGCGACGTCGTCGCGCGCGTCATGGGAGCGGGGACCGAGCTGAGCTACAGCCTGCTGCCGGACGGCGGCCGGCTCCTGTGCGCCGCCCTCCCGGGACAGCGCCTGGAGGCACTGCACCTGAGCGCCGACACCCCGGGTCCCGGGCCCGTGTGGCCCATCGACACCTGGCGCTCCACGGCCTGGGAACCGCCGACCGGCGAGGCGGGCGGGGCGGATGAGGCCGGTGAGAGGCTCGGCGCCGGATTCGTCGAGTCCGAACTTCCGGTGCCGGAGGCGCACTTCGACCGCGAGATCCTCGTCGAGTTCGCGCGGGCGCGCGCCGATCGCGTCGCGCCCTTCCTCGCCGATGTGCGCCGCCTCTTCGACGACCCCGCCGGGCGGCAGATCGTCCTGGTGGAGGAGGACTCCGAGGCCGTGGCCCGCTGGGTGGCGCTCGCCTGCGCCTCACTGCCCGAGGCGTACGTGCCCGCACTGACATTCACCACCTGGACCACCGACCCGTGCCGGGCCCCGCAGCAACTCATCGGCATCGGCCCCGACGCGGAGTTCGACCGCTCCGACGACGCGACGCTCGAGTATCTGTACCGCGTGCACGACAGCACGGGCGGTCCCGAGAGCCCGCCCGTGGAGCCCGACGCCTGGGCCAGACTGACCGCCGAACGCTGGCTCGCGGGCAATCCGCCGCGCCCCGCACCCGGCGGGACGGCCCGGCCGGAAGGCCCCTTCGCGCTCATCCCGCTGATCTCCGGAGGCGCCACGGAGAGAACCGGTACGGGCACGCTCTCCGGCGCCGAACTCGCGGGACTCGGCGGCGCGTCCCTGCGCGCCGTCATCGACGCCCTCACCACCACCGTGCGCAGGGGCGAGGCCGACGCCCGCACCCTCGACGAGCTCGACCGGCTCTGCCGCGGACTAGACGGCGACCACGCCCTCGCCGCCCGGCCCCTCGCCCTCGCCCTCGTCAAACACCGGCTCGACGCGTCCCGCGGCCGCGGCACCCTGCCCGACCTGGCCGCCTTCGAAGGGCTTCCGCTCGGCCAGGACGCCTGGCGGGAGCTGCGCGAGGAGTACGGCGGCCGCGCCGACGACGCCCTGCGCGCCCGGCTCCGCGACCCCATCGACACCTGGACGGAGCCACTGCGCCTCGCCCTCGCCGTCGGGGCCGACGACGGCCCCGGGCTCGCCGACGCCATGAACCGTCTCGCGGACGCCCTGCTCCACCCCGAGCGGGCCCGCGACTGCGCGCGGGCCACCCAGGTCCTGACCGAGCTCGACCAGGTCCCCTTCACCCGACGCGTACTGCGGCTGCTCATCGCCGAGTTCACCGAGCGCAAACTCGACCGGCTGCGGGACCTCGCCAACTCCCCCCAGGGCGACTGGCTGCGCCACCACATCGAGGACGCGCCCCTCACCGTCCGCCTGGCGGCCGCCGCCGCGCACTGGAGCGGCCCCCCGGACCGGCTGCGGGGCGCCCAACTCTTCCGGCGGCTCACCGAACTCCTCGGCACCCAGAAGGTCGAGGACGTCAGGACGCTGAGGCTGCTGTGGCGCATCGTGTGGCGCAACGACCCGCCGGACCGCGCCGAACAGTCGTGGGTGGCCCGCACCTGCACGCCCCGCCTCATCGTCGAGGCGGACCTCGGCCGCCGGGTCATGGGCTGGCTCAAGGAACCGGACCACTGCGACCTCGAACTCGTCGACTTCGCACGCAAGATGCGCGACGACGGCAAGCTGGGCGCCCAGGACCGCGACACCGCCGACCTCCTCGTCACCGCCCAGGACCTCGCCGACGGCAGGCTGCCGCTGAGCAGGGCCTCGGTGGGCCGCCTCAGGGAACTGAACCGCAAGGTGTCACCGCTCGGCCTCGCCCTGCGCAAGGGCGTCGACGAGCGGGTGGGCCGCGCCCTCGCCGGGGCCAACCCGCTCGACCTGTGCGAGGCGCACGGCCTGCAGATCCTCGTCGCCGCGGGCCCCGACCTGCTCGGCACCTACCGCGCCCAGGTCCTCGACGCGGGACGGTGCGACCGCATGGTCCACGAACTGCCGGGAAAACCCGCCGAGCTGGCCGCGTACTACCACATCTGGCGGCCCCGGAGACGGCACAACGTCACCGCGGAATGGCGCACCGTCGCCGCCGAACTGCTCGACCAGGCCCTCGCGCCCGTCCTCGCGCACCTCGACCACCACCACCTCGGACAGGTGGCCACCGTCCTGCAGCGCGAGGGACAGGACGTGCAGGAATGGACCGCTTGGCGCCACCGGGTCGCCGAGCGGGGGGCCCACTGACCGCCGCACACCACCGTCGTCAACCACCGGGACGCGGGCACGCCGACCGTGGCCGCCCGCCCCTCCCCACGAAAGGACCAGCGTGAGCGACACCAGCGAGACCGTCGTCGACAACTTCCCCGGCGGCAGTATGGCGAGCCGCCCCGTGCACTTCATCTGGATGCTCGACTGCTCGGGGTCCATGGGCGTGAACGGCAAGATCGGCGAGCTGAACTTCGCCATCCGCGAGGCCATCCCCGAAATGCAGCAGGCCGCCCAGTCCAACCCCGCCGCGTCCCTGCTGGTGCGCGCCATCACCTTCGCCAGCGGGGCGAGCTGGCACGTCAGCGACCCCACCCCGGTCGACCAGTTCTCCTGGGAGGACGTGCACATCTACGGCGGCACCGACATGGGCGCCGCGTTCAAGCTGGCGGCCGGCGCCCTGCAGACCCCGCCGATGCCGCAGCGCGCCCTGCCCCCGGTGCTCGCCCTCGCCTCCGACGGCCAGCCCACCGACGACTGGCGGGCCGGGCTTCGCGCCATCGACGGTACGCCGTGGGGCAAGCGCGCCGTCCGCGTCGCCGTCGCCATCGGCGACGACGCGGACAAGAGCATGCTCAAGGAGTTCCTCGGCAACCCCGAGCTGGAGCCCCTGCAGGCGAAGAACCCCCGCCAGCTCGCCGCCGCCATCCGCTGGATGTCCACCGCGGTCGTCAAGGACGCCTCCACCCCGAAGGTCGACGACGGCACGAAGCCCGCGACACCGATCGACGTGCCGTCGCTGACCAAGGGCGAAGACGACATCTGGTGACCGGACCGGAGACGACGACCAGATCCGGCCCCGCGGCGCCCACGCCGTGGGAGCTGCTCAGCGGCGCGGTCAAGGGAGTGGCGAAGAAGTACAGCCAGGACCGCAGCGTGGCCCTGTCCGTGGCCGGGGGCCGCGCGGTCGTCCTCGCCGTCGCCGACGGGCACGGCAGCGCCGCGCACTTCCGCAGCGACCTCGGGGCGCGCTGGGCGGTCGAGGAGTTCGCCGCGTACGCGCTGGCGTTCGCCGTCGAGGCCGCGCGCGTCGGCGACGACGCGGCGGGCTGGCCCGCGCTGCGCGAGGAGGCACGCCGCCTGCCCCAGCAGGTGGGCCACCGCTGGCACGAGCGCGCCCTGCTGCACGAGGCCAACTCGCCCGCCCACGGTGCGCGTTCCCTCGCCACAGCGCCCCGCACCGGCCCCCGCGAGCGCCCGGCGGCCCCGGACCTCGCCGCCTACGGCAGCACCCTCATCGGCGTCGTGCTGACCGAACACACGCTGTTCTGCTGGCAGTTGGGCGACGGCGACATCGTGCTCGTCGACGGCCGCGGCACCCCGCACACCCCGCTCTCCACCGGACCCGACATGGGCGACGAGACCGACTCGCTCTGCGAGCCCGAGCCCTGGCGCAAGATGCGGGCGCACTGGCAGCCCTTCACCGGCGGCGCGCCGCCGTGCGTGCTGCTCTCCACCGACGGGCTCTCCAAGAGCTTCGCCGACCACCAGGGCTTCCTGGACTTCGCCACCGGCCTCGGCGACCGCGCCGCCGACCAGGGGGTGGCGGCCGTACAGGCCCAGCTTCCCGACTGGCTGGCGCGGGCCGCCAAGTTCTCCGGGGACGACACGACCCTCGTGGGCGCCATAGCGGTGCCCCCACCGAGCAGCGACGAACGTTAGGGCAGAGAGGAACAGAATGGTGAACGGCATGCTCGCCGCCGGAAAGACCCTGGTGGCCGAGTCGGGGGAGAAGCTCAAGGTCGCCGAGCTCTTCGGCTCCGGCGGCCAGGGCGAGGTCTACCGCGTCCAGACACCGACCGGGGACCGCGCGGTCAAGTGGTACTACCCCCAGCTCGCGGACGCCCGCCAGCGGGAGATCCTCGAAGGCCTGATCGCCAAGGGGTGGGACGACCCCCGCTTCCTGTGGCCCCGCTCCATCGTGATGGACCCGCAGGGCAAGCAGCCCGGCTTCGGCTACCTCATGGACGTGCGGCCCGCACGCTTCTGCGACCTGCCCGCGCTCTTCCGCCGCGACCCGTCGGTGGCCTCCGCGACGATGCGCACCCTGGTGACCGTGGCGCTGCACACCGTGGAGGCCTACCGCGCCCTGCACTCCCGGGGCATCGCCTACCGCGACATCAACTGGGGCAACATCTTCTTCGACCCGGTCACCGGCGACGTCCTGGTCTGCGACAACGACAACGCGGTCGTGGAGGGCGCCGAGGCCGCCGTCGCGGGCACCATGGACTTCATGGCGCCCGAGCTGGTCCGCGGCGACAAGGGCAAGGAGCCCGGCACCCAGAGCGACCTGCACTCCCTGGCCGTACTGCTCTTCCTGCTCCTGATGAACGACCACCCGTTCAACGGCGCCCAGGCCCTCAGCATCCGCTGCATGGACGAGGCCGCCAAGCGCAGGCTGTACGGCACCGACCCGGTGTTCGTCTACGACCCCACGGACACCCGCAACCGCCCGGTGCCCGGCGAACAGCCCACCGTCGAGGCGACCTGGGGCGCGCTGCCGCAGATCCTGCGCGACCTGTTCGTCCGCACGTTCACGGACGGCCTGCGCAATCCCGCGCTCAGGGTGCGCGAGTCGCAGTGGCGCGACGCGCTGAGCCAGGTGCTCGACGCCATCACCCAGTGCGGCAAGTGCGGCAAGCAGAACCTGACCCAGCCCGACGGCGCGCCCCCCAACTGCTGGAAGTGCCGCACCCTCCTGACCCTGCCGCCCCGCCTCGAACTGGTCACCGGCACCGGCACGCTCCGCACCCGGCGCGGCATCCGGCTCGCCCCGAGCGCCCGCGTCTACGCCCACCACCTGCGCGACGACCCCGACCGCCACGACTTCACCGCCGTGGTCGGCGAAGTCACCGAACACCCGCAGCAGCGCGGCAGGTTCGGGCTCACCAACCGCACCACGACCGTGTGGACGGCACGCAAGGACGACGGGACCGTGCGCGACGTGGACCCGGGCAAGACGATCGCACTGCGGTCGGGGCTGCTGATCGAGTTCGGCGGCGGGACGGAGGCCGTGGTCAAGGAGTAGCCACAGGGCCGCGGTGGGGGCGCGCGGATGCCGATTGACGCGACGGGTGGCCTGTGCGAGCCTCCCGGTGATCCATCGCAGGGGAGTCCGCCGGGAGGGCGCCATGTCCAGCACGGCAGCGCCACCGGGGGTGCTCTCCGCCCGCTACCGGGCCTGCACGCTCGCACTGAGCAGCACCTTCGTCCTGGTCGCGTTCGCCGGACTCGCGCTGAGCACGGTGATGCCGATCGCCGTCCAAGACCTCGACGGGCTCGACCTGTACGCCCTCGCGTTCGGCGGATTCCTCACCACCGGCGTCATCGGCACCGTACTGGCGGGCGGCTGGGCCGACCGGCGCGGCCCCGCGCCCGCCCTCTGCGCGGGGCTGCTCTGCTTCTCGGGCGGCGCCCTGCTGTCCGGGGCGGCGGCCACCACGGCCGTCTTCCTGCTGGGCCGTTACGTCCAGGGGCTCGGGGGCGGCGCGGTGACCGTGGCGCTCTATGTGGTCGTCGGCCGCGCCTACCCCGCCGTGCTGCGGCCGCGCATGTTCTCGCTGATCACCGCGTGCTGGATCCTGCCGTCCATGGTGGGCCCGCCGGTCGCGGGAGCCGTCGCCGAACGCTTCTCGTGGCACTGGGTGTTCCACGGGATCGCCGCCCTCGGCGTGCTCGCCCTCGTCCTGCTCGCCCGCCCGCTGTCACGGCTGCGGCCCGGCGGCGGGGAGGAGGACACCGAGGGGGGTGAGGGCGAGGGGAGTGCCGGTCCCGCGGCCGGGCTGCGGCTCGTGCCCGCGCTCGCGGTGGCGCTCGGCGCGGGTCTCCTGCAGTACGCGGGCACCCCGTCGGCCCCCTTCCGGCTGCCGGCGGCGGCCCTCGGGCTTGTCCTCCTGGCCGCCCGGCTGCGGACGCTGTTGCCCCCGGGCACCCTGCGCGCACGGCGCGGCATCCCGGCGCTGGTGCTGCTGCGCGGCGTCGCGGCGGGCGCGTACTTCACCGTCGAGACCTACATCCCGCTGATGCTCGTCAACGAACGCCGGTGGTCGCCGGGGACGGCGGGCATGTCGCTCACCGGGGCGGCGCTCACCTGGTTCGCCGCCTCCTGGCTGCAGGGCCGCCCGCGACTGCGGTGGCCGCGCGAGCGGGTCGTCCTCGCCGGCGCGCTGATCCACGGCGCGGGTGCGGCCCTGACGCTGAGCGGCACCCTGCGCGCCATGCCCGCGGTGACCGTCGCCGCCGGCCTGGTGGTGGCCGGCTTCGGGATGGGGCTGCTGCTCCCGGGCGTCGGGGTCCTCACCCTCGAACACTCGCCGACCGACGAACAGGGCCGCAACTCCGCCTCGTTGCAGCTGTCCGACAGCCTGGCCAGCGTGCTGCTCGTCGTCCTGTGCGGCGCCCTGTTCAACCTGGCGCACGTACGCGCCGGGGAGGACACCGCGGCCTTCGCCGCCGTGTTCGCCACCGCCTTCGCGGTGGCCGCCGCGGCAGGTCCGATAGCCCGCAGGATCGCGCTGCCGCAGACGGAGGAGAAGAAGAACCTCGCGCCTCTGTGAGCGGCTCCGAGGCCTCGGGTGACTTGGGTGTCTCAGGCGCCTCGGGTGCCTCGGGCGCCTCAGACAGTCACACCGGCGAACTTGTCCGGATCGCCGTACCCGTGATCGCGGGTCCAACTCCCCAGCTCGATGTGGGCGTTGAAGGGCTCACCGTCGTCCCGCGTCATCTCCGGCCGGGGGTGGTCGAGATGCAGCAGCGCGTCGTCGTAACGGCGGAACGGCGCGGCGGCGCCGAGCCGGGCGACCACGTCGTCGTCCTCGCCGCCCCAGCCCTCGTACCGCTCGTCGAAGCCGCCCACCGCGTGGAAGACGTCGGTGCGCAGCCAGACGCAGCCGCCGGGCGGCTCCCGCAGCAGCAGGCCGCGCAGCACCGACGGGGGCACGTCGGCGGCGCCCGCGTCGTTGCGCAGCCCGACGGCGCACAGCGTGGACGGCGCGTCGAGCGAGAGCGACCAGCGGAACGGCAGATGGGAGCCGTGCCCGTCGTCGCGAAGGCGTGCCGTGTTGCGGGCGACGAAGTGCCGGTCGACGAGGATGTCGGCGTCCAGGACGCACACGTACGCGGCCTCGCCCCCCGCGTCCCGCGTCGCCTCGACCACGCCGACGTTGACCGCCCACGCCTTGTTGAACAGGCCGTCCTTGCGGGCGAAGACATACCGGTCCGCGACGCCCGCCAGGGCCTCGCGGGTGCGGGGCTCGCTGTCGGTCTCCACCACCGTGACCCGGTGGCCGGGCCCGCCCTCCTGGTCGGCCAGGGCGCGCAGGCAGGCGAGCAGGTTGCGGGTCCGTGTCCCGCCCGCCCGGTCCCGGAAGGGGATCACCACCTGGACGCCCGCGGCGTCGGTCCGCGACCGGGCGACGGGTGCCGCGGACGGGGTGGGCGGCGCCGGGGTGTAGTCGGCGCCGAGGTGGTAGTCGATCCAGATGTGCCGGTCGGCCTCCGTCACCGCGGTCGCCAACGCCGCCCGCCGCACGGGGTGTTCGCCGAGAGACGCGGACAGTTCCGCGCGCAGGGCGAGCTGCGCCCCGGCGTGGGTGGGGTCGGTGAGGACCTTCTCGTACGCGGCCCCGGCGGCCCCGGCGGCCCGGGCCGTACCGGTGTCCCCGGCGACGAAGGCGGCGAGCGCGGCGTCGACCGTGCGGTAGTGGTGCTCGCTCTTGGCCCAGTAGTCGGCGGCGATGGCGGGCACGGCCGGGTCGTGGGCCAGCACGGCGTAGGCGGTGAGGCGTTCGGCGAGCCGGTCGATGGCGTCGGGTTCGGTGGACTCGGTCGGTGTCGGCACAGGTCTGCTCCTGTCGGCGGCGGTCGGTGAGGTCGTACTCCGTCGTCCGCTGTTCGCGGACACCATGGTGCGGGGCGCCGATGAGGCTGGTCGGGAGCATCGGAACCGAAGGGGCGGATCCGTTTGCCGAATCCCCCCAGTGCCGCTGTTCCAGGATGTCGCCGAATTCGCTGTGACCCTAGGAACGGGTTTACCGGGCTGTCAATGGACGGGAAGGAACGGCCCGCTGCCGGAACTTCTCGTAAAGAGAGCCGAGCTCTTTTCCTTGGGGATTCCGGGCGTGCGAGTGACCCGGGTGACGGACTGCCGGACTCCGTGTGGAGCGGCGGGCCGTCACCCGGGGATTCCCGTGGTCCGCTCAGTGGCGTCGGTCGAGCGAGCCGCGGCCACGCGTCCGTGAGGCCCCGTTCATCCGCTCCTCGACGACTCCGTTCGCACGCCGCCCCGCCGCCTTCACCGGAGAGCCGGTGAGCACCTCGGTGAGGAGCGTCTTGAGCGGGTTCGGCTCGGCCTCCACCAGCGGCCAGCGCGGGTCGACCGGAGTGGTGTGCCCGTTCGCGGCGGCCTGCGCCTGGACCTTGACGACCGGGCTGGCGATGTCCTGCACCAGCGAGAGCCGGTTGGGCAGCATGCCGTTGGTCTCCGCGATGAGCTTCTGGGCCGTGGGGCCGCTGATCCGGGACACCCAGTCCGTCGCGAGTTCCGGCTGCTCGCTGCGGGCCGACACCGCGACGTTCGAACCGCCGAGGAAGACACTGCCCGGCCGGTCCTTCGAGAGGCCCGGCACCGGGAACATGCCCAGCTTCCCCTTGAGCTCCGGATTGATCCGCTCGGCGTCGGCCAGCTCCCAGGGCAGCCCGACCAACTGCCCGACCTGCCCCTTCGCCAGCTCCTCGTACTGCAGCGGGTGCGCCTCGTCCTGGTCCTTCGGGGCCTGCGAGAGCGACTGGAGCGTGCGGTAGTACTTCAGCGCCGACGCGGCGCCGGAGCCGGTGAGCCCGCCGTGCCAGCGCCCGCCGTCGTACGTGGCGAGCCGGCCGCCCCGGTCGTGCAGCAGGCCGGAGAGCACGTACCAGTTCTGGCCCGGCAGGTAGAGCGGCTGGAAGCCGGGATCGCGCCGCTGCGACCGGTCGAGGGCCCGCGTGGTGCGCAGCCACTCCCGCTGGTCACGGGGCACCTTGAGCTTGGCCTTCGCGAACAGGTCCTTGCGGTAGATCACGACGCGGGACGCGGCGTACAGCGGCACCCCGTACTGCCGCTCCTGCCAGCTGCCCGACTCGCGCAGCGACGGGATCCACTCCTTGGAGCCCAGCTCGTCGGCGCGCGCGCTGAGGTCCTCGAGCAGGTCCGCGGAGGCGAGCGAGGGCGTCGTGGTGGTGCCGGCCTCCACCACGTCGGGCGTCTCGTCGGAGGCGAGCGCGGTTTCGAGACGCTCCTGGATGCCGACCCAGCTCTGCAGCTCGACGTCCACCTCGACACCGGGGTGCGCGGCCTCGAACTCGTCGACGAGCCGGTCCACCACGGGGGCCGGCACCGAGCCCCACATCAGCCACACCCGCAGGCGCTGGGGTGCCTCGTCCGCCGGTGCGGCCGACGCGTTCGGGGCGAGGAGGGTCAGCAGCACGGAGGCCGCGAGCGCTCCCACGTATCGGACACGTCTGGTACGTCTGGTACGTCTGATCATTCGGTTCCTTGTCGAAAGAGGGCAAGGGGGCCTCGAGGGGCCGTCAGGAGGCCGGCTTCTCCGCCCGGAGCGTGAGGTACATGGGGACGGCCCTTCGCGCCGAACAGACCGCGGGGTCCTGGAAGTTGTCCGGCACGGGACGCCCCTCGGACAGCCCGGTGAGGGTGAGCCCGGCCGCCAGCAGGTCACGGACGTACGACTCGACGGTCCGGTGCACCTTGCGCACCGAGGAGTCGAGCCACTCGCAGGCGCGCGCCCCCTCGTCGAAGTAGCCGCGCACCCGCATCTCGGACGGCACGCCGTCGCGGAAGTCACCGTCGTAGGCGCAGGTCACCACCGGATGCTCGGCGGACAGGACGAACCGCCCGCCGGGCGCCAGGGCCGTGCGGACCTCCCGCAGCAGCGCCGGGAGGTCGTCCAGGTAGTGCACCACCATGCGGGCGGTGACCAGGTCCCACGCCCCCGGCTCACGGCACGTCCAGGTGCTGAGGTCGGCGCGCTCCAGCGTGTCCGGGGCCAGCCGTTCCGCCGCTGCCGCGAGCATCCGCTCACTGCCGTCGATGCCGTGGTAGCGGGCCGCGCCGGCCCGCAGCGCCGACTGGCCGAACGTGCCGTCCCCGCAGCCGAGGTCGAGCAGCGCACGCCCCCGCAGATCACCGAGGAAGGACAGGACGTACGGCGCTTCGAGGGTGGCGTTCCCCTCGTCGGTGACGGTCCGGGTCTCCTGGTAGCGCGGGAAGACCTCGGCCGCGTCGTAGAAATCGGGTCCGTAGTCGAAGGCCGCGGTGGACATGGGTATCTGCCTCTTCCTGTTCTGCCCGGCGGATGCGGTTCGTCGTCCGGCGGACGCGGTTCAGTGGGACACGTGGTAGACGCGGCCGTCGTACGAGCCGGCCAGGAAGCGCTCCGAGGCGGCGTCGTGGAACAGCGAGGAGATGCCCGCGGTGGTGACCCGGGTGATCGTGCTCCAGGACTCCTCCACCACGTCGTAGACCGCGACCAGGCCGTGGTACGAACCGGTGGCGACGTACCGTCCGTCGGAGGAGGCGGCGACGCACTTGATGGAGTGGTCGTGCGGCGTGGCGACCACCGTGGGCTCGAAGCCGCGCCACAGCCGCAGCTTGTAGTCGCGGCTCACGCTGGCGAAGTCGCCGCCGGACAGCGGCGCGCAGCCGTTGGCGATGCGGTCGTGCGCCTCGGGGACGTGGTGGACCTGGGTCAGGTCGTCGATGGAGAACCAGGTGGTGCTCGCGTCGGCGCACACGGAGAAGATCCGGCCGTCGGAGACGGAGACGCCCTTGACGGCGTTCTGGTGCAGCTGGAGCGTCGCCTCGTGCCGGACGGAGCCGTCGGCGGCGACGGAGAGGACGATGCCCTCACCGGTGTACGCACCGATGACGACGTGCGGGACGCCGTTCCGTTCGAAGGCGGCGCCGCAGTTCAGCGGCGAGCGGTGCTGGTACAGCACCTCGCCGGTCAGCGCGTCGAAGACCTTGCCCATCTGCCCGCCGGTGAACACCCGCCCGGCGGCCGGGGTGAGGAAGTTGCACAGGCTGCCCGTCTCGCTGTGCCGCACCCCGTCGATCCACAGCACGCCGGCGTCGCCGATGGTCAGCGTCCGGCCCTCGGCCACGGTGACCGCGTTGACGCAGGGGGTCTGCTCCACGCCGTCGAGGTCCCACTCGCCGGCGCCGATGCGGTACGTCGCGTACGAGGAGCCGAACGTGGCGAAGGCGAGGGTGTCGCTGTCGAGGAAGGCGCAGGAGCGCGGCCAGACGTCGGAGGGCAGCGAGGCCTCGGCGACCTGGGTGAGGTCCTGGGAGGTGTCCCACACCCGCAGGGTGCGGTCGTAGCTGAGGCTCACGAGGAGGTCGCGCTCGGCGTTGTAGACCAGGCGCTTGATGCCGGCCTCGTGGGCGGGGCGGGTCTCGGTCCGCTCACCGGTGATGACGATGATCTCGCCCTCGTCGTTGCCCGCGTAGATCACCCCCGCGCGGGTGATGGCGACGGTGTCGGTCTCGACGCCCGCCAGGTCGACGTCGCCGATCATGCCGCCGCTCCCCAGGGACCAGCGCTTGATGGTTCCGTCGTCGCTCGACGACACCAACTCGTCGGCGCCCGCGACCCATTCGACCGAGATGACGTCCGCGGTGTGCCCCTCGAACGTGGTGACCAGCGTGCCGGTGAAGTCGTACACGCGGACGTTGTGGTCGCGGGACGCGGTGGCGATCAGCTCCTTCGTCGGGTGGAACACCGACATCTCGACGTCGTCCTTGTGGTCGGAGAGCACCGCGACCAGGTTCAGGTCGGGGAGCGACCACAGGCGGGCCGAGTAGTCGCTGGACGAGCTGACGAGGAAGCGGCCGTCGGGGCTGAACGACGTCTGGTTGACCAGGTGGTCGTGGTTGACCCGGGTGAGCGGCTGCTTGGTCGCCGCGTCCCAGAGGATCAGCTGGTTGTCGTAGCCGGCCGTCGCGACGTACCGCGTGCCGTGGGTGGCGACGCCGCTGATGGGACCGTAGTGGCGAATCATGGGTTGTTCCTCTTCCTCGTACGGGGCGGCTGATGCAGGGCGCAGAGGTGCGGGAGATGGGTCAGGAGACGGTGCGGTCAGGAGGTGGTGAGTTCTTGGGCGCGCGGGCTGCCGAGCAGGTCGGGCGCCAGCCGTCCGGTGAACCGGTAGCCGAGCCCGCCCAGCGCGACGAGCGCCGCGAGGACGGCCCACAGGACCGCGGTGTGCCGCTCGACCAGGGCCCCGACGAGCGCGGGCCCGGTCACCGCGGACAGCGTCCAGGTGAGGTTGAACAGGGCGAGGAACCGGCCGCGCGCCCGCGGCGGTCCCGCGGTCGCGGACAGCGCGACGGCGGCCGGGGTCGCGGTCATCTGGCCCGCGGTGAACAGCGCGACCGCCACGATCACGATCGCGATCACCGTCCGCCCGCCGGCGGCAGGCACCGCGGCGAGCAGCGCGACGGCGCCCAGGATCAGGACCGCCGCCCAGGAGATGACCCGGCCGCGCCCGACGGCGACGAGCCGGCTGGTGACGTACGTCTGGCCCCCGACGATGAGCAGCGAGCTGAGCATCAGGGTGGTGGACGGCAGCCAGGCGGGCAGGTCCTGCACCTCCACCAGGTAGACCGGCAGGATGACGGTGGGGATGAGCCAGCCGAAGGTGAGCGCGGCCTGGGAGGCGAGCAGGCAGAGCAGCACCCGGTCACGGAGGATCGTTCCCCAGCCCGCCTCCTCGGCCTCAGTGGGGGTCGGGCGGGCGTCCGGTTCGGCGGGTGGCCGCGGTGCCGCCTCCGCCTCGTCCGCGTGCGGCCGCGGCCGACGCGGCTCCGCGGGCCGCAGGAACAGCAGGGCCGTGAGCACGCTCGTGCCCGCGTTGAGGACGACGATGAGCACGGGCGCCCCGGACCAGCCGGTGGCCAGGACGGAACCGCCGACCGCGCCGCCGAGCGCGATGCTCGCGTTCTTGCCCGCCGCGGTGAAGGCGTACCAGCGGTCCAGCTCGGCGCCCTGGGCGAGGTCGGCGACGAAGGCCGGCCAGGACGCCCAGTACAGGCGCTCCGCGGCGAGCACCACGAGCATGCTCGCCACCAGGGCGGGCAGCGAGTCGACCAGGAGGTAGCAGAGGTAACCGACGGCGGCCAGCACGTTGTTGGCGACGAGGCAGGCGCGCGGACCCCAGCGGTCCACGGCGCTCCCCGCCACCGGCGCGAAGGGGATCGACAGGAGCGTGGCCACGCTCGTCCCCCAGCCCACCTGCGCCACCGTGAGGTCGGTGCTGAGCAGGAAGAAGAGGAACGACAGCGGGATGAACATCCCCACGCCGAAGGTGTCCAGGGACGTGGCCACCACGATGCGCCCGTGCCCTGTCAGGTCAGGGAGCCCCAGCCGTCGGCGCCACTGCCCGGCCGCGCTGTCCGGGGGCGCTGGGGACGTCATGCCTTGGCCGCGCCCGTCAGTACGATGCGGTGGCCCGCCTGGACCTTGGCCTCGATGTAGCGCCGGTTGCTGTTGTGCAGGAAGACCCCGGTGGGGATCGACTCCTTCACGGAAATGCCGCTCGCGGTCAACTGCAGAGCTTTGTCGGGGTTGTTGGTGAGGAGGCGGATGGCGGGGACGTCGAGCGCCTTGAGCATCTGGGCGGCGACCCGGTAGTCCCGCAGGTCCGCCTCGAAGCTCAGCTCGCGGTTGGCCTCGAAGGTGTCCAGGCCCCCGTCCTGCAACAGGTAGGCATCGAGCTTGTTGTACAGGCCGATGCCCCGGCCCTCCTGCCGCAGATACAGCAGGATGCCGCCGTTCTCCGCCAACAGGGTGATGGCTTCCTGGAGTTGGGGGCCGCAGTCACAGCGTCCTGACCCGAAGACGTCCCCGGTGAGGCACTCGGAGTGCACCCGCACCATCGGGGCGGGCGTGGGGGCGTCGCCGAAGATCAGCGCCAGGTGCTCGCGGCCGTCGTGCAGGCCGGAGAAGGTCGTCATGCGGGCCGTCACGGGACCGGCGCCGGTGTCCACCGGCACGGTCACTTCGGCACGGACCGCGCAGTGCGGCACGTCGGTCCGGGGGGTCTCGCCGGCAGGTACAGCAGTGGTCATCGCATTCTCCATACGGTGTCGTGCTGGTCATGTGCGGGGAACCGTCCGGTCACGCGGCGTCCGCGAGTGACGGGTCCTGCCAGATCCGGTGGGCCGCGGGAAGGGAGGCGAGCCGATCGGCAGGGAGCGGGCGCGGCGGCCCGCCGGTGCGGCGGTCGTCGAGGCCCGCGGTGAAACCACGTCCGGCCAGGGTCGTCAGCATGGCCGCGTGCTGCTCGGTCCACCGGCGCTGCGAGGCGGGCAGCGCCGTGCCACCGAGGACCAGGCTGCGCAGTGCCACCCGTACGAGCCGGGGCGGCGGCGGGCCGTGGAGGTGGGTGGTGTGTGCCCCCAACAGGTAGGCGCAGTACCAGATTTCCTCGCACAGCCAGAACAGGCCGTCGGGGGTCTGCACCGCGGTGCGCGCCGCGTTCCAGTGCGCGAGGCTGCGCTCGGCCATGCCGGTCTCTTCGAGGTACGTCCGCAGGGGGACGAAGCGCGGCTCGCCGTCCGGGAGCTCGTGGGCCCCTCCGGCCCCTCCCCGGCCGGTGAGGACGACGTGGGCCCGCCCGCGCAGCCGGTGGACGAGGACGTCGGGCAGCCGGATCCGGCCGTCCGCCGGACCGGTTCCGGCACCCCCCGCCCCGGTCCTGACGGCGCTCGTACGGTGCCCCGGACCGGCCACGTCGTCGGCGAAACACGCCGAGTGCCGGGGCCCGTAGGCGTCGTTGCCGATGAGGCTGGGCTGTCCCGCGTGCTCGACCAGGTGCGGCACGGAGATCAGCACCTGCCGTCCCCGCGCGGCCAGTTCGCGGGCGAGGACCACGTCGTCGGGTTCGGGCCGCGCCTCGTCGGTGTGCGTGGCCGACAGCAGGGCCGTCACGTCCCGCCTCGGCAGGAGCAGGGCAAGCGTCGGTATCCACTCGCCGGGCACGGCGGGCACCCAGCGTTCGGCGCCGAGCGCGGCGGCCCGGGTCGCCGCCCCGTTCCACGAGTCCCAGTTCGCGTAGAACGCCAGGGGCGTGTCCGGGTGTTCGCGGACCGCCGACTCGACGCGCTCGACGAAGTCCTGGCACAGCTCCACGTCGTCCTGGAGCACCAGGTGGTGGGTCGCATCGGGGCGGATCGCGCCCCAGGCGGCCCACGCGGTGCGCAAGGTGGTGGGCGGGCCGTCCGGGCGCGGGTCGTGGGCGACGTCGGTCCGCCACCGGCGCAGCGCGTGCGCCAGCTCCGCGGCCTCGGCCTTCCTGCGGGGATGGGCCATCACCGCGGCACTGATCACGACGCGGGACGCGGTGGGCGCGGCATCGGTGAGCTCACCGGTCATGGGGGCGCACCTCCGGTCCCGCGCTCCCGGCCTCCGTGACGGCGCGGACGCTGTGCCAGCCCCGCTCGCCCCGCGCCCACTCCCAGAGCGCGCGGTACACCGACACGGAACCGACGAGGTGCCAGGGCACGACCAGCGCCCAGGCGAGGCCGTCCGCGCGGTCGCGGTACTCGGCGCTTCGGCGTGCGCCCAGGACGCACAGCGCGTCCGCGAGCAGCAGGCCCGCGGCCGCCTTGCGGGCCCGCGGGGACACCGCGGAGGCGGCGACGAGAGCCGGCAGCGCGGCCCTGGCGGCGAGGCTGCCGACGGTGACCGCGCCCAGGACCCGTCCGCGTGCGGAGAGTCCGGGCCAGTTCACGGCGACGGCCCGCAGTTGTCCGCGCGTCCAACGGGCCCGCTGGCGCAGGGCCGCGCCGACGTCGTCGGTGGCGCTGACGCCGGACGGCGTGCGCAGGAAGCCGGTGCGGACGCCGTGGGCCATCAGCTGCAGCGACCAGTGGTAGGACTCCTCGACGTCGTCCGAGCGGATGGGACGCACCCGGTCCCAGGTGGACGCCCAGGCGTAGACGGAACTTCCGGCGACCACGTGCACCCCGGCCGCCCGGGCCAGTCCGCGCACGGAGGCCTGCCACACCGCGTCCTCGGCCGCCTTGACGCGGGCGGCGAGCCGGTCCCCGCGCTCGCTGACCTCGTCGGCCTGCACCAGCGCGTGGTCCTGCTCCAACGCCCAGACGGCTTCGGCGGGTTGGCCGGGTCCGGGGACGACATCCGCGTCCACGATGGCGATGACCTCGCCGTCGGCGTGCGGAAAGGCGTGGTTGAGCGCGGTGCCCTTGGGACTCATGCTCGCAAGGCGCAGGATGTCCCAGTCGAGGTCGGGCCGGTCCACGGCCGCCCGTACCCGTACCGCCCGTTCGAAGTCCTCGGCGCCGCCGGGCCCGTCCTCGACGAGCCACCGCACCTGGAGCAGTTCCGGGGGGTAGTCCAGCGCCGCGACGGCGCGCGCCGAGCGGGTGAGCGTGGCTTCCGTCTCGCGGTAGAAGGGCATCAGCAGCGTCAGCCGCCGGGTGGGCCGCCACCGCGCGGGCGGCCGGTCCGCCGCGTACGGGGACACCGGCCAGGTGGGCACCAGGATGTCGGTCATACGCGCGCCGGCTTCACGTACGCGGGCAGGGCCCGTGTCGCCCGCACCGTCGGCACCGGAAAGTCCACAGAAGGACTTCTGCGTAAGCGAGAAGAAGGCACTTTCATTTCCTTCCGCGAGAGAAGAAATGCTTCGCCGACAAAAAGAATAGAAATGCGAAGGGGGTCGTGAAAGAACCGGCGCGACCCATGAAAAGGCAAAGCCGTCCCCCAGTGCCTCGGCAATCTAGCACCACGGTTCAACTTCCTGTCAACCATGAATGCGGGGCGGAGGGGCACCTCGACCTGGCCGCCTGAACGGCAAGTTGGGCAACTGCGGCGGAAGTCGGGCGGCCGCCCCGCTATTTCGCAACAACAGTTCAAAAAGAATCTGCTTCACTGTGTCCGAGGCGCGACCGTGCAAGGCGAAGTTAAACGTGCCTATGTTTTCCGTTTTGTTGCTCCCGTGCCGGTCGACCTCCAAGGAGCCCGCGCCATGCCCCTGCCTCATGTGCTGCTCTCGGCCGCCGTGTCGTTGGACGGATACCTCGACACACGCCCCGGTGAACCCCGGTTGCTGCTGTCCGGGGACGAGGACTTCGAGCGGGTCGCGGAGGAACGCGCCTCCAGTGACGCCGTTCTGGTGGGGGCGGGAACACTGCGCGCCGACAACCCCCGTCTGCGGGTGCGCGCTCGAGATGCGCACAAGCATCCCTTGAAGGTCACCCTCACCCGCGGTGGAGACCTCGACCCGGCGTGGCGGTTCTGGCACCACGGCGGACGCAAGGCCGTGTACGCGGTCGGGGCCCGGGCGCGGGCGCGGGCCGAGGCGGCCCTCGGCGATCTCGCCGAGGTGTACGAGGTGCCGGACACCGGCACCTGGGAAGCGGTTCTCGGCCATCTCCGCACGAGCGGAGTGCGGCGCCTGATGGTCGAGGGCGGCGGGCAGGTGCACACCGAGCTGCTGCGGCAAGGTCTGGCCGACGAACTCCAACTCGCCGTCGCACCCCTCATCGTGGGCCAGACGGACGCGCCGCGCATGCTGGGGCCCGGGCCCTATCCGGGCGGCCCGCTGCACCGGCTCACCCTGGCCGAGACCCGGCGGATCGACGACGTGGTCCTGCTCAGGTACGCGCTGAACCGGCGCCCCGGCACCGACGCCAGGGCGACCGCGGCGGATCTGGCCTGGCTCGCGGAGGCCTGCGAACTGGCCACCCGGTGTCCGCCCTCGCGTACCGCGTTCTCCGTCGGAGCGGTCGTCGTCGCGGCCGACGGGGAAGAACTGGCCCGTGGACACTCCCGGGAGGGCGGCGACGCCCACGTGCACGCCGAGGAAGCCGCGCTCGCCAAGCTCACGGACGGCCCGCGACTGCGCGGTGCGACGGTCTACAGCAGCCTGGAACCCTGTGCCAGGCGGGCGTCGCGTCCCCGCTCGTGCACACGGCTCATCCTCGACGCCGGGATCCGGCGGGTGGTGACGGCCTGGCGCGAGCCCGACACGTTCGTCGTCGCGGCCGACGGCGCCGAACTGCTGCAGGCGTCCGGTGTGGTCGTGGCGGAGGTCGCGCGGCAGGCCGGGGCCGCGATGGCGCCCAACGCGCACCTCTTGGCACGGGAGACCGCCTGACCATGAAGTCTGTCCGATCGAGCGGAGGAGAAGCGATGTCTGTGGAACCGGTGGACTGGGTCGAGGTCCCGGCCGGGCTGTTGCTGCGGGGCACGTCGGCACAGGACGTGGCGGAAGTCGCCCGCCGCTATGCGGACACCGGGGTTCCGGAGGAGTGGTACCGGAAGGAGGCGCCGAGAGCGGAGATCCGCGTGCCGGCGTTCCGCATCGCCCGTACCCAGGTCACGGTCGGTCAGTGGGCGCTCTTCGCGGCGGCCACGGGCCGGCCCGCCCCCCAAGGTTCCTCTGACCACCCGGTCATCGGCGTCAGCTGGGAGGCGGCGACGGAGTACTGCCGGTGGCTGGGCAAGGAGCTGGGCGAGCCGGAGGTGCGGCTGCCCACGGAGGACGAGTGGGAGCGGGCCGCCCGGGGCGACGACGGCCGGGAATTCCCGTGGGGCTCGGAGTACCGCACCGGCCTCGCCAACATGTTCGACCTCGGCGTCGGCACCACGATGCCGGTCGGCTCGTTCCCCGAGGGCGCGAGCCCGTTCGGCGTCCTGGACATGGCGGGCAACGCCGACGAGTGGACCGCCACGCTCTACGCCCCCTACCCCGGCGCGCCCGCCGGGGTGCCCGGCACCGAGGACTGGGCGTTCGACCCGCATGTCACCCGGGGCGGCGCCTTCCGCCACGACCGCGACCTGGCCCGCTGCGCCCGCCGGCACGGCGCCTACGAGGAGGACTTGACGGCAATCGGCGTCGGCCTCCGCGTGGCGGCACCGGCGGGGCGGGCGGAGGGAGGCGGCGCCTGACGCCGCCGACCGGTGGAGCGTCGCCGGGGACACGCCCGCGCAGGCGCGTGTCCCCGGCTTCGGAACCGGCTCGGCGCCGTACGCGTCCGCGCCGCCCCGGTCGTCGCGGGACGTGCTGCCCACCCCCGCCCGAGACGTCCCGCGCTACCCACCCCGCGGGCGTCGTCGCCAGCGTCGCCACCACGCTCGCCACCACGTCGGCGCGGGCGGTGCGGGGGGCGGCGGGGGCGGTGGGGCCGCGGGGAGGACCGCGCGGGCCGGGTCCGTGTCGATGGACACGGCGTCGGGGCGGGGCAGCGGTGTCACGGTGATGACGCACTCCGCCGCGGACACCGGCAGGTCGACGGTCCGGCCCGCCCGGTGCTCGCTGCGGGCCACGCGCCGCTCGCCGCCGCGCTGTCCGTCGGTCCAGACCGCGTGGACCAGGACCGCGGGCTCCGGCCAGTCGAAGAGCAGCTCGGCGCGGTCCGCCGCGACCCTTCGTACCGTCAGTTCCCTTATGGCGGCGGGGTGTTCGATGACCACGCTCGGCCCCGACACGGCCCGCTCGCCGAGCACGCTCACCGCCGTGACCCGCACACGCCGCTCGGGCTCCGGCGTCAGTTCGGCGAGCGACTCGGCGCCGGCCGCCGTCGCGGGGATGCGGTCCAGATGGCGCACCAGAGCGGAGACGTCCGTGCCCGGCGCGACCGGGCCCGCCGTCCACGGCAGGAGCAGGCCGTCACCCAGCTCGGGGCGCCGCCACGCGATGGTCACCCGGCCGCCGTCCGGGTGCCGGCGCACGGCGAGTTCCTCCACCGGAGAAGGCCACTGCTCGGCGCGGGCGGTGACGGCGACCCCGCGGGACCACACCAGGTCGCCGTCCGGATCGCGGTATCCGCAGCGCACTTCGTACGAGTACGTCCCCGGGGCGAGCGGCACGTCGACCGCCCGGTCGTGCGCGCAGGGTACCCGCACCAGGGAGGACGCCCCCCAGCCGCCGGATTCGGCGCCGGTCCCCGACCGGGTCACCCGCACCTCGGCCGCCGTCGGGTCCGTCCGCCAGTCGAGCCGCACCCCGCCCGGCACGACGGTGCCGCGCAGCTCCGTCACCACCGGCGTGAGCAGTACGGGAGCGGTCACGCGGGGCACTCCGGCGATGTGTTCGCCGCGCAGCGGGACGACGGCGTAACGCAGGGCGCGGCCGACGGGGGCGTCCGCGTCGACGGAGCCGGTCCCGGTCTCGCCCTGCGCCGTCTCGACCGCCAGGTGCGGGGCGCCGTCGGGGAAGCGCAGGACGCGGTACGTCACGCTCCCCGCGCGGCGGCCCGGGCGCGCGGGCGCACACCACGACAGGTGGACGGAGCGGTCGGCGGTCAGGGCCGTCACCCGCGCGTCCGCCGGGGTGGCGGGGTCGTCGGCGAGGAGCGCGGCCGCCCGTAGCAGGCCCGTCTGGGCGTGTGCGTCGTCCCTGGCCAGGCGCAGGGCGCCGAGCCAGGCGTCGGCGGCGGTGCGCGCCGCGCCCGCGGTCTCCGCCGCGGCGGCCTCGTCCGACAGGCGCGTGACCTTAGCGGACCGCGCGCGGATCGCGTCGACGAGCGCGGCCAAGTGGTGGTCGGCCGGCCCGTCGGGGTAGTCGGAGGCGCGCGGGAGGCGCGCCACGACCCGCTCCGCCTCACGCAACCGCACTCCGGGCCACACGTCGTTGAGGGTCTCGGCGGCGTGCCGTGCCGGGCCCGTCGCGGGGAACCCCGCCGCGACCGCGGAAGCGAGGAGACCCGCCTCGCCGCGGTGCACCCCGAGGGCGGCGGCCTCCGCCTCGCCCGGCGCCGGGCCACCGTCCCTGAGGAGGCAGCACACCTCCCACAGGACGAGCTGCCGCAGCCCCATGACGTCGTCGCGCACCAGGGTCTCCAGGGTGTCCACCAAGGCCGCCGCCGTGTCGGCGCGGGGGTCGGACGAGGACAGCCACTGGCCGCGCGCCCGCTGTACGAACGCCAGGTCGACGCGCTGCCAGATGCCGCCGCGTCCCGGAAACCAGAGTCCGTCCAGAACGCGGAAGCCGTCGTCCGTGACGGCCCTCGGGAGGGTGCCGAAGACGGAGTCGGGGGCGGCGGGGGCCGGGGCGCGCAGTACGTCCGCCGCGTGCCGGAACCTCAGCTGCCGGACGGCTTCGTGGAGAGGGGTGTAGCCGCGCAGGCCGGGGCAGCGCGGCAGAACGGGCAGCGGCGGCCGGCCGCCGCTCGCCTTCGGGTGCTCGCCCGGACGCAGGACCGCCACGGCTCAGTCGCCCGGCGTCGTGTAGAAGTACACGCGGACCACGGCGGTCTCCTCGGGCTCGCCCAGGTTCAGGTAGTCGTCCGTCGCCGTCTTCTTGGTGAACATCTCCGGACGGGCCTTGCCGAGCAGGCTGTTGACGCGGTGGGCGTAGACCGTGCCGTTCGACCGGCCGCCGAAGGTCAGCACGAGCGCGGCCTCGCGGCCCCGCCACTTGCGGGTGTCCCTCGCGATCTCCTTGACGAGGTCGCCCTTGTCCGTGCCCGCCACGTCGAACTCCTGAGGATTGCGGTCGACGGCGCGGGGTCCGGTCGGGGTCGGCCTGGGGGTGGGCGAACTCGACTTCGACGGACCTGGTTTCGGACCGTCGTTGGCCTTGGGGTCCGGGCGGTCGGCCATCGACACCAGCGCCAGCACGAGCAGCAGGTCGGCGAAGAGCCAGCCCGCGAGCGCGACGACGCCGAGCCGGCCGCCGCGCCGCCGCGGGGAACGGACTCGGCTCACGCGCCGCCTCCGTCGCGCGGGGCGGGCGGCGGCAGCCGCGTCGTCGGCGCATCGAGCGGTACGTCCAGGGGCGGATCGACGGGACGGCTCGGTCCGGGCAGCGAACTCTCCTCGGTCGAGGGGTTGTTGGCGGCGTCGGCGTCGGGCGGGGCGCCGCCGGGTGCCGGGCCGCCGTGCGTCGGGCCACCGTTGGTGGACCCGCCGTTGGCCCCGTACCCGTACGTCCCGCCGGTGCCGTACGCCCCACTGGTGCCGTACGCGCCGCCGGAGGACCCGGTGTGGGATCCGCCGGGCGCTGCGTACGCACCGGCGCCCGCTCCGTGCGCCGTGCCGCTCACCCCGTGGCCCGTGCCGCCCGCCGCGTACCCTCCGCCGTACGCGCTCGTGCCGTACGCGCTCGTGCCGTACGCGCCCGTGCCCGCGCCGCCGCTCGGGTCGGGGGCCGCGGAGAACGTGCCGCTCACCGGCGCCGGCGCGGGCAGCGCGCCCGCCAGTGTGTCCATGCGGGCGTCCAGGCGGGCCGCCGCGTCCTGCCAGTGCGCCGCCGCCGCGTCCCAGCGCTCCGTTGCCTCCCGCATGCCGTCCACCGCCTCGCCCGTGCGGCTGGTGCTCGACACCAGAGCCTGCGACGCCTGTTCGGTCGCCTTCGCCACGGATTCGGACTTCGTGACGAGCGACTGCTGGGCCGCGACCAGGGCCTTGAGGGAGGCCTCGACCGTGTCGCCCGCCGTCTTGACGTGGTCGGCGATGCCGCGGGCCGCGAGCGCGTTGGCCCGGCCCGCCTTGGCGGTCTCCTCCGTGCCGTTGCGCAGGGTGGTGTCGATCCGGTTCGCGGCGTCGCCGAGCCTCGGCACTTCCTTCGTGAGGGACTGCGCGGCCTGCTTGAGCCCGTCGATGGCCTGGCTCACCGAGGCCGTGGCGCCGCTCAGCGCCTTGTGGCTCTGTTCCGCCTTGTGCGTCACGAGCTGCATCTTCTGGGCGGCCTTCGTGAGCTCGGCGGTGAACTGCTGCGGCGACGCGCTGCGGTGCGAGGCGAGCAGCATCTGGGTGCGCGTGAGCACCGACGCCAGCTCCGCGAGGACCCGGTCCTGGCTCGCCTCCTGCGCCTCCTCGTGGCGCTCGGTGCGCACCCGCACGCGCGCGTGCCAGACGGAGAGCCCCACCAGCAGGGCGATCAGGAGGACCGCCATCAGGGCCACGTTCTCGAACCGTCCGGGCGAGGAGAGGTGGCCGCCGAAGCCGGACTGCCAGAGCTGGAGGAAGGGGCGCGTGGCCTGGTCGGGATCCTCCTCGGCGAGCTCCCCGTACGCGCGCACGGCCTCCCGCAGGCCGTACCAGGTGATCAGCAGCGGTACGAAGACGAGTACGCCGAGTGCCGCCTCGAGGAGCCGGTCGTGCCGGCCCGACGTCCGTCCCGAGGGCGGCGCGGCCCGGATGCTCTCGGGGCGGACGTAGACCTGGACGAGGTCGAGCTCCGCCCACCGGTCGAGCTGGTTGTCGGCGCTCAAGTCCTGGTGCAGCACGGTGAGTTCGGCGGCGCGCGGGGCGAGTGCGGGCAGGACCACCAGCCGCCGCAACTCCTTGACGATCAAGGCTTTGTCGAGCAGTTGTGTGGGCGTCAAGCGGGTCCCTCCCTGGCTTGCGGGGCGCGTGCGGGGTGCTTCACGGGGGCGGATCGAGAGGCCTCTGTCCGAGGACGTCCCCCCTGCCGCGCCGGTTCCTGCCGTCGCGGTTGAGTCGCCGCGACAGCGCCCCCGCGTCGGCGTGCTCAGGATCCCACGTCAGGCACTTCCCCAGGGCCTCTATCGCCTCATCCCGCTCTCCTCGCCGGTCCAGCTCCACGGCGTGCCGGTAGGTGCGCTCGGCGAGGAGACCGCGTACCCGAACGTTTGTCGGATCGTGGTTGTACGCGCAGTTGAGCCACTGCTCCGCGTCGGCGAAGTGCTCGGGCGACATGTCGGCCATCGCGGCCGCGCAGTGCACGTCGATCATCGCGTCCAGCATGTCGGCGCCGGTCGGTCTGGTCGCCGCGTCCTGCCAGGCGATGTGCGCGGCCTGGATGGCGTGGTCGTACCGGCCGAGCGACAAAAGGGCCTGGGCTCGGGCCAGTTGACGGCGGGACGCGTAGTCGAGGACCGGAGGCGTCGTGGCCCCGGCCGGCTCGGGCGGGGCACTCGCCGTGACGGCCGGTGAGGTGTCGGCGGGCGGCGGTCCCGCGGGCGGGGGAGCGGCACGGTTCAGGCCGTCCAGCAGCTCCTGCGCGTCGGCGATGATCTCGCGCAGCAGCGCGACGGCCTCCGGCTCCCGCCCCTGCCGCACGAGCAGCCGCGCCCGCTCCACGTCGCGCGGCCCGCGCGCGTCCCCCACGGGATCCGCGTCGCGTACGCCCGGCGTCCCGCGGGCGACGCGCGGATCGCGCGCCGTACTTGCGCCATGTACGTCATCGTCGCCGCGTACGTCACCCGTTTCGGGTAAGCCACTCGCGCCCCGCGCGTGCACATCGCCCGGGGTGCCCGCCCCGGAGGCCCCCGCGCCCCGTACGGCACGATCCCGCTCCCGCTCCTCCGCCTCCACCACCAGGGTCGCCGTGAGCGGAGGCGCGTCGGAGAGGGTGTCCTGGGGCGTGCCCGACGGCTCCAGCGGGCCTTCCTCCAGGGCAGCGGGACCTGAGGACGCCGCGCCGCCCGCGAGCCGCACCGCGTGCTTCAGGGCGCCCAGCGCCAGGAGCTCGGGCGAGGCCTGCACGCTCTGTCTGCCGAGCACCGCGACCCGCGAACGCACCTGCTCCATCCGGGTGTTGCCGCCCACGAGCAGCAGCGTGTCGACGTCCGTCGGCGTCATCCCCGACTGGTCGAGCAGCGCCCTGGCCCGGTCGAGGGTGCGCCCCACGTGCCGCTCCAGGTACGCGTCGAGGTCGGGCCGCGCGAACCGCACCCACAGCGCGGGCCCGGCGCCGAGCTCCAGGTCGAGCACCGCCGCCCCCGGCCCGTCCGGCGCGCCGAGCGCCTCCCGTGCCTCCTGCCCCCGCGCCCGCAGGTCCTGCCACACGGCCGCGTCCACCCCGGTGACCGACCCCGCGCCCCGGTGCCTGCGCAGCAGCCTGACCGCCGACGACAGCGTCTCCGCGTCGAACGCCCGGCCGCCGGAGGTCGCCCCGCCCTCGTAGCCGAGCGAGCGGAAGTGGCCGCGCACGCTGCGGATCAGACCGATCTCGAACCCCTCGTACCCCATCCCGTAGACCAGGCACGTACCGCTGTCCCGCTCGGTCATGTGGCCGATCACCGCGGCCATGGAGTCGCTGACGAGCCGCGTGTGCTCCAGGCCCGCCTCGCGCGCCGCGTCCCGCAGCGCCGCCCGCTGCGCGGAGCCGAAGCGCGCGGGCACACTGATCACGGTCTGGGCCACCCGGCCCGGCGCCGCCGCCTCCACGCGCTCGCGGACCGACCGCAGCAGCCGCACCACGATCCGGTCGGCGTCGAACGGCTTGCCGACGACGTGCACCGGACGCCCGCTGCCAAGGCGGCTCTTGAGGCTCGGGAAGGTCACCGGCAGCTCGCCCACGTCGGCCGGCTCGCACAGCAGCCACGGACCGTCGCCCCACTCCGCGTCCAGGCGCCGCCTCGGCCGGTCCGGCAGGGCGTAGAGCGCGCGGATGCCCGTGGCGCCGAAGTCGATGCCGAGGCTGACGGGGGCCGCCTCCTGCTCCTGTGCGGGCCGGGCCGCCGGCCGCTCCGGTGTCATCCGCCTGCCGTCTCTTCGGCGAACCGCAGGATGCCTTCGTAGTCCGGCTTGTCGGGCAGCTGCGGCACGGCCCGTTCGGACTGGGCGACCGCCACCAGGTTCACGAGGTTGCGGGCCTGCTGGGCGGTCTGCACGCGGTTGCCCTGCCGGTGGGCCTGCTTGACGTGCTCCACCGCCTCGTTGATCTGGCGGACCGTGTCCTGCGGCGCGCCCTCCGAGGCGAGCTCGGCCTGCCGGAACTGGCTCGCCAGCCCGCACTGGCGGTACATGTCGTCGAGCAGCAGTTCGGTGAGCCGTTTGTACTCACCGCTGTCGCCCATCGCGACCGCCCGCTGCGCCTGCTCGATGTCGCGGCGCACCTTCATCGCCTGCACCGGCTCGATGTAGGGCCCGTACCGCTTCAGGAAGTGGTCGGCCTCCCGCTCGGCGTAGCCCAGCTGCTCGCGCAGCACCGCGCTGTCCAGCTCCTCCACGGGCTCGGGCGGCGGGGTGCGCGGCTTCTCCCGGTTGGGAGTGGCCTCCAGGGTCATGTCCGTGCCGCGCACGGAGATCTTCACCGTGATGATGCGGTCCGCCGAGTAGTTGAAGGAGACGTCCACCTGGCGGTTGATCTCGATCTCCTGCGGCAGCTCGAACTCGACCACGCCCTGCTCGTGGTTCTCGCTCGCCACCCTGCTGTCGCCCTCGTAGACCGGCACCCGGATGCGCCGGCTGTCCGTCGCGTGGAACGTGCGCTGGCGCGGCTCGGACAGCGGGTAGGGCGAGCCCGCCTCGATGATCTCGACGAACACGTCGCGCTGGCTGCCCTTGATCGCGGCGATGCCCATCGCCATCGGCGTCGACTCGTACAGGCCCGTGTCGCCCTTGGAGCGCCCGTCGGCCAGGCTGCGGCCGCACGCCGTGCAGGCCTCCGCGCCGTACTCGTTGACCTTGGCGCACTCCGGGTCCGAACACTCGACGCCGCGCAGCGTCTCGGCGAGCACGCCCGCGCCGAAGGCGACGCACTCCATGGGGTTGATGTTCCTGCGGACCTTGTCCGCCCCGAAGAACGCCTCGACCGCCTCGTACACGGGACGGGTCAGCGTGCCGCCGCCCACCAGCAGGACGTCGGAGATGTCCTCGGTGGAGAGTTCGTAGCGGCCCAGGGACTCCTGGACCAGGCTCATCGTCCGGGCCACCAGTGGCGCGATCATCGCCTGGAACTCGCCGCGCGTCAGCTTCATCTCGACGTCGAGGACGCCGTTCTCGCTGCGGTACGCGGCCGGGATCACGATGTACGTCTCGGGCAGGTCGTTCAGCTCCCGCTTGGCGCGCTCGGCGGCCTTCTTCGCCTGGAACAGGAACGCCTTGTCGCCGGCCGGGTCCACGTGGTGCTCCTCGCGCATCCACGTGATGATCCGCTCCACGATCGCCAGGTCGAAGTCGTCGCCGCCCAGCCAGATGTCACCGGCCGCCCGCAGGACCTGGAACTGGCTCCTGCCCTCCTGGTCCTTGACGGTGTTCAGGATCGAGATGTCGAAGGTGCCGCCGCCCAGGTCGTAGACGAGCACCCGGCTGCGCGCGCCACCCGGCTTGTGCAGGCCGAAGGCGACCGCGGCCGCCGTCGGCTCGTCGACGATCTTCTTCACCACCAGGCCCGCCTTCTCGGCGGCCTCGCGCGTGGCGGCGCGCTGCGCGTCACGGAAGTAGGCGGGCACGGTGATCACGGCGTGCGTCACGGGTTCGCCCAGGACCCGCGAGGCGTCCCGCACCAGCTTGTCCAGGATCACGCTGGAGATCTCCGCCGGAGTACGGGCGCGCCCGCCGAGCAGCACGTAAGCGCGCGGATCCTCGTCAGGGCCCTCGACGATGTCGTAGCTCATCCGGTCGCGCGCCTGGACCACCGACGCGTCGGCGAAATCCCGCCCCATCAGGCGCTTCACCGAGACGATGGTCTCCTTGGGCTGCCTGATCGCCCAGTTCAGCGCGTCCTCTCCGACCAGCGGCTGGTCCTTGCCGTCCCGGTGCACGACGCCCACGACGGACGGCGTCAGCCGCTCGCCCTTGCTGTTGGTCAGCACCGCGATGCCCGCGCGATGCGGATCGTGGGCGGCGACCGCGCTGTTGGTGGTGCCGAGGTCGATGCCGATGGCCTTCATTCCCGCTCCGTCCCTTGCTCCGCGCCGCCCTCGACGGCGACGACCACCCGGGCGGCGCGCAGCAGTTGCCCCCGGTATCGATACCCGCGCTGCAGGATCTCAAGGACCTCGTCGCCGTCCGTTCCCGGCGGCGCGGGGCGCACGTCGGCGATGAGGTGCGTGGCGGGTTCGGCCCGCTCACCCGTTCGGCCGACGCGTTCGAGTCCCTCTTCGGCGAGCTCCCTCTCCAGCTGTCCGGCGATCAGCGCCAGGCTCCTGCGGTACGTCTCCACATCGCTCGCCGCGCCGTCGGCGAGAAGCCGGTCGAAGGAGTCGAGGACGTCCGCGCAGCGCAGCAACAGCCGTTCGGTGAGCGCCCGGTGGGCGGCGTCACGGGCGGCGAGCTCGCGGGCGTGCTCGTAGGCGAGCCGGGCCGTCGGATCAGACATCAAACCGGATCAGGTCGTCCAGGAGGCGCACGGTGGCCTCCGGGAGCGGGCCCGGCGCAGGGTCCCGAGCTTCCTGCGGCTCGTGCGGGGCGGTGGTCTCGGCGGCGAGCTCGCGGTCGATGTCCTCGACGACCAGGGGGAGTTCGGCCGCCAGGTCCACGTCGTACAGGAGCAGATCGACGAGGAGCCTGCGGCGCACGCCCCGCAGCTCGTCCCACGCCTGCTGGGTGACCGGCGTCATCAGGTGCCGCGCCAGCAGCTCGAAGGAGACGTCCTGCATGTCCTTGTGGGACGTCCAGGGGGTCACGCCCGCCGGGGCGAGCACGTCGTAGGGGGAGGGTCCGTCCCCGTCCGCGGAAGGGTCGTCGATCACGCGAAGGTGCCTCCTTCATTCTTCTCCAGCGCCTTGGTCCCGGGGGTGAGTTCGGCGAGCCAGCGGTGCACCGCGCCGAGCAGGGCCTGTCTGATCCGGCTGTCGGTCGGCTCGGCGCGGGTGGCGCGGATCAGGTGGTGCAGCGCCCACAGGATGTCCCCGCCGCGCAGCGCCCGCTCCGCCCGGTCGGTCAACTCGGCCGCCCAGGTGGGCAGATCGTCGTCGTCGGGCGGGGTCTCCTGGCCGTCGCTGCGGATCAGATCGCCCATGCCCACCACGCCGAGCCTGCGGGTGAGCAGCTTCTCCATCTCGTCGAGGGCCTCGCCGAGCGTCTCGCGGTACCGGTGCGTCAGCGCCTGGCCCAGGCCCACGTCGAGGAGACCGAGGGCCTCGTGGAGCAGTTTCAGGCGCGCGGGCACCTCGGAGGTCCGCTCGTCCAGGGTGAAGACCAGGGCCCTTGCGAGGTTGTCGCGGGCGTGGCTCGACTCCGGGTTCAGGGCGAGGGCGCGGCGCAGATCGCCCTCCGCGCCGCTCATGTCCGAGCGCATGCCGTGCTTGGTGCGGGTGTAGCCGCGCCACACGCCCCGCATGGACAGCAACGCCGAGAGTTTGGCGTGGAGTTGACCGAGCAGCTCGCGGTCGAGCGGGTGCAGCACGGCGACGGCCGACTCGACGAGGGTGACGGCCTCGTCCAGGCAGTTGCCGAGCTGGACGCCGTCCTCGTCGGTGAGTGCCTCGACCCGGCCGAGCACGGTGCGGATCACCGCCTTCTTGGAGCGGGCCTGCATCCCGGCGTTGCGGGACACCTTGACCAGCTCGCCCCACTGCGTCAGGGCCTCGTCGAGACCGCCGTCGCCACGCGTCAGCGCCGTCCTGGCGAGCGCGAGCCGGACGTGCACCGCGAGTTCGACGCCGTCCTGGAGGAGCCGGGCGTGCCGGCGCGGCAGTCGTACGTAGGCCGGATTGCGCCGCAGGAAGTCCTGGCAGTGCGCGCACCCCTGAAGGTGACCCGACTCGGCCGCGGGCCCCGCGCAGTCGGCGGGCAGGGTGGTCAGGGTGCGGAAGGCGGGCAGCGAGCGCAGCGCGGTCTCGAACTTGCGCACCTCCGAGAGGGCGAAGCTCTGCGCCAGCTCCGAGAAGGCCCAGCGCAGCTCCCGCACCGCGTACTCGCCCGGATCCCTGCCCTGCTGGGCCGCCGCGTCGAGCTCGGCGACGAGCTCGGCGAGCGGCTCCTGGAGGCTCAGCAGCCGCAGATAGCGCGGACCGCAGGCCAGCGTGGCGCCCGCGCCCGGCACGGAGGGCAGCCCGCCCGCGTCCTTGAGGACCCGCGCGCCGCCCAGCTCCGACTCCAGGAGCGCGGCCAACGCCTGGTAGGCGGCGGCCTGTTCGGGCCGGTCCTGCTCGGTGTGCCGCTGCTCGTAGGCCGACAGCTGCCCGAAGAGGTGCTGACTGAGCTCCCAGCGCAGCGATGCCATGTCGTCGTGCGTCAGGTCGCGTTCGTAGGCGATGGCCCGCTCGGAACGCCAGCCGTCCCAGTACTCGTCGTCGCTGAGCAGCGTCGCCCAGTACGCGAGGGCCGACTCCCAGGCGTGCACGGCGTGCTCCCACGCCCCGCTCTGCTCCAGTTCCTGCGCCTGCCACAGCCGGGCCGCGGCGAGCCCGTGCACCACGGCCATGTCGCCGGGCGCGGCCGTCAGCCGCCGCTCCCACTCGGCGGCGGCCGCCTCGCGGTCCCGGGCGAGCAGGAGCAGCAGCGGGGCGTCCTGCGGAGAGCGCTCGCACAGGGCGTCCAGCAGGCCGGGCCCGTCGTCCGGCGACAGCCCGGCGAGGGCGTCGCGCAGGGCCGCGGGGGAGTGCCAGCGGTAGAGCAGCGCGTCGAGCTGCAGGCGCCGCCCCGGCAGCCGCAGCCGCTCCAGCGCGACGCGCTCGTGCCACGACATGCTGCCGCGTTCGAGGAGGGCGTACGAGGCGTTCTTGACCACGTCCATGGAGGCGCCGGGATCGACGCCCGCGTCCCGCAGCGCGAGATAGGGGAACGCCTGGTCCCGCACGGCGAAGGGGTCGGCGACCAGGGGAGCGCTGGTCAGGCCGTCGGCCCAGGGGAGCAGCCCGACGAGCCGCCGCAGCCTGCGGCACCGCACGTCGGCCCGGTCCAGGGCCCCGCCCGCCCGCTCGTACGCGGCGACGGCGGCGCTCCACCGCCCTGCCGCCTCCAGCAACCTGCCCTCCGCGTAGGCGAGATGGGCGTCGGCGTCCCGGTGCCCCGGGCACTGCCGGAACGCGTCGGCGGCACGCTGCCACTCCTGGTGCGCGTCGGCGAGGCGGCCGCGCGCGTAGGCGGCGACGGCGGGCGCGTCGCGCTCCGTCCCCAGGGCGTCGGCCTCGGCGGCCACGCCGGCCCAGTCCCCGTCGGCCTCGGCGGCCCGCACGCGCGCGTAACGTCCCCGCGCGGCGGCGTCCACGCCCTGCACCCCCTCCTCCTCGATCGCGGCGTACGCCTCGACGACGCCGCTCCACGCCTCGGCCCCGACGGCGGTCTCCTCGGCGACCCGCGCCCGCACGTAGCGCAGCCGCGCCCCGACGTCGGCCCAGGCCGCGTCCATCTCCAGGTAGACCGCGAGCGCCTGAGCCCACCGCTCCCCCTGCTCGTGACAGCGGGCGAGGGCGTAGTGGTAGAGGTGAACGGCCTCGTGGCCGGGGTGGGGAGTCGCCGTTCCTTCGGCGGGGGCCGGGGCGGAGGCCGGGCGAGGGGCCGGCGCGGCGGGGTCTGTGCCGTGCGGACTCCGGAAGGTGCCCGGGGCCGACTCCTCGGCGGGGGACACGACAGCGGGCGGGGCCGGCGCGCCGCCGGGAAACGCCCGGCCGTGGATCTCGCAGGCCGCCGCCCAGTCGCCGTCCTCCTCCGCCCTGCGGCCCGCGGCCTTGCGGCGCAGGGCGGCCACCGCGCCCTCGCGGGCCTCGTCCGGCACGCCGGTGAGCAGGCTGAGCACCGCCGCCCAGTCGCCGCGCAGATCCGCGGCCACGCGTGCGCGTGCGTACAGGCGGCGGACGCCCACCTCGCCGTCCGCGTAGGTGTCGGGCAGCCGGCCGAAGCCGTCGATGACGCCGTTCCACTCGCCGCGCGCGTCGGCGGCCCGCCCGCGCGAGTACAGCACCCGGTCGGGTACGTCGGACAGCTCGGAGGGCAGCCCGACGAACCAGGCGAGGGCGTCGTCCCACCGGCCCCGCGCCTGGCACACGCGTCCCCGGGAGTATCCGCAGAGGGCGTGCGCGTCGGCGGGGGCGTCCGGCGCGGCCCGGCGCGGGTCACCGGCCCCGCCCTCCGCGCCGCCCCCGGCGCCCGCACCCGCGTCCGCGTCCGCGCACGCCCCGAACGACGCCGCCGCCGCACCCCAGTCGCCCGCCGTCGCCGCCAACTGGCCCTCCGCGTAGTGCCGCAGGGCGGACGAGGAGCGGAAGTCGTCGGGAAGCGGCGCGAGATGGGTGAGCGCGGCGGGCCAGTCGCCGGACTCCGTGGCGGCCAGCGCGGCCTCGTACACGCGCCGGCGCAGGTCGCTCAGCAACGGTTCCGTGTCCCAGCCCCGCGAGGCCGCCGCCGCGAGGTCGCTCAGCGCGTCGGCGAGGCGTCCGGCGTCCGCCGCGCCCCGGCCCCGCGCGTACAAGAGGCGTACCGCACTGTCCAGGAAGCCGTCCGCCGCCGCGTAGCCCTGCGCCGCCGTGTCCCACGCGCCCGCCGCGTCGGCGGCCCGCCCCGCGCAGTACACGCCCCAGGCGCCGCGGTCGGGGCAGTCGGCCCCGCCCTGTTCGAAGGCGTCCCGCGCGACGGTCCACTCGCCGGACTCCGCCGCCGCCCGCCCCCGCGCGTACGCCGCCCGGCCCGCCGCGTCGTCGAGCCCCGCGCACGCGGCGTACGCGGCCTGAGCCGTCCGCCAGTCCTCGCCGGTCTCGGCGGCCCGCCCCGCCACGTAGGACGCCCACCCCGTGGCCGCCGGGTGGCCGGGGCGCAGCGCGAGGACGGCGGTGTACGCGTGGGCCGCGGCGGCCCAGTCGCCCGCCCGCCGCGCCCGCGCGGCCTCCTCGCAGGTCCGTGCCACGTGCAGTTCGTCCCGCGCCGCGGCCAGCCGTTCCGGCACGTCCCTCGGCCCGTCGGGCCGGGCGGCGAGCACCTGCTCGTAGCGGGCGATGGCCGTGGTCCAGTCCGCCTCGGCCTCCGCCTGCCGGGCCTCCTCGACGAGGGCGGCTAGCCGGCGCAGCCCGGCGACCTCCGCCTCGAGCGGAGCGGGCACGGGCCCCGGCAGCAGCTCCCGGACCACGTCGAGCTGCGCCTCGGCGCCCGCCGCGTCCCGCTCCCCGGCGAGCAGCAGGCACAGCTTCTCCAGCTCGGGCCAGGCCAGTTCGAAGGCGGCCTCGGCCCGCATGCGGCGCTGTTCGTCGGCGTAGATCTGGGTCGGCGTCCCCAGGATCCGCTGGACCTGCGACCAGTGCCCGAGGTCGCGCTGGAAGCGGGCCGCGCCGATCACGGCCGTCGAGCCGACGTGACCGACGGGGCTCTGGAAGGTCCGCAGCGCGTCCTCGCCCTCGCGCAGCGGATCGGCCACGGCGCCCGATTCGTCGTCCCGCACCTCACGCGCCTTGAACAGCCAGCCCTGCCGGCATCCCTCGTGCAGGAACAGCGCGGGTGTCGCCCACTCCACCGCCGTGTGTTCCGGCTGGTGGGAGATGCGCAGCCGCGCGGCGGCCATCGCCTCGTCGACGGTCTTGTTGGTGGCGATGCCCTTCAGCAGCTCGGGGCTGAACGCGCCCGCCGTCACATCGCTGACCTGCCCCCGCATCGCCACCACGGCGGGCACGCCCCCGCCGATCAGGGCCTGGGCGAGTCCGGAGAAGGGCTCGGGGCCCGAACTGTCCGCCCCCGAGCAGAGGTTGAGTGTCACGAGCCGGAGCCGCTGCGCCTTGAGCAGCATCGCGCCGAGCACGTCCGCGGGTACCCGGTCGACGCCGCCGCTCTCCGTCTCCAGGGCCACGACGCCCTTGCCGATGTCCTGGTCGTACGTCCCGTGCGCGATCAGCAGGACGGCCGTGGGCAGCTCCGAGTGCACGCCGAGCGCCGCCTCCAGGGCCGCACGCGTCGCCCGCTCCAACACCGTGGTCTGGACGGCCACTTCGGGCAGCTCGTTGCGCAGGGCCGCCACCTCCGCCGCGGTCTGCAGCGGTTCGAGCCCGCGGGGCGACGCGCAGGCCACCAGGAGCCGGATCAGGCTGGGTTCGTCCGAGGGTTCGGGCAGCCGCTGCCCCAGCGGGCCGCCCGCCAGTGAACGCACCAGGGAGTAGCCGTGGTTGAGGGCGAGGGACTGCTGAGGGCTGCCGGGCGGTGCGCACAGTGACTCCAGGGGGAGGTCGCGCAGCTCGGGCGGCAGGTCGAAGCGGAGCCGCAGGCCGCGTGCGGGACGCATCCCCTGGGCGCGGTCCAGCGCGGTGTCGACGCACACTCCCACCCGGTCGCCGACCGCGTCGCAGGCCTCCTCGGTGCCGTCCTCGTCGGCCGCGCCCGCGCCGCCGAACAGCAGCCGGAACACGCCCCGCCCGAGCGTGCGCAGCTGGGTGACGGTGTGCTGGTCGCCCATCGGCGCGAACCCGAGCTCCGCCGTGATCAGCCGGTCCCACTGCTCGCGGAACGCGGCCGCCTCCCCGCCGACCGCGATCACCTCGGTGGCGCTCGCGGGGCCGTTGGCGCTCACCAGATAGCGGGCCGCGCCGACGCGGCGGACCCGGATGCGGAGTTCCTCGTAGGCGAGCACGGGCGTCACTGCTCACTCTCGTCGGGCTGCCACATGACGTGGTTGAGGTCGGCCACGGCGGCTTCCCGCTGCTGCTCCAGGTCGGGGTCGTCGGGAAAGAGCGCGAGCGCCGCGGTGAGCTGGTCGATGGCCTCGTGCAGCATCGCCCGCGCGCCCGAGAGGCTGCCCGAGCTCCAGCGGGCCAGGGCGAGCCCGCGCAGCACGACGCCGAGGCTGACCTGTGCCCGCAGCAGATGCGGGTTGAAGGCGACGGAGCGGCGCAGATCCGCGGCCGGCTGGTCGAGCAGCGCCTCCTCGTCGTTGGCCACGGAGATCCCCCGGTCGGCGAGCACCCGCGCCAGCTGACCCTCCAGACGGGCCCGTCCATTGGCGCCGATCACCGAACGGGTCGCGTCGAGCGTGTCCACCGCCAGGCTCAGCCGGCCCTCGCGGTGCGCCGCGCGTGCCGCGCCGAGCGCCATGTCGACGATGGCGGTCTGCGTCTCGCGGTACCGGTCCAGCTGCCTGCTGTGCACCAGGGCGCGGCGCCAGTACGCGGCGGCGGCGTCGAAGTCGGGGCGTGCGACGGTCATTTCGGTGCGGCCCATGGTGAGCCGCGCCTCCAGGGCCAGGCCGCGTGCGTCCAGGGAGAGCCGGTGGTGCTTGTCGGGAAGTCCGGCGTAGCCGGGGTTCAGCTCGTCGAAGCGCGCGCACCCCGGCTCGCACACGGCCGCCGCCCCCGGCCCGCCCCGGGCCCGGCAGCCGGGGCAGCGCAGCTCGCTGAGGGCGGCGAGGGCGTCGACGGCCTTGTCCTGTCCCAACAGGAGCTGTGCGAAGCCGAGTTCGGAGAAGGCGTAGGTCAGGGAGGGGGAGGAGGCCGTCGCGTCCTGCGCGGCGGCGAAGGCGCCGAACTCCGCCGTCCTGCCGAGCTCGGCGATGCGCAGAGGGCCGCAGAACAGCGGCACTCCGCCGCCCCCGGCGGAGGGGAAGCCGCCGACGGCCGCGAGCAGTTTCGCGGCGTCGGCCTCGCGCTGGAGCAGCGGCCCGGGCGCGACGCGGGTGCCCGCTCCGTCGTCGGGCATCCGGCGTTCGAGTATCTCGCGCAGCCCGGCGCGCAACGCCGGGACGAGCTCGGGCCGCACCGGAGTGGCGTACCGCCGGGCGGCCGTGCTCAGGACGTGCTCCCAGAACCCGGCGTCGTGCAGCACGGCAGCCCAGGCGGCGACGCACCGCTCCCAGACAGAACCAGCCGTGTCCGAGGGCGAGTTGAGGAGGGCGAGAGCGAGGGTGTGGGTGACCCGGTGGTCGGCGGGGTCGTGCCGCACGGCGTCGCCGAGCAGCTCCACGGCCGCCTCGCGCCGCCCGCCGCGCACCAGCGCCACGGCGTGCAGCGGCGCGAAGGACCAGGCGCCCCCGTCGAGCCCTCGCGCGGCGTCGATCAGCGCCCCGGCCCGCTCCCGGCCCCGGTCCTCCGGCAGCGCGCTCCGCCGCCCGTCCCGCTGCCCGTGCCGTTCGCCGGGGCCCGCCAGCGCGGCGGCAGCCGCCCTGCGCAGCCGCAGCGCCACCTCGCGCGCGGAGCGGCCCGACAGGGCCGCCACGACCCAGCGGGCCTCGTCGTCCAGGGGCCCGGCCAGGGCCGCGGCGCGCAGATCCTCCAGCGCGGCCCGCGGGTCGCCCGCGCGGGCCCGGACGTACGCGCGCTGGACCAGGCTGCGGCCGTGCGGCACCGCGCAGGCGAGGGACGCGGTGAGGTGCCGCTCCGCCGCGCCGAGGTCCCCGCGGTGCGCGGCCGCGCAGCCCAGCCAGTGCAACGGCCCCGCGGCGGCGGGGCGCAGTCCGCGCGCCCGCTCGAACTCGGCTTCCGCCTCGTCGACCTCCCCGTGCGCGAGCCGCACCCGCCCCACGCCGGTCCAGGCCCGCGCGGCGAGCCGGGCGTCGCCCTCCGTGGCCGGTGTGCCGAGGCCGCCGGATCCCGGGGAGCCGGATCCCGGGGTGCCGGCGGTGTCGCTCTCGGCGCGGCCGTTCACGGTCACGTCGCCCTCGGAAGGGCCGGCCGGGGCATCGTCCTGGGCGCCGGCCGGGGCATCGTCCGGGACGCGGGCCGGGGGAGCCGCTCCCACCAGCTCCAGCGCCTTCCTGAAGTGGCTCTCCGCCGACCCCGTGTCGCCCCGCGAGAGAGCCGACTCGCCGTCGACGCACGCCTGTTCGGCGCCGGTCAGGTCGGTGTGCGTGGTCTGCGCAGTCACAGTCAGCCCCCGATCCGCGGCGGCGGGCCCGCCGCGTCCTCCGGCCGGCAGGTCAGCCGGCGGCCTCGTCAAGGACCGAACGCCAGCGACTCTGGGCGCGGTCGTAGTGCAGCGGACCCACCACGAACGTGGTCAGGTCCAGCGCGGTGAGCTGTTCGTACGCCCCGGCGGGCAGGTCGGGCTCCAGCACGATGTCGAGCCCGGTGGCCGCGTCCCGCAGCACGATGGGCCGCGCCTCGCGGGCCTCGCCCAGGGTGCCGGGCGCGGGCGCCGCGGGGCGCGCGGTCCGCCGTACGACCCCTTTGAACGTCTCGTACGCGTCCCTGACCGCCTCCGCCCCGAGGCCGCTGAGGAACGCCTGAAGAGGCAGTGAGGCCAGGACGATCCACGGGATGTCGGCCGCTCCGCGGCGGTGCACGGTGCGACGGACCCGGACCGGTGGGGCGCCGAGTCCCTCGAACGCGGCGACCAGCTCCTGCGCGAGGTCTTCGGGGACCTCTCGGTCCAGGAGCAGCTCCGCTCGCAGCGGCGCATCGGTCATGGAGGTGCTTCCTTCCGGGGGCGTGGACGGCAGCCTAGAGGCGTGAGCCGTGCGCACGCGGGGAAACCGGTGATTCAGTGCGGTCGATCCGGGGCGTGGCCCGGAGCGGCGTCCACGGGGGCCGACCTGGGCGGGCGGCCCTTCCCCCGGCGTGCCCCCGGCACTCTCCCGCACGCCCCGATTCACGCGATGGTGCGATCATCTGCCGCCGTACGGATGGCGGTCGAGGGACCCGGGTAGAGCCGGGGCCATGACGCAGCCGTTCGAACTGCCGCACTTCTACATGCCGTACCGCGCGCGACTCAACCCGCATCTGGAGGAGGCGCGGGCGCACTCCACCCGGTGGGCGCGCGACATGGGCATGCTGGAAGGTTCCGGCATCTGGGAGCAGAGCGACCTCGACGCGCACGACTACGGGCTGTTGTGCGCGTACACGCATCCTGACTGCGACGGCCCCGCGCTGTCGCTGATCACCGACTGGTACGTGTGGGTCTTCTTCTTCGACGACCACTTCCTGGACATGTACAAACGCACCCAGGACAGGGCGGCGGGCAAGGCCCACCTGGACCGCCTGCCTCTCTTCATGCCGATGGACCTCTTCACCCCCGTGCCCGAGCCGCAGAACCCCGTGGAGGCCGGTCTCGCCGATCTGTGGACCCGCACGGTGCCCGCGATGTCCGTGGACTGGCGCCGCCGCTTCGCGGAGTCGACGGAGCACCTTCTCAATGAATCCATGTGGGAGCTGTCCAACATCGACAAGGGGCGGGTCGCCAACCCCGTCGAGTACATCGAGATGCGCCGCAAGGTGGGCGGCGCCCCCTGGTCGGCGGGCCTCATCGAGTACGCGACCGCCGAAGTGCCCGCCTCCGTCGCGCGGTCCAGGCCGTTGCGCGTCCTCATGGAGACGTTCTCCGACGGCGTCCACCTGCGCAACGACCTCTTCTCCTACCAGCGCGAGGTCCAGGAGGAGGGGGAGCTCAGCAACGGAGTGCTCGTCCTGGAGACCTTCTTCGACTGTTCGACCCAGGAGGCCGCCGACACCGTCAACGACGTCCTCACCTCACGGCTGCACCAGTTCGAGCACACGGCGGCCACCGAAGTGCCCGCCCTCGCCCTGGCGGAGGGCCTCACCCCGCCCGAGCTCGCCGCCGTCGCCGCCTACACCCAGGGACTGCAGGACTGGCAGTCCGGCGGCCACGAGTGGCACCTGCGCTCCAGCCGGTACATGAACGAGGGCGCGCTCGACGCCTCGCCGCTCGCCGGACCCACCGGCATCGGGACCTCCGGCACCGACATGGGCGCGCTGCTCGCGGCCGCGGGGGCGGAGCGGCTGCGGTCCTTCACGCACGTGCCCTTCGAGAAGGTGGGACCCTCCCGGGTGCCCGACATGTATATGCCGTTCCCCCTGCGCCTCAACCCGGGCCTGGACACCGCGCGGCAGCGGCTCACGGCCTGGTCGCACGAGGTGGGGATCCTCGCGGAGGGCGTCTGGGACGAGGACAAACTCGACGCGAACGACCTGGCGCTGTGCTCGGCCGGCATCGACCCCGACGGCAGCCAGGAGGCCCTCGACCTCAGCGCGCAGTGGCTGGCCTGGGGCACCTACGGCGACGACTACTACCCCCTCGTCTTCGGCCACCGCCGTGACCTGGCCGCCGCGAAGCTCTGCACGGAGCGCCTCTCCGCGTGCATGCCGCTCACGGGCGAACGGGCCCCGACGCCGGTGAACGGGATGGAGCGCGGCCTCATCGACCTCTGGCAGCGCACGACCCGAGACATGGGCGACGACCAGCGCCGGACCGTGCGGAACACCGTGGACGTCATGACGGAGAGCTGGGTGTGGGAGATCCTCAACCAGGTGCACAACCGCATTCCCGACCCGGTCGACTACCTGGAGATGCGCCGCGCCACGTTCGGCTCGGACCTCACGATGAGCCTGTGCCGGATGGGCCACGGCCCCTCCGTGCCGCCAGAGATCTACCGCAGCGGTCCCGTCCGCTCCCTGGAGAACGCGGCGGCCGACTACGCCATGCTCCTGAACGACATCTTCTCGTACCAGAAGGAGATCGAGTACGAGGGTGAGATCCACAACGGCATCCTCGTCGTGCAGAACTTCTTCGGCTGCGACTACCCGACGGCGCTGCGCGTCATCCACGACCTGACGACCCAGCGCATGCAGCAGTTCGAACACGTGGCCGCACACGAATTCCCGCTCCTGTACGAGGACTTCGCCCTGTCGCGCGAGGCGCGGGCGGCCATGGACGGCTACGTGGAGGACCTGCGGAACTGGCTGGCGGGCATCCTGAACTGGCACCGGGACTGCCGGCGGTACGGGGCGCGGGACCTGGCAAGGCGCGCACACGGCTTCGTGCCCGACCGGGTGCCGAGGGTGCCGTCGATCGCGGGACCGCGCTGACGTACCTGGTGGAGGGGGCTTTCCGGGGGCACACCGGAGGGCCCCCTTCGGATGGTTTCTTCCGGAATGGAGGATTCGTGGAACTTCCCTGGAGCGCCAGGAGTCTTCTGGAGTGAAGGCGGCCGTCGAGCGGCGGCCGCGCCACGGGGGATGAACACGGGGGTGTTCGACCATGACCGACATCATTGAGCGCATCACGGAAACAGGGGTGGACGAAGCGGCGGAGAAGGCGCCCACCGACGGCGAACTGACGCCGTACGCGGCGCCGTTGACCGTCCCGCCCGTCCTGCGGCCCGACTCCGCGGACGTGCGTGAGGAGACGGAGATCGCGCTGCGCCCGACCTGGGTGCGCCTGCACCCACAGCTGCCGCCGACCCTGATGTGGGGGTACGAGGGCTCGGTGCCAGGACCCACCATCGAGGTGCGGCGCGGGCAGCGGATCCGGATCGCCTGGACCAACCGCATCCCCGACGGGGAGTATCCCGTCACCGCCGTCGAGGTCCCGCGCGGCGACCCGCGGACGGACCCGCCGCCCAGCACCGAGCCCGGGCGCGCGGGCGTCGAGCCGAACAAGGACGTGGCGGCGCTGCCCGCCTGGTCGGTGACGCACCTGCACGGCGCGCAGACCGGCGGCGGCAACGACGGCTGGGCGGACAACGCGGTGGGCCACGGCGACGCCCAGCTCTCCGAGTACCCGAACGACCACCAGGCGGTCCAGTGGTGGTACCACGACCACGCCATGAACATCACCCGGTGGAACGTGATGGCGGGGCTCTACGGCACCTACCTGGTCCGGGACGACGAGGAGGACGCCTTGCAACTCCCGTGCGGGGAGCGGGAGATCCCGCTGATCCTCGCCGACAGGAACCTCGACACGGACGAGGGCGACGACCGGCTGAACGGTCGCCTGCTGCACAAGACCACCATCGTCGACCCGAAGAACGCGGAGACGGGCAAGCCGGTCTCCCTGCCCTTCACGGGCCCGTACACCACGGTCAACGGCCGCATCTGGCCCTACGCCGACGTGGACGCGGCCTGGTACCGCTTCCGCCTGGTCAACGCGTCGAACGCGCGCGTCTACGACCTGGTTCTCGTCGACGAGGACAACCACCCCGTGCGGGGCGTCCTCCACCAGATCGGCAGCGACGGCGGGCTCCTGCCGCGCCCCGTGCCGGTCGACTTCGAGGGGGCACTGCAGACGCTCACCGTCGCCCCGGCCGAGCGCATGGACCTGCTCATCGACTTCAGGGAGCTCGCCGGGCAGCGGCTGCGCCTGGTCAACAAGGGCCGCGCCCAGGCGCCCGGCGTGCCCGACGTGACCAACGACGTGCGCTATCCGCAGGTCATGGAGTTCCGGGTGGCGGAGTGCGCGGATGCGGACACGTTCGAACTTCCGGAGGTCCTCTCGGGCTCGTTCCGTCCCCTCACGCACGACATCGAGCACGGCCACCGGCTGATCGTGCTGACCCCGCCCGCCACCAAGGGCGGCGGCGGGCACCCGGAGATCTGGGAGATGGCCGAGGTCGAGGAGCCGGGCGACATCCAGGTCCCGACCGAGGGGGTCATCCAGGTGCGCGGCGACGACGGCAAGGTCAAGACGTACCGCAGGATCGCCCGCACCTTCAACGACGGCCTCGGTATCACCGTCGCCGAGGGCACCCACGAGCAGTGGAGCTTCCTGAACCTCGCGGTGAACCCGCCGGTCCTCCACCCGATGCACATACACCTGGCGGACTTCCAGATCCTCGGCCGGGACACGTACGACGTCTCGGGCTTCGACACCACCATCGGCGGCACCCGCGCGCCGGTCGCGCCCGACCCGCTGCGCCCGGTCCCGACGGCTCCCAACGAGCGCGGCTGGAAGGACGTCTTCCGGGTCCCCGGCGGCCAGATGGTGCGCGTCATGGGCAAGTTCGACGGGGCGTACGGCCGCTTCATGTACCACTGCCACCTCTTGGAGCACGAGGACATGGGCATGATGCGGCCCTTCGTGGTCATGCCGAAGGAGGCCCTGAAGTTCGACCACGGCGCCGGGCACGGCGGTCACGGGGGCCACACCGCGGCCTAGGCGGCGACTCCCGCGTGCCGTACGGCGGCTCGCGCCAGTGCCGCACGACCGGGCGTGGCCGCGAGCCGTCGCCGGCAGGCTCGGGCTGGAAGAGGAGGGCCAGGAAGAAGGGGTGGCCGGGGAGTTCGGCGACCCGGACCCGGCCCCCTCGTCCTCGCCCGTGAAGCGCAGGCCGCGGGCCCGCGGTGTGTCGAGGTGGGCGCTCGGTCCGTACGAGCAGTAGCGCCTGATCGAGCTGGGGGCGCCGATCACCGACTCGGCGAGCGAGCCGGGGGTGGTCACCGCGCCTTCGTGGCCGACCAGCGTGCACCAACGTGTAGGCGAGCGGCGCGACGAGCAGGTCGTCGGCGTCGGGGTCGTTCTCGGCGTGGGCGACGCCGGTCAGGCCGCACACGGTGCGGGCGTACTCCAAGCGTGTGCTGGAAGCCGCCGCACGGGCCGAGGAAGGGCTGACGGCACCCCGCGTCGTCCACCGCACGGAGCTCTTGCACGCGGGCGTCCCGCGCGGGTCCGCGGCGGCGCTGACCGCACAGCTGGACGTCACCCGTTCGTGAGGCGTCGCCGCGGGCTCCGGCCGGGTAGAGCTGTGGCCGGAGGCGAGCCATGGACCAGACCACGTTGCGTCCCAAGCCGATGCCGGGCGGACACCCCGGCCGGACCCCGGGCCCGGCCCCCGGAAAACGCTTCGGGAGGCGTTTCGGGAGGCGTTTCGGGCGCCGCCAGGGGAGGCCGCCGGGCAAGACCCACCGCCCGCACGCCGCCAAGCGCCGCGGCCGGCGCCTGACGACGCTGCTGTGCGGGCTGCTGTTCGCGGCGGTCCTGGTGCTCTCGGGCATAGGCCTCGGCACCGTGAGCGCCACCGTCATCGGCATGAGCAAGCTCGCCGAGATGCAGAAGTCGGCGCCACGGAGCGGGCCGCCCGGGCCCGGTGCCGCCGCGCCCGGTGCCGGCACCGCGGCCCGGGGTCCGGCCGCCGCGCCGAAACAGTCCGCGCACCCGGCGCAGGGCCCGCGCCGGCAAGCCGCCCCGGCCCGCACCGCGACCCTCGGCGTCGAGGCCGTCGACGCGCCCCGGGGCGCGGGCGCGCTGCTGGTCGGCGTGCACATCCCCGGACCCGGGCACACCGCGGGCCTCGTCCGGGGCGACACCCTGCTCCTGTTCGGCAACAAGCGCATCGGCTCGGCGGCCGGCCTCGTCTCGGCGGTCGGCGCCGCGCGCCCCGGCGAGGAGGTCACCCTGACGGTGCGGCACGAGAGCGGCGGGCGCCAGGTCCTTTCGGTGCGGCCGGGAGTCGTGACGTGACGCAACGACGTGACATGACGTGACGACGTGAGGGCGCACGCCGGCGGGCGTCGGGGCGTGCCCCGGGTTCGCGGGAGCGCACCGCTGCGGGCAGGATGCTGGCGTAGCCAACAGGAGGTCCTCATGAGCAGCACGCCCGCGCCCTTCACCGCCGACGACTACAAGGCCCGCATGGAGCGTGCCGCCGCCACCGCCGCGGACGCGGGCCTTGCGGGCGTCCTGGTCGCCCCGGGCCCCGACCTCGTGTGGCTCACCGGCTACCGGCCGACGGCGGACACCGAGCGCCTGACCGTCCTCGTGCTGGCCGCCGGGCAGGACCCCGTCCTCGTCGTGCCCACCCTGGAGGCCCCGGACGCCGCGCGGGCCGTCGGCGCGCCCGCGCTCACCCTGCGGGACTGGACCGACGGCAAGGACCCCTACGCGGTCACCGCACCGCTCCTGGACGTGTCCGGCCGCTTCGGAGTGAGCGACAACGCCTGGGCGATGCACCTCCTCGGCTTCCAGAAGGCGCTGCCCGGCACCTCCTACGTCTCCCTCACCGAGGCCCTGCCGATGCTCCGCGCGGTCAAGGACGCCGCCGAGCTGGAGCGTCTCGCGGCGGCGGGCGCGGCGGCCGACGCGGCGTACGAGGAGATCCAGAAGGTGCCCTTCGCGGGCCGCAAGGAGACCGACGTCGCCGCCGACCTCGCGGACCTGCTGCGCCGGTTCGGGCACTCGCAGGTGGATTTCACCGTCGTCGGCTCGGGGCCCAACGGCGCCAATCCCCACCACGAGGCGGGTGACCGCGTGATCGAGCGGGGCGACATGGTCGTCCTCGACTTCGGCGGTCTGCTGCACGGCTACGGCTCGGACACCTCCCGCACGGTCCACGTCGGCGAGCCGACCGCCGAGGAGCGGCGCGTCCACGACGTGGTGCGCGAGGCACAGGCGGCGGGCTGCGCGGCGGTGCGGCCCGGAGCGGCCTGCCAGGACGTGGACCGGGCGGCCCGCGACGTGATCACCGAGTTCGGCTACGGCGAGTACTTCATCCACCGCACCGGCCACGGCATCGGCGTCACCACCCACGAACCGCCCTACATGATCGAGGGCGAGGAGCAGCCGCTGGTGCCGGGCATGTGCTTCTCCGTGGAGCCCGGCATCTATCTGCCGGGCCGTTTCGGCGTACGCATCGAGGACATCGTGACGGTCACCGACGAGGGCGGGCGCCGGCTCAACGCCACCGCCCGCGAGATGGCCATCGTCGACTGACCCTCTTTCCATGACGGCGTCCACCTTTCCAGGACGGCGTCCACGACCTGCCGCGTCTCCTCGGTCGCCGACCGAGGAAACCCTGTCCCCCTCTGTCCCCCTTGGACACCCTCGTGAAGGCCTAGGCGGTGGCCAGGATCACGCACGACTCGGCGGGCAGCCGCACCGTCCCGTCCTCGCCGGGCGCGGCCACCGGTCCCCACGCGGCGAGCACGCGCGCGTGGCGCCCGTCCAGGGGCACGGAGACGGCCTCCTTGCCGAAGTTCACGGCGATCCGCAGGTCCCCGCGCCGGAACGCGAACCAGCGCGCCCCCTCGTCGTGCGCGACCCGCACCGCCGCCAGGTCCGGGTCGGTCAGGTCGCCGCGGGCGCGCCGCAGGGCGATCAGCTCGCGGTGCCAGGCGAGCAGCCGCGCGTGGTGGCCCCGCGCGGGCTCGGACCAGTCGAGGCAGGACCGCTCGCGGGTCCCGTGGTCCTGCGGGTCGGGGATGTCCTCCTCGGCCCACCCGTGCGCGGCGAACTCCCGCCGCCTGCCCCGGCGTACGGCGTCCGCGAGTTCGGGGTCCTGGTGGTCGGTGAAGAACTGCCAGGGCGTCGTGGCCCCCCACTCCTCGCCCATGAACAGCATCGGTGTGAAGGGCCCGGTCAGGGTGAGCACGGCCGCGCAGGCGAGCAGGCCGGGGGAGAGGGATGCCGAGAGCCGGTCGCCCTGCGCGCGGTTGCCGACCTGGTCGTGGGTCTGCGCGTAGCCCAGGAAGCGGTACGCGGGTGTCCGCGCGCGGTCCACGGGGCGGCCGTGGGCCCGGCCGCGGAACGACGAATAGGTGCCGTCGTGGAAGAACCCCCGCGTCAGCGTCTTGCCCAGCGCGGCGAGCGGGGCGCGCGCGAAGTCCTCGTAGTAGCCCTGCGCCTCACCGGTGAGCGCGGTGTGCAGCGCATGGTGGAAGTCGTCGTTCCACTGCGCGTGCAGGCCGAGGCCGCCGTTCGCGCGCGGGGTGACGAGACGCGGGTCCCCGAGGTCCGACTCGGCGATGAGGGACAGCGGCCTGCCGAGCTCGGCGGCCAGGGAGTCGACGGCGGCGGAGAGTTCCTCCAGGAAGTGGCACGCGCGCGTGTCCCGCAGGGCGTGCACCGCGTCGAGCCGCAGACCGTCGAGACGGTAGTCGCGCAGCCAGGCCAGGGCGCTGCCGACGAGGTACGCGCGCACCTCGTCCGAGCCGGGCGCGTCCAGGTTGACCGCGGCGCCCCAGGGCGTCTGGTGGGTCTGCGTGAAGTAGGGGCCGAAGGCCGGCAGGTAGTTGCCGGACGGGCCCAGGTGGTTGTGGACGACGTCCAGGACGACGCCGAGACCGTGCGCGTGCGCCGCGTCGACAAATCGTTTCAGCGCCTCGGGCCCGCCGTACGGCTCGTGTACCGCCCACAGCGAGACACCCTCGTACCCCCAGCCGTGCCGCCCCGGGAAGGGGCACAGCGGCATCAACTCCACGTGCGTGACGCCCAGCTCCGCGAGGTGCCCGAGCCGCTCCGCCGCCGCGTCCAGGGTGCCCTCGCGGGTGTACGTGCCCACGTGCAGCTCGTACAGGACGGCGTCCCGCACCGCGCGCCCCGCCCAGGGAGCGCGCCACGCGTACCGCTCGTGGTCGACGACGGCGCTGACCCCGTCGGGGCCGTCCGGCTGGCGTCGCGAGCGCGGGTCGGGCAGGACGGGGCCGCCGTCCACCGAGAAGCCGTACCGCGTGCCGTCCTCGGCCGCCGCCTCGGCCGTCCACCACCCCGCGCGGTCCCCGTCGCGCTCCAACGCGCGCGTGGCGCCCGCGCACTCCAGCTCGACCCGCCCGGCCTCCGGCGCCCACACTTCGAACCTCACCGACGGTTCCCCTCGTCCGCTGTCCGTCACACCGTGCGTCCCATGGTGCGTCAGAAGCCGCTGCTCCGTGGGAGGAAGCGAACGATCGGCTGCCGAAGGCCCCGTTCTGGACACCCGGGGCGAAGGTGCCCGACAATCTCCTGGTGACATCCTCCTTCGAGTTCTCCACGTACCCCGCGCGGGTGACGGACGCCGAGCGCGACCGGGCGCTGGACGCACTCAAGGAGGGAGCGGCCCAGGGCCGGCTCTCGCACGACACGTTCGTGCGCCGCATGGAGCTCGTGCTCGCCGCGGGCAGGCCCGACGAACTGGCCGCCCTCACCGCGGATCTGCGGACCGAGAGCCGCTGGTCGCGCATGGTGCTCGACGGCGTCGGCGCGGTCTCCGGCTTCACGATGAAGCTGCGCAGGGCCTGGCAGGCCGAGCGGCTGCCGAAGCTGCTGCTGCCGTCGCCGGACAGTGTCTGCCCGCTCCGGATCGGCCGCGACCCCGCCAACGGCCTGCGGCTCAGCCACGACACGGTCTCCCGCGTCCACGCCGAGCTGCGGCGCCAGGGCGGCATGTGGGTGCTGCGCGACCTCGGTTCGACCAACGGCACCTCCGTGAACGGCCGCAGGGTCACCGGCGCCGCACTCGTCAAGGACGGCGACCTGGTCAGCTTCGGCCGGATGGCCTTCCGCCTCGCCATGAACTGAGCCCGCCCCGGGCCCCTCGCTCCGGCGGAACGCGGTCACCCGCGCGTGCGGTCGATCCCGCACTGCGCGCGCGCGTGCCGCGCGGCCGCGACCGTCGTGCGCGACTGGTGCTTCACCTGATGCTCCAACGGCACCCAACGGGCCTTGAACCGTTCGGCGAACGCCTCGCTCCACTGCGTCACCAGCCGGTCCAGGCGCGGCGCCGCCCGGTCGCCCGCCTCGTCGAGGACCCGCAGCAGCATCGCGGCGGCCCGCAGCGGCAGCCGCCTGCCGAAGGCGTCGACGCTGCCGATGTACGCCATGGAAGTGGCCGCGGGCGGCTGGCGCCGCCAGTCGTCGGCGAGGCCCGGCACCAGCGCCAGCGCCCAGCGCGCCGCCCGCAGCATCGGCCCCTCGGCGCCGGGCAGCCGGGGCAGCGCCTCGCAGAGGACCTCCTCGACGAGCCGCGCGTCGTGCCGCAGCCGCCGCGCCAGGGCCCGCATCGCCCGCACCGGCGCCGGATGCGTCGCGGGATCGTCGACCAGGTCGCTCGCCCACATCGGCACCTCGACGATCGCGGTCAGCCCGCCGTAGCGGTGGACGTGGTGCCAGGTGGTGAGCCGGGCGTCCTCGGGCAGGCTCGGGTACGCCGCGTCGACGCCGGGACCGGGCAGCACGTGGACGCCCGGCCCGGAGACCGGCCAGCCCGCCGCGTCCGACGCCCCCGTCTCCACCGGGATGTGCAGCTCCGCGGCGGACTTCGCGAACGGCCCCGCGAGGCCGGGGATGTCCTTGGTCAGCTGCACCCAGCTGCCGCCCAGGTCCGTGCCGTGCAGGGAGACCTGCAAGAAGGGCCGCAGTTCGTCGATGACGGCGGTCAGGGCGCGTGTCTCGGGCGGCAGCCGGTCCGGCGGCAGCACGGAGGGCGACCACTCGGGCTGCTCGGGTCCCGCGGGGCGGAAGAAGTTCCGGTGGTAGTCCAGGAGCGTGCGGGGCGCGGGCGTGCGGTGCAGGCTCGCGCCGTCCGGGTCCGCGCAGAGCAGGAAGTGCCAGGAGACGTCGCCGCGCAGGCGCCGGTCCCGCAGGGCCCGCTCGGCGAGGTCCAGGAGCGTCGACCCGCCGGTCGGCTCGTTGGCGTGCGCGCCGGCGACGACGAGCACCGCGTGCGGGGAGCGCCCCACGGAGAGCAGGTGCAACGGCCGTCCGGCGCGTGAGGAGCCCACCTCGCGCAGGGTGCCGAGCTCGGGCCGGTGGGCTGCCAACTGGCGTGCGACGACGACGAGTTCAGGAACACTGGGATAGTGCTGCACCGTCAGTCGGCCCCCCGTCCGGTCCGCCACCGAGGCAATCGCAGTACGCCACGCGCGGGGAGAGGTGTCAAGAACACGCACGGTGGCCCGGCACCGGGGCGGCGTCACCCGTACGGCCGTACGCGGCCTGCGGCGCGGCCCGCGCGGTGGTCGTCTTGAACACACCCGCGCGGCCGTTCGTCGCGCCGAAGCACAGGTGGGAGCCCCGCGGTGCGCTGCCTCCCCGTCCCGCCGGACGGTCCGACCTCGGCCACACAGACGTGGTCGGCCGCCGTCGCGGCCGTCTCGCACCGCGCCGCGGAGCGCCTCTCGCCCACACCGGGCGCCCCCTGCGGGGCCGTGCACGCCGCCGTGCGCACGCCCGCGGAGGGCGACGGGGGAGGCGGGGACGCAGCCCGGGCGGGGGGAGGTCCGCTGCCACCCAGCCTCTTCGCGCCCGGTGTCGCGAGGGACCCCTACCCCGTCTTCCGCGTGCTGCGTGAAAGCTTCCCCCTGGTGCGGGACGAGATCCTCGGGGCGTGGCTGGTGAGCCGCTACGGGGACGTGCGGCACGCCCTCGCGCGGCCGTGGCTGGTCGCGCTGCCGCCGGGGCGGACCCTCGCCCACATGGAGGGCGCCACGCACCGCGCGCACCGCGCCCTGGTCGAGCCGGAGCTGCGCGGCCGAGCCGTCGCGGCGCTGGCCGCCGGGGCCTCGCGCACCGCCTACGTCCTCGCCCACCGCATCGCCGCCCGCCGGGAGGCCGACCTCGTCGCCGAGTTCTGCCAGTGGCTGCCCACCGCCGCGATCGTGGCCGCCCTGGGCCTTCCCTATGAGGACACCGCCTACGTACAGCGGTGGTGCCGCGGCGGCCTCACCCACCTCGGCGGCCACCACCACGAGCTCGCCGCCCGGCTCGGCCCCCTCCTGGCGCGGCGCCGGGCCCGCCCCGGCGACGACCTGCTCTCCGTGCTGTGCACCGCCGAGGCCGAGGGACGGCCCCTGTCCGACGAGGCCGTCACCGGACTCGTGGGCTCGCTGCTCGGCGGCGGGGGCGAGGCGACCGCGCTCGCGCTCGCCTCGCTCCTCGCCAACCTCCTCGACCACCCGCACCAGTTGGCCCTGGTCCGCGAGCGGCCCGAGCTGATACCCGGCGCCTGGGCGGAGTCCCTGCGCCGCGATCCGCCCGCTCCCGTCGTGCTGCGCCGCGCGGTGCGTCCCGTCGTCGTGGCGGGCACCCCGCTGCCCGCGGGGGCGGTCGTGGCGTGTCTGGTCGGTGCCGCGGGGCGCGACCCCGCACGGTTCGCCGACCCGGACCGTTACGACGTCCTGCGCGCGGGCCCCGGCCACCTCGCGTTCGGCGCGGGCCGCCACTCCTGCCTCGGCGCCGAGCTCGCGGGCCGCACCGCCGAGTACGGCCTGCGCGCGCTGCTCGACGCCCTGCCGGGGCTGCGCGGGGCACCGGGCTTCAGACCGGCTCCCCAGGGCCTTTTGACGCGTGGTCCTCGGACGCTCCTCGCCCGTCCCGCGTGAGCCGTACGCCTTCGGAGGCGGTGACCCGCTCCAGGAGCGCCACCGGTGAGGTGCCGAAAAGCTCCGCCACGCGCGCGTACCCCTCGAACTCCCGCTCCGGAGCGAGCAGATCGGCCCACCGTCCTGCCGGCAGCGCCAGCTCGGTCTCCCGCCAGCCGCCCGCGTCGGCGAGCCGCAGGGACAGCCGTGTCACCGCGGCCACGACCTCCCCGGAGCGCGCGAACGCCACACAGTGCGCGGCGCCGGGCCCCTCGGCGGCCAGCGGCTCGTACGTCGCCGCGTCCCCGAAGAGCCCGGGCCGCCGCCTGCGCAGCCGCAGGGCCGCCGCGGTGAGCGCCAGCTTCTCCTCCGACAGGTCCCAGCGCTCCCGCTGCGAGTCGAGCCGCTCCAGGACGTGCGGCTGGAAGCGCGCGGGCCGCCGGTTGTCCGGGTCGACCAAGGCCCGGTACTCGCCCTCCGTGCCCTGGTAGAGGTCGGGCACCCCGGGCATCGTCAGATGCAGGAGCGCCGCCCCCAGCACGTTGGCCCGCACATGGTCGCCCAGCTCCCGCGCGAAGGACGCCACCGCGTACAGCGGCGGCCCGCACGGCCCCGCCTCCACGAAGGCGGCCACGGCCTTCTCGTACGCCTCGTTGGGCTCGGTCCAGCTGGTGTGCAGGCCCGCCTCGCGCACGTGCTTCAGGAGCGCGTTCTGCAGCCGTGTGTCGTAGGGGAAGCCGAAGCCGACCGACGTCTGCCAGGCGGCCCACGCCAGTTGCGGGTCCGGCGCGCACGTCCCGCCCACGCGCGTGGTCTGCTCGGTGAGTTCGACGAGGAGGTCGGCCCAGCGGCCGGGGCACTGCGTCAGCGTGGAGATCCCCGCCCGCACGTCCGCGCTGCGCTTGGTGTCGTGGGTCGTCAGGACGGTGCCCGAGCAGGGCCAGTCGCGCTGCACGCGCGCGCAGTACGCGTGGAACTCCTCCATGGGCACCGCGGGCCGCTCGGGGGCGCCGCCCACCTCCGCCGCCGACAGGAGCGGCGCGTGCCGGTAGAACGCCGTGTCCTCGACGGCCTTGGCCCGCAGCGCGGACGCGGTCTGCGCGAACCGCGCACGGAACTCCTCGACGGCCGCGGAGGGGGCCTGTGCGGCCCTGGGACGGCCCAGCGCCAAGTCCCGTACGACGTCGACCGCCTCGGCCTCCTGCGGCACGCCGAAGGCCGCCCTGGCCTCCTGGGCCGCACGGTCGGTGAGGACCGTCTCGGGGGCGTCGCCCCCGGTGGCGTAGGGCCGGTAGACGCGCATCCGCACGAGCAGCTCCCGCAGGGCGGTGCGCAGTGTCCACGGCGCGTGGTCGCGCAGGGCGGGCTCGCTCGCGCAGATCGCGGACGCGACGCGCGTGAGGCGGTCGACCTCGGTGGCCAGTTCGCGCGTGACGACCTTGTACGCGGCGCGGCGCACCGTCGCGTCCCAGTCGCCGCCCCGGTCTGCGGGCGGCGCGGCGAACCGCCGGTACTGGCCGAGGAGTTCGCCGGCGCCCGCCGGGTCGGTGAGGACGCCGTCGATGTGGCGCAGCGCGTCGTAGCCGGTGGTGCCGGCCACCGGCCAGGCGGCGGGCAGGCGTTCGCCGTCGGCGAGGATCTTCTCGACGACCGTCCACCGCCCGCCGGTCGCCCCGTGCAGCCTGCGGAGGTAGGCGCCCGGGTCCGCGAGGCCGTCGGGGTGGTCGATCCGCAGGCCCTCGACGACGTCCTCGCGCAGCAGCTGCAGGATCTTCCCGTGCGTCGCGGCGAAGACCTCGGGGTCCTCGACGCGCACCGCGATGAGGTCCGAGATGGTGAAGAACCGCCGGTAGTTGAGCTCCGTGCGGGCAAGCCGCCACCACGCCAGGCGGTACCACTGGGCGTCCAGGAGCTCCGGCAGCGGCAGTTCCCCGGTGCCGTCCCGGAGGGGGAAGGCGTGCTCGTGGTAGCGCAGGACGTCCCCGTCGACCCGCAGCCGCCCGAGCTCGTCCCCGAGCCTGCCCCCGAGGAAGGGCAGCAGAACGCGCCCGTCGCCCGCCGCCCAGTCGATGTCGAACCAGCGCGCGTACGGCGATCCGGGGCCCTCGCGCAGCACCTCCCACAGTGCGTGGTTGTGCCGCGGCACCGCCGCCATGTGGTTCGGCACGATGTCGACGATCAGGCCGAGCCCGGCCGCGCGGGCGACGCGGGACAGGGCGCGCAGCCCCTCCTCACCGCCCAGCTCGTCGCGCACGCGCGCGTGGTCCACCACGTCGTAGCCGTGCGCCGACCCGGGGACCGCCTCGAGCACCGGCGACAGGTGCAGGTGCGAGACGCCGAGCGAGGCCAGGTGGGGGACGGCCGCCTCGGCGGCCGCGAAGGGGAAGTCCGGCTGCAGCTGGAGCCGGTAGGTGGCGGTGGGGGGCGGCGGGACCGCGGGCCCTTGGCGCTCCGGCGTCATGCGCGTCATGCGAACGTACGTACCCGCCTGGGCGGCTTTCGTGCCATCGACCCATGCGTGTCCGCACTACGACGTCGTTAGCGTCGGACGATGGCTGAGAACACACGGGACGCGTACCGCACGGTGATCAGGATGACGGGGGCGCTGCTCCCCGTCGTCTCGTTCTTCGGCAGACTCCCCGTGGCCATGATCCAGTTCGGCAGTGTGCTCCTGGTGACCGAGACCAGCGGATCGCTGGCCACCGGCGGCATCGTCGCCTGCGCGCTCGCGCTCGGCCAGGTGACGCTCGGCCCGTTCGTCGGGCGTCTCGCGGACCGGCACGGCCAGCGCGCGGTGGTCCTCGTCTTCTCGCTCGTCAACGCGGTGGCGATCGCCGCGTACACCCTGGGCGCGGTCGCGGACCTGCCCACGCCCGCCCTCCTCGTGCTCGGTGCCCTCGCGGGCGCCACCATTCCGGGGATCGGCCCGTTGGCCAGGGCCCGCGTCGTGCCGCTGGTGCGCGCCAAGGGCGGCGACGACCGGCTCGCGAGCACCGTGCTGTCCCTGGAGAGCACCATGGACGAGCTGTCCTTCGTGCTCGGCCCCGCCCTGGTGGGCCTCGCGTCCGTGGCGGGCAACGCCGCGTACGCCTTCGGGACGGCCGCGCTCCTGGTCGCCGTCTGCGGCTCGGCCTTCGCGCTGCATCCCACGGGCCGCACCCCCAAGGCGGCCGCCGAGGGGAGCACGCGCGCGCGGGGCGCGCGTCCGCGGCTGCCGCGCTCGGTGTACGTCGTCCGGGCCGGCCTCCTCTTCCTCGGTGTGCTGCTCGGGGCCTGCGGGGCGGGCATCACGGCGCTGACCGAGGAGTTGGGGCAGCCGGGGCAGGCCGGGCTCGTGTACGCGGCGATGGGCGTCATGAGCGCCGTGGTGGGGCTCTCCATGGCCGCGCTGCCCGAGCGCTTCGGGCTGCTCGCGCGCTGGCGCGCGGCGACGGCCGCCGCGGCGCTCCTGTCGCTGCCCCTGGTGTGGACCGACAGCCTGCTGGGCCTCTACGTAGTGGTCACCTTCTTCGGCGCGATCTACGCCCCGAACCTCATCACCGGCTTCGCGCTGACCGAGCGGGCCGTGCCGCAGCAGCGGCTCGCCGAGGGCATGACCTTCGCCGCGAGCGCCTTCGTCGGCGGGCAGGCGGTGACGCTCGCGGTGGCCGGGCGGCTCGCGGAGGCGCACGGCGCGGGGGCGGCGTTCGCCCTCGGCAGCGGGGCCGCGGCGGTGGCGTTCGTGATCGCCCTGATCGCCCGCCACGACCCGCCCCGCGCCGACCCGTCCGAGCGCCCGCTCGTCGAGGCCCCCGCCCAGCCGCCGGCCCGCACCCCTGTCACGCCGGACGCTGCAGCACCGTGAGGCTCCGGTCGGCCAGCGTGATCCTGTCGCCGGCCCGCACCTTCGGCCCCGGCGCCGGCGGAACGCCGTCGTCGAGCGCCGTGTCGATCACGACCTGCCACTGCCGGCCGTGGTTGACCGGCACCACGAACTCCAGCGGCTCGGGCGACGCGTTGAACATCAGCAGGAACGAGTCGTCGGAGATCCGCTCGCCGCGCGGACTCGGCTCCGAGATGGCGTTGCCGTTCAGGAACACGCTCAGTGCCCGGGCCTGGGCCGCGCCCCAGTCGCGCTGTTCCATCTCCTCGCCCTCCGGGGTGAACCAGGCGATGTCCGACAGCTCGTCGTGCGTGCCCTGGACCGGCCTGCCGTGGAAGAAGCGGCGCCTGCGGAAGACCGGGTGGTCGCGCCGCAGCATCGCCATCGTGCGCGTGAAGGCGAGCAGCGAGTTCTCACCGTCCGGCCAGTGCACCCACGCCAGTTCGTTGTCCTGGCAGTAGGCGTTGTTGTTGCCGCGCTGGGTGCGCGCGAACTCATCCCCGTGGCTGAGCATCGGCACGCCCTGGGAGAGCATCAGGGTGGCGGTGAAGTTCCGCATCTGCCGGGCGCGCAGGGCCAGTACGTCCGGGTCGTCCGTCTCGCCCTCGGCGCCGCAGTTCCAGGAGCGGTTGTGGCTCTCGCCGTCCTGGTTGCCCTCGCCGTTGGCCTCGTTGCGCTTCTCGTTGTACGAGACGAGGTCGTGCAGCGTGAAACCGTCGTGGCAGGTCGTGAAGTTGATCGACGCGAGCGGGCGCCGCCCGTCGTCCTGGTAGAGGTCGGACGAGCCGGTGAGCCGCGAGGCGAACTCCGCGAGCGTGCGCTGCTCGCCCCGCCACAGGTCGCGCACGGTGTCCCGGTACATGCCGTTCCACTCGGTCCACAGCGGCGGGAAGTTGCCCACCTGGTAGCCGCCCTCGCCGACGTCCCAGGGCTCGGCGATCAGCTTCACCTGGCTGACCACCGGGTCCTGCTGCACGAGGTCGAAGAAGGACGAGAGGCGGTCCACCTCGTGGAACTGGCGCGCGAGCGTCGCCGCGAGGTCGAAGCGGAACCCGTCCACGTGCATGTCCGTGACCCAGTGCCGCAGCGAATCCATGATCATCTGAAGGACGTGCGGTGAGCGCATCAGGAGCGAGTTGCCGGTCCCCGTGGTGTCCATGTAGTAGCGGGAATCGTCCATGAGGCGGTAGTACGAGGCGTTGTCGAGGCCCTTGTAGGAGAGCGTCGGGCCCAGGTGGTTGCCCTCGGCCGTGTGGTTGTAGACGACGTCGAGGATCACCTCGATGTTCGCCTCGTGCAGCGCCTTCACGGCCTGCTTGAACTCCAGGACCTGCTCGCCCCGGTCGCCCCAGGAGGCGTACGCGTTGTGCGGGGCGAAGAAGCCGATGGTGTTGTAGCCCCAGTAGTTGTTCAGGCCCATGTCCACCAGGCGGTGGTCGTTCACGAACTGGTGGACCGGCATCAGCTCGAGGGCGGTGACGCCCAGCTCGGACAGGTGCTCGACGATCGCGGGGTGACCGAGCGCCGCGTACGAGCCGCGCAGCTCGTCGGGCAGGTCCGGGTGGAGCATGGTCAGGCCCTTCACGTGGGCCTCGTAGAGCACCGTCTCGTGGTACGGGGTGCGCGGCGGCCGGTCGTCGCCCCAGTCGAAGTACGGATTGACCACCACCGAGGTCATCATCCGCGGCGCCGAGTCCATGTCGTTGCGCGCGTCGGGCTCGTCGAAGTGGTAGCCGTACACCTCCTCGCCCCAGTCGACGTGCCCGCTCACCGCGCGCGCGTAGGGATCGAGCAGCAGCTTCGCGGAATTGCAGCGGTGCCCCTGCTCCGGCTCGTAGGGGCCGTGGACGCGGAAGCCGTAGCGCTGTCCCGGCATGATGCCGGGCAGGTACGCGTGCCGCACGAACGCGTCGGACTCGCGCAGCTCGATCGCCGTCTCCGAGCCGTCGTCGTGCAGCAGACACAGCTCCACCCGCTCTGCGGCCTCGGAGAAGACCGCGAAGTTCGTACCGGCTCCGTCGTAGGTGGCACCCAAGGGATACGCCTGACCAGGCCAGACCTGCATATATACGACTCTTCCACTAACGCCCCCTCTGGTTGGGGCCACTTTGGCCAGAGTCTCCCCTGAAAGTGGGGCAACCACCCAGGAGTTGAACCCGTCTAACCGTCTGACCACATACTCGGCATGCCCATGAATGGGGCGCCAGGGGAGTAGGGGGAGTAGTGCGAGAGATAGTCAGACGCCACTTGGGGAAAGTGGTGGCGGGTGCCGCGGTCGCGGCCGCCGCGACCGCCGTGCTGGTGGGCGTCAATCTGCCGGGATCGGAGGCAGGCGGATCGGGGGACCGCCAGGCCAACGCGGCAGCGGCGAAGCAGGACGCCATCGCGAAGGACGGTGTCGTCGAGGCGGCGCCCCAGGAGGGTGAGAAGGGCATCGGCAGCGACCCGCTGACCGACGACGAGATCGAGCGGGCCGAGAAGGCGTCGGTATCCGGCCAGATGCGCTCCAGCGCCCGGGACGTCGAGGGGGACCGCGGCCCGCAGCTGCTGTCCACGAACCTGAGTGAGCCCGAGCCGGCCGACAACGGAGCCGCGGCCCCGCGCCGGGCCGAAGTCGTCTACTACGACTACAAGAAGGACGCCGTCATCACCAAGACGGTCGACCTGCGGAGCGGCAAGGTGGCGAGCACGGCCACCACGCAGAACGTGCAGCCGCCGCCCAGCCAGGAGGAGCTCACCGAGGGCGCCAGGCTGCTGATCGCCGACCCGCTCGGCAAGGGCCTGAAGCAGGACTTCAAGCACGCCACGGGCAAGGCGCTGACCGGCCCGCAGCAGCTGCAGCTGAGCGGCATGGTCTTCCGCAAGGAGACCGTCGAGCAGGTGCCGTCCAAGCTCGCCGAGTGCGGCAAGCACCGGTGCCTGCAGGTCGTCACCAAGGTCAAGAACGGTCCGTGGATCGACACCCGGGCCCTCGTCGTCGACCTGAGCACCCGCACCGTGGGCCGGCTCGGCTGACCGCCCTCCCGCGCACGACACCACCCATCAACTTCTCCTCGTCCGAGGGAGTTCACTCAGCAATGCACGTCAACAGAGTTTCGCGCGCCCGCAAACGGGCCACCATGGCCCTCGCGGTCACCGCGCTCCTCGGCGGCGCCGTCACCGTCGCCTCTCCCGCATCGGCCACCCCTCAGGCGCCCGCGGCCACCGCGGCCGACTGCAGCGACGCCTACAAGATCGAGCAGACCGTCGACGGCGGTACGACCTGGCGCATGTGCTGGCACTACAACACGCTCTCGGGTCTGATCCTCGACAAGATCAGCTACCAGCCCAAGGGTGAGCCCAAGCCCATCCCCGTCCTCACCAGCGCCCGGCTCGCCCAGGTCCACGTGCCCTACGACGACGGCCAGGCCGAGTACGACGACGTCACGGGAACCGACTTCGGCCAGGCCCTGCAGAACCTCAACACCGGTGAGTGTCCCGGCGGCACGATCAAGACCGTCAAGGTGCCCCACCGGGGCAACGTGAAGGGCCTGTGCACCACCACGCGCGCGCGTGGCCACGCCTACCGCCTCAACGACGACGCGTCCACCGGCGGCAACGGCAAGGTCTACACCGGCCAGGGCAAGGACCTGCTCGTCTACACCGTGAACAAGGCCTCCTGGTACGAGTACATCACCGAGTGGCGGTTCTCCTCGGACGGCACCATCACGTCCAACGTCGGCGCGACCGGCAGCCTCTCGCCGTTCGACTACGACGGCGGCGACAGCCGCGGCTGGCCCATCGGCAAGGGCGACCAGGCCAAGGCGGAGAGCCACGCGCACAACGTCTTCTGGCGCCTCAACTTCGGCCTGGACGGCTCCCCGAAGGCCAAGGTCGAGCAGTACGACTCCAAGGTGACCCCGCCCACCGGCGACGGCAGCCCCACCACCAAGACCACCCGCACCAAGGTCACCAAGGAGCTCGCGGGCGACAGCAAGGACATGCGCTGGTGGCGCGTGGTCAGCAACGCGGGCAAGAACAAGGACGGCCACCCCAGGTCGTACGAGATCGTGCCCGGGCCCAGCAGCAAGCACGCGGGGCGCCCCTTCACCAAGCACGACGTGTACTTCACCCAGTACAAGGCGTGCGAGCAGTACGCGAGCAACAACCCGGGCTGCCCGAGCGGCTCGCCGAAGAGCGTCGACAAGTGGGTGAACGGCCAGACCCTCGACCACCCGGTCACCTGGGTGCACATCGGCTTCCACCACATCGCGCGTGACGAGGACCAGCAGCCGATGCCGGTCCACTGGCAGGGCTTCTCGCTGGCCGCACGCGATGTCACCGCTATGAGCCCGCTCACTCCGCAGGACCTCGCCAACCAGAACGGCCAGCCCCCGCTGGGCGGTTGAGAAACCACCCTGCCCATCGGGCTGCACCGCCCGCCGCTCCCGGAGTACCCTTCCTTGATCGTTGACCGGGGGAGTGTCGCGGGGAGCGGAAGGCGGTGCGCGGGTGAGCTCGGGCGGGCGGGAGCTGCCCCCTGGTGACGAGGGTCACGAGGGGAGCTCCGCGGACGTACCCTCCGGAGCGGTGTCCTTGGCGAGGCCGATGGAGATGGGATCTCAGATCGGACCCGAACTGGACTGGGACGCCGACGCCTGGCGCGAGGTCCGTACGCGCGCCCAGCGGGCCGGACGCGCCTACATCTGGCTGAATCTGGTGGAACAGCGGCTGCGCGCGGTCGTGGCCGCTGTTCTGCGCCCCGTCTACGAACCCGTCCACGCGGAGGACTGGGTCGTCGCCGCGGCGGGCCCGGCCGGGCAGGAGTGGGTCCAGCGGGCCGTCGCCGTGCGCGAGGTGAGCCGCCGCAAGGGCTATCTGCTCGACCCGGCCGACGACAACGTCCTCAGCTTCCTCACGCTGCCGCAGCTGCGCGAGCTGATGGTGCAGCACTGGCCCTGCTTCGAGCCGTACTTCGACGACCGGCGCGACGTCGAGCTGGCCCTGGACGAACTGGAAGTCACCCGGAACGTCGTCTCCCGCAACCGCGCCCTGTCCGAGGCGGTCCTCGCCCAGGCCGAGCGGGCCTCGGCCCGGCTCCTGGACATACTCGGCACCGGCACCGACACGCCCTCCGAGCGGCGCCTGCCCGTGGACGCCGTGGAGGACCTGGTCGGCGACCGGTACGCGGACGTGGTGGGCGTGCACCCGGACCGGGTCAGGCTCCTGCGGCAGTTCCCGGCCGAGGACATGTTCGGCGGCGCGCGCCGCCTCGACGCCATCGGCATAGGTCTCAACCTCCTCGTGCAGAACTTCTCCGGGCGCCGCCTGGTGCGGCTCGCCGAGTCCGGCTGCCGGGTGCGCCTGCTCTTCCTCAACCCGGCGAGCAGCTCCGTCAAGCGCAGAGAGCGCGAACTGGGTCTGAAGAAGGGGGAGTTGAGCCGTTCCGTCGAGATGAACATCCTGCACATGCGCCGGGTGCGGAGCCGGCTGCGCGACCCGGGTGCCTTCGAGATCCAGGTATTCGACGAGACCCCGCGCTTCACCGCGTACCTGGTCGACGGGGACGGCGCGGACGGCGTCGCCGTCGTCCAGTCGTACCTGCGCAGGACGCGGGGGATGGAGGCGCCGGTGCTGGTGCTGCGGGGCGGCAGCCGGGTGGTCAAGTCGGGCGATCCGGGCGAGGGCGGGCTTTTCGCCACGTATCGCGAAGAATTCGAGCTGGCGTGGGCGGACTCGCGACCCGTGTCGTGACGTCCCGGTGCGCGCTGCGGCACGGCGAAGCGGAATGCGGCACTCGGATTGTCAGTGGCGCATGGGATCGTGGTGGTCACTGGGGGAAAGCACCACGAAGAAGGGGGCGGCCATGGGCTGGCACCGGGAGCTGCTGATCGGTTTCGACCTGGAGACGACGGGGACGGAGCCGAGCGAGGCCCGCATCGTCACCGGGGCGGTGATCGAGGTCAAGGCCGGCGAGACGCTGGGCCGTCGTACGTGGCTCGCGGACCCGGGAGTCCCGATCCCGGCCGACGCGGTGGCCGTGCACGGCATCACGGACGAGCGGGCCAGGGCCGAGGGCAGGCCCGCCGCCGAGGTGGCCGACGCCCTCGCGGACGTCCTCGCCTCCTACTGGCAGTCCGGCGTCCCGGTCGTCGCCTACAACGCGGTCTTCGACCTGAGCCTGCTCTCCGCGGAGCTGCGCAGGTACGGCCTGCCGTCGCTGCGCGAGCGCCTCGACGGCATGGATCCGGGCCCGGTGATCGACCCGTACACGATCGACCGCTCGGTGGACCGCTACCGCCGCGGCAAGCGGAATCTCGAGGCGGTCTGCACGGAGTACGGCGTCACCCTGGAGTCCGCCCACGACGCGGCCGCCGACGCCCAGGCTGCGGCCCGCCTGGCCTGCGCGATAGCCGACCGCCACCCGAAGGTCGCCTCCCTCGGCCCGGCGGAGCTCCACCGCCGCCAGATCGAGTGGTACGCGGCCTGGGCGGCGGACTTCCAGACCTTCCTGCGCAAGAAGGGGAACGCGGACGCGGTGGTGGACGGCGAGTGGCCGTTGCGCCTGGCCGACTAGCCGCGCCGACCGGCCGCGCCGACCGGGTCGGGCGTCGCGGGTCCTGCCGTCAGAAGGGGTACCAGCGGACCTCGGGGTCGCCGTCCCGCAGGGACGCCACGCGCCGGCGGAACTCGGCCAGTGCCTTCGGACTGGACGGCGCGTGCTGCGCGACCCACGCACAGCTCGCGGTCTCCCGGGCGCCCCGCAGCACCGCGCACCCCTCCCACTCCCGCACGTCCCACCCGTACGTCGACACGAACCCGTCGTAGGCCTCGGCGGAGAGCCCGTAGCGGTCGCGGGAGAGCGCCATGACGACCAGGTCGTGCTCGCGCAGGTCGAAGGAGAAGGTCTCCAGGTCCACGAGGACGGGCCCGTCCGGGCCGACCAGGACATTGCGGGGCAGCGCGTCCCCGTGGATGGGCCCCGGCGCGAGACGGGGTGTCAGTGCCGCGGCGGCCGCGGCGAATCCGTCCCTGCGCGCGCGCAGATAGTCCGCGTCGGCCGGGTCGACGGCGTCACCCGCGAGCCGCAGCCACCGCTCGACGCCACCGAGCAGTTCCCGGCGCGGCAGCTCGAAGGAGGGGGAGTCCAGCGCGTGCACACGACGGATCAGCGCGGCGAGGTCGCTCGGCTCGGCCGGGCGCACGGCCTCGGGAAGCCGGTGCCAGAGCGTCACCGGATGCCCGTCCACCAGACGGGCCCCGGGCTCGGCGGCGCGCACGGCGGGCACGCCCGCCTGCTCCAGCCACGCGGCGACGGCCAGCTCGCGACGCGCCCTTGCGAGGAGTTCGGGGGCGTCGCGGCCGACCTTGACGACGAAGTCGCCGACGGCGAACACCGCGTTCTCGCCGAGCGCGATGAGCCGCGCCCCGCTCGCCGGAACCGTCAGCTCCGCCGCGTCCAGTACGTCCCGCGCCCGTGCCTCGTCCATCCCGTGCCTCCCGCACCCGTTGCCCCGTTCGCCCGACAGTCTCGCATTCGCACTGGCCAACCGGTGTGCGAGGGCGCGCAGCTGCTTGACGTATCAGGACCGCGTCAGCACGATGACGGGGGCCGCCGGGGCGGCCAGACCTGCACGAGCCGCCCGAAGGAGCCGATTCCGTGACATTGGCGACCGCAACGAAGCGGTCGGCGCGAGGCGCGCAGGACCGCAGACCCGCGGACCTCGGCGCGTGGTTCCTCGTGCTGCCCGCACTGATCCCGATCCTCGTCCTCAGCGTCGGCCCGCTCCTCTACGGCATCGCGCTGGCGTTCACCGACTCCCAGTCGGGCCGCACCGAGCCCACCCAGTGGGTCGGCGCCCTGAACTTTCAGGACCTGCTGCACGACACGCTGTTCTGGGACTCGTTCCGGATCGGGCTGCTGTGGGCGTTCGGCGTCACCGTGCCGCAGTTCTTCCTCGCCCTCGGCCTCGCCCTGCTGCTCAACCAGCCGCTGCGGATGCGCTGGCTGGCGCGGGCGCTGGCGATCATCCCCTGGGCGATGCCCGAGGTGGTCGTCGGCATCATGTGGCGGCTCGTGTACCACCCGGACGCGGGCGTCCTCAACGAGACGCTCTCCAGCCTCGGCCTCGGGGAGGGCAAGGACTGGCTGACCGGCACCGCGACCGCGCTCTTCGCCGTGATCGTCGTCGGCGTCTGGGCCGGGATGCCGCAGACCACCGTCGCGCTCCTCGCCGGACTGCAGAACACCCCGCGCGAACTCCACGAGGCCGCCGCGATGGACGGCGCCGGCGCCTGGCGCCGCTTCACCACGGTCACCTGGCCCGCGATCAAGCCGGTCGCCCTCGCCATCACGGCGCTCAACTTCATCTGGAACTTCAACTCGTTCGCCCTGGTCTACGTGCTCACCCAGGGCGGCCCCGGCGGCCGCACCCGGCTGCCCATGCTCTTCGCCTACGAAGAGGCCTTCCGCTACGGCCAGTTCGGCTACGCGGCGGCCATGGGCTGCGTGATGGTCGCGGTGATCTCCGTGATCCTCGCCTTCTACCTCGTGGGCCGCCTGAAGGGAGGCGACGAGGCATGATGCGCACGAAGAAGCCGGCCCGCGCCGCGCAATACGTGGCGCTCGCCGCCTATCTCGTCTTCCTCGCCTTCCCGTTTCTCTGGCTGATCTCCACGGCCTTCAAACCCGCGCGGGAACTGGGCAGTCTGCACCCCACCTGGATCCCCGAGGACCCGACGCTGGAGAACTTCCGGCAGGCCTTCGACGAGCAGCCGCTGCTCCGGGCCGCGGGCAACTCCCTGATCGCGGCGCTCAGCGCGGCCCTGATCGCGGTCGTCATCGCCACCCCCATGGCGTACGTCATGGCCAGGCACCGCAACCGCGTGTCGAAGGCGGCGACCGGCTGGGTGGTGATCAGCCAGGCGTTCCCGTTCGTCCTGATCATCATCCCGTTGTTCCTGATCCTGAAGAACCTCCACCTGATCAACTCGCTGCTCGGCCTGATCATGGTCTACGTCGTGTGGTCGCTGCCGTTCGCGCTGTGGATGCTCGTCGGTTACGTCCGCGCGGTCCCCGCCGAGCTGGAGGAGGCCGCGGCGGTCGACGGCGCGAGCAAGGTGCGCACGTTCGTCTCGGTCGTCGCCCCGCTGCTCGCCCCGGGCATCGTCGCCACGGCGATGTTCGCCTTCATCACCGCATGGAACGAGTTCTTCTTCGCACTCGTCCTGCTCAAGACCCCGGAGAAGCAGACGTTGCCGGTCATCCTCAACCGCTTCATCGGCACGGAGGGCGTCGCCGACCTCGGGCCGCTCGCCGCGGCGGCGTTCCTCGCGACCATCCCCTCGCTGGTCATCTTCGCGATCATCCAGAAGCGGATCACGGGCGGCATGATGGCGGGGGCGGTGAAGGCCTGATGCGCACGACTCGCCTGCTGACCGTGGCCGCCGCCTCCTTCGCGCTGCTGCTCACCGGCTGCGCCGGGGACTCCGGGGACGACGGGAAGATCACCCTCCAGTTTCAGTCCCTGGCCTGGCAGAAGGAGTCCGTCGACGCCAACAAGGCGCTCGTCAAGGAGTGGAACGCCACGCACCCCGACGTCAAGGTCGAGTACGTGCAGGGCAGTTGGGACAGCGTCCACGACCAGCTGCTCACCTCCTTCGAGGGCGGCGAGGCGCCGGACATCATCCACGACGCCTCGGACGACCTCGCCGACTTCGCGTACGGCGGGTACCTGGCGGACATCGGCGGCCTGCTCCCCGAGCGGCTGAAGTCCGACATCCCGGAGCGGAGCTGGCAGACGACGACGTTCGACGACGGGACCTACGGGGTGCCGTTCCTCCAGGAGCCGCGGGTCCTGATCGCCAACGCCACCTGGCTGAAGGAGTCGGGCGTACGCGTCCCGACGCCCGGCAAGCCGTGGAGCTGGCAGGAGTTCCGGACGATCACCAAGAAGCTGGGCGACGGCAAGGACGGCAAGTACGGCGTCGCCTGGCCGCTGAAGGAACCGGTCTCCGCGACGCTCAACCTCTCGATGTCGACCGGCGGACAGGTCTTCCACCGCGGCGCCGACGGCAAGGTCGACGTCCGCTTCGACGCGGCCGACGAGATCATGCCGCGCACCGTCCACGACCAGGTCAACCAGGACAGGAGCGCGTCGGGCAGCACGCTCGGCATGGGCGGGTCCGACACCCTGCCCGGCTTCTTCGGCGGCAAGTACGCGATGGTCCCGCTCGGCTTCTCCTACCGCCAGCAGGTCGTCCAGCAGGCGCCCGAGGACTTCGACTGGCAGGTGCTCCCCGCACCGGCGGGCAAGGAGGGCCTCGCGCAGGGCGTCAGCCCGCAGACCCTGTCCGTGGCCGAGGACAGCCCGCACAAGAAGGAGGCGGTGGAGTTCATCGACTTCTTCCTCCAGCCGGACAACATGGTCAAGCTGGCCCGCGGCGACTGGATGCTGCCCACCGGCAAGGAGGCGCTGAAGGACCCCGCCCTGCGCACGGAGAAGGACGGCTGGGCAGCGGGCACCGCCCTCGCCGAGGACCTGCGCCCGGCACCCGCCCAGTCCGTGCGCGGCTACCCGGAGTGGAAGGACAAGGTCGCGACCCCGGCACTCCAGGAGTACTACAGCGGCGCGATCGGCCTCGACGAACTGAGGAAGCGCCTGGTGAAGGACGGGAACCTGGTACTCGCCCGCTACCAGCGCTAGGGCCTGTCCCCACCGTCCTGTCCCCACAGCCCTGTCCCCACAGTCCTGTCCGCACACTCCTGTCTGCTCCGCGACGCCTGCCGGGCGACGACGGGAGGGTGAGGACGGGGCCTGGGCCGTGCCCCCCCGGCGCTCAGTACCCTGGCCCGTTCCCCTGTCCGGCCCGGACGAGCCCCGATTCGTAGGCGGCGATGACGGCCTGCGCGCGGTCGCGGACGCCCAGCTTGGCGAAGATGACGGTGGCGTGGTTCTTCACGGTCTGCAGGCCGATCGCCATCCGCCGGGCGATCTCGGCGTTGTCGAGGCCCGCCGCGATCAGGCGGAGCACCTCCACCTCGCGCGGGGTGAGCGCGGAGAGGTCCGCGGCCTGCGGGAACGCGGCGGGCGCCGGGGTCACGAACGTGGCGAGCAGCCGGGTGAGCAGCCGCGGGGCGACGACGGCCTCGCCGCGGTGGACGGTGCGCAGCGCGGCGACCAGCTCCTCGGGCGAGACGTCCTTGGGCAGGAACCCCGAGGCGCCGGCCCGCAGGACGCCGACCACGTGCTCGTCCATGTCGAAGGTGCTGAGCGCGAGGACCCGGCACCCGGGCAGCTCGGCGGCGAGCCGCTCGGTCGCCCCCACCCCGTCGAGCACGGGCATGCGAATGTCCATCAGGACCACGTCCGGCCGGAGTTCGAGAGCCGCGGCGACGGCCCGCTCGCCGTCGCCCACCTCGCCGACGACCCGGACGGCGGGGTCCGAGAGCAGGATCAGGGACAGGCCCCGGCGCACCAGCGGCTGATCGTCCGCGATGAGCACGGTGATGCTCCCGGGCTCGTCGCCGGACCCGGCGCCGGACTCGTGCTCGGTGGAGGTCATGAGGTCCCGTCCTTCTCGTACGTGTCGTCGCGCGGGGGCGTACCGGTGGGCAGGGGGGACGTGTCGCCGGGCAGGGGCAGGCTCGCGGTCACCACGAATCCGCCTCCCTCCCGGCCGCCGGCCCGCAGGGAGCCGTCGTGCAGGGCGACGCGCTCCCGCATGCCCAGCAGACCGTACCCACCGCCCCGGCCGCTCCCGCCGGGTGCCCTGCCGTCACCGGCTCCGTCGTCGGCCACCTCGACGGTGACGCGGTCCGGGAGACAGTCGAGCCGCACCGTGGTGCGGGCGGGGCCCGCGTGCTTGCGGGTGTTGGTCAGCGCTTCCTGGACGATCCGGTAGAGCGTGAGGCCGACCGTCGCGGGCAGTTCCCCGGGCCGTCCGGTGACATGGAGTCGTACCGGCAGACCGGCGGCGGCCGCGTCGGTGACGAGCCGTTCGATGCCGTCCGCCCCGGGCTGGGGCTCCGACGGGGTCTCCTCGGGGGTGTCCGTGCTGCGCAGGACGCCGAGGAGCTGCCGCATCTCGCGCAGCGCCGTGCGGCCGGACTCCTCCAGGGTCACCAGCGCCTCGCGGGCCGTGTCGGGATCGCGGTCCAGGGTCGACCTCGCCCCACCGGACATCAGGTACATGGTGGTGATGTGGTGGGCCACGACGTCGTGGAGCTCGCGCGCGATGCGGCGCCGCTCCTCGGTCACCGCACGGTCGGCGAGGAGCTTGCGGTTGATGTCCAGCTGCCGTTTCCACTGCCGTACGCCGAGGCCCAGGGCGACGATGCCGCAGGGGGTGATCAGCGCGTCGGCGGCCACTCCCGCCCAGGGCAGGTCGGTGTGCAGGTCCCGGACGAGCTGCACGGGCGCGGAGGCCGCGGCGGCCAGGAGCACCGCGGGCCGCCCCGCGTACCGGGCCACGGTGAAGAGGGCCACGGCGACGGCGCCGCCGTAGCTGTTCGACATGGGGGTGCCCGGGTCGACGGCGAGTCCCAGGTTGACGGCCAACTGCACGGCGAGGACCGCCCCGAAGACCGGCACCGGGTGGTGGCGCCGGAAGGGCAGCGCGAGGACGGAGAGCGCGACCAGCAGCACGCCGAGCACGGTCACGCGCGCCTGCGAAGGGCCCACGTCGCCGGGGGCGAGGTAGGCCAGGACGTCGAGCCCCGTCGCGACGACGGCGATCAGCACGTCGCCGCGTGTCGGCCGAGGACGGTCCGCGGGCGGTACGGGAGGGAAGAAGTCGCGGCCCATCGGGGCGCCTCCAAGTCGAGCCGTTCGTCGGGCTCCGGTGTCCCGTCTCTCCCCACCATTAGATCTTGGCCCGCGGGCCCCCTGACCGGCGCAGGGGAGGTTCTTCCCCCCAGTACCCGAGTACTGGCCGGGGCGCGGGACCGGACTCGGGTCCCGGGTGCGTCCCCTTCCGGCGGCCGACGACCTCAAGGGGCCCCGCGTGATGACCTGTTGGCATGATCCGCAAGCTGACCTCTTTCTCCACCCGACATCGATGGCTGACGGTCGTCGTCTGGACCCTCCTCGGGGCCGCGCTGACGGTCGTGGGGCAGTCGATGATGTACGACGTCACCGACTCGCAGTCGGGAGACTTCCTGCCCAAGCAGTACGACTCGGCCGTGGCGCTGCGCACCGCCGAGGAGAAGTTCGGCACCAAGCCCGACGGCAACGCCGTGACCGTCCTGGTGGCCAGGGACGACGGCAAGAAGCTCACCGCGGGGGACCGGCGCCGGATCACCGGTACGGCGGCGGGTCTGGGGCACCGGCGGATCGTCGCGCCGAAGCCCGAAGGACTGATGAAGGACCACTCCCAGACCCCGCGGGTGGCGGCGGGAGCCGTGGCCCCGGACAGGAGCTTCCGGCTCCTCACGGTGTCGCTCGACGGCAACCCCCAGGACCCCGGTCTGCAGGAGGTCTACAAGAAGTTCCGGGCCGGCGCGCAGAAGGACTTCCGCGCCGCCCACCTGCGCGTCGGATTCACCGGCGGCATCGCCTCCACGGTGGACACCGCCGATGCCGAGAAGACCACGGGCGAAGTCGTCGGCGCCCTGACGATGGGACTCATCGTCCTCCTGAACGTCCTCGTCTTCCGCAGTGTCCTGGCCGCGATCGTGCCCCTCATAGCGGTGGCGCTGATCGGCGGAGTCGCTTCGGGAGCGGTGGTCGGCGCGGCGAAGCTCCTCGACATCAGCCTCGACCCGTCCACCCCCTCACTGATCGGTGTCGTCCTGCTGGGAATCGGCATCGACTACTTCCTCTTCCTGATGTTCCGGTTCCGGGAGCACCTGCGGAACCACCCCGAGCAGGACGCGAGGACGGCCGCCGCCGAGACGACCGGGCGGGTCGGCACCGCCATCACGTCCGCCGCGCTGACGATCGTGGCCGCCTTCGCGACGCTGGGCCTCGCGAGCTTCGGGCAGTTCCGGGTCCTCGGCCCGGCGATCGCCGTCGCGGTGCTCGTGATGCTCCTCGCCAGCCTCACGTTCCTGCCCGCTCTGCTCGCGCTCCTCGGGCGCGGCATGTTCTGGCCCGCGCGCGCCTGGAAGCGGGAGCGCACCGGCGGGGTCGCCGCGCGCCTCGGTCTCGCGGTGAGCCGCAGGCCCGTGCGGTACGTCCTCGCTGCCCTGGTGCTGCTCGGCGTGCTGGGCGCCGGCGCGGTCGGCATGAAGATGAGCTACGACCAGCAGGGGCTGCCCGAGACCGCCGCGACCAGGACCGCCGAGCAGATCTCCCGCAGCCTGCCCGCGGGCGTGTCCGACCCGCACAGCGTGTACGTGCGGAGCACCGGCGGCGGTGAGGTGCGGGCGAGTTCACTCACCGGCATGACCCGCGCCCTCGGGCAGGCCGAGGGGGTGGGACAGGTGGGCAGGCCCGTGCTCAGCAAGGACCGCACGGCCGCGCGGGTCGACCTGTTCCTGAGCGTCGAGTCCGACACGCAGCAGGCGCGCGACCTGGTCTCGGGACCCATCAGGGCCACGGCCGACCGGACGGCCCCGAAGGGCACCGAGGCGCATGTCACCGGGACGGCCGCCGTCTTCGCCGACATCTCGACGGCCGTGGAGAAGGACCTGCGCCTGGTGTTCCCGGTCGCGGCCCTGCTCATCGCGGTGATCCTCTTCCTGCTGCTGCGTTCCCTGCTCGCACCGGTCGTGCTGATGATCGCTGTGGGGCTCGGGTTCGTGGCCACCCTCGGCGCGAGCACGCTCGTCTTCCAGCACGGTCTCGACCGGCCGGGGGTCTCCTTCACGCTGCCCCTGGTGCTCTTCCTGTTCGTCGTCGCCCTCGGCACCGACTACAACATCCTGATCACCGACCGGATCAGGGAGGAGATGGCGAAGCCGGTCACGGCGCGGCACGCGGTGGCGGAGGCGGTGCGGCACACCGCGCCCGCCATCGCCACGGCCGGCGTCGTGCTCGCCGGTTCCTTCGCCAGCCTGGCCGCGAGCCCCGCCACCCAGGAGATCGGCTTCGCCACGGGCCTCGGCATCATCCTGTCCTCGCTGGTGCTCTCCCTCGTGCTGGTGCCCGCGCTGGCCGCGCTCCTCGGCCGCGGCCTGTGGTGGCCGCGCAGGTCGGCCGGGACACCGGGCCACCACCGGGCGCAGCGCGGGCAGCCCGCCCCCGAACGGTACGAGCCGTACGAGGCCCCCTCGGCGTACCCCGAACACCAAACGATCGCCCGGTGAGCCTTCCTGACGGTTGGTCAGGAAGGCGCGGGACCGAAACGACCCTGAAGGAGCGCGTGCTCGGCGCTGCCCTCCGGCGCGGTCATCACGACCAGCTCCAGCCGTTCCGGGCCGGGCAGCAGATAGCCCGTGTACGCGAGGGACAGCGGGCCCGCCTCGGGGTGGTTCAGGCGCTTGTGGCCGGTGTTCGGGCCGCGCACCTCGTGCTCGTTCCAGGCGTCGGCGAACAACGTGCCGCCGTGTGCGGCGAGTTCGGCGAGGAGGGGCGTCTCGCCGGTACGTCCCGCGAGGGCGTCGCGCAGTCGGTGGACGTTGCCGCGCGCCACCGCCTCCCAGTCCGCGTACAGCGTGCGGGCCGCCGGGTCGCACAGCGCGAACCAGGCGAGGTTGCGGCGGTGCGGCGGGAGCGCGCCGAAGTCGGTCAGGAGCCAGGCCGCCGCCTCGTTCCAGGCGAGGACGTCCCGCATCGGGCCGACCAGATAGGCGGGCCACACCGTCAGGCCGCGCAGCAGGTCCAGCGCCGCCCGCGGGGCCTCGGGCGCGGTGGGCGCGGTGGGCGGCGCGGGCCTGGCGGTGAGCCGGTGCAGATGGCGGCGGCCGTCCGCGTCCAGGCGCAGCGCGGTCGCCAGCGCGTCGAGGACCTCCGGTGACGGGCGTCGCTGGCGCCCCTGTTCGAGGCGCGTGTAGTACTCGGGGCTGATCCCGGCCAGCGTGGCGACCTCCGCCCGGCGCAGCCCGGCAAGGCGCCGGCCCGCCGTCCGGGGCAGCCCGACACACTCGGGGGTGAGCCGGGCCCGCCGGGTGCGCAGGAAGCGGGCGAGCTCGGTCGGTGGCCGGTGCGAGGTCATGCGGCGGCCGGAGCCCAAGGTGCCTTCATGGCACCAGTGTCCGGCCCCCTGACCGGCCGGGGCCAGCCCCGGGGGTGGCCCCGCGAGGGCCACCCCCGCGGGGGAGCGCCCCGACCGGTGTCTGGTGGCGCGCCCCGGGCACGCGAAGGCTGCCGCTCATGAACCACTCCGCACCCGGCTCCGCCACCGACTCCACCTCCTGGCCCGGCCTCCCCGGGCCCGCCCCCGCGACCGCCCTCACCCGCCCCCGTCCCGCACGGCGGCAGCTCGTCGCGGCGCTGCTCGTCCTGAGCGCGGCCGCCGGGCTCGACGCCGGCAGCGTCGCCGTTCTCAACAGCGCGCTCCCGGCGCTCGGCGAGGAGTTCGGGGCGTCGCCCCAGGAGCTGTCCTGGGCCGTCAGCGGCTACGCCGTCGCCTTCGCCGGGCTGCTGCTCGCCGGTGGCGCCCTCGCCGACCGCTTTGCGCGCCGCCGGGTGCTGACCTGCGGACTGCTCCTGCTCGCCGCGGGGGCCGTGCCCGCGCTCCTCGCCACCGGCTTCTGGCTGGTCGGGGCGGGCCGCGCGGTCCAGGGCGCGGGCGCCGCGATCACCATTCCGGCAGCGACCTCGCTGGTCGCCGACCTCTTTCCGGCGGGCCCCGCCCGCTCCCGTGCGCTCGGGGCCTTCGCCTCGGCGCAGGCGGGCAGTTACGGCGCGGGTCTGGTGCTCGGCGGGGTGCTCACCGGGGCGGCGGGCTGGCGTCTCGTGTTCGCCGTGCAGGGCGCGGCGGCCCTGCTGACCGCCCTCGCCGCGGTGCGCGTGCTGCCGGCCGGCGCTCCGGACCGCTCCCGCCGCGCCGACCCCGTCGGCGGTGCGGCGCTGGTGGCGACGGTCGTCCTGGTCGTGCTGGGGATCGACCTGCTGACGCACGGCGGTGCGGCGCGGGTTCTCGCGGTCGCCGCGCTGGCCGGAGCGACGGCCGCCGGGGCGCTGTGGTGGCGGCGGGGCGGGGACGCGCTGCTCGACCGGACGTTGCTGCGGCTCGGCGCGGTGCGGGTCTCGGCGGTCACGGCGGTGGCGTTCTACTTCTGCGTCAACGGCGCGCTCTTCTTCGTACCGCTGTATCTCCAGGGCGTACGGGGGATGTCACCGGCAGCGTCCGGGCTTGCCGTACTGCCGGTGAGCGCCGCGGTGACCGGCACGGCGCTGGGCGCAGGGCGGCTGCTCGAGCGGTTCGGCGTGCGGGCCGTCCTCGTGGCGGGACTCGCACTGACCGGGGGAGGGGTCCTGCTCTGGTGCCTGACGGGCACTCAGAGTCCTTACTGGTGGCCGGTGTTCGCCGGGCTCGTGGTGACCGGGGTCGGTCAGGGGCTCACCTTTCCCGCGCTGACCGTGCTGGGCCTGCGAAGCGTTCCGCAGGACCGGCACGGTGCGGCCGCCGCGGTGACCGCCACCGCGCTGCAGATCGGCAGCGGGCTCGGCCCCGCGGTCCTGACCGCAGTGGCGTCCTTGGCCGGGGCCACCCTGACGGGGCAGCACCTCGCCTTCGCTCTCGCGGCCACGGTGGCCGTCGCGGCCGGGCTCGCGGTCGCCGTGCGACGGCGTCACACCGCTACCGACTCCTCCATCTCCTCCTCCGACTCCTCCTCCGACGCCTGAGACCGCTCCGGCTGTTCCTCCTGAGCCGACTTCTCCTCCTGGGCGTCCCGCTCCTGTCCCCGGGCCGCGTGCCGGGCGGTGACAGAGGCCGGCGCGGGCCGCCTGCGGCGCTCCCAGAGGGCGGCGACGGTGACCAGCAGCAGACCGAGCACCAGCCAGCCGGCCAGCGTCCAGACGTGCTGCGCCAGGCCGTGGCCGCCGAAGTAGAGGTGGCTGCGGATGCCCTCGACGAAGCCCGCGCCGTTCCAGAACGCGTGCAGGGAGCCGAAGAAGCCGTTCTGCAGCTCGGGCCGGAACAGACCGCCGGACGTCGTGAAGTTGAGCATCACGAAGAGCACCATCATCGCCAGCGTCGTCCAGCGCTTGAGGAACGTGTGCAGTCCGATGCCGATGAAGAGGATCCCGGCCGCGTACAGCCACGCCATGGCCCACACGCCCCACAGCCCCTGGTGCACGAGGTGGAAGACCGGGCCCGCGAGCGCCGCGCCGATCAGGCTGACGGCGAAGGAGACGCCGACGACCAGCCCCGCCCGGGCCCGCATGCGCAGCCCCGCGCCCGCCGCGCCGAGCACCGCCACCGAGGCGTACGAGCCGATGCTCACGGCGACGAGCAGGAAGAAGAGGCCCTGGCCCGTGGGGTCGTCGTCGACCGGCGGGGCCACGTCGGTGACCTTCAGCGGCAGGCCCTGCCGCGCGGCGACGGGCGTGAAGATCTTCTGCGCGGCCGTGGCGCTCATGTCGGACCCGGCGGTGGCCACGATCAGCTCGGGCGACTTCGCGTCGGGGACGTAGACGCCCGCGACGTCCAGGGACTTGAGCGCGTCGACGGCCTGCTCGCGGGAGGGCAGGGTGCGGACGTCCAGGGCGTCGCCCGCCTTGTCCTTCACGGTCTGCGCGAAGGCCTGGGTCTGCGGGCCCGACCCGACGACCGCGACCGGCATGTCGTTCGGCTCGGGCGTCACGAACGCGCCCATGTAGGCGAGGCCCATGCCCAGACACATCAGCAGGGGCGTGACCAGGTGGAGGAGGACGTGGCGCAGCACGTCGCGGAGTCGGGTGGTGGGTTCCGCGGTGGCGGACATGGGGCTTCTCCGGAAACTCGGCGGGCGGCCTGCGGTGCGCGGCGGCGGTCAGCGGTGATCGGCTGCGGTCGGCGGTGACCGGCGTGCACCCGTGGCGCGAGCCAGATGGTTGGCATATACAACTCTTTGATGTGTTGTACTCTACAACCATTCGCGGAGAGGGAGAAATCGTGACCGATCCAGAGGGTTCCGGGGCCGTGGCCCGGGAGGAATCCATCGAGGTCATCCAGCGGGAGATGACCGCGTTCGCCCGGCGGGCCCGCGCCACCGCCGCCCGGATGCACCCCGAGCTCTCGCTCGTGTCCTTCACGCTGCTCGGCCACCTGGAGGACCGGGGCGGCTGCCGGGCCACGGACCTGGCCGCGCACTACACGCTCGACAAGTCGACGATCAGCCGGCAGGTGGGGGCGCTGGAGAAGGCCGGGCTCGTGGAGCGCCGGCTCGATCCGGCCGACCACCGGGTGCACGTGCTGCATCTGACCGAGCGGGGCGTCGACGTGCTCGCGCAGGTCGGGAACGCCCGCCGGGTGGCCTTCCGGGAGCGGCTCACGGACTGGGGCGGGCCGGATCTGGCGCGGTTCGCCGGGTATCTGCTGCGCTACAACGAGGCCGCGGCGGGCGACGGGGGTGCGGAGTAGCCCCGCCGCACTAGTTGCACGATACGTATCGTCTCGTCTACGGTTCCGGGCATGACCCTGCCCCGTCCCGCCCACATCGCCATGTTCTCGATCGCCGCCCACGGGCACGTGAATCCGAGTCTCGAAGTCATCCGCGAGCTCGTCCGGCGCGGCCACCGCGTCACGTACGCCATTCCGCACGCCTTCGTGGCGAAGGTCGCCGAGACCGGCGCCGAGCCCCGGCCCTACACCACCACGCTGCCCTCGCCCGACGACGACCCGGAGGCGTGGGGCACCGAACTGATCGACAACATCGAGCCGTTCCTCCGGGATGCCGTCCAGGTGCTGCCCGAACTGGCCGCCGCCTATGAGGGAGACGAGCCGGACCTCGTCCTGCACGACATCACCTCCTACCCGGCGCGCGTCCTCGCCCGCCGCTGGGGCGTCCCCGAGATCTCGCTCTCGCCGAACCTCGTGGCGTGGGAGGGGTACGAGGAGGAGGTGGCCGGGCCCATGTACGCGGAGCTGAAGGAGTCCGCGCGCGGCCGGGCGTACTACGACCGCTTCGTCGCCTGGCTCGCGGAGAACGGCATCCCCCAGCACCCGGACGCCTTCGTCGGCCGCCCGCCGCGCTCGCTCGTGCTGATCCCCGAGGCGCTGCAGCCCCACGCCGACCGCGTCGACAAGTCCGTGCACACCTTCGTCGGCGCCTGCCAGGGCGACCGGGCCGAGCAGGGCGGCTGGGAGCGGCCTGCCGGGGCGAAGAAGGTGCTGCTCGTCTCCCTGGGGTCGTCCTTCACCAAGCAGCCCGGCTTCTACCGCGCGTGCGTCGAGGCGTTCGGGGGCCTGCCGGGCTGGCACGTGGTGCTCCAGGTCGGCAAGCACGTCGAGGCGAGCGAGCTCGGGGACGTGCCGGAGAACGTGGAGGTGCACTCGTGGGTGCCGCAGCTCGCGGTCCTCGCGAAGGCCGACGCCTTCATCACGCACGCCGGGGCGGGCGGCAGCCAGGAGGGACTGGCCACCGCTACGCCGATGGTGGCGGTGCCGCAGGCTGTGGACCAGTTCGGCAACGCCGACATGCTGCAGGCGCTCGGCGTCGCCCGGCACCTGCCGATGGCGGAGGCCACCGCCGGGGCACTCCGCGAGGCCGTCCTCGCGCTCGTCGGTGATCCCGAAGTCGCGCGCAGGCTGGGGGAGATCCGGACGGCGATGGCGGGGGAGGGCGGCACGCGGCAGGCCGCCGATCTCATCGAGGCGGAACTGGCGAAGGGGCGAACGGTTCCCGGTCGGGGGTAACGCTCCGTGAGGCGTTTCGGTAACGCTCAGGTAACGCGGCCCCGTCCTGGAAGGGTCATTGACTCATCCCGAAGGGTTGACCGTTACCCCCTGTCAAAGGTTGCACGCGGGAGATCTTGTTCCTTGAGGCAACTACTTCCTAGCGTGAGGTGAACTTGAGTCGAACATCAGGAAGTTGACCCCCATGCGCCGAGACATACCGCCCCTCGCCGAGGTGCGCCGCATCACCCAGAAGAAGCGTGACGCGTGGTGGACCGTGTTGCTCGTCGACCCGGTCGCCACGCCGCTCGTGCGGTTCACGGCGATGCGCACGAACATCACGCCCAACCAGATCACCTGGGGCGCGTTCCTCCTCGGTCTCGGTTCGGCCGCCTGTTTCGCGTTCGGCGACTGGAAGTGGCTCGCGCTCGGCGCGGTCGTCTACCACTTCAGCTTCATCCTCGACTGCATGGACGGCAAGGTTGCCCGGCTCACCGGCCAGGGCTCGGTCTTCGGCGCCTGGCTGGACTTCGTGTTCGACCGGATCCGCGTCATGGTGTGCGGTGTCGCGCTCATGGCCGGCCAGTACGACCGCACCGGCGACACCCTCTACATCTGGCTGGCGCTCGCCGTCGTCGCCCTCGACACCCTGCGGTACATCAACTCGCTGGAGATCTTCAAGATCCGGCATTCCATGCGCAAGCAGATCAAGACGCGCATGCGGGCCGCTCGGCGCGCGCAGAACGAGGCGGAGCTCGCCTTCATGGAGGACCTGCTGCGGGACAACCCCTCGGCGGACATCGAGCAGGACCTGCAGCGGGCCGCGGACGAGGCCGTCCGCGCCGCGCCGGCCGCCGAAGGGGCGCACGACGGCACCGAAGGGACGGGTGCCGACGGGGAGGCGGCATCGGCCCCGAAGCCCCAGGTGATCGACCTGCACCAGGAGTTCCGGCGGAAGTTCCCCGCGTATCTGCGGGCCCGCTCGTTCCTGCTGCGGCACCGCATTCGCGCGCACCTGGTGAGCGGAATCGAGTTCCAGATGGGCGTCTTCATGATCGGCCCGCTCTTCGACGTGGTGATGCCCGCGACGATCGTCTCGGGTGCGCTCCTTCTCGTCTTCGAACTCGCCATCATCTACAAGCTGCTGCTCTCCACCCGTGACTTCACGCGGACGATCGACTCCTTCGAGGAGCAGAAAGTCGTCGCCGCGGCGTAATCCGCGACAGCGGTGCGGCAGGTGTTTTCCGGGCGCCGGACATGCTGGATTCCCCAGCGTGTCCGGCGCTGCCCGTGTGGCACAAAATGCCTTCTGTTACCCGGAGTTGGGGGCAGTGCGGCCCAGGATGTCCGTTCCGCAGGGACAGATCCGTTTTGTTATTACAGAACCTTGTTGAACAAGTCACAGCTGTATGTAGGTATTGATCTGCGCGCGTCAATCCGACAGGGTTTCGTCCCAACACCCGGAGATCTTCCGGGCCGCAAGGGGTGTCGCGACGAACTTGTCGTGACGACGGGCCCTTGGCAGAACAGCTGAACAATCCCCCCACATCCCCCCACACAGCACTGAGGAGATCCCTCTTCATGGCAACTCACAAGCGTGCCCGCACGATGAAGCTCACCGCCGCGATAGCCACCACCGCCACCGCGATCGGTGTCACCGTCTTCGCGACCTCCTTCGCCGGTGCGGCCACCCCCGCCGAGGGCAAGGTGTACGGCGCGGACGCCAAGGGCGCCGTGGCCGGCAGCTACATCGTGATGCTCGACGAGAAGACGGACAAGGGCGCCAAGTCGGACCTCGCCAAGGAGTACGGCGGCGAGCTGAGGCGCAACTACTCCTCCGCGATCAACGGCTTCTCCGCCAAGGGCCTGAGCGAGACCGAGGCCAAGCGCCTGGCCGCCGACCCCGCCGTCGGCAAGGTCGTCCAGTCGAAGAAGTTCAGCATCGACGCCACCCAGGACGACCCGCCGTCGTGGGGCCTGGACCGCATCGACCAGGCGGACACCGCGGGCGACAAGAAGTACACCTATCCCGACGCCGCCGGTGAGGGCGCCACCGCGTACGTCATCGACACCGGTGTCCGCGTCAGCCACAAGGACTTCGGCGGCCGCGCCGCCTCCGGCTTCGACGCCGTCGACAACGACGACGACGCGGACGACGGCAACGGCCACGGCACGCACGTCGCCGGCACCATCGCGGGCGAGGCGCACGGCGTCGCCAAGAAGGCGAAGATCGTCGCGGTCCGCGTCCTGGACGACCAGGGCTCCGGCACCACCGAGCAGGTCGTCGCGGGCATCGACTGGGTCACCAAGAACCACGAGGGCCCCTCCGTCGCCAACATGAGCCTCGGCGGCGGCGCCGACGAAGCCCTCGACGCGGCCGTCCAGAAGTCGATCGACGCGGGCGTCACCTTCGCCGTCGCCGCGGGCAACGAGTCGACCGACGCCTCGCAGGGCTCGCCGGCCCGCGTCAAGGACGCCATCACTGTCGCCTCCTCCACCAAGGACGACGAGCAGTCCGACTTCTCCAACTACGGCTCGGTCGTGGACATCTACGCCCCCGGCTCGGACATCACCTCCGACTGGAACACCGGCGACGACGCCACCAACACCATCTCCGGCACGTCGATGGCGACCCCGCACGTCGTGGGCGCCGCCGCCGTCTACGTCGCGGGCCACCCGGACGCCAAGCCCGCGGACGTCGCCAAGGCGCTGACCGACGGTGCCACCCCGGACAAGATCTCCAACCCGAGCGAGGGCACGCCCAACAAGCTCCTGAAGGTCGTCGAGTAACCCTCACCGGCCACTGAGCCGCGGCCGCCGCGCCCACCCCCACGGGGCACGGCGGCCGCTTTATGGTGTGCGCATGGCGATCAAGACATACGCGGTGCTGCTCCGCGGCATCAACGTGGGCGGTCACAAGAAGGTGCCGATGGCCGAGCTGCGGGCACTCCTGGAAGGACTCGGCCACGGCGGCGTCCGGACGTACCTGCAGAGCGGCAACGCGGTCTTCACCGCGGACCACGGGGACGAGGAGTCGCTGGCCGCCGAGGTGGCCGAGGCGATCGAGGCGCACTTCGGCTTCACCGTCGACGTGCTGGTGCGCGACGGCGACTATCTGCGGGCGGTGGCGGAGGCCTGCCCCTTCCCCGCGGCCGACCTGGAGGCGAAGCAGCTGCACGTCACCTACTTCTCCGCGCCCGTCGACGCGGCCCGCTTCGCCCCCGTCGACCAACCGTCTTTTCTCCCGGAGGAGTTCAGGCTCGGCGACCGCGCCCTCTACCTCTACGCCCCCGACGGACTCGGCCGCTCCAAGCTCGCCGAACAGCTGTCGCGGCCCGGCCTGACCAAGGGCATCGTCGCCACGAGCCGCAACTGGAACACCGTCACCCGGCTCGTGGAGATGACTCGTGCCTGACCGTTCACCAGCCGTCGAAGAGGCCATCGAGGCCGAACTGCGTCTCCTGGACCCCGAGGTGCGGGCCTCGCCCGAGCTGTTCGGGACGCTGCTGCACCCCGAGTTCACCGAATTCGGCGCCTCCGGCACCCGCTGGGACCGCGCGTCGATCGTGCGGGTCCTCACCGCGAGGCCGGCCCCCGGCACCCGCCCCGTCACCACCTCCCGGATGCGGGGCACCCGGCTCGCGGAGGATCTGGTGCACCTGACCTTCGACACGGAGAGCAACGGCAACCGGGCCCACCGCAGCTCCCTGTGGCGGCGCACGGAGGACGGCTGGCGGCTCTGGTTCCATCAGGCCACGCCGTTCAGCGAGGAATGAGCCGGGCAGGGAAGGCCGGGGTGCCGTCGGTGCGGGACCGTCGGCGGGAGTCATGGGAAGTGGCCCGCGCCCACGTGCTGCGAATGGCCCACGAGCAGGAGCCATTCGCTGGCTAGGGTCAGGGCATGACGCACACGGACACCACCCCTGACGCCGCCTCCGACGGCGCCCCGGCCCGGGTCGACTTCTACTTCGACCCGGCCTGCCCGTTCGCCTGGATCACCTCGCGCTGGATCCTGGAGGTGGAACGCCACCGCCACCTCGACGTGCGCTTCCACGTGATGAGCCTGTACTTCCACAACGAGGGCAACGAACTGCCCGCGTGGTACCGAGACCTGGTCGACCGCTCGCTCACCCTCACGCGGATCGCCGCGGCCGCCGCCGAGCGGCACGGCGAGGCGGTCCTCCGCGACCTTTACACCGCCTTCGGTACCCGCGTCCACCAGGACAAGAACGAGGACTTCGACCAGGTCGCCGCCGAGGCCCTGGCCGAACTCGGACTGCCGGGCGACCTCGCGGGCGCCGCGCACGACGCCTCCTACGACGAGCCGCTGCGCCGCAGCCACGACGCGGGCAAGGACCCGGAGGCCGACGGCTACGTGGGGACGCCGACGATCCACGTCGACGGCGCCGTCTGGTTCGGTCCCGTGCTGCGCGCGATCCCGCGCGGCGAGGAGGCGGCCCGGCTCTTCGACAGCTTCCGTGTCCTCGCCGGGCACCCGGACCTCTTCGAGCTGAAGCGGACCCGCACCGGAGGCCTCGACTTCTCCTGAAGGGGCCGGTTCCTCCGAAGGGCCCGGCCGGGCCGCGGGCTCAGGTCGCGGTGGCGGGCGTCTCGGGGAGCCGCGAGGTGAGCAGCAGGGTGATCCGGCCGTCCTCCTCGGGGACCTCGCGGGTCTGTGTGTAGCCGAGGCGCTTGAGGACGGAGAGGGAGGGGGCGTTCTGCGAGTCGACGGTCGCGTGCACCTCGTCCAGGCCGAGGGTCTCGTGCCCGTACGCGGTGAGGAGCCGTGCCAGTTCCGTGCCGAGACCGAGGCCCCAGCTCTCCCTGGTCAGACCGTAGACGACCTCGGTGCCGTCCAGCCAGGTCTCCGGCGACGGCTTGATCTCGGCATGGCCGACGTAACGCCCCTCGTGCCGGACCGCCCAGACGGGGAAGCGCTCCTCCGCGTAGACGAGGCTGAAGATCCGGCCGAACAGCGCACGGTCGTCCGCCGCGCTCTGCATGCCGTCCCCGAACCAGCGGCCCACCGCCTCGTCCTGGAAGAGCGCGACGAAATCCGCCTCGTCGCCGGCGACATAGGGCGAGAGGGAGAGGCGTTCGGACCTTAGTTCGGGCGTCATCCGCGTGACGCTAAGGGCGCGGGGCGCGGGGTGCAAGTGGATTCGCGCACGGGTCCGCGCGCCGGGGCCGGGCCGGTGCGGGACGCGGGCCCGGCGAGTCGGCCGGGCTCAGCCGACCGCCCGCGGCAGCCCGATGGGATTGGGGAAGGGCAGGACGTCCGAGTCCAGGATGCGGCGGGCGGCGGGCCCCAGGGCGAGGAGGAGCGTGTCCACCTCGGACTTGCCGAGCGGGCGCAGCAGGCGGCCCGAGAGGCGGTCCGTCTCGTCCTCGATCACCTCGCGTTCGGTGAGGCCGCGTTCGCTGATCCGGCCCGCCGCGTCGAGCATCCCGCGCCCGCGCATCCGGTCGACGGCCGTCGCCCACTCGTCCTCGCTCCACCCGCGGTCCTGCCGGATGCCAGCGGCGTCCACCCGGTCGGTCGCGGCCGCGAGGACGAGACTCTCGCGGGCGTCCAGACCGTGGTCGGCGAGCACCGACACATGCGCGTCACCCCGGAACTCCCGTACACATGTGGTCAGTTGCCACAGACGCTCCACCGGGTCGGTGCGGTGGGCCAGATCGCGGTTGGCGGCGAACAGGGGGCGGGCGAGCGGGGGTGCGTCCTCCACCATCACCATCAGGGGGTCGTTGACGGTGGCCGCCAGCGCCTCCGCCGACGGCAGCAGCCGGCGGAGCGCGGCGGCCGTGAGGCGGGCGCGCTCCTCGATGACACGGTCCGGCGAGGCGTACTCCCAGGCCGACGGCAGGGCGCGGGCCACCATGCCCGGCGCGAAGACACCGAGTGCCGCGGTGGCGACCCCGGGCCCCACCCGGCCCATCGGCGCGGTGCGGGCCGCGAAGTACCCCATCCAGAACCCCTTGAGGCCCACGGCCCGGCCGAGGCCGCGGCAGTGCTCCTCGAAATAGACCACCGCGTGCAGGGGTTCGGTGCGCAGCCACAGCGTGCGGGATCGGCTCGGGGTCATGAACCAACAAGCTAGGCCAGCGCGGGAGTCCCCGCCAGGGGAGCGACGGGGCAGGTGCCAGGCGCATGTTCCCCGCGGTGCCTCAACTCCGTTCCAGACGGCAGGAGTCGGCCCCGGCCCGGACGCGGTAGACGTCGGCCTTGCCCGTGGGCCCGGCCGCGTACAGGGTGCCGTCGGGCAGCGTCAGGGCGTCGACCGCCCGCACCTCGGTGGGGACGCTCCGGCCGTTCCCGCTGAAGGTGTGGACCCGCCCCGAGGAGAGATGGATCCCGCAGCTCTTGAAGACCCCGAGCTGCGCCTCGCCCCGGCCGGACCTGACCGGTGACGCGTCGTCGGACGTCGCGGCGCCCAGGAGACGGACGCGCTGCGTGGTCCCTTCGTCCCCGAGGGAGTAGGCGCCCACGATGACGCGGTCGCCCTGCGTCGAGCAGTCGCTGCTGAATCCCGGGATGCCCCGCAGCAGGGCGCCGTCGGTCAGCTTGTACTCACCCGGATTCTTGCCCGGTAATTCTGAGCTAGGCCGCGTATGCGTGCACGGGCGTGACCGCACACAATGCCGAGTCGTGCCGACAAAGCATCAGTCGGGCAATTTCGGGACAGTCGCTCAAAGGAGCCGCGCAGAAGTCGGCATGCGCCGACCGGGCGTCGTTCGAAATGCGGTCCGGCAGAAATCCGGGTGCGATGACGTACGGCGCGACGGCGACGCGCCGTACCCCGGCGGCGCGCAGCTCCCGTACCGCGTCCCCGGTCCGGGGAAGAGATGCGGAGGCGAACGCAGGCCGCACGGCGCACCAACCGGTACGCCGCCACTCCCGCGCGATGTCAGCGATCACTGCGATCGCCTCCGGGTCGGAGGACCCCGCCGAAGCCAGCACGACTCCGGTCGAGGACTTGTCGGCGGGCGTGAGGCCCGCCTCGTACAGCCGCCGCTCCAGTGCGTCGAGGAGCAGCGGCGAGGGGCCGAGCACGTCGGCCTGCCGGATCCGCAGGCCGGGCAGCCGGGCGGCCGCCTCGCGCAGCACGCCGGGGATGTCGGTCTTGGCGTGGAAGGCCCGGGTGAGGAGGAGCGGCAGGGCGACGACGTCGCGTACGCCCTGCGCCGCCAGCTCGTCGAGCACCCGGGGCACGGACGCCTCGTCGAAGTCCAGGAAGGCCGTCTCCACCCGCTGCCCGGGGCGGAGCGACCGCACCCGCCGCACCAGGGCACGGACCGTCGTGGCATGCCGCGGATCACGGCTGCCGTGGGCGATGACGAGGAGGGTGGAGTTTGGCATGGACGGACTCAGTTCTTGACGAGGAGGCCGCGGTTGCGCAGGACCCAGCGCTCCAGCGGGCTGAAGACCAGCAGTTCCACGGCGATTCCGACGATCAGGATGAGGAGGATCGCGGCCAGGACCCAGGCCATGTCCTGCAGCTCACGCCCCTGTTCGAGGAGTTGGCCGAGTCCGACGCCCAGGTCGCCGGACTTCACGATCAGTTCGGCGGCCATCAGGGAACGCCAGGAGAAGGCCCAGCCCTGCTTGAGGCCCGCGATGTAGCCGGGCAGCGCGGCCGGCAGGAGGATGTGGCGCACGGCGTTCAGGCCCTGCGCCCCGATCACCCGGCCCGCCCGCAGGTACATCGGCGGGATCTGGTCGACCCCGGCCACCAGACCGTTGGCGATGGACGGCACGGCGCCGAGCAGGACCACCGCGTAGATGGTGGCGTCGGAGAGACCGAACCAGATGATGGCCGCGGGGACCCAGGCCACGGACGGCAGCGACTGCAGGCCCGACATGATCGGACCGATGGCGGCGCGCACCACCCTGACCCGCGCGATGATCAGGCCGAGCGGGGTGCCGATGGCCACCGAGACGAGGAAGCCGAGCGCGCCCCGCGAGAGGCTGGTCCACACGAACTCGAGGAGGGTGCCCTCCAGCCACTTGTCCCGCACGACCCGCGCCACGTCCACGGGGCTCGGCAGCAGATAGTGCTCTTTGACCTTGAAGTGGTAGGCGAGCTGCCACACCACGAGGACGATGGCGATCGCCACGATCGGCGGCACGGCCTTGGAGAGCAGGGTCCTGCCCAGCGGGGTGCGCTGCGAGGTCCGCGTGTCCAGGGCGTCGAGCCCGGCCTCCAGGCCCGCCAGCTGGTCGGACGCGTCCGGCTCCTTGGTGCTGCCGACGGTGCCGGCTGTCCCAGTGGTCCCGGCGGTATCGGTGGCTTCAGTGTTGGCCATGTCGGCGGATCTCCCCCCGCAGCTGTTCGGTGATGTCGACGGAGAGGTCGGCGACCGCGGGATCCTCGATCCGGCGCGGCTGCGGGATGTCGACCTCCCACTCGCGGGCGATGCGCCCGGGGCGGGACGAGAGGAGGACCACCCGCTGGGCGAGGCGGACGGCCTCGCGGACGTTGTGGGTGACGAAGAGGACCGAGACGTCGGTCTCCCGCCAGATGCGCGTCAGCTCGTCGTGCAGCACGTCCCGCGTGATGGCGTCGAGCGCGGCGAACGGCTCGTCCATCAGCAGCAGTTGGCTGTCCTGCGCGAGCGCCCTCGCCATGGCCACGCGCTGGCGCATGCCGCCCGACAGCTCGTGCACCCGCTTGCCGTGCGCGCCCGTGAGCCGGACGAGTTCGAGGAGCCGCTCGGCCTCCTCGCGCCGCTCGGTCTTGGGCAGGCCGCGCATTTTGAGGGCCAGTTCGATGTTCTTGCCCGCGGTCAGCCAGGGAAAGAGCGCGTGCTCCTGGAACATGAGCGCGGGCCGGCCGCCCGGCACGGTGATGTCGCCCGCGGACGGGGCGTCGAGCCCCGCCACCAGGCTGAGCAGGGTGGACTTTCCGCAGCCCGAGGCTCCCAGGAGGGTGACGAACTCTCCCGGCGCGACATCGAGCGTGATGTCGTCGAGCACGAGCTGCCGGTCGGCGGGGCCGCCGAAGGACTTCGACACGTGCGCGATGCGGGCGGCGTACTCGGCCGACCCGACGCCGACTCCGTCAGTGGACCCGGTGCTCTTGGTGAGTGTGGTGGTCATGGTCGTCACCTCCTGGGAACTGATGGGACGCGAGGGTTACTTGGCGCCGAGCCCGGCGTCACCGAAGCCGGGCTTCGAGGCGGCCTCCAGGACCTTGTTCAGCGGCCGCAGGTCGTAGATCCCCTTGAGGTTCGGCTTGTCGAGCAGGCCCGCCTTGACCGCGTGGTCCGCCTCGGAGTCGAGGGTGGCGGCCAACGGGTCGTCGGTGAAGTCGATGGACTTCCACGCCGGGTCGATGATCTCGTCGGGCAGCGGCTTGCCGGTGAGCTTCTCCAGCTGGGAGTTGGCGGCGGCCTTGGCCTTGTCCGGGTTGTCGTGGATCCACTGATTGGTCTTCACCGAGCCGCGCAGCACGGCCTCGACGACCTTCGGGTGCTCCTTCAGGAAGCTCTGCTTCACGATGATGTTCGTGATCACGAACTTCTTGTCCGGCCACAGGTCCTTCTCGTCGATCAGGACCTTGCCGCCGTCGGCGACGAGCTTGGACGCTGTGGGCTCGGGGACCCAGGCGCCGTCGATGTCACCGTTCTTGAAGGCGATCGGCGTCACCTTGTTGTCCGTGCGGGCCACCGACACGTCGCCCTTGCCCGAGTTGGCGTCGACCTTGAGGCCCTTCTCGGCCAGGTAGTTCAGCAGGGCCACGTCCTGGGTGTTGCCGAGCTGAGGCGTGGCGATCGTCTTGCCCTTGAGGTCGTCGACCGACTTGATCTTCTTCGGGTTCACGACCAGGGAGACACCGCCGGAGGCCGAGCCCGAGATGATGCGCAGGCTCTTGCCCTTGGACTTGGCGTAGCCGTTGATCGAGGGGGAGGGGCCGATCCAGCCGATGTCGATGGCACCGGAGTTGAGCGCCTCGATCTCGGCGGGCCCCGCGTTGAAGTCCTGGGGCTTGATCTTCGTGCCCCCCAGCTCCTTCTGGAGCAGCCCTTCCTCCAGGCCGACCAGCGCGGTTCCGTGCGTCAGGTTGGGGAAGTAGCCGAGCTTGACCTCGGAGAGGCCGTCGACGGGCTTTCCCTTGGCGGCGACCTTGGCCGTGTCGTCCTTGGACTCCGAGCCGTAGCCGCAGGCGGCGAGCCCGCCGGCCAACAGGGGCAGCAGGGCGAGCGCGGCCAGTGGCCGGTGCGCAGGGCGGAAGGTGCGGTGGATGCTGGCAGGCACGGGAGGTGGTCCCCTCGTTGGCCCGGACTCACGCCCTCAGGTCGTGGCCGGGAAGTCGGCAGGTCTTCGTCTTCGTACGGGGCCGGCCCCCGGGCGGGGGCCGGTGTGGGCGCGCATGCGGTGCGCGTACGTCATCGCGCACATCGCGCCACCCCGCCCTGCCCGCTGCCGAGGGCGCCGCTGCCGATGCGGCCGCCCTCCTTCGCGAACGTCGCGAACACGTCGACGTAGGTCATGTCAGAAGTCCCAGCCCTCGTCGTCCGCGGGAGCCGCGGCCTCGGCCGGGGCGTCGGTGGGCGCGGCGAACGCGTCGCCGGCCATGCCCGCCGCGAGCGTGGTGCCGTCGGCCGGGTCGATCAGCAGGAAGGAGCCGGTGCGGCGCGAGTCGGCGTACGAGTCGAGCGCGAGGGGCTCCGCGGTGCGGACCTTGACCCGGCCGATGTCGTTGGCGACGAGCCGGCCGGGCTCGGGGTGCTGGGAGAGGTCGTCGAGGGTGAGCCGTGAGGGGATCTCCTTCACGATCGCCTTGACCGTACGGGTGGTGTGCTTGAGCAGCACCCGCTGGCCGACGGCGAGCGCGGTGTCCGCGACGTGGCAGACCGTCGCCTCGATGTCCTGTGTGGCCCGCGGGACGTCGCTGCTCGGCACGATCAGGTCGCCGCGCGAGATGTCGATGTCGTCCTCGAGGAGCAGCGTGACGGACTGCGGTGTCCACGCCACGTCGACCGCGGTGCCCAGCAGATCGATCCCGGCGACCTTCGAGGTCCGCCCCGAGGGCAGCACCGTCACGGACTCGCCGACGCGGAAGGTGCCGGCCGCGATCTGGCCCGCGTAGCCGCGGTAGTCGGGGTGCTCGGCGGTCTGCGGGCGGATGACGTACTGCACGGGCAGCCGCGCGTGGCAGGAGGCGAGGTCGTGGCTGACCGGGACGGTCTCCAGGTGCTCCAGGACGGTGGGGCCGCCGTACCAGTCCATGTTGGAGGACGCCTCGACCACGTTGTCGCCGGCGAGCGCGGAGATCGGGATCGCGGTGATCTCCGGGACGCCCAGGTCGCCCGCGTACGCGGTGAACTCCTCGGCGATGCGGGCGAAGACGGCCTCCTCGTAGGAGACGAGGTCCATCTTGTTCACGGCGAGGACGACGTGCGGGACGCGCAGGAGCGCGGCGACCGCGGCGTGCCGGCGGGTCTGCTCGATGACGCCGTTGCGGGCGTCGACCAGGACCACCGCGAGGTCGGCGGTGGAGGCGCCGGTGACCATGTTGCGGGTGTACTGCACGTGGCCGGGGGTGTCGGCGAGGATGAACCGGCGCCGGGTCGTGGCGAAGTAGCGGTAGGCCACGTCGATGGTGATGCCCTGCTCGCGCTCGGCCCGCAGGCCGTCGGTGAGCAGCGCGAGGTCGGGGGCCTCCTGGCCGCGGTCCTGGGAGACCCGCTCCACGGCCTCCAGCTGGTCGGTGAGGACCGACTTGGAGTCGTGCAGGAGCCGGCCCACCAGCGTGGACTTGCCGTCGTCGACGGAGCCCGCGGTGGCGAACCGGAGCAGGGTGGTGGCCGAGAGCTGCTCGGTGGAGAGCGGCTGCACGGGCTCGGTGGTGCTGTTGCTCATGGTTAGAAGTACCCCTCGCGCTTGCGGTCTTCCATCGCGGCCTCGGACATCTTGTCGTCGGCCCGGGTGGCGCCGCGCTCGGTGAGCCGGGACGCGGCGATCTCGGTGATGACGGCGTCAAGCGTCGTCGCGTCCGAGTCGACGGCTCCGGTGCAGGACATGTCGCCCACCGTGCGGTAGCGGATCAGCCGCTTCTCGACCGTCTCGCCCTTCTTGGGGCCGCCCCACTCGCCCGCGGTCAGCCACATGCCCGAGCGCTGGAACACGTCCCGCTCGTGCGCGAAGTAGATCCCGGGAAGCTCGATGCCCTCGCGGGCGATGTACTGCCACACGTCCAGCTCGGTCCAGTTGGACAGCGGGAAGACCCGGACGTGCTCGCCGGGGGCATGCCGGCCGTTGTAGAGCTGCCACAGCTCGGGGCGCTGACGGCGCGGGTCCCACTGCGAGAACTCGTCCCGCAGCGAGAACACCCGCTCCTTGGCGCGCGCCTTCTCCTCGTCCCGGCGGCCGCCGCCGAAGACCGCGTCGAACCGCTCGCTCTGGATCTTCTCGGTCAGCGGCACGGTCTGCAGCGGATTGCGCGTGCCGTCCGGCCGCTCCCGCAGCTTCCCCGCGTCGATGTAGTCCTGCACCGAGGCGACGTGCAGGCGAAGCCCGTGTTCGGCGACCACGCGGTCGCGGTAGGCGAGGACCTCGGGGAAGTTGTGCCCGGTGTCCACGTGCAGCAGCGAGAAGGGGACCGCCGCGGGGGCGAACGCCTTCAGCGCCAGGTGCAGCATGACGATGGAGTCCTTGCCGCCGGAGAAGAGGATCACCGGCTTCTCGAACTCGCCCGCCACCTCGCGGAAGATGTGCACCGCCTCGGACTCCAGGGCGTCCAGGTGGCTGAGCGCGTACGGGCTGTCCGTCTCCTCGGAGACGCCGGCGACGGTCGTCATGCGAGACCCCTCTCGGTGAGCAGCGCGTACAGCGCGGCAGCGGACTCCTGCACGGTCTGGTCCTGCGACTCGATGCGCAGATCGGGCGACTCGGGCTCCTCGTACGGGTCGTCGACCCCGGTGAGCCCGGATATCTCGCCCGCCGCCTGCTTGGCGTACAGGCCCTTCACATCGCGTACGGAGCACACCTCGACCGGGGCCGCGACGTGCACCTCGACGTATCCGGTGCCGCCCGCCTGGTGGCGCTTGCGGACCGCCTCGCGGCTGTCCGCGAACGGTGCGATCACCGGGACGAGCGCCAGCACACCGTTGCGGGCGAGGAGTTCGGCGACGAAGCCGATGCGCTGCACGTTGGTGTGCCGGTCCTCGCGGCTGAAGCCGAGGCCCGCCGAGAGGAACTCGCGGATCTCGTCGCCGTCGAGCACCTCGACGCGGCGGCCCTGTTCGCGCAGGCGGTCCGCCAGTTCGTACGCGATGGTGGTCTTGCCGGCGCTGGGCAGGCCGGTGAGCCAGACGGTGGCTCCGGTCGTCACGTGGTTCTCCCGCATCTGTTGGCGCTGGGGCGGCGGCTGCCGCCGGGTCTGCGGCGCGGTCATCAGTGGATCCCGCACTCGGTCTTGGCGTTCCCCGACCAGCGGCCGGCGCGCGCGTCCTCGCCCGCCAGGAGGCGGCGGGTGCAGGGGGCGCAGCCCACCGAGCCGTAGCCGTCCATCAGGAGCGGGTTGGTCAGCACGCCGTGCTCGGTGACGTACGCGTCGACGTCGTCCTGCGTCCAGCGGGCGATCGGCGAGACCTTGATCTTCCGGCGCTTCTCGTCCCAGCCGACGACCGGGGTGTTCGCCCGGGTCGGCGACTCGTCGCGGCGCAGTCCGGTCGCCCAGGCGGCGTACCCGGCGAGGCCGTCCTCCAGGGGCGCCACCTTGCGCAGCGCGCAGCACAGGTCGGGGTTGCGGTCGTGCAGCCGCGGGCCGTGCTCGGCGTCCTGCTCCGCGACCGTCTGACGGGGCGTCAAGGTGATGACGTTCACGTCCATCACGGCCTCGACGGCGTCGCGGGTGCCGATGGTCTCAGGGAAGTGGTAGCCGGTGTCGAGGAAGACGACGTCGACGCCCGGCCTGGCCCGCGAGGCGAGGTGGGCGACGACCGCGTCCTCCATCGAGGAGGTCACGCAGAACCGCGGGCCGAAGGTGTCGGCCGCCCACTGGAGGATCTCCAGGGCGGTGGCGTCCTCGAGCTCGCGCCCGGCCTCCTCGGCGAGGGCCTTCGACTGGTCGTCGGTCAACCGCTGTTGTTCCTGAGCCGTCGTCATATCTCGTTCCCTTTACCGCTGGTCTGCTGAACACCCCGGGCGAGCAGCCCGAGGAACTTCAGCTGAAAGGCGCGGTTGCACGCCGCGCATTCCCAGGCGCCGTGACCGGTCTCGTTCGGACGCAGGTCCTCGTCGCCGCAGTAGGGGCAGTAGAAGGGGGCCGCTCGCTCGCTCACTTGAGGGCCTCCTCGGAGGCGCGCGCGGCCCAGGTCGCGAAGCGCTCGTCGTCCGCGCGCTCCTCCTGGAAGCGCTTGAGGACCCGCTCCACGTAGTCGGGCAGCTCGGTGGCGGTGACCTTCAGGCCGCGGACCTTGCGGCCGAAGCCGGCCTCCAGGCCGAGCGCGCCGCCCAGGTGCACCTGGTAGCCCTCCACCTGGTTGCCGTCGCCGTCGAGCATCAGCTGGCCCTTGAGGCCGATGTCGGCGACCTGGATGCGGGCGCAGGCGTTCGGGCAGCCGTTGATGTTGATGGTGATCGGCTGGTCGAACTCCGGGATGCGGCGCTCCAGTTCGTCGATCAGCGAGGCGCCGCGCGCCTTGGTCTCGACGATGGCGAGCTTGCAGAACTCGATGCCGGTGCAGGCCATCGTGCCGCGCCGGAACGGCGAGGCGTTCACCCGCAGGTCCAGGGCCTCCAGGGCGGAGACGAGCGAGTCGACCTGGTCCTGCTCGACGTCGAGCACGATCATCTTCTGCTCGGCGGTGGTGCGCAGTCGGCCCGAGCCGTGCGCGTCGGCGACCTCGGCGATCTTCGTCAGGGTGGCGCCGTCCACGCGGCCGACGCGGGCGGCGAAGCCGACATAGAAGCGGCCGTCCTTCTGCCGGTGGACGCCGAGGTGGTCGCGCCAGGTGCCGGCGGGCTGCTCGGGCGCGGGGCCGTCGACCAGCTTGCGCCGCAGGTACTCGTCCTCCAGGATCTGCCGGAACTTCTCCGGGCCCCAGTCGGCGACGAGGAACTTCAGCCGCGCGCGGGTGCGCAGGCGGCGGTAGCCGTAGTCGCGGAAGATGCCGATGACGCCGCCGTACACGTCGGGCACCTCGTCGAGCGGCACCCAGGCGCCCAGGCGCACGCCCAGCTTGGGGTTGGTGGACAGGCCGCCGCCGACCCAGAGGTCGAAGCCGGGGCCGTGCTCGGGGTGGTCGACGCCGACGAAGGCGACGTCGTTGATCTCGTGTGCCACGTCGAGCTGCGGTGAACCGGAGATGGCGGTCTTGAACTTGCGCGGCAGGTTCGAGAAGTCGGGGTTGCCGATGAAGCGGCGCTGGATCTCGTCGATGGCGGGTGAGCCGTCGATGATCTCGTTCTCGGCGACGCCCGCGACCGGGGAGCCGAGGATGACGCGGGGCGTGTCGCCGCACGCCTCGGTGGTGGAGAGGCCCACGCCCTCCAGGCGCCGCCAGATCTCCGGGACGTCCTCGATGCGGATCCAGTGGTACTGGATGTTCTGCCGGTCGGTGAGGTCGGCGGTGCCGCGTGCGAACTCCTGCGAGACCTCGCCGATGACGCGCAGCTGCTCGGTGGTCAGCCGGCCGCCGTCGATGCGCACCCGGAGCATGAAGTACTCGTCGTCCAGCTCCTCGGGCTCCAGGATCGCGGTCTTGCCGCCGTCGATCCCGGGCTTGCGCTGGGTGTAGAGGCCCCACCAGCGCATCCGCCCGCGGAGGTCGTTCGGATCGATGGAGTCGAATCCACGCTTCGAATAGATCGTCTCAATACGTGTCCGCACGTTGAGACCGTCGTCGTCCTTCTTGAACTGCTCGTTCCCGTTGAGCGGCGTGAAGTGACCGACGGCCCACTGGCCCTCGCCGCGGTGACGGCTCGCCTTGCGGCGGGGCGTGGCTGGGGCGGGCTTTTCTGGCGTGGCGGCCATGGTGGTACGTCCTTCGGGGCAGCGGAAAAGCGGCTCTGACCTGCGGGTATGGCGCATCGCCGCGGGCGTTTTACACATGCGGAAATGCGCGCGCGGCGCTGCGCAGGGAGGGGAATCAGTGGATGGGGTGCGGCTGTGCTGAGTCGATCAGCAAGCCGGACACATGGCGCTGGACATGCGGCCGAGGTCGACGTGACGTCGACTCACCAAGGCGTTTCCAGTGCGATCCATGCCGGAAGCGTGTCACGGGACTTTCGGCCCAGTCCAGCATTGTCCATCATGCGGACACCCTTGTCCCGCATCGTGGACAAGGGTGTCGTCGGTCACAGCGGCCGGGGTCAGTCGCGGGCGGCCCCCGGCCACGGTCCCGGGCTGGGCACGTCCGCCTCCTGCTCGACCTTGGTGTCGAAGAGCCGGAAGCCGCGCCGCTGGTAGTTGTCCATGGCGTGCTCGCCGTCCTTGGAGCAGGTGTGCAGCCAGACCCGCTCGGTCGGCGCGATCCCGGGCCACCGTTCGGCCAGGTCCCAGGCGCGCGCGACGCCGTGGGAGAGGAGGTGGCCGCCGATGCGGCGTCCCCGGAAGGCGGGCAGCAGCCCGAAGTAGACGATCTCCACGACCCCCTCGGCCGCGTCCCCCTGCTCGCCGCGCGCGGCGAGCTCCACGTAACCGGCGGGCGTCCCGCTGTCGTAGGCGACCCACGTCTCCACGCCGGGACGGTCGAGCAGCTTGTGCCACTCGGCGTAGGTCAGCGACAGCCGGTCGGTCCAGCGGATGTCCCCGCCGACGGACGCGTACAGGAACCGGCTGAATTCGGGCGAGGGTACTTCGGCGCGCACGATCTGTACGTCGCCCTCCGGAGCCGCGGCCGGCAGCAGATCCGTCGGTGACGTCTGCTCCAGGGACCACGTGGTGACAGTGAGACTCATGGGGTCAGAGAATCACGGCTCCGCCACCCTGCGCGCCCCGCGTACCGCGGGAGCCAGTGAGTGGGGCAGGAGGTCCGCCGGGCGGTCCGGCACGATCACGTCGATGTCGACGTCCTCGTGGAAGCGGTAGGGGCGGTGGGCGAGCAGGCCGCCCAGGTAGCGGCGTACGCGCGAGAGCTCCGCGCGGACCGTCACGGTGCGCGCCGGATCGCCGAACATGTCCTCGGCGAGATCCGAGGCGGTGCGTCCGGTGCGGGACGTACAGAGGAGATAGAGCAGTTCGGCGTGGCGCGGCGTCAGCTCGTGCGTCCAGTCGTGGGCGCCGCCGAGGACGGAGAGCGTCCACCGGCGCGGGCTGCTGACGTCCAGGACGAGCCGGGTCGCGGCGACCGCGCGGGGCGTGTCACCGGGGCTCTCCACGCGCAGCAGCCAGCCGCCGGGCAGCGGCTCCACCAGGCAGGAGCCCATCGAGGGGAGCCAGTGGCGGCCCGCCCCGAAGGACTTGGGCAGGGCGACGCGGTCCGCCGGCGGCATGCCCGTCACCGCGGCGGTCCAGCCGTGCACGTCCACCGCCACCGCGCGCCCGTCCAGCCGGGCGAGCACCGGGGCCGCCACCGCGCGCAGCCGGTCGAGGGCCGTCACGTGCCGGTCCCGCAGCCGGGCCTCGGCGAGCTTGGCCACCGAGTCGACCAGGGCGAGCGTCGCGGGGTGGACGGTCCGCAGCGGGCCGCTGACGTCGACGACGCCCAGCAGCCTGCCGTCGCGCGGGTCGGTCACCGGGGCGCCCGTGCACGTCCACGGGTGGTGGGTCCGTACGAAGTGCTCCGCGGAGAAGACCTGCACGGGTCGGCGCACCACCAGCGGCGTGCCCACGCCGTTCGTGCCGACGGTGCTCTCGCTCCAGTCCGCGCCCGGTTCAAAGCCGAGCGAGTCGGCCTGGCGCAGCACGGCGGTACTGCCCTCGCGCCACAGCACCCGGCCCTCCACGTCGCAGACGACCATGATGTGCTGCGCGGCGTCCGCCACGGAGAGCAGGCCGCCCCGCAGGACGGGCAGGACGTCCACGAGCGGCGAGGCGCGGCGGCGCTCCTCCAGTTCCTCGTCGTCGAGCGGCCGGGAGCGGAAGCCGTGGTCCGGGTCGACGCCGCCGAGCATCATCCGCCCCCACGAGTCGCCGATCACCGGGCGCGGCAGGACCCGCGGCCGCCGCCCGGAGAGCGTGGCGTCGCGCACTCCCTTCAGGAGGCGCGCGGCGTGCGCGTGGTCCATGGCGGACAGGTGCGCGAGGTCGATCGAGGGTGGGGCGTTCATGACCACTGGGTCCTTTCCGGCCAGACCAGTGTGTGGAGACAGGTCTTCATCGTGCCTCCTGAACGCGCCCCCGGGCGCCGCATCGACGACTGATCGTGAGGTCGGCGCGGCGAGTTGCAACCTCCTGCAACTCTGGCGAACGACTGTGCGGTGCCCGAATCTGGACGCAACGCCGCCTGTGCGGTGTTCAAGCTCCTCATGGGGCCTGAGGTGCGGGGGTGGTGCCGTGTCGGCGCAGCACCACCTCCGTGTCATCAGGGGGCGGCGCCACAGGCCGTCCCCCGCGTCACGTTCCCGGGGCCGCCTCCCTAGGACACCGGAGCGGCCCGCTCCACCACCGACGCCAGATCGAGACTGTGCGGCAGCGTGCCGAACGCCGCGCCCCAGTCGCCGCCGAGCCGTGAGGCGCAGAACGCGTCGGCCACTTCCGGGGGCGCGTACCGCACGAGCAGCGAACCCTGGAGCACCAGAGCGAGCCGCTCCACGAGCCGCCGCGCCCGCCCCTCGATGCCCTCCAGGTCGGCCAGTTCGGTCAGCAGGTCCTTGATGGCGCCGTCCAGGCGGTGGTCGGCGCCCCGCGTGCGGCCCACCTCCCGCAGGAACGCGTCCAGGGCCTGCGGCTCGCGCTGCAGTGCCCGCAGCACGTCCAGCGCCTGGACGTTCCCCGAGCCCTCCCAGATCGAGTTGAGCGGCGCCTCGCGCAGCAGCCGCGGCATGCCCGATTCCTCCACGTAGCCGTTGCCGCCCAGGCACTCCAGGGCCTCGCCGACCATCGGCGTGCACCGCTTGGTCACCCAGTACTTGGCGGCCGGCACCGCGAGCCGCAGGAACGCCTGCTCCTGCTCGCCGCCGTCGTCGTAGGCCGCCGCGAGCCGCAGCGCCAGCGTCGTGGCCGCCTCCGACTCCAGCGCCAGATCGGCCAGTACGTTGCGCATGAGCGGCTTGTCGACGAGCCTGCCGCCGAACGCCTCCCGGTACGTGGCGTGGTGCACCGCCTGCGCCACGGCCTGCCGCATCAGCGCCGCCGAACCGATCACGCAGTCGAGCCGGGTCGCCGCCACCATCTCGATGATGGTGCGCACCCCACGCCCCTCGTCCCCGACCCGGCGCGCCCACGTCCCGTCGAACTCCACCTCGCTCGACGCGTTGGACTTGTTGCCCAGCTTGTCCTTGAGCCGCTGGATGGCGAAGGCGTTGCGCGTGCCGTCGGCCAGGACGCGCGGCACGAGGAAGCAGGTCAGCCCCTGCTCGGCCTGCGCCAGCACCAGGAAGCCGTCCGACATGGGCGCGGAGCAGAACCACTTGTGGCCCGTCAGCGCGTACGTCCCGTCCTCCGCGAGGGCCTGCGCGCGCGTCGTGTTGGCCCGCACGTCGCTGCCGCCCTGCTTCTCCGTCATGCCCATCCCGAAGAGGACGCCCGCCTTCTGCGCCGCGGGCCGCAGCCCCTCGTCGTAGACCGTCGAGGTCAGCCTCGGCTCCCATTCGGCGGCGAGCGCGGGATCGCCGCGCAGCGCGGGCACCGCGGCGTGCGTCATCGAGATCGGACAGCCGTGGCCCCCCTCGGCCTGCGTCCACACCAGGAATCCCGCGGCGCGCCGCACGTGCCCGCCTGGCCGCGACCAGGCCGTGGTCAGGCCCGCGGAGACGGCCTTGCCGAGCAGCCGGTGCCACGCCGGATGGAACTCGACCTCGTCGATCCGGTTGCCGTAACGGTCATGCGTGTGCAGAACGGGAGGATTCTCATTGGCCTGCGTCCCCCACCGCTGCGCCTGGGCGGAACCCGCGGTGCGGCCGAGCAAGGAGAGTTCGTCCCGGGCGGCCGGGAGGAGCTCCGGATCCAGATGCCGCTCGACCCCCTCGGCGAGAGCCCGGTCGGACGTGAATACGTCATATCCCACCAGGGGCGGAGCCTGGTTGGTCACTGTGTGGGTGCTGGCTGCCATGCCGCTACGGTAAGGAGGTGCACCAGGCAAAAGAAACACCCGGGCGGCCGTCGGGCCGTTGGAAACGGGCCCGCGCTCTCTACCGGAACGTCTCGAAGCGCAGGACCGCCTGGCTGCTGCTCAAGGACACCGTCAACTCGTGCGTCGAGTACCGCATCCTGGGGCTCGCGGCCGAGGCGGCGTTCTTCACGCTGCTCTCCGTCCCTCCGCTGCTCCTGAGCCTGATCGGGCTGCTCGCCTACGTGGACCGGTGGACCGGCGCGGACACCATCGCCAGCGTGCAGAACAACATCCTGGAGGCGTCCCGCACGGTCCTGTCCGACAAGGGCGTCCACCAGATCGCGGAACCGATACTCGACGACGTGCTGCGGGTCAGCCGGCCCGACGTCATCTCCATCGGCTTCCTCTTCGCCCTGTGGTCCGGCTCGCGCGCGGTGAACGTCTTCATCGACACCATCACCGTGATGTACGGCCTGGACGGCGTGCGCGGCATCGTCAAGACCCGGATCCTGTCGTTCGGCCTGTTCATCGTCGCGCTGCTCATCGGCTCGGTGGCGCTGCCGCTGATGGTGGCGGGTCCCGACGCGGTGGTGAACCTCCTGCCGGGCTCCACGACGGTCGTCCAGATCCTCTACTGGCCGGTCGTGATGATCCTCTCCGTGGTCTTCCTGACGACGCTGTACCACGTGTCGGTGCCGGTGCGTTCGCCGTGGGTCGAGGACATGCCGGGGGCGCTGATCGCGCTCGCCATGTGGGTGCTCGGCAGCTTCCTGCTCCGCATCTACCTCACCAGCACCGTCGAGGGGCCCACGATCTACGGCTCCCTCGCGGCGCCCGTCGCCGTGCTGCTGTGGATCGGCGTCTCGGCGTTCGCGGTCCTGGTCGGCGCCGCGGTCAACGCCGCGATCGACCGGGTCTGGCCCTCCGTGGCCACGGCGGCCGCCCGCGCGAACAACGACCGCATAAGGGAGGCCCAGGCCGCGGAGGTGGTGGCGCGCGCGGCCGCCGCGCGCGAGGCGATGGCGGACCCCGACGACCCCGACGACCCGGAGATGCCGTCCGAGTTCCCCGAACGCTGGTCCCGCTTCCTGCCGCCGGACGACGTGACGTCGCGGCTGCGTACGCCCGCGAAGCCCACGAAACAGGCGAAGCACGCGAAGCGGAGCGGCACGGGGAGCGGGGGCGGCGGCCCCGCAGGCGACTGAGGACCGGGGCCCGGGGCGCCGGCCCCGGGCCCCGCCCGTTCGACCGCCTGGCTCACGCCTCCCAGGTGCCCGCCCCGGCCTGCTCCCCGGCGAAGTCCGCGAAGTCCCTGGGCTCCCGGCCGAGCACCTCGCGCACGCCCGGGGAGAGCCGCGCGTTGCGCCCGTCGAGGTTCGTCTCGAACAGCTCGACCAGGAACTCCACTTCCGGTGCGGGCAGCCCGAACTCCGCGAGCGCCGCGCCGTAGTCGCGGGCCGACACCGGTACGTAGGCGATCTCACGGCCGGCCGCCGCCGCGACCTCCGCCACCGCCTGCCGGAAGGTGAGGAGCCGGGGGCCCGTGAGGTCGAGGACCCGGCCCGCGAAGCGATCGCCGCCGGTCAGCGCCGCGATCACCACGTCCGCGACGTCCCGCGCGTCGATGAACGGTTCGAGCACCTCACCGCCGGGGAAGACCAGCTCCCCGGCCCGCATCCCCTCGAGGAGCGGCCCTTCGCTGAGGTTCTGCGCGAACCAGCCGGCCCGCACCACCGTCCACCGCGCACCCGCCTCCCGCACGGCCCGCTCCGTGGCGTGCGCCTGCTCCTCGCCCCGCGCGGAGAGCAGCGTGAGCCGCCCCACCCCGAGCTCGACCGCGAGCCGTGCGAACGCGCCGACCGTCTCGGCGGCGCCGGGAGCGCCGACGTCCGGCAGGTACGCGAGGTGTGCCGCGTCGGCGCCCCGCAGGGCGTCCGCCCACGTCGAGGGGTCCGCCCAGTCGAACCGCACCGCGCCACTTCGCGACGCGGCCCGCACCGTGAGGCCGGCCGCCTGCGCGGACTCCACGACCCGGCGCCCCACCCGCCCGGTCGCCCCCGTCACCAGCAGCGTCATGCCCGTAGTACGTGCCCGGTTCTTCTCGTTCGTCGTCATGCGCACCAGTCAACTGCCGGACCGGGCGGCGAACCATCGACGAGAAGCTCACGGACATGCGCGTGCGTCTACGCTGCCGTCATGGACGTACTCGCCGGCCTGCTGGAGGGACCGCGCGCACGGGGAGCCTTCATGATCCGTGCGCTCTTCGACCCGCCCTGGTCCGTCCGCATCGCGGACGAAGCGCCCCTGTCGGTCATGATCATGGTGCGTGGCGCCGCCCGGATCGTCCCCGCCGACGGGGGACCCGCCCAGCACATCGGCCCCGGCGACCTGGCCATAGCCCGCGGACCCGGCCACTACACCTGCTCCGACGAGACCGGCACCGCGCCCTTCGCCGAGATCAGGCCCGGCGAGCAGTGCGTGCCGCTGGACGGTGCCCCCGTCGCCCGCTACCGGGACCTCGGCCCGCGGGCCTGGGGCGAGTCGCACGACAGCTCCGTGGAGATGCTGATCGGCACCTACCAGATGCGGGGCGAGCTCACCGGACGGCTCCTCGACGCGCTGCCGCCGCTGCTCGTGCTCCCCGCAGCGGTGTGGGAGTGCCCGCTCACACCCCTGGTCGCCGAGGAGATCGGCAAGGACGAGCCGGGCCAGGCGGTCGTCCTCGACCGGCTCCTGGACCTGCTCCTGATCGCCGCGCTGCGCGCCTGGTTCTCCCGCCCCGAGGCGGCGGCGCCCGCCTGGTACCGCGCGCTCGGCGACCCCGTCGTGGGCCACGCCCTGCGCCTGCTCCAGGACGACCCGGCCCACCCGTGGACCATCGCGGACCTCGCGGCGAAGGCGGGCGTCTCGCGGGCCGCGCTGGCCCGCCGGTTCGCGGAGCTCGTGGGGGAGCCCCCGATGACGTACCTGACGAACTGGCGGCTCGCGCTCGCCGCCGACCTGCTGCGCGACAGCGACCGGACAATCGCCTCCATCGCCCGCCGGGTGGGGTACGGGAGCGCGTTCGCCCTGTCCGGAGCCTTCAAGCGGGTGTACGGCGTCAGCCCGCAGGAGCACCGCGGTCGCGCGGCCTGACACCGGTGCGGCGTAGCCTTGGCGCATGGCCCAGGAGAGCGGCGAGCACGGCGGCTACCGGGAGCGGCCGGCCCGGCTGACCGGCGCGGTCGTGTGGACGCGCACCGCCACGGGCGAACCGGGCGCCATCCGGCCCGTGCTGCCCGACGGCTGCATGGACCTCCTGTGGACCGAGGGCCGGCTGTTCGTCGCGGGCCCCGACACCCACGCGTACGTCCCGGACGCGGCCACCGCGGTCGGCCGCTACGTGGGCATCCGCTTCTACCCCGGCACCGCCCCCGCCTTCCTCGGCGTGCCCGCCCACGAACTGCGTGACCAGCGCGTGGAGTTGGCCGACCTGTGGAGCGCGCACCGGGTCCGCGGGCTCCTCGCGCGCGTGGACGGCGCGCCCGACCCGATGGCCGCGCTGGAGGCGGTCGCCGTGGACCGCGCCGCCGACGTGGATCCGCCCGACCCGCTGCTCGCCCACGTCGTCCGCTCGCTCGGCGCGGGCCGCTCCGTCGCGCGGACCGCGGCCGAGGCGGGCGTCAACGCCCGTCTGCTGCACCGCCGTTCGCTGCACGCCTTCGGCTACGGACCCAAGACGCTCGCCCGGGTGCTGCGGCTGCAGCGGGCACTCGCACTGGCCCGCGACGGGCTGCCGTACGCGGACACGGCCGCCGCCGCGGGCTTCGCGGACCAGGCCCATCTCGCCCGGGACGTCAAGGAGTTCACCGGTCAGCCGTTGGGCGAGCTCCTCGGTGAGGGGCAGCCGGGAGTGTGAGGACAGGCTCTAGGAGGCGTCCGACGGGGCGAACAGGTCGACGCCGTTGCCGTCCGGGTCGAGCACCACGGCGTACCGCTGCCCCCAGGGCGCGTCGAACGGCTTGAGCTCGCTCGCGTGCCCGGCGCCCGTCATCTCCTCGTACACGGCGTCGACCCCGGCGGCCGTCCCGCAGTGGAAGGCGAGCCCGATCCGGCCCTCGCCCGCGGGCGGCTGCCAGTCCGGGTGGAACGAGCGGACGGTCTCCTCCGTGTCGAAGGCGATGCGCAGGCCGCCGGGGAGCGCGGCCTCGACGTGCGGCGCGCTCTCGGAGCCCTCGGGGAACTCCAGGCCGAGGCGGCGGTAGAAGGCGAGCGAGGCGGGCAGGTCGGCGACGACGAGACCGACCAGGTCGAAGCGGGGCGTGGGCGAAGTCGGTGTGCTGTTCATGTCCGGCAGCCTAGGCAGCGCATCGCCCCGCGGTCTTGAAGGAAACGGACACCGCCCCGACGGAACCGGACAACGCCCGACGGAATCGGACAACGCCCGAAGGAACCGGACACCGCCCCGACCGGCGGCGGCTACCGCGTCAACGGCGCCCTCGCCGCACTCCTGGCCCTCTGCGCGGGCGTGGTGCTGCTCTTCCGCGGTGCGTACCCGAAGGACACGTACGGCCTCAACGCCGGACTGCGCCGCCGGGGCGTGCGGGTGGTGGCGTACGGCACCCTGCCGACGGACGTCTACCCTCCGTTCCGCCTCGACCAGGGAGAACGCGAGCCGACGGCCGCCGGGCCGCCGGCCTGACTGTCACGGTCCCCGAATCCCCGCTACGTTGGACGACATGGACTATCCCGGTGACAACCGGCTCGCGGCCGCCGCCGTGGTCTTCGGCGGCCGTGTGCTGCTGGTGCGGCGCAGCCGTACCGAGCGGTTCCTGCCCGGCGTGTGGGGCGTGCCGTGCGGCAAGCTGGAGCCGGACGAGAGCCCGCGGGACGGCGTCCTCAGAGAGCTCAAGGAAGAGACCGGGCTCCTCGGCCAGGTGCGGCGCAAGGTGGGCGAGTCCTCCTTCGTCAGCACCTACCGCGGGCACGAGGTGAAGAACTGGCAGGACAACTTCCTGGTCCGCCCCCTCACCTTCGACGTGGTGCTGCCGCTGCCCGACCAGGAGCACCGCTGGCTCGCCCCCGCCGACCTCGGCACGGTCGAGATCGACGCCTACAACCGCGAGATCGTCCGCCAGGCCTTCGCCTGAGCGGCCGTACCGCCCGTACCCCGTACCGCCCGCGGGTCAGCCGAGCAGCCCGGCCAAGCCCGTGAGCTCCGCCAGGTAGTCCCGCACCTCCAGCGGCTTCTTCGCCACCGCCCGCCCCGGCAGGTCGGGACCCGACACCTGCGCGCCGGACACCTCCGCGCCGGGACCGGTGAACACGTCCGTGTAGCGCCGCCGCCCCGCCCCCGTCTCCAGGAACAGCGTGACGGCGGGCCCCGAGGAGGCGCACCACGCGCGGTGCAGGGTGTGCGGCGGCAGCGCGTAGCCGCTGCCGGCCGCGTACCGCGCGCTCTGCGTCAGGCGCAGCCGCGCCCGGCCCGCGGGCTCCAGGAGCCAGTCGCCCTCCTCGCCGGACAGCGACTCCCGGTACCAGGACGCGGCGACGCCCTCGTCGGCGGCGGGGTCGGCGGGCTCGTACAGCTCCATGCCGAGCGCGCCCCGCACCACGTGGGACGCCAGCGGCGAGCGGTGGTTGTGGATGTCCTCGCCGGTGCCCCGGCCCGGATGCCACACGTGCGCGCGCAGCATGTGCCGCGGGCCGCCGTCGATGAGGAGCAGCTTGTCGAAGCCGAGGACGTGCCGGTACGAGAGGAGCGCGCACCCCGACGGATCGCCGACGCCGGTCGCCAGCTCGCGGACCAGCGGCAACAGGCGTTGCGGGGAACCCAGTTCGGCGACGACCGCACGGGCGGCCCGCACCAGCGCGTCGCCCGTCGGCCCGTCGAGGGACTCCTCCAGGAGCCGTCTGGCGCCGTCGACGTGTCGACCACCCATGGGACTCTCCCCCTCGTCCGCGCGCACCCCACGCCGGGCCGGGGGTTCAGAGGCCCGGCTGGTACATCCATACGGCATGGGCCCGCAGGGCGGATAGGCCTTGGTAGGTCATCCACACCGGGTAGGCGAGATCGCCCCCGTCCCACGTCCAGATCCCGCTGTCCTGCCGGCGCCACACGGCGGCGGCCGCGCCCGACAGCATCTCCTGCCACACCGCTTCCCGGCCCTCGTCGGCGGCGACCGAGGGGGCGCTCGGCGTGAGCAGCGCCCGCACCACCCAGGCCGCCCCGAAGTGCCGTACGGAGAGCACCTCGTGGCGCGACGCGTCGACGGGGTGCGGGCGGCGCACCGTCTCGTGCGTGCTCTCCAGGTCCGCGCAGCCGTCGTGCGCGGGGCCCGGGCAGGAGAGCAGCCAGCGGATGCCCTCCTCGCGCGTCGCGCGGGCGTTCGCGTCTTCGCCGAGGACCCGTGCCGCCCGGTCGAGGGCGACGACGGCCTGCGCGGTGTGCACGGCAGAGGGCGCCACCGTACGGCCGCGCGGCGGGGTGAGCCGGGCGCCCCAGCAGCGCCGGTGCCCGCGCGCCGGATCGGTGACGGCGCCGTCGACGAGCGCGTCCCGCAGCACGGGCAGGGCGGGGGAGTCGGGCGCCGCGCGCAGCAGTCCGCGCAGCACGGTGGTGACGACATGGGTCAACTCGGCGCCCGCGGGCTCCCGTTCACGGCCGAACCGGTCGGTGCACCGTTCCGCCTCGGTGGCCAGGAGCCGGGGGTCGGCGCCCGCCCGCGCGAGCGCGCCGAGCACCAGTGCGGTCACCTCGGGGCGGCCCACCGCGCCCTGCGAGCGGGCCGCCCAGCCGCCCTCGGGCAGCCGCAGCCGCCACAGCGTCTCCACCAGCTCCGAGGCGCGCAACCGCCCGTCGGGCATGCCGAGTTCGAGGACGGTGTGCAGGCCGTACGCGGTGCCCGTCGGTGTCGGGCGTACCGGTTCCGGCTGTTCGTCCAGGGCGTGCGGCCAGCCGGTGAGGCGGCCGCGCAGCGGATCGTCGAAGACGGTGAGGCGGTCGGTGAGCGTCGCGTACGTGGCGGCCGAGAGCCCCGGCAGCGGTCCCGGCGCCGCCGGTTCCCCCGCGCCCGGCTCACCTCCGGTGCCCGCCCGGGGGCGACGCGGGGGCGGTACTCCGTCCAGGGTGCCCGCCGCCCCGCCGTCCCCCGCCGCCCTGGCCCGCAGCAGCGCGCCGGCCAGCCCGGCGCAGAGACCGGTCCCCACGCCGCTGACCACGGCGAACGAGTAGCGGGCCGGGTCCCCGTACAGGCTCGCGGGCAGCAGGCCGACCAGCGACTGGAAGACGGCGTACCCCACGGCCACCGGTCCCAGTCTGCCCAGCCACGCCACCAGCCGCCCGGGCGGCGGGTCGGCCGGCGGCTCCGGCGGCACGGGGTGTCCGGTGGGGTCTGTGCTTCCGCGCAGGTGTGCTGTAGGCATGAACTCCACTTACCCATAAGACACGTGTGACGAAAGGGAGTGAGCACCGTGCCCGGTTCGGCACCGACAGCGGACCTCACCGGCTGGAACAGGGCCCCGTTCACCGGGGCCGGTCTCACGCATGATGTCTATGAGAAAGGGACAGGTCCCGGCGTCGTCCTGGTTCCCGAGATCCCCGGTGTGCACCCAGGAGTCCTGGGCTTCGGGGAGCATCTGGTGGAGCAGGGCTTCACCGTCGCCATCCCGTCGCCCTTCGGCGAACCGGGCAGGCCCATCTCCACGCCGTACGTGCTCGGCGTCTTCCCCCGGGTCTGTGTCTCCGCGGAGTTCCGCGCCTTCGCCACCAACGCCCGCCGCCCCTTCGCCGACTACCTGCGCGCCCTCGCCCGCGACCTGACGTCCCGCACGCCGGGCCCCGGCGTCGGCGTCATCGGCATGTGCTTCACGGGCGGCTTCGCGCTGGCCGCCGCCACGGACGACGCCGTCCTCGCCCCCGTGCTCAGCCAGCCCTCGCTGCCGCTCCCCGTCAGCGCAGCCCGCCGCGTCGACCCCGGCCTGTCCCGCGCCGAGTTCGACACCATCGTGGCCCGCACGAAGAACGAGGGCCTGTGCGCGCTCGGCCTGCGCTTCAGCGAGGACAAGCTGGTCCCGCGCGACCGCTTCGCGACGCTCCGCCGCCACCTGGGCGACGCGTTCGAGGTGATCGAGCTGGACTCGTCGCCGGGCAACGGGACGGGCTTCGCCAAGTCGGCGCACGCCGTCCTCACCGAGGAGGTCCGCGAGGAGCCCGGCCACCCCGCGTACGCCGCACGCGAGCGGGTCGTGCGGTTCCTGCGGGAGCGGCTGACCGCCGCGGGGTGACCCGCGGCGGCCGGCCGCGCGGATCAGCCGTCCGCGAGGGAGAAGAGGCAGCTGAACGTCGCGGGACCCGGCCCGGCGAGCAGTTCGTGGCGCGGCAGGACGCCGGGGCCGCACGACTGCGAACCGATGCCGTGCTGCCCGATGTCCAGGTTGACCCAGAGGGTGTCGCCCGGTGTGAGGTCGGTGCGGTGGGCGGCCGCGTCGAGCTGTTCCGTGGTCCAGCGGCGCACGGTGAGCCACGGCTCGTGCCCGCTCGTGATCCGCAGGCCGCCGAGCTCCGCCCAACGGACTCCGGGGCGTGCCCCGTTCTCCTGCGGGCGCACGTACGGCGTCTGCAGCGCGTCGACGTCCGACTCCCAGACGCCGACCATCGAGGCGGCGCAGGTGTCGGGGTAGGCCTCGCCGGGCCCGCCGCCGAACCACCGCACCCGGTCGCCCGCGCCCGGCATCGCGAAGCGGATGCCGAGGCGCGGCAGCGGCACGGCCCACTCGCCCTCGGGCGTCACGGTCAGCCGGAGCAGCAGCCTCGCGCCGTCCGCCGCCCAGCGGTACTCCGTGCGCAGCGCCACGTCGCTCGCCGCGGGGGCCACGCGGGTGCGCACGGTCAGCCCCTCGTCCGTCGGCTCGACGGCGTCCACGCGGTGCCGCACCCGGTGCAGGCCCAGGGCACGCCAGCGGGCGGCCACGGACGGCTCGGGCCGCCACGGCATGCCGTTGTCGTTGTCGGTGGGCGCCCGCCACACGTCCAGGCGCAGATCCTCGACCTCACGGCCGTGGAAGGACAGGAGCGTGCCGGTGCGGGCGTCGAAGGCGGCGGGCCCGAGCGTGATCCGCCGCCCGTCGGCCTCGCGCACCGGCGCCGCGCCACCCGGCACGGGCAGGACCGTGCCGCGTTCCACGGGGAGTTGGGCCCATGCCACGACGTGTCCCCGCGGTGCCCACGCGGTGTCCTCGGCGAGCGTCGCCCGCACGGTCCACCGGGTCTCGGTGTCGGGATCGCGCCGTGGCGGGGGCGGCAGCTTCACCTCCGCGCGTGCTCCGGGTCCGGTCGGTGGCACGGTGAGGACACCGTCCGCGACCGTCGTGCCGTCCTTCTCGTACGACCAGGTGAAGGCGAGGTGGGAGAGGTCGGCGAAGTCGTGGAGGTTGGCGATGCGGACCGTCCCGGCCCGCCCGTCGCCCTCGATCCGTACCGGCTCGATCACCTTCTTGTACTCGACCAGGCCGGGGGACGGCGTCCGGTCGGGGAAGACCAGCCCGTCGCAGATGAAGTTCCCGTCGTGCAGGTCCTCGCCGAAGTCGCCGCCGTAGGCGTACGCGTACGCGGGGTGCGCGATGCCGTGGTCGATCCACTCCCAGACGAAGCCGCCCTGCAGCCGCTCGTACGACGCGAAGAGCTGCTGGTACTCGCTGAGTCCGCCGGGGCCGTTGCCCATGGCGTGCGCGTACTCGCACAGGAGGAAGGGGAGCCGGCGGCGCGCGTCCGGTCCCTCGTCCTCGCCCCGGCCGATCCGCTCGACCTCGGCGTGATCGGCGTACATCCGTGAGTAGACGTCGGTGTCCGCGCAGGACCGGTCGCCCTCGTAGTGGAGGAGGCGGCTGTCGTCCCGCGCGCGGATCCACTCGGCCATGGCGGTCAGTCCGCGGCCCGTCCCGCACTCGTTGCCGAGCGACCAAAGGATCACCGAGGCGTGGTTCTTGTCGCGTTCGACCATGCGGGCCGCGCGGTCCAGGAGGGCGGGCGTCCAGCGGTCGTCGTCGACCGGGTTGCCGCGCCAGCCGACGGCCTGGAAGCCGTGGGTCTCCAGGTCGCACTCGTCGATCACCCACAGGCCCAGCTCGTCGCAGAGGTCGAGGAAGGCGGGGTGGGGCGGGTAGTGGCTGGTGCGGACGGCGTTGATGTTGTGACGCTTCATCAGCACGAGGTCCGCGCGCATCGTGTCGAGGTCGAGCGTGCGTCCCGTATCCGGGTGGAACTCGTGGCGGTTCACGCCCCGGAAGAGGACCGGGCGGCCGTTGACCGTGATCACGCCGCCCTCGACGGAGACCGTGCGGAAGCCGACGCGCAGCGGGATCCGCTCGCCGGGCGTGGCCAGCGTCGCGTCGTACAGGCGCGGCGTCTCGGCCGTCCACGGGTCCACGGGCACGGTGACCGGCTCGCCGGCCGGCACGTCGACGCCGAGATCGGGCACGGTGACGCGACCCTGGACCGCCGAGTCGACCCGCAGCGTGCCCGTCCCCGCGAGATGGTCGTAGGAGGCGTGCACGAAGAAGTCGCCGGCGCAGCCCTCGGGCCGGTGCAGCAGCGTCACGTCGCGGAAGATGCCGGGCAGCCACCACTGGTCCTGATCCTCCAGGTACGACCCGGCTGACCACTGGTGGACGCGCACCGCGAGGACGTTGCCCCCGGGGCGCAGCAGCTCGCCGACGGAGAACTCGTGGGCGAGGCGGGACCCCTTGAAGTCGCCGAGCTCCGTGCCGTTCAGCCAGACACGGGCACAGGAATCGACGCCGTCGAAGCGCAGGACGGCACCGCCGTCCCCGGGCCAGTCGGCGGGCAGGTCGAAGGTGTGCAGATGGTCACCGGTGGGGTTCTCGGCGGGGACGCGGGGCGGGTCGAGGGGGAAGGGGTAGAGCTGGTTGGTGTAGTGGGGCGCGCCGTGGCCCTGCAGCACCCAGTGGCCGGGGACCGCGATCTCGTCCCAGGTGCCGTGGTCGTACCCGTCGGCGGCGAAGGCTTCGGTCTCGGCGTCGGCGGTGGGGGAGAGGCGGAAGCGCCAGCGGCCGTTGAGGGGGAGGGTGGCGGCGTCCGACGTCGCGTACCACGCGCGGGGCGGGAGGCTGCCGGTTCCGGGGGACACGTCCTCGTGGTGGGGGAGCTCCATGCGTTCCATCAGACCGTGCCGGGGCGGGTGGTCACCATTGTTTCGGAGCGGGAGTTGTTGGACTTTTCGGGCGGGTCTTGGACGGGCCGCAGGAGGGGTGCGGATATCGCGGTTACGGTGGGCTGCTGATGTCGAAATCCGCCGAGCTCTGGCGACTTCGACGCGATATCGGTAACTTCTGACCGCGTGAACCAGTCATCTGAGCCGCCATCGACAACCTCGCCGGTGCCGCCCTGCGCCCTGCCGGCGCGGCTGCCCGTGAACGACCGCACCCGCCACCGCCGCCTGCGCGACCAGGGCAGCCTGGAGCGCGCCGACCTGGAGGCGATCCTGGACGCGGGCTTCGTCTGCCACCTCGGCGTCGTCGTCGACGGCCGCCCGATGGTCGTGCCCACCGTCTACGGCCGCGACGACACCTGGCTCTACCTGCACGGGTCCGTCGCGAGCCGCAGCCTCGCCGCCGATCCCGACGCGCCGGTCTCCGTCACCGTCACCCACGTCGACGGACTGATCCTCGCCCGCTCGGTCTTCGAGCACGGCGTCAGCTACCGCAGCGCGATGATCCACGGAGTGCCGCGCAAGGTGACGGACCCGGACGAGAAGCTGCGCGGCCTGCGCATGCTCACCGAGCACGCGGCACCCGGCCAGTGGGACTACGCCCGCCGCCCCGACCGCAAGGAGCTGGCCGCGACCACCCTCCTCGCCCTCTCCCTCGCGGAGGCCTCGGTCAAGGTCGCGGCCGGGCCGCCGGAGGACGGCGCGGGCCCGGACGCCGAGCTCGGCATCTGGGCCGGCAACCTGCCGCTCACCGCCGTGTGGGGCGAACCGGTGGCCGACCCGCTGCTGCCCGGGGGGATCGCACCGCCGCCGCACATCGTGCGGCGCACCGGCACCCGACAGGGCTGAGCACGCCGCCCGCGGCCGCCGGGGCGCCCGGTTCGCAGAGGCTTCGGCGTCCCGCGTCCGTGCGCCTGCTCACCGCCGGGAGGGCCCGGCGCGGGGCGCCCTCGGGGGCCCGCGCCCCAGGGCCGGTGCCGACCACCGGGAACGCCCGGCTCAAGGCAGCTCCGGCGTCCCGCACCCGTGCGCCCGCGCCGAGCGTCGCGCGAACTCCTTCAGCGCCGCCCGCTCGTACGCCAGGTCGGCCGCGGACGTCTTCGGCTCGCGCCGCTCGCCGCGCGCGTCGTAGTCGTCATCCTCCGTCGCGTCGCTCGGCCGCACCGTGAACAGCGCGGGACCCGAGCCGTCCCGGCAGACCGCACTCGTCCACCGGCCGCCGCCCGCCAGGCGGCCCTCGGGGGCGTTGCCGGGGCCAGGCGTGTCGGAGTACCGGCCGTGGCGCTCCTCGTGGGCGAGGCGTTGGGACCGCGCGTACGGGCCGTAGTACGCGACGAGGTGGTGGCGGCGCGTCCTGTCCGGGCTGTTGACGGCCGGCGTACCCACGCGTCCGCCGGAGACGACACACACCTCGAGAGGCCCGCCCGCGCGCTCGCTCTCCCAGGCCCGTGTCGACCGTCCGCCCCGGTCGGGCAGCCCGCGGCAGGTGCCGGACGCGTCGGCGAGCGGCACGTCCTCGTCGGCGTTGACCGGAAGCGGCACCGTACGCGGCGGTTCGCCCAGCGGGGCGTCGCAGCCCCACGCACCCGAGGCCTCGGCGGCCGTCGCCGTGGCGATCCGCGCGTAGGCGCCGCGCCGGTCCGGGTCGTCGAGGGTGGTGTCCTCCTCCTTCGCGCGGACCGTGACGAGCAGGCCGCCGCCGTCGCGGGCGCAGTCCAGGAGGACCGAGACGACGGCCGTGTCCTCACGGGCCGGCGCCGCGAACACGCCGTCCGTGCCGAAGAGGCCGTGCCAGCCGTGGCCGAGAGGCGCGGACGGCAGCTCGACGGAGACCATCGGGTACAACGGACCGTAGGCGCGCGAAGCGTCCTCGGAACGGCCGGTGGACAGGTCGTCCCCCTCGCGCTCCGGCACGCTCTGCACGGTCACGTCGACCGACGCGTCGTGCGTCGGATGCCCCGCGTTGTGCTCGGTGGCGCGGCCGACGGTGCACGACACCTGCCGGATCCTGCCCGGGTCGCCCTCCTCAGCCCCTTCACCCCCTTCGGCCCCCTCCGTCTCCCGGAAGTCCGAGTTGCCGGGCCCGCTCCTGAACGGCCCGTCGCCCAGCACGGCCCGCAGCTCCGCCGAGGGCAGCACGCCCCGGCACGCCTCGTCGAGCACCTGCCGCGCCACCCGGCGCTCGTGCGGGCCGCCCCACCAGTAGTAGCCGCCCGCGAGCAGCGCCAGGGCGACGAGCGCCGCGCAGGACGACAGCAGCACGCGTCCCGGCCGTCCTGTCGGTGTCCGCCACGTCACTCGTCCCACGGTGTCACCTCTCCCATGACCTTCGTGCCCCGGCAGTGCGCGCGCCGCGGCCAGCCGTCGGGCGCCGCCAGATAGCGGTCGAGGACGGCCCGCGCCTGCCGCGACACCTTCCGTCGGTCCTTCGGCTCCAGAACGGCCTTGCCTTCTTCCGGCCCGAACCGGAAGTCCAGCTCGGGCGTCACCGTGACGCGGTGGTAGGTCGGCCCCGCCACGCACCGGGACCGCGCCCACAGGGCGATCCGCGGATCGTCGCCGGACTCCGTGACCGTCACGGGCTTCTCGGCGGTGCCCGCTGCCGGTGCCTCGGGGCCGGGAACCTCCGCGCCGTCCTGGTGGCGGTCGTACGCGCCGCCCGCGAGGACGCCCGACCAGCTCTCCGTGGACACCGCCTTGACCGTCATCTCCTGGGGCGAGCCGAGGGTGTCGTCCCACGCCCCGCCGCACGTGCCGGTGCGCCTGCTGTACGTCTTCGCGTTCTCGCGGAACGTCCAGCGGCCCCGGGACAGGTGCAGCGCCTTGGGCGAGAGCCACGCGCAGAGGTCGCGGTCCCGCCGCTCCGCGCCGGCCGCCGCGGGCTCGGTGGCGAGGGGCTCGTTGCCGCAACCCTGTTTCTTCGTCACCCAGTTGGCGACCTCGGCCGCCGTACGGGACGCGAGGAGCCGGTCGGCCTTCGGGACGTCGTACTCGTCGGCCCGCGACGGCAGCTCCACCGACACGAGCAGGTCCCGCGCCGGGCGGACCCGCCCGGTCAGTCCCTTCGGGCAGTCCACGAGCAGCGAGGCCGTCACCGCGCTGCCGCTCAGCCGGTCGGCGCTCCCCACCGCCCCTGACGCGCTCTCGGGCAGCGGCAGTCCGAAGTCCCCGACGACCTCGTCGGGGCCGGTGCGGGTCAGCACCGCCTCGGCCCGCACCTTCACCCGCGCGTCCGGTTCCCAGCCCGCACCCCGGTCACCCCACGTCAGCGTGCAGTCGAGGAGCGCGCGGCTCTCCTGCCGGGGCCGCAGCATCGTGCCGAACTCCACCAGCGTGCCGGGCTCGTCGTCGGGCAGGAAGGAGCGCAGCCCGGTGGGCAGCCGCCCCGCGCAGGCCCGCGTCAGCTGGTCCTGGTTGGCCGCGAGCAGGTCCTCGCGCTCCGCGTCCCGCGACACCGCGAACCAGGTCACCGACGACGCGACGAGCATCGCCACCGCCAGCGTGCCCAGCAGCCATGAACGCCGTCGCCATCCGCGCGGCGCGCCCGTAACCGGCATGGCGCTCCCCTTCCCCCGTGCACCGCACCATGATCGCAGTGGACGCTATCAATCCGCCCGGACCACGGCGGCCGTGGCCCCTTGTCGCCGGTGGGGCCGTCTGCTTGACTCCGCTCGCCGAACGCCCACGGAACGCCCCGCACGTCACCGTTGGAGGCCGCCATGGAGATGACCCGCAGACGCCTGCTGTCCGCCCTGTCGGCCGCCGGTCTCCTGGCGGTGGTCCCGGTGGGCCGGGCGGACGCCGCCACCGCCGCGGCGGACCGCACCCGGCTGCTCGCCAACACCGTGGCCGTGTTCGCGGGGACCGCCGAGTCCAACGCGCGCCCCGAGACGGCCGCGAAGCTCGCCGCCGTCGAGCGGACCGCGCGGGCGAACCTGACGGCGATGGACGGGGCGGGCGAGGGAGAGCTCTTCGCGGGGCTGGTGCTCGGCACCGACGAGGCCAACCTGAACACCGCCTACCGCAGGCTGTACGAGATCGCCCTCGCCACCCGCGCACCGGGCCTCCCCGCGGACCTGCACGGCAGCACCGCCGTCCGGCGCCGGGTGATCGACGGCCTGGTGTGGCTGTACGAGCGTTACTACGGGGACCAGTCCAAGGGCTACTACGGCAACTGGTTCCACTGGGAGATCGGGATCTCCCAGCACCTCAGCAAGACCCTCGTCCTGCTCGCCGACGACGTGGCCGTGTACCGGCCCGGGCTGGTCGCCACCCAGGTGGCCGCCATGGACGCCTACCTGCGCAACGGCACCGGCGGCGACGTGGACCTCGACTCGCGCTTCCACACCGGCGCCAACCTCGCCGACATCACCACCAACCGGATCCTGCAGGGCGCCCTCCTGGGCGAGCCGGGCGAGGACCGGATCCGCAAGGCCCTCACCGACCAGCTGACGGTGTTCGTCACCATCGACCCGTACCACCTCAACCACCGGGTGACGGACGGCCACTACGCGGACGGCTCGTTCATCCAGCACGCCTCCGTCGCGTACACCGGCTCGTACGGAAAGGGCCTGCTCACCCGCGTCGTGCAGACCCTCAAGATCCTCGACGGCACGGGGTTCGCACACGGCGAGGAGCTGGTGCCGACCGTGTACGGCTGGGTGAAGAACGGGTTCGCCCCGCTGATCTTCGAAGGCTGGATGATGGAGATCGTCAAGGGCCGCGCCGTGTCACGCCCGGACTCCGGCTACACCGACGTGGCGGTGGTCGTCGAGGCCGTCGTCGACCTCTCCTCGCTCGCGGCGGGCGCCGGTGCCACGGCCCGGCGGAGCGCGGCCCTGAAGAGCTACGTCAAGCACATCAGGGCCACCTCGCGCGCCGCCCCGGACCCGTCCCGGTTCGTCTCGCCGGTCAGCGTCGTGCGGTACGCCGACATCGTCGCCGACACCACCGTCCCGCCCGCCGACCTCAACCCCGCGGAGCGCAGCGTCGCGTTCAACGCCATGGACCGGACCGTGCACCGCAGACCGGGCTACGCCTTCGCGCTCGCCCGGAGTTCGGACCGGATCAGCAAGTACGAGTACATGAGCGGCGAGAACCTCATGCCGTGGTTCCAGGGCGACGGCGCCTACTACCTCTACCTCTCCGGGCAGGACCAGACGCGGGCGTACGGCGTCGACTACTACACGACGGTCGCGCCCCAGGGCCTGGCGGGTGTCACCGCTCCCGTCGAACAACGGCGCACGGTACCGGAGTTGTACGGCAAGCCGTACTACGACAACCCCGGCCACCCCCTCCACTTCACCTCGTCGTCCGAGTCGCAGAACACGTACGTCTACTTCCCGCGCGGCACCACCCCGTACTCGGGCGGCGCGGTCCTCGGGGCGTACGGCGCGGCCGGGATGGTGCAGTCGGACGACGTGGCGTACCGGGACCGGGCGCTGCTGCCCGAGGACTTCGTGGTGTACCGCAACGCGACGGCGACGAAGTCGTGGTTCCTGCTCGACGACGAGATCGTGGTGCTCGCCGCGCAGGTGGGCGACGCGGCGGGGCGGGCCGTCACCACGACCGTCGACGCCCGCACCTCCGCGGCTGACGACCGGATCACGCTCACCGGCGCGCGCGGGGACGGCCGCCCCTGGACCGGCCCCGGCACCGCCGACCTGCGCTGGCTGCGCTACGCGAACGCCACGCAGCACACCGCCGTCGGCTATCTCTTCCTCGACGCGCCGCGCGTGCGGGTCACCCTGGACGAGGTGACCCGCAGCCGCCGGGCGGTGCGCACCGCCAACCCCGATACCCAGGTGACCCGTTCGGTGCTCGGCGTCACCCTGGACGGGGTCGCGGGCGCCCGGCCTGCCAGCCTCGCCTACGCGCTGGTGCCGAACGCCGACGAGGACCGGCTGCGCGCCCACCGCCATGGGCCGCTGAAGGTCCTCGCCAACTCCCGTCATCTGCAAGCCGTCGCCCACACCGGCCTCGACCTGACGGCGGCCAACGCGTTCACGCCGGGGCGGCACGGCGTCGCCGGCCTGCGCCTGGACGGCCCCGCCTCGGTCATCGTGCGCCGCGGGGGCCGCCGCGGCACGACCGTGTCCGTCGCGGTGTCCGACCCGACCATGGGCCGGGACGCCGTGACGCTCCTGCTCCGCGGCCGCCCGCTGCGGAAGATCACCGCGGACCCGGAGGTACGGGTGAGCGGGGCACCCGGCGGCACGCGCGTCGAGGTCGACACCCACCACGCGTACGGCAGGAGCTTCACCGTGACGCTCGGCGAGTGAGGCACCCGCCCTGCGCGTGCAGCTGAGAGCCCGTCAGCCGTCGTCCACGCTGATGGCCTGCACCGGGCATGCCCGCGCGGCCTCCCGCACCAGGGGGTCCCCGCCGCCGTCCTGACGCCCGGGCAGCACCTCGCTGAGGCCGTCGTCGTCCTGGGTGAAGATGCCCGGCGCGGTGAGCGCGCACATGCCGGCGCCCACGCACCGGTCCTTCTCGACGTGAATCACCGTCTGTTCCATGCCTGAACTCCTACCAGGTGACGGGGAGTTCGAGCATCCCCTGGATCGTGTCGCCCGGCTTGAACGGGATGTCCTCGGCGGGCGCCGCAAGGCGCAGCCCCGGCAGCCGCTCGAAGAGGGTGCCCAGGGCGATCTCCATCTCGGCCCGGGCGAGGTTCTGGCCCAGGCACTGGTGGATGCCGAAGCCGAAGGCGAGATGATGCCGGTCGGGCCGGTGCCAGTCCAGCTCCTCCGGTCCCTGGAAGGCGCTGTCGTCGCGGTTGATGAGCGCGGTGGAGAAGACGACGCCGTCGTCGACGCGGATGGTGCCCGCCGAGGTCTCGATGTCCTCCTTGGCGACCCGCAGCAGCCCGTCCGCGATGGACAGGAAGCGCAGCAGCTCCTCGACGGCGGCCGGCAGCAGCGGCGGCTCCGCACGCAGCCCGGCCCGCAGTTCGGCGAGCCGGTCGGGGTGCTGGAGCAGCGTGAACGTACCCAGCGAGATCATGTTCGCCGTGGTCTCGTGCCCGGCGATCAGCAGGATCGTGGCCAGCCTGACCAGTTCCTCCCGGTCCACCGCGCCCGATTCGAGCTGCCGCTGGATCAGCTCGTCCAGGAGTCCGTCGCCCGGGTTGGCGCGCTTGTGGTCGATCAACGCGTAGAAGTACGCGTCGAGTTCGTCCCGCGCCCGCTGGGTGTCCTCGGCGGCGGGGCCGCGCAGCAGCCGCCTCGACTTCTCCTCGAAGAACTCGTGGTCGGCGTAGGGCACGCCGAGCAGCGCGCAGATCACCATGGAGGGGACGGGCAGCGCGAACGCGTTCACCAGCTCGGCCGTCGGCCCTCGTTCGATCATGGCGTCCAGGAGGCCGTCGACGGTCTCCTGGATCTTGGGGCGCAGGGCCGCGATGCGTTTGACGGAGAAGCTGGGGATGAGCATCCGGCGCTGGGTGTTGTGCTCCGGGTCGTCCACGCCGAGGAGGGCGACGCGGCGGTCGCGGAGCTGGGCGAACCGCTCGGTCGGCGCGGGGAAGGCGTCGTTCTCGCGGTCGGCGGAGAGCCGTGGGTCGATGAGCAGCTCACGCGCCGCCTGCCGCCCGGTGACCAGCCACACGGAGCGGCCGTCGAAGAGGCTGACGCGGGAGAACGGCGGGTCCTCCCGCAGCGGCGCGTACGCGGTGGGCGGGTGGTACGGGCACGTGCGGTCCTGGGGGAAGGAGATGGATTCGGTCGGCGTCTTCGTCGTCGGCATCGTCGGCGTCGGTGTTGCATCCGTCATGGAAGCACCTCACAAGCGCAGTTCGTCCCTGATCCGTCCCTATTGGATTGCTCAGGCAACTAATTCGTCCACGACAAGACCGGCCACATCGCGTGTAGGCCACATCTGTCTGGAACGGATCCCTCCGCTCAACCTGTCCGCGTCCGCGGCGCCCGGGTCCGTTGCATCCGGCTATCACCACGGTTCACGTCCGGCGGCCATGTCGCCGGCGGCACAGGTCGGTCACCTCCCCGCCCGGCAGGCCCTGTTGACGGCCGTCGCGGAGCGGATTCCGGCCGACTGCGAAGAGCGCGGCCCGCCGTGGCCGAGGAGGCCTCCACCGGCTTGAACGTGGCGCACCGGCGTGCGCGAGAGCCGCGGGAGGGGCATCCGGGGGTGGTGGGACTGGCCGAACAGGTGCTGGACACGGCCGGCTTCGGAGTCGTCGACTCCGCTCGGCAACCGCATCGTGCCCCCCGCCGCAGGCAAGGCGCGTGCGGGCCGGCCCCGCGAACGCCACCGGGGTCCCCCGTGGGACGCCGCGACCGCCGTGCGGCGGACCGGCCCGCGTACCGCCGTGCGAAGATCCAGGGCGACCGCGCGGCCACTGTGGAGGATGAGAATGTTCGCGATATCCCTGGGTGACGGCGCCGAACTGCGCCCGCTGGAGCCATGGCAGGCCGAGGAGTTCCTCGCACACATGGACCGGGGCCGCGCCTACATCGGCCGCTACGTCGGACTCCCCGACCTCACCGCCGACCTCGCATCCGCACGCGCCTGGCTCCAGGTGTACGCCGAGAAGGCGGCGGCCGACACCGGCCGGCTGTACGGCATCCGACTGGAGGGCCGCCTCGTCGGCGGCGTCCTCCTGCGCGCCTTCGACGCGACGGCCGGCACCTGCGAGGCGGGCTGCTGGCTGGAGCCCGCGGCATCCGGGCGCGGCCTGGTCACCCGCGCGGTGCGCGCCGTCCTGGACTGGGCGGTCGAGGTCCGCGGCATCCACCGGGTGGAGTGGCTGGTGGCCCCCGAGAACACGCCGAGCGTCAACGTCGCCCGGCGGCTCGGCATGACCCGCGAAGGCCTGCTGCGGGAGGACGACCCCTACCGGGGCGTCCGGCAGGACACCGAGGTCTGGTCGGTACTCGCCCCCGAGTGGCGCGCCGCGCGCGCCGCCCGCTGAACCACGAGAACGAGGCCGACGCCCCGATGGACCCCCACTCCGACCCCCTCTCCCCACCCACACCCGCCGTCGCCCGGGAATTCGGCGACCCCCGCCTGGCCGCGCTCTACGACGTGCTGGACCCCGACCGCGGCGACCTCGACGCCTACCTCGCCATGGCGCGGGAGTTCGGCGCGCGCCGGGTCCTCGACATCGGCTGCGGCACCGGCGTGTTCGCCCTGCTCCTCGCCGCGCGCGGCATCGACGTCGTCGGCGTCGATCCGGCGGGAGCGTCCCTCGACGTGGCCCGTGCGAAGCCGGGTGCCGAACAGGTCCGCTGGCTGCACGGCGACGCGACGCGGCTGCCGCCCCTGGCGGTCGACCTCGCGACGATGACGGCGAACGCCGCCCAGGAGATCACCGATCCAGACGCGTGGCGGCGGACCCTGCGCGGCGCCCGCGAAGCGCTGCGGCCCGGCGGGCGCCTGGTCTTCGAGACCCGGGACCCGGCCCGCCGCGCCTGGGAGGACTGGAACCGCGAGGCCTCACAAGGCGTGACGCGGATCCCCGGCGTCGGCGCGGTCGAGACCTGGGTCGAGGTCACCGGGACCGACGGCCCGCTGGTGTCGTTCCGCTGGACCTACGTCTTCGCCGCGGACGGCACGGTACTGACGTCCGACTCCACGCTGCGCTTCCGTGAACGCGCGGAGACGGAAACGGAGTTGGTCGCGCAGGGATTCCTCCTGGAATCGGTCCGCGACGCACCGGACCGCCCGGGCCGCGAGCTGGTGTTCGTGGCACGACGACCGGGCGGGGACCTGCCCTGACGGTGGACCTGCCCTGATGGCGGTACGGGCCCCCGTGCCGGTGCCGCCCCTTCAGCTGCTGCCGAGGTCGGCGTAGAGGGCCACCTGGACGCCTAGTCCCACGAGCGCCGCGCTCTCCACCAGGGAGACCGTCAGGAGCGGCCACGTGAGATGGCCGTGGATCCAGAAGACGGTGAGCGCGGCCAGCGGGCTGACACAGAAGGCCAGCAGGTCCACGGCGAGCTGGAGTCGCTTGCGGGCTCCGCGCCGCCGGTCCCCGCGATGGGCCGCCTCCCAGCCGAAGACACCGCCGCTCTCGCCCACCGCGTCGGCGAGGCGGGGGCTCAGCGTGGTGCGGATGTACTGCCCGATGGCCGAGATCTTCTCGTCGTTCACCAGATAGGTCCAGCCGAGCAGCACGGACAGGGGTGGCAGGAGGAGCAGCAGGGCCGTGCGGCCGGGGGAGGGGATCGTGGCGGCGACGACGGCGGCGGTCGCGGCCAGCATCGCGTAGATGAGGTTGTCCCGGAGCGTGATGCGGCTCTTCTGCTCCGCCTTCAGCTGCTCGTACTCCACGAGCAGCACACGCCCCGAGGTCACCTCCTCCGGATCCGCCATCCCCTTCCCTTCTTCCTCGGCCTTCCTCGGCCCGTCCTCCTCGGCCGTTCTCCCCCGGTCCCCTTCGCCGGTGACGGCCGCGCGGGGCGGCGGCCGATCACGTGAGGTGACGCAGCAGCGAGCTGAAGACGTACGCCGCGTTCCTGGCGGCGACGGCGTGGTGGCTGTCGTCCTTGTCCGAGTCCGCCGCGTCGGAGATGCCGCGGACCACGAGCCAGGCCCGCGCGGCGCCGGTCCCGCCGGTGGACGCGTGGACGGCCGTCGCCAGCCCCGCGCCCTCCGTCTCCACGGCGAGGATCTTCTCGTTGTACTCGCGCAGGTAGCGGCGCTCGTCGGCGCCCACGTGCGCGAGGACCGCCTCGCCGGAACCGACAAGCCCGCGCAGGGCGCGGTGGCCGGGCGACTCGGGCAGGTCCCAGGGCTCGTCGTGGGAGGTGAAGAAGCTGTTGATGCCGTGCTGGACCTCCGCCGTGACGGGGTGGCTGCGGCCGCGCCGCAGGATCCCGAGCGGAGTCACCTTGCGCGGCTCGTAGTGGACGACCTCCTGTGCGACGACGACGTCGCCCAAGTGCACGTCCGGATGGATGGAGCCGCCGATCCCCACCAGGGCCACCAGCCGCGGGGCGTACTCCCTGCGCAGCTGGTCGACCGCGCTGCCGGCGAAGTGCTGGCCCGGGAGCAGCGCCTGTGTGACGGAGACGCGAACGGTCCGGGAGCCCTCCGCGCGCGTGAACTCGTGGAAGACGGCCCCTTCTCCGGTGCGTGCCTCGACGTGGGTGCCCCAGGCCGAGAGCGTGCCGATCACCGCACGGGTCTCCACGGTGAGCACCGTGACCACTCCGGCGTCCCAGGTCTGTTCCTTCGCCGGAGGGCCCCCGGCCCGGGCCGGTGTCGCCACGGCTTCCGCCGCTGCGGCCGGTCCGGCGCCGAGCGTCACACGGGTGTGCTCGCCCATGGCGACGCCACTGACATTCACGTGCCCCGGTCCGGTGACGATGATCCCGTTGTTGCGCATCGGGGATTTCTCCTCGGCTCACTTGGAGACGCTGGTTTCGTGGCCCATCGCCGTATCCGTGACGTCGATGCTGCCGGAACCCGTGTTGATGATCCCGTTGTTGAGAATCGCGGTGGCCCGCTGCCGGAACTCGGTGGTGTCGACGCCGTGTTCCCTGAGGAACTCCCCGACGGTGGCCAGCAGGCGACGTTCGATGACCTTGGAATGCTTGGCGACGTCGAACGTCTGGAAATAGCTCTCGTCCGCCTCGATCGAGGCCATTTCCCGTGCGCTGATCGCGGCGCCGATGTCGAATCCGCGTTTGAGGCCCGCCGCCGTCGAGTCGGCCCCGCGCAGCGCCCCGAAGAGCAGGGCGGCGGAGGCCGGCAGCCGGAACGGTGCCAGGGCGGCCGACGGCAGGCGCCTCAGGTTGGTGAAGGCGGCCCGGAGCACCGCCATGCGGCCCGTGCCGCCCACGATGTCGACCACGTGGTACTCCAGCCGGGTCGGCGCGAGCCCGCAGATGGTGAACTCGATGTAGAGCGTGCGCCCTTGGAGGGACACGTGGACGAAGATGGTCGTCACCAGGTCGCCGCCCCACGACTCGACCCGGCAGGTCAGATGGTGCCGGGCGGTCTCCGTGGGACTGTCGAGCATGCGCCGCACCAGGTCGGGCCCCGGCACCGCGGTCAGCTCCCGCGCGTAACCCTGGGCGTACCGTCCCTCCACGAACAGGGAGTCGTTCACCACGAGGCCGGGCAGCCGGGTCTCGGGGTCCTCCTCCGTGCCCAACGCGGTGATGGCGCGCCGCAGTTCCTCCACGAGTTCCCAGGTCGGGAAGGGCTTCTTCGCGAACTCCACGTCCTTCTCGCCGTCGATCCCCTTGGTCTCCACCAGGCGTTGCGCGAACGACCAGGTGCTCAGCCGCCTGCCGCTGCCCACGAAGGGTTCGGTTCCGGAGTACACGACCATCGGATGCCGCTGCTGACCGTCGATGACCGACAGCCGCCGACTGGTCCGCAGCGGCCGGTTCATCTCCAGGTTCCCGCGCAGCCGGTTCAGGGCGAGCTGGCGCTGGACTCCCGTCGCCGAGAGGACGGCACAGAGCAGCGCCGCGATCGCGGCGGCCGTCAGCACTCCGCGCACCCCGTCGGCCGTGACCAGGACGACGAGAGCGAGGAACGTCGCGGGCAGCGCCACGTACAGCCCGTTCCGCAGCGACGTGGCGGACGGCTCGGGACGGGCCTCCTCCTCGTCGGCGGCCTCTGCGCCGGTGCCGGTGCACAGGCCGGGCCATCGGCTCGACAGGCGTGCGGCCAGCAGCGCCAAAATCGCGAGGTCGGCCAGTACGGTCGCCGCGAAGAACGCGGCGGCGGGCCGCGTGACGAAGGCGGCGCAGAGCACCGCGAGGACCAGGGCGTCCTCGACCGCCGCCAGCCACCAGGCGCGCCAGGCGTGCGCGAGAACGGGAACGAGGTCGTAGCCGTAGGACGGAGCGGCGCGGCGACGGCGCGCGTTGTAGACGTGACGGATGACATCCGTGCGATACCGGGGATCCACATAGACGCCCGCGCACAAGCGTCGGGTAGCGGCCCGGTCCTGTTTTCCCCAGATCCCCAAAGGTGTCTCGGGCATTGCCATGAGTCCCCCATTGCGCTCCCGATGGTGACCCCCCGAGCGGGAACGTGGCAGGGAGCGTAGCCACCGCGATTTCACGGCGACAGCTCAATGCCGGTCGTTCCGACGGCAGGTGTCGCAGGGCCAGAGGGACAGAAGGCCACGCATGCGGTGCACGCCGCGCCATCCGGCTCGACGGGACCGGTCCGCGCTCCCGGCCGGGTGGCCGGATGGAGACGCGCGGGTACGCCGACGGGATCGACGCCATTGATGCCCTTGACGCCGTCGACGCCGTCTGCACGGTCACTGCCGCCTGGGCGTCGGGCGGGCGCGGCGCGGCACCGGGAGAAAAACCGGTGGTGTTCCGTGCGGGGGTGTCGCTAGGCTCTGGGGTGTTCCCAGGCGGCCGTCCGGCCGTCCGGTTCGGAGCAGGACCTGGAGGTGTTGACCGATGGCTGTCGTTGCGACGGGCGCTGCCCGCATCCGGAAGTTCATCAAGTCCACCTCCGTGGCCTCCGGCTGACCTGACTCTCTCCGCGCCGACACGACGCGCGGCGCCGGGGCCACCCCTGTGAAGGGTTCCCCTTGTCTTCCTCCTCTCTTCCGCTCTCCTCCTTCTCGGGCTTCCCGGGCGCTTCTTCGTCCGATCCGCATCCCCTCGCCGCTTACGGCTGGGACGCGGACTGGGAGGCCGAGTTCGCCCCGTACGCCGCACAGGGCCTGGTGCCCGGACGTGTCGTGCGGGTCGACCGAGGCCAGTGCGACGTCGTCACCGCCGACGGCATGGTGCGGGCCGACACCGAGTTCGTCACCCCGCGCGATCCGCTGAAGGTCGTGTGCACCGGCGACTGGGTCGCCGTGGACGCGGACGGCGGCGATCCGCGCTACGTCCAGACGTATCTGCCCCGGCGTACGTCCTTCGTGCGCTCCACCTCGTCCAAGCGGTCCGAGGGCCAGATCCTCGCCGCCAACGTCGACCACTCGATCATCGCGGTGTCGCTCGCCGCCGAGCTCGACCTCGCGCGGATCGAGCGGTTCCTCGCGCTCGGGTGGGAGTCCGGCGGCCGGCCCGTCATCGTGCTCTCCAAGGCCGACCTCGTCCCGGACGCCGCCACGCTCGGCCACCTCGTCGAGGACGTGGAGACCGCGGCGCCCGGCGTGCAGGTGCTGCCGGTCAGCTCCACGACCGGGGAGGGCGTCGACGTCCTCGCCGCCGTCGTCTCCGGCGGTACGTCGGTGCTGCTCGGCCAGTCCGGCGCGGGCAAGTCGACCCTGGCCAACGCGCTCGCCGGGGCCGACGTCATGGAGGTCCGGGCCATTCGTGACGTCGACGGCAAGGGCCGGCACACCACGACCACCCGCAACCTCATCCCGCTGCCCGGCGGCGGGGTGCTCATCGACACCCCGGGGCTGCGCGGGGTGGGCCTGTGGGACGCCGAGACCGGCGTCGGACAGGTCTTCTCCGAGATCGAGGAGCTGGCCGCCGACTGCCGGTTCCACGACTGCGCCCACGCGGCCGAGCCCGGCTGCGCCGTGCTCGCCGCCGTCGAGGACGGCACGCTGCCCGAACGCCGCCTCGACAGCTACCGCAAGCTGATCCGCGAGAACCAGCGCATCGTCGCCAAGACGGACGCGCGGGCCCGCGCGGAGATGCGCAGGCAGTGGCGGCTGCGGGGCGCGGAGGGGCGGGCGGCCATGGAGGCCAAGCGGGGGCGCCTGCGCTGAGCTTGGACCGCGTGCTCGTGGGCCCTCGCCTTCCGGCCGGGCCTGAGCCGATGGGGACTTTCTGACGCGTGGGGAGCTGCGAGGCCGTTTCGGCGGGGCGCGCAGTTCCCCGCGCCCCTCAAGATGAGCAGTTCCCCACGCCCCAAGAGTGCGCAGTTCCCCGCGCCCCCCAAAAAAAGGCGTGCGGGCCTCCGCGCCCCCACCGGCCGGGCGAGCGTCGTGTCCGAAATCCGCCAGCCGCGGCGGTGCCGGCGTTCGACAATGGTGGTGTGATCGATGAAGAGACCAGGTACGAGGCCGTGCGCAGCAGGGACGCCCGCTTCGACGGAGAGTTCTTCTTCGCCGTCGAGACGACCGGCATCTACTGCCGGCCCAGCTGCCCCGCCGTCACCCCCAAGCGGCAGAACGTCCGCTACTACACCACCGCGGCCGCCGCCCAGACCTCCGGCTTCCGCGCCTGCCGCCGCTGCCGTCCGGACGCCGTCCCCGGCTCCGCCGACTGGAACGTGCGCGCCGACGTGGTGGGCCGTGCCATGCGCATGATCGGCGACGGCGTCGTCGACCGCGAGGGCGTCCCGGGGCTCGCCGTGCGCCTGGGCTACAGCGCCCGGCAGGTGCAGCGCCAGCTCACCGCCGAGCTCGGCGCCGGACCCGTCGCCCTGGCGCGGGCGCAGCGCGCCCACACCGCCCGGGTGCTGCTGCAGACCACGGACCTGCCGATCACCGAGATCGCCTTCGCCGCGGGGTTCGCCAGCGTCCGGCAGTTCAACGACACCATCAAGGCGGTGTACGCGCTCACCCCGACCGCCCTGCGCGACGCCGCCCCCCAGCGCGGCACGGCCCGGGCCACCCCCGCCGCCGGCATCCCGCTGCGCCTCGCCCACCGCGGGCCCTACCGCGCCGACGCCGTCTTCGACCTGCTCGCCGACGAGGTGGTCACGGGCATCGAGGAGGTCACCGGCGAGCGCGGCACCCGCACCTTCCGGCGCACGCTCCGGCTGCCGTACGGCACGGGCATCGTCGCCGTCGAGGAGGCGCACCACGACTCGACGACGGCACCCGGCGGCGGATCCGGCACCGAGGCCATGCACCGCGGCGGCTGGCTGGACGCCCGGCTGCACCTGACCGACCTGCGCGACCTCACGACCGCCGTGCAGCGCCTGCGCCGCCTCTTCGACCTGGACGCCGACCCGTACGCCGTCGACGACCGGCTCGGCGCCGATCCCCGGCTCGCCCCGCTCGTCGCCGCCCGGCCCGGCCTCCGGTCGCCCGGCGCCGCCGACCCCGACGAGTTCGCGGTGCGCGCGCTGGTCGGACGCGAGGGCGCCGAACGGCTCGTGGCGCGGCACGGCAAGGTCCTGGACGCCGCGTGCGGCAGCCTCACCCATGTCTTCCCCGCACCGGCCGAGCTGACCGGCGAGCCCGGTGCGGCGGGCGCGCTGGCCGGGGCGCTCGCCGAGGGCTCCCTGCGCCTGGACGCGGGCGCGGACCGCGACGACGCCGAGGCGGCGCTCCTCGCCCTGCCCGGCATGTCCGCGCGGACCGCCGCGCTCATCCGGATGCGGTCCCTGGGCGACCCCGACGTGGCCCTGCCCGGCGAGGGCGAGGATGAGGGCGAGTCCGGATCGACCACGGACGCCTGGCGGCCGTGGCGCTCCTACGCCCTGCGCCACCTGTCCCTGGCCCGGCCCGGGGGAGTCGGGGCCCGCTCCTGAGAGGTCGTTCGATCCCTCGTTCCCTCCCTGGATGCGGCTTCGGCGGGCTTGTGTCGGGTCTCGCCAGGAGATGGTGTTTTCCCCGGTGAGGCGGCGGGTCATGAGGCTGCCGACGGCGATTGCCCACCCCGCGCCCGGGGGTGGGACAGACCTGCTTACCTTGCCTCCTGCCTCCTGCCTCCTCACCTGAAAGGTGCCGATATGGCGTTGGGCGCATCAGGTGCTGGGGGAGATCACTTCGTCAGGGCTTCTCAGGCGTCCTGGCCAGGGCCGCGACCAGCGCTGCAAGGAGCAGGACGCCCGCCGACCACCAGGCCGCGACGGTGAAGCCGTGCACCGTACCCTCCTCCAGGCCACGGCTCCGGGACGGGTGGGCGTCGATGTAGCGGGTGGTGGCGGACGACGCGATCGTGTTCAACAGGACGGTGCCCAGGGAGCCGCCGATCTGCTGGAAGGTGGAGACGGTCGCGGACGTCACTCCGGCGTCCTGCGGGGCGACCCCGGCGGTCGCCGTCGCGTAGACCGGCATGAACGTCAGTCCCATGCCCAGGCCGAGCAGCACCAGAGCGGGCAGCACCCCGGTGGTGTAGGCGGAGTTCACACTCAGGCGGGTCAGGAGCAGCATGCCGATGGCCGCGAGGAGCATGCCGGGGGCCATCAGGTTGCGGGGGGCGGTGTGGGGCAGGAGACGGGCGGCGATCTGTGTCGCGCCGACGACGATCGTGACGGACATCGGCAGGAACGCCAGTCCGGTCCGTAGGGGTGAGTAGCCGAGGACGGCCTGGAGGTAGTAGGTCAGGAACAGGAAGGCACCGAACATGGCGATGGTGGCCAGGCCCATCGTCACGAGCGCCGCCGCACGGGTTCTGTCCCTGACGATGTGCAGCGGCAGCATCGGATGCTTGGCGCGGGACTGCCACCACACGAAGACGGCGAGCAGGACCACACCGGCCGCGAACAGGGTCAGGACCAACGGGTCGGCCCAGCCTGCGGATTCGGCGTCGCTGGAGCCGTACACGATCGCCACGAGCCCGCCGGAGGCGAGCAGCGCGCCGGGGACGTCGAGGCGCACCCCGCGCCGGCCGGGGCTGTCCTTGAGGAGGGCCAGCGCGCCGCCGAGGGCGGCCAGCGCGATGGGGACGTTGACGTACAGGCACCAGCGCCAGGTCGCGTACTCGGTGAGCAGGCCACCCACCAGCAGCCCGATGGCGCTGCCGCCCCCGGCGAGCGCACCGTAGATCCCGAACGCTCTGCCGCGCTCGGCGGGGTCGGTGAACGTCGTCGTCAGCAGTGACAGTGCGGAGGGGGCCAGGACGGCGGCGCAGGCCCCTTGCAGGGCCCGCGCCGTGAACAGCGCCCCGGGGCCGTCGGCCGCGCCGCCGAGCGCGGAGGCGGCGGCGAATCCGACCAGGCCGATCATGAAGGTGCGTTTGCGGCCGAGCAGGTCGGCGATCCGGCCGCCGAGGAGGAGCAGGCCGCCGAAGGCCAGGGAGTATGCCGTGATCACCCACTGCCGGTTCGCATCCGACATGCCCAGTCCGTTCTGGACGGAGGGCAGGGCGATGTTCACGATCGTGCCGTCGAGAATCACCATGAGCTGGGCGCCTGCGACAACGGCGAGGGCCCACCACCGCTTCGGATCGGGCGACTCGGCCGCGTTCGCGGTGGTGTGGGGGACCGGCGTGGGCACGGTGTCCCCGGGGGAGGACTGCTGGGTCAAGGCGATCACATTCTGTGTCGGAGGTGCAGGAGCAGACGCGCGGTCCTACACCCCCGGGACGCGACACGAGGGATCGCGAGAGCAGCGAACACCACCATGAGGTGCCGCAAAAAGAAGGGGGGAGAGTCCTACCGCGCGCCGAACGGGGGCACACGGCCGGGGGCAACTATGGCCGCAACACTCGTTGTCCAGTTCCAGTCCATGTTTCCCACCTCCTCCCGGCCGGGCACGCGGAACGCATCGACGCCGAACGCGCCGACTGCTGCGGCAGGGACCCCACCGCACATGACCTCCGACAGACTAGGTCAGCCGGCCGGGGACGCCAACGGATTTACCCAGCGCCTGAGTACGGGCTCCTCACGCTTCGAAAACCAAAGAACGCGCCGTGCCCAGCCGGAAGGCCGTGGCTACGAAGCCCTGACCGTTCTCTTGCGGCTGGTGCCACGGCCCCTACCGGCGCCCCCCGACCCTCGTTGCCGACAGCGACGAACCGGGGAAGGAAGAGCCCGATGGGTGTTCCTGTACGTGACTGCCGTCCCGTGAGAAAAGTGGCTCTACGCGACCGGGAGCGCGCTACGCGACAGGAGCGTTCTCGTCGGGGACGGCGCTCGCCGAGGGAGCGTCGCTGCGGCCGTAGTGGCGCGTGGTGAACATGTACACGAGCCCCGCGGCCACCACGATGCCGCCGCTGAGCAGCACGATCCAGTTGTCGTACCAGGGCGACTCCGGGGTGCGGGGCCAGGCGATGTTGACGATGGCGAAGATCCCGTAGGCGAGTGCCCCGACGTTGACCAGCAGGCCCCAGCGGCCGAGCCGGTACTCGCCGCTCGGCTTCCAGCCCTTGAGGCGGGCCCGCAGTGCGGCGAGGACGACCATCTGGAACGCGGCGTAGATGCCGAGGATCGCGAAGGAGACGATCTTCGTGAGGGCGTCCGCCGAGATCAGCGAGCCGAAGGCGATCAGCGTCGGGACGACCGCGGCGACGAGCAGCGCGTACGGGGGCACCGCGCGCGCCTCCGAGAACTTCCGCAGCACCCGGTGGCCGGCGATCATCTCGTCGCGGGCGTAGGAGTAGATCAGCCGGCCCGCGGCGGCCTGGAGGCTGATGGTGCAGGAGAGGAAGGAGATGAGCACGACCGCCATCACCGTCCGCGCGCCCGCCTCGCCCAGCGCGTCGAAGAGGACCCTGACCACCGGGTCGGTGTCCTTGCCCGAGATCACCGCGCGGTAGTCGACGACGGCGAGGAGCAGCGTCAGGCAGGTGAACGTCGCCGCCGCGCCTCCGACGTAGATGGTGCGGCGCATCGCCTTGGGGATCACCTTGCCGGGGTGCTTGACCTCCTCGGCGACGTCTCCGCAGGCCTCGAAGCCGTAGTACTGGTAGAAGCCGATGATCGCCGCGCCGAGGAAGACGGGCAGGTACGAGCTGTCGCCGGCCGCGCCGTAGTCGTCGAAGAGGACCCCCAGACCGTGGAAGCGGTGCGTGGTCAGCAGGATGATGCCGACGACGAGCGCGCCCAGCAGCTCCGCGCCGAAGCCGATCAGCGCCGCCCACGAAAGGGCCTTCGTACCCGCGTAGTTGATGAGCACGGCGATGACGATCAGTGCGACCGTGCACAGCACGGTGGTGTGCACGGTGGGCCGGAAGCCGAGCAGGATCGCGATGTAGGGGCCCGCTCCGTACGCGACGCTGGTGATCGTGACGAGCAGCGCCCACATGTAGACCCAGCCGGTCATCCACGCCCAGCGCACGCCCCACAGCCGCCGTGCCCACGGGTAGACCCCGCCCGCGACCGGGTACTGCGCGACGACCTCGCCGAAGACCAGCGCGACGAGGAACTGGCCGCAGCCCGCCATGAGGAAGGCCCAGATCATCGGCGGGCCGCCGTCGGCGAGGGCCGTGCCGAACAGGGTGTACGTGCTCACCACGGGGGAGAGGTAGGTGAAGCCGAGGGCGAAGTTGGCCCACGGTCCCATGTCCTTGCGGAACTCCGACTTCTCTTCCCCCGGAGCGGTCTCCGAGGTGCTCGCGGTGCCGTCCGGCACGCCGGAAGCGCTCACTGGTTGCCCCCTTCGGTGCCCGTGGGCCCGGGAGCCGGGCGGCCGGTGATGAGGTCCGCCGCGCGTTCGGCGGCGAGCAGCACGGTGACCATCGGGTTGATGGACGGCATGGTGGGGAAGACCGACGCGTCCACGATGCGCAGCCCGTCGTGTCCGCGCAGCCGCAGCTGCGGGTCGACGACCGCGAGCGGATCGTCCTCGGCGCCCATCCGACAGGTCCCCGCCGGGTGGTAGACGGTGTGCGCGGCCCGGCGCCCGTACTCGGACAGGTCCTCGTCCGACGTCACCTCCGGGCCCGGCGCGACCTCCCGCAGCAGCCAGTCGCTGAACGGGGCGGCGGCGGCCACCTCACGGGCGATCTTCAGACCGTCGACGATGGTGCGCTCGTCGTGGCCCTCCGGGTCGGTGAAGTAGCGGAAGTCCAGGGCCGGTTTGACCGACGGGTCGGCGCTGCGCAGCCACATGCGGCCGATGGAACGGGCCCGCGGCACGTTCGGTGTCATGCAGACGCCGTGCTCGGGCACGGGGTAGCCGAGGCGTTCCGTGTTGGTGGTGAACGGCACTTGGTAGAAGTGGAACATCAGGTCGGGGCGCGGGCCGCCCGCCGCGTCCCTGCGCACGAACAGGCCGGCGTCGGAGTCCATGGCGGAGTTGGGCGGCAGCGGCCCCTTCGTCTCCCACACCATCACCGACTCGGGGTGGTCCAGGAGGTTCTCGCCGACCCCCGGCAGATCCGCGAGGACCTCGATGCCGAGCTCGCGCAGCTGGTCGCCGGGGCCGATGCCGGAGAGCATCAGCAGCCGGGGCGTGTCGATCGCCCCGGCGCACAGCAGCACCTCCGCCTCGGCCTCCAGGGTGGAGACGGAGCCGTCGGGGTTGCGTACCTGCACGCGTGTGAAACGGCCCTCGTCGTCCCGCAACAGCCGGTACGCCCACGTCTCCAGACGGAGCGTCAGGTTGGGGCGGTCCATGATGGGGTGCAGATACGCGACCGACGCGGAGGACCGCTTGTTGGTCGCCGGGTCGTAGGCGAGCGAGAAGAAGCCGGTGCCGTCGGTGAAGGGCCGGGCGTTGAAGTCCTCGACGACCGGCACCCCGAGCCGGGTGGAGGCCGCGGTGATGAAGTCCTCGGCGATCGCGTTCCGGTCGGCCGCGCCCACGGGCACGATGTTGTTCTGCAGCCGGTCGCGGTAGGGCAGGATCGTCTCCGGCCCCCAGCCCTCGCAGCCCGCCGCCACCCACTCCTGGAGATCCTCGGGAAACGGCAGGAAGCTGATCAGCGTGTTGTGCGAGGAGCAGCCGCCCAGCACGCGGGCCCTGGAGTGCAGGATGTGCGAGTTGCCCCGCGGCTGCTCCTCGGTGGTGTAGCCGTAGTCGAGCTCCGAGCCGAGCAGATTGATCCAGTTGCGCAACCGCAGGACGCGGTCGTCGCCGACGTCGCTCGGCCCGCCCTCCACCACGCACACCCGGCAGGCCGGGTCCTCGCTCAGCCGGGCCGCGAGCACCGAGCCCGCCGTACCGCCGCCGATGACCACGTAGTCGTAAGTCGTCGTCTCGTCGTGCATGCCGTCGCCTTCCCTGTCGCCTGTCCCGCCCTGCCTGCCCAGCCCTGCCTGCTCAGCCCTTGAACCAGCCGGAAGGTCCGGGCCTGAGGTTCTGGTAGATGTGCTTGGCCTCCTGGTACTCGCGCAGACCGGTGGGGCCCAGCTCCCGGCCGACGCCGGAGAGGCCGAAGCCGCCCCACTCGGCCTGCGGCACGTAGGGGTGGAAGTCGTTGATCCAGACGGTGCCGTGCCGCAGGCGGGCCGCGACGCGCTGGGCGCGGCTCGCGTCGTTCGTCCAGAGACCGCCCGCAAGGCCGTACCGCGTGTCGTTGGCCAGCTCCACGGCCTCGTCCTCGGTGCGGAACCGTTCCACCGTGACCACCGGGCCGAAGACCTCTTCCCGCACGATGCGCATGGAGCGGTCGCAGTCCGCGTACACGGTGGGCAGCAGGAAGAAGCCGTGCGACAGCTCGGGGTCATCGGGACGGCGGCCGCCGCAGACCAGCCGGGCGCCTTCCTCGCGGGCGATCTCCAGATAGGCCTCGACCTTGTCGCGGTGCTCCGCCGAGCTGAGCGGCCCGCTCTCCGTGGCCGGGTCGAGCCCGCTGCCGAGCCGGATCGCGCTCGCGCGGGCGGCCAGCCGCTCCACGAACACGTCGTGCAGGGACTCCTCCACGATGAGCCGGGACCCCGCCGAGCAGACCTGCCCCGAGTGCAGGAACGACGCCTCCAGGGCGTGGTCGACGGCGGTCTCCAGGTCGCAGTCGGCGAAGACCACGTTGGGGTTCTTGCCGCCGAGCTCCAGCGCGATGTTCTTCACGTCCGGCGCGCACGCCTCCATGATCCGGCGGCCGGTGGCCAGGCCGCCGGTGAAGGAGACCAGGTCGACGTCGGTGTGCGAGGACATGGCGGCGCCGACCGTGGCACCCGGCCCGAGCACGAGGTTCGCGACCCCGGCCGGGGCTCCCGCCTCGGCGATCAGCCGGATCATGTGGATCGTGGAGAGCGGCGTCGTCTCGCTGGGCTTGAGCACGAAGGTGTTGCCCGCCGCCAGCGCGGGGGCGACCTTCCAGGAAGCCTGGAGCAGCGGATAGTTCCACGGCGCGATGAGCGCACAGACCCCGACGGGGTGGTACGTGACCCGGCTGAGCACGTCGGGGCCGACGTCCACGACCCGGCCGCCGTCCTTGTCGGCGATCTCGCCGAAGTAGCGGAACGCGTTCGCGACGTCCTCGACGTCGATCCGTGCCTCGGCGAGCGTCTTGCCGGTGTCGAGGGACTCGACGTGCGCGATCTCCTCCTGGTCGCGCAGCAGGAACCGCGCCACCCTGAGCAGGACGTCCGCCCGCTCCCGGGTGGGCGCCGACGACCACTCGCCGCGGTCGAAGGCCCGCCGGGCGGCCCCCACGGCGAGGTCGACGTCCTCTTCGCCGGCGTCGTCGACCTGCTGGACGACGGACGCGTCGAACGGATTGACCACGTCCCGCCGCGCACCCCCGACGGCGCCGGTCCACTCCCCGTCGACGAACAGTTCCGGCATCGTGCGCTCCCTCGCTCTGGTGGCTTTCGGGTGCCGACGCGGATCACCGGCCCGGGGCACCGGCTCCAACATCGTCCGCCCGGCGCGCACCGGCCGTGCGGACGCACCGGGCAGGGGAGGGCCCGGCAGCAGATGTGACCTGGTTGGGCTAGACCCGAAAGTGGGACGGACCCGAAAGCAACTCGTGGATCCGCCGCGCTAGCCCCAGAGGACCGCCCCGACCCACGCCCCCAGAATCAGCAGGCACGCGAACAGCTCGGTCAGCACGCTGCTGCCGCCCAGCCGCATGGCGGCCCGTGTCGCCGCCACCGCCTCGCCGTGGCCGCCGAGCCGCAGCCGCTCCTCCAGGTAGATCCCGCCCATGAAGCCGGGGACCGCCCCGATCACCGGCAGCACACAGAACCCGAGCAGCGCCCCGGCCCCGGCGAAGACCGCCATCCGGCGCGTGGCACCGCTCTCGCGCAGGCGTCGCGGCGGCAGCTGCCAGCGCACGGCCTGCGCCGCGAGCAGCACGACCGTCGCGCCCACGAGAAGGCCCCAGGCCAGGCCGTTCGGGTCCTGCAGCGTCCACCACAGGACCGCGGCCCACACGAGCCACGCGCCCGGCACGCCGGGGACCAGCACTCCGCCCAGGCCGAGCAGCATCACCACGCCGACCAGCAGGAGTTCCCATGCTCCCATCTGCCCAGCGTGCAGGAGATCCGGCGAAACCGCAGGTCAGGTTAGTCCTGGGGCGGCCGGGAGTCAGTCCTCCGGCGGCCGGGGGCGCCGTGCCACCCAGTCCCTCTCGTACGCGTGCCAGCCCAGCTGGAGCCGTGTCGTCACGCCCGTCAGCTCCATCAGCCGCTTCACCCGCCGCTGCACGGTCCGCAGTCCCAGATCGAGCTGTTTGGCGACGCTCGCGTCGGTGAGGCCCGCCAGGAGCAGCGACAGGATCTCCAGGTCCGTGCCGTCCGGGCCCTCGGGGGCGTCCTCCGTGACCGCCGCACCCTCCTCGCCCAGGCGCAGGGGCAGCGCCTGCCGCCACACCGCCTCGAAGAGGCCCGTCAGCGATTCGAGCAGCCCGCTGGCGTGCACGACGAGCGCGGCGGGCTCCGCCGTGCGCGCGGTCAGCGGCACCATCGCGAGCGAGCCGTCGGCGATCACCAGCTTCGTGGGAACCCGGTCCACCACCCGCACCTGCTCGTCGCGGCCGATCGCCGTCACCAGCTCGACCAGGCCCGTCGGCAGGTCGAGGACCGTGCGCTCGACCACCGCGCGGTAGCGCACGCCCCGCCCCGTGGCCTGCTCCTCGGCGCTGTTCTCCGTACCGGTGACGGCGACGGGGCTGCCGGTGACCAGGGCGCACACCTCGTCGCTCGCGCCCAGCTGGAGCTGGAGGAAGCGCTGCGAGACGGCGGCGGCCCCGGTGACCACCTCCACCAGGTCGTGGACGGCCGGCTCGGCGGCCTGCGCGCGGTACTCCTCGGCGAGCAGGGTCGCCGCGAGCTCGGCCTTCTCCAGCTCGTGCCGCTGCTGGGTGAGCAGCGCGCCGAGCGCGACACCGGGCGGGGCGGCCACCCAGCGGCCCGCCCTGCCGGACGCCTGCGCGGCCAGGCCGTGCCGCTCCAGACGGCGCAGCGTCCGCTCGGTCTCCGGTTCGCCGAGCGTGAGCCTGCGCGCGAGGTCGGCGACGTCGGCGGCGCCCACCGACACCAGCGCCCGGTACGCCGACTCGTGCGTCTCGTCCAGACCGATCGCTGCCAGCATGCGGCGACGCCCCTCCTCGATGTCCCCCATGGTCTTGTTCCGACGGCGCCGTGGCGGGAAACAGCCACGGCGTAAACCCGCCCCGGGACATCATCCCCGCACCACCCGTCTCTCTGCCAAGGTGACGCCACCGCAGCACCAACCGCTGCCGCATATGCGGCCTTTGGGCCCCTCCGGCCTGCGGTCTTGCATGCCCGTCAACCCTGGGGAGAGCGATGCGCCCGATATCGCGTACGGCTTTGGGGGCGGCCTCGGCCGTCGTCCTCGCCGTCACCGCGGCCGTCCCGTCCGTGGCCGAGCCACACGCGAGCGCGACGGAACGCCCGCCGTTGACGGGGAGCGCGCCCCAGGGCGCGCGGGACGGCGGGAGCTCCGTCGTCACCCTCGTCACCGGCGACCGGATCCTGGTGACGTCCGACGGCGAGAGACGGGCGGGGGCCGCCGCGCTGCCCGGCGAGGACGGCACCGCGCCGCTCATCCAGACCCGGCAGTCCGGCAAGGACCTGTACGTCTACCCCGAGGGCGCCGAGCACGCCATCGCCAAGGGCCTGGTCGACGAGGAACTGTTCAACGTCACCGGGCTCGTCCGCCAGGGCTACGACGACGCGCACAGCAAGAAGCTGCCGCTCATCGCCGTGTACGACAAGGGCGTCGACGTCGCCCGCGCGCTGCCCGCCACCCCGCGCGGCGCCGAGCGCGGCCCCGTCCTCGAACCCGTCGACGGCGTCGCCCTGAAGGCCGACAAGAAGAAGGCCGCCGTCTTCTGGGCGGAGATGACCGACCCCACGTCCCGTGCCGCATCCGACCTGAAGAAGCTGTGGCTCGACGCCAAGGTCGAGGCGACGCTCGACCGGTCGACCAAGCAGGTCCACGCCCCCGAGGCCTGGGCCGCGGGCTACGACGGCAAGGGCACCAAGGTCGCCGTCCTGGACACCGGGGCGGACGCCGGACACCCCGACCTCAAGGGCCGCATCGGGGCCACCGAGAACTTCACGGACTCCCCGGACAACGAGGACCGTCAGGGCCACGGCACCCACACCACCTCCACCGTCGGCGGCAGCGGCGCGGCGAGCGGCGGCAAGAAGAAGGGCGTCGCGCCCGGCACCGAACTCCTGCACGGCAAGGTGCTCAACGACAGCGGTTCCGGCGCCACCTCCTGGATCATCGCGGGCATGCAGTGGGCCGTCGACCAGAAGGCCGACGTCGTCTCGATGAGCCTCGGCAACCCGGCCCGGACCGACTGCACCGACCCGATGAGCACCGCCACCGAGGAGCTCGCGCGGTCCGCGAAGGACACCCTCTTCGTCATCGCCGCGGGCAACACCGGCCCGACGCTCAACTCCGTCTCCTCGCCCGGCTGCGCGCCGGGCGTCCTGACCGTCGGCGCCGTCGACCGCGACGACACCACCGCGAGCTTCTCCAGCCGCGGACCCGCCTACGGCTCGCACACCCTCAAGCCCGAGATCGCCGCGCCCGGCGTCGGCATCTCCGCGGCGGCGGCCGGCGGCCGGGGCCCTTACGCGTACCAGTCCATGAGCGGTACGTCGATGGCCACCCCGCACGTCGCGGGCGCCGCCGCGCTGGTCAAGCAGCGCCACCCCGACTGGAGCGCCCAGCAGATCAAGGCGGCCCTCGTGTCGTCGGCGGACAGCGGCATCCCCGGTGACGCGCGCGAGACCGGCGGCGGACGGCTGGACGCCAAGGCCGCGATCGACCAGAAGGTGCTCGGCTCGCCCGCCGTCCAGGGCGGCAGCTTCGGCTGGCCGCAGGACGCGTCGGACCGCACCTCGGTCGACGTGCCCTACACCAACACCACCGACAAGACCGTCAAGTTGAAGCTGGCGCTGCAGGGCGTCACCGGCAACGACGGCTCCGCGGTCCGCTCCGGCATCGCGCGGCTCGGCGAGCGCTCGGTGAGCGTCCGGGCCGGCGCCACGGTCAAGGTCCCGCTGAAGCTCACCCCCGGCGCGGATCTCGAGCGTGCCCAGTACGGGGACATCACGGGACGGATCCTGGCCACGGCGGACGGCGGCACCCGCGTCTCCACGCCGTTCTCCCTGTACGTCCAGCCGGAGACGGTCAGCCTGCGCGTGAAGCTCGTCGACCGGAGCGGCAAGCCCGCCGACGGGGCGTCGTCCGTGGACCTCATCGGCACGGACACCGCGAGTGGCGAGCGGCGCTTCAACGAGGGCGCCAACGACCAGACGTACCAAGTGCGCCCCGGCTCCTACTTCCTGACCGGCTTTATCGCCACCCCGGACGCGGGCGCGGGCAGCACGCTCACCGACTCCCTCACCCACCTGGCCCGCCCCCAGGTCGAGGTGAAGAAGGACACGACGATCACGCTCGACGCCCGCAAGGCCCACCGCCTCGCGGTCCGCACCGACAAGGCGTCCGAAGTACGCGGCGCCACCCTCGCCTTCGCCCGCACCTGGGGCAAGGACAACTGGCTGCACGCGGGCACCGCGGCGGGACCGCGCACGATCCGCGGCTACTACCAGTCCGTCGAGGGCAAGCCGTCCGGCGGCACCTTCGAGTCCGGCAGCTACTGGCGGGCCGCGGCGCCCCAGATCTCCACGCTCGCCGTGGCGGGCGGCAAGACGCTGCACCCGCTGACGGCCTCCACCGGCTCCGCCAACCTCGACGGCACGGGCCGTGCGGTCCTCGTCGACGCGAAGTCCGGCACGCCCGAGGAGCTCGCCGCCGCCGGCGTGAAGGGCCGGATCGCCCTGGTCAAGGTCCCGGACAACGGCAACGCGGGCACCGTGGCGGCCGACGCGCAGAAGGCGGGCGCCCTCGCGGTCCTCGCCCACCGCACCACCCCCGGCCGCTGGTACCCGTCCGCGGGCTTCGCCGGATCCCCGCTGCCCGTCCTCGGCGTCCCGACCGACGAGGCGACCGGCCTGCTGTCCCGACTCGGCTCCGGCAAGGTCGAGTTGACGTGGAAGGCGACCGCCAAGAGCCCCTACGTCTACAACCTCGCCTTCCCCGAGACGGGGCAGATCCGCGACGACCGCACCTACCGCGTACGCGACAAGGAGCTCGCCGCGAACGAGGCGACCTACCGGGCGATGGGGCAGGCCACGGACTACGTCGACCTGCCGTCGGCGGCCCGCCCCACCGGACTGGAGGTCTACTTCTCCGACATCGAGACCGTCCCCGCCCCCGGCAAGCGCACCGAGTACTACTCGGCGGGCACGACCGGGTGGGGCCACCAGGTGTCCAGCAGCTTCCCGTTCGGCGAGTTCATGATCGACCCGGTGCGTACGTACAAGAAGGGGCAGCGCCGCAGCGAGACCTGGTACGACGGGGTCCTCGCGCCCGGCGCGCCGCGCGACGCGGGGGGCGAGCCCGCGCTCGCCGGGGAGCGGCAGGGCAACCTGATCGGCGTCGCGCCCGGCTTCTGGTCCGACGCCGAACACGGCGGCATCCAGGGCGGCTTCGGCGACATCGGCTCCGTCCGGCTCGAGCGGGACGGCGAGGTCGTGGGGGATTCGGGCTGGCCGTCCGGGGTGTTCACGGTCCCGGCCGAGGACTCCGCGTACGAACTCACCCTCACCACGCAGAAGATCGGCTCGCGCGTGTGGCAGCGGTCGACGGGGACCGAGACGACCTGGTCCTTCCGCTCCCACCTCGACGAGGACGCCTACTCGCAGGGCATCCCGATGCTCTTCCCGCGCTACGGGCTGCCGGAGGACGGGCTCAAGACGCTGGCCCCGAAGGACGGTGCGCGGATTGAACTCGGCGTGACCGGGCACGCGGGCTACGAGCCGGGTGAGATTACGAAGGCGAAGCTCTCGTACTCCTACGACGAGGGCCGGACGTGGACGGCGGCCACCACCGCCGAACACGACGGAGCCTGGAGCGCGACCGTGGACCACGCGGGCGCTTCCGGCCGGCAGGTCTGGCTCAGGAGCCAACTGACGGACTCCCGCGGAAACTCCGTCACGCAGACCGTGGCCCGCGCCTACGACGTGCGCTAGCCACATCGGCCCCGCCGGGCGGTCCTCCTGTGGGGGGTGGGCCCGCCCGGCGGCCTCTCCCGTCGCCGCGGAGGCCGGAATTTCCGGATGCACCGTTTTCGTACGGCCTCCGCGGTGGAAAATAGGGGCATGAGCCAGCAGGGGGACAGGCCCACCGGTCACGACGACGACTGGTGGGGACAGCTGTACGACGACTCCGCGCCGGACACGGGTCCGGCGCCCGCATCGGACACCCTCGACGACAGGTTCGCCTCAGCGGCGGACGCGGTGAAGGAAGGGTTCCCCGCACCACGCGCCCCCCACCCCACGCCACCCGACGCCACCCCTCCCGATCCCACCCGGCCCGACCTCGGCCCCACACCGCCGGGAGAGGCCCCCGGCCCCGACGACTTTGCGGGTGCGGACGACGCGCCCTTCCCCGGGGCCCGTCACGAACCACCCGCCCCCCTCACTTCCCGTGACGACCCGGGGGACCGGCCCGGCGCCGAGGGGGGCCCGCTCGCCGCTCCGGCCGACGCCTCCGACGGACGCCGTGTCCCGGAGACCGGACGCCGTATCGCGGACACCCCCACCGACCCGCCCCCCGCACCTCCGGGGCCGCGCACCCCAGCCGCTCCCGCCGCCCCGCCCGGCACGGCCGAGGCAGGCGGCGCTCCGGACGGGCGCCGTGACGGGGCCGGCACCACCGGCCCACCGGTACCACCACCCGCTCCCGCCGGGCCGGGCGGGCCGCTCGGTACGTCGGGCGAACGGGACGCCCCGGCCGGACGCGCCGGCCCACCGGCACCGCAAGGCCCCGCCGGACCACCCGCACCCGCCACGCCGCTCGGAACCCCTGGCGGAGGCCGGGCCCCGGACGACGGTCGCCGCGACGTGGACGACCTCGCGGGACCACCCGTGCCGCCCGCTCCCGCGGGGCCGCCCGAGCCCGGCGAGTCCGGCTCCCCTGGAAGGCCGTTCGGTACCGCGGGCGGACGCGGAGATCCGGACGGTCGCCGCGACGCGGACGACCTGGCGGGACCGCCAGCACCTCCGGCCCCCGCCAGCCCTCCCGCCCCCGCTCCCGCTTGGCCCGGCGCCCAGGACGGGCCGACCGGTGCCTTCGGCGGAGAGCGCGCCCCGGACGGTCGCCGCGACGCGGACGACCTGGCGGGACCGCCCGTGCCGCCTGCTCCCGCGGGGCCGCCCGAGCCCGGCGAGTCCGGCTCCCCTGGAAGGCCGTTCGGTACCGCGGGCGGACGCGGAGATCCGGACGGTCGCCGCGAC
>NZ_JBVIXD010000005.1:154696-272094 GCF_055593965.1 Streptomyces sp. NPDC040622 | reverse complement strand
CGACGCGGACGACCTGGCGGGACCGCCAGCACCCCCGGCCCCCGCCGGACCTCCCGACTCTTCTGCCGCTGTCAGCCCTCCCGCCCCCGCCCCCGCTTGGCCCGGTGCCCAGGTCGGGCCGACCGGTTCCCTCGGCGGAGAGCGCGCCCCGGACGGTCGCGGCGACGCGGACGACCTCGCGGGATCACCCGTACCCCCCGTTCCCGCCGCGCCTCCCAAGTCCCGCGCCCCCGCCGGCCCGCCCACCTTCACCGCCCCCGCACCCTGGGCGCCCCCGACCACCACGCCTACCGGCCCAGTGACCTTCCCCGCCGGGTCCTCGGGGGGTCGGGAGCGTGGTGGGTATTCGGATGCGTCGACCGAGGAGCCGCGTGGTGCCGAGGCCGTGTCCAGGGGGCCCGGTGCGGCCGGGGAGGGCCGTGCCGACGATGTGGTCGGCGGGGCGGGGGAGAGGGGTGAGGCCGGCGTCGCCTTCGTGGGGGACGGGCCGCCGACCTATGAGGCGGAGCCCACCGTGTTGCCGGTCGCCGATCCGGACGACCTCGGGGACCTCGTCGCCGACACCGTGCTCGACGGCGCGCGGTACGGGAGCATGACGCTGCGCGCGGCCTCCGTGCGCGGGGACTCCCCCCGGTACCGGGGCGAGCCGCGCCGCGACGCCCTGCTCACCGCCCGCTTCGGCACCGGCGAGAACGCGCTCGTGCTGGTCGCCATGGCCACCGGCGCCCGCGCCACCCCCGGCGCCCACCGCGCCGCCGCCGAGGCCTGCGAGTGGATCGGCGGTGCCGTGGGACGCAGCCACCTGCGGCTCGCGGAGGACATCAGGGCCGCCCGGCGCGGCCACCTGAAGTCGGGCCTGCACCGCCTCACCGACCGCAGCCTCGGCAAGCTCCGCGGCCACGCCGCCGACCTCGGCCTTGCACCGGAGGAGTACGCGGCGTCGCTGCGCTGCCTGCTGCTGCCCGCCGACCCCCAGTGCCGCACGCGGGTCTTCTTCGGCGTGGGCGGCGGCGGTCTGTTCCGGCTGAGGAACGGCGAGTGGCAGGACATCGAGCCGCGCGTCGCGGACGCCACCGGCGACGCCGTGGTCGGGTTCGGCTCGCTGCCCGCCCAGGCCCCCGAGGGCGACCACCTCACCATGGACCTCGGCATCAGCACCCCGCCGAGCCCCTACGAACCGGCACCGGAACCGCCCCGCGAGCCCTTCCGGTTCCGCGCCTCGGTCGCCCGCCCGGGTGACGCGCTCGTGCTGTGCAGCGGCGGCCTCGCCGAACCCCTGCGCGGCGAGCCCGGGCTGGCCGAACACCTCACCCGCAGATGGGAGAAGAGCGGTCCGCCGGGGCTCGCCGCGTTCCTCGCGGACATCCAGGTGAGGGTCAAGGGGTACGCCGACGACCGGACGGCGGCCGCGGTCTGGGAGGCATGACGGCCGTACCTGTGAATTCATGGTCCCGAGGAATGACCGATCGGGAGTACGAGTGAAACCCGGGTCCACGGGTCACACGGGGTGAGCCACGGTTCACCAGCGTCGAGAGGTGCGTACAGCATGGCCAAGCAGAACGTCGCCGAACAGTTCGTCGACATCCTCGTCCGTGCGGGCGTGAAGCGCCTGTACGGAGTCGTCGGCGACAGTCTCAACCCGGTCGTCGACGCCATCCGCCGCACCAAGGAGATCGACTGGATCCAGGTGCGGCACGAGGAGACCGCCGCCTTCGCGGCCGGCGCGGAGGCCCAGATCACCGGCAACCTCGCCGCCTGCGCGGGCTCCTGCGGCCCGGGCAACCTGCACCTGATCAACGGCCTGTACGACGCGCACCGCTCGATGGCCCCGGTCCTCGCCCTCGCCGCCCAGATCCCCTCCAGCGAGATCGGCCTCGGGTACTTCCAGGAGACCCATCCGGACCAGCTGTTCCGCGAGTGCAGTCACTACAGCGAGTTGATCTCCACCCCGAAGCAGATGCCCCGGCTGCTGCAGACCGCCATCCAGAACGCCGTCGGGCAGAGCGGTGTGGCCGTCGTGTCGCTGCCCGGCGACATCGCGGGCGAGGCCGCCCCGGAGAAGGCCGCCGAGACCGCCCTCGTCACCTCCCGGCCCTCCGTACGGCCGGGCGACGCGGAGATCGAGCAGCTCGCCGCGATGATCGACGAGGCGGACCGGATCACCCTCTTCTGCGGCAGCGGCACGGCGGGCGCGCACGCCGAGGTGATGGAGTTCGCCGAGAAGATCAAGTCCCCGGTGGGCCACGCCCTGCGCGGCAAGGAGTGGATCCAGTACGACAACCCGTACGACGTGGGCATGAGCGGCCTGCTGGGCTACGGCGCGGCGTACGAGGCCACGCACGAGTGCGACCTGCTGATCCTGCTCGGCACGGACTTCCCGTACAACGCCTTCCTGCCCGACGACGTCAAGATCGCGCAGGTCGACGTGCGCCCCGAACACCTCGGCCGGCGCTCGAAGCTGGACCTCGCGGTCTGGGGCGACGTGCGCGAGACCCTGCGCTGTCTGACCCCGCGCGTCTCGCCGAAGTCGAACCGCAAGTTCCTCGACAAGATGCTGAAGAAGCACGCGGACGCCCTGGAGGGCGTCGTCAAGGCGTACACCCGCAAGGTCGAGAAGCACGTCCCGATCCACCCCGAGTACGTCGCCTCGGTGCTCGACGACCTCGCCGCGGACGACGCGGTGTTCACCGTCGACACCGGCATGTGCAACGTGTGGGCGGCCCGCTACCTCACCCCGAACGGCAAGCGCCGCATCATCGGCTCGTTCAGCCACGGCTCGATGGCGAACGCCCTGCCGCAGGCGATCGGCGCCCAGTTCGTCGACCGCGAGCGGCAGGTCGTCTCGATGTCGGGCGACGGCGGCTTCTCGATGCTGATGGGCGACTTCCTCACCCTCGTCCAGCACGACCTGCCGGTGAAGGTCGTGCTGTTCAACAACTCCTCGCTGGGCATGGTGGAGCTGGAGATGCTGGTGGCCGGGCTGCCGAACTACGGCACGGCGAACCACAACCCGGACTTCGCCGCCGTCGCCCGCGCCGCCGGGGCCTACGGCGTGCGCGTGGAGAAGCCCAAGCAGCTCGCGGGCGCCCTCAAGGACGCCTTCGCGCACAAGGGCCCCGCCCTCGTCGACATCGTCACCGACCCGAACGCCCTCTCCATCCCGCCCAAGATCAGCTCGGAGATGGTGACCGGCTTCGCCCTCTCCGCCAGCAAGATCGTCCTGGACGGCGGGGTGGGCCGGATGGTGCAGATGGCCCGGTCGAACCTGCGGAACGTGCCGAGGCCGTGACACCGACCCCGGCACCCGTTCGGTCCCCCGCTCCGGTCAGGCGGGCCGCAGCCGCAGCGTGAGGATCTGGAACGGCCGCAGCGCGAGGGCGAGCCCCGCCTCGCTCGTGCTCGCCTCGTGCAGCGGCCGTTCCAGCAGGTCCGCCACCTCCGCGCGGGCCACAGGGAACGACGTGCCGAGCGTGGCCGCCGCCCGGCCGCCGCGCGATTCGTAGAGTCGTACGACGACGTCACCGCTGTGGTCGTCGGCGAGCTTGACCGACTCCACGGTGACCGCCGGGTGGTCGACGCTCACCAGTGACGGCAGGACGGGCGCGTCGGCGACCCGCAGCGGCAGGTTGAGCGAGAGCCCTTCCGCGACCGCGTCGCCGATCTCCGCCCCCGGCAGCAGGGAGTACGTGAAGCGGTGCGTGCCCTGGTCCGTCTCCGGGTCGGGGCTGTGCGGGGCGCGCAGCAGGGTCAGGCGCACGGTCGTGCCGAGCGTGCCGTCGTGCTCCGTGCGCGTCACGTCGTGGCCGTACGTGGAGTCGTTGAGGAGTGCGACGCCGTACCCCTCCTCGGCCACCCGCAGCCAGCGGTGCGCACAGATCTCGTAACGGGCCGCGTCCCACCCGGTGTTGGCGTGCGTGGGCCGGTGCACATGGCCGAACTGGATCTCGGCGGCGGACCGTTCGGCGTGCACGTCCAGCGGGAAGGCGGCCTTGAGGACCTTCTCCGACTCGCGCCAGTCGACGTCCGTGACGATGTCCAGGCGCCGGCTGCCCGCCGCCAGGCGGATCTCCTGCGTGATCCGGGACTTCCCGAAGGCCCGCACCACCCGCACCGCTACCCGCAGCGGCCCGTCCTCGACGAGCTCGACGGACTCGGCGTCGGTGAGGTCGGTGTGCCGGTGCCGGTAGTGCCGGTCGAGGTCCCAGGCGTCGTAGTGCGTGGGGTGGTCGGGGTGCAGCTGGAGGAGGTTGGCGGGGCCCGCGAGGGCTTCGCGGCCCGCGTCCAGGTCCCGTACGGCGGACAGCAGCCCGGCGCTGTCGACGGTCACGCTCAGGTGCTCGTTGGTGAGCAGGATCGTGTCGCCGGTGGTGTGCGCGACCGCGCCTCCCCCGGCGCCGCCCGGTGAGGCGTCCAGGCTCCGCGTGCCGAGCGCGGGGACGTCCACGCGCGCCAGGGTGCCGTCCTCCTGCTCGACGACCTCGCTGCGGGCGTACGGCGAGGCGTTCAGCACCGCGGGGCCGCCCGCGCCGAGGGAGCGGACCGCGGACGCGGTGACCTCGTCGAGCTCGGCCAGGACCCGCTCGTACGTCTCGCGGGCCTCCCGGTGCACCCAGGCGATCGACGAGCCCGGCAGGATGTCGTGGAACTGGTGCAGCAGGACCGTCTTCCACAGCCGGTCGAGCGTGTCGTAGGGGTAGACGTACGCGGGGTCGCGCACCGCCGCGGCCGTGCACCACAACTCCGCCTCGCGCAAGGCATGTTCACTGCGACGATTGCCACGCTTGGTCGCCGCCTGGGTCGTGTACGTAGCACGGTGGAGCTCCAGGTACAGCTCCCCGGACCAGACAGGTGCCTGCGCGCCGTACTCCTCCTCGGCCGCCGCGAAGAAGGCGGACGGGCGCTCGATCTCGACGCGCGGCGAGCCCTCCAGGGAGCGCAGTCGCCGGGCCCGCTCCATCATCTCGCGGGTGGGCCCGCCCCCGCCGTCGCCCCAGCCGAACGGCACCAGGGAGCGGGAGGCGCGGCCCTTGTCGGCGAAGTTCCGCTCCGCGTGGGCCAGTTCGGCGCCGTGGAACTGCGAGTTGTAGGTGTCCACGGGCGGGAAGTGGGTGAAGACCCGGGTGCCGTCGATGCCCTCCCACCAGAAGGTGTGGTGCGGCATCTTGTTGGTCTGGTTCCAGCTCAGCTTCTGCGTGAGGAACCAGCGGATGCCCGCGAGCTTCGCCAGCTGCGGGAAGGCGGCGGTGTATCCGAAGGAGTCCGGCAGCCAGATCTCCTCCGTCTCGACACCGAGCTCCTCGCGGAAGAACCGCCTGCCGTGCGTGATCTGCCGCGCGAGCGCCTCGCCGCCCGGCATGTTGGCGTCCGACTCGACCCACATCGACCCGACCGGGGCCCACGTGCCGTCCGCCACCGCCTTCTTGATGCGCTCCCAGATGTGCGGCTGGTGCTCCTTGACCCAGGCGTACTGCTGGGCCTGCGAACAGGCGAAGACCAGCTCCGGATACTCCTCGGCCAGCGCCGTCACATTGGCAAAGGTCCGCGAAGCCTTGCGCACCGTCTCGCGCAGGGGCCACAGCCATGCCGAGTCGATGTGCGCGTGACCGGCCGCCGACACGCGGTGGGCGCTCGCGTGCGCGGGCTTGGCCAGCACGTCGGCGAGTTCCGCGCGCGCCGCGGCCGCCGTGCCGGACACGTCGTGCAGATCGAGGGTGTCGAGCATGTCCTCCAGGGCCCGCAGGATCTCGTGGCGACGCGGACGGTCGGCGTCCAGTTCGCGCATCAGCTCGGAGAGGACCTCGATGTCGAGGGTCAGCTGCCACACGTCCTCGTCGAGTACGGCGAGATCGGCAGACACGAATCGGTAGATCGGGCTATTGCCTGCGGTCAGTACGTCGCCGAGGGGGGTCGGCACGAAGTCGTGCAGGACGGCGGGATTGGCCGCCGCCTCCAGGAGCAGGTGCACCGGTTCGCCGCCCGCGGCGGGGGAGGCCACCGGAATATGCCGATTGCGCGGGTGAACTCCCTTGAGGGGAACGCCCGCCGCGTCGTAGACCAGACCCTCCGCCTGGAAGCCGGGACCCTCACCGGTGAACCCCGGATCGATCACCACCTCGACCCGGCTGCCCCGCCACTCCTCGGGCACCTGCCCTTGAATCCGGAACCAGCTGGTCGACCAGGGATTTCCCCACTCCGTGCCGGTCTCGAAGGGCTCGTACGCCGCTTCGAGCGCGGTCCCGACGGGCACCGGCTCGCCCGGCGCGTGCCAGACGGAGAGGGTCAGCGGCGTGCGCCGCGCGTACTGGGCGGGGCGGATGAACTGGCGCAGCGCCCGTTCCAGGCGGCCTTCCACCAGCAGTCTGTCGTCGTGCACTCGGGCTCCTAGGAACGTTCGGCGGTGGGGTCCACCGCTTCACTTCCCCCCATCCCCGCGGCGCACCCCCGTCATTGGTTGACGATTCGACAGGCGTGCCTCCACGGGCCCGGGGCATGCATTCCGTGAAGTTGTTCGAGCAAGGAGGCACAGACATCGCTTTGTGGGCGGGGGTCATGACGAGCCAGTCACGAGGGGGCGGCCCCGGGGGAATGGGGGCCACCTCGCCGAACGTACGGGACGAGAGGACCGGCGCGGCGCCGGACGGGCCCGACACGGGCCGGCTCGCGCGCAAGCTGGGCAGAGCGGATCTGCGGGCGGTGTCCGACGTCAGGAGGGCCCTGCGGGAACTCCTGCGGCACTGGGGGAAGCCGGGACGCGCCGAGACCGCCGAACTCCTCACCAGCGAACTGGTCACCAACGCACTGGTGCACACCGATCACGAGGCCTTCGTCACGGCGGTGGTGGGCCCGCGCGGTCTGCGCGTCGAGGTCAGGGACTTCGTCGCGGGCCGGCCCGAGCCGCGCGTACCGAACGCCGACGACGGTACGAACGGGCGGGGCCTGGTCCTCGTGCAGTCCCTCGCGGACGCGTGGGGCGTACGGGCGCACGGGGTGGGGAAGGCGGTGTGGTTCGAGCTGGACGACGGCGGCACGGCGTGTGCCCTGCCGCCGCCGCCCGACGTGTGACGTCGGGTCACCTCGCAGACGTGTGGCCGGTTCCCGGCGCGGTCAGCCGAACTGCTGTTCCAGGTCCTTGAGCTTCTGCTCCAGCGAGTCGAGCCGGGGCAGTGCCTGGGTGTCGTCCTCGGCCGTCAGGTCGACGGTGACGGGGGCGACCGGCGGGGAGCCGTCAGGGCCGTTCTTCACGGCCTGGAGGGAGGGACGGGAGCGTACCGGCAGCTGCTCCTGCGCCGCTATAGCAGGGTCCGCGCCGACCTGCGCGGACCCGGCGGCCGGTGCGACGGCCTGCATGTCCACCTGGCGGCCGCCACCGCGGCCCTGCCAGTTCCGGTGTCCCCGGCTGAGCGCCTTGAGCTGCGCCCGCTCCAGCTTCTCCTGCTCGCGCCTGCGCAGCCGGGTGCGTTCCTTCTCACGGCGGTCCTCCCTGACCTCCTCGACGGCCTCGTCCAGGGAACGCACGCCTTCGAGAAGCATCAGCGACCAGGCACCGTAGGTCTCCCTGGGCGCCCGCAACCACCGCACGATACGGATCTGCGGCAGCGGCCTGGGCACCAGGCCCTGCTCGCGCAGCGCCGCCCGGCGTGTCTGCTTCAGCGCGCGGTCGAAGAGCACCGCCGCCGAGAGCGACATCCCGGAGAAGAACTGCGGAGCGCCCGCGTGTCCCAGCCCCCGTGGCGCGTGCACCCAGTTGAACCAGGCGGCGGCACCCGCGAACGTCCACACGAGGAGGCGCGAGCCGAGGGCCGCGTCGCCGTGGCTGGCCTCGCGCACGGCGAGGACGGAGCAGAACATCGCCGCACCGTCGAGGCCGAACGGGACCAGGTACTCCCAGCCGCCGGAGAGGCTGAGGTTCTGCCGGCCGAAGCCGACCAGGCCGTGGAAGGAGAGGGCGGCGGCGACCGCCGCGCAGCAGAACAGCAGTACGTAGGAGGCGGTGCCGTAGACGGCTTCCTTGCGTCTGCGGCGCTCCTCGCTGCGCTCCCACGAGTCGTCGCCCGCGGCTCCCTTCGCCTTGTCGTGGCCTCGCTTGCCGCGCGCGAGCACCGCCACCGCCACCAGCATGCCCAGGAGCAGGACGCCGCCGGGGAGCAGCCAGTCCAGCGATATGTCGGTCAGTCTCATCTGGGGTCCCTTGCATCGCGGTAGGGCGTATCGGGCGCCATATTGACCCAATTCCGATGACCCTCAGGGGGTTTCGGGGCAAGAGAACGCCAAGAGGGGTGCAAGGGGGCACGCACGGCGTACTTTTGCTCGAACTCGCGGCGGGACGTTGGTTGTTGAGTTCGATTAAACGTGCGCGAAAGAGTGGTTCGGGCGAACGGGGGCCCGGGGCGGCCCGGTTGAAGGCCCGCACGGCGCGTGCGGGCGTCCGGGACTCAGCTCGCCGCGGCGGTCTCGCTCAGCCGCGCGACGCGCTCCGCGTCGCAGGTGCGCGGGCAGGTGACGCAGGGGTCGTCGGGGCGCAACGTGTAGAACATGCAGCAGCTCGCCCGGTCGCGGGTCGGCAGCTTCTCGCCGCCGGGACCCGTCAGCTCCCGGAAGCCCGCCGTGCCGACGTACGGCTTGGTGGCGCCGGGCAGCAGCCGCTCCAGCTCCGTCATCGCGCGCTGCTCCTCGCCCAGGAGGTGCGCCACGTACCAGAGGCCCTCGACGATCTCGTCGGTGGCGACGCTCCACAGGGCGCGCGAGCGGCGCCGCATCCGGGGCCCGAAGCCGTCCAGGAGCGGCCCGAGGTGCTCGGCGACCGAGGCGCGCACCTCCGCGCGCAGCGCCTCCTCGTCCGGCACGACGCGGGCGCCGGGCAGGGTCGCTGCCGGGTCGCCGGGGAGGCAGGCGAACCCGTCCGGGCGTACCGCCAGACGGCCCAGCGTGCGCTGGAAGGACACGTTGGCGACCGGGAAGCGGGGGACACGGCGGTGCAGGAACCACGGGACCGTGATGAGCAGGGTGGCCGGCCAGGCGTAGCGGTGCAGCCCGAAGCTGGCCACCACGTCGGGGCGTGCCTGGACGGCGTAGTCCTTCAGCACCTGCGCGTTGTCCCAGGCGAGAAACGCTTCGAGGTCGGCCCCGCCCTCCGCGAGCCGGGCGGCGGTGACCCAGCCGCCGCCCTGTGGGGCCTGTTCCTCGGGGCCGAGCTCGGTGACGCGCAGTCCCGTGTACACCTCGTGGAGGCGGGCATAGGAGTCCGCTACGGCACTGGGGGCGCCCTGGGCGGGTGCGGCCAAGGTGGGGACGGACATGCGAGGACCACCGAATCGCGATCGATAGCAGGTTAGCCTTACCTTACCCGACGTGATCGAGGTTTCAACTCGGGTCCTGTCCGCCTATGGTGCCTCTCGTACCTTTCATCGGCAGGCAGCAGCAGGGCGGACGTCGTGGAGCAGACCGGAGCGCGCGCGGGCGACCCCCTCGCCGGGGCGCCGCGCGTCCGGGTGCCGGAGCAGGCGGGGGCGGAGCACCGCACCCCGCACCGCACCGTCCGGCGCAGCTCCGTGCGCGGACAGATACTCGACGCGCTGCGCGCCGCCCTCGTCGGCGGCGAGCTCACGCCCGGCGAGGTGTACTCGGCGCCGGCCCTCGGCGAGCGCTTCGGCGTCTCCGCGACGCCCGTGCGCGAGGCGATGCAGCAGCTGGCCGTCGAGGGCGCCGTGGAGGTCGTCCCCAACCGAGGCTTCCGGGTCACCGAGCGCAGCACCCGCGAGCTGGCCGAGCTGGCCGAGGTGCGGGCCCTGATCGAGGTGCCGGTGATGCTGCGGCTCGCCCGAACGGTGCCCGCGGAGAGCTGGGCCGGGCTGCGGCCGCTGGCCGAGGCGACCGCGACGGCGGCGGCGGGCGGTGACCTCGCCCACTACGCCGAGTCGGACCGGGCCTTCCACGGCGCGCTGCTCGCGCTCTCCGGCAACCGGCAGCTGGTGCAGATCGCCGACGACCTGCACCGCCGCTCGCAGTGGCCCCTGGTGAGCGGCCCCGTCGCGAGCCGCCGGGCCGACCTGCTGGCGGACGCGGCCGAGCACATGACCCTCATCGACGCACTGATCGCCCAGGACCTGGGCGTGGTCGCGTCGCTGGTGGGGGAGCACTTCACGGGCTCCGGGGGCTGAGCGCCCCGGAGCCCGTGGCGTTCGGCACGTCCTAGACCGCGGCGGCCGGCGGCGTCAGGTGCTGGGCCAGCCAGGACGGTACGCCGCCCAGGAGGCGGAAGAGGCGGGTGGCCTCGGCGCGCAGCCGGGTGGCCTCGGGCTCGGGCTCCGCCTCCGCCAGCGCGGCGAGCGCGGGGGCCGTGCCGACCAGGTAGCCGAGCTCCTCGCGGATGCGCAGGGACTCGGTGAAACCGTGCCGGGCCTCGGCTAACTCCCCGTCCCGCAGGGCGAGTCCGGCGAGGTGGCGCCAGGTGAAGGAGAGCAGCAGCGAGTCGGAGTGCGCCGTGGCGCCCGCGTGCGCCCTGCGGTACGCGGCCTTCGCGGACTGCGGCGAGTCCGCGATGTGCTCCGCGATCAGGCCCCTGCGGAAGTCGAGCAGCGGCCGGCCGGGAGCGTTCGGGGCGAGCAGCGCCGCCGCCCTGCCGAGCGCCGTACGCGCCTCGTCGGCCCGGTCCCGTACGTTCAACACCGTAGAGGCGTACGCCAGTTGGCCCCGCTCGCAGGCCGCCGCGCCCCGGTCGTCGTCGTCCTCGGCGAGCGCCTCCGCGGTCCGCAGCCCGTCCTCGGCCTCGCCCCAGCCGTCCCCGGTGAACAGGCACCGCTCGACCAGGAGCGCCGTCCTTTGAAGTGCCGCCGCCGCCCCGGCCCGTGAGGCGAGCAGCGCCGCAGCGTCGGTCCAGCAGCCGCGCGAGCGCAGCCGCCATACCGCGGTCTGGAGTGGATCGTGCTCTGCAGTCGTTCCGGTACCAGACATGGCGGTATGCGCCACGTTGCCCTCCCCGAGCACACCATTGAGCTGTTGAGTCGTGGGCGAATCTCAGCATGGATCGCGGCGCCGGGCCAAGAGGCTGGGTGAAAGAATTCACAAAGGGCGGGCAAGGAAGACGGCGCGAGCCGGCCGGCGGCACCCCGCCCCCGGTCGGCCCCGTGGTGGATTCCCTCAGCTCATGCGCAGCGCGAGGAAGAAATCGAGCTTGTCCTCCAGGCGCGAGAGGTCACGACCCGTCAACTGCTCGATACGGCCCACCCGGTAGCGCAGCGTGTTGACGTGGAGGTGCAGCCGCGAGGCGCAGCGCGTCCAGGAACCGTCGCAGTCGAGGAACGCCTCCAGCGTCGGGATGAGCTCGGCGCGGTGGCGCTGGTCGTACTCCCGCAGCGGGTCCAGGAGCCGCGCGGTGAACGCCCGGCGCACGTCGTCCGGCACGAACGGCAGCAGCAGGACGTGCGAGGCCAGCTCCTGGTGTCCCGCCGCGCAGACCCGGCCGGGGCGGGCGGCGGCGACCCGGCGGGCGTGCCGGGCCTCCTCCAGCGCGCCGCGCAGGCCCTCCGCCGAGTGCACGGAGGCGCTGACGCCGAGGGTGAGCCGCCCGTCGTCCGAGAGGCCCGCCGAGAGCGGGTCGTGGACGGAGGCGAGCAGCGAGTCGGCGAGCAGGCCCGTCTCCGAGCCGTCGTGCTCGCTGGAGACGGCGGGCAGCGGCACGAGCGCGATCGCCTCGTCGCCGGTGTGCGCGACCGCGATCCGGTCGGAGGGCTCGGGGCCCGCCGACAGCGGGTCGACGAGGATCTCCTCCAGGAGCGACTGGGCGACGGGGCCGCCGTCGATGTCCCCGCCCTCCCACTCCACGCGGGCCACCACGACCTGCCAGTGCGGGGCCGCGCCCAGACCGGGCAGCAGCACCGGGGCCGCGACCCGCAGCCTGGCCGCGATCTCCGCGGGGGCCGCGCCGGTCTGCACCAGTTCGAGGACCTCCTGGGCGAGACGGCGGCGCACCGTGCGGGCCGCGTCGCGCCGGTCGCGCTCGACCGCGATCAGCTGGGTCACGCCCTGCAGCAGGTCGAGGCGCTCCTCGGGCCAGTCGCCCGCGTCCGCCTCCACGGCGAGCACCCAGTCGGAGAGCACGGACTCGCGCACGTCGCGCGAGGCGCCGGCCGCTCCGCGCCCACTGGTCCGAACGGGGAACAGCGAGTACGTGACCGCGTCCACCGTCACCCGGTGCGGCCCGCGCCGCCCGGTGCGGACGGCCGCGAGATGCTCCCCGGCCAGCCGCGCGCACAGGGACGCGGGCAGGCTGTTCCCGGCGGCGCTCGACCCGGCGATCACCCGCCCGGCGGGCGAGAGCACCCAGGCCCGCAGGTCCAGGTCGGTGCCGAGGAGGTCGAGGACGACGTCGGGGCCGCCGCCCGCGGGGCCCGACGTCATCAGGCGGCGGTGCCGGTCGACCACGGCCGCCAGGTCCCCTGCGCGCTCGCCGGAGACCTGGCGCACGACGTGCTCGGTGATCGTGGCGAAGGCCACCGACTCGTTGACCGCGAAGAGCGGCAGGCGGTGGCGTGCGCAGGCCTCGACGATGTCGTCGGGAATGTCCCCGAGCTCGGCCTCCCCGGCGGCCAGGGCCGCGACCCCGGCGCTCGCGAGGAGCCGTACGAAGGGTTCCGTGTCCGAGGCGTCGCGGCGCCAGGCGAGACCGGTGAGGACCAGCTCGCCGCCCGCCAGGTAACGGCTGGGGTCCCGCAGGTCCGTGGTCATCACACCGCGCACGGTGCGGTCCAGCTCGTCCTCGCCGCCGAGCAGCCGCAGGCCCAGCGCGTCGGTGTCCAGGAGTGCGCGCAGCCGCATGGGGTCGTCGCCGCCGATCTGTCTCGAATGGTGTGTACAAACATGTGCGCTCTGTAGCGCCGGGGCCCTGTTCCGCCGGGAGTCCGGGGTTTCCGGGGGGAAGCCGCGAGGTTACTGGGGCCCGTTCTTCATACGAATCTACAAGACGCGCGCCTTGGCCAGCCAACTCCTTCATGGTTTCGGTGACTGACCCCATCGGACGAGCGAGCGGTGTACTTGGCCCACTCCGCGTTAACAGCACATGAACGAGCAGTCGAGGGACCAATGGCCCGAGTGGCTTAAACGGAATCCCCTGGTCCCTTGAAGCGAACGACCCTCGATACGAAGAAGAGAGCCTCATGGACTTCCTTCGCCCCGCCAGCTGGGAGGAGGCGCTCGCCGCCAAGGCCGAGCACCCCACGGCTGTGCCGATTGCGGGTGGCACCGACGTGATGGTCGAGATCAACTTCGACCACCGGCGTCCCGAGTACCTGCTTGACCTCAACCGCGTCGTCGAGCTGCGGGAGTGGGAGGTGGGCGAGGAGACGGTCCGGCTCGGTGCCTCGGTCCCGTACACCCAGATCATGGAGGAGCTGCGCACGGAGCTCCCCGGTCTCGCGCTCGCCTCGCACACGGTCGCCTCCCCGCAGATCCGCAACCGCGGCGGCGTCGGCGGCAACCTGGGCACGGCCTCCCCGGCCGGCGACGCCCACCCGGCCCTGCTCGCCGCCGATTGCGAGGTCGAGGTGGAGTCTGTGCGGGGCTCCCGCCTGATCCCGATCGACGCGTTCTACACCGGTGTGAAGCGCAACGCCCTCGCCGAGGACGAGCTGATCAAGTCCGTCCACATCAAGAAGGCGGACGGCCCGCAGCAGTACTCCAAGGTCGGCACCCGCAACGCCATGGTCATCGCGGTGTGCGCCTTCGGTATCGCGCTGCACCCCGAGACCCGCACCGTGCGCACCGGCATCGGCTCCGCCGCCCCGACGCCCATCCGGGCGAAGGCGGCCGAGGAGTTCCTGAACGCGGCGCTCGAAGAGGGCGGCTTCTGGGAGAGCGGGAAGATCATCACCCCCTCGATCGCCAAGCAGTTCGCGGAGCTCGCCTCGGGCGCCGCCAACCCGATCGACGACGTGCGCGGCACCGCGAGCTACCGCCGCCACGCCGTCGGGATCATGGCCCGCCGCACGCTCGGCTGGACCTGGGAGTCGTACCGCGGCAACGGCCGCAGCACTGAGGGAGTCGCATAATGCGCGTGAACTTCACGGTCAACGGCCGTCAGCAGGAAGCGGACGACGTGTGGGAGGGCGAGTCCCTTCTCTACGTGCTGCGCGAGCGCATGGGCCTGCCGGGCTCCAAGAACGCCTGCGAGCAGGGTGAGTGCGGTTCCTGCACCGTCCGCCTCGACGGCGTGCCGGTCTGTTCGTGTCTGGTCGCGGCCGGCCAGGTGGAGGGCCGCGACGTCACCACCGTCGAGGGCCTCGCCGACTACGCCAAGCACCGGGAGGACGCCCACCCCGGCGGCGGCTGCGCCTCCGGCGCGTGCGGCACCTCGCTCCAGGAAGCCCAGCAGTGGCAGGCGCGTCCGGCCGGCGGGGCCACGGACTCACAGACGGGCGAGGGCGGCGAACTCTCCCCGATCCAGCAGGCGTTCATCGACGCGGGCGCCGTCCAGTGCGGCTTCTGCACCCCCGGTCTGCTCGTCGCGGCCGACGAGATGCTGGAGCGCAACCCGCAGCCGTCCGACGCGGACATCCGCGAGGCGCTCTCCGGCAACCTCTGCCGCTGCACCGGCTACGAGAAGATCCTGGACGCGGTGCGGCTTGCGGCGGCCCGCCAGGATCGTCAGGGACTCCAGAAGGGTGCGGTCTGACCATGGGATCCACACGTACGACCGGCGTACCCACCAAGATCACCCAGGGTTCGCAGACCAAGGGCGGCATCGGCGAGTCGACGCTGCGGCCCGACGGCACCCTGAAGGTCACCGGCGAGTTCGCGTACTCCTCGGACATGTGGCACGAGGACATGCTGTGGGGCCAGACGCTGCGCTCCACCGTCGCGCACGCCGAGATCGTCTCCATCGACACCTCGGAGGCGCTCGCGCAGTCCGGCGTCTACGCCGTCCTGACCTACGACGACCTCCCGGCCGAGATGAAGCACTACGGCCTGGAGATCCAGGACACCCCGGTGCTCGCGCACAAGAAGGTCCGCCACCACGGTGAGCCGGTGGCCATCGTCGCCGCCGACCACCCGGAGACCGCGCGCCGCGCCGCCGCCAAGATCAAGATCGAGTACCGGGAACTGCCGGTCATCACCGACGAGGCGTCGGCGACCGCTCCCGACGCCGTCCTGGTCCACGAGGGCCGCGACGACCACCACATCGGCCACGTGCCGCACCCGAACATCGTGCACCGCCAGCCGATCGTGCGCGGCGACGCCGACGAGGCGGCCAAGAAGGCCGACTTCATCGTCAAGGGCGAGTACACCTTCGGCATGCAGGACCAGGCCTTCCTCGGCCCGGAGTCCGGCCTCGCGGTGCCCTCCGAGGACGGCGGCGTCGAGCTGTACGTCGCCACCCAGTGGCTGCACTCGGACCTCGGCCAGATCGCCCCCGTCCTCGGCCTGCCCGAGGACAAGGTGCGCATGACGCTCTCCGGCGTCGGCGGCGCCTTCGGCGGCCGCGAGGACATCTCGATGCAGATCCACGCCTGCCTCCTGGCGCTGCGCACCGGCAAGCCGGTCAAGATCGTCTACAACCGGTTCGAGTCCTTCTTCGGCCACGTGCACCGCCACCCGGCGAAGCTCTACTACGAGCACGGCGCCACCAAGGACGGCAAGCTCACCCACATGAAGTGCAAGATCGTCCTGGACGGCGGCGCGTACGCGTCGGCCTCCCCGGCGGTCGTGGGCAACGCCTCGTCCCTGTCGGTCGGCCCCTACGTGATCGACGACGTCGACATCGAGGCCATCGCCCTCTACTCGAACAACCCGCCCTGCGGCGCCATGCGCGGCTTCGGCGCCGTCCAGGCCTGCTTCGCCTACGAGGCCCAGATGGACAAGCTCGCCGACGAGGTGGGCATGGACCGGGTCGAGTTCCGGCAGCTCAACGCCATGGAGCAGGGCACGATCATGCCGACGGGCCAGCCCGTCGACTCGCCGGCCCCGGTCGCCGAGATCCTGCGGCGCATCAAGGCCCGCCCGCTGCCGCCCGAGCGCCAGTGGGAGTCGAGCGAGGGCGCCGACGTGCGCCAGCTGCCCGGCGGCCTCTCCAACACCACGCACGGCGAGGGCGTCGTCCGCGGTGTGGGCTACGCGGTCGGCATCAAGAACGTCGGCTTCTCCGAGGGCTTCGACGACTACTCCACCGCCAAGGTGCGCATGGAGGTCATCAACGGCGAGCCCGTGGCGACCGTGCACACGGCGATGGCCGAGGTCGGCCAGGGCGGTGTCACGGTGCACGCGCAGATCGCACGCACCGAGCTGGGCGTCACGCAGGTGACCATCCACCCGGCCGACACGCAGGTCGGCAGCGCGGGCTCGACGTCCGCGTCGCGCCAGACGTACGTCACCGGCGGCGCCGTGAAGAACTCCTGCGAGCTGGTCCGGGAGAAGGTCCTGGAGATCGGCCGCCGCAAGTTCGGCACCTACCACCCCGCGTGGGCCACCGCCGAGCTGCTGCTCGAGGGCGGCAAGGTCGTCACCGACGGCGGCGAGGTCCTCGGTGACCTGGTCGACGTCCTGGAGGGCGAGGCCGTGGAGATCGAGGCCGAGTGGCGCCACCGCCCCACCGAGGCCTTCGACCTCCGTACCGGCCAGGGCTTCGGCCACGTCCAGTACTCCTTCGCCGCGCACCGCGCGGTCGTGGAGGTCGACACCGAACTGGGCCTGGTCAAGGTCATCGAACTGGCCTGCGCCCAGGACGTCGGCAAGGCGCTCAACCCGCTGTCCGTGATCGGCCAGATCCAGGGTGGCACCACCCAGGGACTGGGCGTCGCGGTCATGGAGGAGATCATCGTCGACCCGAAGACCGCGAAGGTCAGGAACCCCTCCTTCACGGACTACCTGATCCCCACCATCCTCGACACGCCGACCATCCCGGTCGACGTGCTCGAACTCGCCGACGAGCACGCCCCGTACGGGCTCCGCGGCATCGGCGAGGCCCCGACCTTGTCGTCCACCCCCGCGGTCCTCGCGGCCATCAGGAACGCGACGGGTCTCGCGCTCGACAGGACGCCGGTCCGCCCCGAGCACCTGACCGGTACGTGATCCCTCACTGAGGGACCCGATCCCCCCCGCTCGGGGATCAGCACATGCTCTCCGGGCGGTGCGCGCCCACCAGGAACGTCACACTTCCGCCGCGCACACCGCCCGGAGCCCAGCTCCCCCTCTCCTCGAATGAGGGAGAGGTCGTTCGTCTCGGGCCGTCCCCCGGGTCGTGCAGCCAACGCACCATCCCAAATCCCGCAACTCCGCGGGTGCCCCTGTGAACCTTGGGAGTAGGCACCATGACCCAGTCGTCAGTGGAGCCGAAGACCACCGCAGAGGACGCGGGCCCCGGCTCGCGCGTCCCGGCCGGCAGGTCTTGGCTCGATCGGTACTTCCACATATCCCGGCGAGGATCGACGGTCGCGCGTGAGGTGCGCGGCGGTATCACCACCTTCATGGCGATGGCGTACATCGTCCTGCTCAACCCCCTGATCCTGTCCGGCAAGGACGTGGCGGGGGACATGATGGGCCAGAAGGCCCTGATCACCGCGACGGCGCTCGCCGCGGCGGTCACCACGCTCCTGATGGGCTTCGTCGGCAAGGTGCCGCTGGCCCTGGCCGCCGGACTCTCCGTGTCCGGTGTGATCTCCTCGCAGGTCGCACCCCAGATGACCTGGCCGCAGGCCATGGGCATGTGCGTGATGTACGGCGTGGTGATCATGCTCCTGGTGGTCACCGGGCTGCGCGAGATGATCATGAACGCGATTCCGCTCGCCCTCAAGCACGGCATCACCATGGGCATCGGGCTGTTCATCGCCATCATCGGCCTGGTCAAGGGCGGCTTCGTGCACCCCGGCAAGGCCACCGTGCTCAGTCTCGGCCCCACCGGTGAACTTCAGGGCTGGCCCGTCCTGATCTTCGCCTGCACCCTGCTCCTCATCTTCATGCTCCAGGCGCGCAACACCCCCGGCGCGATCCTGATCGGCATCATCACCGGCACCGTCGTGGCCGTCGTCCTGAACGCCCTCGACGTGATCGACCCCAAGCAGTGGGCGAACGGCGCCCCCGAACTGCATGGCAGCGCGGTCTCCTCACCGGACTTCTCGCTCATCGGCGACGTCGAGTTCGGCGGCTGGGGCGAGGTCGGCGCGATGACGGTCGGCATGATCGTCTTCACCCTCGTGCTGGCCGGCTTCTTCGACGCGATGGCCACCATCATCGGCGTCGGCACCGAGGCCAACCTCGCCGACGAGAAGGGCCGCATGCCCGGCCTGTCCAAGGCCCTCTTCATCGACGGCGCGGGCGGTGCCATCGGCGGCGTGGCGGGCGGCTCCGGCCAGACCGTCTTCGTCGAGTCCGCGACCGGCGTCGGCGAGGGTGCCCGCACGGGTCTCGCCTCGGTCGTCACCGGCCTGTTCTTCGCGGGCTGCCTCTTCTTCACGCCGCTCACCGCGATCGTGCCGCAGGAGGTCGCCTCCGCCGCGCTCGTCGTCATCGGAGCGATGATGATGATGAACGCCCGGCACGTCGACTGGGCCGACCGCGCCACCGCCATCCCGGTCTTCCTGACCGTGGTGCTCATGCCCTTCACGTACACCATCACCACCGGTGTCGCGGCGGGTGTCATCTCCTGGGTCGCCATCAAGATCGCCCAGGGCAAGGCCCGCGAGATCGGGGCCTTCATGTGGGGCCTGACGGTGATCTTCATCGTCTACTTCGCCCTCAACCCCATCGAAGGATGGCTGGGCGTCCACTGACGCCCGGGCCCTCCGCACATCCCGAGACCTTTCAGGAGGCCGACATGCTGGACATCGCCGACGAGCTGCACCGGTGGGTCGAGCAAGGACGTGACTTCGCCGTCGCCACCGTGGTGGCGGTCGGCGGGAGCGCGCCCCGGCAGCCGGGCGCCGCGCTCGCCGTCGACAGCGAGGGCATGGCGATCGGCTCGGTCTCGGGCGGGTGTGTGGAGGGCGCCGTCTACGAACTGTGCCAACAGGCACTCCAGGACGGCGAGACCGTCCTCGAACGCTTCGGCTACAGCGACGACGACGCCTTCGCCGTGGGTCTGACCTGCGGCGGCATCATCGACATCCTCGTCACCCCGGTCCGCGGCGACGCCGCGGCCAGGACGGTGTTCGCCGCCGCCCTGGCCGCCGCCTCACAGGGGGAGGCGGCGGCCGTCGCCCGCGTCACCTCCGGTCCCGCCGAGCTCCTCGGCCGCGCCCTGCTGGTCCGTGCCTCGGACCAGGACGGCGCGTACGAGGGCGGGTTCGGCGGCCACCCCGAGCTGGACCGCACGGTGGCGGGGGAGGCCCGCGCCCTGCTCGACGCGGGCCGCACCGCGACCGTGGAGATCGGTGCGGACGGCTCCCGGTGCGGCCGGCCGCTCGAGGTCCTCGTCGAGTCCAGCGTCCCGCCGCCCCGGATGATCGTGTTCGGCGCGATCGACTTCGCCTCGGCGCTGGTCCGCGTGGGCAAGTTCCTCGGCTACCACGTGACGGTGTGCGACGCCCGCCCCGTCTTCGCCACGCGCGTGCGCTTCCCGGACGCCGACGAGATCGTCGTCGAGTGGCCGCACCGCTACCTGGAGCGCACCGACGTCGACGCCCGCACCGTGCTGTGCGTCCTGACGCACGACGCCAAGTTCGACGTGCCGCTGCTGCACCTGGCGCTGCGGCTGCCCGTCGCCTACGTCGGCGCGATGGGTTCGCGCCGCACCCACAACGACCGCAACGCCCGGCTGCGCGAGGTCGGCGTCACCGATCTCGAACTGGCGCGCCTGCGCTCGCCCATCGGCCTCGACCTCGGCGCGCGCACGCCCGAGGAGACCGCCCTGTCGATCGCCGCGGAGATCGTCGCGGGCCGGCGCGGCGGCAGCGGGGTGTCCCTCACCGGAGCGCACACCCCCATCCACCACGACGGCGCGCGGCAGCCCGCGGGACGCATCGGTTCGGTCGCCTGAGCGGTGCTCGCGTGACACCGGTACGAGCCCGTCCGAGCTCTGCCGCAGCTCTTCCGTACCCCTCCCGCGCCCTTCGCGCGGTTCAGCGCGGAGGGCTCTCGCCCGGTACCGGTCCGGCCGCGACGAGCCGGTCCGCCGCGCGGCCGAACATCCCCCGGGCCACGGCCGACAGGGCCCCGTCGCCCAGTGCGGGCAGCCACCGTACGCGCAGGTCCTCGCGCCAGACGAGGTGACAGCCAAACCGGCCGGGGAACACCTCGATCTCCGCCCAGCCCGTCACGAACGTCCCCCGCTTCTCCAGCCGGCACCGCCCCGGCGCGGAGCCGTCCGGCGGACACCAGTCGACGACCTCCATCACGTCGTCGAAGCCGAGGGGCCCCAGCGCGCTGCGGGCGACGAAGACCGTGCCCGCGTGCGTGGGCGGGGGCGTGCGGACGGTGACACGGGTGAGGGGGACGACCTCGCCGTGCCGCTCCCACGCGGTCAGACGGCGCCACGCCTCGGCGGCGGGCAGGGGGATGTCCCGGGTGAGCTGGAAGATGGCCACACCTCAGAGCCTGCCAGGCGGAACGGATCGCCGCAGGGTGCGCGGGAAGTCAGGGCCTAGCGGTAGACCTTGCCGGGCTCGGCCTTGCCCGGGGCGAGCAGCTGGGGGACCGTCACGAAGACGTAGCCGCGCTTCTTCAGGCCGTCGATGACGCCGGGCACGGCCGGCACGGTGCCCTTGTAGATGTCGTGCAGCAGGATGATCCCGTCCCGCTTCGTCTGGTCCAGGACGCGCTTCTGGATCAGCTTGGAGTCGTTCGTCGTGTAGTCCTTGGCCGTGACGGTCCACAGGACCTCCGAGAGGCCGAGCTCCTTGGAGAGCTTGTTGACGTCGTCGTTGGTGCGGCCCTGCGGCGGGCGCATCAGCGTCGGCTTCTTGCCTATGAGCTTCTCTATCGCCGCGTTGGGGCGCTCCAGCTCCTTGCGCGCCTCGTCGGCGTCGATCTTCGTGAGGATCTTGTGCGACCAGGTGTGGCTGGCCACCTCGTGTCCCTCGTCGTCCATCTGCTTCACGAGCTCGGGGTACTTCTCGATGTGGTTCTTGCCGAGCGTGAAGAAGGTGGCGGGGACTCTCTCCTTCTTGAGGATCTTCAGGAGGCGGGGTGTGTTCTCGCTGGGCCCCGCGTCGAAGGTCAGCGCCACGCACTTGGCCCTGCGGCAGTCGACGGTGCCGAACTTGCCCTGGTGGGCGGCGCTCGCGTTCGCGCCGTCCTTGCGGACGGAGCTCGGCGACGCGGTGTGGAGCTGGGTGCATCCGGTCGTGGCGAGGGCGAGGGCCGCCCCGGCCGCGAGAACGGAGGTGGTGCGACGCAACCTTTTGTTCGAACGCGTCATCTTGCTGGTCGAAGGCATGTTCCAGGCGGGCATGCGACCACTATACATAGGATGTATACACCCCATGCATAGTGGTCCTCATGTGCCGAGTGCCAGGTGGGACCGGGGTCAGCCCGTCAGTGCCGGGCCGGGGACCGTCAGACCGGGATCACCCGGATCGACGGGTGGACCGCCGTGTTCAGGTACAGCTTCTCCTTCTTGTTCTCCTGCTCCAGCTCCATCACGAGCCGGTACCGGTACAGGCCGGGCTTGGCGGTGCTCATGATCGTGCCGGCCCAGTAGTAGTAGACCGGGGTGTACTTGTCGCGCATGCGGTCCGGCATCCCGTAGATCTTCAGCTCGTTGAAGATCCTGCGCTCCGCCACGTCCTCCTCGTCACCCAGTTCGGTGTCGAGGAACACGATGTTGTTGATCTTCGGCATGGGCGGCCAGGTCCCGTCCAGACGCCTCTCCATGTCGATGGGCCGCACGATCCAGTTCAGGACCTGCCCCTGCTTGCACACCGTCTCCAGAGACGACGTGCCCTGCCCCTTGCCGCCGATGCTGTTGTCCATCATGTACATCGCGTCGCTCAGCGAGCCCGTCTCCGTCGCCCGCTCCATGTTGATGAGCGTGACGATGTTGAGCTGGACCGAGTTCAGCTGACCGGGGTTCTGCTTCTCCACGCCACTGCGCGTGCTGGTGCTCACCGTGCCTCCTTCGCGTACGCCGTCATGACTGCCCGGTCCCTAGCCGACGAGGGACGACGACAGGGTGGTGACGATCGGCTCGTCCCTCGTGCCGAGCTTGAACTTGATCTGGTACGTGAAGGGGCCGCCGTCGCTCCGCTTGACGGTGCCGGTCCAGTACGCGACGTCGGTGCCGGGGTAGACCTTCCGCTCCGGCTCGCAGATCGCACTGTCGATCACGATGTCCTCGATGCTGACGAACGCCTCGCACTCCAGCGCCAGACAGTTCCACAGCAGCTGGTCGCCGGGCTTGGCCGTGGTCTGCAGCTCCTCGGTGCCGAACCCCGCGGACCCGCCCGCCTTGTTCGTGTCGTACATGTACAGGTGGCCCTGCATGTTGCCGGCCGCGAGCGCGCCCACGCAGTCCACGACGGCCGTGATGGAGATCGGCCGCTTCACGGCGGCTTCCCGCCTCGGTTTGGTGGTCATGTGTTCCTCCTCGTGCGGGGGTGGCTCAGGCGCCGGGGCGCGCGGCCGTGGGGATGGGCAGCTGGCCGACGCCCGCCTTGGTGAAGGCGTTGCGCCGCGGCTCCGAGGTGATCTTCAGGGCCGACGCGCAGGTCAGGTTCACCGGATCCCAGCGGAGTTCGCCGTTCGTCTGCACCAGCTTGTGCAGCTGGATGCGCATCATGTACGAGTACGTGCCGGGCCTTGACGTGTCGACCGTGGCCGACCAGTACCAGCCGTCGGTCACCATGTCCGGGGAGCCGTACTCCGCCGGGTACATGATCTTCGCGTCCACCGCCTCGCCGTAGATGTCGGTGATCAGCGGGGCCGGATAGCTGGCCGCGGCCGTGGCGTCGTCGGTGACGATCTGACCCGTGACGTCCACGATCTTCTGGCCGGACATCCGGCCGCGGGTGCGCCGCGTGGTCTTGACCCGGGTGCCGACGCTGCGCCGGATGCGGTTGAGCTCGGCCGCCGCGTCCGCGCTCGGCACCGTGGACTTGGCCGCCAGCTCCTGCAGTTCGGAGAGGGCCTGCTCGTCGGACTGCCGCGCCCGCTCGGCCTCGTAGCCGCGCGGAACGGTCGGCGGGATGGAACCGAGGCTGTACGGCAGCCAGTTGAGCACCTGCTCGCTGGCCTGCGAGCCGTCGCGCCAGTACGAGCCGTGGATCGAGGTGACCAGCTCGCCGGTCCCCTGGTTCTCGGAGCCGTGCAGCTTCATGTTGTCGAACAGATAGGTGTTGCCTTCGAGCGTGCTGGACGCCAGCGCGTTCCCGACGTCCACGAGCACGATGATCGCCAACTGTTGGGGCATGTCTCCGCCTTCGTCGTCGTTCCAGGCCTTGCCGTCGTCGTGCCGGCCGTCACTGACACATCAGCGCGGGTGAATCAACGGTCATGATGCTGTTGTCGCCCTCGTACATCTGGAGTTCGATGCGGTACTGGTAGGGCACGCCCGGCGTCATCCAGTGCGGCACCACGCCGCTCCACACGTCGAGGTCGAGCTTCGCGCTGTCCTTCTCCTCCTCCTGGCCGTGGGAAGAGGCGGTCTGGCCGTGCCCGCCTTCTCCGTACCCGCCCTGGCCGTAGCCGCCCTGTCCGTACCCGCCTTGTCCGTAGCCGCTCTGGGCCGTCGCGCCCTGCTGGAGGTGGGTGGCCGTGCCCGTCTGCTGCTTCCCGCTCGTCTGCTGCGTCCCGCTCGTCTGGTGCGATCCGGACGTCTGCTGCGATCCGGACGGGGACGCGCCCGACCGGGGAGCCCCGTTGCCCCGCGCGCCTGAGCCGTTGTGCTCGCCCGCAGGTTCGAACGAGATGTTCCTGATCTCCACCGGCGTCTGCAGGTCCACGGCGAGCGCGGTCCAGGACACGACCTGGCCCGGCTTGACGACCGTGACGAGGTTCGCCGTGCCCTGGTGGGCGCTGCCGTACGAGCCGTCGTCGACCATGCAGAGGTTGCCTTCGTGCAGTGACTTGATCGACAGCGCGCCGATGACGTCCACGACGGCGATGATGTTCACCTGGGATTTCATGCTGCTCCTGTTCATTCCGCTCCCTGTTCTCGCACTGGGTGGTTGCGCGCGGTGCCCCTCACCTAGCCGCGGTCCCTGACCAGCGGGACCTTTCCGACGGCGGTCCGCTCGATCTCCGCGGACAGCCTGGGCACGAACTTGAGCTGGAGGGTGTAGCCGGTCCGCTCGATCGACGCGGCGTTGGCCTCTCCGTGGTTGAACAGCGAAAGGGCGCGCGGCAGGGCGTTCACGAACACCTGCTGCAGGCCGTAGGGGCCGAGCATCGAGTCGGCGCGGTACGTCAGGCCGAGCACGTCGTCGACGGCCGCGTACAGCGTGATGGTCCGCCCCTCGCGGTGGTTGACGAACTGGACGTCGTGCGCCACCGCGTCCAGGTCCACCACCTCGGCCGCCTTCAGCTCCTCGCGCAGCGCGTCGTAGGCCCGCGCCGCCGAGTACTGACTGTCGTTGAGGTGGAGCACGTCCCCGGTGCGGCCCGCGAACTCGAACTGCCGGGTCTTCAGGCCGGGTCCGTCCGTGCGCGGCCGGTGGATCATCCGGTCGCCCAGCTTCAGGCGCAGCAGCGGCGTCTCGTGGGCGTGCAGCCGGGTGACGACGAGCTCGCCCTCCTCGCCCTCGGGGACCTGCCTGCCCTCCTCGTCGACGATCTCGATGAAGTGCAGGCCGGGCACCGCGGACAGGTACGGCGACGCGGCGTCCAGCTGCAGCCCGAGCGTCTCCGCCTGGGTGGCGGCGAAGTAGCTGAGGATCGCGAGGTTGGGGAACAGCGCCTGAAGCTCCACCCGCTTGCGCTGCGGCAGCACACCGCTGCCGTACAGGGCGACCCGGAAGCTGTCGCGGTACTCCTGGCGCATGCCCGCGGCGAGGTCGGCGAGGATCGCGATGCCCGCCGAGATCCCCATCAGCGCCTTGGGGCCCCGATAGGAGAACATGTGCTCGAGGACCGGGGCGGTGACGGGCCCCGCGCCGACGTAGTTGACGCCCGGCACGTGCTGCAGGACGCCGCCGACCATGGTGCCGCTGCTCCACATCTGGTAGTCGGCCAGCGTGGTGAACAGCCACTTGGGGTCCGCGCCCGCGAGGTGCCCGGCGAGCTGGTACGCCCCCATGAAGCGGCCCGCGATCTCGTACGTGTCCTTCAACTCCCGCAAGGAGTACACGACTTCCAGCGGTCGGCCGCCACTCGTGCCGCCGCTCGCCACGATCTCGAACTCGCCGCGGGTGAGGGGTACGACCATGCCGGGCCGTGAGTCCATGAAGAAGTCGCGCTGGACGTCCTTGTCCGACAGCGGAATGTGCTGCCACTCCTCGTACGTCCGCGGGGCGTGCGTGATGCCGGCGCCGCGCAGCCGCTCCCGCCACAGCGGGTTGAGCAGCGTGGTGTTCACCATCTGCTGGAGGCGGCGCAGTACGACCGCGTCCTGGACCTCGTGCGTGATCTCGCTGTACAGGGTCTGGCAGACCCGCTCGCACTCGCGCAGCTTGCTCGCGAACGAGGGGAGTACGGTGACGGCTTCGACGGACTCCGGCTGCCACTCCCACTCCGGGATGAGCCAGTGGGCGAGCTCGCGGGCGCCGCCGGGAGCCGGCGCGGGCGGTGGAACATGCGTTGCCTGTGGAGCGTGAGATGTACTCAACATCCGTCCCCTCTACGCTTTTTCTGTTCCCTCATCGCTGTGGAGCAGGTCCTGCGCTGTCCTTCTGATTTCGGAGAGCAGCATCCTGAAGTGCTCGCCGGTGATCTGATGGTTCATCATGACCACTCGCAGTGCGGCCACACCGTCGATGTTCACCTTCGAGATGAAGAAGTTTCCCTCGAATTTGATTCGATTTCTGATGGCGATCTGCAGATGGTGCACGTCCTTCTTCCCGACTTTCCTCCCGAGTTTCTTCTCGAGGTCGGCGGGGTGGTACCGGAAGCACAGAATGTTCGCTTCCGGCCGGTGCAGGGTCTCGAATTCAGGATCGGCCCGCACGGCGTCATGGGCTTCCTGCGTCAGCTGGCAGAGATACTCGATCTTCTCCGCGAAAAGCGCCTTGCCATAAATGGCCCACAGCGCCCACAACGTCATGATCATCGGGCGCTTCGTGCACTCGAAGTTCTTTCCTCCGCTGTCCAGTGCGGTGTAGATGTCCGGCTCCTCGTCGAACACGTAGCTGGCCTTCTGCCGGAATGCCGAGAGGGCTGAATCCTTGTTCCGGTAGAAGAGCATCGTGCAGGGCGACGGGACGAACATCATCTTGTGCGCGTCCCAGGTCAGGGAGTCCGCCTTCTCGATGCCCCGCAGCCGGTCGCGGAGCGCGTCCGACACCAGCAGGCTCGCGCCGTGCGCGCCGTCGACGTGCAGCCAGAGGTCCTTCTCCCTGGCCACTTCGGCGAGTTCGTCGATCGGGTCGAAGGCGCCCACCGATGTACTGCCCGCCGAGGCGACGATGCAGAACACCTTCAGGTTCTGCCGCTCGGCCGCCTCCAGGGTGGCGCGCACCTCGCCCGCGCAGATCTGCTGCTGCCGGTTCAGCGGCAGCCGGACGAGCTGGGCGTCGCCGATGCCGAGCACGCCGGCCGCGCGCGCCACGCTGTAGTGGACGTCCGCGCCCACGGCGATGGCGGGCCTGGGCTGGCCGCGCACCGCGGAACCCCCCTGCGACCAGTACCCCGGCAGCTTCTCGTTCCTGGCCGCGAGCAGGGCGGTCAGGTTGGCGAGCGAGCCGCCCGAGGTAGTGATCATGGTGAAGCGTCCGGGGTCCCAGCCGATGAAGCGGTTCAGCTCGTCGGCCATGATCCGCTCCACGACGCTGGGCAGCTGGCCCGCCTCGTAGAACGACGCCGGCTGGTTGACGACGGAGCTCACGAAGTCGATGACACCCGCGAGCGGCACGACGCCGGAGAACTGCCGCCCCATGTAGCCGGGGGAGTGCACCTGGATGCCGGTCCTGATGTACAGGTCGATGATGCCCGCGAGCCGCTCCTCGTCGAAGGCGGTGACGCTCTCGCGCTCCGTCGTCATCAGCGCCTTCGCGGCCTGCGACAACTTCGCGGGGTCGATCAGTTCGAGACCTCTGATCGAGATGTCCGACAGGTGCTTCTCCAGCTTCGCGAGGGCTGTTTCCGAGTTCTCCCGGAACTGCTGCGGATCAAATGCTTCGAGCAGTAAGGCACTCCGTTCCGATCCAGGATCACTCGCTTGAGATTCCGTCACTAGGGTCCCCCCTTGGAAAGCCCCCGTGTAACCCGACATGGATGTTCCGGCGCGCGCAGGAACGGACAGAGGCAGGTTTTCTTTGAGCGCCGAAGCAGGCCTGCCGTCCGGCCGGTCAAACGGGACGGCAATGCCCTACCGGCGGCGCGCGATCGGCGCCGGCCGCACGGATTTCCCCTCGAATACTTCTACGCAGCAGTCATCTCCCCGGCATGGTCAGTGCCTTCCCCCACAGCGACAACCGTAGGCGGTGGTCTTTCAGCGAGAAATCGAAACTCCGGGGTCTGTCCGAAAGAAGGCGCGGGCCATCTGAGGGTGCGTCACTCACCATGAGTAACATCCGCAACTGGAGATGTCGGGTGCTCCAGAATCACGCCTCCCTTTTCAGACACCATGCCGACGGCATGTGCACGGAGGAAAGGGGGACGGGGCAGGACCGGCGGCGGACTCCGCGCGGCGCAAGGGGTTTCCTGCCATTCTCGGGCCCGCCGGCGCGGTGCCGTTGCCCGGCCCGGCAAGGCGCCCGGATCGGGGCGGAGATTCCCCGTTCTCTCACGGCGTTCCGGCCATCGGGGCCGGTCACGGTGGCCCGGGGACGGTCGCACATATCGAACGGACATCGTGCGCGACCCGTCGTGTTCGCCGGGACGGCCACCGTTCCTCCGGTGGCCGGTGGCCCGGCTGCCGATCGAGCAAGGGCGCCCGATCCCTCAGTGGGTGCGGGCCCACCATCCGACGAGTACGAGCAGGAGGGGCCCCGTCGTGTCGGCCGCGCTGAACGCCGTACGGCGCCCCACCTCTCTCCACAGCGAAGGCTCACCCTGCGCGGAGTGCTCCCTTCGCGGGGAGGGCCTCCGTGCCTCCGGGCGCTCCTCACCGCACCAGCCGTTCTCGCCGTCACAACCCATCGCGAACCTCCACGACTCCAGGGCGCCGTGCCCTTGACCGCACCCCGTGTGCGATCGGTGGCATCACCTTGAGGCCACCCGGCACCAGCGCCCCGCACTCCCGGGCGAACCGGGCGCACGGCGAACTATCCTGCTGGTCAACGCCCTCGCGGACCGCCGCCCGGAACGCCCGCTCCGGGCGGAACGGGCAGTGCGGGCAGCGCGGGCAGCGGCGGCAGCGGTGGCCGGGGACGCGGGCGACGCGGGGGAGGGCAAGGGCCGATGGGGGCGGTACGGCGGGAGCTCTGGCGCCATCTGCACGGTCTGCGCACCCGTGCCGGGGCCGCCCGGCGGGCGAAGGGTCTGCCCGCCTCGCAGGCGACGGTGGAGCGGGAGCTCAGGAACACCGGGTGGCCGGGCACCGGGGACTTCTCCCGGAAGCGGATCAGCGAGTGGGTTCCCAAGGAGCCTTCGAGCCTGCCGACTTTCCAGACGCGCAGCGACGATCAGGTGGTCGCGCTCGCCCGTCTCTGGGCCGCATGGGCAGGAGAACCCGCACCCGGTCGCGTACTGCGCGACATGCTGGACGCACTGCGCGACGAGTCCGCACGCGAGCGCGCGGGGCAGGCCACCGGGCGGGCGCCCGCGTGGCGTCCGACGATCCGCGACTTCACGCCCTGGCAACTGGAGGTGGGCGAGGCGCTGTTGCCGGAGCGGACAGGATTCGCCGAGGCGCCCCACCTCGCCCCCTCCCTCACTCCCTATCTCGTCCGCGCCCACGACCGGGCGCTGCGCGAGTACCTCAAGGGCGCGGCGGCCGGGGGACCTTCGGTCCTCGGTGTGCTGACGGGTGACTCGTCGACGGGAAAGACGCGGGCCCTGTACGAAGCGGTCCTGGACGTGGCGCCGGATCACAGGTTCCTGCGCCCGTCGACCGCCCGCGCCCTGCGCACCCTGCTCACCGACGGCGAGGTGGACGAGGGATGCGTGCTGTGGCTGAACGAACTCCAGCGGATCCTCCACGACAGTGAAGGCGACGACGTCGCACAGGAGTTGACGACCGTTCTGCGGGAGCGACCCGGCATCGTCGCCGTCGCCGCGCTCTGGAGAGACCCCTACTGGGCTGAGTTCACCACTTCCGGACTCCCCGGCGACCCGACACGGCACACGCGGCCCCTGCTCGTCGGCGCCCACGCCCGGCAGTTCGGCGTGCCGCGTCGGCTGACGCCCGAGGAGAGCGGTCGATGGCGGCGGCTCGCCGACGAGCACGGTGATGTGCGCCTCTCCTCCGCCGGGCACGCGGGCGCGGCCGACGGCGAGATCGTCCAGCACCTGACCGGCGGCCCCGAACTCCTGTCCGCCTGGCTGGGCGGCCCGGGCGGCCACTTCACCCCGCGCGAGCACGCCCTGATCACCGTGGCCCTCGACGCCCGCCGCCTCGGCCACCAGGCACCGCTGCCCGGCCCCCTCCTCGCGGCGGCGGCCGACGGCGCCCTCGCACCGCACGACCGGGCACCCCGTGCCGACTGGGCGGGGGCCGAACTGGAGGCGCTGACGGGAGGCGCGCGCGGGGACGGTTCCCGTACGGACATCCGCCGCACCCTCACACCGCTGCGGGCGGTGCGGGAAGCCGCCGGGGCCCCGGCGCGTCACGAGCCGTCCCACTACCTGCTCCAGCACACCACCCCGAACCATGCGGAGGGGACGGCCGCCGCGGCCCTGTGGGAAGCACTCGTCCGGCACACGGAAAGCGCCGAGGACCGCTATCGGCTTCAGGACGCCGCCTGGAAGCGGGCCCTGTTCAGGTACGCCCTCCGTCTCGACCGGCGTGCCGCACTCGCCGGCAGCGCCGCCGCGTACATACGTATCGTCAGGCGCATGGCCCGGCATCCCGAGGCCGGGCCGGCCGCCGAGTGGGCCGCGCGACACGTGGATCCGTCCGAAGACGCCGCCGTGGCCGAGATCTTCGCCGCGCTGCGCGCGTCGGGAGCCCAGGAATCCGTGGACGCGCTCGCCCGGCGTCTCGTGGCGGCCGTCGACCCCACGGACGTGCGGGCCGTCGGCGAACTCGCGGGCCGTCTCGCACGGGAGGGCGCGTCGGAGGAGGCCGTCGCGGCCCTCGGCGACCTGCTGACGGCACACGTGGACCGGATCGATCCCGTGCACATCGTCCGGGCGCTGCCCGGCCTCGCCACGACGGCCGCGCACCGGGCCCTCCCACCCCTGGCCCACAGGGCGGCCGTCCACGCCGATCCCACGGACGGATGGTGCGTCCAACGCCTCCTCCCCGTCCTGCACGCGGTCGGCGGACCCGAAGCCGCGGCCGCCTTCGCGTCCCGCGTCGTGGCCGGGGCCCGTGACCTGGGCCCCGCCGAACTGCCCCGGCTGATCGGCGCGCTGCGACAGACCGGGCACGAGCAGGCCGCCCGCGCCCTGCTCGGCCTCGACCCCGCCGCCCGGACGGAACTGACCGACGCCCATGTGGTGCTGCGGCTGCTCGACGCACTCAGGGAAGCCGGAGATCACGACGGCGTGCGCACGCTGCTCGGCCGTTCGCCCGCCCGGCACGTCGACATGTTCGGCCACCCGGACGTCCACGACTACGGCTCCGCCCTCTGCCTGCTCCTGACCGCACTCCGCGACCTGGGGGCGGACGGGGAGTTCTCCGTGCTGGCCGGCCGGGTGGCGGCGGAGGCGGACGTGGCGGACCCGGAGGCGCTGGCCCGTTTCCTCGACCTCTTCCACGCCTCGGGCCTGCCGGAGCACGCGCGACGCATGCTGGACCGGACCCCGATGTCCGAGGTCCGGTACGAGGACCCGGAGGAACTGCGGTCGCTGCTCGTCGTACTCAGGGCGCACGAGGTGGCCGAGTACGACGCGTTGGCGGCGGAGGTCGCCGCCGACGTGGACCTCGCCAACCCGGACTTCGTCGGTGAGGTCGTCCGGGTGCTGGACGAGACGGGCGGGGAGCGGGGCATCGCCCCGCTGGTCGAGCGGGCGCTGGCCCATCGGTCGTACACGGTCACGGCCTTCGTGGTCCATGAGCTGGCCAGGGCCGGCGCGCGCGAGGCCGCGTCGCGGTTGGCCCTGCACGTCGCCGAGCGCATCGAGAGCATGGACGTGGGCATCGTCGGCCACGTGCTCTGGGTCTTCGCGGCGGCGGACGCGGCGGGCGCGGTGCGCGTCCTTCTCGGCCGGGGCCTTCTGGACCGGCTCGACGTGACGGTCTACGAGGACTCGTACTCGCTCGACGCGTGGCTCCCCGCACTCGTGGACGCCCTGTGCACGTTCGGGGAGACGGACGCGGCCCACGCGTTCGCGGGCCGGGCGGCCCTCGCTATCGACCTCGGCCACACGCAGGCCGTCGCGTCGCTCGTGAGCGCCATGACCGCTCACGGCCTGCTCGAAGCACGCGAGACCCTCGTCCGGCGGGCCGCCGCGGGTGCACACCTGACCCACATGAACGGCGTCGCCCGGCTGATCGAGGCGTTCCTCGCGGCCGAGGCCTTCGACGCCGTCGCCGAGGTCCTGCGCCGCGACCCGCTCGCGCAGGTCGACCGGGGGCAGGCCACCGACACCTGTCACGCGGCGCTGGTCGCCGCTCTGCGGAAGGCCGGGGAGCCGCAGGCCGACGCGTTCGCCCGGCATGCCCGGTTCGCGGGGCGGCTGCCCGTCGAGTCCTGCCTGCCGTACGGGGTGGAGGCCGACGGCAGCCCCGCCGCGCCCTGGACCTGGGACGGCGAGGTCGCGCGCGGGGAACAGGAAGAGGAACAGGCGGCGGAGCAGGGATACGGGACGGGAGGCGGCGTCCGCATCTAGCCGGCCGCGGCACCGCCCCGCCGGCCCGAACGGTTTGCCGGCCCGAACGGCCGGCAGGTCACGCCCCGCCCCGCCGCCCCGCCCGCCCCAGGAGGAGGAACATGTCACCGCTCCGCGAGGAGAAGACGTCACCGACCCGCCCGCCCCGTACCGCGCTCGCCATGTCGCCGGAGGCCGCCGCCGCGGTCCTGGAGCCGCGGACCCTCGCGGACCTGGACCGGATCACCACGCTCCGACCGCCGCCCGCGCTGGACGACTTCGGCACCGAACGGGCGAAGGCCGCACTGGCCGACACCGAACTCCTGGTCACCGGCTGGGGCTGCCCACCGCTCACCGCCGAGGTGCTCGCGGGCGCCCCCGGCCTGCGCGCCGTGGTCCACACGGCGGGCTCCGTGCGGGGCCACGTCACCGAGGCGTGCTGGGAGCGCGGCATCGAGGTGTCGTCGGCCGCGGCCGCCAACGCGCTGCCCGTCGCCGAGTACACCGTCGCGATGATCCTGCTCACCGGCAAGCGCGTCCTGGAGAGCGCCCGCGACTTCCGGACCGGCCGCGCGGGGGTGGACTGGGCGCGCACGCCCCGCACCACCGGCAACTACCGCCGCACGGTGGGCATTCTGTCCGCCTCGATGATCGGGCGCCGTGTCGTCGAACTGCTGCGCCCCTACGACCTGCGGGTCCTGCTGCACGACCCGTACGTGTCGCGGGAGGAGGCCGTCGAGCTGGGCGTGGAACTCGTCCCGCTCGCCGAGCTCTTCGCGCGCGCCGACACCGTGAGCGTCCACGCTCCGCTGCTGCCCGCCACCCGTGGCCTGGTCGGCCGCGACCTGCTCGCGGCGATGCGCCCGGACGCCGTGCTCATCAACACCGCACGGGGCGCGGTCGTCGACCAGGCGGCGCTCACCGAGGCGGTGACCGAGGGCCGGATCCGTGCGGTGCTCGACGTCACGGACCCGGAAGTCCTGCCGCCCGGCCACCCGTTGTGGGACACCGGGAACGCCCTGCTCACCCCGCACCTGGCGGGGTCCCAGGGCAATGAGTGGGCACGCCTCGCGGACTGCGCCGTGGACGAGGTGCGGCGCTGGGCGGCCGGTCAGGGCTTCGCCCATCCCGTCCTGCGCGACAGGCTGCCGTACCTGGCGTGAACGAACGGGCCCGGCACGGAGGGACCTGGTATGGACGGCCCTGGCATGAACCTGGCCGAATTCCCCCTTGCGTCCGGTACCTGGGGGCCTGTTTCGCCCTTAGCTAAGGTTAGGCTAACCTCTGCGACGTGCATGTAGGTGAAGAGACCGCCGAGGCCACGCGCCCCCAGGGTCATGAACTGTCGGCCACGGGCGTCACCGTGGCGTACGAAGGCGTCGACGTCGTCCACGACGCCTCGATGACCCTGAAGCCGGGCGAGGTGACCGTCCTCGTCGGCCCCAACGGCAGCGGGAAGTCGACGCTGCTGCGCACGCTCGCGCGCCTGCAGCGCCCCCGGACCGCCACGCTCGTCATCGACGGCGACACCGACGGCCTGGCCCTGAGCCCCCGCGAGTTCTCCCGGCACGTCGCCCTGCTCACGCAGGGGCGCCCCACGCCCAGCGGGCTCACCGTGCGGGACGTGGTCGAGTTCGGCCGCTACCCGCACCGTGGCCGCTGGGGGAAGGCCGACCCGGGCGGGCGGGCCGCGGTGGACCGCGCGCTCGCCATGACGGGCGTGGCGGACCTCGCCGAACGCGGGGCCGAGCACCTGTCCGGCGGCCAGCTCCAGCGCGTGTGGCTCGCCGGCTGCCTCGCCCAGGAGACGGGCGTGCTCCTGCTCGACGAGCCCACGAACCACCTCGACCTCCGCTACCAGGTCGAACTCCTCGACCTCATGCGGGACCTGGCCGACGACCACGGCATCGCCGTCGGAGCCGTCCTGCACGACCTCGACCAGGCCGCGGCCATCGCCGACCGGATCCTCCTGCTCGACGAGGGACGGGTCGTCGCGGACGGCGACCCCCACGACGTACTCACCCCGCGGCGGCTCACCGACACGTACGGCATCCGTATCGAAGTCGACGCCGACCCCCTCACCGGCCGCCTGCGCACCCGCGCCGTCGGCCGCCACCACGCGCGAAGCGAAAGGCTCAGCACCACCTCATGAGACGCCTCCTGTTCACCGCGGCGACCGTCACCGCCGCGGCCCTCGCCCTGTCCTCCTGCGGCACCACCGAGCCCGCCGCCGACGACGCCAAGAAGTCCGCCGGGGCCATGACCCTGACCGACGGCACCGGCACGAAGGTGAAGCTGAACGGCCCCGCCAAGAAGGTCGTCGGCACCGAGTGGAACGCCGTCGAGAGCCTGATATCCCTCGGCGTCGAGCCGACCGGCGTCGCCGACGTCAAGGGCTACAAGACCTGGGACACCGCCGCCCCGCTGAAGAACGACCCCAAGGACGTCGGCACGCGCGGCGAGCCGAGCATGGACGCCATCGCGTCCCTCAAGCCCGACCTCATCATCGCCACGACCGACCTGCCGGCCGCCGCCGTGAAGCAGCTGCGCGACATCGCCCCGGTCCTCAACCTGCGTCCCGCCGATGCCGGTGACCCGATCGGCCAGATGACGGAGAACCTCGACCTCCTCGCCAAGGCCACCGGTACCACCGAGCGGTCCACGGAGCTCAAGAAGGACTTCGAGGCGAAGCTCGCCGCGGGCAAGAAGCAGCTCGCCGCCGCCGGTCACGCCGGCGCGAAGTTCGCCTTCGCCGACGGCTACGTCACCGGCAACCAGACCTCGATCCGGCCGTACACCGGCGGTTCGCTGCTCGGCGCCGTCAACGAGAAGCTCGGCCTGAAGAACGACTGGTCCGTCAAGGGCGACAAGGCCTACGGCCTCGGCGCCACCGACGTCGAGGGCCTCACCAAGCTCGACGAGGACGTGCAGTTCGCCTATATCGGCAACGACGGCGACAAGGGGAGCAACCCGTTCTCCGGCGTCCTGAAGAAGGACAAGGTCTGGACGTCGCTGCCGTTCGTCAAGAAGGGCAACGTGCACCGGCTGTCCGACGGCATCTGGATGTTCGGCGGCACCGCGTCGATGAACCAGTACGTCGACGCCGTCGTCGAGGCGCTGAAGAAGTAACACCATGGCCGTCACCGCAACCACCCCCGCCACCCGTCCGTCGACAGCCGCCTCCCGTACGGGCGCGGCCGCGGTGACGGCCGCACTGGTCCTCCTCGTCACGGCCCTCGCGGTCGTGGACATCACCCAGGGCACGGCCGCCGTCGGCCCGCCCGAGGTGTGGAAGGCGCTCACCGGCCGCGCCGACCCGGCCGACGGATCCGTCGTCATCGCCTCCCGGCTGCCGAGGATGACCGCGGGACTGCTCGTCGGCGCCGTGCTCGGCATGGCGGGCGCCGCCCTGCAGGCGGTCAGCCGCAACGTCCTCGCCTCGCCCGACACCCTCGCCGTCAACGCCGGCTCCTACCTGGCGCTCGGCGTGGCGGCCGCCACCGGCATCTCGCTGCCGCTCCTCGCCTCCTCCGGCGTCGCCTTCGTCGGCGGGCTCGCGGCGGCGGCCGTCGTCCTTGGACTCTCGGGCCTCGGCGCGGGCACGGTCCGGCTCGTCCTCGCCGGCAGCGCCCTCACCTTCGGCCTCACCGCCGTCACGGAGGGCCTGCTCCTGCTGTTCCCCCAGCAGACGGAGGGCCTCTACAAGTGGAACCAGGGCAGCATCGCGCAGAACGGCTTCGACGGCGTGCTGCACATGCTGCCCATCGCCGTCGTCGGCCTCGTCGGCCTGATCCTGCTCGCCCGCCGGGTCGACGCCCTGGCCCTCGGCGACGACGCCGCGCACGGCGTCGGCGTGCCCGTGCGCTCCACCCGCGTCATCGCCGTCACCCTGTCCGCGCTGCTCTCCACCGCCGCCGTCACCCTGGCAGGGCCCGTCGGCTTCGTCGGTCTGTGCGCGCCCGCCCTGGTGCGCCCGCTCGCCCGCAGGTTCCGCGCGTTCACCCGCTCGCGGGCGCGGCTGCCCTTCGCGGGCCTCGCCGGAGCGGCGCTCGTGCTCGGCTCCGACGTGCTGCTGCGCGCCGTCGTGCCCTCGGACACCGCCGTCGCCGTGCCGACCGGCGTCGTCACCAGCCTGGTCGGCGCCGTCTTCCTGATCGTCATGGCGGCGCGGGCCAAGGACACGGCGGGCGCCGCCCCGACCGACCGGCTGCGGATCCGCGGCAGGGCCGTCTTCATCACCACGACGATCGCCCTGGTGGCGGTCCTGGCCGGCCTCGCGATCGCCGCCGTGCTCATCGGCGACAGCAAGCTGCTTCTCGGCGACGTCGTCAACTGGGCGCAGGGCAGGGCCGGTCAGACCGTCTCCTTCGTCCTGGACACCCGGGTGCCGCGCGTTCTCGCCGCCCTGCTCGCGGGCGCGGCCCTCGCGCTGGCGGGGACACTCATCCAGGCCGTGACGCGCAACCCCCTCGCCGAACCCGGCGTCCTCGGGGTGACCAACGCCGCCGCGGTGGGTGCCGTACTCCTCGTGACGACGGTGCCCACGGCCGGTTCGTGGAGCATCGCGGCGGGGGCGTTCGCGGGCGCCGCGGTCGGTTCGGTCCTCGTCTTCGGCCTCGCGGCGCGCGGCGGGTTCCAGCAGAACCGCCTCGTCCTCGTCGGATTCGGCGTGGCCACCGGTTCCGCGGCCGTCATCAGCATGCTGATCATCCTGACCGATCCGTTCAACGCGACGAAGGCGCTCACCTGGCTCGCGGGCTCCACCTACGGGCGGACCCTGCCCGACGTGGTGCCCCTCGCGATCGTCCTCGCCGTCGGCCTCGCCGTCGCCGTCACCCGGCGCACCGAACTCGACCTCGTCTCGCTCGACGAGGACACCCCGAGGCTCCTCGGCCTCGACCTGGGCCGCGGACGCCTGGCGTTCCTCCTCCTCAGCGTCCTGCTGAGCGCCACCGCCGTGGCCGCCGCCGGCACGATCGGCTTCGTCGGACTCGTCGCGCCGCACGCCGCGCGGGCCCTCGTGGGCCGCCAGCACGTACGGGTGGTGCCGGTCGCCGTTCTCCTCGGCGCCATCCTGGTGTGCGCCGCCGACCTGGTCGGCCGTACCGCGATCGCGCCGGCCCAGCTCGGCGCGGGACTCATGACGGCCGTGATCGGCACGCCGTACTTCCTGTACCTGCTCGTACGCAGCCGCCGCGGGTAGCGGGGCCGGACGGACGTCGGACGAGAACCGGACGGTGCGCGGCGGAAGCGCCCGTCCGCCTGTCCGCCCGTCCGGCGGGCGTGCCGCGCTGCCGTAGAGTGAACGCTCGTCCGGAGCGTACGGCCGCGAGCCGCCGCCCCGACAGCCGCGTCGGGGCCGACGGAGCCCCCGGCGAAGAACGAAGTCCGCGGGAGAGAAGCGTGCGCATGCCCCTGACCGGCCGCGCCGCCGCCTGCCCGCCGTGACCCTTCGCCCCTGAGCGGCGCCGGTCCTCGCAGGGACCGGGCCGCCGCCCCGTGCCTTCCGGTCCGCGCCCGCGGGCCCCGCGGACGCCGTCCGGTTCTCCGCGCTCCTCCGCACGCCCCCTGGTGACGCCGGGCGTGCCCGAGTACGACAGGTTCCGCTTCCCTTGTCATCCTCCGCACCGTCCGCGGCCGAACGGCTGCGCGGCCTCCGCCCTCCGCGCCCGTCCTGGCTCTCCCCGAAGGTCTTCCGCACCGAGGTCCTCGGCGGCCTCGTGGTCGCCCTCGCGCTGATCCCCGAGGCGATCTCGTTCTCGATCATCGCCGGGGTCGACCCGGCGATCGGCTTGTTCGCCTCGTTCACGATGGCCGTCACCATCGCCCTCGTCGGCGGGCGCCCCGCGATGATCTCCGCGGCCACCGGCGCCGTCGCCCTGGTCACCGCCCCGCTCAACCGCGAGCACGGCCTCGGCCACCTGATCGCCGGCGTCATCCTCGCCGGTGTGTTCCAGATCGTGCTGGGCGCGCTCGGCGTCGCCAAGCTCATGCGGTTCCTGCCACGCAGCGTGATGGTCGGCTTCGTCAACTCCCTGGCGATCCTCGTCTTCATGGCCCAGGTCCCGGAGATGCACGACGTGCCGTGGGCCGTCTACCCACTGATCATCGGCGGCCTGGCCCTGATGGTGCTCTTCCCGAAGATCACCAAAGCGGTCCCCGCGCCGCTCGTCTCCATCGTCATCCTCACCGTGATCACCGTCGCCGCCGGGATCGCGGTGCCGACCGTCGGCGACAAGGGCGAGCTGCCCTCCTCGCTGCCGGTGCCCGGCCTGCCCGACGTGCCGTTCACCCTGGACACCCTCACCACCATCGCGCCCTACGCCCTCGCGATGGCGCTGGTCGGCCTCATGGAGTCCCTGATGACGGCCAAGCTCGTCGACGAGATCACCGACACCCACTCCTCCAAGACCCGCGAGTCCATCGGGCAGGGCATCGCCAACATCGTCACCGGCTTCTTCGGCGGCATGGGCGGCTGCGCCATGATCGGCCAGACGATGATCAACGTACGGGTGTCGGGTGCCCGCACCCGCCTCTCCACGTTCCTGGCGGGCGCCTTCCTGATGGTGCTCTGCATCGTCTTCGGCCCCGTCGTCTCCGACATCCCGATGGCCGCCCTGGTCGCCGTCATGGTCATGGTCTCGGCGGCCACCTTCGACTGGCACTCCATCGCCCCGAAGACCCTGAGGCGGATGCCCGCGGGGGAGATCACCGTCATGGTGGTCACCGTCGCGGTCGTGGTCGCCACGCACAACCTCGCCATCGGCGTGGTCGTCGGCACCATCACGGCGATGGTCATCTTCGCCAAGCGCGTCGCCCGCCTCGCCGACGTCACGGCCGTCGTCGACCCCGACGGCACCCAGGTCGTCTACGCGGTCACCGGCGAGCTCTTCTTCGCCTCCTCCAACGACCTGGTCACGCGCTTCGCCTACGCCACCGACCCCGACAAGGTCGTCATCGACCTCTCCGCCGCGCACATCTGGGACGCCTCGTCCGTGGCGGCCCTCGACGCGGTCACCGCCAAGTACGCGCAGCGCGGCAAGAGCGTCGAGATCACCGGCCTGAACGAGGACAGTGCCAGGATGCACGGCAGCCTCAGCGGAGAGCTCGCCTGACGGGAGCGGTCCGTCACCAGCCCGTCTGGAGCGGGTGGTTGACGAGCAGGGCCACGGCGGCCGGATGCGTTCCGTCTCCGCCTTGCTCGTCCCGGACAGGTCGGCCGCGAGCAGGGCGAGCAGCGCGGCGAGGGCGAGCAGCGCCAGGCGCGGCCCCCGGGCCGCCCCCGCCGTCGTCCGGCCGCGCACGTCGAACACGACGGGCTCGTGCCCGCGCGCCGCGAGCGCCTCGACGACACGGGATCCGATGGACCCGGCCCCGCCGGTGACCCGTACACGCATGCCTCGCACGCCAGGTCCCGCGCCCCGCGCCCCGCGCGCGACAGCCGCGCCGGGCAGGCACGTCACCGCTCCGCAGGACCTCGGCCGGAGGCCCCTGACGAAGGCCTCGGCGAAGAGCCCTCCTCCGTGGTGCCGGGGGCACGCGGCCCTTCGAGGTCATCGGGCGCGCGGTGGTGGCCGCCGGGCTCGCGCGCGGCGGCCGGTGCGGCGCGGCCGGCTGTCTGCTGTTCGAGGCCGCCGGCGTCCCGCCCGCGCGCCCAGCGCCCCGAAAGGCGTCATACGCCGGGGCGTGCGTCCCGCCGGGTGAAGCGGTGCCACCAGTGGTGCCGCCGCGGATGAACGGCCCGCCCCAGGCGGCGCCCCAGCAGCAGGTAACCCAGCAGGGCGCCCGTCGTGTTGAGGATGACGTCGTCGATGTCGAAGGTGCGGCCGGTCACGAACGCGCCCTGCGCCAGCTCGACCAGCACCATCGTCACCGCCGTGGCCAGCCCGACCCGGATGAGCCCGCGCGTGCGGGGCAGCACCACGGGCAGCAGCATCCCGAACGGCACGCCGAGCAGGATGTTCCCGCCGAGCTGCTTGACGGTGTCACGGAAGGCGGGCTGCCCGAGGTAGTCGCCGATGGAGTCGCCCGGGGTGAAGTTGCTGTGCGTCAGGGCCTCGGACGACGCGGACGGCTCCAGGGTCAGCCGGGCGAGCACCACCGCGAACCCGACCATGGCGGCGAACGCCACCAGCATCGTCACCACCCGCACCAGCGGTGACGCCGGGGCCGTACGCCGGGGTATCGCCTCGTCGGCGTAGGCGCCCGGGTCCTTCGGCCGACCTGCTGAACGACGTGCTCGTGCCATCAGTTCCTCCACGAATTCAGTGCCCCAGTCGCTCAGGTCGGGTCGGTACGGCCGAACAGCCCCGCGTGTCCCGGCGGGAGCTGGGTGAGGATGCGACGCAGCAGCGCGTCGTCCGCCTCTTCCGCGAGCGTGCCGAGCACGGCGGTGACGGCGCGCCGCGCACCGGGCGCGTCACCGTCGGTCCGCGAGGCCACCGCGTCGACGAACTCCACGGGCGTCAGCGGTTCGCCGGCCGGTTCCGTCTCCTCCAGGAGGGGCCCGCACTGGGCGGGCAGCAGCCGGGCCAGGTCCGTGCGGTCGTCGCCCACCAAGTGGGCGCCCAGGATGACCAGTACGTTCTCCACGGCTCCCGCCGCCTGCTGCCGGCTGGTGAAGTCACCTCGCTCTTGCACCTGGTCCAGCAGTGCTTCCAAGGTTGTGCTCATGCTGAGTCCCCACTCGTGGCCTCGACCGACCCCGGCGGCGACCGGGCCCCGGCCACGGCCTCGGCCCCGATCGCGGTTGCCGTGCGGTCAGGCGCGAACGATGCTGCGTACGTTGTCGATGTCGCCGCAGCGCGCCCTCAACTGCCGGCCGCGCTCCTCGGCGTAGGCCGCGCCCAGCTGGACCCGGCACGCGCGTGTGACGCTCTCGCGGGTGTCCACGAGGAGCGTCGTCTCCGTCTCCCGCGTGTATTCGGTCACCGCCATGACGAGCTCGTCGACCCTGGCGTCCCAGGCGTGCGGGGACGCCGCATGCGCCTCGAACAGGTCGAGCAGCGCCTCGGCACCCTCCTCGTGCGCGACGACACCGCGTTCGATGACGCGGCCGTCGATGCCTTCGTGCTCCGTGAGCACGGGATAGACCTCGGCCTCCTCGGCCCGCACATGGGCGACGTACAGCCCCGCGAACTCGTGCAGCGCGTGCCCGCGGACGGTCTCCATGCCGTCGCGCAGCTGACGCAGCAGATCTCCCGCGATCAGGTGGTCCTTGAGGATCAGCTCGACCACGTCCTGTGACGGGTGCATCGGATGCCTGCCTCTCTGGTCCGTTCTGCCTCCGATACCCGGCCTCGGCGGGCTGATGCCTGCCGTACGCCCCTCGCGTAGAGACTTCGCCCGGACGGCGGAAGCGGGCACCCCGCCCGCATGTCAGCCCGCGGCGGCCCGCGCGCGCTCCATCTCCACCGTGAACTGGGCCCCCGCCAGCAGCGCCAGGTTGGACACCCACAGCCACACCAGGAAGACGACGACGCCCGCGAGCGAGCCGTACAGCTTGCCGTACGTGCCGAACCCCGACGCGTACACCGTGAACAGGCCCGAGGAGAGCAGCCAGAGCAGCGCGGCGAGGAGCCCGCCGGGCAGGATGTGGCGCCAGCCGCGGGCCGCGGGCGGCGCGTTGCGGAAGAGGACGAGGACGAGGAGCGCCACCAGGCAGAGCAGGGCCGGCCACCGCAGGACGGCCCACGCGGTCTGGCCCGCGCCGCCGAGCCCGACGCTGCGGCCCACGCTCTCGGCGAGCGAGCCGCTGAGCACGAGCAGCAGCGCGCTGGCGACCAGCAGGGCGAGCAGACTGACCGCGGTCATCAAGACGCGGTGCGCCTTGCGCAGCGCGGGCCGGGTGTCCTCGACCCCGTGCATCGCGTGCAGCGCCCGCCGGAACACGGCCGAGTAGCTGGAGGCGGACCAAATCGCGCTGACGCCTCCGGCGATCACCACCGTGAGCGCCGCCGAGCGCGCGTCCGCCATCTCGCTGAGCGCCGAGTGAAGGGAGCGGCCCGACTCCGCGGGCGCCCAGTCGGTGACCTCGGCGATGAGCGCCTGGGTCGTGGAGGGACTGACGAGACTGATGAGGCTGACGGAGACGAGCATCGCGGGGAGCAGGGAGAGGATCGCGTAGTACGTCAGCGCCGCCGCCCAGTCCGACACGTCGTCGTCCCACATCGACACGGGGGTGCGGCGCAGGGCGGTGCGCCGCAGCGCCCATGCCGAGGAGGCGCCGTCGGCCGGGGCCGTGGGGGAGGAGTCCGCCCCGCGACCGTGCGGGAGCCGGGCGGGTACGCCGTGCACGGTGGGTGGTGAACTCTCCATGGGGCTGCTCCTTCTTGCCTGCGGCGGCGCGGCAGCCACCTTCTTGTTCCCGTGTTCCCCTGCTCGGGTTGTTCCCCCACTCGGGCCCGCGACTGCTTGGACACGCCGCGCGAGGTCGTGTGACGGTGAGGGCGGGGGCGGTTTTCCTCAGGCACCCGAGGCCGCACGGGCCCGGGGACGACAGAAGCCCCGGACGTCCGCGTACGGAGTCCAGGGCTTGTCCGGAGCGCTGGGCAGGCCTTGCACCTGCATTTCCCCGCAGGAAGCGGGGCGTCTTTCCTTGGACGACCAACGCGTGTCCCCGGCCGGAAGTCCGGCGTGAGGAAGCAGTATTGATCTTAGCCCATGACGGGCACTGCCCCGTACACCCGGCCCGTCGCCCCGGCGGCGGGGGAGAATGGTCCGATGCTGATCACCGCGGACCGGGTGCTGACGGACGAAGGCACCTACCTGGAGAACGGCGCCGTCCTCGTCGAGGGCGACGCGATCACCGCAGTCGGCGCCGCCGACGAGCTCGACCGCCTCGCCGGCCCCGGTGTGCCGCGCCTCGACCGCTCCGGCACGTTGCTGCCCGGCCTCATCGACTCCCACGTACACCTGATCTTCGACGGCGGCACCGACCCCGTCGCGGGCCTGCGGCAGAGCGACGAGGTCCTCTACGGACAGATGTGCGAGCGCGCCGGCCAGTTGCTGCGCGCCGGAGTCACGACGGCGCGCGACCTCGGGGACCGGGGTCATCTCGCCCTCCGCGTCGCCGCCGAGATCGACGCGGGCCACCTGGCAGGGCCGCGTGTCCTCGCGGCCGGCACCCCCGCGACCCCGCCCGGCGGGCACTGCCACTTCCTGGGCGGCGAGGTCTCCGGCGAGCGGCAGGTGCGCGACCTGGTCCGGCGCAACGCCGACGCGGGCGCCGCCGTCATCAAGGTCATGACCAGCGGAGGAGGGCTGACCAAGGACGGGCCGCGCAGCTGGCAGAGCCAGTTCTCCCGCGCGGAACTGCACGCCCTGGTCGACGAGGCGCACTCCGCGGGGCTGCCGGTCGCCGCGCACGCCCACGGCGCGGACGCGATCGCCACGGCGGTCGACGCCGGAGTCGACACCCTGGAGCACTGCACCTGGATGACCGAGAGCGGCTTCGACCTCAGGCCCGACGTCCTGGACCGCATCATCGACGCGGGCATCGCGGTCAGCCTGACCGTCAGCCCGCACTGGCGCATGCTCCCCCAGGTGTTCGGCGAGGCACGCGCGGCCACGATGTTCGACCAGGTCCGGCAGATGGCCGAGGCCGGGGCGAGGATCATCCTCGGCACGGACGCCGGGGTCCAGCGGACGGGCTTCGACGGACTGCCCGGCGCGCTCTCCTTCTACGCCCACCTCGGCGTGCCGAACAGCCGGATCCTCACCATGGCCACCCGGTACACCGCCGAGGCCCTCGGGCTCGGCGAGGTGACCGGGCGCATCGCCCCCGGCTTCCGGGCCGACCTGCTTCTCGTCGACGGCGACCCGCTGGCCGACCTGGACGCGCTGCTGCGGATCGGCACCGTGGTGTCGGCGGGACGGGTGAGGGCGTAGGGCGGCGGGCACGGGGTACATAGAATCGCTCGGGTACCACGGTCCACATCGGGTGTTCCTGAGCCCGGCCAAGGGGGGTGCCCATGACGGACGGCTCGAAGAGCGGTGTGAAGATGCAGCATGAGGCGGCGGAGCTCACGGTGGCGCGGCACGGCGAGGTCTCTGTGGTGGCCGCCGCCGGATATCTGGACGCCGACAACGTGGGCGCTCTGGAGGGCGCCCTGCTCCGGGCGTCCGAGGCCGGGGCAGGTGTACCCCGGCCGGCGGGTTCCCGCGGAGACGAAGGCGGACAACTGGCCCTCCGTACCGTGCTCGACCTCTCGGGCCTGGACTTCGCGGACTCCTCGGTGCTGCACGTACTGCTGGAGTCGCAGCGCCAACACCGCGCTGTGGACGGCAAGTTGGTGGTGTGCGGCCCTTTCCTGCCGGTCGTGCGCCGACTGTTCGACGTGACGGGCACCGCCGAGTTCTTCGATCTCTCCGAGGACCTCGAGTCGGCCCTGTCGGCGGCCCGGTGAGGGGAGCCTGCGAGTGAGTCCCCACGCACCGTCCGACTGGCCGAGCGAGAGCACGGTCCCGGCATCGTGCCCCGGCACCCCGCCGCTCCCGGCGACGGCGGGCGAAGCGCGCGGACAGGTGGTGAGTGTCCTGCGGGAGCGGGCCGACCGCCACGGGTCCGTGATCGACGAACGCGCCCTCGCCGACATCCTGCTCGTCGTCTCCGAACTGTTCACCAACGCCCTGCGGCACGGCGGCGGAGTCACCCGGTTCGAGGTCAGCGCACGGGCCCGGGACATCCGGGTGACCGTGGGCGACCGCTCGGCCGACCTTCCCCAGCCGCGGAACGCCGACGCGCGGCATGCGCGGGCGGGCGTCGAGGGCGGGTACGGCTGGCCCCTCGTCCGTCAGCTGGCCGGCGAGATCACCCTCGTCCTCGGCCGGAACGGCAAGCTCATCACCGTATCCCTGCCGCTGAATTGACCGGCTCCCCGCCGCTGGACCGATCGGCGCGCGGAGAGACCTCCCCCTCGGTTCGAACGGGTGCCTGATGCTCGCGCGCTTGCCGGTCTCCGCATCACAGACGCTCACCAATGGGGTGAAATCCCCCTGATGGTTTGGCGCTTCCGGTGAAGAAGCGAGACGGTCGTCCTGCGCCCGCTGACGCTCCGGAAGGGGGTGAGGGCTCGCGCCGCGTGCCCTTCGACATGAACGCACCGAAACAGGCCGGCACGACGACACGCACCGTGCCGCCGGACCTCACCGACGCCTGGGCCACCGCGCCGCACCCCGTGCTCGTCGCCGACGAGGCGGGCCGGATCGCGGCCACGAACGAGACCGGACGGCTCCTCCTGCCGGGCGCGCGGTCCGGCACCGCCCTGGACGGGGCCGCACCGCGGTGGCTCGCCGACGCGCACGCGCGGCTGGTCGGCCAGGACACGCGGCCCGGACTGCCCGCCCAGACGAGGCGGGAGCCGGACGTCGCGCGCGGCGGGATCGGCGAGCGGAGCTTCGAGGCCAGGCCGGCCCGTCTCGACGACCGGCACTGGGCGTGGTGGCTGGCGGAGGACACGCGCCGGCGCAGGGCGGAGGACGAACTCCGCGCGGAGCGCAGACGCACGGCGCTGCTCGCCGACGTCTCCCAGCAACTACTGGTGTCGCTCAACGTCGAGCGGTGCATGGAAGTGACGGCCGCCGTGGCGGCAGGACATCTGTGCGACGCCGCCCTGGTGATCGCGCCGGGACGCGGCAACGTGTACCCCGTGACGTACACCGGACCGTCCGGGGAGGTCACGCACACCACCCTCCCGGTCGACCTGGCCGAGGTGCCCGGCCTCAGCGAGGCGATGCAGGGCTTCCCGCCGGTGCCCTCGCGGTGGATCGACCCCACCTCGCTGCCGGAGTGGGCGGTGCCCGCGCACTTCACGGGACCCGTCTGCTCGGTGGTGATCACGCCCCTGCCCGGCCACGGGGTGCCTGCGGGCGTCCTGATGCTGCTGCGGTCCACGGACCGCGGTGCGTTCACCGAGGCCGAGGAGCTCTTCGCCCGGATCTTCGCCGCCCGCGCGGGCGCGGCGGTCTCCGCGGCGCGGCTCTACGCGGAGCAGAGCGCCATCTCCCGCACGCTCATGAGCGATCTGCTGCCGCCCGACCTGCACGCGGTGCACGCAGTGGAGTACGCGGGCGGCTACCTCGCCGCGGGCGCGAGCGAGGACGTCGGCGGCGACTTCTACGACGTGCACGCGGGCCGGACCGAGGACGACGAGACGCTGGCCGTCCTCGGCGACGTCTGCGGCAAGGGCCTCGAAGCGGCCGCCCTCACCGGCAAGATCCGCAACACGGTGCAGGCGCTGCGGCCGATGGGACACGACCACCAGCAACTGCTCGGCCTGCTCAACGAATCGCTGCTGCAGACCGAACACACCCGGTTCGCCACGCTGGCGCTGGCCTCCGTGGTCCGCCGCGGCAACGGCGCCGACCTGCGCGTCACCAGCGCCGGCCACCCGGCGCCGCTGATCGCCCGGGCGGACGGCACCGTGGCCGAGGCCGACACCAAGGGCACGCTGATCGGCGCCCTGCCGGAGGTCACGTCCAGCACGGCGCACGTACGCCTCAAGCCGGGCGAGGTGTGCCTGCTCTTCAGCGACGGCATCGTCGAAGCCAGGGGCGGGCCGCTCGGCACGGAGATGTTCGGGCGGGAACGGCTGTCGTGGGCGCTGTCGGAGTGCTTCGGCATGATGGCCGAGGCCGTCGTCGAGCGGGTGCAGATGCTGGCGTCGCAGTGGGTGGGCCGGGGGCCGCACGACGACATGGCCGTGGTCGCCATGGCCGTGCCGCGCCACCAGCACCTCAGCGCCGTCGACGGACACACCCGAGGCAGGTACACCGGATGACCGCCCCCACCCGGGACCCGCTCGAACGGGCCCGCGCCCAGCTGTGGCACGACGTGCGCGACGGGAACGAGGCCGGGGCCGCCCGTATCGTGCGGGCCGCGGTCGAGGCGGGCACCCCGTACGAGAGCGTCCTGCTCGACCTCATCGCCCCCGTGCAGGAGCGGGTGGGCGTCGCATGGGCGGCGAACCGCATCAGCGTCGCCCAGGAGCACGCGGCGACGGCCATCGACGAACGCGTCATCACCCTCACGGGAGGGGCCGGTGCGGTGCCCGTCGGCACCCCGCGGCGCGGCAGACGCATCACCATCGCCTGCGTGGACGGGGAGTGGCACGCGCTGCCCGCGCGACTGCTCGCCGAGGTGCTGCGCCCGCGCGGCTGGCAGGTCGACTTCCTCGGCGCGCACACCCCCACCCCGCACCTGGTCAGGCACCTGCACCAGGACGTGCCGGACGCGGTCGCGCTGGCCTCGTCGATCCCGACGAACCTCCCCGCCGCCCATGCGGCGCTCACCGCCTGCCGGGCGATCGGGGTGCCGGTGCTCGTCGGCGGCGCGGCCTTCGGCCCGGGCGGCAGGTACGCGGAGGTCCTCGGCGCCGACGCGTGGGCGGCCGACGCGCGCGATGCCGCCGTCCTGCTCGAACAAGGCCTGGAGCGACCAAAGATGACGCTCCATCAGGCCGTCGACGATCTGCCGCACCTCATCGACCAGGAATACTCGATGGTGGCCCGCGCCCGCGGCGAGCTCTTCAGCAGGTTCCTCGACTGGACGGCGGACATCCTCACCGCACGGCACGTGCCCGCCCGCAGTCTGCTCCTCGCCCCGGACGTCCTGGGCCGCCGACTGTCCGACTTCCCGCGCGCCACGCGCGTACTGGAAAGCACGCGACGCGCCCTCGGCGTTCGGCAGGGGAGCCTCAGCACCGGCCCCAGTACCGGCCCGAGCGCCGGCCCCGACACCGGAGAGAACGCATGACCCGCCCCGTCTCCCCTCTCACCCTGCACGCCCGGTTCCACCAGGGCGTCGTGACCGTCCACGTGGGCGGCAGCCTGGAATACGGCGTGACCGAGGACCTCGTGGCCACCGTCCGCGACCGCCTCGACCGAGCCCGCGCCGGCGGGCACGCGGTCGACCAAGTGCGGCTTGACGTCGAAGGGTTGACGTTCATCGACTCGATGGGCCTGGCCGCCCTGTTGATGGTCCGTCGCGTCGCCGACGCGCACGGCGTCCTCCTGCGCATCGAGCACCGCCCGCTCTGCCTGGAACGCCTGCTCCAGCTCACGGGCACCCTCGACCACCTCACGGCGGGCGGGGGGCCGCGCCGGAGCGCGGGGGCGGGCCGGGCGGCCGGGGAGTCGCCGGGGGCGCCGGGCTAGGCGCGCCACGGACTTGTCGATTATCGATATGCCCCCTAGGGTTGGCATATCGAAAAACGATGGGTTGGGGACATGGTGGACAGGGGAACGATGAACACGCGACTGACGAGGATTCTGGCCTCGGTGACCCTCGCGCTGGCGGTGATCTGCGGGCTCGCCTTCGTCGGCAAGGGGATCACACACCTGCTCGACGACGGCGCGGTCTGCGCGGAGACGGGCATGTGGGCCAACGCCTCGCTGGCGGACGAACTGTCGCTCGGCGACGGCGTGGAGGCGTCCGGCAGCGTGACGCGCCTGTGTCAGGACCACCCCTCGGCGGCGCAGCGCGCCGCCGACCTCGGTGGGGCGCTGCCCTGGCTGCTGTTCGGCTGCCTCGCGCTGCTGCTCTTCTCCCGTTTGCTGGACGCCGTCCTGCTGCGGGGTCCGTTCACCGACGACGTCGCCCGGCGCCTCTCCGTCCTTGGTTGGGTCGTCGCCGCGGGCACGCCGGTGGCCGGCCTCGTCGTCGGCTGGTCGCAGTCCTGGCTCGTCGGGAGCATGGCGCCGATGGTGGGGTCCGAGGTGACGTTCTCCGGCCCGATGGTCCTGATCGTCGCCGGCCTGGCCGCGGTGATCCTGGGCAAGATCATGCGGGAGGGCGTGCGCATGAGAGAGGACCTTGAAGGGACCATCTGATGCCCGACGAGGAACTCCACGGAATCCGCATCCATCTCGACCGGGTGCTCGCCGAACGCGGTATGACGCTGACCGAGTTGTCCGCGCAGGTGGGCATCACGGTCGTCAACCTCTCCGTGCTCAAGAACGGGCGGGCCAAGGCCATCCGCTTCTCGACCCTGTCGAGGATCTGCGACGTACTCCGTTGCCAGCCGGGCGACTTGATCACGCACGACCCGGACGGGGTGGACCGGGGTGGCGCGGGCTGAGGCTCCCCCGCGTCGAGGTGTGTCGGGGTTACGCGGCCGGGCAGAGGGTCGCGGGATCCGCCGGGGCCGAGGCGCGGGCCACGGCCGCGCGCACCGGACGGGTGGCGCGGACCGGGGCCGGAGCCGTGGTCCGGGTGCGGCCGCGTGCGAAGACGACGAGTCGCAGCACCGCGAACCGGGCGACACCGGTGAGCGCGGAGGCGGACAGGTAGACGACCTGTTCGAGTGCCGCGCCGGGTGCCGCCGTCAGCTGCTGAAGGGCGAGCATCGCTGCGCACGTCACCGCGTACGCGGCTGCCGCGGAACCGGCCGACTGCGTGTGCTGGCGCCAGGTCGCGCGCCCTCCCGCACCGAAGGTGAAGCGGGCGTGCAGCTCGGTGGAGAGCACCGTGGAGACCACGGTGATCAGGGCGTTGGCCAGGATCCACGGGGTCCAGGAGGCGAGCGCCGTCACGGCGAAGCTGGCGGCGACCCCCACCCCGCCGCCGCAGAGCGCGAAGCGGGCGAAGGCGGTGAAGGCGCCGGGCGACGCCGGTGTGTGTCCGTGTTCGTGTCTCTGTGCAGTCCCCATGATCCGCCCCCGTTGATGGTCACTCCGTGAAACGCGCACCCCCGGGCGGTGAGGCCGAGAGGTGCGCTGTTCGTGGCGCCATCATGGCACACGAGTGGCGCCATGTGGAGTTATTTATGGTGCCGCGCATGGCATCCCTGGCGTCACGGTGGCTCCAGGGATGGCTCCTCGGGTATGAAGGTGCAGCTCAGGGGCTCGGGCGGGCCTGGTGCCATCCCGCGGGTCACAGGTCGACGGGTGGTGCCTCACCGCCCGGGCGGCGCCGGTGCGGGTCGAAGAAGGAGGCCGAGGCCCCGGCGATGACCAGTCCGGTCGCGAGGAGCAGGCCGTGGCCGAGGGCGACCCCGAGGCCCAGGCAGCCCGCGCCGACGGCGAGGGAGAGCCAGGCGCGCCGGTGCCGGTACTCGCGCGGCCGGCACGGGCGGCCGTCCTGCAGGGCACGGGCGAAGTCGGGGTCCTCGCGTTCCAGGCCCGCCTCGATGTCGCCGAGCCTGCTGTCGTCGTCGTGCGTCATGGCCCTCCTCCCGGACCGGTCCGCCGGGCCGCGCGGGGGCCGGGGCGGACTCTGGGGCTCTACGGTCCGCCGCGGCACCCGGCGGTCACCATCGGTGCGGACACCCATATCGGGCAGGGGCGAACCTGTAGACGACCTGCGGCGACCGGGGGCGAACGCCGGCGGTGACCCGGCGTGAATGGGTGTCGGCACCGATGGACAGCGCGGCGCGCGGACACACATCCTGGCCGGTACAAGCCCCGCGCCGATCACGAGGAGCCCCGACGTCCGTGTCCCTGTACTGGCGGATCTTCCTGCTCAACGCCTTCGTGCTGTTCGCGGCCGCCATCCTGCTCCTGCTGGGGCCGGTCACCGTCTCCACGCCGGTGCTGTTCACCGAGGCGGTGATCCTCGGTGCCGGGCTCGCCGTGATGCTGATCGCCAACGCCGCGCTGCTGCGGATCGGTCTCGCGCCGCTGCAGCGGCTGACCCGGGCGATGACCACCACCGACCTGCTGCGTCCCGGGCAGCGTCCCGCGGTGGCCGGGCACGGCGAGGTCGCCGGTCTCATCAGGACGTTCAACGCGATGCTGGACCGCCTGGAGACCGAACGCGCCGCCAGCAGCGGCCTCGCCCTGTCCGCGCAGGAGGCCGAGCGCCGCAGGATCGCCCAGGAACTCCACGACGAGATCGGGCAGACGCTCACCGTGGTCCTGCTCGAACTCAAGCGGGTCGCCGACCGGGCTCCCGCCGGACTGCGGACCGAACTGCACCAGGTGCAGGAGACCACCCGGTCCAGCCTGGACGAGATCCGGCGCATTGCCCGCAGACTGCGCCCGGGCGTCCTGGAGGAACTGGGCCTGACCAGCGCGCTCAGGGCCCTGGCCAACGAGACCACCACCCCTGGGCACCTGTCCGTCAAGTGTCACGTCGACGGCGCGCTGCCCCGCCTCGCCTCGGACGTCGAGCTCGTTCTCTACCGTGTCGCCCAGGAGGGCCTGACCAACATCGTCCGCCACTCCGGCGCCCGCCGTGCCCAGCTCGCCCTGCGCCGCGGCCCGCACGCGCTGACCCTGCTCCTCCAGGACGACGGCCGCGGCATCGGGGCGGCGCCGGAAGGGGCGGGCCTGCGCGGCATGCGGGAACGCGCCCTGCTCATCGGCGCCGACCTCACTCTCGCGGCACGGGTCGAGGGCGGCACGGAGGTCCGCCTCGAAGTACCGGACCGGGAGCCCGAAGCGCCGAACGGGAAGCCCGAAGCGCCGGGCCAGGAGCCCGAAGTGCCGAACGGGAAGCCCGCGGCACCGGACCGGAAGCGGGGTGAGTGACCATGACCGCACCCGTCACGACCAGGATCCTGCTCGCGGACGACCACGCGCTCGTCCGGCGCGGAGTCAGGCTCATCCTCGACGGTGAACCGGACCTGAGCGTCGTCGCGGAAGCGGGCGACGGCGCCGAAGCCATCGAGAAGGCTCGCGCCGAACAGCCGGACCTGGCGATCCTCGATGTCGCCATGCCCCGCCTCACCGGCCTGCAGGCGGCCCGCGAACTCGCCGGTCTGCGGCCGGAGATGCGCATCCTCATCCTGACCATGTACGACAACGAGCAGTACTTCTTCGAAGCGCTGCGGGCCGGTGCCTGCGGCTACGTCCTCAAGTCCGCCGCCGACCGCGACCTGGTCGAAGCGTGCCGGGGAGCCATGCGCGACGAGCCGTTCATCTACCCGGGTGCCGTCAACGCCCTCATCCGCAACTACCTCGACCGGGCCGAGGAGGGAGCCGCGCTCCCCGCCAAGGCCATCACCGACCGCGAGGAGGAAATCCTCAAGCTCGTCGCCGAGGGGCGGACGTCGCAGGAGATCGCGGCCCTGCTGTTCATCAGCCCGAAGACCGTCGAACGCCACCGCGCCAACCTGCTGCAGAAACTCGGCATGCGCGACCGCCTCCAACTCACCCGCTACGCCATCCGCTCCGGCCTGATCGAGCCCTAGCACCCCAGAGCCGTGACGTCAGCGGGAGCCGGCCCCGGGAGACGAACATTCCCACAGCTCGGTGCCCGGCCAGCCGAGCAGGCGCGCCCCGATGACGGCCGTCTGCAGCGTGTAGCGGTCCCTGGGGTCGGCGGGATCGGCGCCGGTGAGGGTGCGGACGCGGTCGAGACGGTACGTCAGGGCCCGTACGCTCAGGGACAGTCGGCGGGCAGCCTGCGCCGACACGCAGCCCGAGTCGAAGTAGGCGGTCAGGGTGTCGAGCAGGGGAGCGGCCCCGCCCCTGGCCGTCTCCAGCGGGCCGAGGGTGGTCAGGACGAGGTCGACGAGGGCCTGCCGGTCCCGGGCCAGCACGGGGAAGACCAGCAGCTCGGCCGCGCGCAGCACCGGCTCGTCGAAGCCCATGCGCAGGGACAGCTCCAGCGTGTTGAGGGCCTCTTCGTAGCTGTGGCCGACGCCGGTGGGTCCGGGCCTGGACCGGCCGACGGCGACCCGCCCGCCGTCGGTGGCGCAGTGGGCCAGCTTGGCGAAGAAGTCGAGCACCTCGCCCTGATGGGCGGAGGCGACGCAGACCAGCCGGCCGTCCTGCGTGGTGAGCAGGACCTGCCGGTCGCCGAAGCGGCCGACGAGTTCGCTCTCGACGGTGCGGACCACGGGATCGGTCTCCTCGTACGGGGTCGCCCCCTCGGCGACGGCCACCGCGTGGGCGTGCGAGAGCAGCAGACCGAACCGCTCGGCCCGCGCGGCGAGATGGCCGAGGTCGCCGCGTCCGTGCAGCAGGTCGTCGATGAAGTCGCGCCGGGCGGACTCCTGTTGGCGCACGGCCATGCGCTGTGCCTGCTCGTAGCCTTCGGCGAGCGCGTCGATGGCCTGCTCCGCGGCGGCGAGGAAATGACCCACGTCTCCCGTGCCGGGGCAGTGGGCGCGGGTGGTGGCCAGGTAATCGCGCACGAGGACACGCCACGCGCAGCCGGCGGTGGCGGCCCGTACGCCGAGCGCGCGGCGGGACGCCAGCTCGTCGCGGGTCAGGCGGCGGCCGGTCGCGGCGGCCCGGACGAGGATCTCGGCGTAGCCGTCGAGCAGGTTTCCGGGGATCGACTGGATGGTCATCTGGTCTCCTTCGTCGATGCGATGGCCTCGGTAACGGCGGTTCGTGGTCCGGCCGCGCGCCGTCGCGCACGGCGGCGGGGTCAGGCGGTGGGCACGCTCTCCGCCGCCTCGGTGCCGGTCCGCTCGGCCTCGACGGTGCGCAGGTGCACCGGAGGCGTCGCCGGGCGGGTGAGGCGGCGGGCCAGGGGCTCGGTCCAGCGGGCGGCGAGCGGGCCGACGACGACGAGGACGAGGACGTACGCGGTGGCCAGCGGGCCGATGCGGGGCTCGGTCCCGACGGCGAGCCCGGCGATCACGATGGAGAACTCCCCGCGGGCCACGAGCGCGCCCGCGGTCCGCCAGCGTCCCGCCGTGCTCATGGCCGCGCGCCGGGCCGCGTACCAGCCGGTGGCGATCTTCGTGCAGGTGGTGACGGCGGCCAGGAGGAGGGCGGGCACGAGCACCGGTGGGATCGCGGCGGGGTCGGTCGACAGGCCGAAGAAGACGAAGAAGACCGCGGCGAACAGGTCGCGCAGCGGGCTCATCAGGGTTCCCGCGCCCTCGGCCGCCTTGCCGGACAGGGCGATGCCGACGAGGAACGCGCCGACGGCTGCGGAGACGTGGAGCTGCTGGGCGAAGCCCGCGACCAGCAGGGTCAGGCCGAGGACGACCAAGAGCAGCAGCTCGGGGTTGTTCGAGGAGACGGCCCGGCTGAGCAGTCGGCCGTGCCGCAGGGCGACGTAGAGCACGGCGCCGACGGTGCCCAGCGAGATGAGCAGGGTCAGACCGACGCCGGACAGGCTCGCGCCGGCGAGCAGGGCGGTGAGGATCGGCAGGTAGAGCGCCATGGCGAGGTCTTCGATGACCAGGACGCCGAGGATGACGGGGGTTTCGCGGTTGCCGAGCCGCCCCAGGTCGCCGAGGACCTTCGCGATGACTCCGGACGACGAGATCCACGTGACGCCCGCCATGGCGAAGGCCGCGACGGGACCCCAGCCGAGGAGCAGTGCGGCGGCCGCGCCGGGCAGCGCGTTGAGCACGAAGTCCACGGCGCCGGAGGGGTATTGGGTCTTGAGGTTGGAGACCAGTTCGCCCGCGCTGTACTCGAGGCCCAACAGCAGGAGCAGCAGGATGACGCCTATCTCGGCGCCGGTGGCGATGAATTCCTCACTCGCCCCGAGCGGCAGCAGGCCGCCGTTCCCGAAGGCCAGCCCGACCAGCAGGTACAGGGGGATGGGCGAGAGCCCCGCCCGCCCGGCGAGGCGGCCGAGCAGGCCCAGGGCGAGGATGATGGCCCCGAGCTCGATGAGCAGGGCGGTGGTGTGGTGCACGGGCGTCTCCTCCGGAGTGACTCGGCGATGGCGTCAGTGCCCCGTCGCGCTCCGGCCGTGGCCGGGCGCGGACAGCGCGTGGCGCGTGTACGGGAACGTGCGGCACCCGGGGCGCCGTGCAGGCCGGACACGCGCGGGTGCCTCGCCCGCGGGAGGCGGGCGCGGCGGCGCGAGGGCAGGTGAGGTGAGGGACCGTCGGGCGGCCGGGAACGACAGCGCCGCGACGGCGGGACGGGAGCGCGGCTCCCGGACGTCAGTGGCGCGGGGCGCCCGTCATGGTGCGGCGACTATCAGGAACGCTGTCGCGTGCCGAGTTGTCGACACGTACTGCCCTGAACGGGCACACGGCCCGGCGGTCGCGGAAGAAGTCGGCCGTGCACAGGCGGGGGGCGTGGACGGTGCGGTCCATGTGCTGCCTCCCCGTGATGTCGACCATCAAAAAATGAGCGGGAACACGCTCAACGGAGCGTCCCGACTGATCGTTAGTTTACCGTACGACATAGAGCCCTATTCGGCCCTAACTCGCATACGTGGCATAACTATTGGCCGGTGACCGGCCGGACAGTCGGTGAGACAGGTGCCGGGGGCGTCTGGTGCCCGGCGCTCGACGTCAACAGCGCGTAAAGACTGCCGGAATGCGGCAGTGAACTCCGGCGGCCTCCCGGGCCAGGATGGGTGAGGCAGGAACGGGGGCTGGTCCCGGTGCCGGGTCTCGGAAGCGGAATCCGGCACCGGGACCGGAGTCGACGTGTACGGAGAGGGCGAGGGGGAGCGGATGTCGGAGTTTCTTGACGCCGCAGCCGGATTTCCGGCCGTCCTGTTCACCTCCGCCCTGGTGGTCGTCCTCGGGTTCTGGCTGCTCGTCCTGGTGGGCGGCCTCGAAGCGGAACACTTCGACGCCGACGTCGACCTCGACGCGGCAGGACTCGGCGGCGTGCCGGTCACCGCGGCGGTCTCCGTGACGGTCGTGGTGGCGTGGTGCGGCACCCTCACCGGATCCGTGCTCATCGGCCGGTCGGGGCTGACCGGACTCGCACGCGCCGCGGCCGAGATCGCCCTGCTGGCCGTCTCCGTCCCGCTCGCCTGGTGGGCGGCACGCGCTCTCGTGCGACCGCTCGCGAGACTCTTCCCCGGCGAACGGGGCGCTTCCCGGCAGGACTTCATCGGGTCGGTCTGCACGATCCGCACCGGCCGGGTGGACGCGGCCTTCGGCCGGGCGGAGGTCGCCGCCGGGGACGGTGCCGTCTCCCTCGTCCAGGTCAGGCAGGACCCGCAGGCGCGCGAGGGCACGCTGACCGCGGGCAGCAGCGCGCTGCTGTACGCCTACGACGACGCCGGCGAGTTCTTCTGGGTCGCGCCCCGCGGACTCTGACACCGGACTCGGAGGCGCCCCTCCCCGGAGCAGGGGAGGGGCGCCTCCGAGTCCGTGCCGCCCGGGTCACTTCTTGGGCATGAGGACCGTGTCGATGATGTGCACGTCGGCATTGGCGGTCTTGACGTTGCCGCAGACGACGTTGGCGCTGTCGTTGACCTTGTAGGACTCGCCGGAGCCCGAGGTCGTGAGCTTGGACTTCTCCAGAGTCTCGTAGGAGCCGTTCTCCAGGTCCTTGGGAGCGAGCTTCTGGCCCACGACGTGGTACGTGAGGATCTTGGTGAGCTGGGCCTTGTCGGCGAGGACCTTGTCGAGGTCGGCCTTCGGGATCTTCGAGAAGGCGTCGTTGGTCGGCGCGAACACGGTGATGTTCTTGGCGCTGTTGAGCGTGTCGACGAGGCCGGCCTTCTTGACCGCGGTGACCAGGGTGGACAGGTCGGGGTTGTTGGAGGCGGCGGTGGCGACGGGGTCCTTGGCCATGCCGTCGAAGCTGCCCTTGCCGTCCTTGGGCACGGAGGCACAGCCGGGGCCGAACGGCTTGCTCATGCCGGCCATGTCGTCCGACGGATCGGCGGTGTCCGACTTCTTGGGCGACGCTGCCGACGCGCTGTCGGAGGACTTGTCCTTGGAGTCGCTGTCGGAGCAGGCGGTCAGCGCCAGCGGCAGCATGGCGGCGGCAGCGACGGCAACGGCAACACGGCGGACTCGAGTCTGCATGGAAATCCCTCAACGATCAGATCCGTGAAGGCAATCTGCCCTCATCGCCTGGAATCCGGAGCAGGTACGTCGACGGATTGGTCCGTTCCCCGAACGAGTGACCGCGTGTTCTGGCGTCCGGCCCCGATCAGGCAGGCAGCTTCAGCAGAGCCACCGGCTTCGAGGTGGGCTGCTTCGATCCGCCGGCCGGCTCCACCGTCACGCCCATGCCGGATGCCTCGCCCACGGAGCCGCTCATGAGGACGCTCTGATCGGCGCGGGAGGGGTTCATCAGGCCGGCCGCCCGCATGTGGGTGCCGTCGGCGAACCAGAGCTGGTACACCTTGCCCTCGGGCGGCGCCGCCATCCCCGAGGCCACGAACACGGCCCTGTCACGCTCGTGGGAGGTGACGACGGAGCCGCGCGCGCCTCCCGTGAGGGCCGCCGAGTTGACCTTGGCGTCCGGAGCCGAGAGCACCTGGGCGACCTGCTCCGCCTGCCGCTGTGCGGTCCGGGCCTCCTGGCGCGCCTCGTCCGCCCGGTCGTGCTGCCACAGCGTCGTGCCGCCGAGCGCCGCGGCCGCGACGAGGCAGGCGGCCAGGGCCCAGTGCAGGGGGCGGGAGCGGCGGGCGGAGGGCGGCTGCACGGGGACCGTCGGCGGAGCCGCTGCCGGCGGCGCTACCGAGTCCGCCGGCGGGTCTGCCGGCGGGTCCGCCGGCGGGTCCGCCACCGGTCGCGCCACCGGGTCCGCCGCTGAGGACGTCGCCGCCGATGACGCCTCGGTCGGTGGCGGCTCCTGCCGGACCGTACCGATCCGCCGCATCACCTGGTCCTTGAGCCCCTGTGGAGGTGTCGTCGTCAGGGCGATCGCCAGCCTGCCCGCCGTGGCCGACAGTTCAAGGACTTCCTGGGCGCACTCCGCGCACATGTCGAGGTGACGCTCGAAGGCGGCTCGCTCGTCGTCGTCCAGGGCGTCGAGGGCGTAGGCCCCGGTCAGCGCGTGCGGACCGATGTCGGTCATGCGGTCACCCCCAGGCAGTCGCGCAGGCGGATCAGGCCGTCGCGCAGCCGCGTCTTGATCGTGCCGAGGGGCACCGACAGGGCCTCGGCCACCTCCTTGTAGGTCAGCCCGCGGTAATAGGCCAGGCCCACCGACTGGCGCTGGACGTCGGTGAGGGCGCGCAGGCAGCGCCGTACCTGTTCCCGTTCGATGCGGGCCTCGACCTCCTCCGTCACCTCGTCGAACTCCGGGGTGTGGTCCAGGAGGGCGGCGCGTCGGTCGCGGGCCGTCGCCGCCTCGGCGGAACGGACGCGGTCGACGGCACGCCGGTGGGCGAGCGTGAGGACCCAGTTGACGACCGAGCCGCGCTCGGCCCGGTAGCGCCCCGCGGTGCGCCAGACCTCCACCAGTACCTCCTGGGCGACCTCCTCGGACTGCGCGTGGTCGCGCAGCACGGTCTGGACGGTGCCGAGGACGGCTCCCGCGACCGCGTCGTACAGCGCGGCGAACGCGTCGTGGTCGCCCGTGGCGACCCGGGCGAGCAGAGCCTGGAGGTCGGGCCGGGCCGACGGGCCGGCCCCGGTGCGGGCGGCTTCTGTCATGGGGTGAGGCCTCCGGACGCGGCGAAGGTGCGGCATGGCGCCCGTGTCGAGCCGGCCGGACCTGACCGACGGTCCCGACGACGCCGGCGCCGTCGGCACCGCTGACAGTGCCGGTGACCCTGACGACTCCGACGACTCCGACGACTCTGACGACACGGACGGCACCAGTAACTCACGACCGGGTGCGTACGCCGAGTGCCGGACACGGTTTTGTCGCGGCAGGGCCCATCCGCTGACCGGTTTGGTTCAGTCGACGGTGACGACGACGGAGTGCCATCCGGAGGCACCGTCGGGGATGGGCGCGGCCCGCTTCTCGGTCTGTGTCTCCCCGGTCCGGTCGGTGGCCCGCACGAACAGCGTGTGGCCGCCCTTGGTGGCCCGCCACTCGTAGGACCATTGCCGCCAGGTGTCCCGGGTGTCCTCGGCGGCCAGGCGGGCCTCCTCCCACGGGCCGTCGTCGACCCGGACCTCGACCTTGTCGATCCCTCGATGCTGCGCCCAGGCGACCCCGGCGACCATGACCGTGCCGGCCTTCGGGCGGCCGAAGGGCCTGGGGGTGTCGATGCGGGATTCCGTCTTGATGGGGGCGCGTCTGGCCCAGTTCCGTTCGACCCAGTAGGAGTCGTAGGCGTCGAACGTGGTCAGCTCGATGTCCTGGATCCACTTGCACGCCGATACGTAGCCGTAGAGGCCCGGCACCAGCATGCGGACGGGGAAGCCGTGTTCGAAGGGGAGGGGCCGGCCGTTCATGCCGAGGGCGAGCATCGCGTCGCGGCCGTCCATGACGTCGTCCACCGGAGTGCCGATGGTCATGCCGTCCACGGAACGGGCCACCAACTGGTCCGCCGGGCCGCCCCGGGAGGGCGGCCGGACGCCGCACCGCTTGAGCAGGTCGGCCAGGCGGACGCCGATCCAGCGGGCGTTGCCGACGTAGGGGCCGCCGACTTCGTTGGACACACAGGTGAGGGTGATGTCACGTTCGATGAGCGGCATCTTCAGCAAGTCGGCGTAGGAGACGGTCAGTTCGTGCCTGACCCCCTTGCCGTGGATGCGGAGTTTCCACGTAGTGGCGTCGACCTTGGGGACGACCAGGGCGGTGTCGACGCGGTAGAAGTCGTCGTCGGGAGTCATGAACGGGCTGATCCCGTCGATGCGCAGAGCGGCGCCGCGCGGGACGGGGGAGGCCGTGGACGATGGCGCGGGGAGGACCACGTCGTTGCGGGAGGCGACGGCGTTCTTGCCCTGTGAGCCGCTCAGTGCCCGGCCCGCGAGGCCGGCGCCGGTCGAGGCGGCGGCCGCGGCGGTGGCGGCGAGGATGAATCCGCGCCGGTCCCATCCCGGTCCACTGGGGGAGGCCTTCGCGGGTGATCCCGCCGGGGCGGGCGCAGGCTCCGATTCCCTCGGGCCGTCCTCCGCGTCGCCCGTCGGCCGGTCCGTGCCGTTCTCCCGGGCCGATGCTCCGTCGCAGGGAGCGAGGCGCCCGGTCATCCAGTACAGCAGGCCCGCGCCCGCCACGGCCCCGACGACGGAGGGCAGTGCGTCGGTGAGGCTCGTCGAGTCCGCCCGGCCGGTGGCGGCGAGCGCGCCCACCGCGCCGAAGGCCAGTACGCCGAGCGAGCCCGTCAGCCGCCTTCGGGTGGCCAGCATGCCCAGCGCGAGGGCCAGCACCGTCAGGACGGCGAGGATGCCGAGCTGGAGCACCAGCTTGTCGTTCGTGCCGAACTCCCGGATCGCCCAGTCCTTGACCCCGGGCGGGGTGCGGTCGATCGCCGCGCCGCCCACGGCGATGACCGGCCCCGACTCGGGCCGCACCGCGGCCGAGACCAGTTCGGCGACCGCGATCGCCGCGTATCCGGCCAGCAGGCCGCTCAGCGCACCCAGGGACAGCCCTTCGATGCCGCGGAGCGGCGGCTTGCGTGTTGCGTGGTCCATGGTCAGGAATCCGTCCCGGAAGCGTGCTCGGATTGGTCGTTCACACCTACGAGTCATCTACGAGTCATCTACGGGTCGTCTGCGGGTCGTCTGCGGGTCGTCCACGAGTCGCCGTCGACGGGCTTCCCTCCCCTCCATTCCCCTCCGTCGACCGCGCCGGACGGGCGACGGCTGACGGCGAACGAGTGAGGGAACGCGGGGCGACCAAGCCGCCGGACGCGGGGCGCCGAATTACGGGCGTTGTCACTGGGCGCGTCCTGCCCCAGTGCCCGGAGGTGTGGTGTTCGCGTGCGGGGGATCAGACATGGAACGACATGCGTGGAGGACGGGAGCGGGGAGTGGCGACCCGGCGCCGGACCGCGGCGAAACACGGCCGACCGGCCACCCGGGGGCGGAAGCCCGACGTGACGCGGAAGCCACCGACCGCGCGGCGCAGAGGATGCGTGACGCCGTCCTGGAGGCGATTCGGCACGTGGCACAGGAACGGCGGACCTGACGCGTACACACGCACACGTACCACCTGCGCACCAGCACATCAGCCCCCACGTACCACCCGCGCACCAACGCATCCGCCCCCACGTACCACCCGCGCACCCACTCACACGCGCACCGGTGGACCGCCGATGTGCGCCCGTTGCCCACGTCGGCCGTGCGCATCGGTCATGCGCCTCGAAGAGATTCCGTGCGACAGACACCAATCCGCACCGGGGGCGGCTCCGGATCAGAGGCGTCAGAAGTACGTGAGATCCGAGGCCGTCCGGCGCCACCGCCGAACGGCACAGGAAAGGGGCTCGCTGTGACAGCCCATCACATCGCGCGACTGACCGCCCTCGCCGCCGTCCCCGCCGCGCTGGCCCTCGCCGCCGTGCCGGCCGCCGCGCACCCGGGTCACGACGACGCCGGGTCGGGGCAGAGCTACCAGGTGAACCTGGAGCAGCTGAACGACTCCGGCGCCCGGGGAACCGCGCTCCTGACCATCGACGGCACCCGCCTGAACGTGAAGATAGAGGCGTCGGGCCTGGTGCCGGGACAGCCGCACGCACAGCACATTCACGGCTCCACCGACGGGCACGACTTCCACTGCCCCGACGCGAGCGCGGACAAGGACAAGGACGGCATCGTCACCACGGCCGAGGGTCTCCCGGCCTACGGAGACATCAACATCTCCCTGACCACCAAGGGCGACACGGCCAAGAAGAGCGGTCTGGCCGTCGACCGGATGCCCGCGGCGGGCAAGGACGGCAAGCTCTCCTACGAGCGGACCATCACCGTCTCGCAGAAGGTCGCCGACCACATCAAGGACCTGCACGTCGTCCAGCACGGCATCGACCCGAACGGCAACGGCAAGTACGACTTCGGCAAGGGCAAGAGCGAGCTGGACCCGAAGCTGCCCCAGGAGGCGACCGCGCCCGCGGACTGCGGCATGGTCAAGGGCGCGGCGGTCGGTTCGATGCCCTCGGGCGGGGTGGAGACCGGATCGGGCGGCACCGGTGGTGTCGAGTCGCCGGGGCTCATCGCCGGTGGTGGCGCGGCCGTCGCGGCGGCGGCGGGAATCCTCGTGGTGCGGCGCCGCAGGGCGGCACACACCGGCGGAAGCGCGAGCTGACATACCGTCATGATTCTTCGCTCCGCAGCGAATCGGCTGCGCGGTGACCGACGCGGCCGACGGCGTCGGCTGTCGGTCACCGTGGCCGCCGTCCTCCTGATCGTCGGCACAGGGGCCCTCGTGGTGGCGCTCTCCCGCCAGGAGCCGGCTCCGCCCGGCGTGCCGTCCGCGCACCGTTCGGGTTCCGCGGACACGGAGGGACCGCGTCGACGGCCCTCGTCGTCGCCGGAGGACGGATCGGGGCGCCCGGAGTCGGGGGCGGCGGTGATGGCTTCCTCCGCCCCGACTCGCCTGTCGATTCCGGACATTGACGTCGATACGTCACTGGAACGGCTGGGGCTCGGCCGGGCGCGGGCGATGGAGACGCCGAAGGACCCCTCCCGGGCGGGCTGGTTCACGCCCGGACCCACTCCCGGGGCGCAAGGCCCCGCGGTGATCGCCGGTCACGTCACCTGGAACAAGAGCAAGGCCGTCTTCTTCCAACTGGCCCGCCTGGACAAGGGAGATCGCGTCTACGTACACCGCGAGGACGGGTCGACGGCACGCTTCACGGTCACCCGGACCGAGCAGTACGCCAAGGACCGCTTCCCCTCCGTCGACGTCTACCGCAACCTCGACCACGCCGGACTGCGCCTGATCACCTGTGCGGGCACCTACACGGGCAGCCGCTACAGCGACAACGTCGTGGTCTACGCGCGCCTCGACCGGCCCGGCCGCTGACAGCGGGTGTTACGAGCGGGGGCCGACCACGACGCCGTGGCCGACGAGTTCGGCGCGGTAGTGCTGGGGGCCGAGCCGGTAGATCTTGGCCGCGCTGCCGTCCTGCTGGGGCCGGCCGCGGTCGGGGGACGCGGTCTCGGCCGCCACGGGGGATGTGGTGACGGTGATGGTCGGCTGCCTCTCGTCGTCCTGCCGGCCGGTCAGCGAGAGCACCGCGGCGGTGCCGAGGGCCACCAGGCCGACGGTACGGACGGTACGACGAGTGCGGTACGTGGCCATCGAGGCGATCCCCCCACGGGATATCAGGGTCTGCTGTTGCACTCCGTCAGATGACGGCCGACCGGGAATTGTTCACCGCGTTCTGTCCGCGTTCGGTAACAAGAGAATTCGGTGGCACCGCCCGGGCGGACCGTGAAACGGTCCCGGCATGCCGAGCACGATCAAGTCGTCCGAGTCGTCAGAGTCGCCGGAACCCGTAGGACTGTCCGGGTCCGCCACGTCGTTGTCCTCCGGGCCGTTGTCCCTCACGTCGTACGAGTCCTTCGACGGGACCACGATCGGTTCCGGGCGCCTCGGCTCGGGCCCGCCGGTCGTCATGCTCCACGGCTCCGGCGGCGGCACGCACTCCTGGCGGCCGGTGGCCGAACGGCTCGACGACCGGTTCGACCTGTGGCTGCCCGCCCGGCGGGGGTACGCCCCGAGCGGTCCGGGCCGCTCGCCGAAGCGGGTCGCCGACGAGGTGGCGGACCTCGGCGTCCTGATCGAGCGGATCGGCCGCCCGGTGCACCTGGTGGGCATGTCCTACGGAGCCACCATCGCCCTGCACGCGGCGGCGGCCGGGCTGCCGGTCCGCTCGCTGGTGCTGTGGGAGCCCCCGCTGTACGCGGCGGGCGAGGAACTGGGGCCTGTGCTGGCCGAGTTCGAGGTGCTGACAGCCGCCGGCGACCGGCGGCGGGCCGACCGGCTGCTGGCGGAGAAGGTGGCCCGGGTCCCGGCCGCGCTCCTGGACCTCATGGAGCAGAGCGGCCCCGCCGACGAGCGGCCGGCCCAGGACGAAGCTCCGCACGGCGAACCGCCCCACGACGCACCGTCCGACGCCGGGCCCTCCGACCCCGAGCACTCCGACGCCCCCGGCTGGACCCGTGACCTCGAAGCCATGGCTGCCGACACGACGGACGTGGAACGCTGGTCCGCCGTGACGGCCCCGACGCTCCTGATGCGGGGCGCCGACACCTGGCAGCCGATGCCGGAGACCCTCGACCGGCTCGCGGCCGCACTGCCCCACGTCACGTACACGGCGCTCCCCGGCCAGATGCACTTCGCGCCGTCGGTGATCCCCGAGGTCGTGGCGGCGGAGATCGCCCGCTTCCTGCCGCACGACTGAAGCCGGCGGTCAGCGCTCCACCTGGTGCCGGAGGCCGGTCATCTCGGGCCGGACCCCCGTGGCGTTGTCGTGGTCGACGGCCCGGACCAGCTCGGTGACACCGCCGTTCCTCTCCATGAGGAGGCGGCTCCTGTCGGTCAGGCCCTCGGTGTCACTGGTCTCCGGGCAGCGTTTCGGCGTGCAGTTGATGGCGAGGGCACGGAAGCCGTCGGGCGGCACGCGGCGCCGGACGCGGCGGCCTTCTCGGCCGGATCGGCCGGGAACCGCGTCGCGTTCGCCTGCGCGCTCGCCGTCCGGCGGGATACCGCCGAGACGGCGATGAGTCCTGCCGTGTCCGCCGGTCTGTATCCGTGAGAGGGGCCACCATCTCCAAGCGGGATGAACCGGACACGAGGAGAGCGCCATGACCGCCACGTACACGTTCGACGTCTTTTCCAGCCTCGACGGCTTCGGGACCGCCGAGGGCGGGGGCTGGACCGGCTACTGGGGCAAGCAGGGGCCCGAGCTCCTCGACCACCGGCTCGCCCAGTACGGCGCGGAGCAGCGGATGGTCTTCGGGGCCACCACCTACCGGGCGTTCACGCGGATGCTGGCGTCGGGCTCGGCGGAGTCCGAGGTGCGTGACCCGTGGGTCACACGCATGACGAGTCTGCCGGCGACGGTGGTGTCGACCACGCTGGAGGGGCCTCTCGACTGGGCGGACGCGGATCTCGCGCACGGGGACGCCGTCGACGTGGTCGCCAGACTCAAGAAGGAGTCGCCGGTGCCGTTGCGCTCGCACGGCAGCCTGTCGATGAACAGGGCGCTGATGGCGGCCGGTCTGGTCGACCGCGTCCAGGTGACGCTCTTCCCCGTGATCACCGGTCGGACCGGGCGTGACCCGATCTTCCGGGGCGCGGCCGACTTCGACCTCGAACTGATCGAGCACCGGACGCTCGACGGCCGCATCCAGGAACTCATCTACCGGCCCACCCTGCACGTCTGACTCCGCGGAAGCCCCTGAGGGAGCGCCAGGGAGCTCAGGCCGGCAGGCGGTTGCGGTGCGAGGCGCGCCGGGCGGCGGCCAGAAGCCCACGGATCTGGGGCCCCGCCTGGTCGATGTCGCTGACGGGTGTGGCGAACGGCAGCCGGACGTCGAGATGCTCCGCGGGGTACTCCAGGCGCAGCGTCATCCCGTACCGGTCGAGCGCGAGAGGGACCGCGCGGAGCATGCCCTTGGCCGGGCGCGGCTGCACCAGGCGGACCAGGAGCGGCACGAGTTCCGCGTGGCCGTCCACGAGATGGGTGAGCATGTCGGCCTCGCTCCCGGCCAGCGGGTCCGGCGTGGCATCGCAGAGTTCGTCCAGGCTGACGGCACGGCGGCCCTGCCCGTCCTCGTAGAACGCGGCACCGAACTCCATGCACGTGCTCTGCGAGGCCTCTTCGCTGTACGGGGCCGTGAGCAGCCCGGTGACGGTGACGCGGGCGCGCAGCCGGTCGCGTGCCGCGGTGGGGGCGATGTCGGTGAGTTCGAGGCGGGCCGGGAGGCGCGGGTGCGGCGATGTCACCCGCTCTTCGGGGGCGTGCAGATGGATGTGGCCCATCGCCTCCGTGCCGTCGATCCGGTGGACCTCGAAGTGGTGTCCGTCGCAGATCACCGTCATCGACTGCGCGGTGTGCAGGATCGAGTGCACGCGTTCGGCGGGGGTCGGCTGCGTGGTCCGGGCGCTGAGCAGGCGCATGCGGGTGCTCCAGAGCGGTTGAAGAGACCCAAGCAGGGAACTTAGGTATGCCTAACCTAACCTATCTGGAGTTGGGTGTGGAAGACCTCCTCGACCCGGCACGCCGGGCGCCGGTACCGGTCGGGTGCCGAGTCTCAGCGCACCGGGAAGCCGAAGGTGTGGCCCTGCTCCTTGAGTCGGGGCAGGATCCGGCGCAGGGCCTCGACGGTCTGGGTGCGGTCGCCGCCCGCGTCGTGGAAGAGGAGCGTCGGCCCGTTGGGCAGTTCGCGCTCGACGGTGGCGACGATGGCATCCGTACCCGGGCGCTCGAAGTCCTTGGTGTCCACGTTCCAGCCGAGCGGGCGCATACCGCGGGAGGCGGCGAGCTTGCGGCTGTACGGGGTGAAGGCGCCGCCGGGTGCCCGGTAGTACATCGGGCGCACGCCCCCGGACGCCTTGGTGATCATGCGCTCGGCGTCGAGTATCTGCCGCGACTGGTAGCTCTGCGCGTCCTTGTCCATGCCGGTGTTGTGCGACACCGAGTGGTCGCACAGCCGGTGCCCGGCCGCGACGACCTTCTTGACGACGTCCGGGTGGGCCTGCGCCTGTGTCCCCACCATGCAGAACGTGGCCTTCGCCCCGTACTCCCGCAGCAGGTCCAGCATGCGGGGAGTCCACTTGGGGTCGGGGCCGTCGTCGATGGTGATGTTGACGCCGCGCTGCCCCGCGTCCGAGGCGTGCGCGATCGTCGCGGAGACCGGCTTGACGGCCTTGGCCGGCGCCTTCGCCGAGGGTGACGCGTCGTCAGTGGTGCCGGCCTGCGCACTCCACACCGAGGCGCCGGTCGCGAGCATCGTCACCCCGAGCGCAGCCCCGATCACCTTGCCGTACCAGCCCCGCCCGCCGCTGTGCCGTGCCATGTCCGCCCCTTTGCGAAGTCCTTCACCATCCCGGCCGCCCTGCGACCACCTGGCATGACGGTGCACTGCGGCCGGAGGATCCCGCTGTTACGGATCGCGGACAATTCCGGGAGGGTTCGCGGACAACTCGTCGCGATCGGCGGGCGGGAGAGGGTGGTTCGTCGCGGTCGGCGAGATCTGCGAGATCTGCGAGATCTGCGAGATCCGCGCGATCGGCCGGATGTTGACTGTCCGCGGACATGTCCACGCCCGTATGCTCTGCGGCCTTCGCGCCCTGGGGGGTCTCGTGAACGGTCTCCGTGCGGTCCTCGTCTGCCTTGTTCTCGCGTGCGCCGCGGTCGTGTCGCCGACTGAGGCCACGGCCACGGCCACGCCCGTGCAGCCGAGTTGGTCGGCGCTGCCGGTTCCGGCGGCCGCCGCGCCGGTCACCGTGCTGGACCTCGCCGCCCGGGGACCGCGCGACGTCTGGGCGACCGGGTACGAGAACACCGCCGACGGGCTGCGGCCGATGCTGTACCGGTGGGACGGCACGGCGTGGCGCCGCGACACGGCCTTCCCCGGCGCGGGTGAGCAAGGCTGGCTCGGCAAGGTGCAGTTCGTCGGCAAGGAGGTGTGGATCCTCCACAACCGCGCGGGGGAGGGCGAGATCCTGCGCAGGTCGGCGACCGGCTGGAGCTCCGTTCCGCTGCCGCAGACCCTGTGGACCTACCAGGACTTCACCGCCGTGCCGGGGGCCGCGTGGGTGGTCGGCGAGGACGACACCGGTCTGAAGGTGCTGCGCCACGACGGTTCGGGCTGGACCGCGCAGTCCACCCCGGACGGGGTGCAGTACCTGATGGGGATCACCGCGCGGAGCGCCGACGACGCCTGGGCCTGGGCGGACACCAGCACCGGACCCGCCGTTCTGCGCTGGGACGGCACGGCGTGGCGGGACGCGAAGGTGACGCTGCCGCCGGACAGCAACGTGCACACGATCCTGCTCGAACCCTCGGGCCGGGCCACGCTCGGCGGCAGCCGGTACACCGACGGCGTCGCCCGCACCTACCTGATGACCTTCGACGGGCGTACCTGGAAGACCGGTTACCCGCCGCTCGGCGACACGTACACCGAGGCCATGGTGCGCGGGCCGGACGGCGCCCTGTGGCTGCCGGTGCGCAGCGACCGCGCGTTCCAGTCGAAGTACGCACGGGTGGACGGCCGCCGCACGACCTTCTCGTACGGCCCGGAGCGCACCGACGCGATCGACGTCAGCCCTCGCGCGCTGGCGACCGCGGGGTCCGCCCTGTTGTCCTTCGGGACCGTCGAGATCTACGGATCGAAACCGCATCTGATGAGCGAGCGGCTCGGAGGCCGACCATGACCCGCAGACATCTCGCCGCGGCCCTCGCCGCCGCCGTGGCGCTCACGACCGTCATGACATCGGCCGCGGCGGACACCGGGTCCTCACAGGGGTCCGCGCAGCGGTCTCCGCGGCAGTCCTGGCAGCACGTGCCCGTCCCGCCCCAAGTGCGCCCGCAGGCCGGGCTCAACGAGGCCGTGGCCTTCGGGCCGCACCGGGCCTTGGCCGTGGGCGCCGACGCCGTCGGCCGTCAGGCGCCGGGTTTCCCGCTGGTGCTGCGCTGGAACGGGACGGCCTGGCAGCGACAAGAGCTGCCCGGCATCCGCTGGCAGGGCGAACTGCTGTCCGTCGCCGCGACCTCGCCCACCGCGGTGTGGGCGGTCGGCCGCGACGCGGCGGGCGCCGCCCACCTGCTCCGGTACGACGGCACCTCGTGGGAGGAGAGCCGGGCGCCGAGCGGTGTCGTCCTGGCCAAGGCCGTCGCCGGGGGCGGCGAGACCTGGCTGACCGGTTCGCGCGACGGTGTGCAGGTGCTGCTGCGCAGGGACGGGCACGGCTGGCAGGACGTGCCGTCGCCGCCCGGATCCGTGAACGGCCTGCACGTCCTTGCCGCAGACGACGTCTGGGCCGCGGGCGCCTCCGCGTCGGGCGCGACCGTGTCGCACTGGGACGGGCAGGCGTGGCAGCAGACGATCGTGGACGGGTTCCCCCGGTCGGCCGTGGGCAGCGTGCTCGCGGTTTCGCCGACCGAGGTGTGGGCGGGTGGCACGGCCGGGTTCGTCGGCGGCCCGCCGGGCAAGCCGATTCCGCCGTTGCTGGTCCGCTGGGACGGGGAGAAGTGGAGCCAGGTGACGGTGCCCACCGGCTTCGGCGCGATCAGCTCGCTGGCGCCCGCCCCGTCCGGCGGGCTCGGCTGGGTCTCGGTGGCCCGTTCGCAGAAGCTGGGCCCGCCGGGCGGGCCGCCGATCGTCCCCGGGCCGGACTTCCTCGCCTGGAACGGGCAGTCGCAGTCGTTCACCGAGTACAGCGAGCCGGCGGTGGCCGGGGAGGGCGAGTCCCAGGTGCCGAGGCTCGCGCCGGTGCCGGGCACGGCGACGGTGTGGTCGGTCGGCCGCGCCGACGGCCCCGAGGGCACGTTCGCGCCGCGCATCCTGCGGTTCGGCTGAGACGGCGGGCGTGGTCGCCCCCCCGGCTCGAACGGCGCTCGGCCGCTCCCGGACGGGGCTCAGTCCCTCCCGGACCGCTCGCTTCGGACGGTTCCGTTCCGCCGCCGAACGGGCGGAGGCGTTTCTCACATCCGGGCAAGAGGCCCACTCGGGCGTGGGTTTGCCCGACTTTGGTCCCCGGGTGACCTGTTGCCCTGCCACCCGGTTGCCCGAGTAGGGTCGGGGCCTGCGTGACGACCGACCGCCGCACCCCGGCCTCCCGGCCCCTGCGAAGGCGTATGCGTACGTGGCCCTCCCGGCCCCACCCGGGAACGGCCCCTGGCGCGCGCCGGTATGGAATCCCTCCGTACGCACCGGGCACCGGGACGCGGCCGAGACGTCTCACGGGCAGTACCCGCGGGCCCCCGGGCCCGTACCCCCCACACAAAGAGTCGCGCGTGCGCGACCGCAGATCAGGAGCACCAGTGCAGGGCACCCCCCACATAGCCAGCACACCGCACGACGGGCGATGGTCGTCGTCGATACCCGCTGCCCGCAGGGAGCAGCACACGGCGCGGTACACGGGACCGCGGGACACGGAACGGCACATGCCGCAAGGCGTGCCCCACCGCGCGACCCCCGCGCCCCGGCGCCCCCGGGAAGGCGAACCCCAACTCCCCGTCTTCATCGACCGGTCGGGCTGGCGCAGGCGCGCGCTGCAAGGCATGGCGCTGGTCGTCGGCTGCGCCTGCCTCGGCTATCTGCTGTTCGTCGGCACGCTGGTCAGCGGCCTCTGGCAGCCGGTCGGCACGCACCCGCCGAGCACGAAGAGCCCGTCGGTAGCCGACCGGGACGCCGACCGGACACGGCAGGGCGCCGGCGCACAGGTCCGGGACGAGGCCCACCGGCAGCAGACCAAGGCCCGTGCGGACCGCGACGAACACCGCCCGCCCGCCGACAGATCCGCACCGTCGGCCGGAGACCCCGGGCAGTGACCCCGCGAACCGCTGTCCGCCGCCCGCCGCGCGGACACTGGCTCGTCCTCCTGCTGGTCCTCCTGGTGGTCGCCGTCGCCCTCGTCTTCGAGGGCTGGACGACCCATCAGGTCGACGCCGCGCGCACCAAACCGCTGTGCACCCGGCCGATCCCGCGCGAGGCCGACGACGGAAAGCCACTGCTGCGCTTCGGCCGTAAGAAAGTCGCCACCGCCGCGATGCCGCCGGGCACCGTCGCGCTCACCTTCGACGGCGGGCCCGACCCGGTGTGGACGCCCCGCCTGCTCGACCTGCTGCGCAGGCACCACGCGCAGGCGACCTTCTTCGTCTACGGGAAGGACGCGGCCAAGCACCCGAAGCTGATGCGGCGGATCCTGTACGAGGGCCACGAGATCGGCTCGTACACCTACAGCGGCGGTGACCTCGGGGTCGCCTCGCCGCTGCGCGCACGCCTCGAACTGTCGCTCACCCAGAGCGCCTTCGCCGGTTCCGCCGGCATCAACACCACCCTGCTGCGGCTGCCGCACACCACGGCCGCCGACACGCTCTGCGGCCCCCAGTGGCCGGCGGCGCGGCGCGCGGCGGAGCAGGGGTACCTCGTGGTCGCGTCGGACCACAAGGACCGCAAGCCGTGGCGGGGTCTGGTGAGCCAGCACAGCCAGACCGACCTCGGCTACCACGAGGCCCAGGACCTGCTGCGGGACCGCAGGGTGGAACGGTTCACCACCGTCAGCGGCGGTCTCGGCCGGCCCTCCTTCATCGAACAGGCCCCCCTGGCCCAGGAGATCAAGGGCCAGGGCCTGATCTGGTCGCAGCGGCTCGGGCACGCGTTCCTCACCGTGATGGTGTGGACGCTGACCCTCACGGGTGTGCTCGGCGTCCTGCGGATGCTCCTGTTCGCGGTGTTCGCGCGGCTCCACGTGCGCAGGCTGCACCGGTACCGGCCCGGTGCGCCGAGGCTGCGCGAGGTCCGGGACCCGGTGACGGTCCTCGTGCCCGCGTACAACGAGGAGGCCGGTGTCGCCTCCACCGTGTACTCGCTGCTCGCCTCCACCTACCCGCACCTCCAGATCATCGTGATCGACGACGGCTCGACCGACGCGACCGCCGACATCGCCGAGGGCATCGACGACCCGAGGGTGACGGTGATCCGGCAGGCCAACGGAGGCAAGCCGAGCGCCCTCAACACCGGCCTGGCGCACGCCCGGCACGACATCGTCGTGATGGTCGACGCGGACACCATCTTCGAACCGGAGGCGCTCGCCCGCCTCGTCCAGCCGCTCGCCCACCCGGCGGTCGGCGCGGTCAGCGGCAACACCAAGGTCGGCAACAGGCGCCGTCTGCTCGGCAAGTGGCAGCACCTGGAGTACGTGCTCGGCTTCAACCTCGACCGCCGGATGTTCGAGGTCCTGGAGTGCATGCCGACGGTGCCCGGAGCGATCGGCGCGTTCCGCAGGGACGCCCTGATGGGCGTCGGCGGCGTCAGCGACGAGACCCTGGCCGAGGACACCGACCTCACGATGGCGCTCTGGCGGGCCGGCTGGCGCGTCGTCTACCAGGAGTCGGCGGTCGCCTGGACCGAAGTGCCCGTCACCGTGCGGCAGTTGTGGCGTCAGCGCTACCGCTGGTGCTACGGCACCCTCCAGTCGATGTGGAAGCACCGGCACGCGGTCACCGAGGTCGGCCCTGCCGGACGCTTCGGCCGTCGCGTGCTGCTCTACGTCACGCTGTTCCAGATCGTGCTGCCGCTGTGCGCACCGGTCGTCGACCTGTTCGCCCTGTTCGGGGCGCTGTTCCGGGACCCGGTGGAGGCCGCCCTCGTCTGGTTCGGCTTCCTCTCCGTCCAACTGGTCACCGCCGCGTACGCGCTGCGGCTCGACCGCGAACGGCTGCGCGTGCTCTGGGTGCTGCCGCTCCAGCAGTTCGTCTACCGGCAGTTGATGTACCTGGTGGTCATCCACTCCGTGACCACGGCGCTGCTCGGCACCCGCCTGAAGTGGCACAGCATGAAGCGCACCGGCACCGCCGATCCGTATCTGCTGGATGCCCCGTCCGGCGGGACGGCACCGGCCGGGCAGCCGGGCGGGGAGCCGCTCGACGGGCCGCACCCGCGCGAGTTGGACCTCGCACCCGACCAAGGGAGCCGACGATGACAGACCCGCTCGACCGGCGGGCCGCACGCGCCACACCCACGGGGGAGCACCAGGGGAACGGCGGGCGGCCGGTACGGGTGACGGGCGAGCTGTGGCGCCCGGAGCCGTACACGGATGCCGCCCCCGACACTGACGGGCGCCCGGAAGCGGCCTCGGCACCGCCCCCGGCCCCGGACGGCGCCACCGCCCGCGACCGCTTCGCCGACCGCCCCAGCTCCCGCTACGGCCCCCGGCGCGCCCACGCCCGGCAGCCGAAGAGGCACAGGAGGCTGCGGCGCGCGGTGCTCGTCGTCCTGGGCGTCGTGGTCCTCGCGGCGGGCGGTACGTACGGCTGGGCCGAGACCCGGCTCAACCGTGACGTCGACCTCGGCGCGTACGGGGACCGTCCGCCGCCGGGCAAGGGCACCAACTACCTGATCGTGGGTTCGGACAGCCGCGACGGGCTCTCCGAGGGCGCCGTGAAGGACCTGCACGCGGGCGGGGGCGGCGGACGGCGCACCGACTCGATGATGCTGCTGCACACCGGCGCCCACGGCAGCAGCATGGTCAGCCTGCCCCGCGACTCCTTGGTGACCTTGCCCGGCCGCCTCGACACCACGACGGGCAAGACGAAGCGACCCGAGGGGGACAAGCTGAACGCCGCCTTCTCCTACGGCGGCCCCGAATTGCTCGCGCACACCGTAGAGAAGAACACCGGGCTGCGCATCGACCACTACGCGGAGATCGGCTTCGCCGGGTTCGTGAACATCGTCGATGCCATCGGCGGCGTCCGGATGTGCCTGGACCGGGACATCAAGGACAAGAAGTCGGGCGCCGACCTGCGCGAGGGCTGCCACGTCCTGAGCGGCAAGCAGGCGCTCGCCTTCGTCCGCCAGCGGCACCAGGAGAAGGAGGGCGACCTGGGCAGGTCGAGGAACCAGCAGAAGTTCCTTTCGACCCTCGCCCATCAGGCCGCCCGCCCCGGCACCCTCTTCGACCCGACGGAGATCGGTCCCGCCGTGCAGGCCGGCCTCGACACGCTCATCGTCGACAAGGACATGAACCTGCGCGACCTCAGCGGCATGTTCCGCGCCGTGCAGGGCGTCGCGGGCGGTGACGGCAAGCAGATCAACATGCCCGTGTCCGGCTTCGGCGTCCCCACGCCCAAGGGCAACGTACTGAAGTGGGACCGCGAGCGGTCGGCCCGGCTCTTCGACGACCTGCGGCACGACCGGCCGGTGACGGAGAGGGGCGGCCGGTGACGGAGCGGCTCCGGCGCGGACGGGCGCCGGGACCGGTTGCCGGGGGTCTGCGCGAGGCGGTTCGACGAGCGGGTGCCGGCGGCGGCCCGACGGCCGGACGAGGCGCCGGGGGCGGGAGGAACGGACGGGCACCATTCCTTGCCCCGGAGTACCCGCGCTCGTGGACAAGTACCACAGAGAGCCGATCAGCTGCCCCAAAGCGGGGCATAGTACCCGTCGCCCGATGGCCGAAGGTGCCCCCTCGCGAGCCGCGCCCCAAGCGTCGCATGTTTGCATGTGCCCATGATCATCAACCCTCAGCAAACACCCGGGGCGCGGACGTACGTGGACCGCGTCCTGGAGCACTGGCACGAGGACGAGGACGCCGAGGCGCTCGTGCAGGGAGCGCGACGGCTGACCCGGGGAGAGGCCCGCCGGCAGCTGTTCCGCCTCGGACACGCGCTGCGCGGGCAGGGGCTCGGACCCGGCGACGGAGTGGGGCTGTTCCTGGCCAATCGTGTGGACTCCGTGCTGGTGCAGCTCGCGGTCCACCTCATCGGCTGCCGCGTCGTGTTCCTGCCGCCCGAGCCGGGACCCGGCGAACTCGCAGCCCTGGTCGAGCAGTCCCGGGCGCGCGCCGTGGTCACCGACCCGCTCTTCGCCGCCCGGGCCGCCGACGCGGCGGGCCGGAGCGTCCACGCGCCCGCGCTCCTCAGTCTCGGACCCTGCGAGCAGCAGTGCGCGGACCTGCTCGCCCTGGCGGCGGAGTGCCCCGAGGAACGCCCCGCCGGCGTACCCGCCCCGGCGGCCGACGAGGCCGTCACCGTCCTCTACACCGGCGGCACCCTCGGCCGCCCCAAGCTCGCCGCGCACAGCCACCGGCTGTACGACACGCTGGTGGGCCTGGTGGACGAGTCCTCCGAGGACTCCCGGCCCGCGGTCTTCCCGAGCATGGACACGGGCACGGACCGGGTGCTCGCCGCCACGCTCCTCACGCACGGCAGCGGCCATCTCACCTCGGTCCAGGCGCTGGTGACCGGGTCCGTCCTCGTCGTGCTGCCCGAGTTCGAGGCGGGCGCGGCACTTCAGGTGCTGCGCGAGGAGCGGATCACCGCCACCATGTTCGTACCGCCCATGATGTACGCGCTCCTCGACCACCCGGAGTGCGAGCCGGGCGCCCTGCCCGCGCTGCGACGGGTCGTCGTCGGCGGCGCGGCCACCTCCCCGAGCCGGCTGCGGCAGGCGGTCGAGGTCTTCGGCCCCGTGCTCAGCCAGGGGTACGGGCAGTCGGAGGCGCTCGGCATCGCCGCGTTCGGCGCGGAGGAGCTCGCCACGGAGGGAGCCCTGCGGCCCGAGCTCTGGCGCAGCTGCGGCCGCGCGATATCCGACACCGAGATCGAGATCCGCGGCGAGGACAGCACGGCCGCGCTGCCGGTCAGGCAGGTCGGCGAGGTGTGCGTCCGGGGCGAGACGGTGATGCTTGGCTACTACGAGGACCCGGAGCGTACCGCCGAGGCCCTGCGGGACGGCTGGCTGCGCACCGGGGACATGGGCTACCTCGACCCCGAGGGGTACCTGTACCTCGTCGACCGGGCCAAGGACATCATCGTCACCGGAAGCACCAGCGACAACGTCTACTCCCGGGTCCTCGAGGACTTCCTGCTCACCCTGCCCGGTGTGCGCAACGCGGCGGCGCTGGGCGTGCCGGACGAGAACTACGGCGAGGCCGTGCAGGTCTTCCTGGCCACGGCCGAGGGCGCGGACGTCGACCCGGACGAGGTCGGCCGTGCGGTGACCGCGGAGCTGGGCGACCTGTACACGCCCCGCAGGACGGTCCTGCTCGACCGGCTGCCCACGACCAAGGTCGGCAAGGTGGACAAGAAGGCGCTGCGCGCGGAGTGGACGAGCGGGGCGCTGAGCGCGACGTAGGCGCGACCGTCGCCGCCACAACCGGCCGTCGCCGCTTGTCGCGGGCGGCGGGTCGTCGCGGGCCGGCGCGCCGGCTCCCGCCGGAGTGCCGGCCCGCCGTCGCCTATCCCTGCCGGCCCGCCCGCGACTCGTCGTCCGTCAGGCCCGCCTGGGCGATGCCGGTCCTCGACGTGACGTTCAACTTCCGCATGACACGCGCCACATGGTGCTCGACCGTGCGGGTCGACAGGACCAGGCTCTCGGCGATCTCACGGTTCGCCCGGCCCTGGACGACCAGCTGCGCCACCTCCCGCTCGCGGGGCGAGAGCTGGTCGCCGTAGCCGAGACGGCCGCGGCGGTGGGTGGTGACGATGTCGTGGCGGCGCAGAAGCCGTTGGCAACGGGCCACGTCCCAGCGCGCGCCGAGCTCCCGGTAGGCCTCGACCACGTCCTGGATGACGTCGGCGGCCGCTTCACCGTGCAGGCCGAGCAGGCAGCGACCACGGGCCTCCGCCGCCCGTGCGGCATCGAAGGGCCGGCCGAGCCCGCGCCACCGCGCCTCCGCGTCACCCAGCAGGCCGACGGCCTCCTCCGGCCGGCCTTCGGCCTCCGCGAGCAGGGCCCGGCACACGGTGAGCGCGGCACGGGCGGCGGGCGCGTCCTGCCACCCGGTCCCCGCGGCGAAGTCCGCGACGAGCCGCCGGGCTCGCGCGCTCTGCCCGCTGCCGTGCAGGGCCTCCACGGCCATGGGAGCCACCTCACCGGCCCATACCCAGCCTCCTGTGCGTTCGAGGCGGTGCAAGGTCTCCTCCACCGCCTCGCACGCCTGGCCCGGGCGCCCGGCCTCCAGGTGGATGCGGGCGGTGGCGGCGGCCGACGCGGTGAGGATGACGCCGGTGTCGTACCGGGTGATCCGGGCGGCCTCCGCGAGATCGCGGCGGGCCCGCGGCACGTCGCCGAGCAGGTGCAGCGCGGTCAGCCCGCGCACCAGCATGGCCTCCGATGTCAGATCCGGTATCTCCGCGTAGAGGCGGGTGGTGCGGTCGGCGGCGTCGTGCAGCCCCTGCCAGCGCCCCTCGTGCCAGGCGAGCACCAACTGGGCGGTCTGCGTGAGCCCTTCGAGGTACGGGCTCCTGCTGTCGGCGAGGCAGTGCGCGGCCCGTTCGAGGAACTCGCGGGCCCGCACGTCGTATCCGAGGGCGGTCGCGGCGTGCGCCAGGTTGGTCCAGCCCCGGGCGTGGTGCGCCGCCTCCATGGCGGTGTCGGCCGGGCCGTGCAGCTCCTCGGTGGCCGCCCAGGCCCGCGGATCGCCGAGCAGCATCAGCGCGGTGGCGCGGTTGGCGGCGATGGCGGCCCGCGCGCCCGGGTCCGTGACCTGCCCGGTGAGCGTCTCGCCGCGGTCGAGCCAGTGCAGGTGACGTTCGACGGGCCAGCCCTTGATGGAGGGGATGGCGGCCACCGCCATGGCGCGGGCGGCGGTCTGCGGGTCGGTGAGCTCCAGGTCGGGGATGGCGCGGGCGACCTCGTTCAGACTGTCAAGCGCCCCGCCGCTCTGATTGCGGAGCACGACGCTCAGGTGCAGCCTGATCTCGCCGCGCAGCCGGGGCGGCGGCGCGTCCTCGTCCAGGACGCGCCGTACCGCGGCGACCACATGCTCGTCGGCGCGGGCGAGTTGAGCGGTGCGGGCCAGCTTCGCGGCCGTGCGGACGCGGCCTTCGGGGCGCGGGTCCTCGGCGATGGCCCGCGTGTAGAGGCTGGTGGCGGTGGAGTAGTCGCCGGCCCGGGCCGCCCGGTCGGCCGCCACGACGAGACAGCGAAGACCTTCGCGTACGCGTCCGGCCGCGGTGTACAGCCGGGCCAGGTCGATCAGCGGGACCGGGCCGTCGGACGGACCGTCACCTGTGCCGTGGCCCGTGCTGTGCCCTGCGCTGTGCTGTGTGCCGCGACCCGTGTCGCGAGCCGTGAGGTCACCGCCTCGGTGCAGAGCCCGCGCGGCGCGAAGGCTGAGCCGGGCCAGCCGCGTCCCCGGCAGCCGGGCCAGCGCGGCCCGGCGGTCCAGCGGGTACCGGAACACGGGGCGCGGCCCGTCGCCCCGCAGCACGGCCTGCCGTACGCAGGCGTCCACGGCCGCCTCGGTGCGCTCGGCGGTGACTCCGGCCACCTCGGCGAGCACGGCTACCGGCACCGCCCGGTCGAGTACCGCCGCCGCTTCCACGACGCGCACGGCGTCCTCGCCGAGCCCCGCGTACCGCTGGGCGAAATCGCGCCGGAGCGCGGGCGGTACGTCGATGTCGCGGAGGGCTGTGAGCATGGTGCCGACCGCGGTCCTGGCGCGGTCTCCCGCGGAGGGCCACTCCTCACGGATCGTTCCCTCGCCGACCCCTTCCGCTCCGACCCTTTTCGCACTGGCCCTTTCCGCTCCGACCGTTTCCGCGCCGGTCCTCGCTGGGCCGGTCCTCTCTGCGCGGGGCCTTTCCTCGCGGATGTCCCGGACGACCGGTGGGGCGACCTGTGGCCGTTCGGCCGCCGCGAATGCGGCCCGTGTCCCGCCCCGCTCGCGCGTGCGCGACAACTCCCCGGCGGACCGCAGCAACGCTTCGGCCACTTCCGGCAGCCCGCCGGTCAGTTCGTGCACCAGGACGACCATGTCGTGCAGATCCTCGGCGGGCTGCGGCCGGTGGGCCTGCAGCCATCGGCGTACGAACTCCTCCGTCTGAGCACACGTCCACGCCCGGACGTCGATCTCCTCGACCGGGACCCGCGCGGGCAGCCGCACGCCGAAAACCGGCAGCCCCGGCGCGGCGTCCTCGGTGACGACCAGCCGCAGCCGGGGCGGCATCGCGGCGACCAGGTGCTGGAGCAGGGCGAGGGTGGCGGGGTCGGCACGGTGGACGTCCTCCACCACCAGGACGACGTCCCCGAGCGAGGCCAGCAGCGCCGCGACGGCTCGCGGCAGCACTCCTCGCCACACCTCCGGGTCGGTGACGGCCGCGGGCGGCCGGGGCAGACGGTCGGCCAACTCGGGTACGAGGAGTGCCAGAGCCCCCGTCAGGGCGGGGAGGGGGCGGCCGGAGGCACCGGGCCCGTACGGCAGGCCGGCCAGCGCGTCGGTGATGGGGGAGAGGGGAGTGAGAGGAGTGAGGGGAGTGAGGGAGGTGAGGGTCGAGGAGGGCGTGGGGGCTGCAGGGTTTGAGGTGCCTGAGGTGCTTGTGTGGTCTGTGGGTGCTGAGGAGGCTGAGGCTGTGTAGTCGGTGGGGTCAGTGAGCTTGGTGGGGTCTGCGGGATCAGAGGGTGCTGCGGAGGCTTGGGGATCTGCAGGGGTAGAGGAGGTAGAGGGGGCTGCGGGGTCGGCGGCGGGCGCGGACGGCGCGGCAGCGACGGGCCTCAGCGGGGTGTCGCCGACGGGCGTGAGTGCCGTAGGGGCCGACGCCCGGACGTCGGCTCCGGCAGCCACGCCCACCGTGGCCCGGCAAACCCCGCGCAACTGCGTCCACCCCGCGAACTCCGCCTCGCCGAGCACGTCGTCCACCAGACGGGAGACACCGGTCCCGGTCTCGCCCCGTACCACCGCGACGACCGGCCCCTCGCGCAGTGCCTCCCGCAGGCGCCGCGCCTCCTCGGCCCGCCCGACGGAACCGCTACCGCTCCCGCCGGCCGGCTCCACTTTCACTTCCACGTCTGCGTCTGCGGCTACGTCTGCGTCTGTGCCCGCGTCCACGTTCCGGATCATGTCGAAGGAACGTCTGTTCACGGCTCCGCCTCTCGCCTGCCGTCGTCTCCGGAGGCCCCGGTGGGCCGCCGCGTGTCGCGGGGCTCATGGGCTCTTCTCGCCGGAGCACGGCGTTCGTTGAACGGTGGTCTACTCGTCCCCCGGGCGAAGTCGCAATAGGGGCTCACCACCTACGGAATGCCGAAGCCCGGCGTCAGGGCGACGTCAGGGCGATGTCGGGCCGACGTCAGGGCCGACGTCAGGGGTTTTCAGGGCGGCGTCGGGGCCGCACGCCGACCCGGCACCCGACCTGCCGCCGGGATCCGGCACCCGACCCGGCACCCGACCTGGCACCCGACCCGGCACCCGCGCCGGACCCGCACCCTCCCCCCCCCAACCCCTGCCCGCCACTTTTTGGGTAGCGCTACGGATTGCTGGGCCCCGGCGGACTGGCCGATGCTCTGGCCCGTCCGACGACGTCACCTTCGTACGCCTCGGTCCCCGGCCGGCAGGACCGGACACAGGAAGAGCGGCTGTCCCCAACAGCCGTGCGACGTCACCGGACGGGTGCCGCACGGAGCCCCACTCCGTGCGGCACACACCCCACCCACCCCGTGTGGCCCCCACATCAAGCCTGGCCCACCCGACACGCCTGACCCATCACACATCGCATGTCATGGACACGGCACATGTACCACGTGTGACGTGTCGGACTCCGAGGGAGAACCCATGAAGATCGACGCTCGCGCCGTCCGGCGCGTACTGGCCGTCGGCGCAAGTACCGCCCTGCTCGCGGGAGTTGCCGCGACCTCCGGCGCCGTCGCCGCCCCCGTGCCGCCCGGCGGCGGTGAAGGGCGCATCGTCGGCGCCGACCGACCCGGCGCGGTCGACGGCTCGTACATCGTCACCTTCAAGAGCTCGGTGGCCCGCGCCGACGTCCCCGCCTCGGCGAAGGCGCTGGCCAAGGAGCACGCGGGCAGCCTGCGCTACACGTACACCGCCGCACTGCGCGGCTTCGCCGTGCGGATGACGGAGGCCGAGGCCAAGGAGCTGGCCGGCGACCCGTCGGTGGCACGCGTGGAGGCGGACGCCGTCGCGTACGCGGTCGACACACAGACCAATCCGCCCTCCTGGGGCCTGGACCGGGTCGACCAGCGCGATCTGCCGGTGGACAAGCGCTACACGTACGACACGACCGCCGCGAACGTGAACGCGTACATCGTCGACACCGGCATCCGCATGAGCCACCGCGACTTCGGCGGGCGTGCGGTCAGCGGGTACGACTTCATCGACAACGACTCCAACGCCTCTGACTGTCAGGGGCACGGCACCCACGTCGCCGGCACCGTCGGCGGCAGTTCGTACGGGGTCGCCAAGGGCGCGAAGCTGATCGGCGTGCGCGTGCTGAACTGTCAGGGCACCTCGGGCGACACCTGGGCGCCGGTCCTCGCGGGCATCGACTGGGTGACCAAGAACGCGGTCAAGCCGGCGGTGGCCAACATGAGCATCGGGGGCGGCAAGACCCAGTCCGTGAACGACGCGGTCGCGACCTCCATATCGTCCGGCGTGACCTGGGTCGTGGCGGCCGGCAACAACAACGCCGACTCCTGCTCGTACTCCCCGTCCTCCACGCCCTCGGCCATCACCGTCGGCGCCACCAACAGCCGGGACGCCCGCGCCACCGGCTGGTCCAACGGCCAGGGCTCCAACTACGGCACCTGCCTGGACATCTTCGCGCCGGGCGACAGCATCGTCTCCACGTCCAACTCCGGTGACAGCGCGTCCCAGTCGATGAGCGGTACGTCCATGGCCTCCCCGCACGTCGCGGGCGCGGCCGCCCTGCTGCTCGCCGCGAACCCGACGTGGTCCCCGGCCCAGGTCCGCGACAAGCTGGTCGCCGACGCCACGTCCGGCAAGGTCACCGACCCCCGCACGGGCTCCCCGAACAAGCTGCTGCACACGGGTGCTGACGGCAGCACCCCGCCCACCGGCAAGAAGTTCGAGAACGCGGACGACTACCAGATCCGTGACAACGCCACCGTCGAGTCCCCGCTCCCGGTCACCGGCGTCACCGGCAGGGCCCCCGCCAACCTGTCCGTGGCGGTGGACATCCGCCACACGTTCCGCGGCGACCTGAAGGTCGAACTCGTCGCCCCCGACGGCACGGCCTACCTCCTGAAGGACTACAACAGCAACGACGGCGCGGACAACGTCCAGGCCACGTACAGCGTCGACGCCTCGTCCGAGACGGCGGACGGCACGTGGAAGCTCCGCGTCACCGACAACTGGACGAACGACACCGGCACGGTCAACGCCTGGTCCCTGCAGTTCTGACGTGACACGTAGGGGGCGGGACCTCGTCAGGAGGCCCGCCCCCTACCGCGGGCCCCGGCGCACGGGAACTCCACGGGAGAGCCGGCGTCACCGTGACACCGATGGCCAACAGCGGCCCGAGACATCGTCTACGCATGGAGTCGTTCCGACCGCGAGTGACGAGGGATGCCCCTACAACCAATCCCGCCGCTTGAACACGAAGTACAGGCTGACGCACACCACGGCCATCAGCAGGATCGCGAGCGGATACCCCGCAGCCCACTGCAGCTCCGGCATGGTCTCGAAGTTCATCCCGTAGATCGTGCCGACCAGCGTCGGCGCGAACAGGATCGCCGCCCAAGAAGAGATCTTCTTGAAGTCGTCACCTTCGGGGCGCTGACCTGCGGAGATTGACCGAACCCCTGCTCTGGCCTGGGGCGATGGGTATTTCCAGCTCTTTCGCCGTGTTGCCCGCTTGCGCAGTCGATTCTCCCCGGGCGCACCCCAACTGGGCTTGGTACTCCCCGGATTCTCCCCAGCGAGGGCCAGGAGGTCACGAGGGAGGACTAAATCTGAGGGGCTGTTCGGACATGGCTTGGCCGTTACCCAGAGTACTGGGCAGGCCGTCGCAGTCGCTGGGGACAGGGGTTGGACGCTTGGCTCAAGCGAGTTGGGTTCCCAGCGTCGATAGTCCTGGGGCGCACGCTTCGGCCTTCTCGATTCGCTCCTGCTTTCCTGTCTGCATCGCCTTGTCCGTATGTGTATGCGCTCTCTGGCGTACGCCAGAACCTCAGCCGGACCAGGAACTGGCTGGCTAGCGCTGCGCCGCTCGCCCCGCAGCGCTACGTACTGAGCGTCGGCTGTCGAGTCGGAGCGATTCCCGTAGGAGGGTGTGCTGCTCAGTGCGCGGAAGGAGTGCGTCACCGCGCAGCGAGGCCGGTCTCGATGGTCTGTTGCGTGCTGGTCGGCAGGCGAGCCGCGCCTTGGTGGTCGGGCCTTGTGAGGTAGCGAGGGGACTTCTTCCTGAGGCGCCACTCCATGACGGTCCGGTCGCCTTTCGACAGGTTGCAGTCGGGGCAGGCCGGGACCAGGTTTCCGATGCCGTCGACGCCGCCCCGGGAGATCGGGACGACGTGCTCCTGATGCAGGGAGGGGGTTCTCTCGCCGCAATAGGCACAACTGTCCTCGTAATGGTTCCACAGCCGTGAGAGATCTCGTTCGGTCACGCTGTACCGCTTGGCACGGGCGAGCATCGCCCGGCGCTGGTGGTTCCCGCGGCGCTTTGCGGCTCGCACCCTTTCCGGGTTTGCCTCGAAGTAGGCACGGCGGGAGCACCGGCCCGAGCAGTAGACACGGTGCGCGGAGCTGAGCGGCATCCTTTGTCCGCAGTAGCTGCAGGGACGTGAACGAAGAGCGGAACCGACCTGGCGTTTGTACTGGGCCTTCGAATGGCATGACTGCCCGCAGAACTTGGCGTCACCCCGGCGGTGGGCCATGGAGCCACCGCACCACGCGCAGGCATCAGCTTTCGATCTGGGCACGTAGTTGGCGCGATACCAGCAGCCATGACCGCAGTACTTGCGAAGCCCGTGCTCCCGCATCTCGATCGGCTGACCGCAGACCGCGCACTCCCGCTCTCGCTTCGCTTCCGCACGCTCGACCTTGCGCCGCTTCGCCTGTGCCCGGTTGTTCATGGTGACCTGGCAGTCGACGGAGCAGTAGAGAGCGAGAACGCCTCGCTCGGCCGGAACGGCCAGACCACAGCCTTTGCAGGCATGGGGTCCTGGGCGCACCTGCGGCTTGTCGAGATCCCGGCATGGCTGGCAGCGCCGAGGCTTGCGCCCCGGCTTGTCGCCGGGTACTTCGAAGGGGAACCCACAGCTCTCACACTGGAGAGTGATCGATACCGGCCGCGCGGAGGCCCTCCGCCCGCGGCGTCTGAGAAGTAGCTCCTCGCGTGACACGGCCGGTTGACGCGGAACATGCCCTTGGTCGTTATAGCGGCACTGCCAGCCGCAGTACCTCGCGCGGGGATGGCGGCTATTGATGTCAGCCCCACAGACCATGCACGTTCTGTTCCCCCGCAGTAAGCGAATCAGTTCCATGCGGGCCTCGTGATGGGCCCGGGCCTTGCGGGCCGCCGCGGTGGCCCGGTGCTCCTCGGAGCAGTAGCGGGGAGGCGCACCAGGACGGTTCGGCCGAACGAACGAGGCCGCGCACTCCTCGCAGATGAGCATGGTGGGGCGGCGTGCTTCTAGGGCACATGTGTCGGAGCAGTACTTCGCAAGTCCATGCCGGTGACTGATGTCCGCCATACATACAGCGCATCTCCTCACGGGGCGTACCTCGTTCCACGTGCATGGCCTGTACGGCACCTGATCCTGACTGGACCGCAAGGTAGACCACGGCACTGACAGTTGTTGTGGGACCAGCGAGTTCTCGGCCTGCCATGTTCATGTGAGCTGTCTTCCGACTTTGATCTCTTGCGGCGGGAGTATGCGGACCAAGACGGTGGGTCGGTGACCCCAGGTGCTTCGCGTGTCATGGGGCCAACGGGAAGGGGTGTGTGGTGACATGGGCAACCTTGGCTTTGCGGATCCTCGCGCTCTTGGATCTCTTGGGGCTTCTGCTGTCCCAAGTCCGTGTCGTGCTGACGAACCTGATCGCTGTCGTGCGCGCATGGCACGAGTTGCGGTCGGTGCTGCGCGAGCGAGCATCGGGGATGAGCCAGGAAGCCGATCCGCCGAGCGGACCAGGTCCTTGATCTGGGCTGCTGCAACACGCGGTGCCTGATCTTCCGCACAGTGGCGTGGCCCGTCCTGTCCACATCCTGATCGGTCAATACCGTCGGTGACGGTTCGGCACAGCCGGGGAGGGCCGGGGTGAGCCACGCAGGAAACGGCGAAGGGTGTAGCTCTCTTCCGGGGACGGCCCCGATGGTTTGAGCTGGGAGATTGTGTTTGTGGGTGATGGCGGCGAGGTCGGGTCTCTACCGGGTGGGTGGAAGAGGCGACGCTGATGGGGTCGTTGATCGGGGAGTTGGAGGCGCGGGAGGTGGCGGCCCGGGTGCGGTCGCCGCCGTCGTCGACGAGTGACGGAACCGCCGGGGCCGCACCGTGCCGGGGGTCGAGCGGGGCGGGCCGCCCACCCCACCGACTAGCATCGCCGAGTTCGTGCCACTCACCGGCCCGGGCATCGCGGCACGGCGTACAGGGGAGCTGACACGGCATGAGAACGAAGAGCGCAGCGGCGTGGGCGGTAGCGGTGCTGATGCTCGGCGCAGCCGTCGGCGGCTGCGCCGAGCAATCGGACAAGGGACCGTCCGGCAGCAGCGCGCAGCACACGAAGTCCCCCCGCGAACCGGAGGACAAGCCTGATTCACGGGTCGTCGAGGACGACGACGACCACACCGTCCTCGAACTGTCCGACGGCCGGCAGGTGTCCCTCCGCTTCACTCGCCGCGGCCTGGAGGCACAGCATCGCCACGCCTCTGACGACGCCTGGTCCGCCCGGAAGACGGTCTATGAGACCGGCACCAAACCGTGCCACGGCATCAGGGCAAAGGCGTACCGGGACACCGTGTGGCTCGCGGCCGGCTTCGGCGCGTATTGCAGGGACGGCGAAGAACCGCAAGAGGTGATCGCGGCCGTCGCCACCGGGGACCTCTCCTCCTGGACCACCGACCCGACCAAAAGCACCATCGCCTGGCCGAAGGCCCGCATCCGCGACGGTGGCGCCCGAGTGGACTTCGTCGATCCCAGCATGCTGGAAACCACCACGCTGACCTGGCGCAAAGGCTCCGGATTCGCCGAGGTGGCCACGAAGTACAAGCCCATCCACCCCTGGTTCGTGGGCCGGTGGCGAGCCAGGGACGGCAGCCAGCAGCTGACCATCCACCAGGTCGAGCCGGGCAGACGCGCACGCGTGGTCATCGAGTCCCGCACCGGCCCGCGATGCAAGGGCAGCGCCACTGTCTCCGGCATCGACCAGCACGACCTGTCCATGAGCAACTTCAAGCTCGATCAGGGCACCAGGACCGTCAACTGCCCGCCGGAGGAGTTGGAGTACGACTTCGACGTGAAGTCCTCGGACGGCCCGCTGCGCCTACGCAAGATCGGCAACCACCCGAAGACCGTCCTTACCTATGAGCGGGCGGGCTGACGTACGACTGCGCATGAGGGGCGGCGGCGTGGTCGGGTCTCTACCGTGTGGGTGGAGGAGGCGATGCTGATGGGGCCGTTGATCGGGGAGTTGGAGGCGCGGGAGGCGGCGGCCCAGGCCCGCGACCGCGACCATGTGCGGACCTGGGTCGTCCTGGTCGACGGCGCCCGCCACCAACTCGACCCGACCGCGCCGAAGCCGACCGGCGCGGGATCACCGTGCAGGTCCTGCTCGACATCGTGCACGTCAGCGAGTACGTCTGGGCTGCCGCGCACAGCTTGCACCGGCCCGGCACCCCGGCAGCCGAAGCCTGGGTCGCCGGGCATCTGACCACGATCCTCCACGGCTGGGCCAGCCGCGCCGCCGCGGAGATCACCGCGCAGGCGGAGCGGGCCGGCCTGCGCGGAGCGAAACGCGAAGCCGCAGACACCTGCGTCCGCTACCTGGCCGGCCACCTTGACCAACTCTGCTACGACACCGCGTTGGCCGAGGGCTGGCCGATCGCCACCGGCCCGATCGAGGGCGCATGCAGGCATCTCATCGGCGATCGTCTGGAAATCACCGGGGCAAGGTGGGGGCTGAGCGGCGCCGAGGCCGTACTCAAACTCCGGGCGGTGAAGGACAACGGTGACCTCGACGCCTACTTCGCCTTCCATTTCGCCCACGAGCACGAACGGCTCTGTTCCACCTCTGACCAGCACGACTACGACCTCACGGTCCGAACCGCAGGCGTCCCCCGGGGAGAGCTACACCCAACGGCGAATGAGGTGCGGCGGGTGATGGCCCGCTCCCCAGTGCTGCGCATTCTCCCCAGATTCTCCCCAGGGGGCCGGAAGAGTCCTTCTGAACCCTTCGCGTACGCGAAGTCGATCAAGTCTACTGGCTCCCCGCTACAGCCAATCCCTCCGCTTGAAGATGAAGTACAGGCTCACGCACACCGCCGCCATCAGCAGGATCGCGAACGGATACCCCGCCGCCCACTGCAGCTCCGGCATCGTCTCGAAGTTCATGCCGTAGATCGTGCCGACCAGCGTCGGCGCGAACAGGATCGCCGCCCACGAGGAGATCTTCTTGATCTCCTCGTTCTGTTCGAAGCCCGCCTCCGCCAGTGCCCGCATCTCCGCGTTCTGCTGTTGGGTCACCAAGGTTGCGTTGACCGTGAGGATGTCGGCCAGGGCCTGGCGGAAGCCGTCTACGCGTTCGCTGGTGTGGGTGACGTGGTCGGCCACGTCGCGTAGGTAGCGCTGGAGTTCCTCGTCCGTGCCGTACTTCGCGAAGCCCGCCATCAGGGCGTGCAGCATGCCGACCAAGGGGCGGGTCGCCCGTTGGAACTCGACCATTTCCCGGGAGAGTTCGTAGATGCGGCGGGAGACCGCGGGGTCGCCGCCGAAGACCTCCGTCTCGATTTCGTCGATGTCGTTCTGGACGCCGGCGACGACCGGTGCGTAGCCGTCGACCACCGCGTCGAGGATCGCGTACAGCACCGCCTCGGGGCCCAGTTTCAGGAGGTCGGGGCTCTCCTCCAGGCGGCGGCGGACGCCGGACAGGTCGGGGGCCGCGCCGTGGCGGACCGTGATGACGAAGTCGGGGCCGACGAAGACGTGCAGCTCACCGAAGTCGACCTCCTCGGAGGCGTCGAGGTAGCGGGCGGCCCGCAGGACGACGAACAGCGTCTCGCCGTAGCGCTCCAGTTTCGGGCGCTGATGCGCCTCCATCGCGTCCTCGACCGCCAGCTCGTGGAGGTCGAACTCCGCCGCCAGGGAGAGGAGTTCCGCCTCCGTCGGGCGGGCCAGGCCGATCCACGCCATGCCGTCCCGCTGCTCGCGCAGGTCGCGGAAGGTCTCCGCGAGGGAGGCGGGCGTCGCGACCCGGACGCCGTCGCGGTACAGCGCGGCCTCCACGACGCTGTCCGTGTCATCCCGCGCGTCGTCCTCGGGCGCGGTGGGCGCGGCGTGCGGGCCGTCGGCGGGTGGGCCGGACGGGGGCCGTGCCGTGCGCCGCCACGCGTGCTTCTTCGTGGCTGGTGCCGGACGGGCTCGGCGCTCCGCCATGGTTCGTGGCCGCCCTCCGTGTCGAGCGTGTCGAACGCTTGTCTAACGTGCCTCGGAGCAGGATATACGGCCCAAAAGGCGCGGGCGGGGAGATCGTGGCGGAGGGAGGGGGCGGGCCGCGCGTCGCGAGTGGCCGGCGCGTGGACCGGGGAGGTGGGTCGGCGGGGCAGAGGGCGTCGGGGAAGAGGGCGCGGGGCGGCGGGACTCGCGCCGGGCGGCGGGAATCGCGGACCGGACGTGTCCGCGAGTCCCGCTAGCGTGACCGCCATGAACAAGACGCCGCACCGGGCCCCCGCTGGAACTGCTCCTGCCGGAACTGCTCCCGCCGTGCCCGTCCTGGGAGCGCGCGCCCTCAACCGGGCCACGCTCGACCGGCAGTTCCTCCTGCGCCGTTGCCGCGACCTGTCCGTCAAGGACGCCGTGGGCCACCTCGTCGGTCTCCAGGCGCAGAACGTCAAACCGCCGTACTACGCCCTCGCCGCCCGCCTGGAGAACTTCGACCCCGGCGAACTCTCCGCCCTCCTGGAGTCGCGCGAGCTGGTGCGGATGGTCACCATGCGGTCCACCATCCACCTGCACACCGCCGCCGACGCCCGTACGCTGCGGCCGCTCGTGCAGGGCGCACTCGAAAGAGAGCTCTCGGCGTTCAGGAAGGGGCTGGCCGGCGTCGACCTCGGCGAGCTCGCGGGAATCGCGCGCGAGGCCGTCGAGGCGGCGCCCCGCACGATGAAGCAGCTCCGCGAGCTGCTGCTCGTCACGTGGCCCGATGCCGACCCGCAGTCGCTCGGCATCGCCGCCCGGTGTGCGCTGCCGCTCGTCCAGGTCACCCCGCGAGGGCTGTGGCGGCGCGGCGGGCAGGTCGCGCTCACCACGACCGGGAAGTGGCTGGGCGGCGACGAGGGGGCGGCGCCCGCGCCGGACGAGACCGTCTTGCGCTATCTCGCCGCCTTCGGGCCCGCCTCCGTCAAGGACATGCAGACCTGGGCCGGGCTCACACGGATGAGGGAAGTCTTCGAGCGGCTGCGGCCCCGGCTGCGTACGTTCCGCGACGAGAACGGCGTCGAGCTGTTCGACCTGCCCGACGCGCCCCTGCCCGACCCGGACACCCCGGCCCCGCCCCGCTTCCTGCCCGAGTACGACAACCTCCTCCTCTCGCACGCCGACCGGTCCCGCGTCGTCCCCGCCGCGTACAAGGGGCGCACCTGGAAGGGGAACGTCTCCTACTGCGTCTTCCTCCTCGACGGGTTCCTCGCCGGCGTGTGGCGGCTGACGGAGGACGCCAAGAGCGGAACCGCCGTTCTCACCATCGAGCCGTTCGAGCCGTTCACGGCGCGGGGGCGGCTCGGCCGTGTGCGGCGCGAGGAGCTGACGCGGGAGGCCGAGCGGATGCTGACGCGGATCGCCGAGACCTCGTCCTCGTACGACATCCGCTTCGGGGACGTCGTCGACGCCTGACCCGGGTTCTGGCCCCAGGCACTGAGGGCCGGTCCATGTGCCCGCACAGGCTGCCCGCTGGGGCGTGGCGGGACAGCCGGCCGCCGACGAGTGGCGCCCCGCCCGTCACTAACCGCCCCGCCCGTCACTGAACGGCCAGTTCGTCACTAAACGCCCCGCCCGCCACTGAACGCCCAGCCCGCCACTAAGGGGGAGGGCCACGACACCGGGCGGGCTACGGAAGCAGTCCCGCCCGCCGCGCCGCCACCACCGCCTCCAGACGCGTGTGCGCGCCCAGCTTCCGCATCGCCGAACGCAGGTAGCCCTTCACCGTCTCGGGGCGCAGGCCGAGCCGTTCGGCGGCCGCCGCGTTCGTCACGCCGCCGGCCACGCAGGACAGCACGTCGACCTCGCGGGGGGCGAGGGAGACGGCACGGTCGCGGGCGCGCTCGGGAACCGTCGTCGCCGACTCCAACCGGCCGCAGACCGCCATGAGTTCCGCCCGAAGGGCCGGGTCGGCGACCCGCGGGGCCAACGCGCGCAGCGCGCCGTGCGCCTCGCGTACCTGCTCCCACGCCCCCGGGCCGGCCACCGGCTCCCTGGCCGCCGCGAGCAGCGAGCCCACCTCGTCGCGTACGACCAGGGCCTGCTCCACGTCGCGGGCCGCCGCCACCGCGGCCGCCAGCGTCCGGTCGCCGAGCGGCTGGGCCGTGCGCAGCGCGCCGTACAGCACCCCGCGCACCCGGCGGCGCACCACCACGGGGACCGCGAGCACCGAGCGCAGGCCCTCGGCGGCGACCGCCGCGTCGTATTCGTGGCTGATGTGCCGCGACACGTGGTAGTCGGTGACCGCGCACGGCCGGGACAGGGCGACCGCCTTGCCGCCGAGGCCGTTGCCGGAGGAGATGGCGAGGCCGCTGAGCGCGCGCGTCCCCGTGCCGCTCAGCTCGCCGATGCGCATCTGGAGCGGGCCGTCGAGCAGTCCGCCGAAGGCCACCGGGAGTCCCGTCCCGCGGCGCAGCCGCAGCAGGGCGGCCCGCACCTCCACCGTCTCGCCGCCATCAGCCGACACGTGCGTCCGCCCTTTCGCTTCGCGACACCCCCGTCCGGGGGTGGTGGATCCGCACCACGAATTACACGATGTTACGCAGCGTCCGGCAATGCGTACGGCAGGACGGGCGCCACGTGATCCACCGTGAGCGCGGGACCGACTAGGGGTGCACATGACGACGAACGGGACGAGCGCCACGGAGCAGTTCCGTACCGCACGGGACTTCCTCCTGCGACATCGAGAGGACTACGCCACGGCGTACGAAGGGTTCGCCTGGCCGCGGCCCGAGCGGTTCAACTGGGCGCTGGACTGGTTCGACGTCATCGCCGACGGCAACGAGCGCACCGCGCTGCACATCGTCGAGGAGGACGGGTCCGAGGCCCGCTTTTCCTTCGTGCACCTGTCCGCCCGCTCGGACCGCGTCGCCAATTGGCTGCGTGCGCAGGGCGTACGGGCCGGGGAGCGCATCGTCGTGATGCTCGCCAACCAGGTCGAGCTGTGGGAGATCGCCCTCGCCGCGATGAAGCTGCGCGCCGTCGTCATCCCGGCGACACCGCTCCTCGGCCCCGTCGACCTGCGTGACCGCATCGACCGGGGCCGCGCCCGGCACGTGATCGTGCGCCCCGAGGACGCCGCGAAGTTCGACGACGTGCCCGGCGACTACACGCGGATCGTCGTCGGTGGGGACGCGGGCGGGGGCTGGCTCTCCTACGGTGACGCCGATGACGCACCGCAGGCCTTCGAGCCCGACGGAATCACCCTCGCCGACGACCCGCTGATGCTCTACTTCACCTCCGGCACCACCGCCCGCCCGAAGCTCGTCGAGCACACTCATGTGTCCTACCCGGTGGGGCACTTGGCGACGATGTACTGGATCGGGCTCAGGCCCGGCGACGTCCATCTGAACATCTCCTCGCCCGGCTGGGCCAAGCACGCCTGGTCGAACCTCTTCGCCCCGTGGAACGCCGAGGCCACCGTCTTCATCCACAACTACTCCCGCTTCGACGCGGGGCGCCTCATGGCGGAGATGGACCGGGCGGGCGTGACGTCGTTCTGCGCGCCGCCCACCGTGTGGCGCATGCTCATCCAGGCCGACCTCACTCAGCTGCGGACCCCGCCGCGCGAGGTCGTCGCCGCCGGCGAGCCGCTCAACCCCGAGGTCATCGAGCAGGTACGGCGCGACTGGCACGTCACCATCCGCGACGGCTTCGGGCAGACCGAGACCGCCGTGCAGGTCGCCAACTCACCCGGCCAGGAGCTGAAGGTCGGCTCCATGGGCCGCCCCACCCCCGGCTACACCGTCGTGCTCCTCGACCCGGTGACGGGGGCGCCGGGCGCGCCGGAGGGCGAGATCTCCCTCGACCTGGGCACGGACCCCGTCGGCCTGATGGCCGGCTACCACGGCGACCTGGACCGCACCGCGGAGGCCATGGCGGGCGGCTTCTACCGCACCGGGGACATCGGCGCCCGCGACGCCGACGGCTACATCACCTACGTCGGCCGCGCCGACGACGTCTTCAAGGCCTCCGACTACAAGATCTCCCCGTTCGAGCTGGAGAGCGCGCTCCTGGAGCACGAGGCGGTGGCCGAGGCGGCCGTCGTGCCCGCGCCCGACCCGGTGCGGCTCGCCGTCCCCAAGGCGTACGTCGTCCTCGCCGAGGGCTTCGAACCGGGCCCGGACACCGCGAAGCTGCTCTTCGAGCACTCCCGCGCGGTCCTCGCCCCCTACAAGCGACTGCGCCGCCTGGAGTTCGGCGCACTCCCCAAGACCGTGTCGGGCAAGATCCGCCGCATCGAGCTGCGCGAGGCGACGGCCGCGGGCTCGGACGCGGAATACCGTGAGGAGGACTTCCGGTGAGTGGACTCTCCTACGCGCACGGGACGAGCGGCACGCCCCTGCTCGGCGACACCATCGGGCAGAACCTCGACCGGGCCGTGGCCGCCTGGCCGGAGCGCGACGCGCTCGTCGACGTCGCCGCCGGGACCCGCTGGACGTACGCCGAATTCGGTGCGGCCGTCGGACAGTTGGCGCGCGGCTTCCTCGGGGCGGGTGTCGGAAAGGGCGACCGGGTCGGGATCTGGGCGGTGAACTGCGCCGAGTGGGTGCTCGTGCAGTACGCCACCGCCCGCGTCGGCGCCATCATGGTGAACATCAACCCGGCCTACCGTGCGGGCGAGTTGGAGTTCGTGCTCGGTCAGGCAGGCATATCCGTCCTCGTCGCCTCGCAGTCCCACAAGAGCAGCAACTACCGCGAGCTCGTCGAAGAGGTCAGGGCCCGCTGCCCCGAGCTGCGCGCCGTCCACTACATAGGCGACGGGTCGTGGGACGAGCTCCTGGACGCCGCGGCATTCGTCGGCCCGGAGCAACTTGCCGCGCGCGAAGCGGAGTTGAGCTGCGACGACCCGGTGAACATCCAGTACACCTCGGGCACCACGGGCTTCCCCAAGGGTGCCACCCTCTCCCACCACAACATCCTCAACAACGGCTACTGGGTGGGCCGCACGGTCGGCTACACCGAACAGGACCGGGTCTGTCTGCCCGTGCCCTTCTACCACTGCTTCGGCATGGTGATGGGCAACCTCGGCGCCACCTCGCACGGCGCGTGCATCGTCATACCGGCGCCGTCCTTCGATCCCGTCGCCACCCTGCACGCCGTCGAGCGCGAGCGCTGCACCTCGCTGTACGGGGTGCCGACGATGTTCATCGCGGAGCTGGACCTCGCCGACTTCGCGACGTACGACCTGAGTTCGCTGCGCACCGGCATCATGGCGGGCTCGCCCTGCCCGGTCGAGGTGATGAAGCGGGTGGTCGCCGAGATGCACATGGAGGAGGTGTCCATCTGCTACGGCATGACCGAGACGTCACCCGTCTCCACCCAGACGCGCCGCGACGACGACCTGGACCGCCGCACGGGCACCGTCGGCCGGGTCCTGCCGCACATCGAGGTGAAGGTCGTCGACCCCACGACCGGCGTGACGCTGCCGCGCGGCACCTCCGGCGAGCTGCGCACCCGCGGGTACAGCGTGATGCTCGGCTACTGGGAGGAGCCCGAGCGGACCGCGGAGGTCATCGACGCGGGACGCTGGATGCACACCGGCGACCTCGCGGTCATGCGCGAGGACGGTTACGTCCAGATCGTCGGCCGCATCAAGGACATGATCATCAGAGGTGGCGAGAACATCTACCCCCGCGAGATAGAGGAGTTCCTGTACCGCCACCCGAAAGTCGCCGACGTACAGGTGGTGGGCGTGCCCGACGAACGGTACGGCGAGGTCCCGCTGGCCTGCGTGATCCCCCGCGACCCCGGCGGCGCACTGACGCTGGAGGAGCTGCAGGCGTACTGCAAGGGGCAGTTGGCCCACTACAAGATCCCGGCCGCACTGCGGATCCTCGACTCCTTCCCGATGACGGTCTCCGGGAAGGTGCGCAAGATCGAGCTCAGGGAGCGGTACGGGGAGTGACGGCGCGCCCGGACCCCGCGAGGTCGCGGCGCATGCAGAGGCGGGGCCACCGGTCGAGGCCGAGCTCCGCCTCGTGCGCGCGGATCCGGCGGAGCGCCGGGGTGAGTTCGGCGTCGTCGAGCGGGCGGAAGCCGATGCGGGCGTAGTACGGGGCGTTCCAGGGGACGTCGGCGAACGTGGTCAGGGTCAGCGCGGTACCGCCCGCCGCGCGGGCGCGGTCCGCGGCGTACTCGATCAGGGCGCGTCCGACGCCCCGGCGGGCGGCGCGGGGGTGCACGGAGACCTGTTCGATGTGGAAGACGGTGCTGTCGGGGCCTTCGTCGGGACCCTGGGCGAGGGGTTCGCCGATGAGGTACGCGAGCGGGCCGTCCACCTCGTCACCGCCGAACCCGTCGCCGCGGGACCCGTCGCCGCGGGACCCGTCACCTGCACGGTGCGCGTCCTCGTCGTACACGGCCACCCACGCCCGGCCCGCCCGGCGGAAACGGTCCAACTCCGCCACGGAGGGCGGTTCGTCGTCCGCGATCGCCGCCATGCCGAGTGCGCGGAAGGGTGCGCCGGCGGCCCGCTCGATGTCCTGGAGAGCGGGCAGTTCGGCGGCGGTCGCCGGGCGGACGAGCACGGGAGGGATGCGCATGCGGCGAGTATGCCTCGGCCAAAACCCCTTGTGCGGGCGGGGGCCGACCGGCGATCGTGAGCCGGTCCGTCGGCCGATCCCGTGAGGTGAGCGTGCACCTGTCCAAACCCGGTGACCCCGAGAGGGAGGGCACCGAGGAGGAGGGCGGGGCCGAGGCGCCGCACGAAACCGCCGCGGCGGCCGGTGCCGCGGGGCCGCCGGGCCTGAGCCGCGGCATGGTGCTGCTGCTCGCCGTCACCTGCGGTGTGGCCGTCGGCAACGTCTACTTCCCGCAGGCCGTCAGTCCGCTGGTCGCCGACGGACTCGGTGTGCCGGCCGATACGGCGGCGCTCGTCGTCACGGCCACCCAGTTCGGCTACGCGGGCGGCATCTTCCTCCTCGTACCGCTCGGCGACCGCATCCCCTACCGGACGCTCATCCTCACGCTCCTCGCGCTCACCGGACTCGGCCTGCTCGGTGCGGGCGCCGCGCCGGGGCTCTCACCACTGATCGCCGGGAGCGTCCTGATCGGCGTCACCACCGTGGTGGCCCAGGTCATCGCGCCGACGGCCGCCGGCCTCGTCCCCGAGGAACGCCGCGGCGCCGTGGCAGGCACGCTGCTGAGCGGGTCGATCGGCGGGATGCTCCTGTCCCGCGTGTTCGGCGGCGCCGTGGGGGAGTGGCTGGGGTGGCGCGCCCCCTACCTGATGACGTCGGCCGTCACCCTGCTCATCGCCTGCGTCCTGGCCCGCGCGCTGCCGAGGTCGACCGCGCCGTCCCGCCAGCGCTACCCCGCGCTGCTCGCCGAGTCGCTGCGGCTGCTGCGCACCGAACCGGAACTGCGCCGCTCGGGCTTCTACCAGGCGATGCTCTTCGGCGGGTTCTCCGCTCTGTGGACCGGCGTGGCACTGCTGCTGACCGGTCCCGAGTACGGTCTCGGGGCCTCGGCGGTCGGCGTGCTCGCCCTGGTCAACGCGGCGACCATGATCTGTACGCCGGTGGCCGGACGGCAGGTGGACCGGCGGGGATCCGACACGGTCAACCTCGTCTGCATCGTCGCCGTGCTCGTGGCGTCCGCGGTGCTTCTCGCCGGGGGACTCGGCGGGGTGGCGGGGCTCGCCGCCCTCGCGGTGGGGTCGCTGCTGCTCGACGTCGCGATGCAGTCGGGCACGGTCGCCAACCAGGTACGGATCTTCGGCCTGAGCGACCGGGCGCGGGCCCGGCTCAACACGGCCTACATGACCTGCGCCTACCTGGGCGGCAGCATCGGGTCCTGGCTGGCGGTGCGGGCCTACGGCGTCTTCGGCTGGCCGGGGGTGTGCGGGCTCGTCGCGCTGATGGCCTCGCTGGCGCTTTCGCGGCACCTGGCGCATCTGCGCGGCGCGGGCCGGACCGCACTCCCGCGCCCGTAGTCCCTGGCCCGTCCGCAGCCCAGTGGCCCTTGCCCTTGGCGGTACGGGGCCGTCGGCTCACGCCCCCGTCGCGACCAGCTCGTCCGCAGCGGTGTTGACCGGCTGGGGCGTGCCGGTCAGATCCATCGTGAACAGCGGCACGCCCAAGGAGTCCGCCCGGGTGCGGGCCCCGGCGGTGTACCCGGCGAGGGAGAAGAACGCACAGGTCACGGGGGTCTCGCCGGCCTCCGTCATGGCGGTGAGCCACAGACACTCGATGTCGCGCAGGGTGGTCGGCCGCAGCTCGGGCTCGACCTGCGCCAGCATGCCGCGCGCGGCGATCCGGGCTCCGGAGGGCGGACGCCGGGCGGCGCTGCGCGTGTTCAGGTAGCCGAGCCACCGCAGATACAGCGCGGTGACGGTCACGGCGTCGCGGGCGTCACGGATCGTGACCGGGCGGAAGGCGGGGCGGGGGCGCGGGGCCGTGACCGGCAGCGGGATGTGGGAGGGGAGGGCGAGGTCCTCGGGGCGCGGGTCTTCGGCGCCGGGCTCCGCCGGGCCGGACGCCTCCGTGCCGGGGCCTGCTGGGCCGGACGCCTCCGTGCCGGGGGCTGCTGGGCCGGGCGCTTTCGTGCCGGGCTCCGCCGGGCCGGACGCCTCCGCGCCGGGGTCCGCCGGGCCGGGCGCTCGTGTGCCGGACGGTTCCGTTCCGGGCGTTCCGGCGCACGAACCGAGCGCCCCGTCGTCCCCATGGGTCTCCTTCTCCCACAGTCGCGCGGGACCAAGACCCGGAGCGACCGGTACGCGCAGTACCGCCCCGCAGCCGCAGTCCAGCTCGGGCTGCGGCCACTGCCCCTGCCGTCCGCAGGCCCCGCACCGCACCGTGACCCACTCGTCCGCCCAGGCCCGGTCCGTGACCCGCACCACCGCCGCGCCCCGCGCGAGGGGCGGGACCACGGGGGCGCCGCACACGCAGGGGTAGGCCGGGGGAGCGTACAGATGCTCGCGCCGGCAGCCCGGGCACCGTATCGGCACGCCACTGTCCGTCACCGTCTCCACCGCCTGCCGCACGGCGTGCCGTCGTCGCGCCCCGCTCGCCGGGGTGCTGTCCCGTCCCTTGCGCCGTCTCCTTCCCATCCTCCACCCAAGGGGTGCCCGTCGGCTGCGAGTTGAGTGAACGGGTGAACCGGGCCGAAGAGAGACGTTCCCCCGGTCTCTCTTGACGGTCTCCGGGAAGCCCGCATACATTGCTTCCATATAGCAGAACAAAATTTCCACAATGCGGAAACAGAAGCTCACCGCGGGGCGCGACGGGAGCCGGATCCGCCAGCCGTATCCGGCAGCCGAAGAGCTGTCGTAGCTGTCGAAGCAGGAGAACCCCATGGCTCGTATGACCGCTGCCCGCGCGGCAGTTGAGATCCTCAAGCGCGAAGGCGTCGTCAACGCGTTCGGTGTTCCGGGCGCCGCGATCAACCCCTTCTACAAGGCGCTCAAGGAGGGCGGTGGCATCGACCACACCCTCGCCCGCCACGTCGAGGGCGCCTCGCACATGGCCGAGGGCTACACCCGGGCCAACCCGGGCAACATCGGTGTCTGCATCGGTACGTCAGGACCGGCCGGCACCGACATGATCACCGGCCTGTACTCCGCGATCGGCGACTCGATCCCGATCCTGTGCATCACCGGCCAGGCGCCGACGCACCTCCTGCACAAGGAGGACTTCCAGGCCGTCGACATCGCGACCATCGCCAAGCCGGTCACGAAGATGGCCGTCACGGTCCTGGAGGCCGCGCAGGTCCCCGGCGTCTTCCAGCAGGCCTTCCACCTGATGCGCTCGGGCCGTCCGGGCCCGGTCCTCATCGACCTGCCCATCGACGTCCAGCAGACCGAGATCGAGTTCGACCCGGAGACGTACGAGCCGCTGCCGGTCTACAAGCCGTCCGCGACCCGCGCCCAGATCGAGAAGGCGATCCGCTTCCTGGTGGAGTCCGAGCGCCCGCTGATCGTCGCGGGCGGCGGCATCATCAACGCCGACGCCTCCGACCTCCTGGTCGAGTTCGCCGAGATCACCAACACCCCGGTCGTGCCCACCCTGATGGGCTGGGGCACCATCCCCGACGACCACGACCTGAACGCGGGCATGGTCGGCCAGCAGACCGGCCACCGCTACGGCAACGCCACGTTCCTGGAGTCGGACTTCGTCCTCGGCATCGGCAACCGCTGGGCCAACCGTCACACCGGCTACAAGCTGGACGTGTACACCCAGGGCCGCAAGTTCGTGCACGTCGACATCGAGCCCACCCAGATCGGCAAGATCTTCGCGCCGGACTACGGGATCGCCTCGGACGCCAAGGTCGCCCTGGAGCTGTTCGTCGAGGTCGCCAAGGAGCTCAAGGCCGCGGGCAAGCTGCCGGACCGCTCGGAGTGGGTCGCCTCCCACCTGGGGCGCAAGGAGAGCCTGCAGCGCCGCACGCACTTCGACAACGTCCCGATGAAGCCGCAGCGGGTCTACGAGGAGATGAACAAGGCCTTCGGCCCGGAGACGCGCTACGTCACCACCATCGGCCTCTCGCAGATCGCGGGCGCGCAGATGCTGCACGTCTACAAGCCGCGGCACTGGATCAACTGCGGCCAGGCGGGCCCGCTCGGCTGGACCATCCCGGCCGCCCTCGGCGTCTCCAAGGCCGACCCGGAGACCCCGGTCGTCGCGCTGTCGGGCGACTACGACTTCCAGTTCATGATCGAGGAGCTGGCGGTCGGCGCGCAGCACCGCATCCCCTACGTCCACGTCCTGGTGAACAACGCCTACCTGGGCCTGATCCGGCAGGCGCAGATCGGTCTGGACATCAACTTCCAGGTCAACCTGGAGTTCGAGAACCAGAACAGCCCCGAGCTGGGCGTCTACGGCGTCGACCACGTCAAGGTGGCCGAGGGCCTGGGCTGCAAGGCGATCCGCGTCACCGAGCCCGACGAGCTCCTGCCGGCCTTCGAGCTGGCCAAGAAGCTGGCCGTGGAGCACCGTGTGCCGGTCGTCGTCGAGGCGATCCTGGAGCGCATCACGAACATCTCGATGAGCCCCACGGCGGACATCAGCGACGTCAAGGAGTTCGAGGAGATCGCGACGGAGCCGGGCCACGCGCCGACGGCGATCCGTCCGCTGAAGGTCTGACGGACGTCGGCCTGAGCCACTGACAGGGGCGGTCCACCCGGCGGGGTGGACCGCCCCTTCGGCGTGTGCGGGAGATTGTCGGTGCCGAGGGCTTGGCCCCGGGCGAGGGCACCAGGTTCATGGAGGCTCCCGACGGCCGCCCGGGGCGTCACGTCATCCCGCGCGGCAGGGCGGGGCCGGCGCTCTGGCTTGAGCGCGTCCCGCGTGACGGCCGCATTGACGTCGAGGACCCCGCATTGACGTCGAGGACCCCGAAGCGTCCGAGCACGGCCTGCAGAGGGCCCTCCGCGGTCAGCCCTGGATCTTCGGTGGCTGTGAGCCGGCGAAGCCGCCCAAGCCGCCCAACGACGGCTGGTGCCCGGTGACGAGGTGGACATCCCGTCAACTGCCTCGTGGGGCTGGACGAGCACCGTGACCGCATCCGTGAGGAGTTCGGTCTCTGGACGCGCCGAGCCGGTGCCGTCGTCCTGATCGGCCATCCAGGCCTTCAGGCATCCAGGCCTTCAGGCCTTCAGGCCTTCAGGCCGACGTGCCGGAGGACGAGATCGATGAGGCGCCGGGCACGTTCATCACCCGTGTGACCCGCGTCGAGGTCCTCACCTGCGAAGAGCTCCTGGACACCGCCCACCGCTCCCTCACCGACCCCGAGCACCCCATCGCCCCATGAAGAGAGCCGAGCGCGGGACCGTCCGTGCTCGGCTCTCTGGCCTTGGGATGTGAAGTTGTGACCGCCCGACGGCGCGCGACTGGCGGAACATGCATGCGCGCTGCCGGGCGGAGCAGGTGGGGCCCTCCGGGGCGACGGAGGGCGGAAGAGGGGGCCGCGGCGGCCTGCGATGGACCGTGGATTCCCCTCCCTCAGGTCGAGAAGGAAGCCGTCGGACCTTGACCACCGCACTGGCTCGCAGAGCCACCGCGGACCCGTTCCTGTCCGCCGGGGCGGACGTGCCCGCGGTGTCCACGGGACCACCCCTCATCCGGGTCCGTGGCGGTGCGGGCTCAGCACCGGTGAGTCGACCTCCCGTCAACCCACCGGCGCAGCCTGGGAGTTACCCTCGCTCGCTCAGTCCTCGCGCAGGGCGCGGACGGCCTTCTCGACGCGCTTGCCGTAGTCGGCGTCGGCGGCGTGGAAGTGGGCGAGGTTCTTCTCGATGACGTCGTCGCGGGAGACCTGGGACAGGCCGCCGGCGATGTTCGCCACCAGACGGGACTTCTCGTCCTCGGACATCAGGCGGAAGAGCTCGCCCGCCTGGAAGAAGTCGTCGTCCTTGGTGTGGGCCGGGGCCTCGTGCGTGCCGGTGTGGCCGTTGACGGCGAGCGGCGCGGAGAGGGCCTGGCCGGTCTCGGCGGGACCGTCGTACGAGTTGGGCTCGTAGTTCTTGCGGTCGCGGCCGTACGCGTTGGACGCCATCAGGCCGTCGCGGCCGTAGTTGTCGGCCTTCGTCGCCTTGGGGGCGTTCACCGCGAGCTGGGTGTGGTTGACGCCCAGACGGTAGCGGTGCGCGTCCGCGTAGGCGAACAGGCGGCCCTGGAGCATCTTGTCGGGGGAGGGGCCGATGCCCGGAACGAAGTTGTTCGGGGAGAAGGCGGCCTGCTCGACCTCGGCGAAGACGTTGTCCGGGTTGCGGTCCAGGACCAGGCGGCCCACGCGCTGCAGCGGGTAGTCCTTGTGCGGCCACACCTTGGTGAGGTCGAACGGGTTGAAGCGGTACTCGGCCGCGTCCGCCGCCGGCATGATCTGCACGTGCAGGGTCCAGGACGGGTTCACGCCGCGCTCGATGGCCTGCAGGAGGTCCGTCTGGTGCGAGTTCGGGTCCTGGCCCGCGAGCTCGGCGCCCTGTTCGGCGGAGAGGCTGCGGACGCCCTGGTTCGTCTTGAAGTGGTACTTGACGAAGAAGGCCTCGCCCTGCGCGTTCGTCCACTGGTAGGTGTGCGAGCCGTAGCCGTTCATGTGGCGGTACGAGGCGGGGATGCCGCGGTCGCCCATCAGCCAGGTGATCTGGTGCGTGGCCTCGGGGGCGTGCGCCCAGAAGTCCCAGACGTTGTCCGGCTCCTGCTTGCCCGTGAAGGGGTCGCGCTTCTGCGAGTGGATGAAGTCGGGGAACTTCAGCGGGTCCTTGATGAAGAACACCGGCGTGTTGTTGCCGACGAGGTCGTAGTTGCCGTCCTCGGTGTAGAACTTCAGCGCGAAGCCGCGCGGGTCACGGACCGCGTCCGCGCCACCGAGGTTGTCCGCCACGGTCGAGAAGCGCAGGAAGACCTCGGTGCGCTTGCCGATCTCGCTGAGGAAGTCGGCGTGGGTGAAGCCGGTGACGTCGTCGGTCACCTCGAAGTGGCCGTACGCGCCGGAGCCGCGGGCGTGCACGACGCGCTCCGGGATGCGCTCACGGTTGAAGCGGGCCAGCTTCTCCAGGAGGTGCTGGTCCTGGAGGAGGATCGGGCCACCAATGCCGGCGGTGGCGGAGTTCTGGTTGTCGGCGACGGGGGCGCCGGACTCGGTCGTGAGCACACGCTTCGACATGGTGGCGAGGTTGACCTTCCGTACGGAACTGCTTCGACTGCTGACGGTGTTCGGGAGCGTATGGACCCCTGAGCAGCCACGTCAACAGTTTGTTGAAGTTTTTGGGTGGGCCTTGGTGCGGCGGGTGGAGCAGTGGGTGTTCCGGGCCGCGGCGGCGCCTGGGCGCGACAGGACAGGTGTCAGCGACGCCACGGCCCGGAAGTCTGGGGGCCCCGGAAGGGGGGCCGGGGGAGGTCTTAGACCTCGGAGCCCGAGAGGCGCTCGACGGAGCGCAGCAGGGCGGAGTGGTCGAGGCCGCCGTCGCCCTGGGCGCGCAGCGAGGCGACGAGCTGGGCGACGACGCCGCCGACCGGAAGGGCCGCGCCCACGTTGCGGGCGGCGTCGGTGACGATGCCCATGTCCTTGTGGTGCAGGTCGATCCGGAAGCCGGGCTTGAAGTCGCGGTTCAGGAAGTTGTCCTTCTTGCGCGTCAGGACGGTCGAGCCCGCGAGGCCGCCGTTCAGGACGTCGAGCGCGGCCTTCAGGTCCACGCCGGACTTCTCCAGGAAGACCACGGCCTCGGCGCACGCCTGGATGTTCACGGCGACGATGAGCTGGTTGGCGGCCTTGACCGTCTGACCCGAGCCGTGCGGACCGCACAGCACGATGGTCTTGCCCAGCGCGTCCAGGAGCGGCTTGGCCTCGTCGAAGTCGGCCTGCTCACCGCCGACCATGATGGAGAGCACGGCCTCGATGGCACCGGCCTCGCCGCCCGAGACGGGGGCGTCCAGGACGCGCAGGCCCTTCTCCTTGGCGGCCTTGGCCAGGTCCACCGAGGTCTGCGGGGTGATCGAGGACATGTCGACGATCAGCGCGCCGGACTTCGCGTTCTCCAGGATGCCGTCGGCACCGTACGCGATGGCCTCGACCTGCGGGGAGGCCGGCACCATCGTCACGACGACGTCGGCGTCCTTGACGGCCTCGGCGATGGACTTGACGGCGGTGCCGCCGGCCGCGGCCAGCCGGTCCAGCTTGTCCTGCTCCAGGGTGAAGCCGGTGACGGAGTAACCCGCCTTGATCAGGTTCTCGGCCATGGGGGAGCCCATGATGCCGAGGCCGATCCACGCGATCTTGGGAAGGTTGCTCATGAGGGTGCCTCTCTAACTGCTGTCGTACGTCGGGGAGTTGGCGCTCAGCGCGCGGCGCGGGCCTCGGCGGGCAGCCAGTCGAAGGACTCGGCGCTCGGGCGGTCGCCGGCCTTGTACTCCAGGCCGACCCAGCCCTCGTAACCGACCTTCTTGAGCTGGTCGAGAAGGCCTTCGAGGGGGAGCGAGCCGGTGCCGGGGGCGCCGCGGCCGGGGTTGTCCGCGATCTGCACGTGGCCGGTCTTGCCGGCGTACTGCTCGATGACCGACGGCAGGTCCTCGCCGTTCATGGACAGGTGGTACAGGTCCATGAGGAACTTGGCGTTGCCGAGGCCGGTGGCCGCGTTCACCTTGTCCACGATCTCGATCGCCTTGGGCGCGCTCACGATCGGGCAGAGCGGCGACTCGGGCTTGTTCAGCGCCTCGATCAGCAGGATCGCGCCGACGCGGTCGGCCTCGCGGGCCGCGAGCACCAGGTTCTCCAGGGCGAGCTCGTCCTGGACGGCCGGGTCCACGCCGTCGACGCGGTTTCCGTACAGCGCGTTGAGCGCCGTGCAGCCGAGCGACTTGGCGAAGTCCGCCGCCACCGCGAGGTTCGCGCGGAACTTCGCGCTCTCCTCGCCGGGGATCGACAGGGCGCCGCGGTCGGGTCCCGGCAGCTGTCCGGCGTAGAAGTTCAGGCCCACGAGCCGGACGCCCGCGTCCTCGATCGCCTTCTTCAGGGCGTCGAGCTCGGACTGCTCGGGGGTGGGGGCGTCGACCCAGGGCCACCACAGCTCGACCGCGGTGAAGCCGGCCTTCGCGGCGGCCGCGGGGCGCTCCAGGAGCGGGAGCTCGGTGAAGAGGATCGACAGGTTCACATTGAAGCGCTGGTCGGAGTATCCCATGGGGCTTCCGCGCTCCTTCCGTATTGCGGAAGTTCATTTCTGCTTGATGGAAGACTGCCCCCGATCCGCGGAAGCTGTCAAGAGGGGACTGCCGAAAAATCGAGCGGCGGCATTAGGTTGTGCACCGTGCGATTGAGAGTGGAGTTCACGACCGAACCCTTCGATCTCGACGAGGCCCCGCAGCACGCGGTGGTGGCCCGTGAGGTCATCCAGGGGGCCCCGCTGGACACCGTGGACGTAGGTCCCTTCGGCAATACGGCCGAGGGCGACGTCGACGCGGTGCTGACTGCCGTCGACGCGATGCTGCGCCGGTCCCTGGGGGCGGGCGCCACGCGCGTCTCCCTCCAGGTCAACGTGATCGGCGAACCGGTGGACCCGGGGGATCCGGTGGATCCGGTGGATCCGGGGGAGGCGGATAAGTGACCAGCTTCGGGGACGACCCCTTCGTCACCGCGGTCAAGCCGCTGGTGGACGCGATGGGCGGCGAGATGATGCCGCCGGACCAGGCCGGGGTCGACGACGTCGTCCTGGCCTGGGAGGGTGAGGACGTGGTGGCCGTGCGGCTGCCGCAGCTCGCCGACTCCCTGGACCACATCCTGCTCGCCCTGGAGCGCAAGCAGGGCCGGCCGCTGTCCGAGCTGGACCGCAAGGCCAAGCAGGAGGTCGTACGGATACTGGAGGCACGCGGCGCCTTCTCCGTCCGGCACGGGGTCGAGACGGTGGCGGGCGCGCTCGGCGTCAGCCGTTTCACCGTGTACAACTACCTGAACAGGGAGAACGCGGCCAAGGGCGAGTGATCCCGGCGCGGTCCGCGCGTCATTCCCTCAGCTGTCACCACAGTCACTTTGGTCACTCTGTGCCGCCGAGCCGTCACCCGTATTGCGGGTGGCGGCTTCTTTGTTCAAGTTATTTCAACAAACTGTTGACGCGGTGTTGTTGAAGGTCTTAGCTGTTCCGCAGCCCGTCCAGCACAAGGCCACGGAGGCTCCCCGTGACTTCGAGTACGACACCGGGTCTCACCCGGTTCAACGCCTTGGAGGAGGCCGCGGCCACCGCCGCGCTCCACGAGGCCTGCGCCTCTACGGCCTGGGGAAGCACACTGCTCTCCCAGCGCCCCTACGCCACCGCCGAAGACCTCTTCGCCGCGAGCGACGCCGCCATGGCGCAGCTCACGGCCGACGACCTCGCCGAGGCGATGGCGGGGCACCCGCCGATCGGCCGCCCGAAGCCCGGGGACCCGACCTCGTCCCGCGAACAGCGGGGCATGGCCGGCGCCTCCGAGGAACTCAAGGCCGAGATGCTCGAACTGAACCTGGCCTACCAGGACAAGTTCGGCCACGTCTTCCTGATCTGCGCAACCGGTCGCACCGGCGAGCAGATGAGGGACGCGGTCAAGGAACGGATCGGCAACTCGCCCGAACAGGAGCGGGAGACCGTCCGCTCCGAACTGGGCAAGATCAACCGCATCCGCCTGACCCGCCTCCTGGAGGAGCAAGCCGCATGAGCACGGAAACCGCTGCCAACACCGCCTCGGTGTCCACGCACATCCTGGACACCAGCGTCGGACGCCCCGCCGAGGGTGTCGCCATCGCCCTGTCGGCCCGCAGCGGCTCCGGCGCGCAGTGGACGGCGCTCGGCGGCAGCAAGACCGACGCGGACGGGCGTTGCAAGGACCTGCCGGCCCTGCCGGAGGGGACCACCCACGTACGGCTCGACTTCGAGACCGAGTCGTACTTCCTGACCAAGCAGAACAAGCAAGCCGAGGCGCAGCAGGACGCCCCCGCGAATCGGGACAGCGATGCGACCGGAGCGTTCTTCCCGGAGGTGGCGATCACGTTCGCCGTCAAGCCGGGCGAGCACTACCACGTACCGCTGCTGCTCAACCCGTTCGGCTACTCCGTTTACCGAGGGAGCTAGCAGACATGCCCACCATTCTGGGACAGAACCAGTACGGCAAGGCTGAGAACCGGGTCGTTAAGATCACGCGGGACGGCGACACCCATCACATCAAGGACCTGAACGTCTCCGTCGCCCTCTCCGGCGACCTGGACGACGTCCACTACAACGGCTCGAACGCCAACTGCCTGCCGACGGACACGACGAAGAACACCTGCTTCGCGTTCGCCAAGGAATACGGCATCGAGTCCGCCGAGCAGTACGGCATCCACCTCGCCCGGCACTTCGTGGACAGCCAGCCCTCGATCCACCGCGCCCGCATCCGCATCGAGGAGTACAGCTGGGAGCGCATCGGCGGCTCCGACAGCAACTCCAAGTTCATCGGCGCCGACGAGGTCAAGCACTCCTTCGTCCGCAAGGGCCAGGAGACGCGGCTCGCCCAGATCACCTACGACGGCCAGAACTTCGAGGTCCTCTCCGGTCTGAAGGACCTGACCGTGATGAACTCCACGAACTCCGAGTTCTGGGGCTACATCAAGGACAAGTACACGACCCTGCAAGAGGACTACGACCGCATCCTCGCCACCTCGCTCTCCACCTGGTGGCGGCACAACTGGACCAACGACGAGCAGCGCATGCCGAGTTGGGAGCGCTCGTACGAGCAGTCCAAGAAGCACATCCTGCACGCCTTCGTGGAGACCTACTCGCTCTCCCTCCAGCAGACGCTGTACCAGATGGGCTCGCGGGTCATCAACAACCGCAGCGAGATCGACGAGATCCGCTTCTCCGCGCCCAACAAGCACCACTTCCGCCAGGACCTCTCGCCCTTCGGCCTCGACAACGCGGCCAAGGACGGAGCGGTCTACTACGCCGCCGACCGCCCCTACGGCCTCATCGAGGCCACCATCCTGCGGGACGGCGTCGAGCCGAAGATCCCGGTCGACATGACCAACCTCTGACGCGGGACGCGCGCCCCCGCTCCGCCGCAGTGGGCGGGGGCGCGCCACACCGGAGGGAACAGCAATGGCACAGCCTGCAACGGGGCCGGCAGAAGGCCCATGTTCCACCCCATCGGATGCGGCTGTCGGTGAGTCAACTCCCGACTGTCACCCGGTGGATGAGAAGCTTCACCCCTCGCGGCTCGTCCCCGCCGCGCTCCAGCACATCGCCGCCATGTACGCGGGTGTCGTCACCCCTCCGCTCATCATCGGCCAGGCCTGCGGGCTGGACACCGTGGCCCAGACCCGGCTGATCGCGGCGGGGCTGCTGATCGCCGGTCTCGCCACCATCCTGCAGACCCTCGGCGTCAAGGGATTCGTCGGCAACCGGCTGCCGTTCGTGAACGCCGCCTCCTCGGCGGGCATCGCGCCCATCCTCGCCATCGCAGAGACCAACGCCAAGGGCGACCAACTCCCCGCGATCTACGGTGCGGTGATGGTCGCGGGCGTCTTCTGCCTCGCTGTCGGACCCTTCTTCGGCAGGCTCCTGCGCTTCTTCCCGCCGCTGGTCACCGGCGTCGTCATCACCCTCATCGGCGTCACGCTGATGCCCGTGCCCGTGAAGTGGGCGCAGGGCGGGGACGACACGGACCCGACGTTCGGCGACATGAAGTACCTGGCGCTTGCCGCCTTCACGCTCGTCGTGATCCTCTTCTTCCAGCGCTTCGGACGCGGTTTCCTCAAGCAAGTCGCCCTGCTGGCGGGCATGTTCATCGGAACGCTCGCCGCGATCCCGTTCGGACTCGCCGACTTCACCTCCGTACAGACCGCTCCGCTGGCCGCCCTGCCCACCCCGTTCGCCGCCGGCGCGCCCGTCTTCCAGCCCGCCGCGATCCTCTCGCTCTGCATCGTGATGCTGGTCCTGATGACCGAGTCCGCGGCCGGCATGCTGGCCCTCGGTGAGATCTGCGAGCGTAAGACCGACGGGAGGACCATCACCCGCGGTCTGCGCACCGACGGCATCGCCACCCTGGTGGGACCCGTCTTCGGCGGCTTCCCGACCTCCGCCTTCGCCCAGAACGTCGGCGTCGTCTCGCTCACCCGGGTCCGCAGCCGCTACGTCGTGGCGGTCGCGGGCGGCGCGCTCATCGTGCTCGGTGCCTTCCCGGTGCTCGGCGCCGTGGTGAACGTGGTCCCCATGCCGGTCCTCGGCGGCGCGGGCATCGTCCTCTTCGGCTCCATCGCGGTCAGCGGCATCCGTACGCTCTCCGAAGCGGGCCTGGACGACAGCTCCAACATCATCCTGGTGGCCGTGTCGCTCGGGGCGGGCATCATCCCGCTCGCCGCGCCCACCTTCTACGCGGAGTTCCCCGCGTGGGCCCAGACCGTGCTCGGCTCCGGCATCAGCGCAGGCGCGCTCGTCGCGGTCACCCTCAATCTGTTCTTCCACCATCTCGGCACCCGTGGCTCCACCGCCGCGGCACTCAAATCTTCCTAGGGTCATGCCGTGCCCACTCGCCACACACCTTAAGGAAGCACCATGGCAGCATCGGCAAACCCGCAAGGCGCCGTAGAGCGCATCGTCATCGAGAACTGTGCCATCGCCACCGTCGATGCCAACGACACCGAGTACGCCTCCGGCTACGTCGTCGTCGCGGGCAACAAGATCGAGTCGATCGGCGCGGGCCAGGCCCCGCAGGGCCTTCAGAACGTCGTGCGCCGCGTCGACGGCACCGGCCACCTGGTCACCCCCGGCCTGGTCAACACGCACCACCACTTCTACCAGTGGATCACCCGGGGCCTCGCCACCGACCACAACCTGTTCAACTGGCTGGTGGCGCTGTACCCGACGTGGGCGCGCATCGACGAGCAGATGACGTACGCGGCGGCGCAGGGCTCCCTCGGGATGATGGCCCGCGGCGGTGTCACCACCGCCATGGACCACCACTACGTCTTCCCGCAGGGCTCCGGCGACCTGTCGGGCTCGATCATCCGTGCCGCCTCCGAGATGGGCGTGCGCTTCACCCTGGCCCGCGGTTCCATGGACCGCAGCGAGAAGGACGGCGGCCTGCCGCCGGACTTCGCCGTCGAGACCCTCGAGGGCGCGCTCGCCGCGACCGAGGAGACCGTCAAGAAGCACCACGACGCGTCCTTCGACGCGATGACGCAGGTGGCCGTCGCCCCCTGCTCGCCGTTCTCCGTATCCACCGAACTCATGAAGCAGGGCGCTGAGTTGGCCCGCCGCCTGGGTGTACGTCTGCACACCCACGGCAGCGAGACGGTCGAGGAGGAGAAGTTCTGCCACGAGCTCTTCGGCATGGGCCCCACCGACTACTTCGAGTCCACGGGCTGGCTCGGTGACGACGTGTGGATGGCGCACTGCGTCCACATGAACGACTCCGACATCGCCGCCTTCGCCCGTACGGGCACCGGTGTCGCCCACTGCCCGTCCTCCAACGCGCGCCTCGCGGCCGGCATCGCCCGCGTGCCCGACATGCTCAAGGCGGGTGTCCCCGTCGGCCTCGGCGTCGACGGCACCGCGTCCAACGAGTCCGGCGAGCTCCACACCGAGCTGCGCAACGCCCTGCTGATCAACCGTCTCGGCGCCCACCGCGAAGCCGCCCTGAACGCCCGTCAGGCACTGCGTCTTGGCACCTACGGCGGTGCGCAGGTCCTCGGCCGTGCCCCGCAGATCGGCTCGCTGGAGGCAGGCAAGCTCGCCGACCTGGTGCTCTGGAAGATCGACGGCATCGGACACGCCTCGATCGCCGACCCGGTGACCGCCATCGTCTTCGGCGCCGCGGCCCCGGTCTCGCTCTCCCTCGTCAACGGCAAGCCGGTCGTCGAGAACGGCCGCCTGCTGAACGCCGACGAGGACGCCATCGCCCGTTCCACGCGGGACGAGGCGCAGCGCCTCGCGCGGATCGCCGCCGAGAGCTGAACCCAAGAACTCCGGTCAGGGGGGACGGCCCTTGACCGGACTTGAGCAGCCGAGCGGGCTGCTCAAGTGCCGCCCCGGAACGCGGCCCAAAGCTTCGCGTTCCCGGGGCGGTCAGTACTACCTGGGCGCATTCCCACCGGCCACGCCGGTACTTCGCGGTACCACCCACAACTTCACATCGAGCAAGTCCTTGCACGACGCACCACCTCCCAGAAGCGAAAAGTGCCGGCGGCCCAGCCGGTACTGGAAAACAACCGGAGGAGCCACAGTGGCCACTCAGCCCAGGTTCACCAAGCAAGGCAACACCCCGGACCCGGAGACCGACGACGGGTCCATACCCGACGGGGCGATACATCCCGTCGACGAGAAGCTCCCCGCACTGAAGATGGCGACCACCGGCCTCCAGCACGTGGCCGCCATGTACGCGGGTGTCGTCGCCCCGCCGCTCATCGTGGGCGCGGCGATCGGCCTCTCCGCCAAGGAACTCACGTTCCTCACCGGCGCCTGTCTGTTCACCGCCGGTCTCGCGACCTTCCTGCAGACGCTCGGCATCTGGAAGATCGGCGCCCGGCTGCCCTTCGTCAACGGCGTCACCTTCGCCGGTGTCGCGCCGATGATCGCGGTCGTCGACTCGACCGACAACAAGGACGACGCGCTGCCGATCATCTTCGGCGCGGTGATCGTGGCGGGCGTGCTCGGCTTCATCGCCGCCCCGTTCTTCTCCAAGATGATCCGCTTCTTCCCGCCCGTGGTCACCGGCACGGTCATCACCCTCATCGGCATCTCGCTGATGCCGGTCGCCTTCGGCTGGGCGCAGGGACCCGTCCCGGGAGCCGACGACTACGGCTCGATGAAGAACCTCGGCCTCGCCGGGATCACGCTCGTCATCGTCCTGCTGCTGCGCCGCTTCACCACCGGCTTCGTCAAGCAGATCGCGGTCCTGCTCGGCCTCGTCATCGGTACCGTCGTCGCGATCCCCTTCGGCGTCACGGACTTCGGCCCGGTCGGCGACGCGGACATCGTGGGCTTCCCGACGCCGTTCCACTTCGGCGCACCGCAGTTCGCCGCCGCCGCGATCGTCTCCCTCTGCGTCGTCATGGTCGTCTCGATGACCGAGTCCACCGCCGACATGCTGGCCCTCGGTGAGATCGTCGGGCGCCCCGCCGACGAGAAGACCATCGCCGCTGGCCTGCGCGCCGACACCCTCGGCTCCGCGGTCAGCCCGCTGTTCAACGGCTTCATGTGCAGCGCCTTCGCGCAGAACATCGGCCTGGTCGCGATGACGAAGATCCGCAGCCGTTACGTGGTCGCCGCGGGCGGCGGCTTCCTGGTCCTGATGGGCCTGTGCCCGATGGCCGCCTCGCTGATCGCGGTCGTGCCGCGCCCGGTGCTGGGCGGCGCGGGCGTCGTCCTCTTCGGCTCGGTCGCGGCCAGCGGTATCCAGACGCTGGTCAAGGCCAACCTGGAGAAGGACAACAACGTCCTGATCGTGGCCGTGTCGCTGGCCGTCGGCCTCATCCCGATCGCGGCGCCGGAGTTCTACCACGCGTTCCCGGAGACCGCGAAGATCATCCTGGACTCGGGCATCTCGACGGGCTGTGTGGCCGCCGTGCTCCTGAACCTGGTCTTCAACCACATCGGCAACGGCAGTGGCGACGACGACGTCACGGCGCCGATGGAGCCGGGCGGGGAGATCGCCGAGTCGCGCGTGCCGGGACAGGCGGTCGCGCACTGACCCGGCGGAAAGAGCTCAGGCGGCCCCTCGCGCGGTCAGGTGCGAGGGGCCGCCTGTGTGGCGTGCCGGGGTCGGGCGCGAGAGCCGCCTGGGCGGCCTGCTCGGGGCCGGGTACCTCAGCCGTCGACATCCATGGCGTTGGGGTCCGCCGAGGCGGCGCCCCCGCTGGGGATGACCTTGATGACCTTGCCGTCCTTGTCGCACAGTTCCGCACGCAGGATGTGGCCGGCCTGGATGCCCTTCCAGAAGATGACTTCCTGCTGCTGGACGAAGGACGTGGTGCCCAGCGTGTCCACCAGGTCGATGCCGCCCGGGGCGCTGATCACGTAGCGGTAGCCGCTGCCGTCGGCCTGGCGCGCCCAGTCCGGCACGTACCCGCCGGGGGAGCGGGTGGTGCTGACGAAACCGGTCTTCTGCAGCAGCTTCTGATAGTGCCGCAGGCTCGCGGGGAGCTTCTCGTTCCAGGGTTTGAACCCCTTGCCGAGGATCTGGTCCGGCGTCCTGCCGTCCCAGCGGTACAGCAGCTCGTTGTCCTTGCGGTAGCGCAGCGGCGGGGCGTCACGCCCCTGCTTCCTGTCCTCGCGCATCGACTTCACCTTGCCCGGGTCGACGCCGTACGTGCTCTCGCCGAACCCGGCCGCCTCCTGGGGCGTCGGCGTGGTCTCCCGAGGGTGGGTGTCCCGCTCGGCCATGAACGACGCGTAGTCGTACTCGCCGGCCTCCGAGTCGGTGCCCCCGTCCGAGAGCTCCTCGGCGTCGGAGAAGTCCAGCTTGTCGATGTCCATGGCCATCGGGTCCTTGCCGGGGGCGCGCTGCACCGTGGCCTGTTCGGCCTGTTGGTGGCCGCAGCCCGCGCCGTGCTGGTGGCGGTCTTGGTCCGGCGACCGCTCGGCCCGCAGCATCTGGACGACGGCGGCGTTGCCCGCGGACCCCTGCAGGGCGAGGAGCCGTTGCAGCGGGGTGTCGGACTCGGGGCCTGCCGAGGCTCTGCGGGCGGCGGCTCGCGACGTCGCGGGGTCGGTCGTCTTGGCGTGCTCGTGTTCGCGCAACGGGGGCTCCTCTGTCACAGAGGGATCCATTCTTCCCGGTGGGTGTCGCTCGGGGCCAGAAGCCGAAGGGCAGCCTCCGGTGGCCGAACGGGCAGGTGGGTGCGGACGGGACGGTCGATGTCGGTGGTCGCGGGGTCTTCCGCGGCCGGGGTGCGCTGACGTAACGTCGTGCCGCCGTCGATCGCATGGCGGAAGTTACTTTCCAGTCGGCTTGGGTCGGCCCCGTCCCGCGTCTCATGAACTCCCACGGAACGGGGCCGCCTTCCGGCGTCACGCAACGGAAGAAGCGCACCCATGAGTTCTGAAGTGAAGTCCGCCGACCCCGCGGCGGGTGCCCCCGAGGTCCACCCGGTCGACGAGATCCTGCCGCCGGGCCGCATGCTCGTCGCGAGCCTCCAGCACGTCGCCTCCATGTACGCGGGCGCGGTCTCCGTCCCGCTCGTCGTCGCCGTCGCCGCGAAGATGTCGCCGGGCGACACGGCCGTACTGATGGGCGGCAGCCTCCTGATGGCGGGCATCGCGACCCTGCTGCAGACCCTCGGCATCGGCAACTTCATCGGCTCACGGCTGCCGTTCGTCAACGGCGTCTCGTTCGCCGGCGTCGGCGTGATGCTGACGATCATCTCGACCCAGGGCGGCGTCGAGGCGGGCATGCCGGTCGTCTTCGGCGCGATCATCGTCTCGAGTCTCTTCGGCTTCCTGGTCAGTTCGTACTTCTCCCGGCTCGTCCGGTTCTTCCCGCCGGTGGTGACGGGCTCGGTCATCACCCTCATCGGTGTCTCGCTGATCCCCGTCGCATACGACTGGATCGTCGACGACTCGGCGACGGGCACGCCGGAACCGAAGAGCATCGGCCTCGCGGGCGCCACCGTCCTGGTCATGCTCCTGCTCCAGCGCTTCACGCGCGGCTTCCTCAAGCAGATCAGCATGCTCATCGCGATGATCTTCGGCACGCTGCTCGCGATACCCATGGGCCTCGCCGACTTCTCCAAGCTGGACGGGGCCGACCCGGTCGGCATCCCCTCCCCGCTGCACTTCGGCGCCCCCGAGTTCAACATCCCCGCGATCATCTCCATGTGCGTCGTGATGCTGGTGATCCTCACCGAGTCGACCGCCGACATGATCGCCCTCGGGAAGATCGTCGAGCGGGACGTCGACGAGAGGACCATCGCCCGCGGACTGCGCGCGGACGCCCTCGGCTCGGCGCTCAGCCCCCTCTTCAACGCCTTCCACGCCAGTGCGTTCGCCCAGAACATCGGGCTGGTCGTGATCTCCAAGGTGCGCAGCCGCTTCGTGGTCGCGCTCAGCGGCGCGATCCTCGTCCTGATCGGCCTCAGCCCGGCCGCGGCGGCACTGATCTCGGTGGTCCCCATGCCGGTCCTGGCCGCCGTCAGCCTCTTCCTCTTCGGCTCCATCGCCGTCAGCGGCATCCAGACGCTGCTCCAGGCGGACCTGCACCGCGGCGACAACGCCCTCATCGTCGTCGTCACCCTCGGCGCGGGCCTCGCCCCCGCGCTCTCCGACGGCTTCTACGACGCGTTCCCCGACTGGGCGCAGATCGTCCTCGGCTCCGGTATCTCCACGGGCTGCATCCTCGCGGTGGCGCTGAACCTCGTCTTCAACCACCTCGGTACGAAGGAGACCCCGGCCGCCTCCGCGACCACCACGGAGCCGGAGCCGGCGACGACGCACTGACTGACCCGGCCCCGCCCCCGGCGGGGCCGGGGCCCTGACTACGCTGAGGCGCCGTGATCACCCAGCGACGAGACCCCGCCCGCACGCCGTTCCCCGCCCTCGCCCCGTCCCGCAGGCTCGCCGCGGCGACCGTCGACGCGCTCGTCGCCCTGCTGTGCGGCCTGGCAGCCGCGGCGGCGGTCGGCGTCACGGTCTCTGACGGAGTGGTCGAACTCCGGGTGAACTCCCCGGCGATGTGGGGCGCGGGGTTCGGTGCGGCACTCGGAGTCTCGTTCCTGAACCAGGTCCTGCTCACCCGTCCGGCCAGGGCGAGTCTCGGCAAACTCCTGGCGGGCCTCCGCATGGTCCGGGCCTCGGACGGCACCCGCCCCCGCCTCCTCCCGCTGACCGCCCGCTGGCTGTTCGGCTTCTACTGGATGCTGGTCCTCGTCCCCCTGCACCTCGCGACGGACAGCGATGTGGAGCAGCAGGACGCGGCGGGGCTGCGGGTGGCACGGCGGTGAGCCCCGCGGCTGCCGGTGCTTGACCTCAAGCGGGCCTTGCTTGACCTCAAGTGGTCCTTGCTTGACCTCAAGCGGACTTGATGTCTCAGGATCCTGGCGACGGAGCGGTTCGGCTCCGTCCCACTCGCTGAGTCACCGTCACATCCGTACTGGGGGAACCGTCATGAGCACCGAAGCGACCGTCGAGACCGTTCGAGCCGTCGAGATCGCCGCCATCCGTCAACTCGTCGGGGATGCCGTGGAGTTCCAGATGGACGTGGACCGGTTCATCCCGCTGCACACCGCCGTCGTGAACTTCGGCGGGCGTCGTGTGGCGGGGCGGGACACGCTGGCCGGGGCGATGCGCGAGGCGCTCGCGTCGCCGCTGGCCGACGTGGTCACCACCGTCGAGGTCGAGGACATCCGGTTCCTCCGTGAGGACGTCGCGATCGTGGCGAGCGTCAAGCACGTCTCCGACCGGCGGAGGCCCGGCGCCGACGGCGAGCCGGTGACCCCGCTGCACGCCACCTCGGGACGGCTCACCTACGTCATGGTGAAGGAGGACGGCGTCTGGAGGATCAGCTCCTCCCAGACCACGCCGATCCTGAGCTGAGCCAAGGGGGGCGAAGCGCGAGGGGCGTGCGGCGCGGGCCGGTGGGTTCGCTCCCGGCACCTCGCGGCAACTCCCCACGCCCGCCCCGACGTCGACGTCGAATTCGTGCCAGACCCGGACCCGGCCGCTCTGCTGGACTCGGCACCATGCCCGCACCGACGACCACGTCACCCCCGTCCCGCCCCGCCGACCGCACGGCGGCCGCCACCCGATCGCCCCTGATCGGGTGGCTCGCCGTCCTCTCCCTCGCCATGGGGATCTTCGCGATCGTCACCACCGAGATCCTCCCCATCGGTCTCCTCACCCCGATAGGCGACACCTTCGGGACATCGGACGGCACGTCCGGTCTGATGATGGTGCTGCCGGGATTCCTCGCCGCCGTCGCCGCCCCGGCGGTGACGGTCGCCACCTCGCGCGTCGACCGGCGCCGCATGCTCTGTCTGCTCCTGCTGGTGCTCGCCCTCGCGAACTTCCTCGCGGCCGGGGCCCCCGGCTACCGGCTCATGATGGTCTCGCGCGTCCTCGTCGGCTTCGTCATCGGGGCGTTCTGGTCCATCGGCGTGGGGCTCGCCTCCCGCCTGGTGCCCGAGGCGCGGGTGGGCCGGGCGACCGCTGTCATCTTCTCGGCCGTCCCCCTCGGCTCCGTCCTCGGCGTGCCCGCGGGGACCCTCCTGGCCCAACTCGCGGGCTGGCGTGCGGTGTTCGCAGCGATGGGTGGCTTCACGCTGGCCGCTCTCGCCGCGCTGACGCTGACCCTGCCCCCGCTGCCGCCCCGGCACGTCACCCGGCTCACCGTGCTGCGCGACCTGCTCGGCACGGGCCGCGTCCGGGTGGGCCTCGCCGTGACGTTCCTGATCGTGACGGCCCACTTCGGCACGTATACGTACGTCACCCCGTTCCTCACGGAGGTGACGCACGCGGGCCCGCGCCTCATCACCGTGTTCCTGCTCGCGTACGGGCTCGCAGGCGTCGTCGGCACCTTCCTCGCGGGTGCGTGGGCGGGGCGCGCGCTCCGGTCCGTCTTCGCCGGGGCGGCCGGCCTGCTCGCCGCGGCGACGCTGTCGTTGCCGTCGGCGGGGGAGGGGAAGGCCGGTGCGCTCGCGCTGCTCCTGGTGTGGGGGCTCGCGTACGGCGCCGTGCCGGTCTGCTCGCAGACGTGGTTCGCGGGCGCCGCGCCGCACGCTCCCGAGGCGGCGTCCGTCCTGTTCACGTCGTCGTTCCAGGCGACGATCTCGCTGGGCGCGCTGGCGGGCGGGGTCGTCGTGGACGCCCGGTCCGTGGAGGTGGTGATGGCGCTGGGAGGGGGCGCGGCGGTCCTCGCGGCGCTGGTGCTCACGCCCTTCCGGCGTCGGGCCTCACCGGGGTGAATCGCCGTTCACCCCGGTGGGCGGCGCCTCACGGCCGGTCGTACCAGGAGAACGCCGCGATCCGCCAGCCCTCGGGGGTGCGGACGAACTGGAACGTCGTCGTGCCGACGCCCTCGAAGGGCTCGCCGTCCAGGAACCCCGCCTTGCCGTACTCGCCGAACCGCGACGCGATGTCCCCGCCGATCTCGGTCCGTTCGGAGATCTCCCACTCGGAGAACTCCGTCACCCGCCCCGCGCCCCCCTCGGCCAGCAGCTGCTCGCGGGGCTCGATGAACTCGTCCACCGTGTAGGCCGCGTACTCCGGCCCGGTCTTGACGATCACGCCGCCCGGCACCATCAGGTGACGGATCCGGGCGACGTCGGCGGACTTCGCGCCCCGGTTGTCGAGGGAGCCGAAGAACTCGGCGGTCAGTGCGTCGATCTCAGCCTTGGACATGCGGGGACGGTAGCAGGGCCGCGTCCGGCGCGACGGACGGACTCCCGCCGTCCTGGCCGCTGACGCCGGGTCAACAAAGGGATGGCTCAACTGCCGCACAGAGAAGCCGAGTTGACATACCCGCCCGCGTTCTCGTCGTCCGTGCCGAGCAGCGCCGTCCGCGTGCCCGGTACGCACTCCACCGCCTCGATCTTGTGGCCCTTGAACTTGCGCAGGACGTCTAGGGACTTGGCGAGGGTGAGCCGGACGGTGCCGTGGCGGCTGACGGTCACCCCGCCCGCGTCGCTGACCGCGGAGTCGAAGGGGCCGTCGTCCCCCGTGTCCGACGCCGAGCCGACGAGCAGGCGGCCCGAGCCGGTGACGGTGAGGTCGGAGGCGTGGCGGACCGCGCCGGTGGGGTAGGCGGCGCGGAAGCGCGCCGTGGTGAGCGGGCCGAAGTCCGCCTCGCCGTACTCGTTGAAGGAGAAGGGCGCCGCGTGCACCGTCGCGGGGCGGTCCTTGCCGGCGCCCCGGTCGGCCCAGACCGCCGCCGTCTTCCCGTACCGGGAGGTCAGCGCGAAGCTCTCGTAGTCGTCGCCGTCGGCGATGCCGGGCAGCGGGGAGGTGTCCAGGACGTGGACCTCGGACCCCTTCACCTTCAGGTGGTGGACGAGGCCGCGGCTGGCGAGTGCCACGTACTCGTCCGAGGTGCCGGGCACCGCCTCAATCGCCTCCAGGTCGACCGGCTCCGCACCGCCCGACCAGGCGAGCGGTTCGACGGTCGCGGAGCGGCCCTCGCGGTAGGTGAGTTCGGCGACGCGGTTCTGGCCGGGCTTCTTGTTGTCGCGTACGACGAGGGCGTGCGCCGCGCCGTCCGTGCGGCCGGACAGGGCCAGGCCGCTGATGCCGGAGGTGATGTCGGTGCCGGCCCGCTGCCAGCCGTCGTCCGCCGTGGGGGCGACGGCGGCCCCCGCGGCGACCAGGGCGGCGGTGGCGGTGGCGAGCACGGTCGTACGGAGGAGCATGGGTTTCCCACCTCGGTGCTGGATGACGCGCGTAGATCAGGAGCTGGCCGGGACGGTACCCATGTGTACAGGGGCGGGGCAAGGGGTGTGCGCAGGCGCGGGGGGGGGGAGGGGGGGGGGGGGGGGGGGGGGGGGGGGGGGGGGGGGGGAGAACTCCCGCTCACCCCTCCCGCCCAGAGAAGG
>NZ_JBVIXD010000005.1:131261-154686 GCF_055593965.1 Streptomyces sp. NPDC040622 | reverse complement strand
GGAGAACTCGCGAAAATAGGGAGTTGTCTGGACGGCTCCCCGTGTGGAGGGGGGGGGGCAAGGGGTTGGCCGCGGCCCCGCGGGACCCGGGGGGCTCCCCCCGCGGTGCGGCCGTCAGCCGATGTGGAACGACTCCCCGTACACCTTCCAGTCCAGCGGCGTGTTGAGGTTGAGATTGCCCTTCTTCAGGAAGACGCGCTGCGCGGTGTCGACGCGGCTGGTGTCCTCGTGGGCCTCCTCCTGCTTCATCGCCCAGACACGGGCGTCGAGGAAGGCGTTGAGGTACGTCACCTCGTCGCCGCCCTGCGCCGGCGTCTTCGCCGAACGCAGCGCGCGGGCCCGGATGTTGCGGAAGCTCGTGGAGTCGCCGCCGTCGCCGTGCATGACGATCGCGTCGTAGTACGCGAACTGCCCGAGCACGCCGATGCCGTCGGCCTTGCCCTGCTTGACGGCCGGGTTGAAGTAGACGCGGTCCCGCTCGTCGTTCTGCGCCTTCTGGAACTCCGGATCCTTGGCGGCCTTCGCCCAGTCCTTGGTGTAGTTCGGGTCGAGGCCGTCGTGCGAGTCGGTGCCGTCGACCTCGCGCAGGGCGGGCAGGTACTTGGCGAGCACGTTGCCCGGCTTGCGCCGGGTGTAGAGCTCGACGAGGTCGAGCATGTCGCCGGTGCCGGAACAGAAGCCGATGATCCCGGCGGTGTAGCCGCGGCCGTCGTCGATGTCCTCGATGTAGCCGTACTGCTTCTTCCAGTCGAGCGAGGAGTTCTCCGCGCTGCAGACGATCTGCATCGCGATCTCCTTCTTCGCCGGGTCGTCGAGCCCGCCCGCCGCGAGCGGGCTCGACGAGGTCTGCGTCGCGCTCGCCGACTGCACGGCGAGCAGCGGACCCGTCACGGCCGCGGCGCCCAGGAGGGCGAGCAGGGTGCGGCGGGAGGTGTGCGTGGTGCGCGGGCGTATGTGGGGGGTCTCCATGTGGGCCTCCAGATAAGGGAGTTCATCGTTCCGCGTACTGTTAGGAAGGTTTCCTACCAGAGATTCGGCATGACGTATACCCGTCAAGACGCGATGGGCCGGTGGGGCCGAATGGCCGGACATCCCTCTGTCCGCCGGTCCCACCGGTCCGTACGCTCCCCCTCGCTCACGCAATCCGCTCCAGGCACCCGCACTGCGCTCCACGCACGACAGGCACTTCTCCAACCCCCCTCATCAGCAACGGAATGGAGAATCATGGCCGGTGCACTGCTGCTGAGCGGCGCCGCCGTCGCGGCGCTCTTCGGCTCGACGCTCCCCGCGCACGACACGACCGCGATCCTGGAACCGCCCCCGGACAAGATTGTGATCGAGATCGCCACCGTGAACGGTTCGGGCTGCCCCCTGGGTACCGCCGCCGTCGCCGTCTCCGAGGACAACACGGCGTTCACGGTCACCTACAGCGACTACCTCGCCCGTACGGGCGCCGGTGCGGATCCCACCGCGTTCCGCAGGAACTGCCAGCTCAACCTGATCGTGCACGTACCGCAGGGCTTCACGTACGCGATCGCCGCCGCGGACTACCGCGGCTACGCCTCGCTCCAGCCCGGCGCCAAGGGCACCGAGAAGGCGTCGTACTACTTCCAGGGATCGCCCAGCACCGCCTCGATCAGCCACGAGTTCAAGGGCGCCTACAACGACAACTGGCAGGCCACCGACACGACGGACTGGGCGCAGCTCGTCTGGGCCCCGTGCGGCACGAAGCGCAACTTCAACATCAACACGGAGCTGCGGGTCGACGCGGGGACGTCCGACCCCGCCAAGTCCAGCTTCATGACGATGGACTCGACGGACGGCGGCATCAGCACGGTGTACCACATGGCGTGGAAGGAGTGCCCGCGCGCCTGACCCGCGAGGTCGGCGGTGCTCCCGGGCCGGGTCGGTTCGGGGGCACCGGCAGGTTCAGAGGCGGACCACGATCTTCCCCCGCGTGCGTCCGCGCTCGCCGTACGCGTGCGCTTCCCCGGTCCGTTCGAGCGGGTAGGTCCGCTCGACGCGCGGCGTGTAGCGGCCCTGCCCGCCGAGTTCGCCCGCTTCGGCGAGGAGCGCGGAGTCGTTCTCCGCGTTGACCGGACGGACGCCCAGGCGCTGCGCGTTGGCGTGGTCGGCGACCGTCGACACGCGGGCGGGGCCGCCCACGATCGCGACGAGATCGGCCAGGGATCCGGAGGCCGCGGTGTCGAGCGCGAGGTCGACACCGTCCGGAGCCAGGGTGGCCAGACGCTGCGCGAGACCGGCGCCGTAGGTGGTGGGAACGGCTCCCAGCGAGGTGAGGAACGCGTGGTTGCGCTCGCTCGCCGTCCCGATCACGGTGGCGCCCCGGGCCACCGCGATCTCGACCGCGGCACTGCCCACGCCTCCGGCGGCGCCCTCGACGAGCAGGGTGCGCCCGCGCAAGGAGCCGAGCGCGTTGAGCCCGCCCAGCGCGGTCACGGATGCCAGCCCGGCGCCGGCGGCCTCCTCGTCGGTCCAGGTCCTGGGCGCGTGGGCCCAGGCCGACAGCACGGCGAGCTCCGCGGTCGCGCCGGTGACGCCGCCGAGCCCGAAGACACGGTCGCCGATGCTCACTCCCCGTACGCCTTCACCGATCTCGTCGACCACGCCGACGGCGTCCCGCCCGGGAATCGCGGGCAGGTCCACGGGGAGCAGCTCGCGCACCGCACCGGAACGCACCTTCCAGTCGACGGGGTTGACGCCGGCCGCCGCGACGCGGACGCGGATCTCGCCGGGCCCGGGGTGCGGGTCCGGTGCCTGTTCGGCCACCAGGGTCTCCACGCCGCCGTACTGGTGATAGCGGACTGCGCGCATGACGTTCTGCCTTTCCACGCGGCCGGGTGCGGCCGTTCACGGGTTCGCCGGGGTGAATGTTCGGCGAGTGCCGACTCCCGCTACGCTAAAACCTGACGTTGACGTCAGCTGCAAGTCGGGCGGGCCGCCCGGCCGGGAGGAGGGCCGGTGCGCATAGGTGAGGTCGCCGACAAGGCGGGCGTGAGCGTCCGGGCGCTGCGCTACTACGAGGAGCAGGACCTGCTCCGCGCGAGCCGCAGCCCCGGCGGTCAGCGGCACTACCCCGACACCGCCGTCCAGCGGGTCCGGCTGATCCAGCAGATGTACGCCGCGGGCCTCCCGAGCCGCGTGGTGCGCGACGTGCTGCCGTGCGTGGACTCGGGTGAGGCGCCGCCGAGGCTCCTGGACCAGCTGGAGGCCGAGCGGGTCCGCATCGACGAGCGGATCACCGACCTGCTCGCCGTGCGCGACCGCCTCGACGACGTGATCGCCGTCACGCGGAACCCGGACATCGGCTGCGCTCACCTGCAGTGAGGACGCCGCGCTCACCTGCAGCGTTACGGGGGGAGGGGGGCGACGCGACCGGAGCGGGTGCGCAACCGCTCCCGCCGCTTCCGAGGATTCCTCACCCCAGCCGGGCCCGCACCTGGGCCGCGATCTTGTACGTGTCGCCGGTCGGGCGCACCGCAAGGCGCCCGGGGTCCCGGATCCACGCGTCCTCGATCGCGAACCAGTCGACCTCCTCGGGGGCGCGGTTCTCCGCGAGGGCGGTGCGGAGTTCCGTGAAGTACCGGTCCCAGCGCAGCCGGTAGAGGCCACCGACGAGCCCCGCCCACTCGCGGTTCGCGTAGTCGCGCAGGCCTGCTTCGGCGCCCGCGCGGGTGCCCCAGACCGTCAGGAGTGACAGCTGGTCGTAGGCGAGCCGCTCCCGTTCCCCGGCGTCGGCGCCCCACGTGCGGGCGTCCGCGACCCACCGGCCCAGCAGGTGGCGGGAGTCGGTGGCGACGAGCCGGTCGAGCAGGTCCATGAGGGAGAGCCAGTCGCGGGTGAGACGGTCGAAGCGGCCCGCGTCCCCCGCGTCGTACGCCTCCTTGACGCGCGGCAGCAGGACGCGGCTGCGGTTGGACAGGGCCTGCCGGGCGACATCGAGCAGGTCGCGGCGGTACGCGGACGAGTCGCGCAAGTCGCGTCGTACGCGCAGCAGTTCACCGAGAGCGGGCTCCAAGTCCTGCGGCGCGTACCGCATCTTCTTCGGCGACCAGGCCGCCGCCGACGTCGCCGCGAGGTCGGGCCGCGCCCCGAAGAGCCCGTCGGCTCCCTCGGCCCACTCGTCGGCGCGGGTCGTGCCGTACGCGGTGCGGCGCAGCACGTCCCAGGCGGCCTCGGCGTGCGGGTCGGCGCCTCCGTAGCGGGTGGTCGACCACTCGGCGAACCACGCCTCCAGGTCCAGGCTCCCCGTGCGCCAGGCCAGTTCGGAGAAGAGCTCGAAGGCGGCGGGGTTGTTGTCGGCGGCCTCCGGCATCAGGGAGATGCCGCTCAGCGTGCTGCCCTCCTTGGTGCGCCACTTCTCGAACAGGTCGGCCCAGTCGGGGGCGTTGGCGCCGAGCGTCGTGTGGCCGCCGAAGTTCCAGATGGAGCCGAACGTGTAGGGCGTCGAGCCCCAGTCGGCCTCGCGGTCGGTGACGTTCGGGAAGCGGTCGGAGAGGCCGTCGACGACGAGCATCCGCTGCTTGTCGACGGCGTCGGTGATGGCTTTCGGCGGGTTGTGCTGCCAGCCGAGGATCACCCAGGTCGCGTCCGGGTGGGCGGTCCGCAGGGCCTTCTCGACGCCCTTGGCGGCCTCGCCGACGGGTACGTCTCCGGGCTTTCCGCCCTCGTGGAGAAGGTCCATCTTGTACATCGTGGTCGGCCCGAACAGCTCGTCCTGCGCGCGGTAGAACGCGGCGGCCACGCGCGCGAAATGGCCGGTGCGCGGATCCAGCCAGTCCGGTCGCGCGAACCCCACCCAGTCGCCCTGCGGGACGGTCTTCGCGCCGGGGTTCTTGTCGGTGAACCCGGGCGGGACGGTGCCGTAGTAACCGGGCAGGACCGGGGTGATGCCGAGCTCGCGCAGCCGGTCGCAGATGCGACGGCCCAGGCGGGCGCGGGCATCGAGCAGCTGCCGGGAGACGGGGTGCGGGAACGACGACATGTTCTGCAGGAGCCACCAGGGCTGGTGGGCGGGTGCGGGGACCCAGGCCCGCAGCTGCGCGTCGGAGTAGCCGAACTCCTGGAAGGCGCGGTGGTGGACGGCGTCGGCGCCCGTGCAGACGAGGACTTCGTTGTAGCCGTGCAGGGCGAGCACGTCGATCTCGCGCTCCCAGTACGTCCAGTCGTGGTACGCGCCCGTGTAGCCGTCGTTCGTGTCGTTCAGGACGAAGCGGTGCGGGGTGTTGGCCTTCCCGGTGAGGGGCGCGGCGGGGGCGGGGAGCCGGTCGGGGAGGTGGTCGGTGCTGCGGCCGGCCCAGGTGATGTTGGCGTGCGTGACGTGCTTCAAGTAATGGCGCAGGCCGGTGAGCTGGGTGCCGGGGCCGGTCGCCGTGACCGTGATGTGGCCGCGTCGTCCGGTGACCTGGAAGGAGTCCTCGGCGCCCGGCTCCTTCGGGACCGTCCTGAAGGTGATCTGGTCCCAGTGGCGGGGGAGCAGCCGACGGGCCGCCTCCGCGGCCGCGGTCCGGCGCGGGGCGGGCGCGCCGTCGACGCCGGTGCCCTGCGCGCTGGTGCCCTGCGCGGCGGTGCCCTGCGCGGTGGTGCCGGAACAGGCGACGGCGGCGACACCGGCCGTACCGGCGAGGCCGGTGAGGAAGGTGCGGCGGGGGAGAGGCATGCGGGCTCCGTGGGATCGGCGGGATGCGGTGCGGTGCGGGTGCGCGGTGCATTCCGAGGGATCTCTTCCCCCAAAGGCCCCCCGTTTCCAAACATCCGGTGGTCCGCCCGGTGAACTGTCCGTTCGATCCCCCGACGTTGCCCGACTGCTCCTCAGCACACCACAGTCATCGGACCGATGTGACGCTCAAAGGCCAACAGGGCCCTGGGAGGCGCTAGTTGTCCCCATTGACATCCGATGTATTCGTCCCTACGTTCCCGAGCGACCCCCAACCAGGCAACCCCGGGAGCCGCCCCATGCGCCACAGAGCCACTGGACTCGCCCTGCTCCTCGCCGCCGCCCTCGCGGGGACGGCCGTCCCCGCCGCGACCGCGGTGCCCGACGGGGCGCCCGCCCCGAAGCCCCCGCGCGCCGCGGGCCCCGGCACCGACCACGCCGCGGACGACCCCTTCACCGCGGACCGCACCAACTGGTTCCGTCAGGACCGCTTCGGCATGTTCATCCACTTCGGCGCCTACTCGAACCTGGAGGGCGAGTACCGGCGCCCCGACGGCTCGACCTGCCGCGACGCCGAATGGATCAAGCGGCAGTGCGACATCCCCATGGACGCGTACGAGAAGCAGGCGCAGAACTTCAATCCCGCGGACTTCGACGCGAAGGCGGTCGTCAAGGCGGCCAAGGACGCGGGGATGCGCTACATCGTCATCACGTCCAAGCACCACGAGGGCTACGCGATGTGGCCGACGAAGGTCAACGACTGGAACCTGCGCGACCACTCCTCCTTCGACAAGAACCGCGACATCCTCGCGGAGCTGAAGAAGGCGTCCGACGACGCGGGCATCAAACTCGGCTTCTACTACTCGATCTGGGACTGGCACGACAAGGACTTCGCGGACCCGGCGACCTTCCCCGCGTACGAGAAGCGCATGTACGCCCAGCTCAAGGAGCTGGTCGACGCCTATGACCCGGCGCTTCTCTGGTTCGACGGCGAGTGGGACACCGACAACCCCCACAACCCCTGGACGGCGAAGGACGGCGAGCGCCTGGAGTCCTACCTGCGCGGCCTCGACCCCGACCTCGTCATCAACAACCGCGTGGGCAAGCGCCGCGTGGTAGACGGCGACTACGGCACCCCCGAGCAGGAGATCCCCGGCGCCCCGGTCGACGGCCAGCTCTGGGAATCCTGCATGACCCTCAACGGCCACTGGGGGTACGCCCGGTACGACGAGAACTGGAAGTCGGGACCCGAACTCACCCGCAACCTCCTCGCCACCACCTCCCGCAGCGGCAACTACCTCCTGAACGTCGGCCCCGACGCGCGCGGCCGCGTCCCGCGGCCCTCGGTGGACCGCCTGAAGCAGATGGGCGACTGGCTGCGCGAGGACGGCCAGGGCGAAGCGGTGTTCGGCGCCCGCTACGGCGGGCTCGTCGAGGAGCCGTCCTGGGGTTCGGTGAGCCGCAAGGGCGACAAGCTGTACGCGGCGGTCACGAAGTGGCCGGCCGCCGGCGGCACGCTGCACCTGAAGGCGCGCACCGACTTCACGGTACGGGGGGCCCGGGTCCTCGGCAGCGGCCAGAAGGTGACGGTCACCAAGGCGGGCGACGGCTACGACCTCAAGCCGTCCGGCGCGGCCACGAACGACACGGCGACCGTGATCGAGCTGCGGGCCGACCCGGGACCGACGGCCCGGCCCGGCAACGGCAAGGGCCTCAAGCAGGAGATCTTCGACAACGCGACCCTCTCCGGAACCCCGAAGATCACCCGTACCGACGCCACCCTGAACCACGCGTGGAAGTACACCGGCTCCCCGGCCGCCTCGATCCCCGCGGACGACTTCAGCATCCGCTGGACGGGATCGATCCAGCCGCGCCGCTCGGAGACGTACACACTGACGACCGTCTCGGACGACATGGCCCGCGTGTGGATCGACGGCAAGCTGGTCATCGACTCGTGGACCCCGCACGAGCCGAAGCTCGACAAGGTTCAGGTGGCGCTGACCGCGGGTAGGCGCCACTCGGTCAAGGTCGAATACGCGGAGCGGACGGGCGAGGCCCATCTGAAACTGCTGTGGTCGAGCCCCGGGCAGGAGCAGCAGGTCATTCCAAGGTCACAGCTGTACGGCAGCTGAGATCACATGGCCGTTCAGGTTTGAAACCTCGTTTTGTGGCGAAAAGGGTCCCAAGTCCTTGATCAGAAGGACTTGGGACCATCGGCGTCAGGACCATTGGCGGGCACTTTCCCGCCTCTCTGATTGGCAATGTTGATCGACGTCCCACCATGCCGACAGAGAGAGTGACTGCACCGTGAGCGCGCCCGAAGCCCCCGAAACACCGGCACCGCCCGCTCCGGAAGCCGTTGCCCGGCATCGCGCGCTCTTCCGCGTGATCCACCGCCGCAAGAACCCGCGCCTGCGCCAGTCGGACATCACCGTCACCGAGGAAGCCCAGGTCAAGCGCGCGGTGAAGGCGACCGCGCTGGGCAACGCCATGGAGTGGTACGACTTCGGCGTCTACGCCTACCTCGCCGTCATCATCGGCAAGGAGTTCTTCCCCTCCGGGAACGACACCGCGCAGACCCTCTCCTCGCTCGCCACCTTCGCGGCGGCCTTCCTGGTGCGCCCCATCGGCGGCATGTTCTTCGGCCCGCTCGGCGACAAGGTCGGCCGCAAGAAGATCCTCGCGCTCACCATGATCATGATGTCGGCGGCCACGCTGGCCATCGGCCTGATACCCAGCTACGCCACGATCGGCGTCTGGGCGCCGGTCCTCCTCGTCTTCTGCCGCATGGTGCAGGGCTTCTCCACGGGCGGCGAGTACGGCGGTGCCGCGACCTTCATCGCCGAGTACGCCCCCGACAAGCGCCGCGGCTTCTGGGGCTCCTTCCTGGAGTTCGGCACCCTGATCGGCTACACGGTCGCCGCCGTCCTCGTGACGACCCTGACCATGCTGCTCAGCGACTCCTCCATGCAGTCCTGGGGCTGGCGCATCCCGTTCATGGTCGCCGCGCCGCTCGGCCTCATCGGCCTCTACCTGCGGATGAAGCTCGACGAGTCGCCCGCGTTCCAGAAGATGGCAGAGGCGGAGAGCGGACCGGCAGCCGAACGCCAGAAGAAGTCCTTCAAGGACTCCTTCATCGGCCAGTGGCGCGCGATGCTGCTCTGCATCGCGCTGGTGGCCGCGTTCAACGTCACCGACTACATGCTGCTCTCGTACATGCCGACGTATCTGACGCAGCTCGGCTTCGGCGAGACCGGCGGCCTGATGTCCATCGTCGTCGTGATGCTGATCCTGATGGCCCTCATCAACTCGGTCGGCCGCCTCTCCGACCGCATCGGCCGCAAGCCGGTCCTGATGGCGGGCTCGGTCGGCTTCTTCGTCCTCGCCCTGCCCGCGTTCCTGCTGATCAAGCAGGGCGGCACGGTGGCGGTCTTCACGGGCCTGCTCATCCTGGGCCTCGCCCTGGTCTGCTACCTGGGCGTCATGTCCTCGTCGCTCCCGGCCCTGTTCCCGACGGACGTCCGCTACGGCTCGCTGTCCATCGGCTTCAACATCTCCGTCTCGCTCTTCGGCGGTACGACCCCGCTGGTCGTCGCCGGCCTGATCAGCGCCACCGGCAACGACCTGATGCCCGCGTTCTACACGATGCTCGCGGGCCTGGTCGGCATCATCGCGGTCGCCGCGATGAAGGAGACGGCCCGTCAGCCGCTGGAGGGCTCCCCGCCCTCGGTGGCCACGGACGAGGAGGCGCGCGAACTGGTGGAGTCGCAGCCGTCCTCGCAGCCCCAGTACTGACGCGGCCCGCTCGGCGGACCCGGCCCCCGGCACCTGATCAGGTGCCGGGGGCCAGTCGCGTCCGGCGCGGGCGTACGCGATGAACTCCGCCGCGGCCGAGTGGGGCGTGGCCGGGTGCGAGGTCGGCAAGACGGTCTGGGGCCACCTGCCCTTGGGGTCTCAACGCGGTTGAGGTAGAAGGGGGTTGCCGCGCGCGGCCCGGGGCGGCGGTTCACCCCGTGTACATCCGGGCGGGGTGCTGCCGGACGTGCACCGTATGCCGGGCCGACACGAGCAGGGCCCAGTCTCACGCAAGATCCGTCCGTTCCCGGAACGAGGAGACACCGCGTGACCAGACACCGTCCGACCCGTCGAACGATCGCCCCGGTCGCACTCGCCCTGACCGCCGTCCTCGCGGCGGCCACGGCGACCGCCGCCGCACCCGCCGACCCGCTGCCGGCCGTCACGCCCCGCGCCGAGACGCCCGTGCTCCACGACGACGAGGCGGGCGGCAACGCCGACGCGGACGACCCCGCGATCTGGCGCGACCCCGCCGACCCGGCACGCAGCCTGGTCATCGCCACGGCCAAGGAGGGCGGGCTGCGCGCCTACGACCTCGACGCCCGCCCCGTGCAGTCGGTCGCCGCGCCGCCCGCCGAAGGGCCCGACGACGCGCCGGGCCGCTTCAACAACGTCGACCTCGCGCACGGCCTGAAGCTCACCACCGGCCGCTCCGACCTGGCCGTCACCAGCGACCGGGGCCACGACCGCCTGCGCTTCTACCGCATCGACCGCGACCGCCCCGGCGGCCCGCTCACCGACGTCACGGACCCCACCGCGCCGCTCGTGTTCTCCGCCGACCAGGCCGAGGTCAACGAACAGCGCACCGCGTACGGCCTCGCCACCTGGCAGGACAAGTCCAGCGGTCGCTCGTACGCCCTGGTCAGCCGCCGTGAGCGCACCAGCGTCGCCCTCCTCGAACTGAAGCCCGCGCCGGGCGGCAAGGTCACCTACCGCAAGGTCCGCACGCTGGACCTGCCGTCCTCGTTCCGGCTTCCGAACGGCACCTCGTGGAGCCCGTGCGCCGAGCCCGGCGAACTCCCGCAGGTCGAGGGCATGGTCGTCGATCCCGCCAACGGCACGCTCTACGCCGGACAGGAGGACGTCGGCATCTGGCGCCTGCGCGCCGACCTCACCGGAAAGCCCGAACTCGTCGACAAGGTAAGGGAGTACGGCGTCCCCGGCGTCTACGACGAGGAGAGCGAGGAGTGCACTCCGGGCGCCGACCCCGGCTACGGCGGCAAGCGGATCGCCGCCGACGTGGAGGGGCTGACGCTGGTCCAGGAGTCCGACGGTGACGGCTACCTCCTCGCCTCCAGCCAGGGCGACAACACCTTCGCCGCGTACGACCGTGAACTCGGCGACCGCAACGAGTACGAGGGCGGCTTCCGCGTCACCCCCGCCGGCGGCGCGCTGGACGGCTCCGAGGAGTGCGACGGCGCCGCCGCGCTGAACGAGCCGCTCGGCCCGAAGTACCCGCACGGCCTCCTGGTCGTTCAGGACGGCCACGACGCTCCCGGGGAGGGCGACCGGCCCTCGACGAACTTCAAGTTCGTCGACCTGGGGAAGGTCATGACGGCCCTGGACGACTGACAGCCCGGACAGTTCGGGCGGCTCGACAGGCTCGGGCGGCTCCGGCGGTCCAGCCGTGCTCACCGGCGCGGGCCCGGCCGCAGGGCCGTCGCCGCCAGGGCCAGGCCCGCCGCCGCGATGCCCGTGGCGACCCGGAAGGCGAGCCGGTAGCGGTCGGCGTTGGCGTTGGCGGTGAGGGGATCCACCCCCTGTCCGGTGAGGATCTCCGTGCGGCTCGCGACCGGCGCGGTGAGTACCGCGAGCCCGAGCGAACCGCCCACCACCTGCGTGGTGTTGAAGAGCCCGGAGGCCACTCCGGCGTCCTCATCGGACGCGCCGCTCATGGCGAGCCCGTCACGGCGGGCATCGCGGCGGCGAACCCGGCGCTGAGCAGCAGCATCCCCGGCAGCACGTCGGCGGTAGGAACCGTCGGAGGGCAGGAGGCCCAGGAGCGCGAGTCCCGCCGTGATCAGGGTGAGGCCCACGAGGAGCGTGCGAGGGGCACCGAAGCCGGCCGATGACCTTCGCGGAGAGCCCCAGCATCAGCACGCCGATGACGACGGGCGCGGGCAGGAACGCCGTACCGGTCATCAACTCCCCGTAGCCGGGCGCTCGTTGGAGGTAGAGCGCCCCGATGTACTGGAAGCCGTACATCCCGGCGATCATCGCCATCTGCACGGCGTTGGCGCCGGTCAGGACGCGGGAGCGGAAGAGGCGCAGCCGCAGCAGCGGTCGGGACGCGCGGGCCTGGCGCAGGGTGCAGGCGGCGAAGAGGAGGAGGGAGCCCGCGGCGAGCGCGCCGGTCGCGGACGTGGCGTGTCGGGCGGCGTACGACGAGGGGCGGGGCCTCGTGGAGGTGGAGCGGCGGCGCGCGTCGCCGGCGACGCGCACGGCCGGACTCGCCCTCGTGGCCGGACTCGCCCTCGCGGGTGACGCCCGCGCCGTAGAGTGCCGCGTGTAGGCGCAGGGCGGGGAAGCCGGGGAAACTGGGGGAGACATGAGCGAGCCCATCGGGGTCGGCGAGGCCGTACAGGCGCTCCGGGACGAGCTGCTGGACGCGGCCGTCGCGGGGGCCGGCAGTAATGTCCAGTTCGAAGTGGGCCCCATCGAGCTGGAGTTCGCGGTCACGCTCACCCGGGAGGTGACCGCCAAGGTGGGCCTCGGGCGGGTGCTGAGCACGGTGGTGTCCGCGGGCGCGGCCGGGAAGCTCGCGAAGGAGGACGTCCACCACGTGAAGCTGGTCCTCACCCCGAAGGACCGCACCGGCAGCCCGCTCCTGATCAGCGACGAGAACCCGCCCGAGACGGGCAGGCTGGACTCCTCCTTCGGGCGCTGAGAACCGGCCGACCGAGGTGGAGGAGAGGCGCCGGGTCGCGGTGGTGAGGGCGGCGGGGCGGGAGCCGGGAAAGCGGTCCGGTCCAGGGGTGGGCCAGGGGTCGGGCTATCTGCTCGCGCCGCGTCTCGTCCTGACCGCGCAGCACGTCATCGGCGACCGCACGGAGGTGACGGCGCAGGTTCCCGGCAGCGGGCCCACGCCGTGCCGGGTGGTCTGGTCACGGAGCGAGGGGCCGTACGACACGGCTCTGTTGGTGGCCGAACGGGATCTGGCCGCCGACCTCTCCCTGTCTCCGGTGCGCTGGGGACGGATGGTGACACCGGACCCGTCGCACATCTCGTCCCTGGGCTTCACGGCGCTGTCCGGCCGTGAGGGGCACATCGGATCCACGTCGTTCCGGGGGACGCTGGACCCGCTGGAAGCCGTGGAGGCGGACCGCTATGTGCTGACCCTGAAAGGTGCGCCGCCGGTCGGCCCCGCGGGGAAGTCGCCCTGGGCGGGACTGTCCGGCGGCGCGGTCTGGTGCGAGGGCACGCTCGTGGGCGTCACCGTCGCCGACCTGCCGGGCTGGCCGCACAACAGGATCGAGGCCGTCCCGAGCTACGTCCTCTTCGCGGACGCCGACTTCCGCGCACTGCTGCGGCGGCACAGTGGCGCCGCGGCCCACCTCGAACCCGCCGAATTCGCGGACGGCGTCGAGCCCGTGGTGCCGCTGGTGCCGCGCTCCGCGGCCACGCTGCTCCATCCGCGGGCCGAGACGGTGCGGTTCACCGGACGGCACGAGCTGCTCGACGAGATGGTCGCCTGGAGCACGTCGGGCGACGACGTGTCGGTGGCACTGCTCACGGGGGCCGGTGGCGCAGGGAAAACGCGACTGGCCCGCGAGGTCGGCCACCGGCTCACCGCGTCGCGGTTCGCCGTGGTGCATCTCAACAGGCGCAGCGGCCCGGAGCAGCACAGAAAGCTGGCCCGCACGACGGCCCCCGTCCTCCTCGTGATGGATTACGCGGAGAGCCGGGTCGATGAACTGGCCGACCTGCTGCATCACTTGGGCCGGCGCCCGCGCGGGGCGCCGTTCAAGGTGCTGCTCGTGGCACGGGCAGTCGGGCAGTGGTGGGAGGAGGTGCGGTCGCGGGGTGGGGCGGAGGCGGCGGACACGACGGGGCAGGCCCGGCGCTGGTCGATCCTCGACACGGCGTCGTTGGGCGTGGCGGAGGACGAGATCTTCCGTACGGCGGTGGAGGACCTGACGCGGGGAGCGGCGGCGCTGGGGCTGGCCGTGACGGCTTCCGTGGTGGGCGGCGGCCCCCTCTCCGCCCACCGGGCGGGCGTCCCCGGCCGCCCGTACCTGACCGTGCTCGACCTCCACATGTCGGCCCTCGCCGGGGTGCTCACGCCGCGCGCGGAGTCCCAGGTGCGCAACGCCCAGGACGCCCTGCTGCTGCACGAGTCCGCGTACTGGCAGGAGACCTCGCGCCGCGCGCCGCTCGGCATCCTCGGCGACGCGGCCCTGCGCAACGCCGTGGTCACCGCCACGCTGGTCGGCCCGGTGCCGAGCGCTCGCGCCCACGCGATCCTCGCCCGGTTGCCGCGCATCGGCGACCACCCGGAGTCGGTGCGGCGGGCTGTCGCGGACTGGCTCCACGAGCTCTACCCGCGCCCCGACTCGGCCGACGGCGGCGGTTCCTGGCAGTGGGGCCCCTTGCAGCCCGACCCGCTGGGCGAGTATCTCGTGGGGACGCGTGTGGCGGCCGAACCCGAGATCTTCCTGCGTCTGCTGGAGGTGCTCGACGCGCAGGAGACGGTGCAGGCACTCCTGGTCCTGAGCCGGGCGTCGGTGCAGGTCGAGTCCGAGACTCTGGCGGACGTCCTGCGAACGGCCGTACGAGCCTATCCGGCACGCCTCGCGCCCCTCCTGGTGGCGGCGGGCACGCGCAGTGCGGAGCCCACGATCCTGATCGCGGCGCTCGACCAGATTCTGGTGGAGGAACTGCTGCCACCGGACCGGCTGCTGGAACTCGCCGAGCGCATCCCCGCGCTGACGCGGGCGCTGGCGTCGTGGAGTATCCGTCTGCACGAGAAGCTCCTGCAGTTCGAAGGCAAGCCATCGGCCAACCATCGATTGAGCCGGGCGGGTTCTCTGCACAATCTGGCCGGGCGGCTCCTGGCGGGCCATCGTTATGAGGAGGGCCTGGAGGTGGCGACGTCCGGGCTGAGACTGCTCGACGCCGGCGGCTCCGGCGACTCCATGGTCCGGGCTCTGCTGTTGCACGATCGGGCGGCGGCGCTCGGCAGGCTCGGGAGGGCGGAAGAGGCCGTACGAGATGGACGGGAGAGCGTCGCTCAGTTTGTGACGACACAGTTCCTGGGAGGCAAGAACCAGTGGGCCGCACCGGTCGGCCTTGCGGCAGTCCTGAACAACCTCTCCCAGTACCTGGCGGAAACGGGCGAGCACGAGGCGGCGCTCGAGGCCGCTCGCGCCTCGGTCGACACACGGCGCGAACTGGCCGCAGACGACGTCACGATGCTGCCCGACCTCGCCAGGTCGCTGAATACGCTCACGTTGCGCCTGCATGAGGCCGACGATCTCCCCGGAGCGATGCAAGCCGCGGAGGAATCCCTGAGTGTTCGCCGGACAGCCGCTCAGGACCATCCGGACGCGTACTTGGAGGAGCTCGCCTCAACCCTGAACAACAGGGCGCGGATCCTCTTCGACCTCGACGACCTCGCCGGTGCCCTCGACGGCGTGCGGGAGGCAGCATCGATCGAGCGGCACCTTGCCCGCTCGGGGCTGCCCCGGTCCCGGGCAAAGTTCGTCCGCACGCTGCACAGACTGGCTGAACTCAGCCTCCAGGCCGGTTCCGTCGCGGATGCCGTGGAGCGGGCGGACGAGGCCACCGGCCTGGCGCGGAGGCTCGTGGTCGAGGACGGCCGGCAGCATCTGCCGCTGCTGGGCCGGTCCTTCCTCATGCAAAGCCGGTCCTTGGTTCTCGCGTCGTGCGAACCGGTCGCCTACCGAGTGAACGTCAAGGCCGCGCAAGTCTTCCGGACCATTCACCGGGAAAACCCCGGAGAATACCTGGGCCTGCTGACCGCCCTGGCCAACCATGCACGCTTCATGTCCGAGACCGGCCACCACGCGCAGGACGAGCAGGCGGCAGCCGAAGCCGTGTCCCTCCTGAACGGCCTGCCGGAGGAGCTGAGGCGCGATCTCACACAGAGTCGTGCGAGGGCGTACGAGTACCACGCCGGAACCCTCTTCGCTCTGGACCGACAGGTGGAGGCCCGAGAGGCGTGCGACGCCGCACTGGCCCTGTACCGCGAGCTGGAGCGTGACAGTCCGGGCTCGTTCGGGGAACAGATCACGGAGCTGGAGGCTCTCCGGGAGTCCGCTTCCTGACGGAAGGGTTCCCCCCATCGCCTTCCCCCGCTGCGCGAACCCGGCGCTCGCACGGCCGTATCGTCCGGCACCCCGCGCGCGACGCGGGACGCCCCGACGCGCCGGCTGGAGCACACGTCCGCGGGCTGACGCGACGGACGCGGGCCCGGCGCCGCCCGGGCGCCGGGCCGGTCCACGAGCGCGCTACGACTTCCGCCCCACCGCCCCGTACGCGTCCACCGCCGTCTCCTCGTCCGTCTCCGGGCGCCACCGCGTGACCTGCTCGACGCCCGGTTCGGCCAGTTCCAGGCCGTCGAAGAAGCCGGTGATCTCCTCGACGCTGCGGACGTAGTAGGGGATCGCGCCGCTCTTGTTGTACTCGTTCGACGCCGCGATCATGCCCTCGCTCGTGGCCGTGGAGTCGCTTATCACCAGGTGGCTTCCGGCGGGCAGGCCCGCCATGAGGCGGGACACCAGGTCGCGGGCCTGGTCGTAGTCGGCGACGTGGCCGAGCGTGTTGAGGATGATGAGGGCGACCGGCTGGGAGAGGTCGAGGGTCTTCGCGGCCTCGCGGAGGATCGCCTCCGGCTCGTAGAGGTCCGCGTCGATGTACGCCGTCTCGCCCTCGGGCGTGCTGGTCAGCAGGGCCCGCGCGTGCGCGAGGACCAGCGGGTCGTTGTCGACGTAGACGATGCGCGAGTCGGGGGCCGCCCGCTGCGCCACCTCGTGCGTGTTGTCCGCCGTCGGCAGACCCGTGCCGATGTCGAGGAACTGCCGTACGCCCTGCTCCGTGGCCAGATGACGCACCGCGCGGCCGAGGAAGAGGCGGCTGGTGCGCGCCACGTCGACCAGGCCGGGGAAGATCTCCTTGATGTGGTCGCCGAGCTCCCGGTCCTTCTCGTAGTTGTCCTTGCCGCCCACGAAGTAGTTCCAGAAACGCGCGGAGTGCGGCGTGCTGGTGTCGATGCGCGCGCGCATGTCAGTGGAACCGAACTGGGGGTCGTTGTCCGACACGGGTGCCTCCTGGCAACGTACAGACGTCAATGCGTCCGTCGTACTCAACGGTTCGACGATCAAGTATCAACCTAGACGGTCTGTGTACGAGGTCAGTTGTCCGCACCTCCCCAGATGCCGGCGTCCAACTCGCGTGCCCGCACCCCCGCTTGGAAACGGGAGGTGGCACCGAGCACCGCCATGAGCTCGGCGACGCGCCTGCGGTACGTGCGCAGCGACATGCCCAGCTCGCGCGCCGTCACCTCGTCGGTCTGCCCGGCACCCAGCGCCCGCAGGATCCGGCGCGCCTCCTGGTCCAGCACGGGAGGCCGGGTGCGGCGGAAGTCGGCGAGGTCGACCGCCGTCTCCCAGGCCGCGTGCACCAGCGCCCTGACGCCCTCGACCGCGATCGGCGACTGGATCACCGTGAAGGTCCGCACGCCGCGCACGGGAGCCCCCGCGAGGATCGCCACGCGCCGGTCGATGACGATCGCCTCGTGGGCGAGCGGCGCCGTCGAGATGCGGACCTGCGCCCCCGACTCGGCTATCTTCAGCAGCCGCTCCTCGGACTCCTCGTCCGCGAGGGCGCGCGGCGTGTACAGCTTCCGCATCGTGAGGCCGCCGGGGACGATCGGCGGCCGTCTGCCCCCGGCGAACGCGGCGTTCACTCCGGGCGAGAAGGTCACCAGGTCCGCCGCGGCGCAGAGGAACTCTTCGCGGGCCCCGGTGAACAGGTCGCCGGCGCGGCGCACCAGCTCCCGCTCGCCCCGCAGGGAAACGATCTGTTCGGTGCTGGATGTGCTGGATGTACTCGATGCGCTTGGTGTGGTCGGCGTGGTCGGCGACCTGGGTGTGCTCGGCATGGTGGCGACAGTGTGCGGCGCGGTGGCCAGGGGGTCAACGGTGGCAGCAACTGGCCATGTGTTCGCGTACGAAACGCGTACGCCCCAGGATCTGGCCCATGGCGACCACGCACAGCTCCACCGACGGCCCTACGCAGGACCCGGCCGCAGCCCCTACGTACATCTCCACCGGGCCCCCTACGCACCGGACCGAGGGCGGTGACCCGGCAGCGGGCCGGGCCCCCGCCGCCCCCGCCGCATCCGCCGGTCACTTCCGCATCGGCGGCGACCTCCCCGTCCACCGCATGGGCTTCGGCGCGATGCGGCTGCCCGCCGCCCAGTGGGACGGGCCCGCCCACGACCCCGGCCGGAGCATCGCCGTGCTGCGCCGCGCGGTCGAGCTCGGCGTGAACCACATCGACACGGCGGCCTTCTACTTCTACGAGGACATCGCGGCCAACGACCTCATCCGCAAGGCCCTGCACCCCTACTCCGACGACCTGGTCATCGCCACCAAGGTGGGCCCCGGCCGCTTCCCCGACGGCAGCTGGATGGACCCGGCGGACCCCGCGGAGCTGCGCGCGGCCGTACACCGCAACCTCCGGGAGCTCGGCCGGGACCACCTCGACCTGGTCTACCTCCGCTTCCTGCGGTCCGACGGCCCCGGCGACGACCGCCTCGCCACACTGGCGGCCCTGCGCGAGGAGGGGCTCATCCGCCACCTCGGCGTCAGCGGTGCCACGCCGGAGCAGCTCGCCGAGGCCCGGGAGATCGCGCCCGTCGTCGCCGTGCAGAACCGGTTCAGCCCGCTGACGCGCGAGCACGGCGAACTCGTCGAGGTCTGCGCCGCGCAGGGCATCGCGTACGTGCCCTACTTCCCGTTCGGCGGCGCCGGCGCGCCCGACCTGGCGGTGCTCCGGCGCGTCGCCGACCGGCACGGCGCCACCCCCGCCCAGGTCACCCTGGCGTGGCTGCTCGCCACCTCGCCGACGGTCCTCGCCATCCCGGGCACCTCGTCCCCGGCACACCTGGAGGAGAACGTGGCGGCGGCCGCGCTCCGTCTCGACGCCGCGGACCTCGCGGAACTGGACGCGCTCGGGGACACTGAGGCATAGGCCAACTCGGGGGCGGGGGGGCGGTACTTGAGAACGCGTGCCGATGTGCTGCGGCTCGTCCTGCGCGCCGCTCTGTGTGGCGTCCTGTGCGTCGTCCTGTGGCCCGCGTCGGCCGGAGCCACCGGTCAGCCGGTGGACCGGGGGTGCGACACCGCCGGGCTCGACAAGGCGCGGGCGAGTGCCTCCGTCCGCCTCTGGCCCGAGGAGCGCGTCCACACCAAGGTGACCGCCCGTCTGACCGTCCACGTCCCCTCCTCCTGGGAGCACGCCACGTCGCTGCTGCTGAGCGAGGACTCCGACGACTACCGCATGGCCATGGGCTGCCTGGCCCGCCCGTACGAGTCGCAGTACCGGTGGTGGGGCGAGTGGCGACCTGAGGGGAGCCCACGGGTCGACCCGGAGAAGGGCGGCTTCGAGGTCGTCCTCGACACCTTCTCCTGGATCGACCAGGCCACCGACTGGTTCGCGCTCGGGCCCTGGAAGGTCGAGCTGGGCGCGGCACACGTGCGGCTGGTCTTCGAACCGGCCCCCGGCCTCCGCCGCGTCGACTGGACGAAGATCCTGGTGGATCCCGGCGCCCCGGGCGCACGGTCGGCCGAGCCGAAGCCCACCACGCGGGAGGGCGCCACCGCGCTCGTGTGGCGTCCCGAGGGCGAGAAGGAACCGCCGCCCGTCGCCGTCCGGCTCCGACCGGACTGGCGCCGCTCGCTCGGGGCGCAGGACGACCGGCTGCTGTTCGCCAACGTGAGCGGCGTCGGCGGCATGATGTGGACCTTCGTGGTGTGCGCGTTCCTGCTCCACGCGGCCGGCCGGATGCGCCGTCGGGCCGGTGCCACCGGTGCCGAGATCGAGGCCGCGTACACCCTGAGCGGCTGGGCCTGGGTCTCGGCCGTTCTCATGCTCGCCACCGGCGGCGACGAGATACTGTTCCGGCTCGCCAGGGCGCTGGGCGACGAGGAGCTCTGGTACGACCGCGAGCAGCGCGTCAGTCTGCCGCTGACGCTGGAACTCGCCGTGCTGCTGCTCGCCTTCGGGCGGCCGCGGCGATCGGTCGCCCTGGCGGGAGTGGCCCTCGCCGTCCCGGTGCTCGCGGTGTCCGGCGTACCGCACCGGTTCGGGCTTCCCGTGTCGCTGGAACTGCCCGCCGACGCACCGGACCGGGCCGTCTACGCCCTGTTCACCGCCCACGGCTGTGTGGTGGCGCTCGCCTTCCTCGGCTTCGCCGCCGCGGCCTGGCGCGCGGCCCGTGCCTGCGGTCTCGTCCCGCCGAGCCGGGCGGCGCCGCCCGGCCCGCGCCCGTTCCGGCTCCGGTACGCGGCCCCGGCCGTCCTGGCCGGCACGGCGGCCGTCGGCATCTGCTACGCCCTGACCGTCGAGCGCGACTGGCGGCGCGCCTCCTGGCTCAGCAGCCCGGACGACCCGGCGTACGGCACCGACCACCTGGACGACATCAGGGGCGACCTGACCTGGTTCACCGCCAACTTCCAGAACTGGTGGTTCAGCCTCGTCTGGTTCATCACGGGCCTGGTCGTCCTCGCGGCGCTGCGGGTCACCGTCGCCCGGGCCGCCGAGTCACCGGTCGACGAGGCCGCGGACCGGCGGCTGTTCCTGCTCTTCTTCCCCGTCATCGTCGGCATGGGCCTCGGTGTCTTCGCCAACAACTCGCTGCTGGAGTCCGTCTGGCTCGTGCTGAACATGGCGGCCCTGCACCTGATCACGGTCGTGGGCAGGAGCCGGACCGTCCTGGAACACCCCCTGGAGGCGAGCGGCGAGCGGCTCGGCGACACCGTCACCGCGGCCCGGCGCTCCGACGTCCTCGGCCGGGCCCGGCGCTACCGCGAGATCCACGCGAAGATGCGCCGCCTGGAGGCGGGCCAGTCGGACGACGACATCCTCCAACGCCGCCTGCTCGAACAGGAGGTGCGCGGACTGCACAACTGGACCAGCGGCTCGGGCGGCCCCGACCGGCTGCCCTCCCAGGTCTCCGTCGTCGACGTGGCACTGGCGATGGGCCCGCACGACACCTGGTGGGGCAACGGCCGCAGGGGCGCCCTCATCGCCGGCCTCTTCGGCCTCCCGGCGAGCACGGTGGTGGTCTGGTCGGGCTGGATCCGCGGCGACAGCTGGCGCGGCACCGCGTACTACGGCCTCGGCCTGCCCGACCTCGTGTGCGGCTTCCTCGTCTGGCAGGCCTGCTGGGCCGGCGCGGGCTTCGTGCTCGGCGCGCTCTGGCGCCGGCTGCCCGGGCGGCGCGGCCCGGTGAAGGCACTGGCCGTCGCCGCGGCCTTCGCGCTGCCGGTCGGGGTCGACGCGCTGGGCAACTACCTGGTGGACCTCGGGTACGGGGACCTGGGTCTGGTCGTGGTGACGATGCTGCTCGTCCTCACGCTCACCGGCATCGCCCTGGACCTCGACATCTTCCAGGGCGAACGCCGGTTCTGGCAGAGCCGGTTCGGGCTGCTCCTGTCGATCTACCAGATGCGGTACTTCTCGCTGCAGCTCGCCTACCTGGTCGCCCAGGCGGTGGCCGTCGTCACCCTCTGGCAGTTCTTCGCCGACACCGGTGGGGGGCCGCCGCCCAAGGAGTTCGAGGGCGGCGGCGGTGGCGGGAGGTGACCCTGCCGGGGCCGGGTCAGTAGACCTCTTCCACCCACTCCGGGTGATCGATGAACGGGTTCCTGTTGTGCTGGAACTCGTCGAATATGACCTGGTTCCGGTTCTTCTCGAACGTGTCCGGCGGGTCCTCGTCGCTCCACTGCTTCAGGACCGAGAGGCGGCCGATGGCGGGCGCGCTGCCGTTGTCCACCTTGTCGTTGGGCTCCAGGTCGGGGAAGCCGCTCTCACCGTCGTACCGCACGGCCATGTAGAGGATCATGCGGGCCACGTCGCCCTTGACCGCGTCGCGGGGCTCGAAGGAGTCGCCGTCGGTGAGGTTGCCGGGGGCGCCGTCGACCGCGCTGCCGCCGTTGTCGAAGTCCTTGTTGCCACGGATGCTGTTGACCGTGACGTCCTCGGGGCGCAGGTGGTGGATGTCGGTGCCCGGCCCCGTCGACGTGCCGAAGTCGCCGTGCGACTTGGCCCAGACGTGCTCGCGGTTCCAGTCGCCCTGGTCGCCGCCGCTGCTGCCCTTGCTCCGCGAGGAGCCCGAGTAGAGCAGGATCACGTTCGCGCTGTTGGCCGGGTCCTGGTCGGTGGTCTTCAGGGCGTCCCAGACCTGGTCGTACGAGAGCTTCGTCTGGTCGCTGATGATCGTGTGCAGCGCGGACTTCAGCTCGGGGCCCGTCTTGCCGAGCGCGTCCTTGTAGTACGTGTCGTCGTAGGCGCCGACGGCCGCGGTGGCCGGGGCGGGTGTGGGGGAGGGGGTGGCCGTGGCGGTGGCCGGCACGGTGATGCCGGCGAGCACGGCGGCGGCGGTCAGGGCCAGGGGTTTCCAGCGGCGTACGCGCGGGAGGGGCATGTGGGGGTGTGTCCTTTCCCGGAGGCTGCGCGCGCCGCGCGCCCGCCAAGGGGCGCACGGTCTACGCGAGTTGACAACTCAACCACCGGGAGAGTGGCACGGATGTACGTATCGTCGTGTGAACGTCGTGGGACGGTTGCGTGACGATGTCATGGACACGGTCGGCTGGCGCGGGTGAAGTTCCCTGACCGGTCCCGTCGTCACGGCGTCCCGTCGTTACGGCGTTACGGCGTCGTGGTGGTTCGGCGTCACAGCCCCAGTAGCCCGGGGTCGGACGCCAGCGCCCGGAAGTGGTCGAGCGGATCCGTCACCATCCGCCGCTCCTTGAGGTCGAGGAGGCCCGCGATCCCGGTCACCGTCGCGGCCACCGTTCCGTCCGCCTTGGTGATCGTCTGCTCGGTGCGGAAGGTCTTGCGCTCGCTCCATACGAAGCGGCAGCTCACCGCGATCTCGTCGCCCGCGCGCAGCTCGCTGCGGTAGCGGATCGTGTTCTCCAGGGCCACCGGGCCGACGCCCTTGCCCAGCAGGTCGGCCTGCTCGATCCCGGCCGCGCGCAGCAGTGACCAGCGGGCGTGCTCGGCGTACTGGAGGTAGACGGCCTGGTTGAGATGGCCCTGCGAGTCCGTCTCGTAGCCACGGACGGAGACGCTCACGGAGTACGGGTCCTTCGGGTCTGTCACGGTGTTCCCTTTCGGTGGCCTCGCGGGCGCGCGGGTCGTGGGGAGGCGCCCGGTGCGATCAACTCGGCGGCGGCCCGGGGCATTCCGGCCGAGAGGCGGCCGGTGGAGCGGTATACCGGACGTTCATTGATTCCATATGGCGGAAGTAGTATTCCAGAATATAGTTGTGTCGACCATGGAGTCGGTCAACCGTTCTGGCGTCCGAGCATCCGAGCCTGCGGGGGAGAGGCGGTGGGGCGGCGGATGCCCGACGGTGTCGCACTCGCCTCCTCTTCCGCGCTTGAGACGGCGGTGACCGGTGCCGCGTGGGCGAAGACTCGCCGCTCGGCCTCGCGAGAGCCCCCGCCCCCGACCGGCTGGGCGCCGGCCGGAGGCGGGCGCGGTACGGGCGGGACGGCGGTGCTCCTCGGCGGGCCCCGGCGACCGGAGGGGCGCGGGGGGGGGGGGGGGGGGGGGGGGGGGGGGGGGGGGGTGAGGGGGGGGGGGGGGGGGGGAGGGAGGGAGGGGTCCCGCACCGCAACCCCCCCACCCCCCACTCTC
>NZ_JBVIXD010000005.1:0-131251 GCF_055593965.1 Streptomyces sp. NPDC040622 | reverse complement strand
GTGGAAGGCAAGGGGGGGGGGGGGGGGTGTGGGGTGGGCAGTGTGCGCCTGGGTCGCGCGGGGGGGGGGGGGGGGGGGGGGGGGGGGGGGGGTCTCCCCCCCCCCCCCCCCGGGCCGGGGGGTACCTCACGTCCGCCGGGGCGACGCGAGCACGTACCGCCCGCCCGTGCGTGACTGGGCGTGCTCGCTCACCTGCCAGCCCGCCCGCTCCAGGGCCGCCGCGCACGCGCGCAGCCCCTCCGGTGTCGGGTCCCGCACGGCGACGGCCTCGGGCTGGGGCGTCCCGCCGACCCGGTAGCCGCCGTTTTCGCCGTTTTCGCCGCTGTCGGGGCTCGCCGGGCGGCAGCCGGCCGCCTCCAGGGCCAGCGCCGCCGCCTGTACCAAGTGCGTGCGCTCCCACGCGCAGGGGCGATCGCGGGCGCCGTCCGTGTTCGTCATCCGGCGCAGCTCGACCAGGCCCTCCCAGGCGCTGCGCACCTCCCGCTCGCGGGCGGCGCCCTCGGCCCCGGTCCGTATCTCCCCCGTGCCGGTGCGCGCGGCGAAGACGCCGGAGGGTGCGGGGTCCGGCGTCGGCTCCGGGACGGCGGGGACGGGGGCCGTCCCCTCCTCCCGTACGCGATGACCTGCGGGCGTCAGGAAGCAGGCATGCGGGGGGCGGGGGTGGCGGAAGGCGAGGCGGGCCCGCACCAGGGCCGTGAGCTGGGTCTCGGTGCCTGACAGGCGCCCGGTCGCCGGGTCCGCCGCCTCGATGATCCGTCGCTGGACGGCGGTAGGTGGTCTCACCGCGCACACCCCTTCTCCGGCAGGTCCCGTCACCCGATGTCACCTGGTACCGATAGTGCCCCGAGCCACTGACATCGGGGACACTCCGGCACCGGGACGCCGCGGGACCGGGGCCGCTCCGGCGCGGGGACGCCCCCGGAATCAGGGTGCCGTGGACAGCACGAGCTCCAGCACGCGCCGGTCCGCCGCGGCGTCCGCCCGCTCCCCGGGGGTGCCGGGGTAGGTGTCCAGGAGCACGTCGGTGGCGCCCAGCTCCGCGAGGGTCTCCAGGTCGCCGCGGACCTGGTCGGCGCTGCCGTGCCCGAGCGGGCGATCCGCCGCGTCCTCCCGCTGCCCGAGCCTGATCTGCAGACGCGGCACGAGGTCCGGCACGGGGCGGCCCGCCGCCTCCGCCTCCCGAGCGATCAGGGGCAGCGCGGAGCGCAGCATGTCCACGGTCGGCATGAACGGGTGCCAGCCCTCGCCGAGGCGCGCGGCGCGCACCTGTGCCGCGGGGGAGTTGCCGCCCACCCAGACCGGCAGGGTGGCGGACGCGGGGGCCGGGGCGGTCCGGACGCCCTCGTACGCGACGTACGTGCCCCGGAAGGACGTCGGGTCCTCGCCCCACGCGGCGCGGATCGCCGCGAGGTACTCGTCGGTGATCGCCCCGCGCTCGCGGAACGGCACGCCGAGCACCTCGTACTCGGCGGCGGACCAGCCCACCCCGGCGCCCAGGATGAACCCGCCGTCGTTCAGCCGGTCGATGTTGGCGGCCATGCGGGCGGTCTGCAGGGGGTGCCGGTAGGGGATGACGGTGATGGTCGTGCCGAGCCGCAGTCCCGGCACGCGCCCCGCGAGGTGCGCGGCGAGCACGAACTGGTCGTAGAACGGCGCCGGATAGACCTCGTGGACGTCGGGGGTCACCGCGATGTGGTCGGAGATCATCGCGAACTCCAGGCCGAGGTCGCGGGCGTCCGTCGCCTGCCGTACGAGGGAGTCGGGGGTGGTCTCGGAGCCGAAGTTGAGGAGGTTCACGCCGTATCGCATGAGGGCAGTCTTGATGATCAAGAATGCGGGTGTCGAATCCCTCGAATCGGCTGATTCCCCCCGGTTTCCCCGGCCTTCCGTCAGCCCTTGTTGCGCTGGGGGCGCAGGTTCCAGCTGGCCACCACCGGCCTGCCGTGCTCGGTGCTCAGGCGACTCACCGTGCCTGTGGCCAGCAGGAACATCGAGCCGCCCGACGTGGGCAGGCCGAGGCGGCGGGCCGTCAGGACGCGGAGGAAGTGGCTGTGCGCGAAGAGCAGCACGCTGCCCTCGTTGTTGGAGAGCGCGGCGTCGACCTTGGCCAGCATCCGGTCGGCGCGGTCACCGACCTGGTCGGGCGTCTCGCCGGGGTGCTCGGGAGGCCCCGGGGCCACGCCGTCCGTGAACAGGTACCAGTCCGGGCGGGTGCGGTGGATCTCCAGGGTCGTCAGGCCCTCGTACGCGCCGTACTCCCACTCGGCGAGATCCGGGTCGACCAGCGCGTCCCCGAAGCCGGCGAGCTCCGCGGTCTCCCGTGCCCGCCCGCGCGGGCTCGTGAACGCCGCGCCGATCCGGTACGTGCCGACGAGCGGCGCCAGCGAGCGCGCCTGCTCCCTGCCGTTGTCCGTGAGGGGAATGTCCGTCCAGCTGGTGTGCTGCCCTGAGAGGGCCCACGGCGTCTCGCCGTGCCGGACGAGGAGCAGATCGCCCATGGTCGCGCACATCCTGTTCTCGTGGGGGTGGCGGGACCGGTCGGTTCCGCCACCCCCGAGACTGCCACGCGGTGCAGGTCACGCGCGTGAGGGGGACCTCGTCACAGGCCCTGCGGCACCCGTGCGGGCCGTCCCGAACCGCGCGTCAGGGCGTATCCGCCGACGCCCGCGAGCGCCGCGAGGACACCGCCGCCCGCCGTCCACAGCCAGCGCGACGACCACCAGCCGCCCGCCCAGCCGTCCTCGGGCTCGGTGACGGCGGCGGGCCGTGCCTTGTCGGAGCCCGCGCCCGGCACCAGCGGCTCGCCCAGCGTCCCGTCCACGGCCTGCGCGCCGCCCGCGTCGGTCGTGGTGACCTTCGCCTCGGCCCGCACCGGAAGCCCCAGGTCGTCCGCCTTCAGGTCGGCGACCGTGAGCCGCAGGTAGTAGGTGCCCGGCAGCGGATCGTTCGCCCACTGCTCCGACCAGGACCGCACCGTGCGCAGCGTGCACGAGAGCGACACCGACGAGGCGTCCTGAGCGGCCGTCCGCGCGGGCGTGCCGAGCCGGCACGCCTGACGGCGCCGCAACCCGTCGTACACGTCGACCCGCCAGGTGGAGTCGGCGTGCCGGGACGCGGCGTCCGGCAGCTTCACCGTGGCGTGCACGGTGGCCCGCTGCCCGGTGTCCACGGGGAACGCCCAGTACAGGTAGTCGCCCGTGGACGCCTCCGCCGTGGCCTCCTGGTCCTGGCGGATCGCGGTGGCGGTACGGAACGACGTCCCCGCCTCCGTCGGCGTGCCGTCCTTCTCGTCGCCGTCCGCGAAGGCCGCGCCCGCGGCGCCCGCCAGGAGCAGCAGGGCGGCGCCGGTCACGGCGCCCAGGCGCCGCACCACACGTGTCGTACGCATCAGTTGGTCCTCCAGACCGCGAAGCGCCAGCGCGACAGCCAGCCCCAGAGCACACCGGCGAGGAAGCCGACGAGGACGAGCAGACCGAGCAGCCACCAGCCGTGGCCGAGCCCGAAGAAGGCGACGTCCGAGGCGTCGTCGGGGGAGTCGACCAGGTCGACGGCGAGCTCGACGGGCAGGCCCGGCGCCGTCTTCACGGACGTGGGTGCGGAGAAGGAGTTGCTGACGCGCAGACAGACGGTCTCGCTCGCCCCGTACTTGGCGTCCTCGTCGTCATCGTCCGCCTCGGGCCGTGGGTAGCGCAGACCGGTCGAGATCACGTCGGTGCGCCCGTCGCCGGACTCCTGGCCGCGCACGATCTCCCGGCCGCCCGGTGTCTCGGCGCGCAGCAGCACGCCGTAGTCCTGGTTGACGGCCCGGTCCGCGGACACACTCACGGACGCGCGCAGCTCCTTGCCGGCGGGGACGTCCACGCGGTACCAGCGGTGCTCGCCGAACTTCTCACGGTCGGTGTACAGGCCCGACTCCAGCTTCGGCGCGGCCGTGCACTGCGCTGCGCCCTTCGCCTCGACGGGCGTGACGACCGGATCGGCCGCCCGGTCCACCAACTGCTTGACGCGGCCGGAGAGTTCGTCGGTGTGCCGGATCGACGTGTACGTGCCGCCGGTGGCCTCCGCGATGCAGCTCAGCTGGTCGCGGGTCTTGGCGTCCGGCACCAGGCCGAGCGTGTCGATGGTGAGGTGGATGCCCTTGGCGGAGATCTCGCGGGCCACCACGCACGGGTCGAGCGGCTGGCAGGTGTCCTCGCCGTCGGAGATCAGCACGATGCGGCGGCTGCGCTCGGCCTCGTCGTCCGTCAGGTCGTCGGCGGCCTTGAGCAGCGTCGGGCCGATCGGGGTCCAGCCGGTGGGCGCGAGGGTCGCGACCGCGGTCTTCGCGTCCGTGCGCCCCGCCTTGTCGAGCCGCTCCACGGGGTAGAGCAGCTCGGTGTCCTTGCAGCCCGTCTTGCGGTCGTCGCCGCGGTAGTTGGCGCCGAGGGTGCGTATGCCGAGGGCGACCTCGTCCGGGGTCGCGTCCAGGACCTCGTTGAAGGCCTGCTTCGCGGCGGCCATCCGGGACTTGCCGTCGATGTCGCGGGCCCGCATGGACCCGCTGACGTCGAGGACGAGCTCGACCTTGGGGGAGGGCTGTGCCGGTTCGTCGTCGTCATCGGCCACGGCGGGGCCTGCCGTGACGAGGCCGGCGGTCAGGGCGGCGAGCAGGGCGATCACCCAGGCCGCCGGCCGTTGTCTTGTGATCATCGCCGGATCTTATTGATCTCCGGCGCGCATCCCCAAAACGAGGCCGGAACGGCACGCAGGGCCACCGTCTGACTACGCATCACCTGCCCGGACGGGTGCCGTCGTCACCTCGTGAGGCCCCGCCCGCCGAACGCCCCCGACCCGTCCGCCCGCTTCCACCACGCCTCCATCGCCGCCTGGTCCATCGCCCGCCAGTCCGGTGTCGCCTGGACGAGCGCACCGCCAAGGCGCCGCCCGAGGTCCACCATCGCGCGGCCGGAGACGGTGCGGTCGGTGTCGTACGTGTCCAGGGCGTCCGCCCAGGTGTCGGCGGTGGCGAGGGCGGACTCCAGGACCGTGGCGTCCTGCAGCGCCTTGACCGCGCCGGCGCCGGTGTGCGGCCGGGCCACCGCCGCCGCGTCGCCGGCCAGCAGGATCCGGTCGGCGGTGCAGCGGGGCGCGGTGAAGTCGTACATCGGCTGGAGGAAGAGCTCGCCGGGCGCCGTCTCCCGCAAGAGCGCGCCCCAGTACGGCGGCAGGAGGTCGTCGGCCACGTGCGCGAGGTGCGCGGCGAGCGCCTCGGTGAGCCCACCGGGCGGCAGGCTCGTGGGGCCGGTGAGCCGCAGGTCCAGGCCGAGCCCGAGGTCGAGGTCCGGGGGCGGCGCGGTGTACAGCACCCAGTTGACGCGGTGGCCGCCCGCGCCGTCCGGGATGCGGTAGATGATGACGTGGCCGCCCGGGAAGACGCCGTACACGCAGTCGTCGGCGGCCCACCGCCCCGGATCGTTCAGCCGGGCCTCGGGGAAGGCGCCGCGCCAGGCGAGATAGCCGGCGTAGGCGGGCCGTACGTCGCCGAAGCGGGCGGCGCGGACCGCAGAGCGGTACCCGTCGGCGCCGATGACCAGGTCGTGGACGGCGCTGCCCGCGTCGGTGGTGACCTCGACGCCCTCGACGCCGTCGGAGGCGGGGCGCACGAGCCGCACCGCCGCGCCCGTGCGGAAGTCCACGCTCTCCGGCAGTCGCCCGTGCAGCTCCCGCCACAGCGGACCCCAGTTGTACGTGCGGAAGGGGAAGGGCATGGTGGCGATCTCGCGCCCCACCGGCGAGGGGGCCGTGTCGTCGCGCACGTACCACCGCCGGCGCGCGAGCTGCACCCACGGCATGCCCGCGTCCATGTACCCGGCCGACTCCAGCTCCGTGTAACGGGAGTCGTGCACGGCGAGCCCCACCCCGCGGTCCGCCAGATCGCCCGCGGCGCGTTCGTACACGGTGATCTCGTCGGCCCCGCCGCGGTGCGCGGCAAGCGCCGCGGCGCACCCGGCGATGCTGCCGCCCACGACGGCGACCCTGCCTCCACGCATCATGGCGCCATCCTGACAGCACGAGCGAGGGGCGCCGGGGCGAAAGTAAAGAATGTGTAATGCTCATCCTTATGACATTCGACCGGTACAGACCCACACGCCCTCTCGTCCGTCCCCTGCTCAGGGCGGCGACGCTGAGTGCGGCCCTGATAGCGGGCCTGCTGGTCGGCACGGCGCCCACCCAGGCCGCGGGCACGCCGATCGCGCCGATGGCCGACCCCGGCCAGTTCAAGCTCACCAAGCGGTACGACCTGTCGGACGGCATCGCCGCGATGAAGGCCACCAGCCAGCTCCAGACGGTCAAGAACCCCCTGTCCGTGCTCGCCGGCTCCGGCCACACCGGCAAGAAGGGGCTCTGCTACCCGACGCCCTTCCACCCCGGCATCGGCGCGGAAGGCTACTGCTGGAACAACCAGGACGACTCCACCGGCGGCGCGGAGATGAACTGGGCGCCCCAGGGGTTCTCCGTGAAGGTGGGCGACCCGAACTGGCAGGTCGTCACCTGGCACGCCAAGGAGATCAAGGGCGACCCCGAACAGTACGCGCGCATCACGTTCGTCGACCGCTCCTCCGGCACGCCGCGCTTCAACCACGCCCTGCTGGTGGTCCCCCGACCCACTGACACCTTCGACGCGGACCCCATGCACGGCGACAGCGTGGTCTGGAAGGGCGACCGCATCACCATCGGCACCGGAAACCGGCTGCTGACCTACGACATCAACGACTTGATGAAGGTCAACACCCTCTCGGGCCAGGTCGGCATCCACGGCGACGAGTCGTCCGCCAAGCACCACAACTACATCCTGCCGCTGCGCACCGAGTACTCCACCTCGAACGGTGCGGCCTGCACCCCGCTGACCGGGAACAAGCCGTGCCTGACCTCGCTGAGCTACGACAGCTCCGGCGGCGGCTCCCTGATCTCCAGCGAGTACTCCAAGAGCTATCTGGAGCAGGGCGGCAAGCCCACCAAGGTCGCGGGACGGATCATGCGCTGGCCCTACGAACTCGGCCAGGGCGCGTCCGCGACGGCTGCGTGGACGTCACCGCTGCTCAGTCAGCAGGGCGCGGTGTACGCCGAGGGCAGCCTCTTCGTCAGCGCCCAGTGCCCCGACAGCTTCGAGAACGGCGACGACCACCGGGTCGGCGTCGACTCCTGCATCCACCAGGCCACTCCGGGCCAGGCGCCGCACGTACTGACCGCGGCACCCGACATGACCCAGAACCTGTCGTACGACGCCGCCGCCCGGCGCATCTGGGGCATCAACGAGCGGCACACCGACAAGCCCAAGCGCGTGGTGTTCAGCATCAACACCGCCGTCACGCCCGTCGCCGCGGTCCGGTTCAAGAACATCGGCAGCGACAAGTGCCTGCTGCCGTACGGCGGGAGCCTGGATTCCGGCACCCACGCCGTCCAGTGGGGCTGCAACGGCAAGAGCCCGCAGAACTGGTACTGGGACGGCAAGCGCATCCGCAACTTCTCCAGCAGGCTCTGCCTCACGGTGGAGGGCGCCAGCAAGTCCAACGGCGCCCAGGTGACCCTGTGGACGTGCAACGGCAGCAGCGCCCAGGACTGGTCCCTGCGGAAGAACTCCGCGGGCGGCGGCGCGCAGATCGTGAACGGCAACAGCAACCTCTGCCTCACCTCCCGCAACGGCAGTGCCGCCAACGGGGCCGGCATCGTCCAGTGGGTGTGCGACCCGGCACAGATCAAGCATTCCTGGAACGGCGGCTGAGGAACTCCCCGCTCAGCCGGCCGGCTGCCGCGGGTCGCGCAGCGACACCCCGCGCCCGGCGAAGAACGGCTCGAAACCGGCGGGGGAGAGCTGGGCCGTCCTGCTCGGGGCGTCGATGCCCGACGGGTTGTGGAAGTGGAACCGCCCGTCGGGCGTGCGGCCGGTCACCAGCACCAGGTGGCCGCCCCTGCCCGGCGCGGGGCGGTGCGGGCGGCGGATCTCGTAGTGGACCGAGGCGATGACCTGCCGGCCCGCGTCCAGGAGCGTGCCGATCTCCTCGACGGACAGATGCCGGTGGACCTCGGCGTCGACGCCGTGCTCCTGGCGGGCGTACTCGGCGAAGGGGGCGTAGACCATCCCCCGGATCACCCCGTCCTCCTCCGTGTACGCGCCGTACTTCAGGGCGCCGTCCCGCAGCGTGAAGAGGTCGGGCGCCGAGGCGCCGAGCGCCATCCGGTAGCACGTCAGGCCGCACAGGTGGCCGCACCAGCGCGCGTAGTCCTCGACGGTGGCCGCGCCCGAGGTGCGCCACGCCGGATCGTCGGCGCGGTCGAAGTCCTCGTACACGATGGGTCCGACGAGTTCGGGCGAGGCGAACTGGGTGTGGACGGGAGCGGCGCAGGTGGTGCAGGACGGCACGGCGTGGCTCCCGGGGCTCGGCGTCACTGGCGGTAGCCGCTGAGGAAGCGGCCGATGCGGCTGATCGCCGCGTCCAGGTCGTCAGCGTAGGGGAGCGTCAGGATGCGGAAGTGGTCGGGGCGCGCCCAGTTGAAGCCGGTGCCCTGGACGACCTGGATCTTCTCCTGGAGGAGCAGGTCGAGGACGAACTTCTCGTCGTCGTGGATCGGGTGGACCTTCGGGTCCAGGCGCGGGAAGGCGTACAGGGCGCCCTTCGGCTTCACGCAGGAGACGCCCGGGATCTCGTTCAGCTTCTCCCAGGCCCGGTCGCGCTGCTCGTGCAGCCGGCCGCCGGGCGCGGTGAGTTCATGGATGGACTGGCGCCCGCCGAGCGCGGCCTGGATGGCGTACTGCGCGGGCGCGTTGGGGCACAGCCGCATGGAGGCGAGCATCGTCAGCCCCTCCAGGTAGCTCTTGGCGTGCTGCTGCGGTCCTGTGACGACCATCCAGCCGGACCGGAAACCGGCCACCCGATACGTCTTGGACAGGCCGCAGAAGGTGAGGACGACGAGGTCGGGGGCGAGCGCGGCGACGCTGTGGTGCACCGCGTCGTCGTACAGGATCTGGTCGTAGATCTCGTCGGCGAAGACCATCAGGCCGTGCCGGCGCGCCAGGTCGAGGATGCCCTCCAGGATCTCCTTGGGATAGACCGCGCCCGTGGGGTTGTTGGGGTTGATGATCACGACGGCCTTGGTGCGGTCGGTGATCTTCGATGCCATGTCGTCGAGGTCGGGGTACCAGTCGGCGGACTCGTCGCACACGTAGTGGACGGCCTTGCCGCCGGAGAGGGTCGTGACCGCGGTCCACAGAGGGAAGTCGGGGGCCGGGACGAGGACTTCGTCGCCGTCCTCCAGGAGGGCCTGGACGGCCATGGTGACGAGCTCGGAGACGCCGTTGCCGAGGAAGACGTCGTCCACGGAGACGTCGTCGAGGCCGAGCGCCTGGTAGCGCTGGGCGACCGCGCGGCGGGCGGAGAGGACGCCGCGCGAGTCCGTGTAGCCGTGCGCGCTCGGGAGCATCCGGATCATGTCCTGGACGATCTCCTCGGGCGCCTCGAAGCCGAAGAGCGCGGGGTTGCCGGTGTTGAGGCGGAGCACGCTGTGGCCCGCCTCCTCCAGGGCGTTGGCGTGCTCGATGACAGGGCCCCGGATCTCGTAACAGACCTCGCTGAGCTTGCTCGACTGCCGGAACTCCATGCGCTGCGCCTCCCGTGACGTGTGTTACTTGGTTTTACCAAGCTGCCGCTTGGAAAGTCCAACAACTTGCTTAGACTATGTCGCATGCCACCTCAGCCGCCCCGGCCGAACGCCCGGTCCCGCCGAAGCTACGACCAGTACTGCGCCGCCGCCCGTGGGCTGGACGCCGTGGGCGACCGCTGGACCCTGCTGATCGTCCGCGAACTGCTCGCGGGCCCCCGCCGCTACACCGATCTGCACGCCGACCTGCCGGGCGTCAGCACGGACGTCCTCGCCTCGCGCCTGAAGGACATGGAGCAGCAGGGCCTGTCCACACGCCGCCGCCTTCCCCCGCCCGCGGCGGCGTACGTGTACGAACTCACCAGCCGAGGCCGGGAGTTGCTGCCCGTCCTCACGGCGCTCGCCGCCTGGGGCGCCCCCGCCCTGGACGAGCGTGAGCCCACCGACGCGGTGCGCGCGCACTGGTTCGCGCTGCCGCTGCTCGGCTCCCTGGCGGGACTCGGCGCCGAAGGAGTGGTGCAGGTCCGGCTGCCCGAGGGGGAGTTCCACGTACGCCTCGGGGGCGGGGCGGAAGGGTACGGGGAAGGGCCCGCGCCGCAGGAGCCCGATGTGTGCCTGACCCTGGACGCGCGGACCTGCGCGGCGGTGGGCGGGGGAGAGCTGACGGTGGGCGGGGGCGTGCGGGACGGCCGGATCGACCTCGCCGGCGAAGGAGTGCTGGCGAAGGCGCTGCTCGCCACGTGAAGCGGGGCGGGAGGCGCCGGTCCCGTCCGCCGCGGGTGCACTTCTGCGGAGCCCCACTGCCCGCGGCTCCCGGTACGTGGTCTCGTACAACTGCCCGCCCCTCGGGCATGGAGAGCATGGGTAACGGCGCGCTGTTGAGACTGCGCGGCTCCGCGGGCGGCGTGAGCGCCGCGCACAGCGTCGGTTTCTCCCCGGCGGGAAGTCCCAACTGATGGAGTGATCTGTGCGCTCGCAGGAGTGACGCTCCTTGCCGGGGGCTCCGGCAGTGTGGTGACCATCGCCGGGTGAACAGACAGAAGTGGAAAGCCGAGTTGGACGGCGTCGCCGAGACGACGCTATGGACGCTCCACCACCGCGCCCTGGCCGCGAAGGATCCCGGTTCGGCACTTCTGGACCCCAAGGCGATCGAGGTCGTCGAGGCCGTCGACTACCCCTTTGAGCGGCAGTTCGGCACCGGCGGCTGGGGCTTGGCGCAAGGGACGGCGGTCCGGGCGCGCTGCTACGACCGCGAGGTGCGCCACTTCCTCAGGGACCACCCGGACGGCACGGTCGTCTCGCTCGGGGAGGGCCTGGAGACCCAGTTCTGGCGGGTCGACAACGGCCGGGTGCGATGGCTCGGAGTCGACCTGCCCGAGGTCGCGGAACTGCGTCGGCACCTGCTGCCGGACGCCCCGCGCCACCGCACCCTGCCCTGCTCGGCCACCGACCCGCGGTGGATGGACGAGGTCGACGCCTCGCGCGGGGTGCTGATCCTCGCCCAGGGGATGCTGATGTACCTCCCGCGGGACGCGGTGCACCGGCTCATCGAGGAGTGCGCCGCCCGCTTCCCCGGAGCGGAGCTGGTGTTCGACACCCCGCCCGCCTGGATGGCCGCCCGTACCGTACGCGGCCGGTGGAGCTACCCCGCCGGATACCGTCCCCCGCCGATGCTCTGGGGCATGACACCGGCCGATCGGCGGAGGCTGCGCGCGGAGATCCCGAACGTCGCCGCCGTGCGTGCCGTTCGTGAACCGCGGGGCCGGGGCTTCCTCTGCGGATGGGTCATGCCGCTCGTCGGCCTGCTCCCCGCGCTCCGCACACGCAAACCGCTCTGGGTCACACGCCTCTCGTTCGGCCTGGCGCGGCACCACCAAGGAGTCAACTGATGGCGAATCAGCGTCCCGTTCTCGTCGAGGGCCCCGCACTGCGGCTGCGGGAGTTCCTTCCCGATGACGTCGAGGGCGTGCTCGGCATCTTCGGCGACCCCCGCACGACCCGCGGGTTCGGTATGCCGCCCTTCAGGCGCTCCGACGCCGCGGCGCTGGTCGAGCAGGCCCGGGAAGGCGCGCGGCGAACGCCCCGGTCGCATTACCGCCTGGCCGTCGGCGACATCGCCACGGGCGAGTTGATCGGCTCGGCGAAGCTGATCGCCGAGGACCAGTCGGGCGAGGGCGGGATGGTCCGCGTCGGCTACCGCAGCGCGGAGGTCGGTCTGGCACTGCGGGCCGACCGGGTGAGCGTGGGCCACAGCGTCGAGATCGGCTTCCTGCTGGGCACCCTGGCCTTCGACCGACTCGGACTGCACCGCGTCTGGTCGGGGTTCATGCCGTCCAACATCGCCGCGCAGCGAGCCATCGAGAAGGCCGGCATGACCCGGGAGGGACTGCTGCGCCACTACGGGCACGTGGACGGGGTGTGGCACGACATCGTCCAGTACTCGATGATCGAGGACGACTGGCGGGCCCTGTGCGGCTCCGCCGAGAGCGAGGTGCCGGGGCCCGGTGCGGTGGCACCCGTCGCTGTCGCGGCGCCCCACGTCATGCCGAAACCCCGCCGCGTGGAGCACGCGACGGGGCGGTGAGCCCGGGGTGGGTCACTGGCAGTTGTTGCCGGCGGCGGGGTTGAGGAGCCCGACGACGTTCAGCGAGTTGCCGCACGCGTTGACGGGCACGTCGACCGGAACCTGAGCGAGGTTGCCGCTGATGACGCCGGGCGAGTTCTGCGCCGTGCCCTCGGCGAAGGAGCCGGGGCCGTCATCGGCGGCGGCGGCGCCGGCCCCGCCGATGACGGCGGTGGTGGCGAGCGCGGCTGCGGCGAGGATCGTGCGGATACGCATGGGTGCCTCCTGGTGAGGAATCGGTCCTTGCGTGGGCCAGGCCTCACCAGTCCGGCAGGCGGATAAAACGATGATGGGCCGTCTGTGGGAACGAAAGCACCCGTATAGGGGGCGCCGGGCGGCGAAGCGGGCTTCGGGCGGCGGGCGAGCTCCTGCCGGCCCGGACGTCGGCACGACGGCCCGGACCTCCGCCCCCGGCTGTGACGCTTGGTTACTATGCATCGAGTCCGGCCCGACCGGGGAAACGCCTGACCGTGAGAACGAAGGAATCTGGGGAATGGGGCCTTTGAGGGCGCTGAGGCAGGTCGTCGCGACCCGCTACGTCGAGCCCCTGCACGCCGGCGGCTCCGTGCCCGGCGTCGTCGAGGCCGACGATCTGGGCACGTACGTCGTGAAGTTCACCGGATCCGCCCAGGGCCGCAAGGCGCTGGTCGCCGAGATCGTCGTCGGGGAGCTGGCCCGCCGCCTCGGCCTGCGCTTCCCCGAGCTGGTCCTCGTGCACTTCGACCCGGCCGTCGCCGCCGACGAGCCGCACCAGGAGGTCCAGGACCTGCTGCGGGCCAGCGCGGGCCTCAACCTCGGCATGGACCTGCTGCCGGGCGCCGCGGACTTCACGCCGGAGGCGATCGACGTCGACCCGCTGGAGGCGGGCAAGGTCGTCTGGCTCGACGCCCTCACCGCGAACGTCGACCGCACGGTACACAGCTCGAACCTGATGATCTGGCCCACGTTCGGCGTCCACCCGCCGAAGCTGTGGCTCATCGACCACGGCGCCGCCCTGGTCTTCCACCACCGCTGGGGCGCCTCCGCACCCGACAAGACGTACGACTTCAGCCACCACGCCCTCGGGGGCTACGGGCCCGACATGGTGGCGGCCGACGCCGAACTGGCGCCGCTGGTCACGGAGTCGGCGCTCCGCGAGATCGTCGGCCTCGTGCCCGACGCGTGGCTGGCCGACGAGCCCGGCTTCGGCTCGCCGGACGAGGTCCGCGAGGCGTACGTCGGCCACCTGCTGGCCCGCGCCCGCGCCTCGGCGGCCTGGCTGCCCACCTGCTTCCCCGGCCGCGACGAACTCGCCGCCGCCGACGCCCGGCGCGCCGCCGCCACCGAGAAGGGCCGCCCGGCCTGGCTGAAGCGGGTCCCCGATCTGCACGGCAAGCCCGCGGCGGAGCAGGACTGGTCGAGGCACCTGGGCTGAGGCCGACGCGGGCACGGCGGCGGGCCCGGCGATCAGCAGACGGCGATCAGTCGATCAGTCGACGGTGAGCACCACCGAGTGCCTGCCGCTCGCCCCGTCGGGAACCGTGCGGGTCCGCCGCGCGGTCTGGATCGCGCCCGTACGGTCGGTCGCCCGGACGGTGAGGGTGTGGCCGCCCTTGGTGGCCCGCCACGGGTAGGACCACTGGCGCCAGGTGTCGCGGGTGTCCTCGGCGGCCAGGTCGGCCGCCTGCCAGGGGCCGTCGTCGACCCGCACCTCTACCTTGTCGATCCCGCGGTGCTGCGCCCAGGCCACCCCGGCGACCATCACGGTGCCCGCCTTCGGCCGCGCGAACGGCTTGGGGGTGTCGATGCGGGACTGCGTCTTGACCGGCGCCTCACGCGCCCAGTCACGCTTCACCCAGTACGGGTCGTACGCGTCGAACGTCGTCAGCTCGATGTCCTTGATCCACTTGCAGGCGGACACATAGCCGTAGAGACCCGGCACCAGCATGCGGACGGGGAAACCGTGTTCGAAGGGGAGCGGTCGGCCGTTCATGCCGAGGGCGAGCATCGCGTCGCGGCCGTCCATGACGTCCTCGACGGGGCTGCCGATGGTCATGGCGTCCACGGAGCGGGCCACCAGCTGGTCCGCCGGGCCGCCCCGGGACGGCGGCTCGACGCCGCACTCCGCGAGCAGATCCGCGAGCCGCACGCCGATCCAGCGGGCGTTGCCCACGTAGGGGCCGCCGACCTCGTTCGACACGCAGGTCAACGTGATGTCCCGCTCGATCAGCTCGCGCCCCAGCAGGTCGGCGAAGGACACCGTCCGCTCGCGCGCCACGCCCTTGCCGTGGATCCGCAACCGCCAGGTGTCGGCGTTCACCCGCGGCACCACCAGCGCGGTGTCCACGCGGTAGAAGTCGTCGGCGGGCGTGACGAAGGAGCTCACGCCCGGCACCCGCACCTGCGCGCCGCGCGGGACGGCGTCGGCGGGCGATGCCGCGGCGGGCAGCGTGATCGCCTTCCGCGAGGCGATGGCGTCCTTGCCGCGCGAGGCGTTGAGCGACCTGCCGAGGCCGCCGACCGCCGCCGAGGCGGCCGCCGCAGCGGTCGCGGCGACGAGGAAACCGCGCCGGTCCCACGCGGTGCCCGGACCGGCCCCGGCGCCCGCCGCCCCAGGCACGGGACCGGGTGCGGACCGCGGCGCGAGGCGTCCCGCGAGCACGTACAGCAGTGCCGCTCCGGCGGCGGCGCCCGCCAGCGAGGGCAGTGCGTCGCCCAGGCCCGTGGAGTCGGGGCGATGCGTGGCCGCGACGGAGCCGACCACGCCGAAGAGCAGGACGCCCGCCGAGCCGGTCCTGCGCCGGCGCACCGCGAGGAGGCCCAGGGCGACGGCGAGGAGTCCGAGCACCGCGAGGATGCCCGTCTGGAGGACGAGCTTGTCGTCGGTGCCGAACTCCTGGATCGCCCAGTCCTTGACGGCCGCCGGGGTGCGGTCGATGGCCGCACCCCCGACCGCCACGACCGGTCCCGCCTCGGGCCGCACCGCCGTGGACACCAGTTCCGCCACCGCGAGGGCGGCGAACCCGGCCAGCGCGCCACTCAGGGCGCCCGCTGCCGTACGCGGCCAACTGCCGTTCGGCCGGGGGACTTTCCACGCTGTCTTCACGTGGGGTATCCGTGGCCGTGGGCCGCGCGGATTGGTCACATCTTGGGCATGAGGACCGAATCGATGAGGTACACCGTGGCGTTGGACGTCTTGACGTTGCCGCACACGATGTTCGCGGTGTCGTTCACCTTGTACGACTCGCCCGAGCCGTTGGTGGTGAGGCTGCCGCCCTCCATGGTCTTGAACGTACCGTCGGCCAGCTTGTCGGGGGCGACCTTCTCGGCCACCACGTGGTACGTGAGGACCTTGGTGAGCTGGTCCTTGTTGGCGAGGACCTTGTCGAGGTCGGCCTTGGGGATCTTCGCGAAGGCGGCGTTCGTCGGGGCGAAGACCGTGATGTCCTTGGCGTTGTTGAGCGTGTCGACGAGACCGGCCTTCTTGACGGCCGTGACCAGGGTCGACAGTTCCGGGTTGGTTGAGGCGGCGGTGGCGACCGGGTCGTCCGCCATGCCGTCGAAGCTGCCCGCGCCGTCCTCGGGGACCGAGGAGCAGGCGGGCCCGAACGGCCCGGACATGCCGTCGGCGTGGGCCGCGGGGGAGAGCAGGCCCAGCGAGAGGGGCAGCGCGAGCGCGGCCAGGAGCGAGACGGTGGTGCGGCGGGTGCGGTGGACGCTCATGATCGGTTCCTCCTCGGTGGAGGGGTCGTCCCGGGCACGCCCGGGAGCGGTGCCGTCGGCCGGGTGGCCGGCGCACACGTAATCCGGAGCCGGACGGGAAGCGGATTGCTTTGCCCCGTTTTGCCGGTTTCGCGGATCGCCGGATCGCCGGATTCTCGCGCCGGTGCCCCCCCGCGTCAGGCCGGGAAGTTCATCAGCGCCACCGGCGATGAGGTCGGTTCGGCCGAGCCGCCCGCCGGTTCCACCGTGATGCCCATGCCCGTGGCCTTGCCCACCTTGCCCCGCATCAGGACGGCCTCGGTCGCGCTGGCGGGGTCCATCAGACCGGCGGAACGCATCGCGCCGCCCTCGTTGAACCAGAGCTGGTAGACCTTGCCCTGCGGGGGATGTGCCATGCCGCCCGCCACGAACACGGCCTTGTCGAGGCTCTTGGACACGACGACCGTGCCGCTCGCGCCGTCGGCGAGCTCACCGGTGCGGGTCCTGGCGTCCGGGGCGGCGAGGACCGCCGCGAGCTCCTGCGACCGGGTCCTTGCCCGGTCCTGGACCTGCCGGGCCTCCTCGCGGGCGTCCCGCGCCTGCTGGTGCTGCCAGACCGTGGTGCCGCCCAGGGCGGTGGCCGCCGCGAGGCAGGCCGCCAGTGCCCAGCGGGAGAACCGGCGGGCCCTGCGCGGCGCCGCGCCCGGGCCGGGCTCCGGCTCGCCGCGCGGCACGTCCTGCCGGACGGTGGCGATGCGTGTGAGCACCTCGTCCTTCAGGGCACGGCGGGGCGCGAGTGCCGTCGCCGCCGCGAGCCGCGCGACGGTCTCGGTCAGCTCCCGTACCTCCTGGGCGCACGACGGGCAGAGCGCCAGGTGCTCCTCGAACTGCGCGCGTTCGTCCCCGTCCAGGGCGTACGCGGCGTAGGCACCGGTCAGGGTGTGCAGATCGGCGGCGTTGTTCACGCGCTCACCCCCAGGCAGTCGCGCAGGCGGATGAGGCCGTCGCGCAGGCGGGTCTTGACGGTGCCCAAGGGCAGGGCGAGGAGTTCGGCCACCTGCCGGTAGGTCAGGCCGCGGTAGTAGGCGAGCGTCACGGACTGGCGCTGCACCTCGGTCAGGGCGCGCAGGCACCTGCGCACCTGCTCACGCTCCAGGCGCGTCTCCACCTGCTCGCTGACCTCGTCGAAGTCGGGGGTGTGGGAGAGCAGGGCGGCCTTGTACTCGCGGGCCGCCGACGCCTCCACCGAGCGGACGCGGTCCACCGCGCGGTGGTGCGCGAGGGTGAGGACCCAGTTCATCGCCGTCCCGCGGTCCGGCCGGTAGCGCGGCGCGGTGCGCCACACCTCGACCAGGACTTCCTGGGCGACCTCCTCCGACTGGGCGTGGTCGCGCAGCACGCTGCGCACGACGCCGAGGACGGGGCCCGCGACGGCGTCGTACACGCCGGAGAAGGCCTGTTGGTCACCGCGGGCGACCCGGGCGACCAGTTCTTGGAGATCGGGACCCGGGGCGGACCGGGATCCGATGGGGACGACTTCATTCACGCGGTGTTCCTCCAGGGCGCGGGCCTACGTACACCTCTGATCCGGAGCCGTCCGCGTCCCGGATTGGTCGGTGGCCGCACGCGATCCGCCCCCGGCGCTGTGCGGTGCCGGGGGCGGATCGGGGAACGTGTGCGCGAAGGTCAGCGCAGCTGCTCGTACGCGGGCAGGGTGAGGAAGTCCGCGTAGTCGGCGTCCAGGGAGACCTGGAGGAGCAGGTCGTGGGCCTGCTGCCAGGTGCCGGCCGCGAAGGCCTCGTCGCCGATCTCGGCGCGGATGGCGTCGAGCTCCTGGGCCGCGACCTCGCGGGCCAGGTCGGCGGTGGCGGTCTGGCCGTTCTCGAAGACGACGCCCGCGTTGATCCACTGCCAGATCTGCGAGCGCGAGATCTCGGCGGTGGCCGCGTCCTCCATGAGGTTGAAGATGGCGACGGCGCCGAGGCCGCGCAGCCAGGCCTCGATGTAGCGGATGCCGACCTGGACGGCGTTGACCAGGCCGTCGTAGGTGGGCTTCGCGTCGAGCGAGTCGATGGCGATGAGGTCGCCCGCGGCGACGTTCACGTCCTCGCGCAGGCGCTCCTTCTGGTGGGGCTTGTCGCCCAGGACCGCGTCGAAGGACTTCATGGCGATCGGGACCAGGTCCGGGTGCGCCACCCACGAGCCGTCGAAGCCGTCGCCGGCCTCGCGGTCCTTGTCGTTCTTGACCTTCTCGAACGCGACCTTGTTGACCTCCGCGTCCTTGCGGGACGGGATGAACGCGGCCATGCCGCCGATCGCGTGCGCGCCGCGCTTGTGGCAGGTGCGGACGAGGAGTTCGGTGTACGCCCGCATGAAGGGGGCGGTCATCGTCACCAGGTTGCGGTCCGGCAGGACGAACTTCGAGCCGCCGTCGCGGAAGTTCTTGACGATGGAGAAGAGGTAGTCCCAGCGGCCCGCGTTCAGCCCGGAGGCGTGGTCGCGCAGCTCGTAGAGGATCTCCTCCATCTGGTACGCGGCGGTGATCGTCTCGATCAGGACGGTCGCGCGGACCGTGCCCTGCGGGATGCCGACGTAGTCCTGCGCGAAGACGAAGATGTCGTTCCAGAGGCGCGCCTCCAGGTACGACTCCGTCTTCGGGAGGTAGAAGTACGGGCCCTTGCCGAGCTCGATGAGGCGCTTGGCGTTGTGGAAGAAGTACAGGCCGAAGTCGACGAGCGCGCCGGGCACCGGGGTGCCGTCGACCTGGAGGTGGCGCTCGTCCAGGTGCCAGCCGCGCGGCCGCATGACGACCGTGGCGAGCTCGTCGGCGCCCTTGAGGGCGTACGACTTGCCGCTGCGCTCGTCGGTGAAGTCGATGCGGCGCCCGTAGGCGTCGGAGAGGTTGAGCTGGCCGAGGACCACGTTCTCCCAGGTGGGAGCGGAGGCGTCCTCGAAGTCGGCGAGCCAGACCTTGGCGCCCGAGTTGAGGGCGTTGATGGTCATCTTGCGGTCGGTCGGGCCCGTGATCTCCACGCGGCGGTCGTTCAGCGCGGCCGGGGCCGGCGCGACCTTCCAGGAGTCGTCCTCGCGGATCGCGGCGGTCTCCGGGAGGAAGTCCAGCGTGGAGGTGCGGGCGATCTCGGCACGGCGCTCGCCGCGCCGGGCGAGGAGCTCGTCACGTCGCGGCGTGAACAGCCGGTGCAGCTCGGCCACAAAGGCCAGGGCCGCGTCGGGGAGCACCTCTTCCTGCCGGGGCAGGGGCTCTGCGTCGACGATGGCCAGCGGCGACGGCGCTAGTGCGGACATGAGCTTGTCACTTCCTTCAGAGAGCTGCACGGACGGTGCCGGGCGAGCCGCCGGGCAGACACGATGGCACTGGGTGCCACAGGAGCCGAGGTACGGCTGCGGGGCCCCGTCCGAGGTAACGGGCCTTCTGGTCAGTGGATACTAGTTTCCTCATAGTGGAAGTTCAATGGTTTGTTGACGTCGAGATTCTTCTCGTCGACAGAACGTGTCGCTGAGTGCCATGCCGGTCACTCCATGTGGACGGTACGCCCTGCCGCCCCGGACGCCCTCGTTCCGGGCCCCGGCGCCAGACGCCCCAAGTCCTCCTCCGTGTCGATGTCGTACGCCTCCGCCACGTCCCCGCACTCGACGAGTGTGATCTCTCTCGCATGCTCCCGGACGTAGTCGCGTGCCCCCCGGTCGCCGACCGCACTCGCCTCGATCCCGGCCCAGTGCTCGCTGCCGAAGAGGACGGGGTGGCCCCGCCGTCCGTCGTACGCGGCCGCCGCGAGCGTCGCGGGCGAGCGGTAGGCGCCACGCACGCGTGCCGTGGCGCTCGCGCCGATTCCCGGCTGGTCGACGAGCGAGACCAGCGCGGCCGTCGCGCCGCTCGCGCGCAGGGAGGCGAGCCCGACCCGCAGCGACGAGCCCATGCCCTCCTCCCAGTCCGGGTTGTCGACCAGGACGCAGCCGGGCAGCGAGGCCCGCGCCCGTACGACGTCGGCGCGGGCTCCGAGAACCACGTGCACCCGCGCGCACCCGGCGTCGCGCAGCACGCCCACCGCGTGCTCCACCAGCGGTCGGCCCCGGTGCTCCAGGAGTGCCTTCGGCCGCCCGCCGAGCCGCCGCCCGCCCCCCGCGGCGAGCAGCAGCCCGACGACCTCGCCCGCTCCGTCGGCCCGCTCGTTCATCGGTTCTGTCGTCATGACTCCTGGATACACGTCGGGAGGCGTCCGCGAAGTGGCGCATCCCGCATCGGGAACGGTTTACTGGCCCGCGGTCCCCGGGTGCCCGACCAGCACCAGTGGACCGTGGAACATGCAAGGAGAGCAGTCGCACGACGGCGTGCGAGGGGGAGAGCTGAGTTGCGGAGCGTGGAGCAGGAGCGGGTGAACGGGAGCGACGAGGACCCACGGGTGGCGGAACTGCACGCGGCGGTCGCCCGGCTGCGGCGTGAGCTCGCCGCGCATCCGGCCGAGTTCGCCGACCGCGGCATCGCCGAGGACGAGCTGGCCGCACTCGCGGAGATGGCGTACGGCGGCGCCCCCGAGATCCCCAGGATGCGCAGGTCCCTGCTCCTGGTGGCAGGCGCGATCGGCTCGGTCAGCGCGCTGGCCGCCGGCCTGGCGGGAGTGCGGATCGCGGTGGAGATGTTCGGGGACCCGGGCGGCCGCTGAGCGGAAGAAACGGTTCTGCGGCCCATGGGCCCGACGGTCGTGCGTGACGGGGGCCGCGGTGTGTGACGGGGGCCGTGCGGGTCCGTGCGCCGTCAGCCCTGGCTGCGGATCAGGCCCTGCGCCGTCGCCGCGGCGACCGCCGCGGTGCGGGAGTCCACGCCCAGCTTGGCGTAGATGTGCACCAGGTGGGACTTGACCGTGGCCTGGCTCAGGAAGAGCTCCTTGCTGATCCGCTGGTTCGACAGACCGTCCTTGACCAGCCGCAGCACCTCCAGCTCGCGGCGGCTCAGCGCCTGCGCGGGCGCCCGCATCCGGTCCATCAGGCGGTGCGCGATCGCGGGCGCCAGCGCCGAACGCCCCGACGCCGCCGTGCGGACCGCAGCCGCCAGTTCCTCGGGCGGCGCGTCCTTGAGGAGGTAGCCGGCCGCGCCCGCCTCCACCGCCGCGAGGATGTCCGCGTCCGTGTCGTACGTGGTGAGCACCAGGACCCGCGGCGCCCCCGGCCGCGCGGTGATCGCCGCCGTCGCGGCCGCGCCGTGCATCCCCCCGCCGAACTGCAGGTCCATCAGGACCACGTCGACGCCTTCCGCGCCCGCGGTGCCGTGCGCGGCTGCCCGCTCCACCGCGGCCTCCGCCGTCGCCGCCTCCGCGACGATCTCGAAGTCGGGCTCCGCGTCGAGGACCGCGCGCAGTCCGGCGCGGACGACCGGGTGGTCGTCGGCGAGCAGGAGCCGGACGGTGGGGCGGGCCCCCGTCCTGGTACCGGTGCCGGTTTCCACGGCGTCCGTCCTGCTGCCTTCCCGGGCGTCCGTCATGCGGCGGTCTCCTTCGCGTGTGCGGGCAGCGGCAGCGAGATCGCCACCGCGGTGCCCTGACCGGGCGCCGACTCGACGGTGAACGTCCCGCCGAGCGACCGCGCCCGCGACCGCATCGCCACGAGCCCGAAGCCCCCGTCACCGTCGCCGTTCCTGTCGCCGTTCCGGTCGCTGTGGCGCGCCTCGCCGGGAGACTCCCCGGCGGGGTCGAAGCCGCGGCCGTCGTCCACCACGTCGAGCGTGACGGAGGCGTCCATGAAGGTCAGCGTGATCTCGGCGCGGTCGGCCCCCGCGTGCCGCACGGTGTTGGCGAGGGCGGACTGCGCGACGCGGAGCAGTGCCACCTCGTACGGGGTGGGCAGTTCCGTCGGCGTACCGCTGAGCGAGAAGTGGACGCGCGGCGCCGGGCTCGCCGCGCACAGCCGCTCCAGGGCCCCGGCGAGCGACCCGTGCGCGAGACCCGGCGGGGCGAGCGCGCGGACGAAACGGCGCGCCTCCGCGAGGTTGTCCTGCGCGGCCGCCCGCGCCTGCTCGACGTGGGGTGCGGCGGGCGAGCCCGGCGGCAGCGCGCGCTGGGCCGCCCGCAGCAGCAGCTGGATCGAGGACAGGCCCTGCGCCAGCGTGTCGTGGATTTCCCGCGCCAGCCGCTCGCGCTCGGCGAGGGTGCCCGCGGTGCGCTCGGCGGCGGCGAGTTCGGCGCGCGTGGTCATGAGCTCGTCGATGAGTTCACGACGGTGCTCGCTCTCGCGGTACAGGGCCTCGTAGCCCCGCACGGTGGCGACGGCGACGGCGGCGCCGAGCAGCGGTCCGATGAAGCTGCCCGGCGTGATGTGCGCGCTGTGCACCAGGAAGCTCGCGATGGCGGCCGCCGCCGTGGCGAGGACCACGGGCAGCGCCCAGCGCGTCGGCAGCAGGTGCAGCTGCAGGAAGTACAAGGGAAAGGCCGCCCACAGACCGTCGGGGGAGAGCACGAGCAGCACCAGCCAGCTCGCGCCCAGCGCCGCCAGCCACCAGGCGGCCGCCCGCCGTGAACGGGCGACGGCCGGGCTGACCGTGCCCGCTGCGTACACCGCGCCCATCACCAGCGCCGCCGCGACGACCCCGGCCCGGTGCGCCGTGTCCCCGCCCGCGCCCGTCAGCGCCTTCACCGCGGCGAGTGCCAGCAGGCCCGCGAGGAGGGCGTGCAGGCAGAGGCGGAGGGCGAGGGTGACGGGAGTGCGGGGGCGGACGCGGGGGCGGACGCGGGCGCGGGCGTCCGGGCCGGCGCCGGTTTCGGGGCGAGGGCCAGGGCGGGTGCGGGTGCGGGGGCTGGGGACGGGCATGGCGTGTGGCGGGTCCGGGGAGGTGGGAAGGGGCCGGGCGAGGGTGGGGGAGCGTGCGTCCTTTCCACGGTACGGGTGCGGCGCCCCCGGCTCGTCAACCGAAAGGTTGACCGGCCGCCCCGCCCTTCGATGCGGCGGAAGCGTGCCGCGGCGCGATGCCCCGGGGGCGGGCACGGCCGCAGGGTGGGGGCATGTTCGTCGCATGGAGAGACCTGCGGTTCGCCAAGGGGCGGTTCGCCCTGATGGGAACCGTCGTCGTACTGATCACCCTGCTCGTCGGCCTGCTGTCCGGGCTGACCGCGGGACTCGCCAGGGAGAACACCTCGGCGATCACCGGCCTGCCCGCCGACCACCTCGCCTTCGCCGCGCCGCCCGACGGCCGGTCCGTGTCCTTCACCGACTCGCAGGTGCGCGAGCGGTCCTGGGAGCGGTGGGCACGGCGCCCCGGGGTCGTCTCCGCACAGCCCGTCGGCATCAGCACCCTGGACGCCACCGCGGGCGAACGGTCCGGCGCAGTCTCGGCCTTCGGCGTCGAGCCGGACTCCGGGATCGCCCCGGACGGCGTCGCGGCGGGCCGTGCCGTGCTCTCGGCGCAGGCCGCCGCCGACCTCGACGTGGGCGTGGGCGACACGGTCCGGCTCGGCTCCCGGCCGGTCGAGGAGCGGGTCGCCCGCATCGCGTCGGACGCCTCGTACAGCCACACACCCGTGGTGTGGGTCTCCCTCGACGACTGGCAGGCGCTCGGCCACCGCGGCACGTCGACGGACGAGCAGGCCACGGTGGTGGCGCTGCGCACCGAGGGCGGGGCCGATCTGGCGGCCGGGGACAGGGCCGCGGGCACGGAGACGAAGTCGCTCGACGACGCGCTGTCCGCCATCGGCTCCTACCAGGCGGAGAACGGCTCGCTGCAGTTGATGCGGGGGTTCCTGTTCGTCATCTCCGCGCTGGTCACAGGGGCGTTCTTCACGGTCTGGACGATCCAGCGGGGCGCCGACGTGGCCGTGCTCAAGGCCCTCGGGACGTCCACGCCCTATCTGCTGCGGGACGCGCTGGGGCAGGCCGTGGCGGTGCTCGTCGTGGGTACGGCGCTGGGCACCGGCATCGCCGCCGCGGTGGGCGCGGCCGTCGGCGGCGGTGACGTCCCGTTCGTCCTCGAACCCTCCACCGCGCTCTGGCCCGCCGCCGTGATGATCGCCCTCGGGGCGCTCGGAGCCGGTCTGTCCGTACGGCGGATCACCGCCGTCGATCCGTTGGTAGCCCTGGGGAGTGCTCGATGAGCCGGTCGTTGTCGCTGGAAGACGTCACGCTGACGTACGCCGACGGCGCGGGGCGGCTGACCGCGCTCGACTCGGTGGACCTGGACGTGCCCGCGGGGACCATGACGGCGGTGGTCGGGCCCTCGGGGTCCGGCAAGTCGAGCCTGCTGGCCGTCGCGGCGACACTGGTCACCCCCGACGAGGGGCGGGTCGTCCTCGACGGCGTGGAGACGGCCGCACTGAGCCGCGCCGAACAGGCACAGCTGCGGCGACGGCGTCTGGGCATCGTCTTCCAGCAGCCCAGTCTGCTGCCCTCGCTGACGGCGGTGGAGCAACTGGAGCTGATGGCGCACGTGGACGGGCGCAGGCGCAGGGGCGCGCAGACCCGGCAGGTGCGGGAGCGGGCACGGGAGCTGCTGGACGCGGTGGGGCTCGCGCGGGAGGCGGGCAGGCGGCCGCACCAGTTGTCGGGCGGACAGCGTCAACGGGTGGGCATCGCACGGGCGTTGATGAACGGCCCGGCGGTGTTGCTGGTCGACGAGCCGACCAGCGCGCTGGACCACGAACGGGGCGCGGCGGTCCTCGACCTGCTCGCGCGGCTCACCCGGGAGCGGGGGACCGCGACGGTCCTCGTCACGCACGACCGGGCGAGGCTCGGTGTCGCCGACCGGGTCGTCGAGATGGCGGACGGGCGGCTGACCTGAGGTCCTCCGCCCGTCGTCCCGCCCCAGGTCTCCCGTCCAGGAGCTCCCTGGCTCAGGCGCCGGCGCCGGGCCCCGCGGAGACGAGCGCGGCGGAGAGTTCCACCGCCACCTCCTGCAGCACCGGCACGATCTTCTCCGTGGCCGCCTCCGTCACGCGGCCCGCGGGCCCGGAGATGGAGATCGCGGCGGCCGTGGGGGAGTCGGGGACCGGCACGGCGAGGCACCGGACGCCGATCTCCTGCTCGTTGTCGTCCACCGCGTACCCCGTGCGGCGCACCTCTTCGAGCGCGTCGAGGAAGCCCTCGGGGGTGGTGATCGTCTTCTCCGTGGCGGCCGGCATCCCGGTCCGGGCGAGCAGCGCCCTGACCTCCTCCGGCGAGGTGTTGGCGAGCAGCGCCTTGCCGACGCCGGTGGAGTGCGGCAGGACCCGTCGGCCGACCTCGGTGAACATCCGCATGGAGTGCTTGGACGGCACCTGCGCGACGTACACGATCTCGTCGCCGTCGAGCAGCGCCATGTTCGCCGTCTCGCCGGTCTCCTCGACGAGGCGGGCGAGGTAGGGCCGGGCCCAGGTGCCGAGCAGGCGCGACGCGGACTCGCCGAGGCGGATCAGGCGCGGGCCCAGCGAGTAGCGGCGGTTGGTCTGCTGGCGTACGTATCCGCAGGCGACCAGCGTGCGCATGAGGCGGTGGATCGTGGGCAGCGGCAGGCCGCTGCTGGCGGAGAGTTCGCTGAGACCGACCTCGCCCCCCGCGTCCGCCATCCGCTCGAGCAGATCGAAGGCGCGCTCGAGGGACTGGACACCACCGCTGGCGGGGGTCTTGGAGGCGGCGAGTTCAGCAGGGGCGTCGCTGGCGCTTGACGTCGGCACGGCGCGTTCCTTTCGGTGCTGGCGGGCAAGGAAGCAGCCTACCGGTCGGTTCTTCGCGAGGACTCTTGCTCGTCAGCCCGTCGTCACCGGTCAGGGGTCCTTTGTCCGTTTCTTCGCGGGGTTGTCCGGGGATCCCTCGACGCTCTCGTTGTGCATAGCTACGTTCTGGTCAGCGGAATTCTAATTCCACGTTGTGGAAACGTCCAGTGCGAGGCGGAATCCGGGCCGATCGCGGCGAGGTGCCGAAGCCCACCCTTGACGTCCTGGATGCAAGCGTGAAAACTCCTTCAACAGAACGTTGAATTCCGTTAAGCGGAAGCAAAAGGTCTGTGTAGCGGAACAGAAGAGAGCAGAGAGGGGACGCGGGTGTCCGAAAAGGACGTGGACGTGGACGCGACGGTCGGTGCGGAAGTGGAACTGGTGCTCCGCTCGACCCGTGTCGTCACCCCGCAGGGGACTCGGCCCGCTTCGGTCGCCGTCGCCGGCGGGACGATCGTGGCCGTCGGCGCGTACGACGCCGACGTGCCCGAGGGCGCGCGCCTCGAGGACTTCGGCGACGACGCCCTGCTGCCCGGCCTGGTCGACACGCACGTCCACGTGAACGACCCGGGCCGTACGGAGTGGGAGGGCTTCTGGACCGCCACCCGCGCCGCGGCCGCCGGTGGCATCACCACCCTGATCGACATGCCGCTCAACTCCCTGCCGCCCACCACCACGGCGGACAACCTGCGGGTCAAGCAGGACGTCGCTCGCAGCAAGGCGCACATCGACGTCGGCTTCTGGGGCGGCGCCCTGCCCGACAACGTGGCCGACCTCAAGCCGCTGCACGACGCCGGTGTCTACGGCTTCAAGTGCTTCCTCTCGCCCTCGGGCGTCGAGGAGTTCCCCGAGCTGAACCAGGACCAGCTGACCGCCTCCATGGCCGAGATCGCCGGGTTCGGCGGGCTGCTGATCGTGCACGCCGAGGACCCGCACGAGCTGGACGCCGCCCCGCACCACAGCGGCCCCAAGTACGCGGACTACCTGGAGACCAGGCCCCGCGTCTCGGAGGACACGGCGATCGAGGGGCTCATCGCCGTCGCCAAGCGGATCGGCGCGCGCGTGCACGTCCTGCACCTCTCCTCCTCCGACGCCCTGCCCCTCGTCGCCGCCGCGAAGCGCGAAGGCGTCGAGCTGACCGTCGAGACGTGCCCGCACTACCTGACCCTGACCGCCGAGGAAGTCCCCGACGGCGCCAGCGAGTTCAAGTGCTGCCCGCCCATCCGCGAGGCCGCCAACCAGGACCTCCTCTGGGACGCGCTCGCCGACGGCACCATCGACTGCGTGGTGACGGACCACTCGCCGTCCACCGCAGACCTCAAGACCGACGACTTCGCGACCGCGTGGGGCGGCATCTCCGGGCTCCAGCTCAGCCTCCCCGCCATCTGGACCGAGGCCCGCAAGCGCGGCCACAGCCTCGACGACGTGGTGCGCTGGATGTCGACGCGCACCTCCGAACTGGTCGGACTCGACCACAAGGGCGCCATCGAGGCAGGCCGCGACGCCGACTTCGCGGTCCTCGCGCCCGACGAGACCTTCACCGTGGACCCCGCGGAGCTGCAGCACCGGAACCGAGTCACGGCGTACGCGGGCAAGACCCTCAGCGGCGTCGTGAAGTCCACCTGGCTGCGCGGCGAACGCATCCTGCACGGCGGCGAGTTCAGTGAACCCGCAGGCCGACTTCTGGAAAGGAACAACTGAAACAGTGACGGCGATACCTTCCTTCACCGGCGACGCCAGCCCCTACGGCGGCGGCGAGCCCTTTGCCGACTACCGCACGGCCGACTTCCCCTTCACCCAGTACGCCAACCTCGCCGACCGGCAGCTCGGCGCTGGTGTCATCGCCGCCAACGACGAGTTCTTCGCGATGCGTGAGAACCTCCTCCTGCCGCACGACGCCGTCTTCGACCCCGAGCACTTCGGGCACAAGGGCAAGGTCATGGACGGCTGGGAGACCCGCCGTCGGCGCGGCGTGTCCGGCGAGCACCCGTGGCCGACCGAGGACGACCACGACTGGGCGCTCGTCCGGCTCGGCGCCCCGGGCGTCGTGCGTGGCATCGTCATCGACACCGCCCACTTCCGCGGCAACTACCCGCAGGCGATCTCCGTGGAGGGCACGAGCGTCGACGGCGCCCCGACCCCCGAGGAGCTCCTCGCGGACGACGTGAAGTGGACGACCCTCGTACCGCGCACGGCGGTCGGCGGCCACGCGGCCAACGGCTTCGCCGTCGACGTCGAGCAGCGCTTCACGCACCTGCGCGTCAACCAGCACCCGGACGGCGGCATCGCCCGCCTGCGCGTGTACGGCGAGGTCGTCGCCGACCCCAAGTGGCTCGAGGCGCTCGGCGCGTTCGACGTCGTCGCCCTGGAGAACGGCGGCCAGGTCGAGGACGCCTCCGACCGCTTCTACTCCCCGGCCACCAACACCATCCAGCCGGGCCGCTCCCGCAAGATGGACGACGGCTGGGAGACCCGCCGCCGCCGCGACAACGGCAACGACTGGATCCGCTACCGGCTCGTCCAGCAGGCCGAGGTCCGCGTCGTCGAGATCGACACCGCCTACCTCAAGGGCAACTCGGCGGGCTGGGCGTCCCTCTCCGTCCGTGACGGCGAGAGCGGCGAGTGGGTCCAGGCGCTGCCGCGCACCCGGCTGCAGCCCGACACCAACCACCGCTTCGTCCTCGACGCGCCGGTCGTCGGCACGCACGTGCGCGTCGACATCTTCCCGGACGGCGGCATCTCCCGGCTGCGCCTGTTCGGTTCGCTGACCGAGGACGGCGCGGCCAAGCTGGCGGCCCGCCACCAGGAGCTGGGCGGCTGATCCGCCCCCGCAGAACGTGGGGCGCACCGGGTGGACAGCCCCGGTGCGCCCCGCACCCAATCCCGCGCCGCGCTACGCCGAGTGGCCGCCGTCCACGGTGAGTTCGGCGCCGGTGAGGTATGCGGCGTCCTCGCCGGCCAGGTAGTTGACCAGCGACGCCACCTCGTGGGCCGAACCGAACCTGCCCAGCGCGGTGTTGCTCCGCTGCGGCTCCGCGAACGGGCCGTCCGCCGGGTTCAGATCCGTGTCGACCGGGCCCGGGTGGACCAGGTTGACGGTGATGCGGCGCCCGCCGAGCTCGTGCGCGAGGGCCTTGGTCATCCCCGTGAGCGCCGACTTGCTCAGCGCGTACAGGGTGCCGCCGGGACCGCCCGCGTACCGGGTCAGGGCCGTGCCGATGGAGACGATCCGGCCGCCGTCGCGCAGCAGCCCGGCGGCCGCCTGCGAGGCGAGGTAGACCGAGCGCACGTTGACGGCGAGCACCCGGTCGACGTCGGCGAGCGTCAGGCCGCCGATGGGGCCGAGTACGCCGATGCCCGCGTTGTTGACCAGGATGTCCAGGCCGCTCAGGTCGTCGGCCACGCGCGCCACGGCACCCGCCGCGTCTCCGGCGTCGGCCGCGTCCGCCCGGATGGCGAAGCCGCGGCGCCCCATCGACTCGATCTTCGCGACGACCTCACGTGCCGTGTCCTCGTTCCGCACGTAGGTGATCGCCACGTCGGCGCCCTCCGTGGCCAGGCGCAGCGCGATCGCCGCGCCGATGCCACGGCTGCCGCCGGTGACCAGTGCCGTCTTGCCGGTGAGAGAAGACATGTCCGAACCTCTTCCGAATGACTTCAAGCGATATCTGTCGGTATCCGCCGCAGTGGGCGAGAAGTACTTGCGGGTTCAATGGAACGCGCTCGGAAGGGGGCGGGCTGGCGGCGATCGGACACGTATCTCCGGTGGCCACTGACGGCTCAGGGGTGTGCCGTTGCCAGGCGGGCCGCACGGCGGACGGCACCGGGACGGGGATCTCGTGGGCCGTGCCGGTCTCGCGGAGGGGCAGCAGGCCCGTGAGCGATCAGCGCCGGCGTCGGGCCGGGGAAGCCGGCCAGGAACCGCGCCGAGGCCTGCGGGTCACGGACGGCGTCGAACCGGGGCTTCTCACCGCGGTGTTCCGGGCGTCCCTGTCCGGCGTGGCGACCCTGACCCGGTCGGGACGGCTGCCGCGGGCGGACGCGGAGGCGCGGGTGGAACTGCTGGTGCACCGGCTCGCCGTGGTGGGACACGCCGTCCCCGACGGTGACACGCCACACTCGGCGGTCGGCGTCACCCGCGAGCCCCCGTCGGCCCGGTGGGGCTACGCGCCGGGCGGGGCGTCCTCGTCGACGCGGCCGGTCACCACGACGTCGCCGTCGGGGGTGCGCCGCGCGAGGGTGCCGGTGCGCAAGTAGCCGTCGGGGGTGTAGGCGCGCGCGGTGCGCTCGGGTGCCCGGTAGTAGCCGCGCGGGATGTACGGGCCGCGGGCGAGGAGTTCGCCGGGCTCGCCGTCCGGCACGTCCTTGCCGTCGGCGTCGACGACGCGGATCTCGTCGTCGGGCGAGAGGGGGCGGCCCTGCGCGCTCAGCACGGTCTCGACCGGATCGGCGGGCCGGGTGAGAGTGAGCGCGCCCTCGGTCGTGCCGTGGACGTGTTGCAGGCGGCAGCCCAGTTCGGCGCCCAGGCGCTCGGCGACCGCCCGCTCCGACGGAGCGCCGCCGATCTGCACCAGACGCAGACTGGTCAGATCGCACCGGACCGTGGCGAGCGCGTCGAGCCAGCGCCGTGCGGCGTCGGGCGCCAGTGACGTGAGGGTGACCCGCTCCCGTTCGACGGCCGTGAGGCACGCGGCGGCCTCAGCGGTCCCAGCGGGACCGGAGTCCGTGGCGAGGACGACCGTGCCGCCGACGGAGAGGGTGCCGACGATGCCCGGACAGCCGAAGGCGAAGTTGGACTCGACGGGCTGCGCGGCGAGATACACGTCGTCCTCGGTGAGCGACAGCAACTCGGCGGCGGCCCGAACCTGATAGGCGTAGTCGTTGTGGGTGCGGGGCACCAGCAAGGACTCCGTGCTGTCGTCGCCGGCGAGCAGGAAGAACGCCACCCGGTCGGCGCTCTGCGCGAGCGCACGCTCCGGCGGGGCGTCGATCGAGCCCAGCGGGAAGTAGTGGCAGCCCGCCGAGTCGGCCGTGAGGCCGCCGTACGGGGACGAGGTGCCCGGCGGTTCGAAGGTGAACACCCGCCGCAGGAACGGCGCGCGGGCCGCGATGTCCGCGGCCATCGCCGTGTGATCGAAGCCCTCGTGCGTCGAGGGGCCGACGTAGCCGACGGCCTGGGAGATCCGCACGAGCCCGGACACCTCGGGCGTGCGGTGCGCGACAGGGCAGAACACGGGAACCGCGCCGGCGCGCATCAGGGCGAACACGGTGACGACGAACTCGGGGACGTTCGGGAGTTGGACGACGACCCGCCCGCCGGGCCGCAGTCCGCGCAGCCGGAATCCGGCTGCCATGCGGTCCACACGGCGGTTCAGGGCCGCGTACGTGAGGCGCGCCCCGCCGTGCACGAGCGCGGTCCGCGGCCCGTGCCGCAGGGCCCAGTCGCGCAGCAGGTCGTCCAGCGTGATGCCCCGCCAGTGCCCGGCCGCCCAGTAGCGGTCGGCGAACGTCTCGGGCCAGGGCGTGCGGCCGTCGGGCATGGCGGTCATTCACTTCCTTGAGAAGGCGGGGTTCTGCGGACGCGGCTTTGAGGAGGACGCGGTTTTGGGGGTGAGGTTTTGGGGTGCGGTTTTGAGCGGGGGTGCTCGGGGGCGGTGGGTCCGGCCAGTCCAGACCGGTCGCGCCCGCGTACGCAATGCGCTGTCCCGACCAACGGCGTCGGGCCCCCTCGGCGGATAGTCCAACGCACCCACCTGACCAGGGAGGACGGTCGGCCCGCGAACGGGACGGCGGCAGGCATTCCCGGCGCGATCTTCGCCGGATACGGTGTGCGCTCCGCGTGCGAGCCGCCGAAGCCTCCACCTCGTCCCGACCGTGGGAGACCGCGCCCCGTGACGACGCTTGCCGCCCCGCCCCACCCGCCCCGCGCCGCGCCTGGCTCACCGATCTGCCCGTGCTGCTCGTCGCCGCGGTCTGGGGCGCCGGCTATCTCGCCGCGAAGGGGATCATCACGACCCACACGGTCGTCGCCGTGCCCGTGCTCTGCTTCGGAGTGGTCCTGCCCGCGCTCGTCGCGGCGGGCCTGCGTCCGCTGCGCGCGCCGACCGGGGCGCAGCGGCGCGGCGCCGGGATCCTCGGGCTGATCCTCGCCGCGATCTTCCTCCTGGAGACGTACGGGGTCGTCCACACCTCGGCGACCGACGCGGGGCTCATCATCAGCCTCACCATGATCTTCACGCCGCTCGCGGAGGCCGCGCTGGGGCGGACCGGACCGCCGCGCGCGTTCCTCGCGGCGGCCGGGCCCGCCGTGCTCGGCGTGGTCCTGCTGACCCGGGGCGGCGGGTTCACCCGGCCCTCCCTCGGGGATCTCCTGATCCTCCTCGCGGCGCCGGCCCGCACCGCCCACGTCCTGACGATGTCCCGCATGAAGGCCGTGCGGGGCGCCGACTCGCTCTCCCTCACCACAGTCCAACTGGGCTCCGCGGTCGCGGTCTTCGCGCTGCTCGCCGCGGCCGGCATGGGGAAGGCGCCGTGGTCCGTCGCCGCGGGCTTCGGGGCGCGGGAGTGGGCGGGACTGCTCTTCCTTTCGGTCTGCTGCACGCTGTTCGCCTTCTTCGTACAGATGCGGGCAGTACGAAGGTCCTCACCCTGCCGGGTGAGTCTCCTGCTGGGCACGGAACCGCTGTGGGCGGCGGCCGTCGGCATCGCGAGCGGCGGCGAACGGCTGGGTGTGCCGGGGCTGGTGGGTGGCGTGCTGGTCCTGGTGGGGGCCGAGTGGGGGCGTCGGACAGCCGCTTGAGGGGCGGAGTGCGGCGGAGTGCGGCGGAGCGGGGCGGGGCGGTGACGGGCCGTCCACCGGGTGGCCGGACGGCGGCGGCTGGTTAACTCCCGGAAAACTTCACGAACTTGACGTTGACACGCCAACCTCTACGCGCGTCACACTGGTGCCATGCGAATCCCCCCACGAATCGTGAGCATCACCGCCCTCGCCGCCGCCCTCCTGGTCGGCGGCCCCGTCGCGGCCACCGCGAGCGCCGCGCCCGCCGCCCCCGTCGTGCACTCCGCCTCCGTCGCGCACTCCGTCGCCGCGGTCGGCGACATCTGCCTCTCCGCGCTGCCGGCCGAGGCGCACGACACGCTCGACCTGATCGACAAGGGCGGCCCCTACCCGTTCCCGCAGGACGGCACCGTCTTCCAGAACCGTGAGGGTGAGCTGCCCCAGCAGGGCTCCGGCTACTACCACGAGTACACGGTCATCACGCCGGGCTCGGACGACCGCGGCGCCCGCCGCATCGTCACCGGTGACAAGGCCCAGGAGGACTACTACACCGCCGACCACTACGCCTCGTTCGACCTGGTCGACCACGGCTGCTGAGCCCTCCACGCACAGGTCAGCCCTGTCGCTGCCGGCTCCGCGCGGCGGCGAACAGGGCGACCGCCAGCACGAGCATCGCCACGCTCGCGTAGGTCTCGTACCCGTCGAGGAAGGCCAGGCGCTGCACCAGGCCCCAGCCGCGCAGCTCACCGGTGAGCCGGTGGACCAGGCCGACCGCGCCCTGGAACAACAGGAACACGCCGAGAAACTCCAGTAGCTGCTTCATGCCGGAGATCCTCGACCCGCGCCTTCTCCGCGGGCATCCGCCGCGGGGCGAGGATCCTGCCGGGGGACAGTCCGAAAGTCGGCGACCTGCGTGACTTTGGTCGACGATCACGCGTGCGACGCGTCCACGGCCGACCCGGGTGCGTAGATTTGTCGACCATGAGCGGCACTGATCCCACGCGGCGATCCCGGCCCGACCGGGTGGGCGAGCCCGGTCCTGAGGCGGATCCCGGTCCTGAGGTGCAGCCCGGTCCTGAGTCGGATCCCGGTCCTGAGGCGCAGCCCGGTCCGGAGGCGGAGCCCGGCTCTGAGGTCGAGCCTCAGGCGGTGACCGAGCCTCGCCCGGCCGCCGAGCCCCGCGCCGTCACCGGCCCCCGCCCGCACCCCCACCCGGTGACCGAACCCGTCGGTGACCCCCTGGCCAAGAGCCCCTGGACGCTGCCCTCCGCGCTCGCGCGGGAGTTCGACCCGAGCCGTGCCGGGCGCAGGCCCCGGCGGACCGTACGTGACTGGCTCACCGACTTCAGCTGCTTCGGGGCCGCCGTCCTCATCGGGATGATCGGCGCCGACGCGGTGACTTCCAACCCGCACCTCTCCCAGGGGTACGCCGAGTTCGACCAGGTGCTCGGGGCGCTCGCCTGCGGCGCGGTCTGGCTGCGCAGGCGCTGGCCCGTCGGCCTCGCCCTCGTGATGGTGCCGGTGTCCGTGGCCTCCGACACGGCGGGCGGCGCGGCGGCGGTGGCCCTCTTCACCCTCGCCGTGCACCGGCCCTTCCGGTACGTCGCCTGGATCGGCGGGGCCTCGATCGCGGCCGTCCCCCTCACGTACTGGCTGCGCCCCGACCCGTCCATGTCCTACGGACTGGCCATCGCCTTCGGCGTGGTGATGACCGCGGCGATCGTCGGCTGGGGCATGTTCGTGCGCTCCCGCCGCGAACTGCTGCTCAGCCTGCGCGACCGTGCCCTCCGCGCCGAGAACGAGGCGGCCCTCCGTGCCCAGCAGGCCCAGCGGCTCGCCCGCGAGGACATCGCCCGCGAGATGCACGACGTGCTCGCGCACCGCCTCACCCTGCTCAGCGTCCACGCGGGAGCCCTGGAGTTCCGCCCGGACGCACCCCGCGAGGCCATCGCCCGGGCGGCCGGTGTGATCCGGGAGAGCTCCCACGAGGCCCTCCAGGACCTCCGCCAGGTGATCGGCGTCCTGCGCGGCGGCGAGACGGACGCCTCCGGCCGTCCCCAGCCCACTCTCACGGCCCTGGACACGCTGGCCGCCGAGTCCCGCGACGCGGGCATGAAGGTCGTCCTCGACAACCGCGTCGCCGACCCCGAGGCCGTGCCCGCCGCCCTCGGCCGCACCGCCTACCGCATCGCCCAGGAAGGCCTGACCAATGCCCGCAAACACGCTCCCGGCGCCGAGGTGACGGTGCTCGTCACGGGCGCGCCGGGCGAGGGCCTGACCCTGTCCGTCCAGAACCCCGCACCACCCGGCGACGTGCCCGATGTGCCCGGCTCGGGCCAGGGCCTGATCGGGCTCGCCGAGCGGGCCACGCTCGCCGGCGGCAGGATCGGCCACGGCCCTGGGCCCGGCGGGGGCTTCCACCTGGAGGCGTGGCTACCGTGGGCGTCATGAAACCGATCAAGCTGCTGCTCGTCGACGACGATCCACTGGTGCGCGCCGGGCTCTCGTTCATGCTCGGCGGTGCGGACGACATCGAGATCGTGGGCGAGGCGGGCGACGGCACACAGGTCGCCCCGCTGGTCGGCGAACTCCGGCCCGACGTCGTCCTGATGGACATCCGGATGCCCACGATGGACGGTCTCGCCGCCACGGAGGCCCTGCGCAGGCGGCCCGACGCCCCCGAGGTCATCGTCCTCACCACCTTCCACGCCGACGAGCAGGTCCTGCGCGCCCTGCGCGCGGGCGCGGCCGGGTTCGTCCTCAAGGACACCGCGCCGGGCGAGATCGTCGCGGCGGTGCGTGCCGTGGCCGCGGGCGAGCCGGTGCTCTCGCCGACGGTGACCCAGCAGCTGATCACGCAGGTGACCGGCGTCGACCCCCAACTGGACCGCAGGCGCCGAGCGCTGGACCGGCTCGCGACGCTGGGGGAGCGGGAGCGGGAGGTGGCCGTCGCGGTCGGCCGCGGCGGATCCAACGCGGACATCGCCTCCGAACTGTTCCTGAGCGTCGCCACGGTCAAGGCGCACGTCTCCCGGGTCCTGACGAAGCTGGACCTCAACAACCGGGTGCAGATCGCCCTCCTGGCGCACGACGCGGGGCTCCTGGACGAGAACGGCTGACGCCTGGAAGAGGGCGGCGCGACGGACTCACGCGCCAGAATGGCCGAGGGGAACTGATCGCCCCGACCGGCACGTTGGTCACGTGAGCATCGGAGGAGCCCTCATGGCGGAGAGCATCGACCTGGAGACGTACGGCACGCGGTTCAGGGACGACCCGCACTCCGTCTACGCGGACCTCCGCGCCCTCGGGCCCGTCCACCGCGTCCGTCTGCCGCCGCCGGAGGACATCGGCGACACCTATCTGGTCGTGGGGTACGAGGAGTGCAGGTCCGCGCTCGTCGATCCCCGTTTCGCCAAGTCGGCGGCGGCCGCGGGCTTCGCCTTCCACGAGGAGGCGCTGATCGGCACGCACCTGCTGATAGCCGATCCGCCCCACCACACGCGGCTGCGCAAGCTCGTCACCCGGGAGTTCACCGGCCGTCGGGTCGAGGCCCTGCGGCCCCGCATCCAGCGCATCACCGACGACCTGCTCGACACGATGCTCCAGCAGGGAGACACGGCCCGCACGCGCCGGGGCGACCTGCTCGAAGCGCTGGCCTTCCCGCTGCCGATCACCGTCATCTGCGAGCTGCTCGGCGTCCCCGACATCGACCGCTCCGCCTTCCGCCGGATGTCGAACGGCGTCGTGGCATCACCGAACCAGGAGGCCGAGCGCGCCGCCTTCGAGGAACTGGCCGTCTACCTGACCGAGTTGGTCGAGGACAAGCGCGCATCGGCGCCCGGCGACGACCTGCTGAGCGCGCTGATCCGCACCACGGGCGACGAGGACGGCGACCGGCTCTCGCCCGCCGAGCTGCGCGCCATGGCCTTCGTGCTGCTGATCGCCGGACACGAGACGACGGTCAACCTGATCGCCAACGCCGTGCACGCCCTCTTCACCCACCCCGGCCAACTGGCCGAGCTGCGCGCCGACATGTCCCTCCTGGACGGAGCGATCGAGGAGGCGCTGCGCTTCGAGGGGCCGGTGGAGAGCGCCACGTACCGCTTCGCCACCGAGCCCACCGAGCTGGGCGGTCTCGTCATCCCCACCGGCGCCGTCGTCCGCATCGGCCTTGCCGCGGCCGACCGGGACCCCGCCCGCTTCCCCGAGCCCGACCGCTTCGACATCCGCCGCGCCCCGCAGGGCCACGTCGCCTTCGGGCACGGCCTGCACCACTGCCTGGGCGCGCCGCTGGCCCGGGTGGAGGCGCGGGTGGCGCTCGGCTCGCTCCTGGAGCGCTGCCCCGACCTCGCGCCGGACGGGCCGCCGGGGGAGTGGCTGCCGGGGACCCTGATCAGGGGGATGCGGCAGCTTCCCGTCCGGTGGTAGTAGTCGGTCATGACCGAGCCCTCGCCCGCGCAGCCGACCGAGCCCGCCGCCGGGCTCCCCGGATCCGCGCAGCCGACCGACCACCCTCCGACCGGCCAACTCCCGCCGGTGCCGCCTCAGTCCGTACAGCCGCAGCCCGTGCAGCAGCAGTCGGCCCCGTCGCCGTCCGATCCGCCGGCACCCGATCCCATCGACCACGGCATGGCCCAGAAGGTCCTGGACGCCCAGCCGTTCAGCCGTCTCGTCGGGGCCCGCATCACGTGGTTCGGTGAGGGCGCGGCGACGCTGGAGATCGCCGTCCGTGCGGAACTCCAGCAGCAGAACGGGTTCGTGCACGGCGGCGTGCTCGCCTACGCGGCCGACAACAGCATCACCTTCGCCGCCGGCACCACCCTGGGCCCCGCCGTGCTGACCTCGGGCTTCTCCATCCAGTACGTACGTCCCGCGACCGGCGTCCGGCTCGTGGCCCGCGCCGTCGTCGTCCACTCGGGCCGCCGTCAGGCGACGGTGCGCTGCGAGGTGCTCAGCGTGGGCGGCGAGGGCATGGAGACGCTGTGCGCCATCGCGCAGGGCACGGTGCTCGCCACGGGCTGAGGGGAGCGGCACGGGGGAGGGGCGAGGCGGGGTGGGATGCGGGCGGGATCCGGGTTCAGCCCTCGTCGACCTCCGTCAGCCGCACCGGCCGCCGCTCCCGCCGTGAGCGTTCGCACGCCTCCGCGATCCGCAGCGCGTGCAGCGCCTCCCGGCCGTCGCAGGGGTTCGCCCGCTCACCCCGCACGACCTCGACGAAGGCGGCGAGCTCCGCCTCGTACGCGGGAGCGAAGCGCTCCAGGAAACCGGTCCAGGGCTTGAGCGGGGCGGGCGGGCCCGCGGGCTCCACCGAGGTGAGGGGAGTGCGCTCGTCCGCGCCGACCGCCAACTGATCGCGCTCCCCGGCCAGTTCCATGCGGACGTCGTAACCCGCGCCGTTGCAGCGGGTCGCCGTCGCCGTGGCGAGCGTGCCGTCGTCGAGGGTGAGGACCGCGGCGGCCGTGTCCACGTCGCCCGCCTCGCGGAACATCGCGGGCCCCGCGTCCGAGCCGGTCGCGTACACCTCGACGACCTCGCGCCCCGTCACCCACCGCAGGACGTCGAAGTCGTGGACCAGGCAGTCGCGGTAGAGGCCGCCGGAGAGCGGCAGGTACGCGGCCGGGGGCGGGGCCGGGTCCGAGGTGATGGCCCGCACGGTGTGCAGCCGCCCGAGCCGGCCGGAGCGCACCGCCTCGCGCGCCGCCGCGTACCCCGCGTCGAAGCGCCGCTGGAAGCCGAGCTGCAGCACCGTCCCCGCGCCCTCGACGTCGTCGAGGGCGGCCAGCGTGCCGGGCAGGTCGAGGGCGATGGGCTTCTCGCAGAACACCGGGAGCCCGGCCCGGGCCGCCCGGCCGATGAGCTCGGCGTGCGCCGAGGTCGCCGCGGTGATCACCACGGCGTCCGGTCCCGCGGCGAACAGCTCGTCCACCGAGGCCGCCGTCGCCCCGGTGCGCGCCGCGAGGCCGGCCGCCCGCGCGGCGTCCGCGTCGGCGATGACCAGGGACGTCACCTCGGGCATGCGGCCGAGGACCGCAGAGTGAAATGTGCCGATGCGGCCCGTTCCGATCAGTCCGATGCGCATGGCTCCACCCTCGCGACGCCGGACCCTCCTGTCAATCCTTTGTCCGGACAACAGAACTTAAGAACTTCCCGTCATCTTCTCCTGGCACTACGCTCGCCCCGTGCCCAAACCAGTCGCCAAAGCAGCCCGGGACATGTCGGTCCAGGACCCCACCGTGGTCCTCCGGCTCGGCGTCGACCGCAGCAGCCCCGTCCCGCTCTACTTCCAGCTGGCCCAGCAGCTGGAAGCGGCGATCGAGCGCGGCGCCCTGACCCCCGGCAGCCTCCTCGGCAACGAGATCGAGCTCGCGGGCCGGCTCGGCCTGTCCCGCCCCACCGTCCGCCAGGCCATCCAGTCCCTCGTCGACAAGGGCCTGCTCGTGCGGCGCAGGGGCATCGGCACCCAGGTCGTGCACAGCCAGGTCAAGCGCCCCCTGGAGCTCAGCAGCCTCTACGACGACCTGGAGGCGGCGGGCCAGCGCCCCGAGACCCGGGTCCTGCGCAACACCCTGGAGCCCGCCTCCGCCGAGGTCGCCGCGGCCCTCGGGATCGGCGAGGGCGACGAGGTGCACCGCGTCGAGCGGCTCAGGCTCGCCCACGGCGAGCCCATGGCGCACCTGTGCAACCACCTGCCGACCGGCCTCCTCGACCTCGACAGCGCGCACCTGGAGGCCACCGGGCTCTACCGCCTGATGCGCGCCGCGGGCCATACCCTGCACAGCGCGCGCCAGTCCGTCGGCGCCCGCGCCGCCACCGCACAGGAGGGCGAACTGCTCGCCGAGCCGGCCGGTGCCCCGCTGCTCACGATGCGGCGCACGACCTTTGACGACACGGGCCGGGCGGTCGAGTTCGGCTCGCACGTCTACCGGGCCGCGCGCTACTCCTTCGAGTTCCAGCTCCTCGTGCGGCCGTAGCGCTCCCTGCGCGGCCCGAGGCTCCTCGTGCGGCCCAGGGCTCTCGTACGTTCGTAAGAATGTTCTGACAAATCCATTGACGCTCGCGCGCACCCGCCGCTAGAACTCCCCCAGCCGCACCGAGGCGGCCGGGAGAAGAGGGGTGGTCCACCATGCGCACATCCCGCACGGCGAGGGGCGTCACGGCCTGCGTGGCGGTGATCGCGCTCGCGGCCGGCTGCAGCGGCTCCGGCGGCAAGGACGACGAGGACTCCTCCGGCGACGGCGGGGGCGGCAAGGGCGTGAGCACGCCCCGCCTCAAGATCGCGATGATCACGCACTCCGGCGAGGGCGACACCTTCTGGGACATCGTGCGCGGCGGTGCCAAGCAGGCGGCCCGCAAGGACAACGTCGACTTCCTCTACGCCAACGACAAGGAGGCCAAGGAACAGGCCGAGCTCGTCCAGTCCTTCGTCGACAAGAAGGTCGACGGGATCGTCGTGACCCTGGCCAAGCCGGAGGCCATGCGGTCGGTGCTGGCCAAGGCGAAGGCGGCGGGGATCCCGGTCGTCACGATCAACTCGGGCGGCGAGTTCTCCGCGAGGTTCGGCGCGCTCGGCCACATAGGCCAGGACGAGTCGGTGGCGGGCGAGGCCGTCGGCGACGAACTCGACACGCGCGGCAGAAAGAAAGCCCTCTGCGTCATCCACGAACAGGGGAACGTCTCCCTCGAACAGCGCTGTGCCGGCGTCAAGAAGACCTTCGGCGGCACGGTGGAGAACCTGAACGTCGAGGGCACCAACGCGCCCGGCGCCCAGTCCTCCATCAGCGCGAAGCTCCAGGCCACGAAGGGCATCGACGCCGTCGTCACGCTCGGCGCGCCGATCGCCGCCCTCGCGGTCAAGGCCAAGGAGGACGCGGACAGCACGGCGGAGGTGGACACCTTCGACCTGAACGCCGAGGTCGTCAAGCGCCTCAAGGCCAAGGAGGTCGGCTTCGCCGTCGACCAGCAGCCCTACCTCCAGGGCTACCTCGCCGTCGACGAGCTGTGGCTCTACAAGACCAACGCCAACGTTCTGGGAGGCGGCAGGCCCGTCCTGACCGGACCCGCGATCGTGACCGGGAAGGATGTGCCGAAGCTGGAGAAGTACACCGCTCGCGGTACCCGATGAACACACGCGTGATCCGCGTGGTCGATACTTGGGCGGCTGGGGCCGGGGATCCGGACCGGCCGCACAGAGCAGTAGAGCTAGAAGGGCACGGCGTCGTGGCAAGGGTGAAGACAGGGGTACGTGCGGTGGGCGCCGTGCTGGTGGCGGTGCTCGGAGTGACCGCGGGACTGACCGGATGCAGCAGCACCGGCGGAAAGCGCGCGGAGGACGCCCGCAAGGCGGCGTCCGCGGGCGGGAAGGCCGCGGTGAACACGCCGCGCTGGACCTTCGGCATGGTGACCCACTCGGGCGACGGCGACACCTTCTGGGACATCGTCCAGAACGGTGCCAAGCAGGCCGCCGTCAAGGACAACATCAACTTCCTGTACGCCCACGACGACGAGGCCCAGCAGCAGGCCCAGCTCGTGGACTCCTACATCGACAAGAAGGTCGACGGGATCATCGTCACGCTGGCCAAGCCGGACGCGATGAAGGGCGCCCTGGCCCGCGCCGAGAAGGCCGGCATCCCGGTGATCACCGTGAACTCCGGCTCCGCGGAGTCCAAGAAGTTCGGCGCGCTCACCCACATCGGCCAGGACGAGACGATCGCGGGCGAGGCCGTCGGCGAGGAGCTCAACAAGCGCGGCAAGAAGAAGGCGCTCTGCATCCTGCACGAGCAGGGCAACGTCGGCCACGAGCAGCGCTGCGAGGGCGCCAAGAAGACCTTCGACGGCACGATGCAGAACCTGTACGTGACCGGCACCAACATGCCCGACGTGCAGTCTTCCATCGAGGCCAAGCTGCAGTCCGACAAGGCCGTCGACGCGGTCGTCACACTCGGCGCGCCCTTCGCGGACACCGCCGTCAAGGCCGCGGACAGCGCGGGCAGCAAGGCCAAGGTCGACACCTTCGACCTCAACGAGAAGGTCGCCGCCGGCCTGAAGTCCGGCTCCCTCGGCTTCGCCGTCGACCAGCAGCCCTACCTCCAGGGGTACGAGGCCGTCGACCTGCTGTGGCTCTACAAGTACAACGCCGACGTCCTCGGCGGCGGCAAGCCCGTCCTCACCGGACCGCAGATCGTCACCAAGGACCAGGCCGCCGAGCTGGAGGAATACGCGAAGCGAGGGACCCGATGATCGCGACAGCACCCGCGCCCGCCCCGGATGCCAAGGCCGACGAGCGCCTCGTCAAGGCATCGCCCCTGAAGAAGCTGATGGGCCGCCCCGAGCTCGGTTCGGTCGTCGGCGCCATCGCCGTCTTCATCTTCTTCGCGATCGTCGCGGACAGCTTCCTGCAGGCCAACAGCCTCGCGACGGTCCTGTACGCGGCCTCGACGCTCGGCATCATGGCGGTGCCGGTGGCGCTGCTGATGATCGGCGGCGAGTTCGACCTGTCGGCGGGCGTCCTCGTGACGACGTCCGCCCTCGTGTCGTCGATGTTCAGCTACCAGATGACGGCGAACGTCTGGGTCGGCGTCGGCGTCTCGCTCCTGGTCACCCTCGCCGTCGGCGTCTTCAACGGCGTGATGCTGACCCGCACCGACCCGCCGAGCTTCATCATCACGCTCGGCACGTTCCTGATGCTGACCGGCATGAACCTCGGCTTCACGAAGCTGATCAGCGGCACGGTCTCCACCAAGTCGATCTCCGACATGGAGGGCTTCTCCTCGGCCAAGGACGTCTTCGCCTCGGCCGTCACCATCGGCGGCGTCGACTTCAAGATCACCATCCTCTGGTGGCTCGGTCTGATCGCGATCGCCACCTGGATCCTGCTGCGCACCCGCGTCGGCAACTGGATCTTCGCGGTCGGCGGTGGCGAGGACGCGGCCCGTGCCGTCGGCGTCCCGGTCGCCAAGACCAAGATCGGCCTCTACATGGGCGTCGCGTTCGGCGCGTGGATCTCCGGCCAGCACCTGCTGTTCTCGTACGACACCGTGCAGTCGGGCGAGGGCGTCGGCAACGAACTGATCTACATCGTCGCGGCCGTCATCGGCGGCTGCCTCATCACCGGCGGTTACGGCTCCGCGGTCGGTGCGGCCGTCGGTGCGCTGATCTTCGGCATGGTCAGCAAGGGCATCGTGTTCGCGGAGTGGAACTCCGACTGGTTCAAGTTCTTCCTGGGCGTGATGTTGCTGCTGGCGACCCTGCTCAACCACTGGGTCCGCAAGCGCGCGGAGGCGACGAAATGATCTCGGACGTGACGAAGGACGACGCGGCCCCCGAGGGCGGGCGCACCCCGCTCGTCGAGCTCGACGACGTCAGTAAGTACTACGGCAACATCCGCGCCCTCGAAGGCGTCTCCCTGGAGGTGCACGCCGGCGAGATCTCCTGCGTGCTCGGCGACAACGGCGCGGGCAAGTCCACCCTCATCAAGATCATCGCGGGTCTGCACCGGCACGACTCCGGGAGCTTCACGATCGAGGGCGAGGAGACCCGGCTCGCCAACCCGCGCGAGGCGCTGGACCTCGGCATCGCCACGGTCTACCAGGACCTCGCGGTGGTCCCCCTGATGCCGGTCTGGCGGAACTTCTTCCTCGGCTCCGAGCCGACGAAGGGCGTGGGCCCCTTCCGCCGGATGGACGTCGACCTCATGCGCGAGACGACCCGCGCGGAACTGCTCCGCATGGGCATCGACCTGCGCGACGTGGACCAGCCCATCGGCACCCTCTCGGGCGGCGAGCGCCAGTGCGTGGCCATCGCGCGGGCCGTCCACTTCGGTGCGAAGGTCCTCGTCCTTGACGAGCCGACGGCCGCGCTCGGCGTGAAGCAGTCGGGCGTCGTCCTGAAGTACGTCGCCGCGGCGCGGGACGCGGGACTCGGCGTGGTCCTGATCACGCACAACCCGCACCACGCGTACCTGGTCGGCGACCGTTTCGTGCTCCTCAAGCGCGGCACGATGTTCGGCAGCTACGCCCGCGACGAGACGACCCTCGACGAACTGACCCGCCAGATGGCGGGCGGCTCCGAGCTGGACGACCTGCGCCACGAGCTGGAGGGCCGGGGCGCCCAGGAGTGACGTGAAGGGGCGCGGGGAACCGCGCGCCCAGCCCGAGAAGGGCCGCAGCCGCGTCTGCCGGGTCGCCCGACAGACGCGGCTGCGGCTTCTCTGCGGCCCGTCGCGCGGTTCCCCGTGCCCCTGAGGCCCCGGCCCCGGGCCACCCGGACGCCACTGCGGCCCCGGGGGCCCGTCGTGCGCGCCCCCGCGAGCGTGAGGCAGAATCGCCGCAATGAGCACCTACCGCGACCTCGCGCACCGCGGCTCCGCACGAGCCACCGTCCTGCGGACCGTGGGCACCCGCGAACGCCGATCGCACCTCACGGCGCCGCGCGTCAACACCGTCGGCATCGACATCGGCGGCACCAAGGTGATGGCGGGCGTCGTCGACCCCGACGGCAACATCCTGGAGACCCTGCGCACGGAGACCCCGGACAAGTCCAAGAGCCCCCGCGTCGTCGAGGACACCATCGTCGAGCTGGTCCTTGACCTCTCCGACCGGCACGACGTGCACGCGGTGGGCATCGGCGCGGCGGGCTGGGTGGACGCGGACCGCAACCGCGTGCTCTTCGCCCCCCACCTGTCCTGGCGCAACGAACCGCTGCGCGACCGCATCTCCGGCCGCCTCGCCGTCCCCGTCATGGTGGACAACGACGCGAACACGGCGGCCTGGGCGGAGTGGCGCTTCGGCGCGGGCCGCGGCGAGGACCACCTCGTGATGATCACCCTCGGGACGGGCATCGGCGGCGCGATCCTGGAGGACGGCCAGGTCAAGCGCGGCAAGTTCGGGGTGGCCGGCGAGTTCGGGCACATGCAGGTCGTCCCCGGCGGGCACCGCTGCCCGTGCGGCAACCGGGGCTGCTGGGAGCAGTACAGCTCCGGCAACGCCCTGGTCCGTGAGGCTCGCGAGCTCGCCGCCGCCGACTCCCCGGTCGCGTACGGGATCATCGAGCGCGTCAAGGGCAACGTCCCCGACATCACCGGGCCGCTCATCACCGAGCTGGCCCGCGAGGGCGACGCCATGTGCGTCGAACTCCTCCAGGACATCGGCCAGTGGCTGGGCGTCGGCATCGCCAACCTCGCCGCCGCGCTCGACCCCTCCTGCTTCGTGATCGGCGGCGGCGTCTCGGCCGCCGACGACCTCCTGATCGGCCCGGCCCGCGACGCCTTCCGCCGCCACCTGACCGGCCGCGGCTACCGCCCCGAGGCCCGCATCGCCCGCGCCCAGCTCGGCCCCGAGGCCGGCATGGTCGGTGCCGCCGACCTGGCCCGGCTGGTCGCCCGCCGCTTCCGCCGCGCCAACCGCCGCCGCGTGGAGCGCTACGAACGCTATGAGCGCTACGCCGAGGCGCGCCGCACCGACGACCGCACCTCCCAGGGAACCCAGTAGATGACCGTGCCCCGCCAGCCCTCCTCCCCGGACCTCCCCGGCGCCCCCGAACCACCGCGCCGCGGCGGGGGCAAGACGGAGGACCGCAGCCACATGATCCGCCGCCGCTGGCTGACGGCGATCATCATCGTGCTGCTCATCGGCGTGCCCGCCGGCTACCTGGTGATCTCCGCGAACCAGAGCCGCAACAGCGGCCGCGACAAGGAGGACAAGTACTCCGCGACGGGCCTCACCGCGGGCTGGCCCTCCAAGGTCCAGCGCCGCCTGTACGACGTGCCGGTCCCGGCGTACTCGGAGGAGGTCGCCTACTACGAGACGAACAACTGGCGCACCAGCCGCCTCTACGTCCAGTTCCTCACCAGCAACAAGGGCCTCAACAAGTTCCTCAAGCGGGTCGGCACCTCCGAGGGTGAGCTGGAGCCGAACGACATCACCATCAGCAAGCGCGACCGGAAGGTCGTCGGCTGGGAGTTCACGGGCCCCGGCCCCTGGTCGGGCCTCACCCACGAGCAGAAGGACCCGACGCCGACGCTGGACATCGTCGTGGACCGCTCGAACACGCAGCACCCGATGGTCTACGTGGTGTCGTCGACGACCCCCTGAACCTTTTTGCCCGCATGTGAAGATCAAGGCGATCCCGGAGCGGCCCGCCGTCCGGCCTTCTAGCGTGTGGCCATGACAAAGAATCCGGAATCGGAGTCGGCGTACGACCGGCACAGACTCGACCAGTGGTTGGCCGGTGAGGCCCGCGCCGAGGGGGTGGGCCGCCGCGACCTGCTGGGCCTCCTCGCCGCCGCGGGCCTCGTCTCGGCGATGCCCGTCGCCCTGTCGGCGGCGGAGGCGGGGGCGGCGGAGGCGGCGGGGGACGGCATCGTCAAGCCGCTGCCGCCGGAGCGGTTCATCATCCACGGCACGAACGCGGAGACCCGCTTCGAAGCCCTCGCGGACACCGGCCACACCACGCCCGTCTCGCACTTCTTCGTCCGCAACCACACGACGACGCCCCGCATCGACGCGGCGACCTGGCGGCTGAACGTCTGGGGGGACGGACTGGCGGGCGGCGCGCGGCAGTTCACCCTCGCGGACCTCAAGCGCATGCCTGCGGTGACGCGCACGGCGTTCGTCGAATGCGCGGGCAACGCCAGGAACTTCTTCACGACCCAGCAGCACCAGCCGGCCACCGGCACCCCGTGGACCACGGGCGCGATCGGCACCGCACGCTGGCGCGGCGTGCGCCTTGCCGACGTCCTGCGCAAGGCGGGCCTCTCCCGCCGGGCGGTGGACGTGATGCCGCGCGGCCTCGACGACGAGTACGTCACGGCCAACGGCACGAACTACGGCCGCGTCCGCCGCCCCATGCCCGTCTCCAAGGCACTCGACGACGTCCTCCTCGCCTACGAGATGAACGGCGCGCCCCTGCCGCCCGACCACGGCCACCCCGTCCGCGTCCTCGCCCCGTCCTGGGTCGGCATCTCCTCGATCAAGTGGGTCGGCGACATCGAGGTCTCTGCCGTGCCCCTCTTCTCGCCCTGGAACACCGAGTTCTACCGGCTCTACGGCGACGCCTACCCGCCCGAGGGCAGCGCCCCGCTCACCCGCCAGACCCTGAAGTCGGCCTTCGAGCTCCCGTGGAACGCCAACCTGTCCGCGCAGACCCGGCACCGGCTCACCGGCCGCGCCTGGTCGGCATCGGGCGCGATCACCCGGGTCGAGGTCAGCACGGACGGCGGCGGATCCTGGCGGCGGGCGCGGCTCCACGACGCCTCGCACCGGGGCTCGTGGACCCGCTGGTCGGTGCCCTGGACACCCGACAAGCCGGGCCCCGCCGAACTCCTCTCCCGCGCCACGGACACCACCGGCCGCACCCAGCCGGAGACGACGGTGCCCAACACCCAGGGGTACCTGTTCGACGCGGTGATCCGGCACGCGGTGACGGTGGAGGCCTGAGGCACTCACCCGGGACCCCCCAGTCACTCACCCGGCGGGCCCGAGGCACTCACCCGGCGGCCGTCCACCCTTCGTACGCGGCGGCCGCCACCGTCAGGTCCTCCCAGGCCATCCCCGCCGACTTGAAGAGCCGCGGCCGGTCCTCCGCGACCTTCACCTCGCCCCTGACCAGGGCGTCCAGGGTGTGCAGCCCCGCCATCGCGAAGGTTCCCTGCGCGGCGGCGAGGACGAGGTCGCCGCACTCGCGCTCCGCCACCGCGCGGGACTCCGCCACCACCGTGGCGCGGCCCACCAGCGGGGCGTCGACCTCGCGGGCGTCCGGCTCGTGGGAGCCGACCGCGGCGACCGTCGCGTGGTCGGGGAGCAGGGAGCCGTCGAAGAGGGGCTCGCGCGCCGTGGTGCAGCAGCAGACGATGTCGGCCCGCGCCGCGGCCTCCGGCGTCGCCACGGCAGCCGAGAGGCCCGCGGCGCGGCAACGGTCGACGAAGGCGGCCACCCGGCCCGCGTCGCGCGCCACCACGTCGACGTGGCGCAGGGCCGGTCGCACCGCCCGCACCGCCTCGACGTGCCCCCACGCCTGCGGGCCCGACCCGAAGACGAGCAGCCGCTCGGCTTCCGTGACCGCCAGGTGCCGGAGCGCGACCCCGGACACCGCGGGAGTGCGCAGCGATGTCAGCGCGATGCCGTCCAGGAGGGCGAGCGGCGTGTGGGTCACCCCGTCCAGGAGGAGGTACAGGCCCTGGATGCGGGGCAGGCCCCGGTCGGCGTTGCCCGGCGTGACCGTGGCGACCTTCACGCCGGTGTACGAGGCCGTGGCCGACGGCATCAGGAGGAGCTGGCCGCCGGGGACGTCCACGACGGAGCGGGGCGGTTCGGCCGCCGGATCGAACCCGGCGGCCAGCACGGCCTCCAGCGCGTCGACGGCGGTGGACATCGGGACGTGACGGGCCATGGTGGCGGCGTCGAGGTGGGGCGGGGCGGGGGTCGGGTGCGGCGCGCTCATACGGTTCCTCGTGGTGCGGGCGATGTGGATCCGACGTGGATCTGTCGGGGACTCCCTACCCGCTTCCACGGGTGACAGCGACCGTCCAGTGCCTGATGTGCCCGACGTGCCCGACGTGCCCGACGCGCCTGAGTGCCTGACGTGCCTGGAACCGGTGGCCAGGGCCCGCTCCACCCCGATACGTTGTGCGGTGTCGTGCCCGCCTCCCGTCGGGAGATGCCCCCGTGAGCGAAGACGCCGTGCCCCGGCCGGGGAGCCCCCTCGACCCCGCCGTCGACATCACCGTGCCGCACTCGCCGCGGATCTGGAACTACTGGCTCGGCGGCAAGGACCACTACCAGGTCGATCGCGCGGTCGGCGACGAGTTCGTCCAGGTGTATCCGGACATCGTGCCGATCGCCCGGCATTCACGTGCCTTCCTGAGCAGGGCGGTCACGCACCTCGCGGGCGAGCGGGGGATCCGCCAGTTCCTCGACGTCGGCACCGGACTGCCCACGCTCGACAACACGCATGAGGTGGCCCAGCGCACGGCTCCCGAGGCGCGGATCGTCTACGTGGACAACGACCCGATGGTCCTGGCCCACGCCCGGGCGCTGCTGACGTCCAGCGCGGAAGGGGCCACCCGGTACGTGGACGCGGATCTGCGCGATCCCGACGGCATCGTGGCGAGCGCGAGCCGGCTGCTGGACTTCGAGCGCCCCATCGCCCTGATCCTGCTCAATGTGCTGGGGCACGTGGAGGACACCGCCGAGGCCGTCTCCCTCGTGCGGCGGCTGACCCGCGCCCTGCCGGCGGGCAGCTACCTGGTCTCGGCCGACGGGACGAACGTGATCACCGGCGATGCCTTCGAGCACGCCATCTCCCTCTGGAACCAGGTCGGCCGGCCGACCTACCACCTGCGCCGCCCCGAGCAGCTGGCGCTCTTCTACGAGGGGCTGGAGCTGCTGGAGCCGGGCGTCGTGTCGTGCTCCCGGTGGCGCCCGCCGGAGAATCCTTTCGGCGAGCCCGCGGAGGTCGACGAGTTCGGCGCGGTCGCGCGCAAACCCTGAGGCACGCGCAACGTGTGAAGCGCACGCCATCCCTGAGGCCCATCCCTGAGGCGCCGTCGCGGGCCGGCCGGCTCCGTCAGTCGAGCAACTGCTCCAGGAAGCGGACGCTGGCCACCGCGTCGGGTGCCGCGGTGCACACCCGGTCCATCACCAGCATGTAGTTCTCGACGTCCGAGCGCTTGTCCAAGTACAGGGCGCTGGTGAGCTGTTCGAGATAGACGATGTCCGGCAGGTCGGGTTCCAGGAAGCGCAGGATCGTCACCGGGCCGCCGACGGCGGTCGCCGCACCCGCTTCGAGCGGCGCCACCTGCACGGTGACGTTGGGCAGTTGGGACATCTCGATGAGGTGACGTATCTGCTCCTGCATCACCGCGTGGCCGCCCATGGGGCGGCGCACCGCCGCCTCGTCCACCACGAACCACAGCTTCGGGCCGCCGGGCTGGGTGATCAACTGCTGTCGGCGCAGACGCACTTCGACCTTCCTGGCGATGTCGCGCAGGGATCCCTGGGCCTCGCCGAGACTCGCCACGGCCGTCGCGTAGGCCGGTGTCTGCAGCAGGCCGGGCACGAACTGCACCTGGTAGCTGCGGATCACGGACGCGGCTTCCTCGAGGCCGAGGATGGTCTCCAGCCAACTGGGCACCACATCGCCGTACTGCTGCCACCAACCAGGGGTGCCCGCGCGCTTCGCCAGGCCGATGTACCCGGCGCGCTCGTCCGGATCGAGGACGCCGTAGAGCGTCAGGAGGTCGGCGACGTCACGCTCCTTCTGCGCCACCCGCCCCAGTTCCAGCCGGCTGATCTTCGCGTGCGAACCGCGGATCGCGTCACCGGCTGCTTCCCGGGTGATGCCCCGGCTCTCGCGCAGCCTGCGCAACTGGGTGCCGAGCACGATGCGCAGGACGGTCGGGCCGCCTCGCCGCTGCCCGAGGGACTCCCCGATCCGCGGAACACCTTCTGCTGGAGGGGACATCGCGCCGCCTCGCCCTCCCCGTGACCCGCTCGTCCGTCGGCTCAGTGTTGCACCGGGCCCGTTCGTCTGTACAGCAATTCCGTCAGCTTCTGGGCAGTTCCAGATCGTCGAAATCCCCGTTCTTGGCACCCCGGATGAAGGCCGCGATTTCCGCCTTGGTGTAGATGAGCGCAGGCCCGGCGGGGAAGCGGGAGTTGCGTACCGCGACGTGTTCGTCCGCCAGGACGGCGAGCTCCACGCATTCCCCGTTCGGATTGCTGTGACCGCTCTTGCGCCAGCTGACTCCGAGAATGTTCACGGCAGGAATGCCGTTGTCATATTCCATGTCGCAGTTGTGCCGAGTCTGCATATGGGCTCCCTGACCTGGCCCCGAGCCCGCACCTGGCGGGGCAGGCTACTCCGGATGCACGTGCACCTGCACGTGCAGACGTACTTACGATTGTACTTGCAGATGTGCTTGCAGATGTAAGTACGCCACATCACCATGGGTGCAGGGGACCTATTGCGCCAAGTTCCCTTTCAGGTAGGGGGAGTTCTGATGACGGAAACCATGGGCTGGACCGCCGGCCTGGCCCTTGACTGCGACGTTCTTTCCTACTCCGCCTGCTGCCTGCTGGTGGACAGTGCCGAGTCCAGGGAGGCGGCCCGTGATTTCGTCGGGTCGACGCTGGAGAACTGGGAGTTGTACGAGCTGGCCCCCCGGGCCCGCGCGGTCGTCGACGAGCTGGTCGTCAACGCGCTGGCCCACGGACCGCGACAGCTCTGCCCGCAGCCCTTCCCGAGTGCGGGGATGGTGACCCTGCTCCGCGACGGACGCGACCTCACGTGTGCCGTCTTCGACCCCGGCACGGCCACACCGCGCCTGTCCGGCAGGGGAGTCGGCCTGCGGGTCGTCGAAGCGGCGAGCGACGTGTGGGGCTGGACGGCCCCGGGGCCGTACGGCAAGGCGGTCTGGAGCTACTTCGGCGGCTCCAGCACCGCCCCCGTCATGCCCGAGCCGCTGGTCGAGCAGTTGTTGATGATGGTGGAGATCTATACGGGCACCAGCGATCCACGAACCGTCACGGCCCAGCCCACGTCCTGACCGGGCCGGCACGGCAGGGACGATTCGCCTCGACGGCGGGCGCCCTGCCGTCCGCGGCACGGACCGGCATGCCGCTGCCTCGTCGCGCGCGCCACGGCGCCCATCCTCATGACGCGGGGAGGCGAGCGCGGGCATCCCGCGGGACTTGACCCGGTGGAGTTCCGTCGGCGCGTGCAGCCGCCGGATGTGATGCTCATCGCCGGGTCGGACGAACGTCGGATGCACGGCCCGTGCGTCCACGACACGCCACCCCGAGCCCTTCCGAATCACCCGTCCTGCACGGCGTGCCCCGAAGGGCTTCCCGCCTCGTACGGGAAGCCCGACGGGGGGCGGAGTCAGGGCCTTCGCGGAGAGGCGAACCCACTTCACCGGGCCCCCGAGCGTGAGAGCTGAGCTCTCGCCCATACCGGGTGCGTTGAGACCGGGTCTGAATTCCACGGATTCTCAGGTGCTGCTCGTCTTGCTCGGCGGGCCTCTGCCAGTGGTGGCCATGGCAGAGGCGGGTCCACCGCCTCACGGAGCTTCTCAAGGGCCGCCGGGTGCGTCTGTACGATGCTCGCGCGTCGTGCTTCACCTCCTGGCCGACACGGGCGTGGCCGACCACGTCCTTGCGCGGCGGGTCTGACACGCGAACGTGAAGACCACGAGGAAGTGGTATGTGAAGCCGTCTGCCGAGGATCTTCGCGAAGCCGCCACAGTGTGGGGCGGCTTGCACGGGTCCGCAACCCGAGCCCGTCAGATTTTGTGAGATGTGAGAACGTGCAGGACGTGAGTGAGACACCGGCAGACACCCTGCAATACCGCTTCGACGGGCCAGAAGACGCACCCGTCCTCATCCTGGGTGCCTCACTGGGTACGACCTGGCACATGTGGGCGAATGCGTCTCGTGGTGTCTAGGTAATCCAGGTCGGGAGTGTTTGCCCTGCTTGGGTCCTTGTGGTTCAGGTGCGTCGACGCTGTTGGTGACTCGCGTGTGACTGCTGTGACTGCTGTGGACCCCTGTCGGCTTGCATCCGCGGCGGTCCCTCGTGCGTCAGGTTTAGGCTAGGAACGCGTTCGAAACGCTCGGCCCGGATCCTGGCGAGGCCGTTGCACCGCTTCCTGTGGTCGGGTGTGCCTCTGATTGCCTGCTCGACTTCCTCGTGGGCGCTCGTGTCGCGTCTGGCGTCCAGGTGCGCCCGTCTGCCGAATTCGGTACAGCCCCAGCCCTGGTCAGCGCAGGTCGGCTCCGGATGCCCAGGTGTCACAACGGCTGGGGTCCTTGCCCCGCTCCGGCGGTGGCTGGCGCAGTGACGCGCATGTGAAGTCTTGCTCCTGGGTCAGGGGTGATTCAGAAGTCGGTGCCCAGTACGGCGAGGGGGCGCCGGTCGAGCTGAGCGATGCGGACCTTCTCGCGCAGCCAGTGTGCGACTTCACCTTCCTGTTCGAGCAGGAGGACGAGTTCTCGTAGTTCACCGAGAACGATCACTCGCTGGTTCAGGGCCCGCTCGCTTTCCTTGATCGCCGGCCCGGTGAACCCGGAGGCCGATATGAACAGCGCGCGGACTTCCGAACGTCCGTAGACCCGAACGAGGTGGCGGCTCATTGCGTTGATCTCGACGGGTTCGCCCCGCCACTTGATTTCCACGAGGTACTGGGCCCCGTCCATTTCCAGCGCGCCGTCGATCTGCTCGGCCACATGGCCGTCCTCGTCACGCAGGAGGAAGGATTCCCTGATCAGGACCCCCTCGGCCTTGAACAAATCGTTCAGTACGTCTTCGAGGGCGGTGCCCCGCTTCCGCGGGTCCGCTTCGTTGCAGAGTTTGGCGAGTCGGCCGCGAAGTGCTTGAAACTCCGCGCGCCGCCGAGCCAGACGTTCCGACTCGGCGGTGCGTGCCGCGAAGCGTGCTGCCCGTTCATCGTCACGCGCCTGGCTCATCCTGGTGAATGAGTCCTTGACGTTCACCAGGCTTCGCACGTTTGCCTGCAACCCTTGTGCCGGTAGTCGATCGTCCGGCCACAGTGTGGAGAAGTCCTCGAACTCGATCGCCCGCTTGAGCAGCTCTCGTCGAACCCTCAGGCCGGCGTCGCCTTGCTCGTTGATCTGACTGAGCACGGTACGAACAATCTTGTATTTGCTAATCGTTGATCTGTCAGCGGCGAGCTGCTGCCGGTGGGCGGCGAGCAGCTGCTCACTGACGCCCGCTCCGCGCAAGAACCCGAGGACTCCGTCCTTGCTTCGGCTCAGCCGTGGCACCAGCTCGATCAGAAGCTCCAACAGCTCGGGAGGCCAGTGGTAGGCGTCATCGTGGGCCATTCGATATCCGCACCTTCACGTCGCAGCCGTTTCGCAGGCCCTTGCGGCCTGCGCTCGATCGGAACAGTGCATCCTTCAAACCTGATTGTGCAGCGCGCGTATCAACTTGAACCCGGTTTCACGCGATAGAGCACGTCCAGCTCGCGCACTACCGGCTCCTCGTTCCGTGGAAGGTGCAGACAGCTGTCACGGGCACGGACACACGGCCTGGCCTTCGTCGAGGGGGGCGACCGTGACCCCTGTCGACAGCTCGCCCTTGAACATCGGGCCTACCGGTTCGTCCTGAGCGTGCACGATGCCGCGCGTGCCCGAACGTCGGCCGTGGCCCCGGGCCTTGGACCACCGGATCACGTTTGGGGGAATGCCCCGGATGTCTAGCGGCTCGGTGCGGTCATGGGGGGAGGTCGAAGTGCCGAACAGGTACGTGAAACTCGCGGGGTTCGACCGAGACCTGGACTTGACCAAGCCGGATCTTGGAGTGGCAGGCGGGGTCGTGCTCCTGGAACGCTTGTTGGCAGACCGCCGATTGCCCGTAGCCGTGCGCGGTCTCACATGTGCGGAGATCTGCGAAACACTTGTTCGGGCGGGCTCTACCGTGACGCTCCTGCGGAACACGAGGGGGCGACATGCGCAGGGTGGAACTCACAGATCAGGCAGAGGGCGTGATGGAGGCGCTGCCGGACGACGCACACGAGATGGTGCTTGCCCTCATCGACGCGGTGGCCGACACCGCGGCTGCGCAACCAGTCGCAGCGGTCACGGTGTTCGGGGCATCAAGCTGAGTCACGTGCACCGTGGGGAGCGATGTTGTCGAGGTGCTCGACATCAGGTGGATGTGATGACGCCAGGAGGAGGCGGTGAGGGGCGTACGTGAGCTGAATCCGGCGGCGTCGAGCGGACGAAGCTGCTTCGGGGGAGCCGGCCTGCTGGAGCCTCCACTGAGTTTGGATGCTCTTCTGCTGCGGACACATGAGGCGGTCGTCAGACCAACGTTGGGTAATCGTACTGGTCGGGCGGTTTGTAGGGGTGGCTGGTTCTCGTTGGTGCAGACCATGAGCTGAGAGGCCTCCTTGCCGGGCTCTGGTGCCTGGACTACCGGCTGTCTCTGGTGTTCTCCGTCCACGCTTTCGGTGGGTGGGGGCGCCCGTCGGTGACTGAGCGCCCATGGCGGGTTCCACACGGGTGGCTCTCCACTAGCAACTACTCTGAGTAGTTTCCTGGCGTCAGCACCCCAAAGGGGCAAGTGGGCCATTTGCCGCCGTTTCTCCTGCTTACGACCGCCTGAATGCGGGAAATTGTGGCCCAGTTCACATTGACGCAGGGAACTGTTGAGGCGTTGACTCGCCCAGTCTGTAAACAACTGGTGACTCTGGGGTGGGGACTGTGGAGTTGAGGCGGGGGCACGGCTATGCTGGCGCGCGAAGACAGTCACGTTGCGTGATCGGAGGGGTGGCGACAGCGGCGATGCTGCTGTCGCTTTTGCCGTCCGTGGCGCATGCGGCAGTCGCTCGGACGCCTGCGGGCCCTGAGACACCCGGGGTGAGCGAACAGACCGCTTCCCAGCGGGCCGTGGCCTCAGGGGAGCCGGTCGAGGTGACCGAGGAGCGCACCGAGTACACGACGACGATGGCGAACCCGGACGGCACCTTCGTCATCACGCAGGCCACCGAGCCGCAGCGGGCCCGGACCGCGGACGGGGGCTGGCGGGGCATCGACGTCACCCTGGAGAAGCGCTCGGATGGCACGGTCGGCCCGAAGTCGGCCGTTGTCGACCTGTCCTTTTCCGGCGGAGGCCGCGGCGCGGACATGCTGCGGCTGGGCCGCGAAGGCCAGCGCCTGAAGCTGGGCTGGCCAAGTGCTCTCCCCACGCCGTCTCTTGACGGGGCGACAGCTACCTACGCGGATGTACCGATCGAAGGCGTGGACCTGCAGCTGACTGCGACGGCCGAGGGCTACCGCGAGGTACTGGTGGTCAAGACGGCCCAGGCCGCGGCCAGTCCCGACCTGGAGAAGGTCAAGCTCACCGCCAGGGGAGAGGGGCTGAGCCTGGTCCCCGGTGAGGGCGGTGGTTTGCGGGCCGTCGACGCGGACGGCAACGCGGTGCTCCGCGGCCCGGCCGGGCAGATGTGGGACTCCGCCGGCGACACGGCTGAGCAGCCCCGACCGCAATCACGGCCGGTGAAGGCCGCCGCTGGGCAGGCCGAACCGGACACCACAGAGCCCCCGGCTCATCCCGGCGAGGGCGATGCCAGCGCCGAACTCCCGGTGAGCGTCGGCGACGGCACGGTCTCGGTCTCGCCGGACCTGGATCTGCTGCGGGGCAAGGACACGGTCTATCCGGTGTTCATCGATCCGTCGGTGGGGCTGGGCAAGTCGGAGTGGACGAAGCTGTCGTCGGACGGCGACAAGTTCTGGAAGTTCAGCGAGCCCAAAGGTGTGGGCCGCTGCGGCATCGCCGACGGCTACTACTGCAGCACCAGCGGCTATACCGACCGGATGTACTTCGAGTTCGGGGCGTCCAAGCTGTCCGGCAAGCAGGTCCTGGATGCCACCTTCCGCGCCTATGAGACGTGGTCGTTCAACTGCACCCCGTACTGGGTGGACCTGGAGCGCACCGACAACATCACTGAAGGCACGCGCTGGCCGGGCCCCAAGCGGTTGGATCAGATGGGTGACCGCTACGTCTCCGCGGGCCGCGGGGACCTGTGCAGCCCGGACCAGCCCAACTCCTGGGTGGAGTTCAATGACAACCCCGACGAGAAGGATGAGAACCTCACCTCCACGGTTCGCTCCCTCGCGGACGGCAAAATCGCCCGGCTGACCCTGATGCTGCGGGCCAAGGACGAGGGCGAGCCGCGGGCCTGGAAGCGCTTCGACTCCAACGCCGAGCTCAAGGTCTGGTACGTCCACAAGCCTGGCGTGCCCACTTCAGTCGGCGCCATCCCGGGCGCCGGGACCAAGGCCTACTGCCGCCCTTCATCTGCACCGTTGACGGTGACCACGGCGACACCGACGGTGCAGGCCCGGGTGCAGACCAAGGTCGAGCAGCACCAGGGCGAGGAGGAGGGCTACCTGCAGGCCGAGTTCGTCATGCAGCGGTCCAGTACCGACACGGCATCGGGTAGTTGGTCCGAGGTGTGGAAGGACTATGAGCCGGATGCGGGATGGCATCCGGACGGCGCGCTGGAGAAGACGGTCACGTCGAAGCGGGCCGATGGCGGGCTCTACCGGTTCAAGGCCCGCACCCAGTCGCACTGGAATTACAACGGCAGAGATGGGGATCTGTTCTCGCCGTACTCCTCCTGGTGCTACCTGCGGATCGACTCCACCGCGCCCAAGGCACCGAGCATCGTCACTGGCGCCCCCTACACCGAATGTACGACCAACGACTGCGCCGCACACGGCGGTCCGGGCCAGCCGGGCAGCTTCACCTTCAAGCCGAACACGGCCGACAGGGACGTGAAGGCCTACCGGTGGCGGCTGCTGACCTCGGACGCGGACGAGACGAAGACGGTGAACGCGGCCACCACGAACGCCCCGGTGACCGTCAAGAACGTCAAACCCGGCCTGCCGGGCACCCAGACCCTCGCCGTGGAGGCCAGCGATCTGAAGCTGGACAAGGACGGAAGGGTGCGCTGGGGGCCGCCGGCTGAGTTCGCCTTCAAGGCCAGCCTCTCCTCGGGCCCCACCGGACGCTGGCGCTTCGACGACGGCGCCCCGGGATCGGGGCTGATGACGGCCAAGGACACCGGTGAGACCGGCACCCGTCACGACGCGGTGCTGCGTGATGAGGCCGGGACCGGATGGTCGACCATGGGCAGGCGCGGCGCCGGCGACTTCGCGCTGCGGCTCAACGACAACCTCAACGACCCCGCCCAGCAGGTCGGCTACGCCTCCACGGACGGGGTGCCGGTCAACTCCCAGGACTCCTTCACGGTGTCCGCCTGGGCCTACCTCACCGACGCCTCCGCCAACCGCACCGTGCTGGCGGCTCCCGGCGAGCATGGCTCGGCATTCACTCTCTACTACTCGGCCACCCACAAGCGGTGGGTGTTCAACCGCACCGACCAGGACAAGGACGGTCCGGTCTACATCCGCTCCATGGCGGACGCGCCCAACCCTCCGCTGAAGGTCTGGACCCATCTGACGGGGGTCTACGACACCCAAGACGACGGGGACAAGAGCAACGACACCATCCAGCTCTTCGTCAACGGCCGTGCTCAGGGACCTCCGGTCGTGTTGGCGGACGCGGCGGCCACCTACACCCCGTGGCCGGCCGACCGGAACCTGATGGTCGGCCGCTCCAAGGTCGGCGGCAGCTACGGCGAGTACTTCCACGGCCGCATCGACGAGATCGCGACCTGGCAGGAGCCGCTGACCGCCGAGCAAGTCCGCGAGGAGAATCGGCTGCTGGCACGGAACGGAGCGCCGGCCAACGAACTGGTCGCCCACTGGGACGCCACCATCTCCTCCGGCAGCCAGGTCACCGAGAGCCCAGAAGATCCCGACGACCCGGGCAGCACCTCCTTCCCCTACCGCCGCGGCGCTCTGGCGCTGTCGGGATCGGGGGCCAAGCTGGCAGGGGAGGACGCGACCGCTCTCGTCCTGGACGGCGCCTCCGGCTACGCATCGGGGGCGGGCCCGGTGGTCGATGAGACCGGCTCCTTCACCGTCTCCGCGCGGGTGCGGCTGAACAAGGCGCTGCTGGCGGCCAAACCGGTCGGCTACCGAGGCCTGGCCGCCGGACAGGCCACCCCCGTGGGCAGGGAATCGTCCTGGGCACTGTGGGTGGAGAAGGTGTCCGCCGACGGCTACCTGTGGAAGTTCGGCCGCAGCACAGTGGATACCAGCGGCAAGGTGGTCGACACGGCCTTCGCGCCGGCCCAGGAGCCGGTCGGCGAGAAGGAGTGGGACACCTGGATGGACGTGACCGGCATCTTCGACGCGGGCCGGGACTTCACCGACGACACCGGCCAGCAGCAGTTCGGCCTCACCCAGCTCTACGTCGGCCCGTTCGTACAGCCAGGCGACGAGGACCCCGGCCTCGGCACACCGCAACAAGGCGGCGGCGCCCTCACCGCAGGCCGCGGATCGGCAAAGGGCACGACCGGCCACTACCTGCCGGGCGACCTGGCGAAGCTGCGCGTGTGGACCGGTGCGATGACACAGGACCAGGTGAACAGCCAAATCACGGAGCTCTCCACCTAGGCACTGGCTCAGCCCGTCCGCTCGCCAGCCCGCCTTGCCTACTTCTTGCTGCCCTTCCTTCGAGAGCGTGCGGCCCCAACCCGGGGCCGCACGCGAGGAGACGTGTGATGAACCTGCCTGCCTTCGGCCTGCCCCGCACGGTCGGTACGCAAAGACCCGCGCGGAAACGGACTCGGATCTGGCGGCGACGGATCGCAGTAGCGACCGGCTTCGCTCTGCTGTCCGGCATGCTGAGCCCAGTGGTGGCCGCCGCGGACACCGGCCCGCTGGGCCGACCGCAGCTGGAGGCGCCGCGCGCGTCCAAGGTCACCCCGCTCACCGCGAACGCGAGCAAGAAGAACCTGGCGGCGGTGGAGAAGTCCACGACGGCCGACCACACCGCAGCCCGCCGCGCCCGTGCCGACCAGCGCCGCACCGTCACCTGGCCCAGGAGCGGAACAGCCACCCTGAGCATCCCCAAGGCGGGTAAGACCAAGGCGAATCCCGGATCCCTGCCGCTTACCCTCGCGGCACCGCAGCAGGCCAAGAACAAGAAGCAGACGGCCACCACGGACAGAGTCCAGGTACGGGTCCTGGGCCAGCAGGAAACCAGGAAGCTGGGCGTCAAAGGTGTCGCGCTCACCGTCACCGGCCCCACGAGCGGCGGCACGGCGCAACTGGGCCTGAACTACCAGGCATTCGCCTCCGCCTACGGCGGAGACTGGGCCGGCCGCCTGCAGCTGGCGAAGCTGCCCGACTGCGCGCTGGAGCACCCCGGCAAGGCCAACTGCCGCACCCACACTCCACTTGAATCCACCAACCACCGCAAGAACCAGCAGCTCACCGCACCGCTCACCTTCCCCGTCACAGCGCAGGGCGGCACCACCGGGAAGACGATGGTGCTGGCCCTGGCCGCCGGCACTCAGTCGGGGGCCGGCGACTACAAGGCCACCCCGCTGACGGCCTCCTCCACCTGGGAGGCGGGCGGCTCCTCGGGATCTTTCACTTGGTCCTACCCGCTGCGCACCCCGCCGGCCGCTGCCGGCCCCGAGCCTGACCTGTCGATTGCCTACGACTCCGGCAGCGTGGACGGCCGCACTGCCTCCACCAACAACCAGGGCACCGCGATCGGTGAGGGCTTCGACCTCACCTCCTCCTACATCGAGCGCAAGTACGGTTCCTGCGACGACGACGGCCAGGACAAGAAGTACGACCTGTGCTGGAAGTACGACAACGCCTCCCTGGTCCTGAACGGCCAGGCCGCCGAACTGGTCAAGGACGACACCAGCGGCACGTGGCGGCTGAGGAACGACGACGCCTCCACCGTCACCCACCGAACCGGCGCCGACAACGGCGACGACAACGGCGAGTACTGGACCGTGGTCACCGGCGACGGCACCACCTACACCTTCGGCCGGAACAAACTAGACGGCGCGGGAGCCGAGGAGCGCACCCAGTCGGTGTGGACGGCGCCAGTCTTCGGTGACGATGAGGGCGAACCCGGCTACGCCGACGGCAGCAGCTTCTCGGGCAGGGCCAAGAAGCAGGCCTGGCGCTGGAACCTCGACTTGGTCGAGGACACCCATGCCAACGCCATGACCTACTGGTACGTGGCCGAGCACAACAACTACGACAAGCTGGGCGACGACACCACCGGCACCGACTACACCCGCGGCGGCCGCCTCGAGGAGATCCGCTACGGCCAGCGCGCCGGCGCCCTCTTCTCCGCCAAACCCGCCGCCTCCAACAAGGTCACCTTCACCTACGCCGAACGCTGCCTGGCCAGCGGCACCGGCTGTGACGCACTGACCGAGGACAAGCGTGACAACTGGCCCGACGTGCCCTACGACACCGTCTGTAAGGACGGCGACAAATGCACCGGCAACGTCAGCCCGTCCTTCTTCACCCGCAAGCGCATGACCGGCATCACCACCCACGCCTGGGACGCCGCCGCGCCCACACCCGGCTTCACCCCGGTGGACGCCTGGGAGCTCAAGCAGCTCTACCTCGACCCGGGCGACACCGGCGACACCACCGACCAGTCACTGTGGCTGGACGAGATCAAGCACACCGGCAAACACGGCACCGACCTCACCCTGGACCCGGTCAAGTTCACCCACGTCTTCCTGCCCAACCGGGTCGACGGCGCATCCGACGACATTCTCTCCCTGGACAAACCCCGCCTGCGCACCGTCACCTCCGAAAGCGGCGCGCAGACGATCGTCTCCTACGCCCCGGCGGACTGCGTGGCCGGGCAGACCATGCCCAAGGTGGATGAGAACACCCGCCGCTGCTACCCGGTGTACTGGTCACCCAACGGCGAGAAGACCCCTGTCCTGGACTGGTTCCAGAAGTACCCCGTCACCGCCGTCTCCACCACCGACCCGCACGGCGGCTCGGAAGCCGTCCAGCACACCTACCAGTACTCCGGCGGTGGCGCCTGGCACTACGACGACGACCCCATGACCCCGGCCAAGGAACGCACCTGGTCGATCTGGCGCGGCTACGGCAAGGTCACCCACCTCACCGGCGACAAGGACAGCGCCCAACTCAAAGAGGTCAGCCTCTATCTGCGGGGCATGCACGGCGACCGGGTCCTCGGCCCGGACGGGAAGACCCCCGATGCGGACAAGCGCAAGAGCGCCAAGGTGACCGGCATCAAGGCCGCCGAAATCACCGACTCCGACCAGTACGCCGGCTTCGCCCGCGAAAGCGTCACCTACAACGGCGACACCGAGGTCTCCGGCACCATCAACGACCCGTGGTCAAAGCGAACCGCCACCCAGCACAAGTCCTATGCCGACACCGAGGCCTACTACGTCCGCACCGTCGCCAGCCACGCCCGCACCAACATCACCAGTACCGCAACACCTCGCGATCGCACCCGCACCACCAAGACCACCTACGACGACTACGGCATGGCCGACACCGTCGAGGACACCGGCGACAACGCGATCCCGGGCGACGAGACCTGCACCCGCACCTGGTACGCCCGCAACGACGACAACGGCATCAACTCCCTGATCTCACGCACCCGCACCGTCGCCAAGCCGTGCGCCGTCGCTGATGCGGACCTGGACCTGCCGGCCGACTCCGACAAGCCCGGCGATGTGATAGCCGATACGGCCACGGTGTACGACAACCCGGCCGCGACCGTGTGGTCGGCCTCCCAGAAGCCCACCAAGGGCGAGGACACCTGGAGAGGCCGGGCCAAGTCCTACACCACCGGCAACACTCCGGCCTGGCAGAAGACGGTCGCCACCAGTTATGACACTCTCGGCCGCCCTCTGACGGTCAAGGACACCAACGACCTGACCATCGCGACCACCAACTACACGCCTGTTGTTGCGGGCCCGCTTACCTCGAGCAGCATCACCAATGCCAAAGCGCACAAGGACACCACCGATGTGGACTTCGCCACCGGGTCCACGGTGAGAACAACCGATGCCAACGGCAAGGTCGCGGAGAAGGCGTACGACAGCCTGGGCCGAGTCATCAAGGTGTGGCTGCCCAACCGCTCCAGGGCGCTGGGCAAGACCCCCAACTACGTATACGACTACAAAGTCACCAGCAAGAACCTCTCCTGGCTGTCCACCGGCACGCTCAAGGGCGACGGCTCCGGCTACAACACCACCTACGAGTTCTACGACTCCCTCCTGCGGGCCCGCCAGTCCCAGACTCCGACCCCGGTCGGCGGCCGCCTCGTCTCGCTGACGCTCTACGACGACCGGGGCCTGGCCAGCAGTGCGCAGCGCGACATCTGGGACAACACCTCGGCCCCCTCCGCCACCCCGGTCCAGACCGAGGGCAGCCAGGCCCCGATCCAGACCGACACCACCTTCGACGGTGCAGGACGTGCCACCAAGGCGGTCACCAAGAACTACGGCGTCACCCGCTGGACCACCCACACCACCTACAGCGGCGACACGACGGTCACCAGCGCCCCTGACGGCGGCCAGGCGACCGCCGAAGTCACCAACGCGCTCGGGCAGGTGACGCAGCGCCGCGAGTACGGTGGCCCGCAGCCCACCGGCACCGACTTCACCACCACTGACTACACCTACACCCCCGGTGGTCAGCAGGACACAGTCACTGGCCCCGACGGTGCCAAGTGGGCCTACACCTACGACCTCTTCGACCGCCGGGTCACCTCCCAGGACCCGGACACGGGCACCACCAGCACCACGTACGACTCCCTCGACCGGCCCGTGAGCGTCACGGACATGGAGAAGAGAACACTCCTGTCCGGATACGACGACCTGGGCCGCAGGACCGGCCTGTGGCAGAAGGAGAAGACGAACGCCAACAAGCTCGCCGCCTGGACCTTCGACACCCTGGCCAAGGGCCAAGAAGACACGGCTGTGCGCTACGACGGCGGCACGAGCGGCAAGGCGTACACCCAGAAGGTCAATCGGTACGACAGCCTCTACCAGGTCATGGGCAGCGAACTGACGCTGCCCGAAGACGACCCGCTCGTGCAGGCGGGCGTGCCCAAGACGCTCTCCTTCACCACCGGCTACCGCTTGGACGGCACGGTCAGCCAGGCTTCCCAGCCCGCGGTAGCGGGCCTGGCATCCGAGACGCTGGGCTACACCTACAACGCCACCGGCCAACTGCTCACTGCCCAGGGCACCAGCGGCTACCTGCAGGGCGCGGCCTATTCCCCGCAAGGAGACCTGCGTCAGCTCACCCTCGGGATGAGCGGCGGAACCTCAGCCAAGAAGGCCTACCTCAACCACGACTACGAACCCGGCACGCGCCGCCTGACCCGCTCGTACGTCACCGACGACGTCCACGGCTACATGCCGCAGGAACTCAAGTTCACGCAGGACGACGCCGGCAACGTCACCTCCATCTTCGACGCCACCACCCAGGGCGGCACCGCCAAGCCTGACTACCAGTGCTTCTCGTACGACGGTCACCGCCGTCTCACCGAAGCGTGGACCCCCAAGACGGCCGACTGCGCGGCCGCGGGCCGGACGACAACCAATGTCGATGGCGCCGCACCGTACTGGACCAGCTACACCTACAACCAGTCCGGCCAGCGCAAGACGGAAACACAGCACGCCAGTTCCGGCGACCAGACCACCCAATACACCTACCGCACGGATCAGAACCAGCCGCACCCGCTCGTCAAAACCGAGCGGGCCGGAAAGATCCAGACCTACACCTACGACAAAACCGGCAACACCACCTCCCGCCCCGACGGCACCGCTCAGCAGAACCTCACCTGGAACACCGAGGGCAAGCTCGCCCGGACCACCGAAGGCCCGGCCCAGACGGACTACCTGTACGACGCGGACGGTGAACTCCTCATCCGCCGCGCCAAGGGCGACGGCGATACCGTCCTCTACCTGGGCGCCACCGAGGTGCGCCTCACAGCCAAGGGCGCCAGCAACTCCCTCTCCGGTTCCCGCTACTACACAGCCAGCGGCCAGACCATCGCCGTCCGCACCGCCACAGCAGGCACCTCAGGCACCAAACTCAGCTTCCTGGCAGCCGACCACCACGGCACGTCCAGTCTCGCCCTGGACGCCACTACATACGCTGTCACCGAGCGTCACTCCACTCCCTTCGGAGCCTCCCGTGGAGCGAAAGCCGCCAACTGGCCGGACGACAAGGCGTTCCTCGGCAAACCCGCAGACGCCACCACGGGCCTGACCCACATCGGAGCCCGCGAATACGACCCGGGCATCGGCCAGTTCATCAGCGTTGACCCCCTCCTGACCCTCAGCCAGCACCAATCCCTCAACGGCTACGCGTACGCGGACAACAGCCCCGTCACCTCCAGCGACCCCACCGGACTCACCAAGCTGCCCCCGCTCGGCGGCGGACACGAACGCGACCGGCAGAAGGACTTCATCGATTCGCATGCCTCACCGGACTTCGGATCCGGACAGTCCTGGGGAGACAAGTACCCAGACTTCCCCGGCGGCACTGCTCACACCAGCAGCGCCGGCGGATACATCACCAGCCGAAACGCCGCACAGTGCTCCCTGAACATCTGCAGGCCAGTCATCCCCGGGCCGGGCGATGCCTACTTCAACACGGAATACGACGGCACTCGCTCAGGCAGTGGAGAGCTATTCGACATCGTCGGATTCATGAAGAGTGCAGTTCTCCCCGACTTCAAGGCATGGAAGGGATGCTTCAGTGATTTCGGGTTCAGTGCGGACTGCGGCAGCACTATTTCGGATCTGCCCATCCCTGGAGCCAAAGCGCTCGCGTTTCTGAAGCTGCGCAAACTGGCGAAGGCGAAGAAGGCTGACGGTGCGGTTGAAGAGGCGAGTGATGATGCACGAAAGGCCAAGGGTTCTGGCCGCGTAAAGTGCGACCAGTGTTTCCTGGCGGGAACCGATGTCCTCATGGCCGACGACACCACGAAGAACATTGAGGACGTCGAACTCGGCGACAAGGTAATGGCAACCGATCCGGAGACAGGTGAAACGGGTCCACGCGAAGTGGTCCGCCTCATCGTCACCGAAAATGACAAGTACTTCAACACGCTTTCGATCGCTACAGATAGCGGTATCGAGAAGCTCACTGCCACACACGAGCACCCGTTCTGGTCCCCATCCGAAGAGGAGTGGGTCGAAGCTGGCTCCCTGAAGCAGGGGATGACACTCCTCACCGATGACGGAAGTACCGTCATCGTCACAGGCAACCACGCTTTCACTCGGCATGCCCGAACCTACAACCTTACGGTTGAGGGCCTGCACACGTACTATGTGCTGGCAGGGGAGACGCCGGTCCTCGTTCACAACAGCAATGGGAACTGTGGCGTCACGTATCTCGCAGCCAAGATTGATGTTGAGAACCTTTCGATGACCAAGACCGTCGAAAACCACACCTGGGACATTGCTGGTACTCGGGATGTCGATGCCCCCAACTTCGGTAAGGCTGCACGCCCTTACATGAACGGCAACAATGGGCAGCTCCTTCGGGGAATCATGGAGGGATCCGCACCCAGGATGGATTCCCGTGGCGCTCCTGGGGTTGTCGAGTGGAGAACGCCCGGAGCGATGAACGGAAGCAACGGGATCTGGGAGCTCAACATCGACGCAAATTCCAACAGGATCGTTCACTTCCTCTTCAAGAGCACAAAAGGCTAGGCCGAAATGAAATTCTCCATCCAAGACGGATCTCCTCTTGAGGGTGTTCTCACCTATGACGAGTCCGAGTACGGATTCTCCTTCAGTGCGCAGAGCGGGGAGTCGTTGAGCGAGAGGCTCGGCTCGAAGGGGGTTGCAAGTGTGCTGATCGGCACGCTCCAACTTGAGGTCGATATTGAGTCTCGGGAAGTTCTGTTCGCCTGGGGATACTTCCCAAACGTTCGGGGTGTGGTGGCCGAGTTGATTGCTCCACAGTTCAATCCCGGACGGGTATTCATCTCGTCAGACCACTCCTTCGAGCCTGGGGTTTCTTTCGAGGTCCCTGGAGACAGGTGGCGGGTTTCGTATGATCCTTCCTCCGGGTGGGTCGCCATTCGTCTGAACAATGCCGTCGGCGCTAAGTTTGTCCAAATCGCTAGCGGAACTGTATTGGGCGTCGACAATGGTGATCTGGTTTCGGTCTGGCTCAATCCTGTTTTTGCAGAGTGACAGGCGATGAGGCGGACGGGTAAGTAGAAGATCCGTTAGCAGCAGCAAAAATGAAGCCCCGCCAGGTGCGTCCTGGCGGGGCTTCTGCGGTGCGTGACGGCAGTAGTTGACGGCAACGTCAGCGGACGGGGACGGCGGAGGGTGGCGGTTCATCGCCTTCGTCCCGGGCCGTATGGCTGCTCTCCGGGCTGCCGAGCGCGGTGCCGAGGGCGTCGAATGGCGTCGCGCTGGAGGCGGAGTCGGACGTGGGCGTAGACGGTGGCGGTGACGCCGATGTGGGCGTGGCCGAGGAGTTCCTTGATCACGACGAGTTCGATGCCCTGTTCCAGGAGGAGGGTGGCGGTGGAGTGGCGGAGGTCGTGGAAGCGGATGCGGCGGAGGCCGGCCTTGCGGAGGAGCGTGAGGAAGGCGCGGGTGAGGTTGGTCGGGTCGATCGGTCGGCCCTGCGCAGTGGTGAACACGTGCCCGTCGTGCCGCCACGTGGTGCCCGCGGCCTCATGTTCGCGCTGCTGCTGTTCGTGGTGGAGCTTCAGCGACTGGACGCAGCGGGTGGGAAGGGCGATGCGGCGCTCGGAGGCCCGCGTCTTGGTGGGCAGCGTAGTGAGCCCGCCTGCGGCGGTTCGCTGAAGGGTGCGGCGGACGGCGGCGGTGCCCGCGTCGAGGTCGAGGTCTTCCCAGTGCAGGCCGAGGAGTTCGCCCTTGCGGAGTCCGGTGTGGAGGGCGAGTTCGAACAACGCGTGCAGCCGGTGGCCCTGGGCGGCGGTGAGAAACTGCCGGGCTTCGTCGGCGGTGAGGGGTTCGAAGCGTCGGGGGCGGGGGGTGCCGGTGCGGACGTTACGGGCGACGTTGCGCGGGATCTCTTCCTCCCGTACGGCGTGCTCCAGGGCGGACTTGAGCACGGAGTGGATGTAGGTGAGCGTCAGCGGAGAGAGCAGCTTGTGGCAGCACCGGCCGGCGGCACAGCAGCGGGGCTCATTGCGCCGGGCGTCGAGGCCGCGCGTGCAGCACTGGCAGGTGGTGCGGAGCTGGTTGAACCAGGTGCGGACGTCCTTCGCGGAGAGCTTGGCGAGCTTCTTCTTGCCCAGGCCGAGGATGAGGTACCGGTTGACGCAGGCGGTGTAGCGGGTGTGGGTGTTCTCGCGCAGGTGGTGGGCGGCCACGTTCTCCAGCCAGTACGTCAGGTACGCGGCCACGCTGCCCTGCGCGGTGGGGACGGGGAGGCCGCGGTTGCTGGCGGCGATCTTCTCGGTGAGCTTGGCCAGGGCGTCTTTGCGGGTAGTGCCGTAGACGCGGACGCGGCGGCGGGTGTTGCCCTGTGCGAGGACGTATCCGGCGGCTTCCCAGCGGCCGTCCTTGCGCTGGTAGACCGTTCCGTCGCCGTTGGCCCGTACGCGGCGGGAGGCGGGGGTGTCTCGGGGCGTGGTCATCAGGCGGCGGCTTCCTGTTCGAGGCGGGTGCGGATGAAGTCGGTGAGGGCATGGGTGGGGATGCGGCGGGCGCGGCCGAGGGTGATCGAGGCGAGTTGGCCGGAGCGGAGCAGGTCGTAGACGGCGGAGCGGCCGAGCTGGAGGCGGGCCATGACCTGGGGAACCGTCAGCAGCTCCTCCGGCGTACTCAGCGCCTGGTGGGGCGCGGCGGGCGCGTGCGTGGTCATCAGCAGCCCCCTTCGAACGCGAACTGGCGTGCCAGTTCTCTGCGGTGCCAGACGGCAGCGGCCAGGAGGGCGGCGCCGGGGCTGTAGCCGGTGCCGAGGTAGGCCCAGTGGCCGACGACGAGGGTGGTGTCCGGGTCGGGCTCGGGCAGGCTGGCGTGCTCGTGGACCTGTTCGGTGCGCCAGATGCGGCGGGCGTCGCGCAGCGCGCCGAGGGTGGTGGAGTAGCGGCGGGACTTGGTGGAGAAGTGGCCCCGGAAACCGAGCATGTGCGCCCACTTCCAGAGCTTGAGATCAGCGAACTCGGGCAGCCTGCCCAGCTCCCAGCAAGTGCGGATCATCTGCCGCACGTGCCGGGCGACGGCGAGCCGAGGCAGCGGCCGGGCCTGCCCGGTGCCGCCGCAGGCGGTGCAGGGGAGCGCGGCCCCGTGGGGCAGGAGGGTGGCGCCGCGTCCCTGGCAGGGGCGGCAGAACAGGGCGCGGTCGAGGGTGCCGGAGGCGTCGGCGGACTTGGTGGCGTACTTGGCCACGTAGGCGGCGACCGCTTGATCGGTGAGTTCGGTGTCGGTGCCGAAGGCGGCGATCTCGCGCACGTCGAGCTGTTCGCCCCAGGTGAGTTCGCGTTCCCCGATCGCGTCCGACACGACGGCCACTCGGACACGAAGGGCGGCGGCCCGGATGGCGTCAGCGAGCATGGCGACGGTGGCATACGGGGGCGGGGGCGTGGAGTTGCCGTCCGGGCCGTCGAGGCGGATCACGGCGTGGAAGTGGACCAGGCCGCGCTTCTGGTACTCGGCGACCTTGGCGAAGGACACGCGCAGGACCGTGCGGGCGGCCTTCTGGGTCATGCCGAGCCGGGCGGCGATCTCGCGGCGCAGGTAGGTGGTGAAGCGGGCCCACAGGGCGGAGGCGTGGGCGTTGAAGAGGATGGCGCCCGCGTAGTCGTAGGTTGCGGGGTTCAGTGGCGTGCCGAGCAGGGCGTCCGTGGGTTCGTGGAGCTTGCGGCAGCTGCAGGGCCGGGCATTCCCGCCGGGCGTGGTGGGGCGGTTGTGGACGGGGCCGAAGGAGGGGGCGGTGAGGGTGGCGAAGACGCGGGGGTGGGTGCGGACAGTGTCGGGCACGTTCTTGCCGCCGGACAGGCCGGCCCGGATGAGGTGGTAGGTGTCGGCGGCGTAGACGCGGGAGCAGGCCGGGCAGCGGGAGGCGCGGCGATTGCCGCATGCGGTGAGCAGGCTGCCCGTGGGCTCCCCGGAAGCGGTGTACGCGCGCAGTACCTCGCCGGTTGTGGTGTCGATGGTAGTGCTCTGGCCGGTCAGGCGGACGGGTTCGGTGCAGCCGCCGAGGTGTTCGATCTGCTGCTGTGCGCGGTCGAAGTCGGGGTGGTTGACGAGGTGGAGCAGGTCCCGCACGGCGGGGCTTGCCACGTGGCGCAGGTCCAGGGTGACCATTCGGGGCGTATCCCTTCTGTTCGGGGTGGGACCCGAGCAGCAACCGACCTTCAGGGAAGGCATGTTGGTGCTGCTCGGGGCATGACGAACCAGGCCCATCGGGTGGCCGTGGATTTCAGGGAGGAGTTATCCGGCCAGTGGCCGGGGTGGCTCAGAGCTGAGCGAGGGCGGCGGTGGCCACCGGCAGGGCGACGCCCATGCGGGTTGCGAGCTGGGCGGCGGTGACCGGTGCTCCGTGCTCGGCGTGGTAGGTGTCCGCGATGCGCCGGGCCGCACTCAGCAGTGCGGCGGGGAGGACCGGTCGGGAGCCGGTGGCAGGCGCCTTGGCGACGGCCTGGGCGGGGGCGGGGACCTTGAGCACGGTAGGCACTGCGGCCGGAGGCGGCGTAGGTGTCGAGGCGGGGACCGGCTCAGGGGCCGGTGCCGCCGTTTCGGGAGCGGGCGCCGAGGTGGGCACCGGCTCAGCGAGGGGTGCGGGGGTGATGGTTGCGGTGGTGTCCTCCCGGTGTGCGGCCGTGTGGAAGTGGGCGAGGAAGGCGGGGCCGACGTGCCCCCAGCCCAGGAGCAGGAGCGGGGCGACGGTGTCCAGGCAGGCCCGTCCGTAGCGTCCGGTCAGCAGGGGCTCGGCGGTGTTCAGCCCGAGGGTGAGCAGCCCGCACAGGTGCAACAGCCGGGTGCCGGCCTTCAGCTCCGTCTTGGGGACGCCGCGCAGGGCCAGGAACCGCAGCGCGACCAGGAGGCCGACGACGGACAGGTCCACCATGGGCGCGATCAGCGGCGCGATCGGGCGCGGGACGCCGAGCCGCAGGGCGAGCGCCCAGACGTTGCCGAAGGAGAAGACGAAGGCCAAGGCCGCGATGACCGCCATCACCATGGTCACGGTGCGCCGGGTGAACCGTTCCTCCGCCATGTCCTCAACCTCCTTTCTGGCGTGAGCTGTTCGGGATCATTTGGTGAGCGACGACGCGGGCGTTGCCGTCCGGCCGGTCGAGCGGAGGAGGGCGTCCAGGCACAGGTCCGGGTCTGCGGTCAGGTGCGAGGTGGCGTCGGCGATGCGGGCGGCGTCGGTGTCGGAGACGTAGGGGGTGCGGATGCGGGTGTAGCCGGGGCGGCCCTGCATCGCCATCACCGCGACGCCGACGTAGGCGGGGTCCTGCAAGGTCACCGGGCTGGCGTCGGGCCAGTTACGGATGTCCTCACCCAGCGCGGCCACCGCGGCCTCCACCGTCTTCTGCGCGAACGACAGCCCGATCGGGCACACGTCGCGGATGAACGTAGGGATGGCATCGCCGGTGGTCTTCTGGCTGATCAGGATCACCAGGATGCCGACACTGCGGCCCTTCTTGACCAGGTCCTCCACCAGCCGGGCATTCTCCGCCGTCAGCGCGCCGAGCCGCTTGGTGGTGGCGTCGCTGCCCTTGTACTCGCGGAAGAACGTATGCGCCTCATCGATGATCAGAACCGTGAGCGGCCACTGTGGTGACGGGCCGACGTGCCACATATTCTTCACACCCAGCACGTCCCGGATGGTCGCGGAACGCCGCTTGCGCAGTTCCACCAGGCGCTTGAACAGCGCGTTCGCCTCGTCCAGGTCGTCCCCGCAGAATGCGAACATCCGCTTGACCAGGTCGGCGTAATCGCCCTCCGAGGCCCGCGACACCTTCCCGTCCACCGTCGCGATCTGCACGGCGGCCGACGGCGCGAAGTCGCACACGAACTTGTTGACCCCCGAGGTCTTGCCCGCACCCGGGACGCCGGCCACCGTCACCCCGGGAACGTTGGCCAGGGACACGCACACCTGCGCGGCGTACTCATCCACCCCCAGCTCCCAGCGCGTCAGATCCGCAGGTGGGCGGCCAGTGGGCCGATGGCGGGTGGGCGTGGTCAGCGGGTCGGAGCGCACGCCCCGGATCACCACCTTGCCGGGGCCGTCCGGCAGCACGGACACCCGCGTGCACCGCCAGGCATCCGCCAGGAACCGCGCCGACTTCTGGTACTCCTCCAACCCGACCTGCGGCAGAGTGCGCGCCCGCACCATCACCCCGAACTGGTCGGGCTTGACCCTGATCTTCGGCGTCAGTACCCGGGGCGCGGGCGGGGGACTGTCCTTCTGGGCGGTGATCTGCGCGAGCAGGCTCGGGGTCTTGTCGGTGACCGTCAGCCCGGCCATCCGCGCGAGCCGTACCCAGCCCCAGCGGACCCGGACGGCCTGCCGCATGCTGACCCGCGTGCCCCTGTCCGCCCGCACGTAGCGCATCACCGTCCACACCAGCCACACACCGATGAGCGCCGTAGCGATCGGCAGCGCGTACGACACGTATCCCGTCACGGCTTCCACGTCATGCCCCCTCTTCGTGTATCAGGCGGAACACGTCACCCAGGTCGAGGCGGGCCGCCTGTTCCGGGGCCAGGCCGAGCACATCGAGCACGGCAGAAGAGACGGCGAAGGTGGCCTTGCCTTCCGTACCAGGCAGGGGCCGCAGCGAGGTCAACTCCCGCTCCGACGAGTGGTGTTCGAAGCGGGTCACTGGTTTGCCTCCACCGTCACCAGCTCCAGGCGGGAAGCCCGGTAGGCGACGCCGTCGGAGAGCTGACCGTTGAAGATCCGCGCCCACGGGGTCGCGAACAGCTCCACCGGCCGCACCATCGCCCCCGGCTTCAGCCCGGCCGCAAGGCCCGTCTCCGGGACCGTGATCTTCAGAACTTCGGCGCGGCCGTCCTCCATGAGCATCACGGTCACCGTGTACAGCGACGCACCGGTCTCCCGGTCGGTGGCGACCTCTCCGGTCTGCTGGTCCTTGATCTTCAACGCCGGGTCGGTGCCCGCGATGCACACCGCCGACGGCAGCAGGGCAACACGGATTCGAGTCATGGCCATGCCATCACACCCCTTGTTCGGTGGAGCCGCTTGATCGGCTCGACATGGAGCATAGGGAGATAATCGCTTAACTTGCAAGCTCGATTAGGTTGTGACTTCGATCAGGTTGGTAGGTGGTCAGGTGGGGAACCCGGGGATGTGCCTGTAGCGCTACAGGCTGCTGGCGATACCGTGGGGGCATGACCCTGCCCTTGGACGAGGACTCCCGGCCGCCGTACCTCCAGGCCGCCGAGGCCCTGCGGGACGCGATTCTCAATGGCGAGTTCCGCCCCGGTGAGCGCCTGCCTTCGGCCAACGTGCTGGGTGACCGGTTCGGCGTCTCCAGCTCCACCGTCCAGAACGCCCTGCGCGTGCTCAAGCGAGAGGGCCTGGTCTACTCCCAGCTCGGCCGGGGCAGCTACGTCAGCACCTCCATCGGCGGAAGCGACGAAGAGGCCGAGAGCGATCAGGACGAAGCCGACGCCGGGGGGCCTGACTGGCCACTCGACGTCATCCGCAACGACGACGCCCGACCGCCGTATGCCCAGGTCGCCGACATCCTCCGCCGGGAAATCGTGGAAGGCACCTACCCCCCGGGTTCCCAGCTCCCGCCCGCCCGGGAGATCCAAGAGCGGTTCAAAGTCGCCAACTCCACCGCGCAGAACGCCTATCGACGCCTCAAGCAGGACGGGCTGGCGTACGCGGTCAAGGGGCGCGGCGTCTTCGTCCGCCAAGAGCCGGAACCGGGCAAGCAGCATGGGCCCATCACGAACTACCTGCTGCGCGAGGAGATCGACCGCGAGGCGCGCGCAGCCGCCACCGAGTTCGCCGACCTCAGCGATGACGAGCTTCTGGAGCGAGAAGCAGACCTGGACCGGAGATGGGTCGTGGTCCGGGAGGAGCATCAGCGGCTCTTCAACGAGCGCCGGAAGGTTAAGCGAGAGAAGAGCCGCCGCGGCCTGTTCCTGCCATCCCTCCACGACAATGAAGCCGAGCCGGACGTGTCGCCGAGCGAGAAGCTGAAGACCGCGCTGGCCGAATCGAAGAAGCGTCGGCAACAGCGGCCCTGACCTCGACCCAGCAGCCCAACCGGTGGGTTTGATGGGGTGAGCTGTTCAGAGTTTCTTTACTTGATCAAGAACGGCCCGCTGACGCGGGCCGTTGCGCGCCGGCGGCCGGTGGCCGCCGCCCGCTCCTGTCTGCCGCCCCGCTGGCGACGCCCACCGGCCACTCGGCGCGCAGATCCGGGGAGCGCGGGCATTATCAAGTGGAAGCCCATTCCGCCCGACCGTTCAGCAGCAGGCGGGGTGGGTGCCCGAGAGGCCGTCCGGTGGGTTCGTGCCGTGCGTCGGCACCCGGGCCGAGCTGACGTCCCGGCCGCCTGGGCCTGGTGCCTGGCTGAGGCCGTGACGATGGAGATAACTGGGCTGATGCCGGTGCGCGTTGAGCGAGACACACGTGACGGGTGATCGGTCGGCGCGCCCGCCGTCGTGGCTGACTTTCTGTGGCTGAGGCCAGAACCTCGTGGTCATGGGCCCGGCATGTGAGCGCCCGTCCCTGCCGGGGCTGATGAGGACGGGGGGAGCCTCGATCGGTCACGACCGGCAGGGACGGGAGTCGGGTGGGTCAGCGCGGGGCGCCGCCTGGGTGAGCAGGACGGGTCACATCTGCCGCCAGGCCCGCCAGCGCCGGGTGATGATCTCCCGGTAGGTGTGGTGGGACGGGTTCTGGCCGCAGTGGCGCAGCACCCAGCTCTGCGGTTCGGCGAAGTCCTCGCTCGTCGGCGAGGTCTCTCCGTCCACGGCGCACTGCATCGCGTACTGGACCGGCTCCGCATCCGGCTCGCGGTCGGGCTGGAGAGTCCAGGTCTCGTAGCGCAGGACCGAGCGAGGGGTCACCGTCCCCACCTCCGGTTGGCCACGGCCACCTTGGCGCTCAGCTCCTCGGCCGGGGTCGGTGGTCGTACGTCCCTGGGCGGCACGTCCCACTCCCGGCCGCCGCGCGGTGGCCGAAGCTGCACGTACGGCCCCACGTGCCCCATGACCACGCCCACCTTGCCATTCCGTCGGTCGACCACCAGGGCGCCGACATCGGGCGAGACGGTGTGCCCGTCGGTATCAGGAATGGGGGCCGTCATCGTGACCACCCCGGTGAGGCGGTGCGCGACCGGGCGTCCAGTCGCAGGGCGGGAACACATGGGGTGGTGCTCTTTCGCACGGTTACGCTCCTCGGTGCCGCAGGGTCGGCACCGATCCTCACGCCGGTCGCCAGGACGAAGGAACCTCCACCAAACCCCACTTCGGGACGTCCCGCACCATGTAGAACGTCCCTGGTGCCGTCCTGAGACGAAGGGGGAGACTCGTGCCGAACGAGAGACTACGAGCCGTCATGGCAGCCGGAGGCTGGACATACGCTGCCCTTGCCCAGGAGGTTGAGGTCGACCCCAAGTCGGTCGAGCGCTGGGTGAACCTCGGGCGCATCCCACGCCGTACCACAGCCCTCCAGGCGGCCAAGGCCCTGGGAGAAGACGTGCACGCACTCTGGCCGGCGCTCCGCCAAGCCCGCCCCGCCCGTGTCATCAGCCCTGAGCTGGTGGCGCTCTACGGGCAGCGGGCCGACATCCCCGTGTCGGCGTTCACCGACCTGATGGCCCAGGCCCGGGAACGGCTCGACATCCTCGTCTACGCCGCCGTCTTCCTCCACGAGGCGTACCCGCGGCTGAACGAACTCCTCACCGAGCGCGCCGCCGAAGGCTGCACCATCCGCGTCGCGATCGGAGACGCCGACAGCGACAACGTCCAAGCCCGCGGCCAGGAGGAGCGGTTCGGCCACGGCATCGAATCCCGCTGCCGCCTCGCACTCATGCACTACAGGCCGCTCGCCGGCACCCCCGGCATCGAAGTCCGCACCCACGGCACCACGCTCTATAACTCCCTTTACCGCGCCGACGACCAGCAACTCGTCAACGCCCATGTCTGGGGCGTCAACGCCTACGCCGCCCCGGTGTGGCATCTTCGTCGACACGAGACAGGCAGCATGTTCGACACCTACGCCGAGAGCTTCGACGCGGTGTGGGCGACGGCGATGCCCGTACGAGAGGAAGGCTGACCGTGGCCCGCACCGAGTACTACGACGACCCGAACGCGCCCAAGCCGAACAGCATGGTCGTCGCCGCCTCCGCCGTCGTCACCGACGACCACGGGCGCATCCTCCTCCAGCGCCGCCGCGACAACGACCTGTGGGCGCTGCCCGGTGGCGGCATGGACCTCACCGACTCCCTGCCAGGCACTGCCGTCCGCGAGGTCAAGGAAGAGACCGGCCTCGACATCGAGATCACCGGCCTGGTCGGCACCTACACCGACGCGAAACACATCATCGCCTACACCGACGGCGAGGTGCGCCGCCAGTTCAACGTCTGCTTCACCGCCCGCATCACCGGCGGCGAGTTGGCAATCTCCGACGAGTCCACCGAGCTCCGGTTCGTACCGCCGGAAGAGATCGAGCAGTTGCCGATGCACCACACCCAACGGCTCAGGCTCCAACACTTCCTGGAACACCGCGAGAAGCCGTACCTGGGCTGAACCGGCTGACGGCAGTAGCTGACGGCAACAACCCCGCACAACCACGGACACCCACGCACCTCTCCGGACCAGCAAACCGCACTTGACCTGCGAAAAAGAAGGTCGAAGGCTTCGCGTAGCACACGTACTATGTGCTGGCGGGGGAGACTCCGGTACTCGTTCACAACAGCAACTGCGGAATTGGTCGGGAGCTGATCGGTGACGAGAGGGCCGATCACATCCTTGATGGTCACAGGTACCCGGGGGCGCCGGGTAAGGACGCTTTCCCGCAGGGGTGGTCTGATGACCAGATTTTGGATGCCGTTGCTGACGTGGTGACGAGTCCAAATAGTCAAAGGACCTGGTACAAGGGATCTGCTGTGCATGCCGAGAGAACCCTGAAGACCAGGAAGGGCGAACCTGCGGTTCAGAATGTGATCGGGTCAGTGGGAGGGGTGAGAATGCTGGTGCGATACGAACCTCTCACTGGGAAGGTGCTCACAGCTTTCCCGCACTGAGGAAATGGTTCACCCGATCCGGGTGTAGCGAATTCGATGATTGGAGGATTGATGGAGAGAGATGCGAATCTGATGGAACTGTTGCATCGTTTGGACGATCCCGAATGTTCAGAAATGCCAGCTGACTACAATGCGGCCGATGCTGCAGCTTCGTTCAGCCGTCTGGCTGTGCAGGTTGGTTCTCGCTTCTCGACGCCTTGTGGAATCGATCGAGACATCCAGGACTCCGCGCAGTACGGACGAATCGAAGTGCCGGGGGAAGCCACAGTCTGTGGGACGAGGATTGTTGCCCTGGTGAGCAAGTTCAAGCCATTGGCAATGGTGGCAGCCGATAACCCTGGCGCCTTCTTGGGTACGGATGAAGCGCAGGCTGAAGGCGAGCTCGACGCGAATGACCTTGAGAAGGTAGAGCAAGTTCTCGCTGAATCGGGGTACATCACGATTCCGGAAGAACTTCTTGAAAGAAGCTATGGCGGGCCCACTCTCTTGCGTTTCCACGGTTCTGGGGAGCCGAGTTGGTGGGACCGGTTCTTCGGTTCTTTCTGATGGGTCTCAAGTATCCGGTTCCGTAACGTTGGTTCTCATGGACCGCATGGGGTTCGTTACCCGATTCGACCCATCCGCGCCATGAGAAAGACCATGCAGTGGCAAAGATCAGCCCCGCCGAGCTGTCCTTGGCGGGGCTGATCTGGCGTTTGACGGCAGTAGTTGACGGCAACGCCAGCGGACGCCAGTGGCGCCGGGTGGTGGTGGTTCGTCGCCGCCGGAGCGGGCCGTCTCGGTGGTTTCCCAGCTGCCGAGCGCGGTGCCGAGGGTGTCGATGGCGTCGCGCTGGAGGCGGAGTCGGACGTGGGCGTAGACGGTGGCGGTGACGCCGATGTGGGCGTGGCCGAGGAGTTCCTTGATCACGACGAGTTCGACGCCCTGTTCCAGGAGCAGGGTGGCGGTGGAGTGGCGGAGGTCGTGGAAGCGGATGCGGCGGAGGCCGGCCTTGCGGAGGAGTGTGGTGAAGGCGCGGGTGAGGTTGGTCGGGTCGATCGCTTTGCCCTGCGGGGTGGTGAACACGTGCCCGCTGTCCTGCCACGTGGTGCCTGCGGACTCCCGTTCGCACTGCTGCTGCTCGCGGTGGAGCTTCAACAAGTGGACACAGCGGGTGGGTAGGGCGATGCGGCGCTCGGAAGCCCGCGTCTTGGTCGGCAGCGTGGTGAGCCCACCTGCGGCGGTGCGCTGCAAGGTTCGGCGGATGGCGGCGGTGCCGGCGTCGAGGTTGAGGTCTTCCCAGTGCAGGCCGAGGAGTTCGCCCTTGCGGAGTCCGGTGTGGAGAGCGAGTTCGAACAGGGCGTGCAACCGGTGGCCGTTTGCGGCATTGAGGAACTGGCGGGCTTCGTCTGCGGTGAGCGGTTCGAAGCGTCGAGGGTGGGGCGTGCCGGTGCGGACGTTGCGGGCGACGTTGCGAGGGATCTCCTCTTCTCGGACGGCGTGCTCCAGGGCGGACTTGAGGACGGAATGGATGTAGGTGAGCGTCAGCGGGGAGAGCCGCTTGGAGCAGCAGGCTCCGGTGGCACAACAGCGGGGCTGGTCGCGGGCAGTGTCGAGTCCGCGGGTGCAGCACTGGCAGGTGGTGCGGAGCTGGGTGTGCCGGTGCGGACGTCCTTGGCGGTCGGGGCGCCTGGTGGTCTTGCCGGCGTCGTAGCAGGTGGCGGGGCGCCGGTTCTTCGAGCCGGGCGGCCTGCCGGGGCCGGGCCGGTTGGGTTTTGGCGCACGGGCCGGACAGGGCAGGTTCGGGCGGAGGTTCCTGAACCCCCGGCGGACCCGGGCCGGGGTGAGCCGGCCGGGCTCGGCCGGCCTCTCCCACGGACGGCGAAGGTCGGCGACCAGGGGCCGGGCGAGGCGGAGTTGGGTGTGGGCGGCGATGATCAGCCAGGTCCACCGATCCGCCGCCGCGGGCGTACGGAGCTTCGGGCGGGTTCAGCCCAGCGTCTGCTTGATCATCCGGAAGGTGTGTTCCAGATCGAACCTGCGCAAGAACGCCTGCCAGCGCAGATCGACGTCCTCACCCGACAGGCCGGTCGTCGACGACCACAGCCAGACCGGCAGTGGATCGTGACCGCCGGGCAGGCGGTCGACCTCCAGACGGATCAACGTGCCCTCGATGACCGGGAGTTCGCCGGTGCGGTCGATCTATGCCGAGCGCGTGGTCAGCCTCGGGTGAATGCGGTCCCAGGCCGTCACGCGAGCGGTGCCGCAGCGGTCGGTGACCTGCGCGGTCTCCGCGTCCGGATCGCCCCAGGAATCCGGCTTGGCGAAGTGGAACTCCTTGCCGTGCTTCGGCGGGCGTCCTCCCTGTGGCGGAGAGATCCACGGGACCGGAACGGGCTTGCGCATCACACGGTCCGTGCGCATCCGCCCCAGGACCTCCACCGGCAGTCCGGCCAGGAGATGAGCCATGCGCGGAGCGTCGTATCCGGCATCGAAGACAACCAGGATGTCGCGGTCACCCGGCTTCCAACGCCCCACCTCGATGGGGTCGGTGACCACCCGGCGGGCCTGGGCGGCAGTGACCTGGGCGACATCGTCGGCCGGCCCCAGCCGCAGCGCGTCCAGGATCTGACACCACGAGGTCCGGCCCGACTCCAGCGCGGCGACGAACGAGCAGGGCCAGCCGGGCACGAACTGGTCCGAGGAGCGTCCGCTGCGGCCGTAGACGTGACAGAACAAGCGGTCCGCACTGGTCGGCGCGTCCGGCCGCAGCCAGTGGGTGACATCCACGGCCAGGACCAGGCGTCCGTCGGCGGCCTCGGGTTGCGGCAGCCCGGCCAGCACCTGCCGTAGCCGTGGGACATCGACGTTCCCGCCGTTCAAAGGCTTCGTACATCGCGCCGTGCCCGCGCCGGTGTTCGGCGGTCAGCGTGAGATCGACCGGCGTCTTCACCGGCCCGTCCGCACACAACAGGGCGTCGGTCAGCTCGAACAGCGTGTCCCCACGCGCGGTCAGGGAGTCGAAGAAGTCGTCCCGGAAGTGTGACGCCACCGCGAACGCATCCCCCCGGGACATCGTGATGCAGCAGACTCATTCCCCCACGGCCTTCGTACTGGTCAAGTGCATCTTTCGTCGGAGCACAGGATCAGGCGAAGGCCGTGTTCACGTCCCCGGAATCCTCGTTCGGGCGAGCACGTTCGGCGCATCGTTCGAGGTCAGACCAGAAAGAACAAGTTAAGAGGTGGTACATCAAGCCGGATGTGGAGGATCTGCGCGGAGCCGCCACCACTTGGGATGGCCTGCATGGGTTTGTGGGGGACGTGTGATCGCGGGGTGTGGGGACTGTCTGACGCGAGACTTGCTGCGTCATACTCGCCCGGAGGCGGGCTTCTACCGGCGCGGAGGGCATGGTGTCCCGGACACTGGTGGTCCGGCACGGTGGCGCCGGAGCGGGGCAAGGTCAGGTAGGTCCACCCCGGCGCAGTGACTTTTAGTGACTGATGAGAGGGTCGGGCGGGTGAGTGAGACACCGATGAACACCCTGCAATACCGCTTCGACGGGCCAGAAGACGCTCCAGTCCTGATCCTGGGTGCCTCACTGGGTACGACCTGGCACATGTGGGACCGGCAGATACCCGACCTCATCCGGCACTGGCGGGTGTTCCGCTTCGACATGCCGGGACACGGCGGGGCGCCCGCGCACCCCTGCGGGTCCGTCGGTGAGCTCGTGGACCGGCTGCTCGCGACGCTCGACGAGCTCGGGGTGCAGCGCTTCGGGTACGCGGGCTGTGCCTTCGGCGGCGCCATAGGGGCCGAGCTCGCGCTCCGGCATCCGCAGCGCGTCGCCTCGCTCGCGCTGATCGCCGCATCGCCGCGGTTCGGCACGGCCGACGAGTTCCGCCAGCGCGGCGTCATCGTGCGCAGCAACGGCCTCGACCCCATCGCCCGGTCCGCTCCCGAGCGCTGGTTCACGCCCGGCTTCGCCGCTGCCCAGCCCGCGATCACCGACTGGGCCGTGCAGATGGTGCGCACCACCGATCCGGGGTGCTACATCGCCGCCTGCGAGGCCCTCGCCGCCTTCGACGTCCGCGCCGAGCTCGGCCGGATAGGCGTCCCCACCTTGGTGCTCGTCGGCTCCGACGACCAGGTCACGGGACAGGGCGAGGCCCGCACCCTCGTCGCGGGGATCCCCGACGCGCGGCTCGCCGTGGTGCCGGGTGCCTCGCACCTCGCGCCGGTCGAGCAGCCCGCCGCCGTCACCGACCTGCTCGTACGGCACTTCTCCTCCGCCTGGCAGGCCACGCCCGACGCCACCATGGGCGGCCAGTCGGCGATCAGCGCGCCGCCGGTCAAGCCGGTGCTCACCCCGCCGGTGATCGTCTCGCCCGTCGCCGAGATCGCTCCCATGGAGCAGCCCGAGGCCGTGCCGGGCGCCGCGGGCCCCGACCTGTACGAGGCCGGGATGAAGGTCCGCCGCGAGGTCCTCGGCGACGCGCACGTCGACCGGGTCCTCGCCGCCGCCGACGACTTCTCCGGCGACTTCCAGGAGCTCATCACGCGCTACGCCTGGGGCGAGGTCTGGAACCGTCCCGGCCTGGACCGCCGCTCCCGCAGCTGCGTCACCCTCACCGCGCTCGTCGCCGGCGGCCACCTCGACGAGCTGGCCTTCCACACCAAGGCGGCGCTGCGCAACGGGCTCACCCCGGCCGAGATCAAAGAGGTCCTGCTCCAGGCCGCCGTCTACTGCGGCGTCCCCGCCGCGAACTCGGCCTTCAAGGTCGCGCAGGCCGTGATCCGTGAGGAAACCACGCCCCAGGAGTAGCAGGATGGGAGACATGACGACTTCTCCCGACATCCAGGCCGCGCGCGCGAAGCGCATGACGTTCACCAAGAAGTCCCACGCGTGCGTGCGTCTCGAAAAGGACGGACGCACGCTCGTCGTCGACCCCGGCGGCTTCAGCGAGGAGGACGCCGCGCTCGGCGCCGACGCGATCCTCGTCACGCACGAGCACCCGGACCACTTCAACGAGGACCGGCTGCGGGCCGCCATGGAGACCCGGCCCGGAGCCGAGATCTGGACGCTGAAGTCCGTCGCGGACCAGATCTCGGCGGCCTTCCCCGGGCGCGTGCACACGGTCGGGCACGGCGACACCTTCACGGCCGCCGGGTTCGAGGTCCAGGTCCACGGCGAACTCCACGCGGTCATCCACCCGGACATCCCGCGGATCACCAACGTCGGATACCTGGTGGACGGTTCGGTCTTCCACCCCGGCGACGCGCTGACCGTCCCCGACCAGCCGGTCGACACGCTGATGCTGCCCGTCATGGCCCCCTGGAACAAGATCTCCGAGGTGATCGAGTACGTGCGCGAGGTCCGGCCCACCCGCGCCTACGACATCCACGACGCGCTCCTCACCGACCTCGCCCGGCCGATCTACGACAGTCAGATCGGCTCTCTCGGCGGCGCGGAGCACGTGCGTCTGACGCCGGGGGAGTCGGCCGACCTGTGACTGTCGGTGCCGCCCGGTAGGTTGTGGGACATGCGCATCGCCACCTGGAACGTGAACTCGATCACCGCCCGTCTGCCGAGGCTCCTGGCCTGGCTGGAGAGCACCGGCACGGACGTGCTGTGCATCCAGGAGACCAAGACGACGGCCGAGCAGTTCCCCGCCGCAGAGCTCCGCGAGCTGGGGTACGAGTCGGCGGTGAACGCGACAGGCCGGTGGAACGGCGTGGCGCTGGTCTCCAAGGTGGGCCTCGACGACGTCGTCAAGGGCCTGCCGGGCGGCCCCGGGTACGACGGCGCGGACGAGCCCCGCGCGATCTCCGCGACCTGCGGCCCCGTCCGCGTCTGGTCGGTGTACGTGCCCAACGGCCGCGAGGTCGACCACGCCCACTACGCCTACAAGCTGCAGTGGTTCGAGGCCCTGAAGGCCGCCGTCGCACAGGACGCGGCGGGCCCCCGCCCCTTCGCCGTCCTCGGTGACTTCAACGTCGCGCCGACCGATGCGGACGTCTGGGACCCCTCGCTCTTCGAGGGCGCCACCCACGTCACCCCGGCCGAGCGCGCGGCCCTCGAGTCCCTGCGCGCGACGGGCCTCACGGACGTCGTCCCGCGCCCCCTGAAGTACGACCACCCCTTCACGTACTGGGACTACCGCCAGCTCGGCTTCCCGAAGAACAAGGGCATGCGCATCGACCTCGTCTACGGGAACGACTCCTTCGCCAAGGCCGTCTCCGACGCCTACGTGGACCGCGAGGAGCGCAAGGGCAAGGGCGCATCCGACCACGCGCCGGTCGTGGTGGACCTGGACGTCTGAGCCACCGGGGCGCGGTCAGCGAGGCGGGGCGCCGAGAGCCCCCGGACGCCCGGGGGAGGGCAGGACGTAGGCGAGGGCCGAGGCCCGGTGTTCGGTGAAGGCGCCCATCGCGTCCCCCGCCGCCAGCCGCTGTTGGACGCGCACGAAGAGCGCGGGGTCACGCATGTAGGCGAGGAACAGCAGTCCCTGGCCGTCCTCGCCGTCGTCGTAGGAGTAGCCGCGGCGCAGCATCCGGGCGCCACCGTCGAGCCGGGAGTGCGCCAGTCGGACGTGGGCGTCCACGGGCAGCACGTACCGGCCGTGGGGTGTCTTCGCGTAGAGGTCTACGGGATCGTGTTCGCGGTGGGCGCCCAGCGGGGCGCCGCTGGCGCGGTGCCGGCCGATGGTGTCCTCCTGTTCGGCCCGGGTGAGTGCGGCGAAGCGGCCCGTGTCCATGTGGATGCGGCGGTAGACGAGGTAGCTGCCGCCGTCGTCGTCCCAGACCCAGCGGGGCAGTTCGCCCGTCGGCGGGTTCTCGGTGCCGTCCTTGAAGCCGAAGAGGTTCCGCGGTGTCTCTCCCCGCGCGCGGGGAGGCAGGAAGCCGCTCTGCTGCCAGCGGCGGGTGAAGACGGCATGTGCGGACGCGGTGAGGCGGTCGGCGGTACGGCGGCAGGCCGCCGCGTCGTCGCCGCACACCTGCACCAGCAGGTCACCGCCCCCGCGGCGCGCTTCGAGCCGGTCTCCCGCGAAGGCGGGCAGGGCCCGCAGGTGCCGGGGGGCGGGCAGGTCCAGCTTGCGGTAGAGCGTGCCCCCGGCCGCCACGGTCCGTGTCACGGCCGGTTCCGCGCCGGTGGATGGGTCGGTGGACGGGTCGGTGGACGGGTCGGTGGATGCGCCGGCGGACCACGACGAGATGATCCGGCGTACGGCGGAAGCGTCCTCCCGCCCCGCCACGAGGTCGAGCGCGACCAGCAGGACATGGCGGGGCTGGGGTGCCGCGACGCCGGGTTGGACGGGGAGCCGCGGACGCGTGTCGTCGGAGATCGGCCGACGGGGATCCGCACAGCCCGCGGTGGTGGCCAGGGCGGCGGTCGCGGCCGTCAGCAGGGTGCGGCGGCGGGGCTGGGGCGGCGGGCAGGACACCGGGACTCCTGACAGAGAGAACACCATCGTGCGCCATGGCGGCTGACATGACGGTACACATGCCCGCATGAAGCTCTTTGTCAGGAAAAACACGGTGCCACCGGTGCGTCGACGTCCGAACCGGTGGCGGCTGCGCCGCCTGTGCCTGGCGGCCACGGCCCTTCCGGTGCTGGCCGCATGCGGCGTCATGGGCTCGGACGACCGTCCAGGACCGACGGGTCCGCCCGCCGTCCTGCGGGTTCCGGGGCAGTACGCGTCCATTCAGAAGGCGGTGGATTCCGCTCGATCGGGCGACCTGGTACTGGTCTCTTCGGGTGTCTACCGCGAGAGCGTGACGGTGCGTCGGCCCGGTGTGGTGCTGCGGGGAGCCGACCGCGCGGGGACCGTGGTGGACGGGGAGTTCACCCGGGCCAACGGCATCACGGTGACCGGCGCGGGTTCGGTGGTGGAGAACCTGACGGTCCGTAACCACCTGGCCAACGGCGTCCTGTTCACGGGCGTCACCGACGAGCGTCTGCAGGGCGAGGGAGCGGGCGGCGCCGGCTACGACCCGCTCGACACGACGAAGTTCCCGCCGCTGAAGGGGTTCCGCGCCTCGTACGTCACCGCCTACAACAACGCGCTGTACGGCATCTACGCCTTCGACGCCCGCAGCGGGCTCATCGAGCACTCCTACGGTTCCGGGCACGCCGACTCCGGCATCTACGTGGGACAGTGCGACCCCTGCGACACCGTGGTCCGGGACAACCTCCTGGAACACAACGCGATCGGCGTCGAGGTCACCAACGCCTCCCGTGACCTGTACTTCCTGGCCAACACGGCGCGCCGCAACCGGGTGGGCATGACGGTGAACTCGAACAACCTCGAGGCGCTCGGCCCGCAGCACGACGCCGTCGTCGTCGGCAACACCATCACGGACAACAACGACGCCCGCAGCCCCGAACAGGCCGACGGGGGCTACGGAATCGGCATCGGCGTCGGCGGCGGCACGCGCAACCGGTTCGAGCGCAACCGCGTCGCGAACCACCGCGTGGCCGCGTTCCTCCTGAGCGACGTCCAGGGATACCCGGTCCGGGCCAACCGCGTCACGGACAACGCCCTGGGATCCGGCACCGGCCTCGTCCTGACCGCCCCGCGCAACCGCGGCAACTGCTACGCGGGCAACGGGACGGCGCCGACCAGCCCCGCCACGCTGCCCCGGGCGGTGACCACCTGCCCGGGACGGAATGCCGACTTGGCCTCTCCCGGTACCACCCGCGCCGTGGACGTCCCGCCGGGCATCTCCTTCAAGAAGGTCCCCGCCCCGGGCCGGCAGCCCCAACTGCCGGGCGGGGCAAAGGCGCCCGCGCGGCCCGCGAAGGGACTGCCGGGCCCGGTCTCCCCTGACCGCTACCGGCTGCCCGCACCGGCGGCGCCCTGACGTTCCCAGGGACGTCCGGGGACCCGGCTGCCGCCCGGCGCCTTCGCGAAGTCCACCCGCGCGGGACGCGGCAGCGAGGCGACGACGGCCTCCACCCGCCCGAGGCCGCCCCGCTCGTCCACCCAGTACGTCAGCGGGGACCGTCCCCTCGACGACGCGGCGCCCCGGGGGCGCGGCCCGGAGAAGACCGTGTACGTGGTGCCGTGCACCGTCTCCTCGCGCAGGCGGCGCGGCCCCGCCTGCGCGAGGAGCTGGGCGTTGTCCGGGCGGTTCACCCCCAGGGACATCACCAGGCGCAGGAGGCTGTCCAGCGGGTCGGCCGTGTACGCGCGCGGTGACCAGTCCTTGGGCGCTGTCCTTCGCACGCTCCGCACGAGGCCCGCGGTGTCGCGCCCGCGCGGGGTGGCGGAGGCGACGGCGAGTCCCGTGGCGTCCCACGCGATCATTCCGTCGCTGCGCGAGCCGTCGCGCCCGGAGACGTAGCGTCCCACCGCGTGGTGCGCCCGGTAGTCGAGCAGGGCGTCGATCTCGGTGACGTCGGTCCCGTCGTCCAGGGTGGCGGTGACCCGTGCGGGGCTCGCCTCGTACGCGGACAGCCGGGCCATGGCCAGGCGCTGGGCCTCGGCCGTGGTGACCGGGCGCGGCGCCTGCGGGGCCTCGCCGCGCAGGGACACGGCCGTCAGGCCGCCGGCCGCCGTGAGCGCGAGGAGGACGAGCAGAGCCGTGCGCACGCCGGTGCGGGGCTTGGCCGGGCGGAACCGGGAGAGGTGTTTCACAGGGGGTCCTTCTTCTTCCGGACGGGTGGGGGCAGTGGCTTCTTCCGGACGGACGGGGCAACGGGCCGTCGTACTCGGCGCGTCGCGTGCCGCGGGAAAACGGCGGGGCGGCGGCCCCCGCAAGTCACGGAGACCGCCGCCCGATACGCCGGGGTGCGTCAGCTGACGCCGCCGCTCACTACTTCTTCGGCGTCTCACCGCGCGGGTTGTAGAGGGTCACGGTGATCTTCTTGGTCTTGTCCGTGATCCGGTGCGGGCCGGAGACCCGGTTCTTGGGCAGCTTGTAGCCCTCCGGCACCGCCGTCTCGTACAGGTAGTACGAGCCGTTGGCCACCGAGAAGGAACAGCGACCGCGGCCGTCGGTCGCGCAGCCCGTGTTGACCTTGGCGTCGGCGTCGGCGCCGGTGCGCTGCAGACCGGGGGTGCCGTTGCTGTCGCGCCACAGCTGGAAGACGGCGCCCGGCAGGACCTTGCCGGACTTCTTGTCGCGCTTGATCAGCGTGATCTTCCCGGGCTTCGGCACCGGCTGGTTCTCCGCGTAGACGGTCTTGCCGCGGCGGAAGGTGTCGAAGTCGAGGACCATCGGGCCGTAGACGGTCTTGCTGCCCTTCTTGTAGCCCTCGGGAGCCTTCGTCTCCTGCCAGTAGTAGGTGCCGAGCGGCACCTTGCCACTGGTGCGGACGCCCTTGGCGTCGGTGCGGCGCTTGGCCGCGACCTTCTCGTCGGGGTCGTCGCCCGTCATCTGCAGGCCGTCCTGGCCGTTGCTCTCGCGCCACAGCTGGAACTCGGCGCCCGGCAGGACCTTCTTGGTCTTGGCGTCCCGCTTGATGATCTTCACCTCGCCGTTCGGCTGGTGGTAGCCGAAGTCGTAGGTGTGGTTGTCCTGCCCGGCGCTTCCGGTGGTGATGGAGTGCTCGGGGAAGCGGCCGCCGGAGGGGACCTTGCCGTCGCTGTCGATGAAGTCGTTCTTGCCGGCGTCGTTCTGGGTGACGGTCCAGCGGTAGAGCGGGCCGCCGTCCTCGTAGTCCGCCGGGTTGTCGATCTTGATCGTGTACTTGGTGCGGAACTTCAGACCGTCGTTGATGCTGTCGAAGTAGTACTCACCGCGGTCCGTGGTCGTCGTGGAGGCGACCAGCGTGCCGTCCTTGTCGTACAGGTTGACGGTCGCACCCGGCACCGGCTTCTCGCCCGGGTCCTGGATGCCGTTCTTGTCGACGTCGTACCAGACGCGGTTGCCGATCTGGATCGGCGCCTCGTCGCACAGTACTTCGAGGTCGGCCATGGCGCCGCCCTTGCCGAAGGACCGGTTCAGGACGTTGCCCAGGCCTTCGGCGCGCGTGCCGTCCTTGCGGTTGAGGAACATCGTGCCGCTGTTGTACGTGGTGTCGTTCACGTCGATGCCGTTGGAGGCGATCGTGTCCTCGACCTTGGACAGCGCGATGCCGGCGAAGGCGGACTCCATGTGGTAGCCGGTCCGCCAGTCGCCCGGGTAGTACTCCTTGACGTCGGCGTCCTGGGCGGGGCCCTTGGTGGTGGCGGTGGCGTTGTTCTTGCAGCCGCCGTTGCCGTCCATCACGAACTTGCCGCCCTTGCCGGGGCACGCCCGGTTCAGGTCGCCGCCCGAGATCGGGTCGGTGTTCAGGGGGCCGCCGGGCGTCCTCGCGATGTTGAGGCCCTGCTGGTCGGCGAACCGGTCGCGGAAGCCCAGGATCAGGTCTCCGTCGGTGTCCACGATGACGTCGGCGAGGATCGGCTGCGGGTAGGAGATGCGGTAACCGCAGGTCTTGCCGTCCTGCTTCTCGCGCCAGGCGTCCGCCCACGGGTACCAGCGGTCGCCGTTGCAGCCGCCGGAGCCGATGGTGTCGGTCTTGCCACGCGCGAAGTCGAGCTTCTGGTCCATGACCGTGCCGGTGAACGTGCCGCCCTCCGGGTCGAACTTCTGGACCACGGCCCGCAGGTCGTCCCGGTCCTGGGTCGCCTGCGCCGAGCAGACGCCGCCCACGTAGACCGTGCCGTCCTGCACGCCGAGACCGAACGGCCGCCAGTCGCCGGCTGCCTTGCAGGCCGGGCTCGGCGCGGGGATCTTGTACGAGGCCTTCGGCGCCGACGCGGTCTTCTTGGTGGCGTCGTAGCGGTAGAGCTTCTTGTCCTTGAGGTTGACGACGTAGAGGTCCTTGCCGTCCTCGGACACCTCTACGTCGCCCAGCGCCTCCTTGGTCACCGCCGACTGGAACGCCAGATCCCCGTCGGTGTTCTGGTCGTGCTCGGTGTCACCGACGTTCGGGACCGTCGTGAACTTCGTGGTCTCCACGCTCTCGCGGTCGGTCAGGTAGATCGCGCCCCGACCGCCGGGACCGTAGGCGGCGGCCCGCCGTGCGAACGCCCCCGAGAAGATCCACTTCTTCTGCTTGCTGTAGCCGATGCCGTAGACGGCGCCCGTGGTGGCCTTGTCGGACAGGTCCGTCGTCTGGTCGTTGTCGCCACGGGCGTTGTACGGGAAGCCCACCAGCGTCCGCCGGCTGTCGGCGTCGGCGCCCGGATTGGCGTCCTTGCCGATGCAGGCGGTCACCAGCTCGGCGTTCTTCTGGCAGTAGTCGGCCGGATTCCAGTACGCGGTGGTGAACTCCACGTCCTTGCCGCCGGACACGTCGACGAACTCTTCGGTGCTGCTCAGCTTGTCCGGCGCCCCGGCGAGGCCCTCGCGGTCGGCGAACGCGGAGAAGAACGTGCCGGGCTTGGGGTTCATGACCTGGACGCGGTACTTGCCGCCCTTGAGCTTGGAGCCGGCGGGCTTGAAGGTGGCCACACCGTCGGCACCGGTCGTCGTGGTCATCGTGGTGCCCGCGTCGTCGGTCAGGCGGACCTTGACCTTGTCCATGCCGGGCTCAAGGACGCGGTCCCACTCCCCGTTGGCATTCACTTCGCGCACGACACGGACCTTCACGGTCCCGTCCCCGGCGCCCTGCTGCGCATGCGCCGCGTCCACGACGATCCCGGGGGCCAGCAGCGGGAAAGCGGCACCGGCGACCGCGATTCCGCGCAGGGTCCCCCCTCTGGATCTTTCGAGATGGGGGCGACTGTCGAAAACCCTGATCAAGGCAGTCCTTTCGGAGCAGGAGGGGATGTTTTTCCCGCAGCAGCTAAGCAGGGGGCGCCGCGCGAATCGGGGTGCCGCGCCTCTCGGCACCCTGCCTCTCCGGTTATTCCACTGATCAGGGGAACGGAAAGAGGACCGGATTTCGCGGACGTCGAGGAAAGGTGCTCAGGGGGAAAGGAGGGAATTCGAATTAAACGCGCGGCTGCACTGAAAAGATGACCGGGCCGTGAGGGCCCGCTCCTGCGGCGGCCGGGCCGCCGGCGGATGCGTCGGCAGGAACCCCACGGGCGGGGCTGAATCACCTGAATGCCGGATCGGCGCCACTCCACTGGCCCTCAGGAGATTCACCTGAGTGCGTCCTGCGGGATTCTCGCCCTGAGAACGGTGCGATACGGAAGGGACGCCATGATTCGAATCAAGGCCGGTGCCGCGACAGCTGCCCTCATAGTCACCCTGGGCGCGGCCACCGAGGCCACCGCGCTGCCCGCGGGGCAGGCCCCCCGGGAGCCTGTCAGGTCCTCCTCCGCGGCCCCCTGCACCGCGGGAACCGGGCCCTATCAGCGGCCGCTGGAGCGCTTCCTGCACCTGACGGCCGACGGTGTGCAGGACCCGGACGACTGCCTCGCCATCCGCCGCTTCCAGGTCCGCCACGGCATCCGCCCCGCGAACGGCTACGCGAACCTGTGGACGTACCGCATGATGCTCGTGGCGCAGGCGAAAAAGAACCCCAACAAGGCGGGTAAGTGTCCGGTGCGCCGGTACAAGGTGACCTGCGTGGACCAGAGCCGGCAGCTGCTCTGGGTGCAGAAGAGCCGCCGGGTGATTTTCGGGCCGGTGCCGATACGGACCGGCCGGGACGGGCAGGAGACCCGTCCCGGCTGGCACCGGATTTATCAGAAGCGCAAGAAGTTCTTCTCCACGCTCTATCACAACGCGCCCATGCCTTATTCGCAGTTCTTCGACCGGGGGCAGGCCCTCCACGGAACACCGCACGATCTGTACAACGGCGGCGGCTCGGCCGGATGCGTCAATATGCGGCTGCCCGACGCCAGGAGACTGTGGAATCTCCTGGCGCTGCGCGACTGGATCTACGTCTGGGGCACGAAGCCCGGCACCTCGGGCTGAGCCCGGCAGGCTCAGGGCGCCAGCTTCCGCAGGTCCACCGAGTCCGCGAGCGCCGCGAGCCCCGCGTCCCCGGGATGCAGATGGTCCCCGCTGTCGTAGGCGGGCAGGATCCGTGCCGGGTGCGCGGGGTCGCGCAGGACCGCGTCGAAGTCGAGCACGGCGTCGAAGGCGTCGCTGCCGCGCAGATACGCGTTGACGGCCTCGCGCTGCTGGTTGGCCGCCGCCGTGCAGAGCGACTCGCCCTCGCACGGCGCGATCGTCGCCGCCACGGTGCGCAGCCCGCGGGCGCGGGAGCGGTCGGCGACCTCCCGCAGGCCGGCGATCACCTGGTCCGCCGAGGCACCCCAGCGCACGTCGTTGATCCCCTCGAAGACGACGACGGTACGCGCCGACGTCTGGGCCAGGACGTCGCGGTCCAGCCGGTGCAGGGCGCTCACGCCGCCCGTGTCGGTGGAGACGCCGTCGCCGGGATAGCGGTCGGCGACCACGCGGTTCGCGGAGATGCCCTGGTTGAGCACGCCGTAGCGCGGCACGTCGGACTGGTTCAGGAGCCGGGTCGCCAGCACGTTGGGCCAGCGCCGGTTGGCGTCCGGCGTGGACTGCACGCCGTCCGTGATCGAGTCGCCGAGCAGCACCACGGAGCCGGGCCCGCCGCTCACGTCGACGCCCGTGAGCAGCGGCCACGTCGTGAGGGTCGAGGTGTACGCCGCCGGGGAGCCGTCCGCCGCGTGGTCGCCGGGGCCGCTGACGTACGAGCGCTGGATGGCCTGGCTGTGCACCGGCGCCGTCGTCACGGGCCCCGGCAGATGGAAGCTGACCAGGAGGTTCGCGTCGGCGGGCACGTCGAAGTCGAGGGGATCGCCGAACGCCTGGGCGCCCGCGGGGATCTCGGTGCCGAAGGAGCCGCCGAAGGACAGCCGTCGCGGCTCGCCGCGCGCCCCCGCCCCGGACGCCTGCACCGCCACCGTCGCACTGCCGATCCGCACCGGCGCCGCAGCGAAGGTGTTGTCGAGCCGGATCCGTACCCGCGGACCGCCCGTGCTCGTGTGCACGACGAGCCGCACGGTCCGGTCGACCCAGGGCCCCACCGCGGTGTACCCGGCGCTCGACGCCGACCAGCTGCCCGTCCAGCCCCGCGCGTCGGCCCGCACCGACAGGGCGAACACATGCAGGTCGGCGGCGCCGGGGGTGCGCGGCAGCCGAACCGAGGCGACCTCGCGCCCGCGGGCCAGCGGCACCGTCACCACGTACAGCCGCGCCTTCTCGGCGAGTTGGCCGCCCGGCGTGTTGATGTGCTCCAGCGCCACGGACTTCGTGGCGAGCGGGCCCGTGCGCCAGTCCGGCGCGGTCAGCCGGTAGCTGCCGCGCGAGCCGTCCCGGTAGCTGATCGTGCCGCTGCCGCTCGCGTCGCCGCCCGTGCCCGCGACCAGGAAGGCCAGGGCGTTGCCGCGACCGCTCACCCGGACCCGCTGGCCGTCGGCCCGCACGTTGTCCGGTGCGCCCGGCGCGGTGCGCGGCCAGGTGAGACGGGCCCCGTCAACGGCCAGCGACCGTCCGGGAGTCCACCCGGCCGACGCCAGGTCCCGCGCGGAGAGCGAACCGCCCGAGCCGTCGAAGTCCGCCTCGGCGGGACGCGCGTCGTCGCTGACCGCGCGGTTGTCGAAGAGCCGCTCCAGGGGGAGCGGTTTCGGTCCGTGCGGGGCGGCGGCCTGTGCCGATGCCACGGGAACGGCCCCCGTGAACAGGGCGAGCACGACGGCCGCTCCCCAGATACGTCGACGCACGACAGACCTCCCGCGTGTGTCGCCCGACCGGTGAGCTGCGGGCGATGGGTGACCAGGGATGAGGGAACAGGGGGATGAGGGAGCAGGGACCACGGATGGGCGGTGATGACGGAAGGGCGTGATGACGGATGCGCCATGAAGCTAAGGAGGCGTCAGAGGCGCGTCAATGAGGGACACGTGAACTCGACGCGAACTCGCCGAGCACAACCGGTCGGCAGCGGTGCTCGAACAGCCGTCGAACGGCCGTCGAAACGGCCGTCGAACAGTCGTCGAGCGGCTTTGTTCGGCCGTCAGCGCTCGGCCGACACCAGCCCCTTCTCGTACGCGATGATCACCAGCTGCACCCGGTCGCGGGCGCCGAGCTTGGCGAGCAGCCGGGTGAGATACGTCTTCGCGGTGGCGACGCTGAGGCAGAGTTCCTCGGCTATCTCGGTGTTCGACAGGCCGCGGCCCACCAGCGTCAGTACCTCGCGCTCGCGGCCCGTGATGCCCTCGACCGCGGTCTCGCGCGGCGGCGCGGACACCGGGCGCCCCGCGAACTCCTTGATCAGCCGGCGCGTGACGCTCGGCGCGATCAGGCCGTCGCCGGTCGCGACCACCCGCACCGCCGCCAGGATGTCGTCCAAGGCCATGTCCTTGACGAGGAAGCCCGAGGCACCGGCGCGCAGCGCCCCGTACACGTAATCGTCGTCGTCGAACGTGGTCAGGACGACGACGTGGGCGGGCGCGGCGCCCGACGTGATCAGCCGGGTGGCCTCGATGCCGTCCATGCCGGGCATCCGGATGTCCATCACCACGACGTCCGGGCGCAGTTCGGCGCAGCGCCGTACCGCCTCCTCGCCCGAGGCGGCCTCGCCCGCCACCTCGATGTCCGGGGCCTCGGTGATGACCATGCTCAGGGCGGTACGGACCAGGGGCTGGTCGTCGACGAGCAGCACGCGGATCGTCACCGGGCGCCCGCCGTCACCGGGAGCGGCAGCCGGGCGCGTACGCGGAAGCCGCCGTCGGGGCCCGGTGCCGCGCTGAACTCGCCGTGCAGCAGGGCGACTCGCTCACCCATACCGACCAGGCCGTATCCGGTGCCGGTGCCGGTGCCATTGGTGGTGCCGCGGGCGGCCGCCTTCGCGCCGCCCCGTCCGGCGTCCTCGATCTCGATGACGATCTCCTCGTCGTGATAGTCCACGGACACCGTGCAGGACGTGGTGTCCGCGTGCCGCACCACGTTGGTGACGGACTCCTGGATGATGCGGAACGCCGACAGGTCGACGTCCGAGGGCAGCGGCCGCCGTCGGCCCCGCCACACCACGTCCACGCGTACCCCGGCGGCCGTCGTCGAGGCGGCGAGCCGCTCCACGTCGGCGAGACCCTCGGCAGGGCCGCGCGGCGCCGCCTCGCGTCCCCCGCCCGCCTGCCCGCCGGACTCGCTCTCGCGCAGCGCGCCCAGCATCCGCCGCAGCCCGGCCAGGGTCTCCCGGCCCGCGAGCTCCACCGCGACCATCGCCTCGCGCGCCCCGGCCGGCTGGGTCTCCACGACCCGCGCCGCCGCGCCCGCCTGCAGCGCGATGATGCCGATGCTGTGCGCCACCGTGTCGTGCATCTCCCGCGCGATGCGCAGCCGTTCGGCGGTGACGGCCTGCGCGGCGGCCTGCGCGCCGAGCCGGACCGCGTAAGCACGGGCCTGACGCACCGAGTTGCCGGCCAGCCAGGCGACGGCCGCCGCCAGCACGACGGTCTGCCAGTCCGACCAACTGGAGCTGAGGGTGTGGTCGAGCCGCAGGGGGAGCCCCAGCAGCCGGCGCAGGAACGCGTAGCCCGGCAGGACACAGAGCGCCAGGACGACGGCGGCGGTGTGGGCCCGGCGCGTCCCGTTCGCCACGACGAAACCCATGACGATGTCGACCGCCGCGTACTGGAGGAAGCCGATGTTCGTCGCGCCGATCGCGAGGGTCCCGGCGTACGAGGCGACGATCAGCAGCCACAGCGACACCAGAGGGCGGCGGCGCAGGAGACGGCCCGCGCACAGCGCCGTCCCCGCCGCGGCGGCCACGAGCAGCCACTCCCACGGCGTGGGCCCCGGATGCGGGCTCGTCGGCAGCCACGAGAGCCCGAAGTACGCCCGCGCCCCCGACGCCATGCCCAGGCACCAGGCGACGGCCACCCACACGCCCGGCGGCGCGTGCTTGAGCAGGGACAACGACGGGGTGGCTGACATGTGCCGATCGTAGCCAGCGGGACTCGCACAGGGAATCGACCACGGGTGTACGACCAGGGGTGACACCGGAGGTACGACCAGGGGTGATCGCCGCCCGGCAAGTGTCGGCGCCGGTCCGACGACGGGCGGGGGTCGCGCCCGGCAGCGTGGTCACCGTGATCGAAGTCAACGAACTGACGAAGCGGTACGGCACCAAGACGGCCGTGCACGCCCTGAGTTTCCAGGTGCGCCCGGGCCAGGTCACCGGGTTCCTCGGCCCCAACGGCGCGGGAAAGTCCACCACCCTGCGCATGATCATGGGCCTCGACGGCCCCACCGGCGGATCCGTCACCGTCCAGGGACGTCCGTTCCGGGAGCGGGCCCGCGGCCTGCGTCACGTCGGCGCGCTCCTGGACGCGGGTGACGTGCACGGCGGTCACACCGCACGCGCCCATCTCGCCATCCTCGCCCGGGGCAACCGCATCCCGCGCTCCCGCGTCGACGAGGTCCTCACGGAAGTCGGCCTCGCGGACGCGGGACGCCGCCGGATCGCGGGCTTCTCCCTCGGCATGCGACAGCGCCTCGGCATCGCCGCCGCGCTGCTCGGCGACCCGCCGGTGCTCCTCTTCGACGAACCGCTCAACGGCCTCGACCCCGAAGGCGTGCAGTGGGTCCGCGGGCTGTTCCGGCGCCTGGCCGCCGAGGGCCGCACCGTGTTCGTCTCCAGCCACCTCATGTCCGAGATGGAACACACCGCCGACCACCTTGTGGTCATCGGCCGGGGCGAACTCATCGCCGCGGAGAGCCTCACGGCGTTCGCGAGGCGCTCGGGCCGCGCCGCCGTGACCGTCCGTACCCCCGACGCCCCCGCGCTGACGCGGCTGTTGACCGCCGAGGGCGCCTCGGTGACGACCGACGGCGGCCGGCTCGTGGTGAGGGGAATCGACGCGCCCCGCGTCGGCGAACTCGCCCTGGCGAACGGGGTCCCGCTGCACGAACTGACCACCCGGACGGCCTCCTTGGAGGAGGCGTTCATGGAACTGACCGCCGACAGCGTCGAATACCTGGCAGGAGAACCCCGATGACCGAGTTGACCTCAGCGACACACGTGCCCCGCTTCGCGGACCTTCTCGCCGCCGAGTGGCTGAAGCTGTGGTCGCTGCGCTCCACCGCCTGGTCGCTGCTGATCGCCGGGCTCGCCGTCGTCGCCGTCAACGCCGGTACGGCGTACGACACCTACCGCTACTGGACGGAGAACAGCGCGGCGGACCGGGCCCGGTTCATCGCCGACGGCATTCCGCTGCAGGAGGCCTTCACCACGAACGCCGGCCTGGTCCTGGTGCTCGCGGCCGGCGCCGTCGGCGCCCTCTCGCTGGTGGCGGAGTACCGGACCGGACTGATCCGTACGACGTTCGCGGCCGTCCCGGCCCGTCGCCCGCTGATGGCGGCCAAGGCTCTGGTGATCGCCGCCGTGACGACCGGCTTCGGCGCCGTCGTCGCGGGCGGATCGTTCTGGCTGACGCAGGCGATCCTGTCCGGCAAGGGCGTCGGCATCCCGATCGGCCACCCCGGCGCGTGGCGCCTCGTCGTCGCCTCCGCGCTGCTCGCGCCGGTGTCCGCGCTGGCGGGCCTCGCACTCGGCGCCCTCCTGCGGCACAGCGGCACGACCCTGGTCGCCCTGTTCGTCCTCCTGCTCCTGCTGCCCGTCGCCCTGTCCGACGACCGGCACGCGACGGCGGTCATCGGCCACGCGATGCCGTACAAGGCGTGGCTGCGCCTTGCCGAGCCGGGCGGCGGCCAGGCCCTGTACCCGTGGTCGACCACGGGGGCGTGGCTGGTCCTCGCGGTGTGGCCGGTGGTGGCGGTGGCCGTCGCCGTGTTCACCGTCGACCGCAGGGATCTGTGACGGCGCGCGCGGAGGTGGCGGTGCGGTCAGACGGCCTCCACGGCCGTGCCCCCGCCGCCCCCGGCACCCTCCGCGCCACCGACGCGGACGATCACCGCGTACGAACCGACCCCGAGCAGACGGATGCCGGGGATCCGTTCGCCGCGCGAGCTGTGCAGGGTGTCGATGCGGCCGGACTCCGGGTCGAAGGCGACGTCGGCGAGCGTCCCGACGACATCGCCCAACTCCGTCAACAGGCGCTTGCCGAGCAGGTTCTGGCTCTCGGCCGACCCCGTGGAGGCGAACCGGGCCGCGGTGGCCGCCCCCACGACGACCGCGTCCGGGCCCACCGCGTGGACGTCCGTCCAGGCGACGACGTCGGCGCCGTCCTTGACGCCGTCCAGGCGCAGGGCGGTGATCAGCGCGCCGTCCGGTTCGACGACGAGTCCGGCGACGGTGCCGACCTGTGCGGCGTCCGAGGCGCTGACGACCGGGCGTCCCACGGTCTGACTGAGCAGCATCATGAGATCCGCTCCTCACCGGCGGCCGCGGTACCGGTCGGGCCGGTCGGGCCGCGAAGGTCACTCCCGCCCGTCCCGGGCGTACTGTCCGTCCCGGGCGTACCGCGAAGATCACCCGCACCACCTGTCCCACCGCCCCGCCGACGCCACAGCACCGAAGCCAGCTCGCCGAGCTCCTCCACCGCGTGCTCCGTGTCGTGCGCGGGGATCATCAGCGTGTCGCCCGTCAGCGCGGGGCGGCCGCCGAGGGGCAGGTACACCTTGCGCTCGTGCCGGCCCAGGGCCTCGGTGGACGACATCTCGACGCCGACCACCCGCCCCTCCCGGCCTGCCTCGAGCACCACGTCGAGGACGGTGCCCACCTGCACTCCCTGATCCGTCAGCACGCGGGCCCCGCGCACCAGGCCGCCGGAGGCCTCCTCCCAGGAGGCGACCGCGGCCTTGTCCTCCAGCGCGTCGGCCGAGGTGATCATCACGGCGTCCGCGCCCAGGGCGTGCACCGCCGCCCACGGCAGGCTCTTGCGCAGCGGGCCGGAGAGCAGTCCCCGCCCCGCCAGCGTGAATCCCGCGATCCGGCCGCCCGCGCCGTCCAGGACGACGTCCTTGACCTGGCCCACCGCCTCACCGCCCAGCGTGACCACCGGACGCTTGGTGAGGTCACCGGCCGCCATCAGACCCGGCAGAGGAGCCGTCATCGCGTCCTCCCCCGTCCGGACCGCCGGCCGCGCCGCACCACGATCACACCGCCGCTGCGCCGCCGGGCCTGCACGCCGAGCGCCGTGGCGACCAGCAGACCCAGTACGACGACCACGGCCACCAACCACACCCACCACACCATCGTCCACCTCCCGGACGGAGCGGGACCGACCGGGAGACCCGGACCGATCCTCAGGCGGTCACTAGTACCCCGTCGTGGGGAACCGTCACCTGCCGGGCGGGGGCGGGAGCCCGAGAGGGCGTTCGGGGTGCGGGAGTTGAGGGAAGATGCCGCGTACCACGCCTGGGGGAGCAGCCTGCGGTGTGAATCGCCTGATTCCGTGATCAACTGATGCAAGATACATTCTTGGACATACGGAATCAGCGCCAGGCCGCGCATCCGGCGGCGCCACCCGACGGAGAGGCCGATCATGAACATCCCGTTCCTCGACAAGTGGCGCAGGCGGCACTCCGCGACGGACCGGGCCGAAGGGCTCGCGGCCGCGTTCGAGGAGGACCCCGACGGCGTGGCCGAACTGCTCTCCGAGTGTGAGCTGCTGCGCTCCCAGGCGAGCGCCGTCGGTCTCGAACTCGACGACTCCCCAGCCTCGTTGACGGCCCTGGACCAGCTCCTGCCGCGCTGGCGCGACGACCCCGAGATGCTGCCGTGGCTCGGCAACGACGCGGGTCTCTACCTCGGCACCGTCGTGGTGCGGACGGTGCCGGGCGCGACCTGGCACGTGTGGCCCGGCGGCAGTCCGGTGGTGCGGCTGAAGACCGGCCGGAGCATCCAGGTGGTGGAGGCGGGGCTCGACTGGGCGGTGCACGGCGCCCCCGAGTTGTCGCAGGTCTACGCGGAAGCGTCCGAGACGTAACCGGAATTGCCGCAAATACGGTTAATGCCCATAAGTGCGTGTCGTCCAGTAAGTCCCGTTTTCACGTGGATAGTTTGCGCGGACGTACACAGCTGAGAGTGGGCAGGTCTTGCCATGGCCGTCGATCCTTTGATCGAGCTGCGTGATGTGAACAAGTACTACGGAGAGCTGCATGTCCTCCAGGACATCAACCTCACCGTCGGCAAGGGGGAGGTGGTCGTCGTCATCGGCCCGTCAGGGTCGGGCAAATCCACGCTGTGCCGGACGATCAACAGGCTCGAGACCATCCAGTCGGGAGAGATCAGACTCGACGGCCGGCCGCTGCCCGCCGAGGGCAAGGCGCTCGCGAAGCTCCGTACCGAAGTCGGCATGGTCTTCCAGTCCTTCAACCTCTTCGCGCACAAGAGCGTTCTCCAGAACGTGGCGCTGGCGCAGATCAAGGTGCGGGGCCGCAAGAAGGACGAGGCGGAGAAGCGCTCCCGGGAGCTCCTGGAGCGGGTGGGCCTGTCCGCGCACGCCGAGAAGTACCCGGCGCAGCTCTCCGGCGGCCAGCAGCAGCGCGTGGCCATCGCCCGCGCGCTGGCCATGGACCCCAAGGCGCTCCTCTTCGACGAGCCGACCTCGGCCCTCGACCCCGAGATGATCAACGAGGTCCTCGAGGTCATGCAGCAGCTCGCCCGGGACGGCATGACGATGGTCGTCGTCACCCACGAGATGGGCTTCGCCCGCTCCGCGGCCAACCGCGTGGTCTTCATGGCGGACGGCCGCATCGTCGAGGACCGGGCCCCCGAGGACTTCTTCACCCACCCGGAGAGCGAGCGCGCCAAGGACTTCCTCTCCAAGATCCTCAAGCACTGACGGGGGGACGTGTTCGTGAAGCGACACACCATGCGTACGACGCGCCTGCTCGCGGCGCTCGTCCTGGCCGCCTGCGCCGCCGCCGCGTGCGGCAAGGAGGGCAGCCCGCCGGTCAAGGGGCCCTCGGCCGAGGAACTGCCCACGTACCGGGTGGCGGGCGGTTTCCAGCTGCCCGACTCCCGGACCTGGCGCAAGGCCAAGAGCCGCGGCCGCTTCATCGTCGGCGCCAAGGAGGACCAGCCCTACCTCGGCGAGAAGGACCCGGCGACCGGGACCTACTCCGGCTTCGACATCGAGATCGCCAAGATGCTCTCCGCCTCGCTGGGCCTGGACCCCGAGAAGACCGAGTTCAAGACGATCGCGTCGGCGAACCGCGAGACCGCCCTGCAGAACGGGCAGATCGACTACTACGTCGGCACCTACACCATCAACGACAACCGCAAGAAGCTCGTCGGCTTCGGCGGCCCCTACTACATGGCGGGCCAGGGCCTGCTGGTGCGCAGTGACGAGGACGACATCAAGGGACCGCGGGACCTGGCCGGCAAGCGGGTCTGCTCGGCCGCCGGGTCCACCCCCTACCAGCGCATCCAGAAGGACTATCCGAAGGCCACCCTCGTCGCCTACGACACGTACTCGGTCTGCGTCGACAACCTGCTGACCTACCAGGTCGACGCCGTCACCACCGACGACGCGATCCTGATCGGCTACGCGGCCAAGGTGCCCGACGAGCTCAAGGTGGTCGGCAAGCCGTTCTCGCAGGAGCCGTACGGCATCGGCGTGCCCAGGAGCGACACCGCCCTGCGGTTCGCCGTCGACGACGCCCTCGCGGCCCGCGAGAAGGACGGCGACTGGAAGAAGGCGTACGACGCCACGCTCGGCCTCTCCGGAGTCCCGGCCCCCAGGCCGCCCGCCATCGACCGCTACCCGGCGAGCTGAGGAGGCGTCGTGGACGTACTGACAGACAACTTCTCCACGTTCGGCGAAGGGTTCCTCGGCACCGTCGAACTCACCGTCTACGCCTCGGTGCTCGCCCTCGTGCTCGGCTTCGTCATGGCGTCGTTCCGGGTGGCGCCCGTCGGGTCCTTCCGCGTCTTCGGCACGGTATGGGTGACGGTCCTGCGCAACACCCCGCTCACGCTGCTGTTCTTCGCGGTGCTGCTCGGCCTGCCACGCTTCGGCCTGGTGCTGCCCTTCAAGGTGTTCGCGGTGCTCGCTCTCGGCTGCTACACCTCCGCCTTCATCTGCGAGGCGCTCAGGTCGGGCATCAACACCGTGCCCAAGGGACAGGGCGAGGCGGCTCGGAGCCTCGGCATGAGCTTCGGCCAGACCCTGTCCATGGTCGTGCTGCCGCAGGCCTTCCGGTCCGTCATCTCGCCGGTCGGCTCCAACCTGATCGCGCTCGCCAAGAACTCCGCGATCGCGGGCGCGTTCAGCGTCACCGAGCTGCTCGGCACGTACAAGACGCTCAGCGAACTGGGCTACAACATCATCTGGACCTTCGTCTGGATCGCCCTCGGCTACCTCATCATCACCCTCGCCATCAGCGCGATCTTCAATGTCCTCGAAAAGCGCTGGGGAGTCGCCCGATGAAAGCCCTCTCCCACGATTCCACCGCCCTCTACGACATCCCCGGGCCACGGACCGTCCGGCGGCACAAGCTGTACGGAGTGCTCTCCACGCTGGTCGTGCTCGGACTGCTCGCGTGGATCCTCTATCTGCTCTTCGACACCGACCAGTTCACGGCGACGAAGTGGACACCCTTCGAGTACAAGGGAATCCAGGAACTCCTCCTGCGCGGCCTCGGCAACACGCTGAAGGCCTTCGCGATCTCCGCGGTGCTCGCGCTCGCGCTCGGCGGGCTGCTCGCGATGGGGCGGCTCTCCGACCACCGGCCGGTGCGCTGGCTCGCCACGCTCCTGGTGGAGTTCTTCCGGGCGATGCCCGTCCTGGTGATGATCTTCTTCGTCTTCGTGGCGCTGAAGGTCCAGCCGCTGCCCGCGCTCGTCGCCGGGCTCACGCTCTACAACGGCTCCGTACTCGCCGAGGTCTTCCGATCCGGCGTCAACTCCGTGGAGAGGGGGCAGCGGGAGGCGGCCTACGCACTCGGAATGCGCAAGACACAGGTCATGGGACACGTCCTCGTACCGCAGGCCGTGCGTGCCATGTTGCCCGCCATCATCAGCCAGTTGGTGGTGGCGCTGAAGGACACCTCGCTCGGCTATCTGATCACCTACGAGGAGTTCCTCCACGCCGGGAAGCTGATCGCGTCGAACCTCGACTACGATTTGCCGTTCATCCCCGTGGTCATGGTGATCTCACCGATCTACATCGGGATGTGCATGTTGCTGTCGTGGTTCGCCCAGTGGGTGTCCAAGCGTCAGCGGCGCAACCCCAAGACCGAGGCCACGGACGTGGCCCCGGCCGAACCAGGGACGCTGCTGCCAGGAACGCAGTAGCTCGAAGGGCAAGCCCGGCAGCAGCCGGAGATCACTGCTCGCGCAGGGGCACGGACACGTACGACGGGTCCGCCTGGGGCGAGGAGAAGGTCAGCTGCGCGCCGGCCGGGTTGTGCTCGATGTAGAGCGGGTCGACCGTGTCGACGACCAGGGCGAGTTTGTGTCCTGCCGGTACGTCGTAGGCCGTGGAGAACAGCTCCAGGTCCACGCCGAACGGCTTGCCCGGCGTCTTGCCGTGGAAGGTGTACGGCGCGTTGCTGACCAGCTTGCCGAGGCCGAGCGGGCCCACGTCGTAGAGGTATGCGACGAGGGTGCCGCTCTCCTTGGTGCTGGTGAGCGTGGTGTGCAGCTTCGCCGTCCCGCGCACCCGCTGCGCCGAGGAGTACCGCTCCGACTCCCAGACGCCCGTGTAGCGGCGCGGCAGCAGCGGCACGGAGGCCATCGGCGGGACCTTGAGGAACTGGTCGAGGGCGTTCGAGAGGATGGCGATGCCGCCGTTGGCGCCCGAGTCGACGTTCGTACGGATCGTGGTGGTCCCCGCCATCGCGATCTTCTTGCGCGTGGCGCCCACCGACTTCCAGTCCGGGTAGCCCTCGTAGTCGCCCTCGGAGCGGGACTTGAGCCGGACCGGCTGCTCCTTGTCGATGCCGTTGTCCGCGCCCTTGAGGTAGTGGTCGAACCAGCGCTGCGTGGAGGTCCAGGTGTCGTTGGGCAGCCCGAGCAGTCCGGTCGCCTCGGCCGTCGCGTGGTCGCCCGGACGGAACTCCAGCCGCTTGGGTCCGCTCAGGCGCTCGTAGAACTCGGCGTACTGGTTGGGCGGGAAGAGGGTGTCGCCCCAGGCGTTGCCCAGCATGATGGCCGCGCCGTTGTCGTTGATCTCGTCGAGGTAGGTCGCAGGGGAGCGTTTGCTGCCCCACGCGATCATCTCGTCCTCCTTGTCCAGGTTGGACCCGAGGAAGTCCTTCAGGGTCTGCTGGAGCTCGGCGCTGGGCCGTCCGGTGAGGGCGCCGGCGCCGCCGAGCAGGGCCGCGGCCTGGGCGTGCTGGGTGCGGCCGCTGTAGATCGAGTCGATGAGGTCGCCCCAGCCGCTCAGGGCGGCGACGGCCTTGACCCGCTTGTCGTGCCCGGCGGCGAGCAGGCTGATGCCCGCGCCGTACGAGACGCCCGCCATGCCGACCTTCGAGGGGTCGGCCGGGGTGTTCGCCAGGGTCCAGTCGATGACCTTGGAGGCGTCGGCGATGTCCTCGGGGCCCGCGGTCTCGATCTCGCCGCCGGACTGCCAGAAGCCGCGCGAGTTGTAGCTGACCACGACGTAGCCGGCGTCGGCGAGTTTCTGGGCCTGGGCGACGTACTCGATCTGGGGCATGGCCCAGCTGGTGGGCAGCACGATCGAGGGGAAGCTCGCGCCCGGCTTCGCGCCCTTGGGGGTGAAGACGTTGGCCTTGAGGACCGTGCCGCCGTCGCCGGGGATGTCGACGAAGCGCACGTCGGCGGGCGCGGCCCGCGGCCCGGCGGCCGGCGCCGCCTGTGCCGCGGGGGCCAGGCCGAGGGCGGCTCCGGCGACCAGGGTCGCGGAGACGGCGCCCACGGTGGTCGTACGCAGGGCACGGTGCGGGTGCAGGTGGCTCACGGGTCACTTCCTCACTCGTTGAAAGTGCAAAGTGACCCGACGGTAACCGCGGTGCCTTACTGGGGGTAACCCATCGGTAAGTTACGCCCCGGTAACGATAGTTGAAGGGTGGGCGACTACGTCAGCGCGCTCTTCGCCTGCCAGTCCGACCAGGAGATGTTCCACTCGCCGTAGCCGTTGCCCGGGTCCGGGACGCCCTTGGAGCCGCTGCCGGTGACCTCGAAGGGGTCGCCTGTCTGGGCCTGGCCGTAGAGCCAGCCGGCGTCGCCGTCGCTCATGCCGACGCAGCCCGAGCTGTGGTTGGTGTTCCCGAAGTACGAGGCGTTCCACGGGGCCGCGTGCGCGTACATGCCCGACCAGGTCAGGCGCATCGAGTAGTCGACCATCTTGTCGTAGGAGCTGCCGAGGCCCACCGTCTCGGAGCGCATGTTGATGGTGCCCTCCTTCGACATCAGGACGGACGTGCCGCCCCAGGAGGCCTTCTCGCCGCCGGGCGTGCCGGCCGACATCGGCAGCGACTTGACCGCCTTGCCGTCGCGGTACAGCGTCGACGTCTTGCTGTCCAGGTTCACCTTGACGACCTGGTTCTTGCCGATGGTGAAGTCGGTGGCGTAGTCGCGCACGAACCAGTCGTCGCCGCCCGAGTCGATGCCGTTGAGCCGGGCGTCCAGCTTCACCTTCGTGCCGGACTTCCAGTACTCCTTGGGGCGCCAGTCGACGCGGTCCTTGCCGTCGTAGTTCTTGATCCAGCCCCAGGACCCCTCGGTGTCGTTCGAGGTCGTCACCTTCAGGTGCTTCTCGACCTCGGCCTTGTTGCGCACCGGGTTGTCGAAGGTGATCGACAGGGGCTGGGCAACGCCGACGGTGGTGTTCTTGCCCGGGGCGAGCGTCACCTTGTTGACCTTGTCCGGCGCGGCCGTCTTGAAGGACTGCTTCGCGCTGCCGCCCTCGTCGGTGGTCGCCTCGACCCGGTAGGCGGTGCCGGGCGCGGCCTTGCGCTGCGAGGTCCAGGTGGTGCCGTTCGCCGAGACCTTGCCCGGCAGCTTCGCGCCCTTGGCGTCGGCGACCGTGACCCGCTTCAGCTTCCCGTCGGCCAGGCGCACCTTGACGGGCTCGCCCGCCTTGGCCTGCTGCCCCGAGAGGTTCACCGAGATCTCCGGCTTCTCGGCGGCCTCGGCGGCGGACGAGCCGCTGCCGCCCGAACAGGCGGTCAGGGCGGCGGCGAGTACCGCGAGACCCGCGGTCGCCGCGTGGCGGGTGCGAAGGGGGTGTCGGCGGCTCGAAGAGCTCTGGGGGGTCAAGGAACGTACCTCCGTGCGAATGTGGACTGCACGGAGAGAGGGCGGATCGCCGGGACGGGTTGCCTGTTGTCCGGAAATTCCCTGCTAGGTTACGTAAGGACCGGGATGGGGTCGGCGCTGCGTGGGGCTCCGGTCACTTGGCGCGATGGGAGTTCCGGGCCGACGGCGTGGGCAGCGGGGTCTGGGCCGCGCGCGTCACGTCCGCGACCAGCTCGACGACGTCGGGTCCGTACGCCTGCGAATTGACGACCTTCAGGAGCAGCACGAACGAGTTGCCGCCATGCTTGCGGGCGAGCTTCTCGTGGTGGCGGGCGAGATAGCGGGTGGCGGCCTGGCTGGTCACCGCGCGCTGGCCGCAGAAGAGGAAGACGGGTCTCGCGTCCTGGCCCTGGTCGGCGGTGAGCCGCGCGAGAAGCACGTACTCCGTGAGGCCCGACTCCAGGCGGTAGCGCTCGCTGCCGATCTGGAAGGCGCCGCGGTCCGGCACCGGCTCCGGCTCGGTGTTCACGCGGACCCCGGGCAGCAGGGAGTGCATGTGCGCGGCCATCCGGCGGTTCGCCACCGGGTTGCCCACGCAGAACTCGGTGCGTTCGCCGAAGCCCTGCTGGGCCGCGTCGTGCGCGACGACCTGGGCGTGCGCGCCGCACTCCCTGACCACGGCGGCCAGCTCCAGGAGGGCGAACACGTCCTGGCGCACCACCATCAGCTCGGGACCGCCCGCGTCGCGGTTCACCACGAGCAGCGACTCGGAGTTGTCGGGCAGCCCGAAGAAGGCCTGCTTGCGGCGGAGCCTGCGCTTGAGCAGGTAGCCACGGGCGAGCCAGCCAAGGACGGCGCTGACGCCGACCGCGATCAGGCCGAGGACGATGTTCCGCACGTCTTCAGTCATGGGGGCGCATGCTAGCGGGCCGCCGTACCGGTGTTCGAGGAGGTCCTGACGCGACAGGGCAGTCGAAGTTACGCTGCGCAGACGGTTGTTGACAGGAGGTACGAATGCGTCGCGCTGTCGTACGTAATCTGACGCTATGGGCGGTCGGAGGGGTATTGGTGTCGGTCGGTGCGGCCGCGCCCCCTTCGCCTACGCGCTCAGCGGAACCGGCATCCGCCCACCCGGTGGGCACGGCCGCGCAGCAGGCCTCGAAGAAGGTGCCGGTCGCCGTCGGCCACGGCGGCGCCGTCGCCAGTGTCGACGCGGACGCCTCGGCGGCCGGGATCGAGGTCCTCAGGAAGGGCGGCAACGCCGTGGACGCGGCCGTCGCCACGGCCGCCGCGCTCGGCGTCACCGAGCCCTACTCGGCGGGCGTCGGAGGCGGCGGATACTTCGTCCACTACGACGCCAGGACCCACAAGGTCAGCACGATCGACGGCCGCGAGACGGCCCCGCGCACCGCCGACTCCGGACTCTTCCTGGAGAACGGCAAGCCGATCCCCTTCGCCGACGCGGTCACCAGCGGTCTAGGCGTCGGCACCCCCGGCACGCCCGCCACCTGGCAGTCGGCGCTCGACACCTGGGGCAGCAAAAGCCTGCGCACCCTCCTGGAGCCGGCCGAGCGTCTCGCGCACGACGGCTTCACGGTCGACTCGACCTTCCGCGCGCAGACCGAGTCGAACCAGCAGCGGTTCGAGGACTTCCCCGCCACGGCCGAGCTGTTCCTGCCCGGCGGGAAGCTGCCGGTGGTCGGCTCGACGTTCAAGAACCCCGACCTGGCGCGCACCTACGACGAGCTGGGCCGCAAGGGCGTCGGCGCGCTGTACCGCGGTGACCTCGCCAAGGACGTCGTGCGCACGGTGAACAAGCCGCCCGTCGACCCCGCGTCCGACCGTGTCGCGCGCCCCGGAGACCTCTCCCTGAAGGACCTCAAGGCGTACGCGGTCAAGCGGCAGGCCCCGACGAAGACCGCCTACCGGGGACTCGACGTCTACTCCATGGCGCCCTCGTCCTCCGGCGGCACGAGCGTCGGCGAGGCCCTCAACATCCTGGAGCGCACCGACCTCTCCAAGGCGTCGAAGACGACGTACCTGCACCGCTACATCGAGGCCAGCCGCATCGCCTTCGCCGACCGGGGCCGCTGGGTGGGCGACCCGGCCTTCGAGGACGTACCGACCAAGCAGCTCCTCACCCAGCGGTACGCCGACACGCGGGAATGCCTGATCAAGGACGACGCCGTCCTGAAGAGCCCGCTCGCGCCCGGCGACCCGCGCCACCCCAAGCCCTGCGGCACGGGTGACAAGGCGGCCCCGACGACGTACGAGGGGGAGAACACCACGCACCTCACGGCCGCCGACAAGTGGGGCAACGTCGTCTCGTACACCCTGACCATCGAGTCGACGGGCGGCAGCGGCATCACCGTGCCCGGCCGCGGCTTCCTGCTCAACAACGAGCTCACCGACTTCTCCTTCGCGCCCGCCGACGCGGCGGTGCACGACCCGAACCTGCCCGGGCCCGGCAAGCGGCCGCGCTCCTCGATCTCCCCGACGATCGTGCTCCGGGACGGCAAGCCCGTCGTGGCCCTCGGCTCGCCGGGCGGCGCGACCATCATCACGACCGTCCTGCAGACCCTGACGGGCTTCGTCGACCGGGACCTTCCGCTGGTCGACGCGATCGCCGCGCCGCGCGCCAGCCAGCGCAACGCCGCGCAGACCGAGCTCGAACCGGGCCTCTGGGACAGCCCGCTGCGGGGTTCGCTGGAGTCCATCGGGCACTCCTTCAAGCAGAACCCGGAGATCGGCGCGGCCACCGGAGTGCAGCGGCTCCCGGACGGCAGGTGGCTCGCCGCGGCCGAGAAGGTCCGCCGGGGCGGCGGGTCGGCCATGGTGGTGCATCCCGACAAGTGAGCGGGTGGGTTCGGGGGCCTCGGGAGGCTCGGGCGGCTCTGGCGGCTCGGGGTCGAGGCCCCCGAATCCGGGCAATTACTATACCGGTATTTGAATGGGGATGTCGGCTACGATGGCCGCATGGTACGGATTCCTTTGACCCCCGAAGAGCGCGAGCGCGGAGAGCGTCTCGGCATGCTCCTGCGGGACGCCCGGGGGGTACGGAGCATGGTCTCCGTCGCCGCGGAGGCGGGCCTGTCCGCGGAGACGCTGCGCAAGATCGAGACGGGGCGGGCGCCCACACCCGCGCTGTTCACCGTGGCGGCGCTGGCCTCCGTGCTGGGGCTCTCGCTGGACGAGCTGGTGGTCCGGTGCGAGCTGACGGCTGCTTGACCGTCCCCTCGGCGCTCCCTGGGTGGTCCCTTTCGCGCATCCGCCGCTGTCCCTTTCGCGCATCCGCCGCTGTCCCTTTCGCGCATCCGCGACTGTCCCTTTCGCGCATCCGCGACTGTCCCTTTCGGGCAGGACGTGCCCGCGGAAAACTGCATGTAGTCGTCCCGTAACACATCTGGTGTTATCTTCCGGACCGGAAGACTCCTGTCTCCACAGGGCGGCGGTGCTGGGCAGATGGCAGTGGGACAACTCCCGGATCGGGTAAGGGAGTTCGCGAAGTACTTGAGGGACCTGCTGGGGCGGCTCGACCAGCGCGCCGGCTGGTGCGGCGTGTTCTGGCAGCGCGACCCGGACGGCATGCGCGCCTGCCTGGACGGCGCCGAGGTGCCGCCCTGGGACGTGGTGCAGGCGCTGCTCCACGACCTCGCGGCGGACCGGGGCGTGCCGGAGGCCGAGCACGAGGCGGGGCGGGCGCGCGCGCTCCACCGGGCCTCCCTCGCCGCGTACGACGCCCGGCCCGGCGGACGCGAACTGCTCGGCGACCGGCTCGACATGATGCTCAGGGAGCAGCGCGTCGCCCTGGAGCGGCAGGCCGACCTGAACCGGCAGCTGACCGCGGCCACCGACGCGGACGCCGCCGACGACATCGACCGCATCAACCTCGACCTGGCGTGGGTGCGCGACGACCACGAGCGGGCCACCGCGCGCTGCGCGGAAATCCGGGACCGCTTGGACCGCCTGACCGAGGCGGAACGCCCGTCGTGGGCCGACCTCGGCACGGCGCTGACCGGCGGGGGCTTCGGGGCGTCGCCCGCGGGGGACTTCGGTGCTGCCGCCGCGGGGGACCCGGGTGCGGCTCCGGGGATGCCGGACACCGGCGTGGCCGCTTCCGGGGGCGTGCTCGCCGGTGTCTCCCCGGACAGCCTCGGGGGCGAATCCCTCGTCTTCGGTGAGGCTCCCGGCGACGGGTACGGCGGGGCGCACGGTGAGGCGTACGGCAGGGGCTACGAGGAGAGCTTCGGCGGGGGAGCGACCGGACTGTCCGGCGTTGCGGAGCCGGACGACGTCTTCGCGGTGCCGGGCGGCGCTCACGCCGCCCCCGACGAGCCGGATCCCTTCTCCGCCGCCCGGCACGAGGCGCCGGAAGCCGGACCCCGCGTACCCCGCCAGAGCCCCGCGCCCGAGCCCGCCCCGGAGCGTGCGGGGCGCACCCGGCGCCGCCCGCGTGGTGCCCGGTTCGCCGGGCTCGGGGACGGTGGCGCGGGCGGGGAGGCCGCCGGTGCTCCCGTGGCCGTGCCCGCCCCGGCGTCCACGCGCCGGACGCCGCGCGGCGCTCGGTTCGCGCCCCCGGAGAGCGAGGAGTCCGCCGCGCCGCCGGTCACCGACGACGAGGCGGCCGCCCGCGCCACGTCCGACGCGGTGCGGGACCTCGTCCGGCTCCGGGGCGAGGGGCGCAGCGGTGAGGCGCACGGGGTGCTGGTGGAGGCCGCGGGCTGGCCCGCGGCCCGGCTGCCGCTGTTCGCCGGGGAACTGCACCGCGCGGGACTCGGCGCCGACTGGGCGACCCTGCTGTGGGAGGCCGCGTCGCTGCCGCCCGACCGGCTCGTCGCGCTGGCGGACGCGCTCGCCGGGGCGGGCCGCTCCGACGACTGCAGGAAGCTGCTGCGGCAGGGCGTCGCGCGTCCCGCGCCCGAGATCGCCGAGGCGTTCCTCGCGCTGATCGACGCGGGCCGCGAGCGCGAGGCCCGCGCGCTCCTCGACTCCTACGTACGCGTCCGCACCTCCGAGGACGTGGCCCGCTGCGCGCACACGGACCCGCACCGCCTCATCCCCTTGCTCCTGGAGACGGCCCAGGGCGTCTCCGACGAGCACCACTGGGACCTGGTGCACGCCCTGCGCGTCGCGGGATTCAGCGCCTGACCCCGGCCGGCCCAGGCCCGCCGCGGCGCCCTCCCCGTACCGCTTTGCGCCCGTTTCTCGCCCGCTCGGGTGCGAAACATGATCGACTCCGCCGGTTGACGGCGATGGTCTTGCTCAGCCCGTCGGCGGAGGCTTACGTTCTCCTAATCCACGCAGCAGATCTACGTGCGTAGAAGCTCTCTGACGTCCTCTCAAGGACCCACGAAGGAGCAGCTCATGGTCAACGTCGTACGCGCCGCACTGGTCCAGGCGACCTGGACAGGCGACACCGAATCCATGATCGCCAAGCATGAGGAGCACGCCCGCGAGGCGGCCCGTCAGGGGGCGAAGATCATCGGGTTCCAGGAGGTGTTCAACGCCCCCTACTTCTGCCAGGTCCAGGAGGCCGAGCACTACCGCTGGGCCGAGCCCGTGCCGGACGGCCCCACCGTCACCCGCATGCGGGAGCTCGCCCGTGAGACCGGCATGGTGATCGTCGTCCCCGTCTTCGAGGTCGAGCAGTCCGGCTTCTACTTCAACACCGCGGCCGTGATCGACGCCGACGGCAGCTACCTCGGCAAGTACCGCAAGCACCACATCCCGCAGGTCAAGGGCTTCTGGGAGAAGTACTACTTCAAGCCGGGCAACCTCGGCTGGCCCGTCTTCGACACCGCGGTCGGCAAGGTCGGCGTCTACATCTGCTACGACCGCCACTTCCCCGAGGGCTGGCGGCAGTTGGGCCTGAACGGCGCGCAGATCGTCTACAACCCCTCCGCCACCTCGCGCGGCCTCTCCGCCTACCTCTGGCAGCTCGAACAGCCCGCGGCCGCCGTCGCCAACGAGTACTTCATCGCCGCGATCAACCGCGTCGGCCAGGAGGAGTACGGCGACAACGACTTCTACGGCACCAGCTACTTCGTCGACCCCCGGGGGCAGTTCGTCGGCGAGCCCGCCGACGACAAGACGGAAGAACTCGTCGTCAGGGACCTCGACTTCGCCCTCATCGAGGAAGTGCGCCAGCAGTGGGCGTTCTACCGCGACCGCCGCCCCGACGCCTACGAAGGGCTGGTGCAGCCGTGAGCGACCTGTACGACCGGCACCGGGCCGTGCTGCCCGAGTGGCTCGCGCTCTACTACCGGCACCCCATGGAGCTCACCCACGGCGAGGGCCGCCACGTGTGGGACGCCGACGGCAGGAAGTACCTCGACTTCTTCGGCGGCATCCTCACCACCATGACCGCGCACGCGCTGCCCGAGGTCACCAAGGCGGTGAACGAGCAGGCGGGCCGGATCATCCACTCCTCGACCCTCTACCTCAACCGCCCGATGGTCGAACTCGCCGAGCGCGTCGCCGCGTTGTCCGGCATCCCCGACGCCCGCGTCTTCTTCACCACCTCGGGCACCGAGGCCAACGACGCGGCGCTGCTGCTCGCCACCGCCCACCGCCGCTCGAACCAGATCCTGGCGATGCGCAACAGCTACCACGGCCGCTCCTTCACGACCGTCGGCATCACCGGCAACCAGGCGTGGTCGCCGACCAGCCTCTCGCCGCTCCAGACGCTGTACGTGCACGGGGGCGTCCGCAGCCGCGGCCCGTACGCCGGCCTGGGCGACGCCGAGTTCACCGCGGCCTGCGTCGCCGACCTGCGCGACATGCTCGGACAGGCCCGCGGGGGAGTGGCGGCGCTCATCGCCGAGCCGATCCAGGGCGTCGGCGGCTTCACCTCGCCGCCCGACGGTCTCTACGCCGCCTTCCGCGAGGTCCTCGACGAGCACGGCATCCTGTGGATCGCCGACGAGGTGCAGACCGGCTGGGGCCGCACGGGCGAGCACTTCTGGGGCTGGCAGGCGCACGCCGGCAACGGGCCGCCGGACATCCTCACCTTCGCCAAGGGCATCGGCAACGGCATGGCGATCGGCGGTGTCGTGGCCCGCGCCGAGGTCATGAACTCCCTCGACGCCAACTCCATCTCGACGTTCGGCGGTTCCCCCGTCACCATGGCGGCCGGCCTCGCCAACCTCGCGTACCTCCTGGAGCACGACCTGCCGGGCAACGCCCGGCGCGTCGGCGGTCTCCTCATCGAGCGGCTGCGGGCGATCTGCGCCCAGCTGCCCGTGGTGCGCGAGGTGCGCGGGCGCGGCCTGATGATCGGCGTCGAGCTGATGGAGCCCGGCACGGACCGGCCGAACCCGAGGGCGGCCGCCGCCGTGCTCGAAGCGGCCCGCGAGGGCGGCCTGCTCATCGGCAAGGGCGGCGGGCACGACACCAGCGTGCTGCGCATCGCCCCGCCGCTTTCGCTGACCGTGGCGGAGGCCGAGGAGGGCGCAGCGATCCTCGAACAGGCCCTGCGCGACGCCTAGTTCACCCACCCGGGTCCGCGCGAGCCGGCCCGCAGGAAAGGGAGCGCACCACATGAGCGACCGCACTCTGATCACCGGCGGGCTGGTCGTCACGGCCTCCGACGAACTGCCCGTGGACGTACTCGTGGAGGACGGCACCGTCGTGGCGCTCGCCACCCGCGACCGCCACGGGTGGACCGCCGACCGGGTGATCGACGCCACCGGGAAGTACGTGATCCCCGGCGGCGTCGACGCCCACACGCACATGGAGATGCCCTTCGGCGGCACCCTCGCCGCCGACACCTTCGAGACGGGCACCCGTGCCGCGGCCTGGGGCGGCACGACGACCATCGTCGACTTCGCGATCCAGCCCAAGGGCGGCACGCTCGCGGAGGGGCTCGACGCGTGGCACGAGAAGGCCGCGGGGAACTGCGCCGTCGACTACGGCTTCCACATGATCATGTCCGACGTGAACGAGTCCTCCCTCAAGGAGATGGACCGGCTCGTCGCCGCCGGGGTCAGCTCGTTCAAGCTGTTCACCGCCTACCCGGGCGTCTTCCTCTCCGACGACGGCCAGATCCTCCGGGCGATGCAGCGGGCGAGCACCAACGGCGGCCTGGTGATGACCCACGCGGAGAACGGCCTCGCCATCGACGTCCTGGTGGAGCAGGCGCTTGCCCGCGGTGAGCGGGACCCGCGCTATCACGGGGAGGTCCGCAAGGCGCTCCTGGAGGCCGAGGCGACCCATCGGGTGATCAAGCTGAGTCAGGTGGCCGGTGCCCCGCTGTACGTGGTGCACGTGTCCGCCCAGGAGGCCGTCGCCGAACTGACCCGCGCGCGGGACGAGGGCCTGCCGGTCTTCGGCGAGACCTGTCCGCAGTACCTCTTCCTGTCGACCGACAACCTCGCCGAACCCGGCTTCGAGGGCGCGAAGTACGTCTGCTCGACCCCGCTGCGCCCGCGGGAGCACCAGGAGGCGCTCTGGCGCGGACTGCGGACGAACGACCTGCAGGTGGTCTCCACGGACCACTGCCCGTTCTGTTTCAAGGGCCAGAAGGAGATGGGCCGGGACGACTTCTCGAAGATCCCGAACGGCCTGCCGGGCGTCGAGAACCGCATGGACCTGCTCCACCAGGCGGTCGTGGAAGGCCACATCAGCCGACGCCGCTGGATCCAGGTCGCCTGCGCGACACCGGCCCGGATGTTCGGCCTTTACCCGAAGAAGGGCACGATCGCGCCGGGCACCGACGCGGACATCGTCATCTACGACCCGCACGCCGAGCAGACGATCTCCGCGCAGACCCACCACATGAACGTCGACTACTCGGCCTACGAGGGCAAGCGCGTGACCGGGCGCGTGGAGACGGTGCTGTCCCGGGGCGTGCCGGTGATCGACCGCCGCGTCTACGCCGGACGCGCGGGGCACGGGGCGTACGTTCCGCGGGGGTTGTGCCAGTACGCGTGAGGCGTGGCGCGTGGCGCGCGTGGCGCGGGGCTGGAGGCGGGGGCGTCGCGTGCGGCGCGCGCCCCCGTCGGCGTCGAGGTGGGCAACTGCCCCCATGCGAGCGGACATGACGCGATGTGACCCGGGTCACTTCAGGGAGGCCTTGGCTCGAAGGCTCCGCCCGTGTCACTATTTCTGCACGCCAACTCTGCCCAAAACCCGCCGCGAGGCGCGGGGTTGAGTCTCGTGGCCCTTCGGCCCGAACCGGCGGGGCCGGGTCCGATCCCGGTGCAGTACTGATTCCCCTCCGCGCTCATTGCATGCGTGCCGTCCCGCCCGTTGTGCGGACGGCTCCAGAGCCGCGCGCGTGATCCCCCGCGGAGCGAAGGGGATTGACGACCTTAAGTTGTGAGAAGTCGCCCGGCAATTTTGCAGGTACCGGCAGGCCGGGTCCAGGAACCTCCGAAGCATCGACACCTTTCGCCGCAGTCCCACCGGGCTGCGGCTTATTCGTCGTGCCGCGCCGCGGTCGTCCGCATTCCTGGTGCGCCGCCCGTGATGTGTTCCTGTCCCGACAAACGTCAAGATCGATAAATGGAGGAACCATGTCAGAATCCGCCGAGTTGACAGAGCTGTACTCGATCATCGAGAAGACGGCTCAGCTGGTGGACGTCACCGCCTCGCGCGAAAAGGTCTGGCCCATCCTGACCGCCTTCGAGGACGTGGTCGGGAATTCCGTGATCTCCTTCCGCGCGTCGACCGGCAGCAGCGCGGACGACCTGGACGCGCGCTTCACGATGCTCCCGAAGGACATCGACCCGTACGCCCGTGCCGTGGAGCACGGCATCACGCCGAAGACGGACCACCCCTCCGGCAAGCTCCTGAAGGAGATCCACGAGAACCTCCCGATCACCAGCTGCGGCGTCGACTTCGGCGTGGCCGGCGGCTTCACCAAGACCTGGTCCTTCCCCAGCGCCGAGAAGCTGCTGACGATCGCCGAGCTGGCCAAGCTGCCCTCGATCCCCGAGGGCGTGGCCGCCAACCTCGACTTCTTCGAGAAGTGGGGCCTCACCAACATCGTGAGCACGGTCGGCATCGACTACTCGAACCGCACGATGAACCTGTACTTCGGCGGCGGCGTCGGCGACCGGGTGCCGGCCGATGTCTTCGAGGAGAAGGGCGTCAGGGCGATCCTCGGCGAGCTCGGCCTCGCGGAGCCGAGCGAGGAGCTGCTGAAGTTCTGCGAGCGGTCCTTCGTCATCTACACGACCCTGAGCTGGGACTCCCCGAAGATCAGCCGCTTCACGTACTCCGTCATGACGCCGGAGCCGCTGAGCCTGCCCGTGGACCTGGCGCCGACCTTCGAGCGGCTCATCAAGGACGCGCCCTACGACACCTCGGGCCGCAACTACGTCTACGGCATCGCGGCGACGCCCAAGGGCGAGTACCACAAGATCGCTTCGTACTACCAGTGGCAGAAGCGTGTGGAGAACCTGCTGCGTTCCGAGAGCTGAGCGCGTCCCGCCCGGCAGGGCTGAAGTCGAAGGGCTCGCGGGGAAGCAATGTCCTGCTTCGCCGCGGGCCCTTTTCTCCGGAACGGTCGGGGTTCTGACGGCACCCGATCTGCTTCATTCCTTCCTAGAACTCTGGATGATGCGATCTCCATGCAGAAAAGACAAAGGGAGCTGAGTGCGTTGACACCACCGGCCTCGACGGAGGGGGTGTCAGAAATCCGCCGCGCTCGTTCGGTCGGTATCGGTCGCGCCCACGCGAAGACGATCCTGCTGGGCGAGCACGCGGTGGTGTACGGCGCTCCCGCCCTCGCTCTTCCGGTTCCACAGCTGGCGGTCACCGCGAGCGCCGGCTGGTCGGCCAAGGCGCCGGGCGACTCCGGCGACGTATCGCTGACCATGACCGGTTCCGCCACCCGGCCCGTGGCGACCCAGGCCTCCGACTGGCTGAGCCGGCTGGCCGACGAGTTCCGTACGACCATGGACGTCGCCGACGACGTGCATCTCGACGTGATCCTGGACTGCGCGATCCCGCCGGGCCGCGGCCTCGGTTCCAGTGCGGCGTGCGCGCGGGCGGTGGTGTTCGCGCTGGCCGACCTCTTCGACCGCGAGGTGAGCCCGCAGACCGCGTTCGACCTGGTGCAGACCGCCGAGAACGTGGCGCACGGCCGCGCCAGCGGCGTGGACGCCACCGCGGTGGGCGCACCCGGGCCACTGCTGTTCCAACAGGGGCGCTCCGAGGAACTCCCCATCGGCTGCGAGGCGTTGTTCATCGTCGCCGACAGCGGCGAGGTGGGCCGTACCAAGGACGCCGTCACCCTGCTGCGCGAAGGCTTCCAGCAGCACTCGGGCGCGCAGGAACGCTTCGTGCGCCGCGCCACGGAACTGACCGACGAGGGCAGGCACGCCCTGGCCGACGGCAAGCCCGAGGAGCTCGGCTCCCGCATGACGGAGTATCACGAGCTGCTGCGCGCGGGCGGGCTGAGCACCGAGCGGATCGACGCGCTGGTCGAGGGCGCGCTCGCGGCGGGCAGCCTCGGCGCCAAGATCACAGGGGGTGGCATGGGCGGCTGCATGATCGCGCTGACCCAGTCCGAGCAGGCGAGCGCGGTGACCCGGCGACTCCACGAGGCCGGCGCCGAACAGACCTGGGTCGTACCGCTGAGGGGGTTCGCCGGCCATGGGCGCTGAACAGCAGGCCGCGGCGGTGCGCTCCGCACCACCGGGCACGACGGGGAGCGCGACCGCGGTGGCGCACCCGAACATCGCACTGATCAAGTACTGGGGCAAGCGCGACGAGCGGCTCATCCTGCCGCGCACCGACAGCCTCTCGATGACCCTCGACATCTTCCCGACGACCACCCGCGTCCGGCTGGCCCCCGAGGCCGTCCAGGACGAGGTGACGCTCGGCGGCGCACCCGCGGAGGGTGAGGCGCAGAAGCGCATCATCACCTTCCTCGACCTGGTGCGCGAGCGGTCCGGCGTCGCCCACCGGGCCGTGGTCGACACCGAGAACACCGTGCCCACCGGGGCGGGCCTCGCCTCCTCCGCCAGTGGCTTCGCCGCCCTGGCCGTGGCCGCGGCCGCCGCCTACGGCCTGGACCTCGACGCCACCGCGCTCTCCCGCCTCGCCCGGCGCGGATCCGGCTCGGCGTCCCGGTCGCTCTTCGGCGACTTCGTCGTCTGGCACGCGGGCCGGGAGGACGGCACGGAGGAGGACGCGGACCTGAGCTCGTACGCCGAGCCGGTGCCCGCGGGCCCTCTCGACCCCGCCCTCGTCGTCGCGGTCGTCAACGCGGGACCCAAGGACGTGTCCAGCCGGGCGGCCATGCGCCGTACCGTCGACACCTCGCCGCTCTACGAGCCGTGGGCACTCTCCAGCAAGGCCGACCTGGTCGACATGCGCACGGCCCTCGGCCGCGGCGACCTCGAAGCGGTCGGCGAGATCGCGGAGCGCAACGCGCTCGGCATGCACGCCACGATGCTGGCGGCCCGTCCCGCGGTCCGCTACATGTCGCCGGCCTCGCTCACCGTCCTCGACAGCGTGCTCCGGCTCAGGCGTGACGGCGTCGCCGCCTACGCGACCATGGACGCCGGACCGAACGTGAAGGTGCTCTGCCGCAACGCGGACGCCGACCGGGTCGCCGACGTCGTGCGCACCGCCGCCCAGGGCGGCGCGGTCCACATCGCCCGCCCCGGCCCCGGCGCCCGGCTGCTGACCGAGGACGGATGATGTCCCGTCGGCCGACTGTTGCCCGGCGCGCGCCGGGCAAGCTGTTCGTCGCCGGCGAGTACGCGGTGGTGGAGCCGGGCAACGCGGCGATCCTGGTGGCGGTCGACCGGTACATCACGGTCACGGTCTCCGACCCCGGCGAGCCCGGCGTCCGCCTCTCCACCGACCTCGCCGCGCGAGGGGCACACTGCCGCTGGCGGGACGGCCGCCTCGAAGGAACGGGACCGCGGGACGAACAGCTCGTCCGGGAGGGCCTGTCCCACGTGGCGGCCGCCGTCGAGATCGTGGGCCGGCTCCTGACCGAACGCGGCCTGCCCGTACCGGCGTTGGACATCTCGGTGAGCAGCGGGCTGCACGACAACGGAACGAAGTACGGCCTGGGATCGAGCGGGGCGGTGACCGTGGCGACCGTCGCCGCCGTGGCCGCCTCCTCGGGCCTCGACCTGACGCACGACGCCCGGTACCGCCTCGCCATGCTCGCCACCGCGGGCCTGGACCCCAAGGGATCCGGCGGCGACCTCGCCGCCAGCACCTGGGGCGGCTGGATCGCCTACCGGGCGCCCGACCGCGCGGCCGTCCTCGACCTGGCCGAGAGCGCGGGCGTCGAGAAGGCGCTCAGCGCCCCCTGGCCCGGCCACGAGGTACGCAGACTGCCGCCTCCCCAGGGCCTCTCCCTGGAGGTCGGCTGGACCGGAACACCTGCCTCCACCTCGTCCCTCGTCTCCGGCCTGGACCGAAGGACCTGGCGCGGCAGCGCCTCCCACCGGCAGTTCGTGGAGAGCACCGCCGACTTCGTGCGCGCCTCGATCGACGCACTGGAGCGCGGGGACCGCCACACCTTGCTGGAGCAGATCCGGCGCGCCCGACGGGAGTTGGCGCGGCTGGACGAAACGGTCGGCCTCGGCATCTTCACGCCCGAGCTGACCGCGCTCTGCGACGCGGCCGAAGCCGTCGGCGGCGCCGCCAAGCCCTCAGGAGCGGGCGGCGGCGACTGCGGCATCGCGCTGCTGGACGCCTCGGCGTCATCGGACATCGCACAGGTACAGAAATCGTGGACCACGGCGGGGGTGCGGCCCCTGCAGCTCCGTCCCGCCATGGAAGGGAACGAAGAATGATCTCTCAACGCAAGGACGACCACGTCCGGCTCGCTGTCGAGCACCAGCGTCAGCTCAGCGGACACAACCAGTTCGACGAGGTGTCGTTCGTCCACCACGCCCTGGCCGGCATCGACCGCCCAGACGTGTCCCTGGCCACGGACTTCGCCGGCATCTCCTGGCAGGTGCCGCTCTACATCAACGCGATGACCGGTGGCAGCGAGAGCACCGGCATCATCAACCGTGACCTGGCCATCGCCGCCCGCGAGACCGGCGTCGCCGTCGCCTCCGGGTCCATGAGCGCGTACTTCAAGGACCCCTCCTGCGCCGGTACGTTCAGCGTGCTGCGCAAGGAGAACCCGGACGGGTTCGTCCTGGCGAACGTGAACGCGACGGCGTCCGTCGACATGGCCCAGCGCGCCATCGACCTCGTGCGGGCCAACGCCCTGCAGATCCACATCAACACGGCGCAGGAAACCCCCATGCCGGAGGGCGACCGCTCGTTCTCCTCCTGGGTCCCGCAGATCGAGAAGATCGCGGCGGCCGTCGACGTCCCCGTGATAGTCAAGGAGGTCGGCAACGGCCTGAGCCGTGAGACCGTCCTCCTGCTGGAGAGCCTCGGCGTACGGGTCGCGGACCTCGGAGGTCGCGGCGGCACCGACTTCGCCCGCATCGAGAACGGCCGCCGGGAGATCGGCGACTACGCGTTCCTGCACGGCTGGGGGCAGTCCACCGCCGCCTGCCTGCTGGACACCCAGGACGTCGGCATCCCCGTACTCGCCTCCGGCGGCGTGCGCAACGCGCTGGACGTGACCCGCGCACTGGCGCTCGGCGCGTCCGGTGTCGGCGTGTCCGGCGGCTTCCTGCGCACGCTGAAGGACGACGGGGTCTCCGCGCTGATCGCGCAGATCTCGACGTGGCTCGACCAGCTCGCGGCCATGCAGACCATGCTCGGTGCGCGCACCCCCGCCGAGCTGCGCCGCTGCGACCTGCTGATCCAGGGGGACCTGCGGTCCTTCTGCGCCGACCGGGGCATCGACACGGCGCCCTTCGCCCAGCGTTCCCGCTCTGTCGAGGCCGCTCAAGAACTGACGGGAAGCACCCGATGACTGAGACCCACGCGATTGCCGGCGTCCCGATGCGGTGGGTCGGCCCGCTGCGCATCTCCGGGAACGTCGCCACCACCGAGACCCACGTCCCGCTGGCCACCTACGAGACGCCGCTGTGGCCCTCCGTGGGCCGCGGGGCGAAGGTGTCCATGCTCGCCGAGAACGGCATCGTCGCCACCCTCGTCGACGAGCGGATGACCCGCTCCGTGCTCGTGGAGGCGACGGACGCGCAGACCGCGTACGTGGCCGCGCGCGCCATCGAGGCGCGGATCGACGAGCTGCGCGACGTGGTCCGAGGCTGCAGCCGGTTCGCCCAGCTGATCAACATCCGGCACGAGATCAACGCCAACCTGCTGTTCATCCGGTTCGAGTTCACCACGGGTGACGCGTCCGGGCACAACATGGCGACGCTCGCCTCCGACGCGCTCCTGAAGCACCTGCTGGACACGATTCCGGGCATCGCCTACGGGTCGATCTCCGGCAACTACTGCACGGACAAGAAGGCCACCGCGATCAACGGCATCCTCGGCCGCGGCAAGAACGTGGTCACGGAGCTGCTGATCCCGCGCGACGTCGTCACCGACGTCCTGCACACGACCGCCGCCAAGGTGGTCCAGCTGAACATCCGCAAGAACATGCTCGGCACCCTGCTCGCCGGCGGCATCCGCTCCGCGAACGCCCACTACGCCAACATGCTGCTCGGGTTCTACCTGGCGACCGGCCAGGACGCGGCCAACATCGTCGAGGGCTCGCAGGGCGTCACCATGGCCGAGGACCGCGACGGCGACCTCTACTTCGCCTGCACCCTGCCGAACCTGATCGTCGGCACGGTGGGCAACGGCAAGGGCCTCGAGTTCGTCGAGACCAACCTCGCCCGGCTGGGCTGCCGGGTCGACCGCGAGCCCGGCGAGAACGCCCGCCGGCTCGCCGTCATCGCGGCGGCGACCGTCCTGTGCGGCGAGCTCTCGCTGCTGGCAGCGCAGACCAACCCCGGTGAACTCATGCGCGCCCACGTCCAGTTCGAGCGGAACAACAAGTCGGAAAAGGTCGGTGTGTAGGCATGACCAGTGGATCCGGTGTGCCCGGTATAGGGATTCATGATCTGTCGTTGGCGACGACGGAGTTCGTCCTGCCGCACGCGGCACTCGCGGCGTACAACGGCACGGAGCTCGGGAAGTACCACATCGGCATCGGCCAGGAGTCGATGAGCGTCCCGGCGGCCGACGAGGACATCGTCACGCTGGGCGCCTCGGCGGCCGCGCCGATCATCGAGCGGCACGGCAGCGAGCGGATCCGGACGGTCGTCTTCGCGACGGAGTCCTCGATCGACCAGGCCAAGTCCGGTGGCGTGTACGTGCATTCGCTCCTCGGGCTGCCGTCCGCGGCGCGCGTGGTCGAGCTGAAGCAGGCCTGCTACGGGGCGACCGCGGGACTCCAGTTCGCGCTGGGCCTCGTGGCACGCGACCCCTCCCAGCAGGTGCTGGTGATCGCCAGCGACGTATCCAAGTACGAGCTGGACAGCCCCGGTGAGGCGACGCAGGGCGCCGCCGCCGTGGCGATGCTGGTCGGCGCGGACCCGGCGCTGCTGCGGATCGACGGCCCCTCGGGGCTGTTCACCGCGGACGTCATGGACTTCTGGCGGCCCAACTACCGGGACGCCGCGCTCGTGGACGGGCAGGAGTCGATCTCCGCCTATCTGCAGGCGGTCGAGGGCTGCTGGAAGGACTACCAGGAGCAGGGCGGCCGCGGGCTCGAGGAGTTCGCCGCGTTCTGCTACCACCAGCCGTTCACGAAGATGGCCTACAAGGCCCACCGTCACCTCCTCGAGTACTGCGGGGCAGACACCGACAAGGACGGCATCGCGCGGGCGATCGGTCAGACCACCGCGTACAACCGGGTGATCGGCAACAGCTACACCGCGTCGGTGTACCTGGGTCTGGCCGCGCTCCTGGACCAGGCCGACGACCTCACGGACCGGCCGATCGGGTTCCTGAGCTACGGCTCGGGCAGCGTCGCGGAGTTCTTCGTGGGCACGCCCGTACCCGGCTACCGCGATCAGCTGCGCACCGCCGAGAACCTCGCGGCGATCGAGCGGCGCACGGAGCTGGACTACGCCGGCTACCGCCAGCTGCACGAGCGCTCCTTCCCCACGGACGGCGGGGACTACCCGACGCCGGTGCAGAACGGCGGACAGTTCCGGCTGGGCGGTCTGCGCGGCCACAAGCGGATCTACGAGCGGCGGTAGGCATCGTGCGGTACCGCAGGTGCGCGGGCGGCCCGATGCGGCCGCCCGCGCACGCCGGATGCGGGTGCGGCGGGGCCGTACGGGTGCCGGCCATGAGCAGACATCAATCACGTCGCGTTGAGGGTGGGGCAGGCGGATGACCGATATCGCAGCCGATATCGCAGTTCTCGGTACGGGCGCCTATGTGCCGGACCGTATCGTCTCCAATGACGAGGTCGGGGCACCGGCAGGGGTCGAGGGCGAGTGGATCGTCCGCAAGACCGCGATCAGGGAACGGCGTTGGGCCGCGCCGGGGCAGGCCACCTCGGACCTGGCGGTGGCGGCGGGCCGCGCCGCGCTGGAGTCGGCCGGCATCACGGCGGGACAGCTGTCCCTCATCGTGGTGGCCACGTCCACGCCGGACCGCCCGCAGCCGCCGACCGCGGTCTTCGTCCAGCAGCGGCTCGGCGCCCTCGGGGCGGCGGCCTTCGACGTCAACGCGGTCTGCTCCGGCAGCGTCTTCGCGCTGTCGGTGGTGGAGGGCATGCTGGCGCACCGAGGCGGCCACGCGCTGGTGATCGGCGCGGACGTGTACTCGCGGATCCTGAACCCGGCCGACCGCAAGACGGTCGTGCTCTTCGGGGACGGCGCGGGTGCCATGGTGCTCGGCCCCGGCCGGGGCCCGCGGGTGCGGCACGTCTCCCTGCACACCTACGGCGAGCTGGCCGACCTGATCCAGGTGCCGGCGGGCGGCAGCCGCATCCCCCCGGACCAGGCCGCGCTGGAGGCGAACCTGCAGTACTTCGCGATGGACGGGCGCGAGGTGCGCCGGTTCGTGGTGGAGCAACTGCCGCAGCTGACCAAGCAGTTCCTGCACGAGGCGGGCGTGGCGCACGACGACATCGCGCACTTCGTGCCGCACCAGGCCAACGGCGTCATGCTCGACACCGTGATCGAGGACCTGGGGCTCACCCGCGCCACCACGCACCTCACGCTGGAGCACTACGGCAACACCGGAGCGGCCTCCATCCCCATCACGCTGGACGCGGCGGCCCGCAAGGGCGCCTTCCGGCGCGGCGACCTGATCCTGCTGGCCGGCTTCGGCGGCGGCATGGCCGCGGGACTCGCCCTCCTCGAATGGTGAACGTCCCCCTTCTCCAAGGGCGTTGACGTTCACCACCCGGACCGGGCCGGGGAGCCCTCGCTTCCCCCATAGAGAGCTCCTCGGCCCGATACACCGATCCACCGATCCACCGACGCGCTCGCAGGAGGCACCTCCGTGATCACGGAGAAGGAGCCGGGCACCGGCCTGGCAGCCCGCATACCGGGATCCAAGAGTCTGACCAACCGGCTGCTCCTGCTGGCCGCGGCCGCCGACGGCACGAGCACGGTCCGCGCCCCACTGGTGAGCGAGGACACGGTCGCCTTCCGTGAGGCGCTCGGCGTCTGCGGCATCACGGTCAGGAGCGGCCCTCAGGACGCGTACTGGGAGGTGACGGGCACCGGACGCGGTCCGGCGGGCCCCGCGAGACCCTGGTGCGCGGACGCCGGCACGGCCGCCCGCTTCCTGCCGCCGTTCGCCGCCTGCGGCCACGGCACCTTCCTCTTCGACGGCTCGGAACAGCTGCGGGCCCGGCCCCAGCGCCCGCTCCTCGACGCGCTGCGCGCGCTGGGCGTCGACCTGGAGCCGGGCCCGGGCAACGGACTTCCCCTGCTGATCCGCGCCGAAGGCGTCGAGGGCGGCGAGCTCACCGTGGACTCGTCCCTGAGCAGCCAGTACCTGAGCGGCCTCCTGATGGCGGCGCCCCTGATGCGCCGCGGCCTGGCGATCCGCACCGGAAGCCTGGTCAGCCGCCCCTACGTCGACATGACCCTGTCGCTGATGCGCCGCTTCGGCGTCCGCGTCGACGAGAGCGAGGACGGCACACTGCGCGTCGCGCCACGGGCCTACGACGCCATCGACGTCGCGGTCGAACCCGACGCCTCCTCCGCCTCGTACGTCTTCGCCGCGGCGGCCGTCACCGGAAGCACCGTCACCGTGCCGGGCCTCGGCACCGACAGTCTCCAGGGCGACCTCCGCTTCGTCGACGTCCTGGCGCGGGCCGGCGCCCAGGTGCACGTGGGGCCGACGGCCACGACGGTGACGGGCACCGGCCCGCTGCGCGGCGGCTTCACCGTCGACATGGGCGAGATCTCGGACACCTTCATGACCCTCGCCGCCATCGCGCCGCTGGCCGACGCCCCCATCACGATCCGCGGTGTCGCACACGCCCGGCTCAAGGAGTCCGACCGTGTCGCCGCGGTGGCGGCCAACCTCCGGGCGTGCGGCATCGAGACCACCGACGGCCCGGACTGGATCACTGTCCACCCCGGAGTGCCGCGCCCCACCCGCATCGAGTGCCGGCGCGACCACCGGATCGCGATGTCGTTCTCGGTCCTCGGGCTCGCCGTACCGGACACCATCACACTCGACGACCCGTCCTGTGTGGCCAAGACATTCCCTGAGTTCCACGACGAGATGCGTCGCCTCTTCCGGGGCTACGCGCTTCGTTGAGCACCGAGCACAGGCAGGCAAAGGAGCACACCGTTGAGCAGGTTGCGTTGGCTGACCGCGGGGGAGTCGCACGGACCCGCGCTTGTCGCGACGTTGGAGGGTCTTCCCGCCGGCGTGCCGGTCACCACGGAGTTGGTGGCGGATCACCTGGCGCGGCGGCGGCTGGGTTATGGCCGTGGTGCGCGGATGAAGTTCGAGCGTGATGAGGTCACGTTCCTGGGTGGTGTGCGGCACGGTCTGAGCATGGGCTCGCCGATCGCGGTCATGGTGGGTAATACGGAGTGGCCGAAGTGGGAGCAGGTGATGTCGGCCGATCCGGTGGATCCGGATGTCCTGGCTGACCTGGCGCGTAATGCTCCGCTGACGCGTCCGCGGCCTGGTCACGCTGATCTGGCGGGGATGCAGAAGTACGGCTTCGACGAGGCGCGTCCGGTGCTGGAGCGTGCTTCGGCGCGTGAGACGGCGGCGCGGGTGGCGCTGGGTGCGGTGGCGCGTTCGTTCCTGAAGGAGGCGGCCGGTATCGAGGTCGTCTCGCATGTCACGGAGCTGGCGGCGGCGAAGGCGCCGTACGGGGTGTATCCGACGCCGGCGGATGTGGAGAGGCTGGACGCGGATCCGGTGCGGTGTCTGGACGCGGATGCGTCGGAGGCGATGGTCGCGGAGATCGACCAGGCCCACAAGGACGGTGACACCCTGGGTGGTGTGGTGGAGGTCCTGGCCTACGGGGTGCCGGTGGGTTTGGGTTCGCATGTGCATTGGGACCGGCGGCTGGATGCGCGGCTGGCTGCCGCGCTCATGGGGATCCAGGCGATCAAGGGTGTGGAGGTCGGCGACGGCTTCGGCCTCGCCCGGGTGCCCGGATCACAGGCGCACGACGAGATCGTCACGACCGATGACGGCATCAAGCGGACCTCGGGCCGCTCCGGTGGTACGGAGGGCGGGCTGACCACGGGTGAGCTGTTGCGGGTGCGGGCGGCGATGAAGCCGATCGCGACGGTGCCGCGTGCGCTGGCGACCATTGATGTGGCCACGGGTGAGGCGGCCAAGGCGCATCACCAGCGTTCTGATGTGTGTGCGGTGCCGGCGGCCGGGATCGTGGCGGAGGCGATGGTTGCCCTGGTCCTCGCGGATGCGGTGGTGGAGAAGTTCGGGGGCGACAGCGTGCCCGAGACGCGCCGCAATGTGCGGTCCTACCTCGACCACCTGCAGATCCGGTGAGTGGGCCGCGGGTTGTTCTTGTCGGCCCGATGGGCGTGGGCAAGACGACGGTCGGAGAGCTGCTGGCGGAGCGTCTGGGTGTCGGGTTCCGGGACACGGACGCGGACATCGTGGCGGCGCGGGGCCGGGAGATCTCCGACATCTTCGTCGATGAGGGGGAGGCACACTTCCGTGCGTTGGAGAAGGCCGCTGTCGCGGCCGCGCTGGCCGAGCACGAGGGGGTTCTGGCCCTGGGTGGCGGGGCCATCCTCGACGCGGGCACCCGCGCACTCCTGGCCGAACACCCCGTCATCTGCCTCTCGATGGACGTCGAAGAGGCCCTCAAGCGCGCCGACCTGGACGCGGCCCGCCCGCTCCTCGCTGTCAACCCCCGTGAGAAGTGGCAGGAGTTGCTGGAGGCGCGGCGTCATCTGTACGCCGAAGTCGCCCGGTCCGTCGTCCGCGTGGACGGGCGCACAGCGGAGCAAGTCGCCTCGGTGATCCTTCTGGAGGTCCGCGACCGCATGCTCGCGCCGTACGACGCGATCGGTGGAGGCGCCCTCGGCGCGCGGTGAGAGACCGCACGCCGGGACCACCTCCACCCAAGACTCCGCCACCGGTGTCACCACCTGTCCCGCCCCGCTCCGTCCTGCTCTCTCCCGCTGAACAGGCCGAGCGATGCCCGGGGCGCCGTGACGGTCAGGCGGCTTCCCTGCTCTGACGGTCCATCAGGTGTCGCAGTACGAGCCATTCCCGTACTTCCCACGAATGCCCCGACGAGCAGCTGATGCTGGTGTCCCTGCCAGGCGACGCGTTGATCGTCCCCGCGCAACTGTCCACCACGCACTGCCTGGTGAGCGGAGTGCGGTCGCCGCGGTCCGGATCGATGACCCGCAGCAGCTCGACGTGCAGGCCCTGGACCTCGTCCGCGAAGTCCGCGGCCGGCGGCTGGGCCGCGAGCCACTCCAGGTGGAGCAGGAGGAAGCAGGCCAGGTGGGGCACGGAGCGGGCCGGGGGAGTGATCCCGAGCTCGTCCGCCGCGTACCGGGCCCATGACTCCAGGATGGCGACGATGTTGCTCCTGGCGTCGAGGGCCGAGACGTTCAGATGGTCGCGCCTGCGGCTCCCGGAGACCTTGGTGGGGTTGCGTCGTCGGCCGGTCGTCGCCATCACGTGGTGCAGGCCTTCCTGGTGGAGGCCGGGCAGCGCGCGCAGATCACGCTCCAGCTTTCTGGTGCAGGGGCCGCAGAGCGGCGATCCGGCGATGCCGTGGATCTCCTGCCCGTGGTTCCTCGCACCATGGTTTCTCGAGGCGTGGTTCCTCGAGCATGAGTGGATCTCCATTGTCTTGAATCTCCTTTGAAGGGCCCGGCCTTGTCGGCTTGACGGTCCTGGTCAGGGAATTCTGTTCCCGATGTCGTGCCGGATCTGGAAGGTGACGAACTCGGCCGACCGCACGGTGGCGAGTCCGATGGTGAGGTTCAACCGGCCCTGGGCGGTGTCCTCGGCGGTGTTGTTGGTGTCGTCGCAGACGACGTCGAACGCCTCGGCGGCGGACCCGCCGGCCAGCGCTCCGCTGCGCCACAGCCGGCGCAGGAAGGCCGCGGCGGACTGCTGTACCAGTGCCCGCAGTTGGGGTGTGTTGGTCTCGTAGGCGGCCCACCGGGTGCCCTGCTGGAGCGAGACGCGGGTGTGGTTCACCAGGCGGCGTACGCCCAGGTCCGTCCAGCCGGGATCGGCTGACAGCGTGCGTGCCCCCGTCACCCGGATGCCCTGCCCCGCGACGAACCGAAGGCAGTTCAGGCGCAGTTCACCCGCAGCCTCCTCCTCGCGGTCCGACAGTTCCCGTTCCTGCTTCACCACTCCCACCAGGGCGCCCACCGGCGCGGTGTGCACACCCCGCTCGACGTCGACGCGGCAGCACAGCCCCGACACATGCCCCGACGGCGGCACCAGATGCTCCCGACCGCCGGGCTCGGTCACGGTGAGCCACGGATAGTGGACGGCGACGAACCGGGCGTCGGGCTCGGCGAGCGCGAAAGCCCCGGTCCGCGCATCGGCGGGATCGAGGCCCTGCCGCGTGTGCAGCAGTCCGACCCGGTCACCGAGGCGGGCGCAGTGCCCGGCGATCTCTCGCGCGATACCGTGCGCGTCCTCCGCCACCCGCCACAGGTCCGGCGCCACCACGAGGGTGATCTCCGGAAGGCGCTCCAGCCTGGCGAGAGCGGTTCGATAGGCGGCGACGCGGTCCTTGCCGGTGGCCGCCCCCTCCGTCGTCCCGATGAGCCAGGCCCCGCCACCGCCGTTGCGGAAGTGGCCGAGCACGGCGTCGTGGAGGTGCGAGGGAGCCTGTCCGTGGGCCGCGCGCCGCGCGAACGCCTCGACGAACTCCTGCGGATGACGGACGTAGACCGGCCTGGCGGGCAGGCCGCGGGCGTCGCCGACGAAGGCGGCCACCGACGTGTGCACGCCGTGGATCACGGGCGCGCCGAGGCTCGCGCCCCGGACGCCGTCCGCTTCCCGCAGCCCGACGCCGGGGCCGAAGGCCGGGGTGGTGCTGATGGTGCGCGTTTGATGCGGCTGCTGTGGTGGCATACGGGCTCCTCGGTCACGACGGTTCTCCGGATGGGGCAACGCCTCGGCCCGCCCCGGTCGGTCCTCCGCCCGCCGCGGTGAGGATCAGCGCCGACACCTCCATGGGCAGGGGGACGGAGCGCTGGATGGACAGTCCCGAGCGGGCCGCCAGGTCGTGGTACTCGCCGATCGAGCGCTGATGCCCGCCGTTGACGACCATCAGGTGGAGGTCCCAGAGCGGGGCCAGCAGACCGGCCTTGCCGTCCTGGACGACCATCTCGATGATCACGAGCCGGGAGTGCGGGGCCATGGCCGCGCGTACGTTGCTCAGGAGGCGCACGCAGTCGTCGGCCGACCAGTCGCCGAGGACCCGGGACAGCAGATACGTGTCGGCCCCCTCGGGGATCGGGCTCTCGAACATGTCCCCGGCGACGAGCTCGGCCCGGTCGGCGCCCACGGTCCGCTCCAGGTGCGCGCGGGCGATCGGGATGGTGTGGGCCAGGTCGAGCAGGGTGCCGCGGGCCTTCGGCGCGGAGGCGAGGACCGTGGCCAGGAGCTGGCCGCTGCCGCCCCCGATGTCCACGACGTGCCGGTCATCGGCGAAGCCGACGTGCCGCGGAACGGCGTCGAAGGCGAAGTTGTTCGCCTGGGCCTGCATGGCGCGCTGGAAGCGCTGCGCGGCATCGGCGTCCTTGCCCAGGTAGCCGATGAGCGACTCCCCGTACGCCTTCTCGAAGCCGGTTCTGCCGGTCCGGAACGTCTCTATGGAGTCGCCCCACGCCTGGTAGAACTCCTCGCCGTAGAGCAGCGACACGTCGCGCAGCGATCCGGGCCGGTCCCGCAGCAGCTCTCCCACTTCGGTGGTGCGGTAGCCGTCGGTCTCGTCGCCGTCCACCACCCCCAGCCGCAGCAGGAGGCGCAGCAGGCGCCGGACGGCGTCCTCGTCCGCGTCGGCGGCCCGCGCGATGCCGGCCGGGAGGGTGTGCCCTGCCGCGATCAGATCGGGCAGCCCCAGCTTGGCCGCCGCGTAGACGGCCTGGGTGTGCCAGGCGGCGGTGATCAGGTCGATGGCGGCGCGTGCTGCCGGGCGGGGGGTGGTGTCGGGGCTCATGGCCTGTTACTCCCAACGGACTGCGGTGCGGGGGCGGGACTGCGTCAGGGCGTGGTGGTGGTTCAGGAGGGGATCCAGTCGCGCTTGATGTGCGGGGTCTCGATGCTCAGGGCGCGCATGTGCTCGATGGGGTTGGTGTACTCGCGGCTGGCCGCGATCTTCCCGTCGCGCAGGGTGAAGCCGTGGATGAAGTGGTTGCGGTAGCGGCCCTCGGGGTAACCGGGGAAGCGGATGGTTCCCTCGCCGTCGCACTCGACCCAGATGATGTTGGGGTCCTGCGTCTCGTAGATCTGCACGTCGAACCATTCCCAGTCGGGCAGGACCTTGAGGGACAGCTCGCCGTGGTGCTGGAGCTTCTCGCGGCCGGTGACGACGATGGGCCGGCCGATGTCGGTGTTGAAGAGGGCGGCGGTGCCGTCGTCGGTGTAGAGGGTGTAGCGGCTCAGCCGGGCCTCGGGACCGATCTCCATGTACTGCTCGACGGCCCGGCGGTTGCGGGCGCGCAGTTCCAGGTGGTTGGTGAACACCGGGGCGGCGGGGTCGGGTGCGGACGGGGACGAGCTCATGAGATCTCCGGGGGAAAGGCCGACAGACGGGCGGGACAGGGGCAGGGGAGCAGGGGTCGAAGGACGGACGACGGCCGCCCGGCACACGCGTACGGTCGCGTGCGTATCCGTGTGCCGGGGCGGAGCCGAGCCGTCGAAGCGGGGTCGCGTCGGGACGGATCGGTGGGACGTGTCAGGGCTGGAGGCGGGTGGTGTGCCAGCCGGTGGGGGTGCGGTCGTAGCGCAGGCGTTCGTGGAGGCGGTCGGTGCCGTTGGCCCAGAACTCCACCGAGGCGGGTTCCAGGAGGTAGCCGGCGAAGGCGTCGGGGCAGGGCAGGGGTCGGTCCAGGGCGGCCAGTTGCCGGGCGTGGGTGCGCAGTTCTTCCACGTGGTCCAGGTCGCGCAGGGGTTCGCTCTGGTGTGCGGCGGTGGACATGGGGTGGGTGAACGGGGCGCGGGCGGCCCACAGTTGCTGGGAGCGGGCGGTGTCGAGTTGGCGGACCGGGCCTGCGAGGGTGATCTGCTGGCTGCTCTCGCGCCAGTACAGGACGCCCGAGGCCCAGGGGTTGTCGGCCAGTTCGCGGCCCTTCTGGCTGCCGGTGTGGGTGATGAACACGATCCCGGTGTCGGTGATCTCGTTGACGGCGACGATGCGGGAGGAGGGGTGGCCCTGGGCGTCGGCGGTGGCCAGGGCCAGGGCGCGTGGTTCGCGCACGCCCTGGTCGGTGGCGCTCTTGAGCCAGGCGGTCAGGAGTCCCAGGGGTTCGGCGGGCGGGGTGCGGAACTCGGGGAAGGCCACCTCGATGGTTCCCGTCAGTGTCTCCGAACGCCGGTTTCCTGTACCGGGGTTGGGCGCCGTGGCGGGGGTGGCGTTCGGCTGGGACAGCTCAGACATGCATCAATCCTTCGATCGTGACGACGCCGTGGCCCGAGACCTCGACGGAGTCGACCCGGTCGCCCTCGCCGTGCACCAGGGCGCTCATGGGGGACGGGCGGCCCATGTCGACGCCCTGGGTGATCTCGATGTGCTGCCCGTACGAGGCGAGGCCGTGCCGGGCGATGTGGATGGCGATGGGGCCCGCGACGGAGCCGGTGGCGGCGTCCTCCACGACTCCGTACGCGGGTGAGAACATGCGGTTGCGCCAGGTGGTCCCCGATCCGGCGATGCAGTTGGTCGCCATGTCCGGGAAGGCCGCCAGTGCGCGGTGGTCGGGGTCGACCTTCGACAGGGCCTCGAAGCTCTCGAAGCCGACCAGGACGTGTCGCGGGCCGTTGCGGTAGATCTCCACCGGGAGCGTCGACTCGCGGATGCCGAGCGCCTCCAGGAGCTCGTCCGCGCGGTCGAAGGGCTCCCACACGGGCACCGGCTGGCGCATGCTCGTCGCGACGACCTTCCCGCCGGCGCGCTCCAGCTCGAAGGGGATCACGCCCATGGCGGTCTCGATCTTCAGCTGGTCCGCGTCCGTGCGTTGGCCGAGCGCGATGGCCGTGCCGAGCAACGGGTGCCCGGCGAAGGGGAGTTCGTTGACGGGCGTGAAGATCCGCACGTGCACGTCCCCGCCCTGCTTCGGGCCGAGTACGAACGTGGTCTCCGAGAGGTTCATCTCCCGTGCGATGCGCTGCATCTGCTCGGCGCTCAGGTCGTCGGCGTCGAAGAACACCGCGACCGGGTTGCCGTTGAGGGGCTGTCGCGCGAACGCGTCGACCACTACGTAGTTGTGCATCTGTTCTCCCACTCGTCTTTCGGTGTGCGGGTGCCGCTGCGGCCGGCCGGGTCCGGGGCGGGGAGCCGGGCCGGCGCTCGGGGGAGGGCGCCGGCCCGGCGGTTCATGGGGTGGTGGTTCTGGTGGCTTCGGCAGGACCGGTGAGGTCGGGGGCGGCGCGGGCCGGACAACGCTGTCCGGACGGCTCGCTCTCCACGATGCGCGGTCCTTCTTTGGGGATGACGGATTCCGGCTGGAATCGCTCTGAAGCCGTTCGGGACCCGGGCGCTCGTCCCCCGAACTCCGGGTGCTGCCGGGCGGGCAGGGGGTGGGTGGGGGTCAGGGGGTCCAGGCGGCGACGACGTGCTGGGCCTGGGTGGGGTTGAGGCGGGGGTCGCAGCAGG